>QLTU01000001.1:0-215655 GCA_003268905.1 Acidovorax defluvii
GTCGTCAAGCTGGGGTTTCCCGTGCTGGCTTCTGGGTCTAACTGTGCAGTCAAGCCGACCCGCCTTCGGCGGGCGGCTTACTTTCGTTCGTTAGGAAAACATGAGTCTGTCGCGTCTTATAGAAGAGGCATACGAAACCTTTTCATCATTCCATCGACCCGAACATTTCACTAATAGAGGTTGTTGCCCGGAATGCGAAGAACTCAGCAAGAAAATTGAACCATGCCCACTACGAAATTTAGAGACTAAACATTTGGGGCACCCGCTTTATGGGAGTCTTTGTCTGCTTACAACAGAAGCACTTTCCTATCTATTTCCGCGTCTTCTTGAAATTACACTGACGGGTTCTCTCGATAAAAATGGAGATCCAATTCTGGAACAATATTTAGGCGTGTTATGTATAAATACAGAATTAAAATCTAATTTCCAAGACCCTCAGCGGGGCATCGTCATTAAATCTCTCGATTATATTTCCAAGAACATGTCTTCCGTAGTGGAGGCATGGTGTTATGAACGAGACCTAGAGGAAGCCTGCGCGATATGGAATACTTAACAGCGCACCCTAACCATTCAGTCAAGCGGACTGGCCAAAGGCCAGCCGCTTACCTTTATCGTTAGTCCCTTCACATTCCGCGTCATGCAGGCCGCCATTAACTCCAGCGCTTTGCCTTTCTCCAAGGTTTCTCCTTGGGGGTTTTGGCGCTCTGCGGGGCTTCGCCTGCGTTCGCTTCGGCAGGTTCAAGCCTTTTTGGCCTCCAGCGCTTGCCAGCCAAGCGCCACCAGCTATCATTCTTGCAGTGCTGCGCCGCTTCCGTGGCTCAGCGCTTTTGCGTGGGTTGTGCCCGTCTTCAAGTCAGGGCGCCCCTTTTTGGCCTTCGGGTCTAACTCTGCGCTCAAGCGGACTGGCTTTCAGCCAGCCGCTTACCTTGGCCGTTAGTCTGCGAAAACGTGATTACCGAATCCTTCGTTTTGCTTGTTCAAGAGTTGGTTAGCTCTATTGCCTTCAAGATTGCTGTCCGACTCAAAGTTGGACAGCACGAACGATGGAAACGTATGGCGCTTGAATTTTTCGTCTTTGCGCTTCTTGTCATACCGTTATTCTTTATCTTTGGCTGGCTATTTCTTCAGGCTGTTTCATGGCTTCTTTAGCAATCGTGCCTAACTCTGCACTCAAGCCGACCCGCCTACGGCGGGCGGCTTACCTTGGCCGTTAGTCCCTTCATATTCCCCCTTTATGCAGGCCGCATTTATTCCAGCGCTTCGCATCTCTCAAAGGCTTTCCAAGCCTTTTTGGCCTCCAGCGCTTGCCAGCCAAGCGCCACCAGCTATCATTCTTGCAGTGCTGCGCCGCTTCCGTGGCTCAGCGCTTTTGCGTGGGTTGTGCCCGTCTTCAAGTCAGGGCGCTCCCTTTTTGGCCTTCGGGTCTAACTCTGCGCTCAAGCGGACTGGCTTTCAGCCAGCCGCTTACCTTGGCCGTTAGGCCATCTCATGCGCGGTCTCACGCTATTTCGGTCAACGCTGCTATTGCCCCTTGCGGCACCGGGCATCGCTCTTTTGTTGCAGTTGGAAGCAGCTGGGTTTCTCGGAGTCGCGACCTTCGTTGTTGCCGCGCCATATGCAATTTTTGTGTGCTGGGCGTGGCAGCGCATGGGACGGTTTACCAGCTTCAGAGAGGCCTACACCTTTCTTGCGACGGCACCGGTTATTTTCGCTGTTCCGATCTGCCTGCTTTGGTTGCTTGGCTCACTTGCCATAGCCATACCATTTTCAACAGCCTTGAAGTCAACTAGCCAGCTACTTGCAGTCTTGGTAGGTGCGGCGTATCTATACAGTGCCACTGCGGCCCTTTTGGCTGCACTGGCACAAGCCATTGGAATGGTCAGTGAATACAAATGTAATGAGTAGGCAAGGGCCTAACCCGTCGGCCCAGTCGCGACAGCCTTCGGCTGCCGCTGGCCTCCAACGTTAGTCCCTTCATATTCCGCTTTATGCAGGCCAGCATTTATTCCAGCGCTTCGCCAATCTCAAAGGTTTCTCCTTTGGGGTTTTGGCGCTGCGCCGGGCTTCGCCTGTCTGCACTGCGCAGGTTTCAAGCCTTTTTGGCCTCCAGCGCTTGTGCGGTAAGCGCCACCAGCTATCATTCTTGCAGCGTTGCGTCGCTTCCGTGGCGCAGCGCTTTTTCATGGGCCGCGCACGTCTTCAAGTCAGGGCGCCCCCTTTTGGCCTTCGGGTCTAACTGTTCGTCGCAGCCGACCGCCTACGGCGGCGGCTGAACTCAGGGCGTTAGTCCCTTCATATTCCGCTTTATGCAGGCCAGCATTTATTCCAGCGCTTCGCCAATCTCAAAGGTTTCTCCTTTGGGGTTTTGGCGCTGCGCCGGGCTTCGCCTGTCTGCACTGCGCAGGTTTCAAGCCTTTTTTGCCTCCAGCGCTTTTGCAGTAAGCGCCACCAGCTATCATTCTTGCAGCGTTGCGTCGCTTCCGTGGCGCAGCGCTTTTTCATGGGCCGCGCCCGTCTTCAAGTCAGGGCGCCCCCTTTTGGCCTTCGGGTCTAACCATTCGTCGCAGCCGACCGCCTACGGCGGCGGCTGAACTCAGGGCGTTAGCCGCTTAGAAACCCGCTTTATTCAGGCCCATGTTTTATTCACCGGCATTCACCTTCTCAAGCATTTATTCGCTGGGTTTTTACCGTGTGCCGGGCTTCGCCTTGGGGTGCTGCGCCAGTTTCAAGCGTTTTTGGCCTCTAGCCCTTGTGCAGCAAGAGCTACCAGCTATCATTTTGCAAGCATTGCGCCGCCTCCGTGGCGCCGTGCTTTTTCGCAGTTTGCGCCCGTCGTCAAGCTGGGGTTTCCCGTGCTGGCTTCTGGGTCTAACTGTGCAGTCAAGCCGACCCGCCTTCGGCGGGCGGCTTACTTTCGTTCGTTAGGTGGCATGAAAACCCTCCTCTTTCTCGCTGCGGCACTGGCCTCTTTCGGTGGTCTTGCGCAGAACTTGCCTGGCGAAGTCGCGCGCTTCATCGAAGAGCGCAAGAAGTGTGAGCACTTTCTCGGTGAGCCGGTCGAGGGGCGCACTGCCGAACAGCGAGAGCGCCGCGATTTTGTCGCCGATAGCATCGACCTCTATTGCTCGGGGACCGATAAGCGCCTCGCGGCCTTGAAGCGGCGGTACGCTGGTAACGCACGTGTCATGGCTTTATTGCGCCCTTTGGAGGCGAAACTGGAATGAGGCACAGGCCACCTAACAGGTCGTTCGACGCGGACACGCAACGGCATTGCGCCGCAAGGCGTGCTGGTAAGCGTACGCCTCGCGGCGCAATGCCATTGCGTGCCGGTCAACTCCGACGTTAGACATCATGAGTAACGCAGTACCCGCCGAGATTTCGGTACAGCTATCACTGGCTCTCAACGCCATCGAGCGTCATCTGGAATCAACGTTGCTGGCCGTGCATTTGTACGGCTCTGCACTGGACGGTGGCCTGAAGCCATACAGTGATATTGATTTGCTGGTTACTGTGGCTGCACAGCTCGATGAGACTGTCCGACAAGCCCTGGTCGTAGATCTCTTGGAAATTTCTGCCTCCCCTGGCCAAAGTGAGGCTCTCCGCGCCTTGGAAGTTACCATCGTCGTGCATGGTGATGTTGTCCCTTGGCGTTATCCGGCCAGACGGGAACTGCAATTCGGGGAGTGGCAGCGTAAGGACATTCTTGCGGGCATCTTCGAGCCCGCCACAACCGATGTTGATCTGGCTATTCTGCTAACTAAAGTAAGGCAGCATAGCCTTGCATTGGCAGGTTCGGCCGCAGAGGATTTCTTTAACCCAGTTCCGGAAGGCGATCTATTCAAGGCATTGAGCGACACTCTGAAACTATGGAATTCGCAGCCGGATTGGGAAGGCGATGAGCGGAATGTAGTGCTTACCTTGTCTCGCATTTGGTACAGCGCAGCAACCGGCAAGATCGCACCGAAGGATATCGTTGCCAACTGGGCAATTGAGCGTCTGCCAGATCAACATAAGCCCGTACTGCTTGAAGCCCGGCAGGCTTATCTTGGACAAGGAGAAGATTGCTTGGCCTCACGCGCGGATCAGTTGGCGGCGTTCGTTCACTTCGTGAAACATGAAGCCACTAAATTGCTTGGTGCCATGCCAGTGATGTCTAACAATTCATTCAAGCCGAACCCGCTTCGCGGGTCGGCTTAATTCAGGTGTTAGATGCCAGATTTGGCGTTGCGTATGCTCACAGAAAATCGATAGCCGCAAGACTGTTTTTGGCAACTCATAGCCACTACAATTTCTCCTTCATACCGTAGAGGAGATTGCGCGTGAAGAACTGGATATTTCTGGCTGTTGCAATCTTTGGCGAGGTCATCGCAACTTCCGCACTGAAGTCTAGCCATGGATTCACTAGGTTAGTTCCTTCCGTTGTAGTTGTGGCTGGCTACGGGCTTGCGTTCTATTTCTTGTCTCTCGCGCTCAAGTCCATTCCGGTCGGTATTGCTTACGCTGTATGGGCTGGGCTTGGCATCGTGCTTGTGGCAGCTATTGCTTGGATTTTCCATGGCCAAAAACTAGACTTCTGGGCGTTCATTGGCATGGGACTTATCGTCAGTGGCGTCGCCGTTCTAAACCTGCTATCCAAGGTCAGCGCACATTGACCGGGTTGGCATCTAACAATTCATTCAAGCCGACGCCGCTTCGCGGCGCGGCTTAATTCAGGCGTTAGTCCCTTCATATTCCGCTTTATGCAGGACCGCATTTATTCCAGCGCTTCGCCTTTCTCAAAGGTTTCTCTTTGGTGGTTTTGGCGCTCTGCTGGGCTTCGCCTGCGTTTGCTTGGTCGGTTTCAAGCCTTTTGGGCCTCTGGCGCTTGTGCAGCAAGCGCCACCAGCTATCATTCTTGCAGCGCTGCTCCGCTTCGGTGGCCCAGCGCTTTTTCATGGGCTGCGCACGTCTTCAAGGCTGGGCGCACCCTTTTGGCCTTCGGGTCTAACTCTGCGCTCAAGCGGACTGGCTTTCAGCCAGCCGCTTACCTTGGCCGTTAGTCTGCGAAAACGTGATTACCGAATCCTTCGTTTTGCTTGTTCAAGAGTTGGTTAGCTCTATTGCCTTCAAGATTGCTGTCCGACTCAAAGTTGGACAGCACGAACGATGGAAACGTATGGCGCTTGAATTTTTCGTCTTTGCGCTTCTTGTCATACCGTTATTCTTTATCTTTGGCTGGCTATTTCTTCAGGCTGTTTCATGGCTTCTTTAGCAATCGTGCCTAACTCTGCACTCAAGCCGACCCGCCTACGGCGGGCGGCTTACCTTGGCCGTTAGTCCTCTCATATTTCTCTTTATGCAAGCCTACATTCATTCCAGCGCTTCGCCTTTATCCAAGGTTTCTCCTTTGGGTTTTTGGCGCTTTGCCGGGCTTCGCCTGCGTTCGCTTGGTCGGTTTCAGGCCTTTTGGGCCTCTGGCGCTTGTGTAGCAAGCGCTGCTAGCTATCATTCTTGCAGCGCTGCGCCGCTTCCGTGGCCCAGCGCTTTTTCATGGGCCGCGCACGTCTTCAAGGCTGGGCGCCCCTTTTTGGCCTTCGGGTCTAACTCTGCGCTCAAGCGGACTGGCTTTCAGCCAGCCGCTTACCTTGGCCGTTAGTCCCTTCATATTCCGCTTTATGCAGGCCAGCATTTATTCCAGCGCTCCGCCAATCTCAAAGGTTTCTCCTTTGGGGTTTTGGCGCTGCGCCGGGCTTCGCCTGTCTGCACTGCGCAAGTTTCAAGCCTTTTTGGCCTCCAGCGCTTGTGCAGTAAGCGCCACCAGCTATCATTCTTGCAGCGCTGCGCCGCTTCCGTGGCCCAGCGCTTTTTCATGGGCCGCGCACGTCTTCAAGGCTGGGCGCCCCCTTTTGGCCTTCGGGTCTAACCATTCGTCGCAGCCGACCGCCTACGGCGGCGGCTGAACTCAGGGCGTTAGCCTTTCGCGCATTCGCTTGCCCACTTCACGGCCCATGGTTGCTTTACCCGCTGTCATTCATTCGCAGGTTTTGCCGTTGGTGTTCGGTCGCTCTGCGGGGCTGCGCCTGTTGGCAGGGTCAGTTTTCAAAGCTTTTTTGGCCGTCACCGTGCGTCCACATTCGGCTTCTAGCTCTGCTTTTCATAGCACCCACCGTTTGGCTGGTGTCGTTTTCCACCCTGCCGCTAACCCGGCAGTCAAGCTGACCCGCCAAAGGCGGGCAGCTTACTTTGTCCGTTAGACCTCTCATATTTCTCTTTATGCAGGCCTACATTCATTCCAGCGCTTCGCCTTTATCCAAGGTTTCTCCTTTGGGTTTTTGGCGCTTTGCCGGGCTTCGCCTGCGTTCGCTTGGTCGGCTTCAGGCCTTTTGGGCCTCTGGCGCTTGTGTAGCAAGCGCTGCTAGCTATCATTCTTGCAGCGCTGCGCCGCTTCCGTGGCCCAGCGCTTTTTCATGGGCCGCGCACGTCTTCAAGGCTGGGCGCCCCCTTTTGGCCTTCGGGTCTAACTCTGCGCTCAAGCGGACTGGCTTTCAGCCAGCCGCTTACCTTGGCCGTTAGTCCTCTCATATTCCTCTTTATGCAGGCCTACATTCATTCCAGCGCTTCGCCTTTATCCAAGGTTTCTCCTTTGGGTTTTTGGCGCTTTGCCGGGCTTCGCCTGCGTTCGCTTGGTCGGCTTCAGGCCTTTTGGGCCTCTGGCGCTTGTGTAGCAAGCGCTGCTAGCTATCATTCTTGCAGCGCTGCGCCGCTTCCGTGGCCCAGCGCTTTTTCATGGGCCGCGCACGTCTTCAAGGCTGGGCGCACCCTTTTGGCCTTCGGGTCTAACTCTGCGCTCAAGCGGACTGGCTTTCAGCCAGCCGCTTACCTTGGCCGTTAGGCATATCATGTCGCGTGCTCGTCTTGTTCCCATTGGCCTGCTGGTTCTTACGGTCCTCCCTGTATCCGTTCTGTTGGTACCGTTAGTTCTGTTTGGGCTACCTTTCTGGATAGCAGGGATAGCGGATGTCATTGCGGGAAATTACGGCTTCAGTGAATTAACTGACTCGGCTCGCCCAGACGTAGCTCTAATGTTTATTTCTGCGCCATTAGGCCTAGTATCATTGATCTACCTTTGGATATTCTTGGTATTGGATATCAAGGGTAAGTCCCCACGAAATCGACGCAACTACACAATCGCACTCTCCCTAGGAATTCTCGCTGGAGTTCAGTTGCTTTTCGTGCAGTTTGGGATCTTATTCTTCCTAGCTCCCGCCACACTTTATGCGCTTTATAAGCTTCAGAAATCAAATCAGCATGATCCAGCTGCCTAACACTGCGCTCCAGCCGACCGGCTACAGCGGGCTTTGCCCGCTTCCACCGCCGGCTGAGCTTCGACGTTAGCCGCTTAGAAACCCGCTTTATTCAGGCCCATGTTTTATTCACCGGCATTCACCTTCTCAAGCATTTATCCGCTGGGTTTTTGCCGTGTGCCGGGCTTCGCCTTGGGGTGCTGCGCCAGTTTCAAGCGTTTTTGGCCTCTAGCCCTTGTGCAGCAAGCGCTACCAGCTATCATTTTGCAAGCATTGCGCCGCCTCCGTGGCGCCGTGCTTTTTCGCAGTTTGCGCCCGTCGTCAAGCTGGGGTTTCCCGTGCTGGCTTCTGGGTCTAACTGTGCAGTCAAGCCGACCCGCCTTCGGCGGGCGGCTTACTTTCGTTCGTTAGTCCCTCCATACTCCCGCTTTATGCAGGCCCGCATTTATTCCAGCGCTTCGCCTTTCTCAAGCGTTTTTCCGCTGGGGTTTTGGCCGTGTGGCGGGCTTCGCCTGGGGCTTGTGCGCTTTTTCAAGCCTTTTAGGCCGCTAGCCCTTGCGCAGCAAGCGCTAGTAGCTATCATTTTGAAAGTGTTGCGCCGCTTCCGTGGCGCAGCGCTTTTTCGCAGTGTGCGCCCGTCGTCAACCTGGGGTTTCCCGTTTTGGCCTATGGGTCTAACTGTGCAGTCAAGCCGACCCGCATTCTGCGGGCGGCTTACTTTCGGGCGTTAGCCTGCCTTTTATTCCTGCCCATTTCAGCCCATGAATATCACAGCACAACCTACTTGCACGACACGCGCCTGGCTGGTGGCGGCACTACTCAGCGTCCTGACCGTTGGCATCACACCCGCTGCGCAAGCGCAAACCTCCGGCTCGCTACCCATCTACCGCTGTGTGTCGGCTGACGGTACGTCCAGCCGCATCAGTCGAACCCCTTGTGCAGCTGGAGAAGCTGGTACGGCCAAACAAGCAGTGGCAGGCACAGCCCAACAAAAGCCAGCCATCGTCCACCAAAGTCCCAGCGTGCCTGCTCAAAGCCAAGCACATGAGGAAACAAACCGCCCACGCGCCCACACGACTCACCGGTCGGGTCGTCGGCGCTGAGCTGGCGGCATCTTTTTTGGCTTTAGGGCCTAATCGTCCATGGGCATCGAGCTGGGCAAACTCCCGGTAGATCGGGGTGTCAAAGAAGGCCTCTTCCATCGCCAGATCCGACAAGGTGAACCACTGTTGCATGCAGTGGATGCGCAGCATGGTCTCCAGTGCAAAGGGTGGGCGACCGTTCTTGCCTTCGGGGTAATACGGGGTGATGAGCTCGACCAACGCAGCCCAGGGAACCACCAGATCCATCTGGGCAAGCAGTTCCTGCTTGCGGGTCTTCTTGGTACTCAGGTTCAGATCAAGGCTGCTTTGCTTCATGCCTGTGAGGATGCCATTGCATGCTGACATGTACCAAACATTGCGGAGGGTTTTGCAGGATTTCCTTTAAGATCAAGAATCAAGACAATTCAGATACAGTGATTGAGAAATCGGCATTTTTGGTTCCCCGTTAATCAGCTTGTTTCTATTTTTGACAAGCGATTATTTTTTATCTACAGGAGTAAATGATGAACGTTATGAAATCGATGAAGAAAACCGTTTTAGTGGGTTCTGGTTTGATGGCTTTGGCTTTGAGCAGCCACGCCTCTGAACTGTTTGTCAACATCCACAGTGGCCAAGCCATGGCGCAAGGTGCGGGTCTGGTGCTGGCCGGCCAAGCGGCAGCGCAAAAAGCCCCAGTGCGCGTGCTGTTGTGTGACGCTGCTGGCGATATCGCCGTCGTCGGCAAAGAGCTGCCCAAGCTCAAGCCTAAAGATGTGACCACCCAACAAATGCTGCAAGGTCTGATCAAGTCTGGCGTCAAGGTCGAGGTCTGTGCGCTGTACCTGCCCAACAGCGGTCACCAAGCCAGCGACTTGATCGCTGGCGTAACGGCAGCCAATCCGGCGGATGTGGCTGCGCACCTGCTCAAGCCTGAAGTCAAAACCCTCGGCTTCTAAGTTGCGGCATGGCTGTCACTGCTTCTGATTCGCTGCGTGTGTTGCGCATTGCCTCAGTCATCGAGGGCGCAACCTTGCTGCTGCTGTTTTTGGTGGCGATGCCGCTGAAGTATGTGGCCGACACGCCGCTGGCCGTGAGCATCGTCGGGCCGATCCACGGCGCGGCGTTTTTGATTTACACCGCGCTGGTACTGCAGTCGTTTGTTTCGCGGCTGATCAGCGTGACCGAGGTGGCGCGGCTGATGGCGGTGGCGTTTATTCCGCTGGGCGCGTGGCTGGTGGCCGCAATGCTACGCCGCCCGCGTACCGTGCCCTTGGTGGGCAAAAATCGGCTGCATTTTTAGTGAAATCGGCCTCTAGCCCAATAGATACGTGCGATAGTAGCTATTAATTTAATAGTATTTAAGCGCTGGCAGCCAAAAAAAGACGCTCTCCTGTGGGGGAGAGCGTCTTTTTTATTGGGCCGTTTTAAGCCGCGCTGATGTGCACTGGCGGCAGGCTGTCCGGGTCAATCGCTTCGTCCAGCGTGCCGCCGCGGTAAATCGGCGCGGCAGGGCGCGCCAGCAGCTCGCGCACAAAGTTGGGCTGGGCCAGCAGCGCTTGGTGCGTTGCGCCGTTGGAAAAACAGGGACAGACCACGTTTAATATCGCCTAACATGGTGCTCCAGCCGAAGCCGGTTTCGCTCTCGCTCAACCGGCTCGGCTGAGCTTGACGTTAGGCTTTGCATCCAACAGTACGTAATCTTCAAGGAGAGCTAAATGCGCTATCTGTATCTTGCAATCGTCATCCTCATGACACTCGTCGTCGTCACATTCATGGTCCAAAATAGCGGCAGTGCGACGGTTTCCCTCCTTTCTTCTTCAGCGACGTTGCCTTTATCGCTGTTGACCTTAGGCACCTACTTCTTAGGCATGCTGACAGGTGGCATGCTCATTGCTTTCATTCGATCATTGGTTCGCGGCGCAACCAAGCCGCAACCAAATCAGTAGATGCAGGCATAGCCTAACAATTCGTTCAAGCCGACGCCGCTTCGAGGCGCGGCTTAACTCAGGTGTTAGTCCCCCGAAAAAATCCGCATTATTCAGGCCCATGATTATCAAAACGGCATTTCTCACCTCTCAGGCGCGGCTCAGCACTGGGGTTGCCGTTTCTCCGGGCTTCGCTTGGTGTGCTGCGCAGGTTCGCGGTCTTTTTGGCCTCCAGCGCTTTTGCAGCAAGCGCTAGCAGCTATCATTTTGCGATTATCGCGCCGCTTCAGCAGCACCGGTTGCCCAACCCTGAAGGCAGGTAGCGCCCCAACCCGCATCGCCCTGCATCCCCGACCCCACCCCCAAGGCCCTGCCATCGGCCTTTGTTTTTTTGGAGCTTTCTTCATGCGCGTTCTTTTCGCACTGCTCACTTCGCTGGTCATTGCCCCCGCCGCCCTGGCGCAAGCCAAGCCGGTCAACACCGCCAGCGGCCTGGTGTTTGAATCGATCAAGGAAGGCACAGGCGAGTCGCCCAAGGCCACCGATACCGTCAAGGTCCATTACAAAGGCACCTTGCTCGATGGCAAGGAGTTCGACAACTCTTACAAGCGCGGCGAGCCCACCGAGTTTCCGCTGAACCGCGTGATCCCCTGCTGGACCGAGGGCGTGCAGCGCATGAAACCCGGCGGCAAGGCCAAGCTGACCTGCCCGCCTGGCATTGCCTATGGCGAGCGTGGCGCGGGTGGTGTGATTCCGCCCAACGCCACGCTGAATTTCGAGGTGGAGCTGGTCTCGGTGCGCCGCTGAGCATTGGCAACGCGCGGGTTGCGGCGGGCCTGCGCGGGCGTACACTCCAGCGCTCAGGCAACGGCCTTGCTGCGCAGGGGGTGCGGCACTTGCCGGCGCCCTCCGACCGCCGCCCATGAGCCTTCCAGACCTGTCCTTTCTGCACCAAGCCCAGGCGTCCCGCGACCCGGGGCAAGAAGTGCCTGGGTCCTCCTCGCCTACCCCCCAGCCCGAGCGCCGCTCGCCCCTGCGCCCCGAGGGGCCCCTCGCAGAGCTGATCTCCGAGCTGCGCAGCTACCAGGCCGAGCTGGAGGCCCAGAATAAGGTTCTGCAATACAGCCAGACGGCCGCCGAAAGCGCCTCGGAGCGCTTTGAGGCCCTATTTGCCAGCGTGCCACTGGCCCTGATGGTGGTGGACGAGTACGACGTGGTGGTGCAGGCCAACTCGATGGCGCAGCGCTCGTTCCAGCCCACCGAGCAAGACCGCCCACTGACGGCGCTGATGCCTTTTGTCTGCGAGGACGACACCCACCGCGTGCAAGAGGCCTTCAGCGTGGCGCGCGCGCAGGGCCACAGCGAAGCCACCGAAGTGGTTTTCATGATTGGCGACACCGGGCGCATCACGGGCGACCTGCACATTGCCTGCATCGAAATGTCCCAGGAGGGTGGCGCGCCGGTGCTCCAGTTTTTGTGCGCCGTGATCGACCAGGGCCCGCTGCTGGCCGAGCGCCAGACCTTGCAGCAGCGCAACGAGCAACTGCACGCCAGCGAAAAACGGCTGGAGGCCATCATCAACTCCGCCCTGGATGCCATCGTCTGCGTGGACCAGCACCAGCACATCACGGTGTTCAACCCCACGGCAGCGGCGCTGTTCCAGTGCAGTGCCAGCGACGCGCTGGGCAGCCCGCTGGAGCGTTTTCTTCCCGATGCCGCGCAGGCGCTGGCGTTTGCGCAGCTCACCACCCAGGCGCTGCTGGGCGAAATGACGGCGCTTACCGCCAGCGGCAAGGAGCTGGCGGTGGAAGTGAGCGTGTCGTTCGAGCGCCATGCCGACGGAGAAACCACCACCGTTTTTGCCCGCGACCTCACCGGCCGCAAGAAGGCCGAGGCGCACCGCAACGAGCTTGAAGCCCAGTTGCGTGAATCACAAAAAATGCAGGCTGTCGGCACCATGGCCGGAGGCATCGCGCACGACTTCAACAACATTCTGGGCGCCATTTTGGGCAACGTCGAGCTGGCCAAGGCCGACTGCAGCCCCGAATCACCTGTGCTGGAAAGCCTTCACGAGATCGACAAGGCCGGGCGGCGCGCACGCGATCTGGTGCGCCAGATTCTCACCTTCAGTCGCAACGAACCACCCCAGCGCACCCCGGTGGACCTGGCTGAAGTGGTGCACGACACCGAACGGCTGCTGCGCGTGACCCTGCCTCCCGCCATTGAGTTGCACATGCACTTGTCAACGGGCTTGCCGGCCTTGCTGGCCGATGCCACGCAGGTGGAGCAAGCACTGCTGAACCTGTGCACCAACGCCGTACATGCCATTGGCGCAGAGCGCGGCATCATCCAGGTGGACGCCGCCCAGGTGCATCCCGACCACCGCCTGTGCGAGCGGCTGGGCCTGGCACCCACCACCTATGTGGCGCTGTCGGTGCGCGACAACGGCCCGGGCATGGACGCCGCCCTGCTTGGGCGCATTTTTGAGCCTTTTTTCACCACCAAGCCCGTGGGCCAGGGCACAGGGCTGGGCCTGGCGGTGGTGCATGGCGTGATGCGCACCCATGAGGGCGCGGTAGATGTGCACAGTGCGCCAGGCCATGGGAGCCGGTTCACGCTGTATTTTCCCGTGGCCACGGACCACGACACGGCAGCCGCCGCCCTGCCATTGCCCCCGGCGCCTGCTGCGCCCGCGCCGGTGGAGCAAGCGGGCGCACAACGCAGCCACCATGTCATGTACGTGGATGACGACGAGGCACTGGTGTTTCTGGTGCAGCGCCTGCTGCGCCGCCGGGGCTACCAGGTGAGTGGGTTCACCGACCCCCACGAAGCCACTGCCGCGCTGCGCGCCGATCCGCAGCGCTATGACCTGCTGGTGACCGACTACAACATGCCCGGTTTTTGCGGCGTGGACCTGGTGCGCGAGGCCCGCCACATCCGCCCCGATCTTCCGGTGGCGCTGGCCTCCGGCTATGTCACCGCAGAAATCGAGCAGGCTGCCATGGCCGAGGGCGCCAGGGCCCTGATTCACAAACCCAACGACGTGGAAGAACTGTGCGCCACCGTGGACCGGCTGGTCAATGGCGGATCCTGACAGCCCCGTGGCGGCGCAAAGTGGCGGGATCGACTGCCTGCATGCAGACGACGACCTGCTGGTGCTGGCCAAGCCATCCGGCCTGCTGTGCGTGCCTGGGCGCGGCCCGGACAAGCAAGATTGCCTGAGCCGCCGGGCGCAACAGCAATGGCCCGAGGCCCTGGTGGTGCACCGGCTCGATCAGGCCACATCGGGCCTGGTGCTGATGGCCCGCAACCCCGAGGCGCAGCGCCGCATGGGTCGTGCTTTCGAACTGCGCCAGGTGCACAAGCGCTACGAAGCCGTTGTGTCCGGGCACATGGCGCCCCCCGAGAATGACGACTGGGCCGAGATCAACCTGCCAATTGCCGCCGACTGGGAACGCCGCCCCTTGCGGGTGATCGACCCGGTGCTGGGCAAACCCAGCCTGACGCGCTGGCGCGCACTGGCGCACGATGAAAGCGCCCACACCACGCGCATCGAACTGGAGCCCGTGACCGGGCGCACGCACCAGTTGCGCGTGCACCTTGCGGCCGTGGGCCACGCCATCCTGGGCGATGCGCTCTACGCCGATGCCGTCATCCACGCACAACACCCCCGGCTGTTGCTGCATGCAGCGTGGCTGGCATTCGAGCACCCCGCTACCGGCCAGCGGATCGAGATTTCATTGCCAGCGCCTTTTTAACCCCTCTGAGTTGCATCCGCACTGGCTCTGCGGCACAGCGAGGCAACGTGAACACGCGCTGGGGCTGAAGGCTTCGCCGGGTCAGCAGCCTGCACAGCACTGCACGTTGTTTCGGCCCGTTGCCTTGGCCTGGTACAGCGCCTTGTCGGCCTGTTTGACCAGATCCTCAAAAGAAAGGTCGCTCCCCTGGTGCAGTGTGGCCACACCAATGCTGACGGTAACGCAGACGGTGGCCCCCTCGTCGCCCACCAGCACCTGCCGTGCCGCCACCGCCTGGCGCAACGACTCGGCCAGGTGCAGCGCATCGTGCGTGTCGGTTTCCGGCAGCACCAGCACGAACTCCTCGCCTCCATAACGCGCCACCGTGTCCACGCCTTGGCGCGTGCGCGCCAGGCAGGTTTGGGCCACTGCGCAAATCACGCGGTCGCCCGCCAGGTGCCCCCAACCGTCATTAACCGCCTTGAACAGGTCGATATCAACCACCATCACCGACAGCGGGTGCCCAAACCGACGGGCACGCTTGCACTCGTTAACGCCCAATTCCATCAGGGTGCGCCGGTTGGACAGCCCGGTCAGCGAGTCATTGGCTGCCAGCAGTGCCAGCGTGGCATTGAGCTGGCTGAGCAAGGCGTTCTGCGCAGTCAACTGGCGGTTGATCTGTTCAATTTCGTCTTCTCTGCGCTTGCGGTCGTCGATGTTGAACGTCACGCCAATGAAGCGCTTGCCCGGCGTGCTGCTGTTGCCATCCATGATGCGGCCGTAGCTGGCATACCAGACCCACTTGCCACTTCGGGATCGCAGCCGGAACTCGCAGCGGTATTGGGGCGTGTGGCCCGACATGTGGTCGTCCACCGCTTTTTTCACCTTGCCAAGATCCTCCGGGTGAAACAGCCCATAGATGCCTTGCAGGTCGGAGACGATTTCCTCCTCGCTAAAGCCCAGTTCCACGAACGTCTTGGTTGCGTTGAGGGTGACCTCGCCGGTGATGAGATCGTTCTCCCACAGGTCCAGCCCGGCGGCTTCCAGGGCCAGCGCCAGCCGGTCTCTGTTGAGGTCTGCGTCATCCATGATTGATTTCAGGCCCATGGCAGGGCTGCGCCTGGGCGGCGGCCCGCAAATCCCGCAATCCATCTGAACAAGTCACCCTCGCACCCTCCCAGGCTGGCATTTCAGCCCAGCTGTATCAGATTGATACTATCGCAGCGCCACTTCAAGCGCCGGCTATTGGAAACCCTGACGTCTCCCGGTCACCGGAATGTCCGCCTGCGCCCCTGTGCTGCACACCTGGCCTGACACGCGGGCGGGTACCATGCTGGAATGCCTCAACACCTCATCGTTCTGACGGGCGCATCGCGCGGCATGGGTCTGGCCATGGCGCAACAGTTGCTGCGCCCCGGCCACGCGCTGGTCTGCATCTCGCGCCACCGCAACCCTGATCTTGCCGACATGGCAACCCGTGCCAGTGCCACGCTGGAGCAATGGGAGCAAGACCTGTCGCATGGCGAGCAGGCCGCGCACACCCTGCGCAGCTGGCTCACGGCACAGGGCCCCACTGCCTTTGCCAGCGCCACGCTGATCAATAACGCCGGCGTCATCCCGCGCATTGCACCGCTGTCGGCCAGCAACCCTGCCGACCTGGCCAACGCCCTGCGCGTGGGGCTGGAGGCGCCCATGCAACTGACCGCCGCCTTCCTCGGTGCAACGGACACCTGGGCCGTGCCGCGCAAGGTGCTCAACATCTCTTCGGGCCTGGGCCGCCGGGCGATGGCCTCGCAGGCGGCCTACTGTGCAGCCAAGGCGGGCATGGACCACTTCACGCGCTGCGTGGCGCTGGACGAGGCGGTCAAGCCGCACGGCGCCAAGGTATGCTCTCTCGCACCCGGTGTGATCGACACCGACATGCAGGTCCAGCTGCGCGGCGCAGACCCGACCGCCTTCCCGGATCGCCAGAATTTCGCCAACCTCAAGACGGGTGGCCAGCTCTCATCGCCCACCGAGGCCGCTACCCGCGTGCTCGCCTGGCTGGAGCGTGCAGACTTCGGCACCAACCCGGTCGCCGACGTGCGCGATGCCTGACTCATATTTTCATAGCTGCTAGCGCTTTACCAGCAAGCGCTAGAGGCCAATTTCATTCATATTCCTTCATTCATCCAAGGAGAATCCCATGACCCGTGAAGTCGTCGTCGTCAGCGCAGTGCGCACCGCCATCGGCACCTTTGGTGGCAGCCTCAAAGACGTTCCGCCCACCGAGCTGGGCGCGTTGGTTGTGCGCGAATCGCTGGCGCGTGCCCATGTAGAAGGCAAGGATGTGGGCCATGTCGTGTTTGGCCATGTGGTCAACACCGAGCCCAAAGACATGTACCTGTCGCGCGTGGCCGCCATCAACGGCGGCTGCGGCGAAGGCACACCCGCGTTCAACGTCAACCGCCTGTGCGGTTCGGGCCTGCAGGCCATCGTGAACGCCAGCCAGTCGATTTTGCTGGGCGACACCGACGTGGCCATTGGCGGCGGCGCCGAGAACATGAGCCGCGTGCCCTTTGCCAGCCTGAACATGCGCTGGGGCGCCCGCATGGGCGACACCAAGATGGTGGACATGATGATCGGCGCGCTGCACGACCCCTTCCACAACATCCACATGGGTGTGACGGCCGAGAACATCGCCGCCAAGTGGGGCATCACCCGCGAAGACCAGGACCGCCTGGCCGTGGAGAGCCACAACCGCGCCGAGCGCGCCACGCAGTCGGGCGTGTTCAAGGACCAGATCGTGCCCGTCACCTTGAAGAGCAAAAAGGGCGACGTGCAGTACGCCACCGACGAGCACTTCCGCCCCGGCGCCACCATGGAAGACCTGGCCAAGCTCAAGCCCGCCTTCCTCAAGGAAAACGGCACCGTGACAGCCGGCAATGCCTCGGGCATCAACGATGCCGCCGCAGCCGTGGTGCTGATGGAAGCCGGTGCCGCCAAGGCGCGCGGCGCCAAGCCGCTGGCGCGCCTGGTGGCCTACGCCCACGCGGGTGTGGACCCCAAATACATGGGCATTGGCCCCGTGCCCGCCACGCAGCTGGCACTGAAAAAGGCCGGCCTCACGGTGAACGACCTCGATGTGATCGAAGCCAACGAAGCCTTCGCCGCCCAGGCCTGCGCCGTCACGCGCGACCTGGGCTTGGATCCGGCCAAGGTCAACCCCAATGGCTCGGGCATCTCGCTGGGCCACCCCATTGGCGCAACGGGTGCGCTGATCACCGTGAAGGCCATCCATGAGCTGCAGCGCATTCAGGGCCGCTATGCGCTGGTGACCATGTGCATTGGCGGCGGCCAGGGCATTGCCGCCATTTTTGAGCGCATCTGACACCCCACCGCTTACCGGGCGGCCTGCGTGCCGCCCTTTTTCAGATTTGACGGAGTTTTTTCATGATTCGCAACCTGCTTTCCTTTACCGCGCTCGCCCTGGCCTTGGGTGCCACGGCCCATGCGCAGGCACCGGCGCCTGCTGCCGCCTTCCCCACCAAGCCCATCCGCCTGATCGTGCCTTTCCCGCCCGGCGGCGGCACCGACATCCTCTCGCGCCTGGTGGCAACCAAACTCACCGAAAGTGCCCAATGGACGGTGGTGGCCGACAACAAGGCAGGCGCAGGCGGCACCATCGGCATTGGTGAGGCCGTCAAGGCAGCGCCCACCGGCTACGACCTGGTGATGGGCCAAAAAGACAACCTCGTGATCGGCCCCTGGCTCTACAAGAACCTGGCCTGGGACCCCACCAAGGACCTCACCGCCGTGGCCCATGTGGCCTACACGCCCGTCATCATTGCCACCAGCGTCAACAGCAAATACAAAACCCTGGCCGATGTAGTGGCCGCCGCCAAGGAATCGCCCGGCACCATTACCTATGGCTCGCCCGGCAATGGCACGTCCATCCACCTGGCGGGCGATCTGTTCGAGAAGGCGGCGGGCATCAAGCTGAGCCACATCCCCTACAAGGGCTCCAACCCGGCACTGATGGACGCGCTGGCGGGCAATGTGGATCTGCTGGTGTCGTCCCTGCCCTCGGCCATGGGTCAGATCAAATCGGGCAAGCTGCGCCCGCTGGCCGTGACCTCGGCCAAGCGCAGCTCGTCGCTGCCCGATGTGCCCACCGTGGCCGAATCCGGCTTCAAGGGCTTTGATGTGAGCACCTGGTATGGCGTGTTCGCCCCCGCAGGCACACCCGCCAGCGTGGTCAGCACCCTCAACGCAGAAATCAACAAGCTGCTGGCCACCGCCGACATGAAGGCCGCCATCCAGGCCCAGGGCGCCGAGCCCGAAGCCATGTCACCCGCACAATTTGGCACCCTGCTCAAGACCGACTACGCCAAGTGGAAAGGCATCGTGGAAGCCTCGGGCGCAAAAATTGAGTGACCCCCTGAGGTGCTTCGCGCCTTCCCCCTGAAGGGGGACGCACCCGGTGGCCTGGCTTGGGGCATGCCTATTCCATGAACAGTGGGTTGCGGCTGATCCGCGGCATCATCGAGAACTGAAACAAAAACGGCTCCTTTCGAAGCCGTTTTTCATGGGGAATGGCGCTCAGTCTCTCACCACCAGCACCGGGATGTGCACCACACCCAGCACGCGCTGGGTGACGCTGCCCAGCACCAGTTTTTCCAGCCCCCGGCGGCCGTGCGATCCCATCACGATCAGATCGGCGCCGGTGCTCTCCACCGCCCGCAGGATGCCGTCGTGCACCGCATGGCCTTCGCCCACCACCGCGGTGGCCTGCACACCGGCGTCGGCCATGGCTTTCTTGGCGGCGTCCAGCGAACTGTTGGCTTCGGATGTGGCGGCGCTCAGGTATTGCGCCTGGCCATAGGCGAAATCGGCACCCACGCCGGTAAAGGGATAGGGATCGATCACGTACAGCGCCGTTACGGCACTGCCAAAAGTCTTGGCCAAGGCCGCGGCCTTGGATACCGCCAGCATGGACGTCTTGGAGCCGTCCACAGGAACCAGAATGTGTTTGAACATGGTGCTTCTCCTCAAGTTGATCAGGCCAGGCGAAGGCCTGGAAACATGGAACCAGTGTGGCGACCCACCCGCCGTTGCGCCTTGATTCGCATCAAATCATGGTGTGTTGCCGGCCCGGTCGGTGCCGCGCTGGGCCGCTACGTCCGCCCCCTGGAAGCTTTCGCGCCGGCAGGTCACCACCAGCGTGTCGCGGTAACCGCCCGCCACCAGGGGCTGGATGGGCGTAGTCTCGTGGATCATGCGGGCGTCGTCCAGCAGTAGCAGCGACCATGGTGCACTCAGGGTAAAGCGCTGGCCGGCTGGGCCTGCAGCCTCGAAGACACGCGTTTCTCCACCCTTCACGCCCTCGCGGGCCACCAGAAACACCGCCACCAGGTCAACGCCATCGCGGTGCGCGCCCTCGGGCGTGGGGCGGCCAATGCCGTCGGTGGTGTCGATGCGAAACTGGTGCGCCTCGACAAACCAGCGCACAGGCGCATCGGCAGCGGCAAACACGGCGTCGGACACTGCAGCCAGCGCCGCCAGCAACTGCGTCCACACGGGGCGCGCCACGGTTTCGGCAGTCATGGGGGCAAACCAGCGCTCCATGCCGCCGTGCAGGGCGTTGTACTCCAGCGGCTGCCAGTGCGCCCGGTGCGGCACCTGCGCAACGCGCCCGTGCGTCACCTCAAAACAGGCATGGCGACGGCGGCGGTAGCGGCCACCGTCTTTCAAAAAATCATCGGGGGGCAAATGGGCCCAGTCGGCAACCAGGGCCTGCAGATCTTGCAGGGGGCAACCAGACCACGCGGCCACGTCGGTGGGTGACAGCACGGCGTAGCCAGCCCGGCGCAACTGGTCGGCCACACCATGGGGGCCGGTGAACGGAGGGGGAAAAGTGACTTCTGCCATGCAGCAGAGCTTAACCGCCGATGCGGCGGGGCCGGGGCCCGCAGGCCCTTACCCCGCCAAAGTCCGCAGATCAGTCGCGGTTTCCGTTGCCCTTGCCACGGCCGTCACCACGCCCGTCGTGGCGGCCGCCGCGGTCACCACGGTCGTGCTTGCCGCCACCGCGCTGGCTATCGTCCCAGCGACGGTCGTCCCGGCGGTCATCCCGACCGCTGTAGCCGGGGCGGCCACCGTAAGAAGGCCCGCGAACAGGTTCTTTCACAAAGTACACCGGCTGGCCACACGCGTTGTAGCGCGCGCAGTGCTTGCCCCAGTTCTTGGCATGTCCCGGCGGCACGTGCAGGTAGATAGGCGAGCGCGGCACCATCACGGCCGGCCGGTGAATGATGATGGGTTCTGCATAGATCAGGGGCGGCGGCGGTGCATTGCCAATGTCGATGCGCCCATACACGCCCGGCGCCAGCTGCCCTCCTACCGTGGTGTTGATGTAGGTCTGGGCATGGGTGCCTGCGGCGGCAACCAGCAGCAGCACCGTGGTGGCCCCGGACATCAGGTGACGAAGGGTGAGGTTCATGATTTACTCCTTGGGAATCGGGGAACAGCCCAGTTGTAACAAGATCAGCGGTGTTCCTAGTCGAATACCACGCCAAAGATGTAAGCAAATGGGTAGGATCGCGACATTTTTATGGCAAAAAACCGCTCTAGCCCTTTACCCATAAGCGCAAGCAGCTATTATTTTAAAAGCAGTACGCCAACGGTAAATCTCGAAACAAAGCGCCACCGGCCGGGCCTTGAAGTAGCATGGAGCCATACCGCCAGGCCCAGGAGACCGCAATGCCCCACGAACGCCGCCACTTCGTCCGCGTCAGCTTTGACGCCCGGGCCCTGCTCACCACCCCCAACGACACGTTCAGCGTGCACGTTCAAGACCTGTCGCTCAAGGGTGCACTCATCACGGCACCCGCCCAGGCGCACCTGCAGCCCGGAATGCAGTGCCAGCTCACACTGGCACTCACCGAAACCGGCAACCACATTGCCATGTCCACCGAAGTGGCCCATGTAGAAGGCTTGCACACCGGCCTGCTGTGCCGCGGCATCGACCTGGACAGCGTGACCCACCTGCGTCGCCTGATCGAGCTGCAGCTTGGCGACCCGGCCCTGCTCGAACGCGACCTGGCAGAGCTGACGCATCCGGCCCCGGCGCCCTGACGCGGGTCTTTGCGGCATTGAAGGCTGCGGCGCCAGCCGGGCTGGCGCCAGGCAATCAGCCCCCGGAAGCTGCGACGTCTGGCGCTTCCTTTTCCTGCAACAAGCGCCACATCACCTTGCCGCTGCCGCTTTTGGGAAGCGCCGATACGAACTGCACGATGCGTGGCACCTTGTACACCGCCATGTTCTCGCGGCACCAGTCGATGATTTCCTGCTCGGTCGTGTGCTGGTGCGTGGGGCGCAGCACCACCACGGCCTTCACGGTTTCGCCGCGGTAGCTGTCTTTGGCGGCGATGATGCAGGCCTCTTGTACAGCGGGGTGGCGAAACATCAGCGCCTCGACCTCGGCCGGCCACACCTTGAAGCCGCTGGCGTTGATCATGCGTTTGAGGCGGTCGGTCAGGAAAAAATAGCCATCTTCGTCCATGCGCCCCAGGTCGCCCGAGCGGAAAAAGCGCTTGCCCTCGAACTCGATGAACGCCGCCTCGGTGGCCTCGGGCCGCTTCCAGTAGCCCTCGAACACCTCGGGGCCGTGGATGATGATCTCGCCCTGCTCGCCCACCGGCATTTCCTGCAGGGTGTCGGGGTCGATCACGCGCGCATCGGTGCCAATGAAAGGGATGCCCAGGCATTGCTGCTTGGGGTTGTCGGGCGGGTTGGTGTGCGATGGCGCCGCTGTCTCGGTAAGGCCATAGCCCTCGGCATAGCGCAGGCCATAGTGCTCCAGCAGGCGCTGGGCCACAGCCTGCGGCATGGCGGCGCCGCCCCCGCCAATGTAGGCCAGGCTGGAGAGGTCGTACTGCGCAAAATTGGGGCTGGCCAGCAGGTCAATGACCATGGTGGGAATGTTGGTCCACGTCGTGACCTTGTAGCGTGAGATCAGTCGCCCGGCCAAGTCGCGGTCCCACCGGGGCATCACCAGCAGCGTGGCGCCCATGTAGATGGCCGCGTGCATCACGCTCACCATGCCCGTGATGTGGAACATGGGCACCACGGCCAGCGTCACGTTGTCGGCCGCTCCGTTGCCCCACAGGCTGCTGGCCACCGCGTTGTGCATGATGCTTTTGTGCAGGTGCATGCAGCCCTTGGGCAGGCCTGTGGTGCCGCTGGTGTAGGGCAACACCGCCAGATCGTTCAGCCCCACCAGCAATGTGGGCGGTGCGGCGGTGCAGGCCAGCGCATCGGCCCAGGCATGCGCCTGGCCACCTTCAAGGGCAGGCAAGGCGTGGGGGGTGCAAAGCCACTCACGCCAGGTGTCGGGCGGTGCGTCGGGGCCCGCAATGTCGGCATCAAAGGCATCGGTGAACTGCGTCACCACCAGGTGCGCCAGCCGCTCGCCGGGTGCCAGCGCGTTGCTGGCCTTGGCCAGCTCGGGCGCGAGGTCGCCGGTGGTGATCGCCACCTTGGTGTCAGGATCAGTGATGTAGTGCTTGAGCTCTTCGGCCCGGTTCATCGGGTTGACCGGCACCACCACTGCGTTGGCGCGCAAGATGGCAAAGTGCGCCATCACCAGTTGCGGGCAATTCTGCATGCACAGCACCACGCGGTCGCCCCGCTGCACACCCAGCTGTGCCAGCCGGGCGGCCAGGCGCTCGGCGCCCTCGGCCAGCGCACGGTAGCTCAGCGCACGGCCAAAGAACACCACCGCCGCCTTGTCGGGGTAGCGGCGGGCGTTGATGGCCAGGTTGTCCCACAGCGAGGTGGCGGGCAAGGTGATGGAATGGGGCAGCCGGCGGGGCCAGAACTTGAAGTGGGGGCGCATGAAATGTTCCTTTGCCCGAAGCCTAGGGCGCCTGCGGCGCGGTGGCATTGGGGATGCCACTGATGCCGCGTCGCGCAGGTGACGCAAGACCGATCAGCGACCAGCGGGCCGAGGGTTGCGACCGGGGCACGCGCAGTGGCAAAAGGAACCGTCTTTCCATCAGGACGGCCTGCGCAGCGCCCTGCGGCCAGTAATAGCCCGGCCTTGATCGGTCCCGCTGCCTGGCCTTTCTGGTCAATAACCGCGTCATTGGCCAGCAAACACAAGAACAGTCTGCACACAACCAGTCAATCGCGCGTCATGCCACCCTAGAATGGCCCGCAGGGGGAGCACGTATGACACCAGAGGCCAAAGCCAGGGTAACGATAGATGCACTGTTGGTGGCGGCGGGCTGGCACGTCTGCCATGTAGCCCAGGCCAACATCCATGCGGCGGTCGGCGTGGCCATCCGCGAGTTCCAGCTCAACAACGGCTTCGGTTTTGCTGACTACCTGCTCTATGTGAACGACCAGCTCTGGCCCGCGCAAATCGGCGCCATCACCAATCTGGAAAAAAGCCTGGCCGCCAAAAAGCCCAAGGCCCTCATCCAGATGGCCACTGGCGGCAACAAGACGTTTACCAGCATCGGCTTCATCTACTGCCTCATCAAGTTTGGCGGCGCCCGCCGCGTGCTGTTTCTGGTAGACCGGGACAACCCGGACCGCCGGACCAAGAAAGAGTTAGACGCCTACGCCAGCACCTGCAAAGCAACCAGCTCGACACCAGCGCCCGCGTGGTCAACCTCCTGCGCGCACAGTCACTGCGCCAGTCAGTGCTGTCCACAGCGCTCCACGCCCCGTAACCCAAGAATAAGCCACAGGGAGAACCATGCACTCAACCACCGTCACCGTCCAACAGATCTACCAGGACCGCCGCCAATACCGCGTGCCCTTCTACCAGCGGGCCTACGTGTGGAACCGCGAGGAGCAGTGGGGGCCGTTGTGGGAAGACATCCGCGACAAGGCCGAAGCGCGCATTCAGGACAACAAGCCGGTGCCGCACTTCATGGGTGCCGTGGTGCTGGAGCCGCAGAAGAAGCTGGGCTTGCTGGGTGTGGAGCGCCACCACATCATCGACGGGCAACAGCGACTCACCACCATGCAGTACGTGCTCACTGCCCTGTGCCACGTGCTGCGTGAAGCCGGGCAGACTGCGCTGCTCTCGGTGGTGGATGCCTGCCTCAACAACCCCAACCCCGAGACTATGGAGGACCGAGAGGTGGAGCGCTTCAAGCTCTGGCCCACCTTCCGCGATCGGCAGCAGTTCGTCAGCGCCATGACGGCGGCCAACTACGAGCAACTGCAGGAGCGCTTCGCAGACAGCTTCACCCGTCAAGGCACACTGCGCAAAATCGGCGCAGACCACCCGCCCGCGCTGGAGGCCATCTGCTACTTCAGAGAGGCTATGCAGGAGTGGGCTAAAAGTGACCGTGAGACACCTCCAGCACAACTCATGGCTGCTCTGGCCTCCGCCATCCTGACCGACTTGTCCATCGTGTGCATCTCGCTGGGAGAGGAGGATGATGCCCAGGTCATTTTTGAGACACTCAACGGCCGGGGGGCCGAACTGCATGCCACCGACCTGATCCGCAACTTCATCTTCATGCGTGCAGGTACCGACGCCGACCAGCTGTACAACAACCTGTGGTCTCAGTTTGAGGCACCGCTGTGGTCAGAGCCCCAAAAGCGCGGGCGCCTAAATAAGCCCCGGCTGGAGTGGTTTGTGCAAACAGCGGTGCAGGCGCAGACGGGCGAGGAAATAGACATCGGCCGCTTGTATGCCGGCTACCGCCGCTGCGTGGATGGCGAGCTGACGCTGCACAGCGCCGACGCGCAGCTGAATTTTTTGAACCGATACGCCGAGCACTACAAGGGTCTGGCCACCGGGGTCGGCACAGCGCCCATCGCCGAGTTCGGCCGGCGCATTGCCGTTTGGGACGGGTCAGCCACACACGCCCTTGCACTCAACGTGGCGGCAGGCTCTCTGCCAGATGCCGACCAGCGCGCCATCTTTGACGCCATCGAGTCGTATCTCGTGCGGCGCACGGTCTGCGGGCTTTCGCGCAAGAACTACAACAAGGTCTTTGCTCTGCAGCTCAAGAAGCTGTTTGAGTCGGGTGCGGATGCCCGGGCTTTCAAGGACTTCCTAGGTGGACTGACTGGCGAAGCTTCGCGCTGGCCCAGGGACGACGAATTCAGAAAGCACTGGCTCAGCGCCGAGATCTACCCCGGGCGGCTGGACGCGGCCAAGTTGCGAGCCATGTTCCATCGCCTGGAAATAGCCATGCGCTCGGCCCGCACGGAGGAAAAGGTGGTTCTGAGTCTGGATGACATGGACATTGACCACATCCTGCCGCAGTCATGGGCTGAATACTGGCCGCTGGCGAACAGCATGGCGGTTTCTCAGCAGGAAGTCTCGGACGCCGTGCTGCTGTCGTACACAGCGACGCAGTTGAGCGAGAAGAGCCAGTTGATCGCCAATCGTCAGGCTTCGGTGCCGGTGTTCGGCAACCTCACGATGGTGCATTACGGAGTCAATCGCTCGGTGAAGAACCGGGAGTTTCAGGTGAAGCGCGACGCCTTCTTCGAGCACTCGAACCTGCAATTGAACAAGGCATTGATGGCAGCCGCCACCTGGGATGAAGCGACTATTGCTAGCCGCAGTGAACTCCTGTTCTCCCATGCGGTGAAAGTTTGGGGCGGACCAGCATGAGTGGCACTACCCCTTTCTCCCTCCGAATCTTCGTAGCCGACGGCGACCCCGACGGCCTGCGCACCGTCGACAAGTCCAACTGGATCGGCAAGGCGCTGATGTTCCCGCGAGCGCTGCTGCCGCAGGTCAAGGCCCGGTCCGAGCTGGCGCACACCGGCGTGTACCTGCTGTGAGGAGCCTGCGCGGCAGAAGGAGCGTCGGCTGCAAAGCGGCTGCGGCGGTCCAGTTTTCACCGCCTTCTTGTCCCATAGCCGGGCTATGGGCCTGCGAATGCGGCAAAAACTGTCCTCGCCGGATCCGCTTTTCGCTTCGACGCCTTCTGCCGCACAGGCTCCACAGGCCGCGCCCGGACGGTGAGGGCGACATGCTCTACGTGGGCGAGGGCGACCCCATCCGCCCCCGGCTGGAGAGCCACTATGCGCAAAAGGATTTCTGGACCCGCGCCGTCGGCTTCACCACCACCACAGCCGGGCAGCTCAACAAGGCACATGCGCAGTTTCTGGAGTCGCGCCTCATGGCCCTGGCCCGGGCTGCCAAGCGCCTGCCGCTGGACAACGCCAACCAGCCCGCCGAGCCATCCCTGAGCGAGGCCGACCGGGCCGACATGGAAGTCTTTTTGGGCCACATGCTGGGCATGCTGCCGGTGCTGGGCATGCGTGCGTTTGAGCAAGCGCCCAAGGCCCCAGCCGCGAAGGCGGGCCCGGTGCTCACCTGTAAAGGTAAGGGTGTGCAAGCCACAGGCTACGAAGCCAGCCAGGGCTTTGTGGTGCGTGCGGGTTCGCAAGCGGTGGCAGATACCGTGCCCAGCATGGCGCTGCATGTGCGCGGCATGTTTGACCTGCGGCAGGAGTTGATTGGCAATGGCGTGCTGGGCCTGCAGGGTGGGATCTACCAGTTCACGCAGGACTACAGCTTTAGTTCCCCCAGCACGGCAGCCGCCGTGGTGCTGGGCCGCAGCGCCAATGGGCGCATTGAGTGGAAGGCGGCGGATGGGCGCACGCTGAAAGAGCTGCAAGAGGCCGAAGCGGCGCAATAGGCCGTCTACTACCATTTTGATAGCTGCTTGCGCTTGATGCATAAGCGCTAGAGGCCATTTTTACTCACAGCCTTGTCACTGATGTCAGATCAGCTTATATTCAATATTCGCGATTTGCGAATATTGAATACCCATGCAACTCAAGCCCCAAGACTTTCTGGTCGCCCTCAAGCTCGTCGCCTGGGGTGAGCAACGCTGGACGTATGCACGGCTGGCGCAAGAGCTGGGCATCAGCGTGTCAGAGGCGCATGCCTGCATCAAGCGCGGGTTGTTGGCGGGGCTGTTGCTGGCTAACCGTGAGCCGCCACCTGCTGCCAGCAAGGGTGGCCCTGATGCAAACCAGATGAGCAGTGATTTGGCCGCACAGGAGCCCATGGGCATTTACCGCGTAACCCGCAAGCGGGTGCGCCGTGCAGCCCTGCCGGATGATGCCGAGGCGGCAGCCGACAACCCGGTGCGCCCCCACACCCGCAACTTGGCGGAGTTTGCCTTGCATGGGGCCAAGTACGCCTTCCCTGCCATCAAGCTGCCGCTGGCGGCCGGTGTGCCCACCAGCCACAGCGCGCCCGCCTTTGCCGGTGTGTTTGCGCCGGGCAGCACAGACTTTGTGTGGCCGCACCCCAACGGCACGGTGCGCGGCGTGGGCATAGAGCCGCTGCACCCTGCCGTGCCCTTTGCCGCCATGCAAGACGCCAAGTTGTACGAGCTGCTGGCGCTGTTTGACGCCCTGCGCGTGGGCAAGGCCCGCGAGCGGGGCATGGCGCTGGAGCGGCTGCAGGCGCTGATCGACCCAAGCCCACCCGAAAACTAAAGGACTCCCGTGTATGGCTAGCCGGATCGTTCTCAATTTTGCTTCATATGAAGCTAAAATTGCTTCAACATGAGCTTGGCGCACTTTTTACTTGGGCAATCGCGATCAGCTGTCCTCAGCACGCTTTTTCTGCGACCGGAAGCCGCATTGCACGTGCGTGAGCTGGCCCGATTGACAGGCGTATCCCCCGGATCGCTGCATCGCGAGTTGCGCAACTTGGCCGCAATGGGGTTGCTGTTGCGCCAGGAAACAGGTCGTCAGGTGTACTACCGTGCCAACCCACAATGCCCGATCTATGAAGAACTAACAGGCTTGTTGCGAAAGACGGCGGGGTTGGTAGACGTGATACGAGAGGCTCTTTTGCCCCTTGCGGACAAAGTGGAGATGGCTTTTGTGTATGGCTCGATGGCGCGTGGAGAGGAGCATGCACACAGCGACGTAGACGTCATGCTGGTGGGGGATTTGGAGTTTTCTGAGGTCGTGCTGGCTTTGTCCGACACCCAAACCACGTTGCGCCGTGAAGTCAATCCCACGGTGTTGTCGCGAGCGGAGTTCGAGGACAAGCTTCTGCAATCGGATAGCTTCGTGGCGCAAGTGTGGCGCGGAAGCAAGTTGTGGGTGATGGGGGAGCCATGAGTCTGGAAAACCTCCTCAAAATAAATCAACTACAGCGCCACGCCGCCACCGCAGAAGAGGTGCAGCGTTTGCTTGCCGCCGCCAATCGAAATCTGGCCGACAGCGCAGTAGCGGGCCTGAGTGAGGAAACGCGGTTTGACGCAGCCTATAAAGCCATCATGCAATGCGCGATGATGGGGTTGATGGCCAACGGCTACAGGCCATCGACGACAACACCGGGCCACCACCAAACCATGATTCAAACCTTGGGTTTGACCATGGGGGTTGGCAAAGAAGTTTGGATTGTTCTCGACTCGCTGCGAAAGAAGCGCAATCTCAACGACTATTCGGGTGATTTGATTGAGCCTGCAGCAGTGCGTAATTGCATTAGCCAGGCCCAATTCCTTTTGACCCATACACATCAGTGGCTCAGCGAACACCGGCCTGAACTACTACGTAAACACCCATGAACACCACCACCAACACCCTCGTCCAGAAGCTCTGGAACTACTGCAACGTGCTGCGCGACGACGGCATGAGCTATGGCGACTATGTGGAGCAGCTGACGTACCTGCTGTTCCTCAAGATGGCCGACGAGCGCAGCGCACCGCCGTACAACCAGCCCAGCATCGTGCCCGCAGCCTATGCCTGGCCCACGCTGCTGGCCAAAGACGGCGACGAGCTGTTTGACCACTACCGCCACGCGCTGGAAAAGCTGGGCCAAGAAAAAGGCACGCTGGGCCTGATTTTTGGCAAGGCGCAAAACAAATTCCAAGACCCGGCCAAGCTGCGCCGTGTGATCGTGGATTTGATTGGCGCCGAAACCTGGACGATTCTGGGCGCCGACGTAAAGGGCGATGCCTATGAGGGCCTGCTGGAGAAAAACGCGCAAGACACCAAGAGCGGCGCAGGCCAGTACTTCACGCCACGCGCACTCATCCAGGCCATGGTGGACTGCATCGCCCCGCAGCCCGGCGAGCGCATCACCGACCCGGCCTGTGGCACGGGCGGTTTCTTGTTTACCGCGCACAACTACATCACGGCGCATAACAAGAGCCTGACGCGCGACCAGCTCAGGCACCTGAAGGAAAAGGCCTTCACCGGCTACGAGCTGGTGCAAGGCACCGCCCGCGTGTGCGCCATGGTCAAGCCGCACCAGCGGCTTGGACGGCCAGAGGCCGCCCGCAGGGGCGCGACCGGCAGGGCACGATCAACATGATGCTGCACGGCATTGGCTCTGAAAAATCCGTGCCCGTGGTGGTGGGCGATGCGCTGGCGGCTGACCCTGGAGAGCGCTTTGAAGTGGTGCTGGCCAACCCGCCCTTTGGCAAGAAGAGCAGCACCGTCATCGTGGGTGAAGACGGCCGCACCAGCACCGAGAAAGACACCATTGAGCGCGACGACTTCGGGGCCACCACCAGCAACAAGCAGCTCAACTTTGTGCAGCACATCAAGACGCTGCTCACCACCCACGGCCGCGCGGCGGTGGTCTTGCCCGACAACGTGCTCTTTGAAGGCGGCGCGGGCGAAACCATCCGTAAAAAGCTGCTGCACGAGTGCGATGTGCACACCCTGCTGCGCCTGCCCACGGGCTTGTTTTATGCGCAGGGCGTCAAGGCCAATGTGCTGTTTTTTGAAAAGAAAGGCGCCAGTGAAACACCGTGGACCAAACAGCTGTGGATTTATGACCTGCGCACCAACAAGCACTTCACGCTCAAGACCAACCCGCTCACGCGCACAGACTTGAACGAGTTTGTGGCGCTGTACCGGGCCGATAGTCGTCCGCAGCGGAAAGCCACTTGGTCGCCAGAAACACCTGACGGCCGTTGGCGCGCGTACAGCTACGACGAGCTGGTGGCGCGGGACAAGACCAGCCTGGACATCTTCTGGCTCAAGGACGAATCACTGGCCGACAGTGACAACCTGCCCGCACCGGGCGTGATTGCGCGCGAGATTGTCGAAGACCTGCAGGCTGCGCTGGCGCAGTTCAGGCTGATTGCGGGCGACCTGGGGGAAGTGGTGGAGGAGTGATGGAGAGGACAAAGGAGATGAAGCGGCAGGCATGCGCCCACCCTCCCCCACTCCACAACGATCCGAGCTAATCCGCGCTGATCCGCTCAGCTCTGAATCTGCGCCCACAGCTTGTCCAGCCGCTTCACACTCACCGGCTGCGGCGTGCGCAGCTCTTGCGCGAAGAAGCTCACGCGCAATTCCTCCAGCAGCCAGCGCAGCTCCTGCATTCGCGCATCGACCGCGCCTTTGCGCTCGGCCACCAGGCGCCAGTAGCGCTGCTCTTGGGGGCGCAGTTCGGCAAGTTTGGCGGCGTCGCGGGCGGGGTCGGCGCGGTATTTGTCGAGCCGCAGCGTGATGGCCTTGAGGTAGCGGGCGTAGTGGGCCAGTTGCGCCCAGGGGGCGGCCGCGATGAAGTTCTTGGGCATCAGGCGCTGCAACTGCTGCTGCGCGTCCGCCGTGGCCTCGGGGGCGTTTTTGGTGTCCTTGATCTTGCGGGCGGCGGCGGCGTATTCGGTGAGGATGGTGGCGGCCAGGCGCGCCACTTCGTTGGCGATCAGCGTGAGGCGGCCCCGGCCCTCTTCGACGCGGCGCTTGAAGGCGTATTCGTCAGTGGGCAGCGGGTCGAGCAAGAAGGCGCGATCCAGCGCCACGTCGATGATCTGGGTGCGCAGCTCTTCTTGCGTGCCGCCGCCGGTGCCGTCTGCGTTGCGTCCCACCTGCATGTAGGCCACGGCCATTTTTTGCAGATCGGGGATGTTCTTTTCTAGGTACTTGAGCGCGTCCTTGATCTGCAGCGCAAACAGGCGGCGCAGGCCCGCGCGGTGTTTGGCGGCGGCCACCTCGGGCTCGTCGAAAACCTCAATGGTGACGGCGTCGCCGCCGTCGATGAGCGCCGGAAAGCCAATCAGCGTCTGGCCGGCCTTTTTGATTTCCATGAGCTCAGGCAGCTCGCCGAACGTCCAGGTGGTGTAGCGCTGGCCAGCGGGGGTTGAGGGGGCCGATGGCGTGGTGCTGGCTGGTTTGGCGGGCTGGGCAGGCTGAGCGCCACCTTTTACTCCTGTTTTAATAGCTGCTTGCGCTTTACCATCAAGCGCTTGAGGCACTTTTGACTCATATTTATCACTCTCTGCCGCCGCACCACCGAGCTTGAGCCCCGCCAGCGCCTGAAAAGCCCCGCGCGCCTTGGCGCCCCACTCGGCCTTGAGCGCACCCAGGTTGCGACCGTGGCCGAGCTGGCGGCCGTGTTCATCGACCACGCGGAAGTTCATGAACAGGTGCGGGCTGAGCATGTCGAGCTTGAAGTCGGCACGCTTTACGTCGAGCGAGGTTTCGTCGCGCACCTGCTTGAGCAGCACGTCGGTCAGGCTGCCCGTGCCAAAGCGCTCAGGTGTGCCCAGCAGCTCGGCCAGGCGCTTGGCTGACTCGGGCAGCGGCACAAAGCGGCTGCGCGGGCGCTGGGGCAGGCTTTTGAGCAGGGCCTGGATCTTGTCCTTGAGCATGCCGGGCACCAGCCATTCGCAGCGCTCGTCGCTCACCTGGTTGAGCACGAACAGTGGAATGGTCACGGTGATGCCGTCACGTACATCCCCGGGTTCGTGCAGGTAGCTGGCGGCGCAGTCCACGCCGCCCAGACGCACGGTTTTGGGAAACGCGTTGGTGGTGATGCCTGCGGCCTCATGGCGCATCAGCTCGTCGCGGGTGAGCTTGAGTAGTTCTGGTTGTTTTTTGGACTCGTCGCGGTACCAGGCCTCAAAGCTGTGGCCGCTGCACACATCCGGCGGCAGTTGCTGGTCATAAAAGGCGTAGATCAGTTCGTCGTCCACCAGCACATCCTGGCGGCGGGACTTGTGTTCCAGCTCTTCGACCTTGGCGATGAGCTTCTGGTTGGCGGCCAGAAACGGCAGCTTGGTCTCCCAGTTGCCGCCCACCAGCGCCTCGCGGATAAAGATCTCGCGCGCGGCATACGGGTCTACCTTGCCGAAGTTCACGCGGCGGTTGTTGTAGACCACGATGCCATACAGCGTGGCGCGCTCCAGCGCCACCACCTCGGCAGATTTTTTCTCCCAGTGCGGGTCGAGCAACTGCTTCTTGAGCAGATGGCCGCCCATCTGCTCCAGCCACTGCGGCTCGATGGCGGCAATGCCCCGGCCAAACAGGCGCGTGGTCTCGACCAGCTCCGACGCAATGATCCAGCGGCCCGGCTTTTTGGAAAGGTGCGCGCCGGGGTGCTTGTAGAACTTGATGCCGCGCGCGCCCAGGTACCAGTCTTCCTCGTCGCTTTTGGCCCCCACGTTGCCCAGCAGGCCAGCCAGCATCGACAGGTGCAGTTGCTCGTAGCTGGCGGGCTGGGTGTTGATTTGCCACTTGTGCTCGGTCACCACCGTGAGCAGCTGGGTGTGGATGTCGCGCCACTCGCGCAGGCGGCGGATGCTGATGAAGTTCTGGCGCAGCAGTTGCTCGTATTGGCGGTTGCTCAGCTTGTGGGTGGGCGCGGGTGCCGCTGCGCTGGCCACGGCGGCCGCGGGCGTGGGTTGCGCGGCCGCCACCATGCGCTGGGTCACGGGCAAATAGGCCTGCGACGGCGCCTTGTGGACGGCCATGGCCTTCTGCGCACGGGCCGATGGCAGGCTGGGCGCACCGCCCCGGGCCTCGTTGATCCACTTCCACAGCTTCAGGTAGCCGCTGAACTCGCTCTTGTCGTCGTCGAACTTGGCGTGCGCCTGGTCGGCCTGCTGCTGCGCCTCCATGGGGCGGTCGCGCACGTCTTGCACACTGAGTGCACTGGCGATGACCAGCACCTCGTCGAGCGCCTTGCGGTCGCGCGCCTCGATGATCATGCGGCCCACGCGCGGGTCCAGCGGCAGGCGCGACAGCTCCACGCCCATGGGCGTGAGTTCGTTGGCGTCGTCCACCGCGCCCAGCTCGGACAGCAGCTGGTAGCCGTCGGCAATCGCTCGGCCCGAGGGCGCCTCGATGAACGGGAACTGCGTCACATCGCCCAGGTGCAGCGACTTCATGCGCAGGATGACGCCCGCCAGCGAGCTGCGCAAAATTTCGGGGTCGGTAAAGCGCGGGCGGCTGTTGAAGCTGGCCTCGTCGTACAGGCGAATGCAGATGCCGTTGGCTACGCGCCCGCAACGCCCGGCGCGCTGGTTGGCGGCGGCCTGGCTGACGGGCTCGACCAGCAGTTGTTCGACTTTGCTACGGAAAGAATAGCGCTTCACGCGCGCTGTGCCTGCGTCAATGACGTACCGCACGCCCGGCACGGTGAGCGAGGTTTCGGCCACATTGGTGGCCAGCACGATGCGGCGGCCCGTGTGGCCGTCAAAGATGCGGTCCTGCTCCGCCTGACTCAGGCGCGCGAACAGCGGCAGCACCTCGGCATTGCGCATCACGGGCTGGTGCGACAGGTGCTTGCGCAGGTGGTCGGCCGCCTCGCGAATCTCGCGCTCGCCGGGCAGAAAGACCAATATGTCGCCGGCCGCATTGCCTTGCCACAGTTCGTCCACACCATCGGCAATGGCTTCGTTCAGGCCATAGTCGCGGCTTTCTTCAAACGGGCGGTAGCGTTGCTCGACCGGGAAGGTGCGGCCCGACACCATGATGATGGGCGCGGGCACCAATTCGCCCCCACGCTCCCCCACTGCATGTGGGTCGCTGCCCCCTGAGGGGGCCCCGCCCGCCTTGGGGCGGCCCGGCGCCGGGCGGGCGCTTGCAAAGTGCTTGGCAAACCGGTCTGCATCGATGGTGGCCGAGGTCACCACCACCTTCAAATCTGGCCGGCGCGGCAATATCTGGCGGATGTAGCCCAGCAAAAAATCGATGTTGAGGCTGCGCTCGTGCGCCTCGTCGATGATGATGGTGTCGTAGGCCTTGAGCAGCGGGTCGGTCTGCGTCTCGGCCAGCAAGATGCCGTCGGTCATGAGCTTGACCGAAGCATCGCGCGAGAGGCGGTCCTGAAACCGCACCTTGAAGCCCACCACGTCGCCCAGTGTGGTTTTCAGTTCTTCGGCAATGCGCTTGGCCACGCTGCTGGCCGCAATGCGGCGCGGCTGGGTGTGGCCGATGAGCTGGCCCTTTTGCCCTGCAGGCGCGTTGCACTTGCCCCGGCCCAGCGCCAGCGCAATCTTGGGCAGCTGTGTGGTCTTGCCCGAGCCGGTTTCGCCGCACACGATGATGACCTGGTGCTGGCGGATCGCCTCCATGATCTCGTCGCGCCGGGCAGAGACGGGCAGGGATTCCGGAAACTCGATGTGCAGGGGAGAGGAAGCGGTGGACGCGGTCAAGGCAGAAACTTCGTAGAGAATCGCGAATTATCCCAGCCCTTGCTGTTTTCCACCCTTCCCGACCGCCCCGCCCGCACATGTCTGCCGTTTTCAACTTCACCTTCGTCCCCTGGTTCCGCTCGGTGGCGCCGTATATCCACAAATTTCGCAACCAGACGTTTGTGATCGGCCTGCCCGGCGAGGGCATTGCAGCGGGCAAGCTGCACAACATTGCGCAAGACCTGGCGCTGATCCAGGCGATGGGCGTGCGCATTGTGCTGGTGCACGGCTTTCGCCCGCAGGTGAATGAGCAGCTGGCAGCCAAGGGGCACGCTGCCAAGTATTCGCACGGCATCCGCATCACCGATTCGGTGGCGCTCGATTGCGCGCAAGAGGCTGCGGGCCAGCTGCGCTATGAAATCGAGGCTGCCTTCAGCCAGGGCCTGCCCAACACGCCCATGGCGGGGGCCACGGTGCGCGTGATTTCGGGCAACTTCTTGACCGCGCGGCCCGTGGGCATTGTGGACGGGGTGGATTTTCAGCACTCGGGCCTGGTGCGCAAGGTGGACGTGGCGGGTATCCAGCGCACGCTGGACATGGGAGCACTGGTGCTGCTGTCGCCGTTTGGCTTCTCGCCCACGGGCGAAGCTTTCAACCTGGCCATGGAAGAAGTGGCCACCAGCGTGGCCATCGAGTTGCGCGCCGACAAGCTGATTTTTCTGACCGAGGTGTCCGGCATCCGCATGCAGCCCGGCGAGCCCGCAGGCGACGACAACCCCATCGACACCGAGCTGCCCCTGGCCGCCGCGCAGGCCCTGCTGGCCACGCTGCCCACCGCGCAGCAGCCCACCGATGTGGGCTTTTACCTGCAGCACTGCGTGAAGGCCTGCAAGGGCGGCGTGGAGCGCAGCCACATCATTCCGTTTGCGCTGGACGGCTCGCTGCTGCTGGAGGTGTATGTGCACGATGGCATCGGCACCATGGTGATCGACGAAAAACTCGAAGAACTGCGTGAAGCCACCGTGGACGACGTGGGCGGCATCCTGCAACTGATCGAGCCGTTCGAGAAGGGCGGCACTCTGGTCAAGCGCGACCGCACCGAGATCGAGCGTGACATCGCCAGCTACACCATCATCGAGCACGACGGCGTGATCTTTGGCTGCGCCGCGCTCTACCCCTACCCCGAGGCCAAAACGGCCGAAATGGCGGCCGTCACCGTGTCGCCGCAAAGCCAGGGCACGGGCGATGGAGAAAAGCTGCTCAAACGCATAGAGCAGCGCGCCCGCGCCATGGGGCTGGACAGCATCTTTGTGCTGACCACGCGCACCATGCACTGGTTCATCAAGCGCGGCTTCGTGGTGGTAGACCCCGACTGGCTGCCCGATGCGCGCAAGCGCAAATACAACTGGGACCGGCGCAGCCAGGTGCTGGTCAAGAAGCTCTGAACGTCTCGCGCGCAGCGACGACAGCGCGCGCCACCTGGGCAATGGCCGCGTCGCGCTGCTCTGGCTGGGCGGTTGACCGCGTGAGGTAGCAGGTCACGAGCACCGGCGCACCACTGGCGGGGGGCCACAAAACCGCCACATCATTGGCCGTGCCGCTGTCACTGGCCGTACCCGTCTTGTCACCCACCTTCCAGCCCGGCACACCCGCGCGCAAGCGCTTGTCGCCCGTGGTGGTTTCCACCATCCAGCGCTGCAGCCAGGCGCGCGAAGCGGGCGTGAGCGCACCGCCCAACACCAGCTTGCGCATCGTCTGCAGCATGGCCAGTGGTGTGGTGGTGTCGCGCGGGTCGCCCCTGGCGGCCTCATTGAGCGTGGGCTCGGTGCGGTCCAGCCGCGTGGCGCCATCGCCCAGCGAGCGCACAAAGGCCGTGAACCCGGCCGGGCCACCGTGGCGCGCCAGCAGCACATTGGCGGCGGTGTTGTCGCTCAGGCGCACGGTGGCAGCGCACAGCTCGCCCACCGTGAGGCCACCACCGTCGCCCGCACGCGGGCCGCTGACGGGTGAATACGCCAACACATCGGCCACCGGGTAGTGCACGCGGGCATCCAGCCGCTCCTTGCCCTGATCCACCAGGGCCAGCATCCAGCCCACCAGCACCAGCTTGAAGGTGCTGGCCATGGCAAAACGTTCGTCCTGCCGCCAGCCCAGCGCCAGGCCCGAGCCCGTGTCCAGCATGGCCACGCCCAGGCGGCCCTGGGCGGCGCGCTCGATGCCGGCCAGCGCGTCGCTCCATTGGCGGGCCGTCTTGCCATGGGCTGCGCCACCCGGCCCATTGGCGATGCCTGCAGCGGCACAACCCCAGAGGGGCAGCGCAGCAACAGCCACCAAGCCCAAAGAAATCGTTCGTCTTTGCATGAGGAAATATTGAAAAGTTGAAAGATAGCCTGAAAGACAAGGTGCTTGAGCCCCGACAGGACGAGCGCAGGCGCTGCGACCGGGGGTGGATCGGATAGTGCGGGCAATGCACACAACTGCGCGACTCGCCGAGGCGAAAGGCGACCGCTATCATCCCTCCTCCTCTTCAATGGCGCGCCTTTCGTGGACCCGGTCACCCCCCGCTATCTCACCGTTGCCCTGTACCAGTTTGTCGACCTGCCCGACTGCGCCACGTTGCGCGCGCCACTGCAGGCGCTGTGCGACGAACAGGGCGTGCGCGGCATGCTGCTGCTGGCGCCGGAGGGCATCAACGGCACCATCGCAGGCAAACCGGACGCCGTGCACGCGGTGCTCACCTGGCTGCGCAGCGACGCCCGCTTTGCGGCCCTGCAGCACAAGGAGGCGCCCACCGAACGCCAGCCGTTCTACCGCATGCGCGTGCGCCTCAAGCGCGAGATCGTCACGCTGGGCGTGCCGGGCCTCAACCCCGCGCGCAACGCGGGCACCTATGTGAAGCCCGAGGACTGGAACGCGCTCATCGACGACCCGGATGTGGTGGTGGTGGACACCCGCAACGACTACGAAGTGGGCATTGGCACGTTCGAGCGCGCGGTGAACCCGCATACCAAAAGTTTTTCCGAGTTTCCGGCCTGGGTGGCGGCGCAATCGCAACCCGGTGGCGTACTCGCTGGCAAGCCCCGTGTGGCCATGTTCTGCACGGGTGGCATCCGCTGCGAGAAGTCCACCGCATTCCTCAAATCGCAGGGTTTTGAAGAGGTATTTCACCTCGAAGGCGGCATCCTCAAGTACCTGGAAACCATGCCGGAGCAAGACAGCCGCTGGCAAGGCGACTGTTTTGTGTTTGACGAGCGGGTGTCCGTGGGCCACGGCCTGGCACCAGGCCACCACCAGCTGTGCCGGTCGTGCCGCATGCCACTGGGCGAAGCTGAGCTTGCGTCGCCCCACTATGTGCGGGGCGTGAGCTGCCCCTATTGCCATGGCACGCGCACGCCCGAACAAGAGCGCGCGCTGGCCGAGCGCCAACGCCAGATGGATCTGGCAGACCAACGGGGACAGGCGCACCTGGGCGCACGGCAACCGGGCAACCCGGCGCACCGCTCCCACACAGATGGGGGTTTAAGCAAGGACGAGTCCGCGTGAGCGCCCTGCCCGTCCTGTATTCCTTTCGCCGCTGCCCGTACGCCATGCGCGCCCGACTGGCCCTGGCCGTAAGCGGTCAGGTTTGCGAGTTACGCGAGGTGGTGCTGCGAAACAAGCCACAAGGTCTGCTGCAGGCATCGCCCAAGGCCACCGTGCCCGTGCTGGTGTTGCCCGGCGGCCAGGTGCTGGACCAAAGCCTTGCCATCATGCGTTGGGCGCTGGAGCGGCATGACCCCGGCCGCTGGCTACACCCGAGCCATGGCGCATTGGCCGACATGCTGGCGCTGATTGCCGAATGCGACGGCCCTTTCAAACATGCGCTGGACCGCTGTAAATACCCGAGCCGCTATCCCGAAGCCGATACCGCCCTGGCCAGCACACAGGCCGCGCAATGGCTGCAAGGGCTGGACGAGCGGCTGGGAGAGCAGGACTTTTTGTTTGGCCGTCACGCCACACTGTCCGACATGGCCATCGCGCCTTTCGTGCGGCAGTTTGCGGGCATCAACGCCCCCTGGTGGCATGCCCAGCCCTGGCCGCATCTGCAGGCGTGGCTGGCGCAGTGGCAGGCGAGCCGCTTGTTCGAGAGCGTGATGCACAAGCTGCCTGCGTGGGTGGATGGCACGGAGGGGGTCCTGTTTCCGCACCCTGCAGCGACTTCGGCTGCCGGTGGTAGCGCTTGTAACCCGCTCTGAACTGCGGCGCCTTCGTTTTGAACCAGAACCGGGCGTGGCCGGGGGGACAAGACTTCTGCTGAGGGCCCGCTGCCACCGGTCAGAGTTACCAGCCAGCGGCCGTTCTTCACCCGGCCCGCGCGAGAAGCCTTCGGCTCCGATACACCCGAAAAACAAAAGGCGCTCAGAAGAGCGCCTTTCGCAAGATCCATGGCGAGCCAAGGGCATCAAGCCATCGAGTATCCCGAGCCTCCGCGACCGCCACCCTTCAAAGCCCGCACCAGCAGCACCAGCAACACGAGCCCAAAACCCACAAAACAGATGAACGACCAGTTGGCAATCGAGCCACCCAGGAAGGTCCAGTCGATCGCCGTGCAGTCACCCGAGCCTCGGAAGATCATGGGGATGGAGCGGCTGATCGGGTAGTTTTCGATCATTCCGTACAAATCACGGCCACAGGTGGCGATCTCGGGTGGGTACCACTGCAGCCAGCTCTGGCGCGCTGCGACAAAGGCGCCAAAACCCGCCATGACCAAAGCCAGCACCGCCCAAGAAATCCACCAGCCTTTTTGACCTCTAGCGCTTGCCAGGCCTGTAAAGATTGCTACACCAATGAGAGCATAACGCTGCACAATGCACATGGGGCAAGGCTCCAGGCCCACCACATGCTGCAAATACATGCCAAAAGCCAGCATGGCCACGCAGGCCACGCTGATCAGTGCCAGCACGCGGCGCGGGGCCGCAGTCAACCAATTCATTTCTTATTCCCTCATCCAATAGCAATTGCAGGGCACTGCCTGCGCAACCGGCACCGGTCGATGCCGGTCCACCGGGGGCGTCCCCCTTTAGGGGAAAGACGCGCAGCGACTCAGGGGGAGTCAAATCCCGGCGGCGTGATCCAGAAAAACGCGGGCGCGGCGCGGTGTCACCACCAGCATTTCACCCTCTTTGAAACCCATCTCCTTGAACTGCTGCGCCGGAATCTGCGCTTCGATCAAGTGGTCCGGGGACGCATTGTCCGCTGGTTTGTGATCGTCGGATGGAATTAGTTCCAGCCGCGCAATCGGGCCCACCACGATGGCGCGGCTGAGTTGCGCGACGATGCCGCGGGGGCGGCCTGCCGCATCCAGCCCGGCGCCGGGCGAATAGCGCTGCACGTCCAGGTCGTGCGGGCGCACATAGGCGAAGGCCTTGGCGTTTTGTGCCTGCTGGTGCTCCGGGGAATCGAGCTCGATGCCTTCCAGGTGCACCAGCCCTTCGTGCGCGCGGCCATGGAACAGGTTCACATCGCCCAGAAAGCCATAGACAAACGGACTGGCCGGGTTGTCCCACACCTGCTGGGGCGAGCCGCTTTGCTCGATACGCCCCTGGTTGATCACCACCACGCGGTCGGCCACTTCCAGTGCTTCTTCCTGGTCGTGCGTCACGAAGATGGAAGTGACATGCAGTTCGTCGTGCAGGCGGCGCAGCCAGCGGCGCAACTCCTTGCGCACCTTGGCGTCCAGCGCACCAAAAGGCTCATCGAGCAGCAGCACCTTGGGCTCCACGGCCAGCGCGCGGGCCAGGGCAATGCGCTGGCGCTGGCCGCCAGACAGTTGCGAGGGGAACCGCTCGGCCAGCCAGTCCAGCTGCACCAGCTTGAGCAGGTCGGTCACCTTCTGCTTGATCTGTGCCTCGCTCGGGCGCTCGTTGCGGGGTTTCACGCGCAGACCAAAGGCTACGTTCTCGAACACCGTCATGTGGCGAAACAGCGCGTAGTGCTGGAACACAAAGCCCACGTTGCGCTCGCGCACATGCACGTCGGTGGTGTCTTCGCCGCTGAAATGGATGCTGCCCACGTCGGCCGTCTCCAACCCGGCGATGATGCGCAAAAGCGTGGTCTTGCCGCAGCCTGAGGGGCCGAGGAGCGCGATGAGTTCACCCGATGCGATGTCGAGGCTGACGTCGCGCAGCGCATGGAAGTCGCCAAACTGTTTGCTGACGTTACGGATTTCAATGCTCATGTTCTTTTCCTTCAGCGGGCAGCAGGCGCGGGGGCGGGCTGCTCGGGCGGCAATTCAGCGGTGGCCTTGAGAGCCTGCTCGTTGCGGTGTTCAGCAATCGTCTTGATGACCAGGGTGACCAGGGCCAGCAAGGCCAGCAGTGAGGCTGCGGCAAACGCAGCCACCGACTGGTACTCGTTGTAGAGGATTTCCACATGCAGCGGGATGGTGTTGGTCTGACCACGGATGTGGCCCGACACCACCGACACCGCACCAAATTCGCCCATCGCCCGTGCGTTGCACAAAATCACGCCATACAGCAGGCCCCACTTGATGTTGGGCAATGTCACGTACCAGAAGGTCTGCCACCCAGTGGCGCCCAGCACGATGGCGGCCTGTTCCTCGTCGTTGCCCTGCGCCTGCATCAGCGGGATCAGCTCGCGCGCGATAAATGGGAAGGTCACGAACACGGTGGCCAGCACAATGCCCGGCACGGCAAAGATGATCTTGATGTCGTGCTCTTGCAGCCACGGGCCAAACCAGCCCTGCGCGCCAAACATCAGCACGTAGACCAGGCCAGCTACGACAGGAGACACCGAGAACGGCAAGTCCACCAGCGTTGTCAAAAACGCCTTGCCCTTGAACTCGTACTTGGCAATGCACCAGGCGGCTGCCACACCAAACACCAGGTTCAGTGGCACCGCAATCAAGGCGGTAATCAGCGTGAGCCGGATGGCCGACCAGGCATCGGGCTCGCGCAGCCCTTCCAGATAAGCGCCAAAGCCTTTGCGCAGTGCCTCGGCAAACACCGCAGCCAGCGGTAGCACCAGAAACAGCAGCATGAAGGCCAGCGCTATCCCGATCAGGGTGTAGCGCACCCACGGCGCTTCCGTTGTGCCCGCCTGCGCACGGCGCACCGAACTTCGTGCCCCTACGCTTCCCGCTGCGCGTGGTGCGCTGCCCCCCAGGGGGGCTTTCGCGCCTTCGGGCGGCCGTGCGGCGCTCATTCCAGCCCGGTCCCCCCTCATGCTGGTGCCCCCGCGTGGCGGCGCTGCCAGGCTTGCAGCGCGTTGATGACAAGCAGCAGGACAAACGAAATCACCAGCATCACCACCGCCACGGCTGTGGCGCCTGCGTAGTCGTATTGCTCCAGCTTGCCGATGATGATGAGGGGCGTGATTTCAGACACCATGGGGACGTTGCCTGCAATGAAGATGACCGAGCCGTATTCGCCCACCGCCCGCGCAAAGGCCATGGCAAAGCCGGTGAGCAACGCGGGAGTGATGGAGGGCAGGATGACCTTGGTGAAGGTCTGAAAACGCGTGGCGCCCAGGCAGGTGGCAGCCTCTTCGAGCTCTTTTTCAGCGTCTTCGAGCACGGGTTGCACCGTGCGCACCACAAACGGCAGGCCGATGAAGATGAGTGCAATCACGATGCCCGCGGGCTTGAACGCCAGCTGGATGCCCATGGGCTCCAGGATCTGGCCGATCCAGCCGTTGCCCGCCAGCAGCGCCGTGAGTGAAATGCCCGCCACGGCGGTGGGCAGCGCAAACGGCAAATCCACCAGCGCATCGACGATTTTTTTGCCCGGAAACTTGTAGCGCACCAGCACCCACGCAATCAGCAGGCCAAACACCAGGTTGACCAGCGCCGCGAAGAACGAGGCACCAAAAGTCAGCTGGTACGACGCCACCACGCGTGGCGAGCTGATAGCCGCCCAGAACTGGTCCCAGGTGAGCGTGAAGGTCTTGAAGATCAGTGCCGACAGGGGGATCAGCACGATGATGCTCAGATAAAACAGCGTGTAGCCCAGCGTCAGGCCAAAGCCGGGCAGCACCCGCTTGGGCGCACGCCGACCAGCCTGCGCAGAAGTCAGCAACGCCGACTGCGCAGCCGCAGAGGTCGCAGCGGTCATGGCTTATTTGGTGCTGTAAATTTTGTCGAACTGGCCGCCGTCATTGAAGTGCACCTTCTGCGCTTCGGTCAACGAACCAAAGTACTTGGCCACCGTGAACTGCTTGAGTGGTTTGAACGTGGCAGCGTGCTTTTTGAGCACGGCTTCCGAGCGGGGGCGAATTGCGTGCTTGGCCGCGATTTCCTGCGCTTCATCGGAATACAGGTAGTCGAGGTAAGCCTTGGCAAGCTGCGCCGTGCCCTTCTTGGCAACCGTGCGCTCCACCACGGCCACGGGGTTCTCGGCCACCACGCTGACCGACGGGTACACGGAATCGACCTTGCCCACGCCGAATTCGCGGTCGATCGACACCACTTCGGATTCAAACGTGATCAGCACGTCGCCAATGTTGCGCTGCAAAAAGGTGGCCGTGGCATCGCGCCCGCCCTTGGCCAGCACGGGCACATTCTTGTAGAGCTTGGCCACAAATTCGGCGGCCTGCGCCTCAGTGCCACCCTTTTCGCGCACGGCGCCCCAGGCGGCCAGATACGCGTAGCGGCCATTGCCGCCGGTCTTGGGGTTGACCACGATCACCTGCACACCGGGCTTGATGAGGTCGTCCCAGTCCTTGATGCCCTTGGGGTTGCCGTTGCGCACCAAAAACAGCATGGTCGATGTGGTGGGCGATGCGTCGTGCGGAAACTTCTTGGCCCAGTCTTTCGCGACCACGCCGCTGTCGGCCAGAAACTGCACGTCGGTGGTGGTGTTCATGGTCACCACGTCGGCGGCCAGGCCATCGTTCACAGCGCGCGCCTGGGCGCTGGAGCCGGCGTGCGACTGGTCGATCTTGACGTCCTGGCCGGTGGTCTTTTTGTAGTGCGCGGCAAAGGCGGCGTTGTAGTCCTTGTAGAACTCGCGTGCCACGTCGTACGACACGTTCAGCAAGCTCTGCTGCGCCATGGATGCGCCGCTCGCGGCCAGGGCCAACGTGGCCAGGAGGGTCTTGAGTTTCAAAGAAGTCATGGTTGCGCGCCTGATCAAAAACGGTTGATGGGGCATTGTGCTGAGCCCTGCTTAAAACTCAAAAGAATATATTCTTGTTAATTAATCGAAATTGGGTATATAGAAATTTCAACCCGCAGCCCTGCTTGCGACTGGCAATGCGCCGAGCCCATCAAAATATCAAGCCAAAATACCCTCTAGCGCTTATGCAGTAAGCGCTAGCAGCTATTATTTTATGAGCACTCAAGCCCGGCGGCCTGCTGTGCCGCTGCGGCAGACACCTGCACGGTGACGGAGGAATGCGCCACACCACGGGCCGCATCGCCTTGCAGCGACTGCAGCAGCGCCCAGCCCAGTGGCCACTCGCCGTGACCCGAGTCGATGTTGATGTGCCCGGCGTTCTGCATGTGCACGAACTCGCTGCCCCAGGCTCGCGCATAGGCGCCTGCCAGGCGGATGGGACAGAAGGGGTCGTTGCTGCTGGCCACCACGATGCTGCGACAGGGCGGCGGCGCAAAGGGCACCGGGGCAAAGTCACTCAAAACGGCGCGGCGCTCCGGGTCGGCCGGGGCCACCAGCAGCGCGCCGCACACGCGGGCCGCAGCGTCGGAGCCCATGTGGGTGGTGGCAATGCAGCCCAGGCTGTGCGCCACGATGACCACGGGGTTCGGAGCGGCCAGCACGGTTTTTTCGAGTTGCCCAACCCAGGCCAGCCACGTGGGCGAAATCCAGTCGTCCTGCACCACGCGGCGGGCGTTGGGCAGGCGCTCGGCCCACAGGCTTTGCCAGTGGCCGGGGCCGGAGTCGCGCCAGCCCGCAACGATGACGATGGAAGTGTTGGTCACAGAGTGGGCATTCTGCGAGCCTCGCTTTAAAACCCAAACGACTGAATTCTTGTTACTTAATCGCCAAATGATCTGAAAGAAGCTTCACTGGGCCCAAGCTTCACAAGACAAAAACTATCAAGTAAATAATTTATACCAAACGGCTTGACAAGGTACCAACTAGTACAACGGTAACCAAATGCAAAAAAGTCCTGGCGACAGACCGCTCACGTCAGCGCCGTAGGACCTGGATTGGCATCTCCGTTCCAACACATCTTTACGAGGCACATTTCAATGCACACATGGAAAATCAGCCAGCGCCTGATGGCGGGCTTCGGCCTGGTCATCGTGGCTTTGCTGGGCATGTCGATCTACAGCATGCTGATTGCGCGGGGCATCGACGGCGCGCTCACGGCCAACGCCACCCAGAACGCAGTCATTCAGCGTGCGGCCATCAATTTCCGGGGCTCAGCACACGACCGCTCCATTGCGGTGCGCGATGTGGTGCTGGCGCCCAGCGAAGACGCTCGCAAGAAAGAAGTCGAATCTATCGCGCGGCTGGCAGATTTCTATGCCAAGTCGGCCACGCAACTGGACGCAGTGCTCCAGACCGCCACCCAGGTGCCCCCGGAAGTAGGGCCCATGGTGCAAGCGCTCAAAGACATCGAAGCACGCGCCGTGGCCACCACCGCCAAGGTGGTGGCACTGGTGCAGTCCGGTGATCGCACAGGCGCAGAAGCCCTGCTCTGGGCCGAAGCCAAGCCGCAATACGAGCAGTGGCTGGCAGCGGCCAACAAGCTCATCGACTACGAAGAAGCCCGCATCATCAAGAACAGCGCGACAGCCAACCAGGACGCCAGCCAGTTCACGGGCGTGATGCTCGCCATCACCTTGCTGGCAATGCTGATCAGCGTGGCCGCCACGGTCATTGTGTCGCGCAGCATTGGCCGCGAGTTGGGCGCAGAGCCCAGCGAAGTGCGCGCCGTGGTGCAGGCCATACAGCAGGGCGACCTGACGGTGCCCGTGCACGTCAAGGCGGGCGACACCGGCAGCGTGATGGTGGCCGTGCGCGACATGCAGCAGCGGTTTCATGAACTGGTGTCCGCCGTGCGCGACAACATTGGCCAACTGCGCGCCACCAGCGATGACATCAGCAGTGGCAACCAGAACCTGGGCCACCGCACCGAGCAGGCCGCCAGCAGCCTGGAGCAAACCGCCGCCAGCATGGAAGAGCTGACCGCCACCGTGCGCCAAAGTGCCGACTCGGCCCGTCAGGCCAACCAGCTGGCCACCACCGCGGCCAGCACCGCCACCAAGGGTGGCGAGGTGATGCAGCAGGTGGTGAGCACCATGCAGGACATCCACCACAGCAGCCAGAAGATTGCCGACATCATCGGCGTAATTGACGGCATTGCGTTTCAGACCAATATCCTGGCGCTGAACGCGGCGGTCGAGGCGGCCCTCGCAGGCGAACAAGGGCGCGGCTTTGCGGTGGTGGCAACCGAAGTGCGCAGCCTGGCACAGCGCAGCGCTGAAGCGGCCAAAGAGATCAAGGCGCTGATCCAGACCAGTGTGGAAAAGGTGGACTCGGGCACGCAGCTGGTGGCCAACGCGGGCATGACCATGAATGAGATCGTCCAAGGCGTACAGCGCGTGAACGGCATGATTGGCGAGATCAGCACCGCTGCCGCAGAGCAAAGCGACGGCATCTCGCAAGTCAACGTGGCCGTCACGCAGCTGGACCAGATGACACAGCAAAACGGCGCACTGGTGGGCGAAAGCACCACGGCCGCCGAAAACCTGCGCGAGCAGGCCCAGCGCCTGGCCGAGCTGGTGGCGGTGTTCCAGGTAAGCGGCGGCGCGGGCCTGGGCAGCACAGCCACGCGCTCCGCACCCCGCAACCACAACACGTCCATGCCTTCGCCTGCTGTGCGCCGTCTTGCCCACTGAAATTTGGATGCGCGGGTGCGCGGGGTGATCCATCCCCTGCGCGTGGCCGTCGCCTACAGTCAGCGCAAGCAGGACGATGGCAACGCAGCCGATCAGATGCCCGAACTGTCAATGCCTTGCATCGCCTGCCGGGTTGCCTGGCTGCTGCGGCCAGGCATGGCCTCGCCCAGGTAATCCAGAAAACTCCGCACGGCGGGTGACAAGCCTCGGCGCGACGGGAAGACCGCATACACGATGGAAGGCGCAGGCGCCCAGTCGGGCAGCACACGCACCAGCTTGCGCGCGCGCATTTCGTCCTGGCACATGTAGTCGGGCATCCAGCAGATGCCGGTGCCCGCCATGGCGGCGATCTTGAGGGTGAGCAGGTCATCGGCCACGTAGCGCGGCTGGTGCTGCACTGTCTGGTGCGCACCGCCAGGGCCAATGAGGTTCCAGGTAGAACGGCCATCGGGCGCCGACATGGCAATGCTGTCCATGCGGGCCAGGTCTTCCAGCGTCTTTGGGGTGCCCTGGCGAATCAGTTGCTCGGGGCTGGCCACCAGAATCTGGGTGGCGTGGTCCAGCCGCTTGACCACCATGCTGCCGCTGTCATCCACCGATGGCCGCACGCGCAGCGCCACATCAATGCCCTCCTCCACCAGGTTCACCGCGCGGTTGCTCACCTGCATCTCGGCCCGCACCTCGGGGAAACTGGCCAGAAACTGCGGCATCAGCTCGGCCAGCACCGTCTGCGCCAGGGTCACGGGGCAGCTCACGCGGATGGTGCCGCGCGGCGCCGTCTGCACCTGGGCCACGGTGTCGGCAGCGGCCTGGGCCGATTCGCGCATGGCCTGGCAGTGGCGCAGATAGGCTTCGCCCACCTCGGTGAGCGAGAGCTTGCGCGTGGTGCGCTGCAGCAGGCGCACGCCCAGCTGGGTCTCCAGCTCTGAAACCCGCCGCGACAGGCGGGATTTGGGAATACCCAGCGCCCGGCCCGCAGCGGCAAAGCCACCGCGCTCCACCACTTCGGCGAAATACAGCATGTCGTTGAGGTCTTGCATGGCAGTCATTGTTCTATGGATGGAACAATCTATCGCAATTTTGCTGGCTTATCAACAAAACGATATCTATCGACAATTGACCCCATGGCCACATGTGGTGGCTCTCTTACAAACTTCCGGAGATCCCCATGCAACTGCTTCACATCGATTCCGCCATCACCGGTGCCCATTCCGTTTCGCGCCAGCTGACCGCGCAAATCGTGGCCGCCTATCAGGCCAACCACCCTGGCACCCAGGTGAGCTACCTGGACCTGGTGGCCGATGCCCCAGCCCACTTCACCATGGACGCGATGGCGCCCCGCACCGGCCAGACCGACGGCCTGAGCGAAGTGCAAAAGCGCGAGAACGCCGTGTCCGAGCGACTGGTCAGCCAGTTTTTGGCGGCCGACGTGGTGGTGATTGGCGCCCCGTTCTACAACTTCAGCATTCCCACCCAGCTGAAGGCCTGGATTGACCGCATTGCCCAGCCGGGCCGCACCTTCCAGTACACCGCCAACGGCCCCGAAGGCCTGGCCAAGGGCAAGACCGTGATCATTGCCTCCACCCGTGGCGGCGTGTATTCGACCAGCGAAGGCGGCCGTGCCATGGAACACCAGGAAAGCTACCTGCAAACGGTGCTGGGCTTCTTTGGCGTGACCGATGTGCGCTTTGTGCGCGCTGAAGGCGTGGCCATGGGCGACGCAGCCAAAGCCCAAGCCATGGCAGATGCTGCCCAGGCCATTCGCAGCCAGGCCGCTGCCAACCAGCCTCAGGCAACGCAAGCTGCCTGAAGCACAGGGCGCGGTTGGCGCGCCCTGTGCCGTGCAAAGCAAAAAACCCGGCATTGAGCCGGGTTTTTTGTTTTATGAATGAAAACAGGCCTTAGCCCTTATAGGTAAAGCGCTAACTGCTATTATTTAAATAGCATATATCAAAAACCTGGCAGCACCGAGCCCTTGAACTCCACCTCGATGAACTTGCGGATTTCTTCGGACTGGTAGGCCTTGAGCAGCTTGGCCACCCAGGGCTGGTTCTTGTCGGCCTCACGCACGGCGATCAGGTTGACATAGGGGCTCTTGGCGCTTTCAAGGGCGATGGCGTCCTTCTTGGGGTTCAGTCCGGCCGACAGGGCAAAGTTGGTGTTGACGGCCGATGCGTCCAGATCGTCCAGCGAGCGCGGCAGCTGGGCTGCATCCAGCTCCACAAACTTGAGCTTCTTGGGATTGCTCACCACATCCAGCGGCGTGGCCTTGAGGCCGGCGCCGTCTTTCAGCTTGATCAGGCCATTGTCTTGCAGCAGCAGCAATGCACGGCCGCCATTGGTGGGGTCGTTGGGCAGGCCAAAGCGGGCACCTTGCTTGAGCTCGCTCAGGCTCTTGACCTTCTTGGAGTACAGGCCCATGGGGAAGTTGACGGTGTAGCCCACCGACACGATCTTGTAGCCCCGGTCTTTCACCTGGGCATCAAGGTAGGGCTTGTGCTGGTAGGCGTTGGCATCCAGATCGCCCGCCGACAGGGCCGCATTGGGCTGAACGTAGTCGCTGAACTCGATCACCTGGATCTTCAGGCCGTCTTTTTCGGCCACTTTTTTGACCTGCTCAAAAATCTGGGCGTGCGGGCCAGCCGTCACACCAATCTTGAGGGGTTTGTCTTGCGCCAGCGCGCCGGGGGCAAAACCGGCGGCCAGGGCCAGGGTGAGGGCAGATTGCAGCAGGGAGCGCTTGTTCACGGAGACACCTTTCGTATGGAGATACCTCGCATCTTAGGGTTAGCCCTATAAAACGCAAACAACCGTTTTTCTATTTCCTTAGCTCGATACAGAATAAAGAATCGCCAATTACCCGCGCAAGGCCGCGTTGTTGAGCTTGTCCAGCCGCTCGGGCCAGCCTCCCTCGGTGGCAGACTGCAGCAGAATGCGCGTCCAGGCCACCCAGGCGTCCCACTGCACCCGCTTGTCCCATGCGTTGCCCCAGGCGCTGAAGCATTGCAGCGCACTCTGGGCGGCATGCTTGGCGTCGTCGCGCCGGCCGGCCGACAGGTACAGCTGCGCCAGCACCATCTGCGGCTCGCCCACCCACGGGTTGTGGCGCACGGCCTGCTCCAGGACGGCGGTGGCCACGTCCAGCTCTACCAGCGGCTGGTCTTGCTGAATCACCGACCAATAAAGCGATGTGGCCGCCGCCTCGGACGCCACCGACAGGTGTTGGGTGCAGTTGGCAAACACCGGGGGCACGGGCAGCAGCCCTTGCAGGCCCGGGTGCTGCAGCGCCTGCCCGAGCCCGGCAATCTGGTGCAACATGCGCCCCGTGGGCCGCATGGGCCCTGGCCACAGCGATGCGGCCCAGTGCACGGCCTGCGGGCGGTGCTGCACGTTGGGAAAGCGCGAGTAAATGTCGTCCTGCCAGCTGAACCACTGCTCGATGGTGTCGGCCATGCTGACGATGATGAAGGCCGCCACCTCGTAGGGCGTGAGCAGATGACGCTGCCCGTCCTTGTCGAGCACCAGGCTGCCATCGGCCTCCAGAGCGCCACCCAGCACGCGCTGCACAAACTGCGTGCGCGACTGGGTGCAAAACAGATACACCAGATGCTCGGCCGATTCGCCCACCAGGTCGCGCAGGCGGGCCCGCTCGCTGGCCGGGTCAAACTTGACCAGGTCCACAAAGGCGTTGCCATAAACGCTGTGCAGCAGCCCCAGCAGGCGCACATCCCGCGGCTGCTGCCACAGCGTGAGCGAGCGTGCCACGCCTACCAGGTGGTGGCGAAAGGTGCCCGCCTTGTGCCAGTCCTGCCCCACGTTGCGCGCCAGCACGGTGGGCAAAACCGGGGCCAGGTCGGCGTCGTGGGCGATCCACTCGTCATCCAGCAGCGCCTGGGCGCGGGTGAAGAGTTGCTGGTCCAGGGGGTGCAATGGCAGGGTCATGGCGTGTTGTCTCCGTCGGTTGTGTCCATCCGTGAAGCGCACAGTATCGTGGCTGGCCGCAGCGGGCGGGAGCTGGTGTGCCCCCTTGCGCCCTATTGCGCCCCCTTGCGCCCGCATCATTCCATCAAAGCGACCGATTTCATCTGCACCCACAGCGTGCGCCCCGGCACCACACCCAGCGATGCGGCCGACCGCTTGGTGAGGCGGGCCAGCAGCATGGCGTCGCCCACGCGCACGCGCACCAGCGCAAGGCCCGGATGCCCATCGTCCCCCACGGCATCGACGCAGCCACGCAGCACGTTCTGGATGCTGCTGGTTCCGGGCTCTTCGGCCAGGCTCACGTCCCGCGCCAGCACCCGCACCCGCACGCGGCGGCCAACAGGCAAGCCCTGGTCGCGCACCCACAGGCTGCCGCCCGAAAAATCCACCCGCGCCAGATGCCAGCCGTGGTCCACCTCGCCCACCGTGCCATCGAGCACGGCGCCAGCGTCGTCCCCCAGCGTGATGGGCAGATCGATGCGGGCCAGCGTTTGCGCCAGGGGCCCGCTGGCCACCACCCGGCCGTTGTCCATCACCACCAGGGTATCGGCCAGCCGCGCCACTTCATTGGGCGAGTGGCTGACATACAGCACAGGAATGTCCAACTCGCCGCGCAGGCGCTCCAGGTAGGGCAGGATTTCCTGTTTGCGCTGCAGGTCGAGCGCGGCCAGCGGCTCGTCCATCAGCAGCAGGCGCGGGTTCACGGCCAGTGCCCGCGCAATGCCGACCCGCTGGCGCTCGCCACCCGACAAGGTGCCCGGTTTGCGGTCCAGCAGATGGCCAATTCCCAGCAGCGCGATCGCCTGATCAAGGCCCGCCCGCTGTGCACCCGTGGTGCGCTTCAGGCCGTAGCGCAGGTTGCCCATCACCGAAAGATGCGCAAACAGGCTGGCCTCCTGGAACACGTAGCCAATGGGGCGCTGGTGCGTTGGCACCCAGCGGCCGGTGTCTTGCCACACTTCATCACCCACCACCAGGCGCCCTTGCGGTGCGCGCTCCAGCCCGGCGATGCAGCGCAGCAGCGTTGTCTTGCCCGAGCCGGAATGCCCAAACAGCGCGGTCACGCCACGCACGGGCAGGCTCAGATCCACATCAAGGGAAAAGTTGGGCCAGTCGAGCCGAAAACGTGCTTCGATGCTGCCCATGTCAGCCGCCTTTCCGGGGCTGCGGGCGCCAGGCATACAGGGCCAACAGCACCACAAAAGAGAAACCCAGCATCACCGCCGAAAGCCGGTGTGCCTGCAAATATTCGAGCGCCTCCACATGGTCGTAAATTTGCACCGAGGCCACGCGGGTGATGCCGGGCAGGTTGCCGCCAATCATCAGCACCACACCGAACTCGCCCACGGTGTGGGCGAAGGTCAAAATGGAGGCCGTCACAAAACCTGGCGCGGCCAGCGGCACCGCCACCGTAAAAAAAGCATCCAGCGGCGAGGCGCGCAACGTGGCCGCCACTTCCATCGGCCGGTCGCCCACCGCCTCGAAAGCCGTTTGCAGCGGCTGCACCATGAAGGGCAACGAATAAAACACCGAGGCAATGACCAGACCGCCAAAAGTGAAAGGCAGCGGCGCCATGTTCAGCGCCTGGGTGAGCTGCCCCACCGGGCCGCTGGGCCCCATCGCCAGCAACAGATAAAAGCCCAGCACCGAAGGCGGCAACACCAGGGGCAAGGCCACCACCGCACCAATGGGCCCCTTCCAGCGTGACGGGGTGCGCGCCAGCCACCAGGCAATCGGCGTTCCCACCAGCAGCAGGATCAGGGTTACCAGGCCTGCCAGGCGCACAGTCAGCCAGATGGCTTGCAGGTCACCGTCCGTCAACATGGCGTTTGCTCCCATAACCAAACCGCAACGCACTCCTGGCCGTTGTCGTTGCCGCTGCCGCTGCCCTCACGCATGCACGCACGCACGCCAGCGCCCTACTTGCCCGCGGCTTCGCCGGGCAGGACAAAGCCATAACGGGTCATCACGGCACGGGCGGCCTGGCTGCCCATGTAATCGGCAAACCGTTGGGCGAGTGCGTTGCCTTGAGCCCGCCGGGTGATGATGAACCCCTGCTCCAGCGGCGCATGCAGGTGGTCCGGGATCAGCCAGTAACCGCCCTTGCCGGCCAGCTCGGGGCTGACCGCCAGGGCCAGCGCGATGACGCCGACCTGCGCGTTGCCCGACTGCACAAACTGCGCAGCGTGGGCAATGTTCTCGCCATAGACCAGCTTGGGCTCGACCTTGTCCCACAGACCGGTGGCGCGCAGGGCTTCCTCGGCGCGCTTGCCATAGGGCGCGTGCCGGGGGTTGGCGATGGCGACGCGGGCTACTCTTGCATCGGTCAGGCTGGCCAGCGTCATCTGGCGGGCGTCCATGGCGGCACTCCACAGCACGATGCGGCCCACCGCGTAAGGCCTGACCTCAGAAGCGGCAAACCCGGCTTTGGCCAGCGCACGCGGAAAAGCGATGTCGGCAGAAAAGTACAGGTCGTAGGGCGCGCCCCGCTGGATCTGCGCGTGAAACTTGCCCGACGAGCCGTAGATGACGTCCACCTGGTCGGCGCTGTGGGCCTGCTGAAAGGTGGCGACGATCTCGTCCATGGCGAACTTCAGATCGGCAGCGGCCGCAATGGTGATCTTTCCGGCATGGGCGGAGGCCGCAAAAATCATGGCACCGGCCAGCAGCAAGGGGCGAAAAAAAGGCATGGCCGCAAGCATACGGCACGCACACGGGCCCACCCATGCACAGGCCATCACCTCCCAACAGAAACGGGCCTGTCGATCCGACCAGGTCCGTTTCAAGCAAAAACAGCCTCTAGCGCTTATACATAAAGCGCTAGTAGCTATCAATTAGCTAGCAATCAGCGGTGACTCAAGCGCCGCACGGCCCAGTCGCCCAGGCTCTGGATGGCCTGCACAAAGAAGATCAGCACCACCACCACGGCCAGCATGATGTCGGGCAAAAAGCGCTGGTAGCCATAACGAATGCCCAGGTCGCCCAGGCCGCCGCCGCCAATGGCGCCAGCCATGGCCGAGTAGCCGGTCAGGCTGACAAAGCTGATGGTCAGGCCGGCCACGATGCCGGGCAGCGCTTCGGGCAGCAGCACCTTCCACACGATCTGGCTGGTGGTGGCCCCCATCGACTGGGCGGCCTCGACCAGGCCGTTGTCCACTTCGCGCAGCGCGGTTTCCACCAGCCGCGCAATGAAGGGCGCAGCGGCCAGCGTGAGCGGCACCACGGCAGCGGCCGTGCCGATGGACGAGCCCGTAATCAACCGCGTGAACGGAATGATGGCCACCAGCAAAATGATGAACGGCGTGGAGCGCACGGCGTTCACGAGCCAACCCACGGTCTTGTTGAGCGGGCTGTTTTCCAGCACGCCGCCCCGGTCGGTCAGGCGCAAAAACACACCCAGCGGAATCCCGATCAGGCCACCCACCACGCCCGAGATGCCCACCATCACGATGGTTTCCCACAGCGAGGTGGCAAACAGCTCCAGCATCATTTCTGAAAAATTCTCGAACATCGCTCAGCCTTCCGTTGTCACTTCTTCCACCACCACACCTTCACCGCGCAACTGCGCAATGGCGGTTTGCAGCCGGGCACCCTCGCCGCTGGCATACACGGCCAGCGAGCCAAAGGTCTGGTCCTGGATCTCGTCGATCTGGCCGTGCAGGATGGACAGGTCCAGCCCATGCTCGCGAATCAGGCGCGACAAGATGGGCTGATAAGCCCGCTCGCCCGAGTACGACAGGCGCAGCAGCTGGCCCACGCCGCCACCCTGCAACTGGCGCGACAGGTGGCGCACATGGTCCAGCACGCTGGCGGGCAGCTCCTGCGGCACGATCTCATCAATCAGGCTCTTGGTGATGGCCTGTTGCGGGCGCGTGAACACATCGATCACCGGGCCCTGCTCGACGATGCGGCCCGCGTCGATCACGGCCACACGGTCGGCCACCTGCTTGATGACCTGCATCTGGTGCGTGATCAGCACCACCGTCAGGCCAAGTTCCTTGTTCACCTGGCGCAGCAGTGCCAGGATGGAGCGCGTGGTTTCAGGATCGAGTGCCGACGTGGCCTCGTCGCTCAGCAGCACCTTGGGCCGGCTGGCCAGCGCACGCGCAATGCCCACACGCTGCTTTTGTCCGCCCGAAATCTGCGACGGGTAACGGTCGGCCAGCGCCGACAGGCCCACCAGCTCCAGCAGCGGGTTCACACGCTCGCGAATGGCGGCCTTGTCCATGCCCGCCAGCTCCAATGGCAGCGCGGCGTTGTCGAACACCGTGCGCGAGGACAGCAGGTTGAAATGCTGAAACACCATGCCGATGTCGCGGCGCGCGGCACGCAGCTGCGCGTCATTGAGCTGCGTGAGATCGCGCCCCGCAACGATCACCTCGCCCTTGGTGGGCCGGTTGAGCAGGTTGATCACCCGCACCAGCGAACTCTTGCCCGCGCCGCTGCGCCCGATGATGCCAAACACTTCGCCCGGCGTGATGTGCAGGTCGATGCCGCGCAGGGCCTCGACCGGGCCTTGTGGGCCCGGATAAATCTGGGTGATGCCCCGTAAGTCGATCATGAAAATGAAATTGCGCCGCGAAGCCCCAAAGGCCGCCGCAGCGCAAGAAGTTGAATGAGGCCCGAACTGTAATCAAAAAGCATAACTAATCAAAATATAGAAAAATAAAGTAATAAGACCATCTGGTTATTAAGAAATCTTGCGGCGGTGGGCCCGCATCGGCCGCAGACGCATCCCGGGCACCGTTGTGTCGCGTCAGGGTCGACAGTCCGCGCAGAACAAGCGACCGCAATGCCGACGCCGCCCCTCCGCAAATTTCGATGCCAGTCCGTCGGACTGCCGCCTGACCACCGAAAGGGCGTTGCCAAAATGTAAAAAAACTTGCCAGGGCATGTCCGATCAGTCGTCCGCCGTTACGGCGGGTTGACAAGCTGACACCTTGCGACACCTGGTAACCCGGTGCCGACAGGAACGGCGTGTAATGGAGCGACTGTGAAATCTGCGAAATCAAAGGATTGGCCATGCCCATCGCATATCTCAGACAACTCGCCCTTGCGCTGGAACGCACCAGAAACGCCGTGCGCGTAACCCATCCCTTCCAACTCGCGCTGGTTCAGTGGCTATGGTCCCGTGGCTACATAGAGGCAAAAATTTCCGCCGTGGCAGCAACTTCAAAGGCTGCGGCAGACGTACTCAGCATCACAAGGCTTGGGCGGCAGCTGATTGGCTTCCAGGCGTAGACGCGCAGGATGGCGTGGCGCATCAGCAGCACAGTGGTCATCAAACTGTCACCAACCCAGACATAAAAAAGCCTGCTACTGATTAGATAGCAGGCTTTTCAATGCCCATGGGGCTTATCTGGTGGGACGTGCGGGGGTCGAACCCACGACAAACGGATTAAAAGTCCGCTGCTCTACCAACTGAGCTAACGTCCCCAGTTTGCAAAAGAAGTTTTATCTACTGCTGCAAAGCCTTGAATTATAGCGTGATTTTTTTGACTTGTCGGGAGCTGGTGGCCAGTTTGTCGAGCACCCATCCGGCGGCACACTGACCAAAGGTCGCCGTAACGGCCACCACCGAGCCATAGCCATGGCAATTCAAGCTGCCATCACCTTCCACCGCACAGGACGCATCAGGCGACGCCACGGCCTCGCGGCTGAATACGCAGGTGACGCCGATCTTGCGTCCTTCACGGGGGGCTTGGTGGTGCTTGCGCAGCCGATAGCGCAACTGCGCGAGCAAGGGATCATGCGTGGTTGCGCTGAGATCATCGATATCGACCTTGTGCGCATGGCGCTTGCCTCCCGCTGCGCCCACACTCACAAAGAGTGTCCCCGTTTCGCGGGCCCAGGCTGCCATGGCAGTCTTGGCCTTGATCTGGTCACAGGCGTCCACCACCGCATCCACCGGATCGGTAATCAGACCGGGCCAATTCTCCGGTGTGACGAAATCGTCAACGCACACCACCTTGCAAGAGGGATTGATGAGCCCAATGCGGTCCTGCATGGCCAACACCTTGGCTTGGCCTACAGTGGTGGTCAGCGCATGAATCTGTCGGTTGATGTTGGATTCGGCCACATGGTCGAGGTCGATCAGGGTGATGTGCCCAACGCCGCTGCGGGCAAGGGCCTCAGCCGCCCAGGACCCTACCCCGCCAATGCCGACCACCACCACATGGGACTGCTGGATACGCTGCGCCCCTGCAACCCCATACAACCGCTCCAGACCGCCAAAACGGCGTCGCTGATCTGCGACTGACTCCGCCTCGCGCTGCTCCACCGCGATAACTGCGGGCCCGATCACTGTCGTCATTTAAGTCGCGACAACCGCTCTTTCGCCGCCACTGCAGCCTCAGACTGGGGATAGTCGCGCAACAGATCTTCCAGGGTTTTTCTGGCCGTGCGGGTTTCTTTCAGTTCAATCTGACAGTTTGCAATCGACAACGCAGCCTCGGGCGCGCGCGCGTGACCCGGTGCCTCAGACAACAACATCTTGAAGTTGCCAATGGCCTCCTTGTACTCGCGCGCAGCGTACTGTGCGTTTCCGAGCCAAAAACGGGCCGATGGCAGATAGCCACTGCGAGGGTACTGGCGGACAAAACCGGCAAAAGTCGTTTTGGCGTCTGCAAATTTGCCCGCGCGGAAAACCGCCAGAGCGGCCTCAAAATCGCGTTTTTCATCAGCATCTGCCTGAAACTCCAGCCCATCCACCGTCACCTTGACCGGCTCGAACTGGCGCAAACGCTCGTCCACACCTTGAGCGATATCTTTCTGGCGTCGCTGCAGGTCTGCCACGTCACGCAGCAGCTGTTCGTTCTGGCCACGCAACTTGGCATGCTCCATGCGCAACGTTTCAATCTGGGTCTGCAGATCCAGCAATGAACGTCTTACCTGCGAATTGTCATCCCCCGATCGCTGGTTGACCTGTTGCAGCACGTCCACCCGCTGCCGCAATTCAAGAATGGCACGCCGTGCCTCGTCATCCTCAAACAGCGCGGCATGGCCGGTGGAAACAAAGGCGCATGAGAGCGTGAGCGCAAGCAGCGCCTGGGCCGTCATTGGAAACGTTGCTGCGCGCATCAACGGTAAGACAATTCAGCGCGACGATTTTGCGCGTGCACATCTTCACTGCCGCCCTGAGCTGCCGGCTTTTCCTTGCCAAAACTCACGGCCTCCACCTGGCTATCGGAAACGCCCAGCAAGCCCAGCGAACGGCGCACGGCTTCTGCGCGCTTTTGGCCCAGGGCCAGGTTGTATTCACGGCCACCGCGCTCGTCGGTGTGACCTTCCACCATGACCTTGCGGTTGGCACTGGATTTGATGAACCGCGCGTGCGCTTCGATCAATGACTGGAACTCGGGCTTGATAACGTAGCTGTCGTAATCAAAATAGACCAGACGGCTGACGCCCACCGGACCGGCCGCATCTTGTGCAGATTGCCCCATATTGAGGCCCGCCACGCCGCTTTGCCCGGCGGCGCCGGAATTGGCACCACCATTGGCACCCGTGGTGGGGATTGCGGACCTGTCTTCGACTGGGACATCGTCCAGCTTCACACCGGAACTGCAACCGGCCATGAGGGCTGCGACGGCAATGGCGAGGGAAATGCGTTTGATCATCATCCAAAATTCTCCTGAGAGCTTGATATACAAAAAAGTCGAAAGGTTCACTGTTTCTGAAACGGACCCCAATCGGGTTCGCGAATGTCACCGCCCTGCCCGGCAAGCCGTGCCTTGATTTTTCCGTCCAGGGTGCTGGTCATGAGCGATTCCCGGCCCTGCTGCTGCGTTGCATAAACGATCAGGCGGCTATTCGGGGCGAAACTGGGGTTTTCATCGGCGCTGGTGTCGGTAATGGCCGAAACAGCTCCCGACGTCAGATCCATCACATGCAGTTTGAATGCACCGCTGACCCTTGATATGTAGGCCAGCCAGCGGCCGTCGGGACTGATGCTGGGCGAGATGTTGTAAGTGCCGGTAAAGGTCACTCGCTCGGCATTGCCGCCAGAGGCAGGCACCTTGTAAATTTGGGGGGCGCCGCCGCGGTCACTGACAAAGTAAATGCTTTTGCCATCGCTGGAGAACGAGGGTTCCGTGTCAATGCCGGCGCTTTGCATCAATCGACGCGGCTCGCCGCCATTGGCATCAATGGTGTAGAGCTGCGAAGAGCCGTCCCGGCTCAGGGTGACCGCCAGCGTGCGGCCATCCGGCGCCCAGGCGGGTGCGCTGTTGGAGCCGCGGAAATTAGCGATGAGCCGACGCCGACCCGTTGCCACGTCGTGCACATACACCACGGGCTTGCGCGACTCAAACGAAACGTAGGCAATTTGCCCGCCATTGGGCGACCAGGCGGGCGAAATAATGGGCTCGGGGCTGGACAAGGCAGACTGCGCGTTCTCGCCATCGGCATCTGCCACCCACAGGCTGTAACGCGTACCCGCCTTGGTGACATAAACGATGCGGGTCGAAAAAACACCACGCTCGCCGGTCAGCTTTTCGTAGATGAAGTCGGAAATGCGGTGCGCCACCAAACGCAGGTCCCCTTGGGTGACCACAAAGCTCTGCCCACCCAGGTCCTGCCCGCGCACCACATCCCACAGGCGAAAGCGCACGTCAAAACGGCCGTCCGCCAGGCGTGTCACGCTTCCGGTGGCAAGTGAATCAGCGCTTTTTTGCCGCCACAGCGCCACATCGGGACGCGAGGTTTCGTCAAGCGCGGAGCCCGACGCATCCACCGCGCGAAATTGCCCGCTGCGCTCCAGGTCGGCCTGCACAATGGCGGCGATTTTCTGGGGGGACTGGGCCTCGCCGCGAAACGGGGCGATGGCCACCGGCAGCTGGGTCAGCCCGACGCCCGTGACCTCGACGCGAAATTGCGCCAGGGCGGGCAAGGCGGGGGTGGAAATCAACGCGGCCATCAGACGGCGGCGCAAGGGTTGCGGCAATGCCGCGGAGAGTGTGGGGTGAGGAGTTCGATCAGTGGTCATTGGCAGCCAGCGGAAACCGAGCGAAAGCCGGTGGACAGCCGCCAATGTTACACACCATCGGGGCACCCCTGTGACAAACTGTGCGATGGGCCCGCAGCGAATCGTAGAATCCGGGCCACATGCACGCCACCGATACGAACGCCCAGGCCGCTGCCACCCAGCCTGCTTCGCCCCCCAACCTGCGCGCCCGGCTGGCGCGGCTCTCGACCTATTTTGGGCACCAGCGCCTCGCCTGGGTGGTTGCCGTTGTGGCAACCCTGGTGGGCGCAGCGACCGAGCCGCTCATTCCTGCCTTGCTGCAACCGCTGCTCGACCGCGGTTTCACCCAGGGCACGCTGCAGTTGTGGATGGTGCCAGTTGCCATTCTGGGCGTTTTTCTGGTGCGGGGAATTGCACAGTTCGTTGCCCAATACGCACTGGCGCGCATTGCCAACGAAGGCATGCTCGCGCTGCGGCAAGCGTTGTTTGACCGCGTGCTGGCAGCAGAAATGGCCCTTTTCAGCCGCCAGTCGGCCAGTGCGCTCTCGAACACGGTGGTGTACGAGGTACAGACGGGCTCCACCCTGCTGGTGCAGGCGTTGCTGGGTCTGTCGCGCGACGGCTTCACGCTCATCGCATTGCTGGGCTATCTGCTTTACCTGAACTGGCAGCTCACACTGATTGTGGCCGTGGTGGTGCCCGGCGTCGCCTGGATCATGAAGACGCTGTCCCGTCGCCTGTATAGCCTGACCAAAAGCAGCCAGCAGGCGACCGACGAACTGGCCTATGTGGTGGAAGAAAACGTTCTGGCGCATCGCATGGTGCGCCTGCACGGGGCGCAAGCGGGTCAGGCCGAACGCTTTGGCCGCCTGAGCCGAAGCCTGCGTCGGCTGGCCATCAAATCGACCATTGCATCGTCGTCCATGACGCCGCTCACCCAGTTGCTGGCCGCCGCCGCACTCTCGACGGTGATCTGCATCGCCCTGTGGCAAAACCGGGGAGCGGTGGACACACGGGAGGTGACGGTGGGCGGCTTTGTCGCGTTCATCACGGCAATGCTCATGCTGATTGCACCCATCCGCCGGCTGGCCGACGTGGCCAACCCGATCACACGCGGCCTGGCGGCACTGGAGCGCGGTCTTGCGCTGCTGAGCGATGCCCAGGCAGAAACGGGCGGCACTTACACCGTCGAGCGGGCCAAAGGCGCACTCACCCTGCAGGACGTGACGGTGAGCTTTGGCCCAGAGCATGCGCCCGCCCTGGACCGTGTGAGCCTGACGGTGCAACCGGGCGAGATCGTGGCGCTGGTGGGCCCGTCAGGCGCAGGCAAGACCACCCTCGTGAACCTGCTGCCGCGTTTCGTGAGTCCCTCGTCGGGCCAGATCCTGCTGGACGGCCACCCCTTGAGCGACTGGCGCCTGGATGCACTGCGCTCACAATTTGCGATGGTCAGCCAGGATGTGGTGATGTTCAACGACAGCATTGCCGCCAACGTGGCCCTGGGCAGCCCCATCATCGAACAACGGGTGCACGACTGCCTTGCCGCCGCGAACCTTGCAGAACATATTGCAGCCCTGCCCCAGGGCGTCCACACCGTGGTGGGCCACAACGCCGCCCAGCTTTCGGGCGGACAACGCCAGCGTCTGGCGATTGCACGGGCGCTTTACAAGGATGCGCCCATCCTCATCCTCGATGAGGCAACCTCCGCGCTGGACACCGAGTCTGAACGCCTGGTGCAGGACGCCCTGCAACGGCTCATGCGCGGCCGCACCACACTGGTCATTGCCCACCGCCTGTCCACCATCGAACATGCCGACCGCGTGGTGGTGATGGAGCGGGGCCGCATTGCAGAGCAAGGCACGCACAGCGCGCTGATCGCCAGCGGCGGCCTCTATTCCCGCCTGCAAAACCGCCCAACCACCGGCTAAGTGCCTCGCAGTTCGCCGCCCGTTACCACTTACCGCGGTTCGGCTGGCGCCGTCGAATGGCGGCGGCAATGGCATCGGCCGCTTCCCGGCGATCGACCCGCAGGGCAAAGTCAGTGGCAGTCAGCCCCAGCTGATTCTTGAGCGCAGGGTCGGCGCCCTCCTCCAGCAACAGTTGCAAGGCTTCCCTTGTGCCGTATTGCGCCGCCATCATCAAAGGCGTAGAGCCATTGGGCGATGCCGCATCGATGTAGGCATGGTTCTCCAGCAACAAGGCCAAGATGCGCGTGTGCTCGGGCGTGGTGCCCGACGCGGCATAGTGCAGCGCCGTCCAGCCCGGTTTGTTGATATCGGCGTCGCGCGCAATCAGCGCCTTGACGGCCTCGATGTTGCCCTTGATGGCGGCCAGCATCAGCGGGCTTTCGTCCTGCGCATTGCGGGCTTCCACATTCAACTGCCGCGCGCCCATCAGCGCCATGAAGGCATTGTGGGATTCCAGCTGCAACGCCATCGACAAACCTACCTGCCCCTTGGGGTCGCGCGTGTTGGGGTCAAAGCCCCGCCGCAGCAACGCTGAAATGGCGGCCCCGTCATCGCGCCGGATGGCCGTGAAAAAGTCTTCGTAAGAGCCCGCTTGCGCCGTGGCAGTGACCGCCACCAGCACCAGGGCCAAAACGGAACGGCGTTGCAGACTCATGCCACCACTCCTTTGAACAATGTCTCGAAATTGCGGCTGGTGGCCTGCGCCACCGCCTCCAGCGGGATACCACGGGTTTGTGCAATCTGGCGGGCCACCAGGGGCACATAGGACGGGTTGTTGGTCTTGCCCCGGTAGGGCACGGGCGCGAGGTAAGGGCTGTCGGTCTCGATCAACATGCGATCCATGGGCACAAAGGCGGCCACGTCACGCAGATCCTGCGCGCTCTTGAAGGTGACGATGCCCGAGAACGAAATGTAGTAACCCAGATCCAGTGCGGCCCGCGCCACCTGCATCGACTCGGTAAAGCAGTGGAACACGCCACCGGCACGATTGCCCGCGCCATCTTCGCCCTCTTCGCGCAGGATGGCCAGGGTGTCATCCGAGGCGCTGCGGGTGTGGATCACCAGCGGTTTACCGCAGGCCCGTGCTGCGCGGATATGGTTGCGAAAGCGCTCACGCTGCCATTCCATATCGGCAATGCTGCGCCCGCCCTTGCGGTCTTCCATGCCGTAGTAGTCCAGGCCCGTTTCGCCAATCGCCACCACGCGGGGCAGCGCGGCGCGGTCCAGCAGGTCTTGCACCGATGGCTCGGTCACGCCCTCGTTGTCGGGGTGCACACCTACCGTGCTCCAGAAGTTGTCATGGGCCAGCGCGAGTGCATGCACATCGTCGAATTCTTCCATGGTGGTGCAGATGCACAGGGCGCGCTCGACCTGCGCCTCCTGCATGGCCTGGCGAATGGCGGGCAGCTGGCTGAGCAGTTCGGTGAAGGTGAGGTGGCAGTGCGAATCGGTAAACATGCGGTTTCAAAACAAAAAAGCCGACCCGCCAGCGCGGGTCGGCACAAGATCAGACCATGCAATCAAATGGTTTTCGTGGGACGTTCCGACCCCAGGGCCGTGCCCAGCAGCTCCTCGATCTTGGCCTTGAGCTGCCGCGATTTTTCATCTTTGGGGAACTGGATGCCAACCCCCTGTGTGCGGTTACCCGCTGCGCGAGGGGGAGTGACCCACGCCACGCGGCCAGCCACGGGATAGCGCTGGGTGCCGTCGGGCAGGGTCAGCAGCACATACACATCGTCACCCAGCTTGTAGTCGCGCGGCGTGGGAACAAAAATGCCCCCTTCCACAAAAAAAGGAATGTAGGCCGCGTACAAGGCCACCTTTTCCTTGATGGCCAGCTGCATGACACTGGGACGGGGCGCTGTGGATGGACTGCTCATGGTGATGGGGTCGGCTTCAGTGTCTTGAGTGTAGGGTGTTTCGCGCCTGGGCTACAAGCGCCTCCAGCATCAGGCCGGCATTGAACGGATGGTCGGCCGTGCGTGCGGCCTTGGCCAGGGCGCGCGACCAGCGCGTGAGAGCCCCCAACGGCGGCGGCTTGGGCAGGTCGCCGGACGCGAAATAGCGCGGAGCAGCGCCTACACTGGCAGCCAGCAGGTCGTGGCACAGCTTTTGAAGGGCATCAATCACCTGGGCCGGCGCCCAGTCGCCCAGCGCCGCCACGTCGCCACGCGCAATGGCCTGGGGCAAAGCGGCCCACGACTGCGGACTGCGCCCCGAACGGGCCAGCACCAGCGCGTCGTCAGGCCGGCCACCTGCAGCGCGCAGATGCGCTGCTGCGGCTGCTGGCTCGACCCCCTGCGCCGCCAGCCACTGGAGCATGTCGGCCTCGGAGGGCCAGACCATGGCGTGGCCCAGGCAGCGGCTGCGGATGGTGGGAAGCAGCTGGTGCGCGGCCTCACTGGCCAGAACAAAACGCACGTCGCCCGGCGGCTCTTCCAGGGTCTTGAGGAGCGCATTGGCCGTGATGTGGTTCATCTGCTCGGCCGGATACACCAGTACCGCCTTGCCCCGCCCGCGGGCCGACGTGCGCTGCGAAAACTCCACCGCATCGCGCATGGCCTCCACGCGGATTTCGCGGCTGGGCTTGCGCTTTTTATCGTCAATGTCGGCCTGGGCTTTCTCCGACAGGGGCCAGCCCAGCGCCAGCATGTGCACCTCGGGCATCAGCACGCACAGGTCGGCATGGGTGCGTACATCGATGGCATGGCAACTGCCGCACTGGCCGCAAGCGCCCTGGGCCGTGGGGGCATCGCACAGCCATGCGCGCACCAGCTCCATGCCCAGGGCGTACTGGCCCAGCCCCGAAGGGCCTTGCAGCAGCCAGGCATGGCCGCGCTGGGCCAGCAGGCTGGCGCGCTGTGCGGCAATCCAGGGTGCGAGGGCGACGGCACTGTCGGTCATTGCGGGCCTCCCTGGCTGGCCACCATGATCGCCAGCCACCCCTTGCGCACAAATACGCTGGTGAGTTGCTGCCACACGCGATGGCGCTCCTGCGCGGCATCCAGGCGCACGAAACGCTGGGGCGCAGCAGCAGCCCGGTCGGCGTAGCCCTGGGCCACGCGGCGGAAGAACTCCACGGGCTGGGCCTCAAAACGGTCGGGAACGCGGGCACCGGCAAGGCGCTCGGCGGCAACCTCGGGGGCCAGGTCAAACCACACCGTCAGATCGGGTTCACGCATCAAATTGGCCTCTAGACCAAGCCCGGTCTGCGCAAAGCGCTCCAAGGTTGATAGCACCCCAAGATCAAAACCCCGCCCTGCCCCCTGGTAGGCAAAGGTCGCGTCAGTGAACCGGTCACACAACACCACATCGCCCCGCGCCAGGGCGGGCTCGATGACGTTGCGCAGGTGATCGCGGCGGGCGGCAAAAATCAGCAGCGATTCGGTCAGCGCGTCCATGGGGTCGTTCAGCACCATTTCGCGCAGCTTCTCGGCCAGCGGGGTACCTCCGGGCTCGCGGCTCACGGTAACCGTACGACCCTGGGTACGAAACGCCGCCGCCAACCCCTCAATGTGCGAGGACTTGCCTGCGCCGTCAATGCCTTCAAAGGTAATGAACAGACCGGGTCGTGACATGGAATCCTTGGGTGAATCGGGGCGCATGGGCGCGCACGGAGCCCGCTCACTGCCCCCGCTGATAGCGGTTGACCGCGCGGTTGTGCTCGTCCAGCGAGGCGCTGAAATGGCTGGTGCCATCGCCCTTGGCCACAAAGTACAGTGCGCGCGTGGGCTCGGGCTGCACCGCCGCCAGCAGCGATGCCTTGCCGGGCATGGCAATCGGCGTGGGCGGCAGGCCCGCCCGGGTGTAGGTGTTCCAGGGCGTGTCGGTCTGAAGATCGCGGCGGCGCAGGTTGCCGTCAAACTTCTCGGCCAGCCCGTAGATTACCGTCGGGTCGGTCTGCAGCAGCATGCCCACCCGCAGGCGGTTGGTGAACACGCCGGCAATCTGCCCACGGTCACTGGCCCGGCCGGTTTCCTTTTCGACAATGCTGGCCAAAATCAGCGCTTGCTCCGCCGATTTCAGGGGCGTGTCGGCAGCGCGCTGCGCCCAGGCGGCTTCAAGGCGGCGGTCCATGGCGTGCATGGCGCGGCGCAACAGGGCAATGTCGCTCGACCCCTTGGCATAGGCATAGGTGTCGGGGAAAAACCGCCCCTCGGGATGCACACCCGGGCGCCCAAGCTGCGCCATCAGTTCTGCATCGGTAAGCCGGGCGGAGTCGGGCTGGAGCTGGTCCTCCCTGGCCAGGGCCTGCCGCACCTGGCGCCAGTTCAAGCCTTCCACCAGCGTGAAGGCGCGCAGCGCCTCTTCGCCGCGAGCCAGCTTTTGCAGCAGGGTGACGGGGGTGGTGCCCGGCGGGATTTCGTAATTGCCAGCCTTGATGGCACGGTCTTGCCCCGAAAGGCGGAACCAGGCATACAGCAGGCGCGCATCGGTGTTGACGCCCGCAGCCACCACATCGCGGGCCACACCGCGCGCCGTGGTGCCGGGCTCGATGGCAAGCTCCAGCGCCTGCGAGCCTGCACCCGCCATGGGCAGCGGCTGGTGCAGCCACCAGTAGGCAACGCCACCCAGTGCGATCCCAACCACCACGATGAAAGCCAGTAAACGTCGCACAACCCTGCCGTCTGTATGTATGAAGCAGCGCATCATAATTCAGCGATGACTTACCCACTGAATGGCATTGCCCCCCTGTCCCATCTCGGCGTGATTCGCGTGGAAGGCGAAGACGCCGCCAAGTTTCTGCACGGCCAGCTCACCCAGGATTTCGCCTTGCTCGACCTGCAGCACGCCCGCCTGGCTGCCTTTTTGTCGGCCAAAGGCCGCATGCAGGCCAGTTTCATCGGCTTCAAGCGCAGCGAGACCGAGGTGCTGCTGGTTTGCAGCCGCGACCTGCTGGCGCCCACGCTCAAGCGCCTGTCGATGTTTGTGATGCGCGCCAAGGCCCGGCTGAGCGATGCCACAGCCGACTACGCGCTGTACGGAGTGGCCGGAGAAGCTATCAATTCAGTAGCTGGTGGCGCACAACCCGCATGGACAAAAGCCGATTTTTGCTTGGCAACGGTAGTGCACCTGTACCCCGCCCTCGGCCAGCCCCGTGCCTTGTGGGTGGTCCCCGCTGCCGAGCCAGCGCCAGCAGGCCCGGCGCTGGACACGGCCCTGTGGATGTGGAGCGAGGTGCAAAGCGGCGTTGCCACGCTTTCGGCTCCGCTGGTCGAGGCCTTCGTGCCGCAGATGCTCAATTACGAGTCGGTGGGTGGCGTGAACTTCAAGAAGGGCTGCTACCCAGGCCAGGAAGTCGTGGCGCGCAGCCAGTTCCGCGGCACGCTCAAGCGCCGGGCCTTCATTGCGCACGCCCCGGCCGATGTGGTGGCAGGTGCCGAGGTTTTTGCGGCCAGCGACCTGGAGCAGCCTTGCGGCACCGTGGTGCAGGTGGCCCCCGCGCCCGGTGGCGGCGTGGATGCCATCGTGTCGCTGCAAATTGCCGCCGCGCAAGAAGCGCTGCAAGTGGGGGCAGCGGGTGGCGTGCCCCTCACGCTGGCCCCGTTGCCTTACCCGCTGCTCGACGATATTTGACGAGTTTGTGCAATTTGCTATGAATTAAATAGCTTATTGCGCTTGCTCTTCATTGCTTTTAAGTAATAAACCGATTGAAAATCAAACCAGACAAGCGCTGGCAGCTATTTTTTGTATAGCAACAATCCGAGCGTTTTCACCCACGGTGCAGCCGCTGACCACGCGCGCCATCTCGGGACCAGTCCCACAGGATCCAACAGACACGTTTGCGACCAACAGGCTGCGTACTCTTGCCGCCCGCAAACCTGCCCAGTGCTGGCGCTCAGAGGGCCTTCTTGACCAGCCCGCCCTTGAACAGGTAAGGAAGCCGGGGCCCGCGCCCCTCAGCGGCGCCGCCTTTGTCTTCCACGCTGATGGCCAGCTCTTGCACGCCCGCCAACGCAGTGGCGGGGGCAGGCAGTTGCAGGGTTTTGTAGGTGCTGGCAATCACGCCCAGCGAGCGTGGGGGCTTGTCGCCATCCAGCGCCCACAGCTGCATGCTGTCCTCCCGCCCCTCGCGCACCTCGTTCAGGCGCTGCAGTTGCAGCACGCTGCCCTGCGTGTCGGCCGTCACCAGCAGGGCAGGCATGTGCCGGTCGTCCAGCAGCACCGACAGGTACTGCACCTGCGCCACCGCCGCCACCTTGGTCTGAAGGTGTGCGATTTGTGCCTTGAGTTGTTCGACCATGCTCGCGCTGGTTGCCCAGGCAATGAACAAAGTTACCAGCAGAAAAATAGCCAGGGCACGCCACCAGCCGCTGACCCCACGGCGGGCCGATGCAGGTGGCGTTGGGGCGATGGACGGGGTGTCGGGCATGTCGAAATCCGTTGGAGCAGCAAGGAGCCGTGAGTATGCCCGCGCCCACCGGTGGCTCGGCCATCGCCGGACAGCCCCAGAGCGGCCACCAGCCCACCAGCCGGCCAGCCCTGAAACCGGCAATGCGTTTCCATGCCGCCGCGTTTCCGTGTGATGATCCCGCCAGCAACGTGAATGGATACAACATGGCCTCCCCCACCGACAGCATCAGCATGGCACTGTTCTGCGACTTTGAAAACGTCGCCCTTGGAGTGCGTGACGCCAAATACGACAAGTTCGACATCAAGCCGGTGCTCGAACGCCTGCTGCTCAAGGGCTCCATCGTCGTCAAAAAGGCCTATTGCGACTGGGATCGCTACAAGGGCTTCAAGGCCACGATGCATGAAGCCAACTTCGAGCTGATCGAGATTCCCCATGTCCGACAGTCGGGCAAAAACTCGGCCGACATCCGCCTTGTGGTGGACGCGCTGGACCTTTGCTACACCAAGTCGCACGTCAACACCTTTGTGATCATCAGCGGCGATTCAGACTTCTCCCCGCTCGTCTCCAAGCTGCGCGAAAACGCCAAGCAGGTGATCGGTGTGGGCGTCAAGCAGTCCACCTCGGACCTGCTGATTGCCAATTGCGACGAGTTCATTTTCTACGACGATCTGGTGCGTGAAAGCCAGCGCGCGCAAGCCCGGCGCCAGCCTTCCGATGCGGCACCCCAGGCCCGGCGCTCGCCCGAGGAAGAGCGCAACCGCAAGGAAGCACAAGAGTCGCGCCGCACCCAGGGCATTGAGCTGGCAGTAGAGACCTTTGATGCATTGGTCTCCGAGCGCGGCGACAGCGGCAAGATCTGGGCTTCGGTGCTCAAGGAAGCCATCAAACGCCGCAAACCCGATTTCAGTGAAACCTATTACGGTTTTCGGGCCTTTGGCAACCTGCTGGAAGAAGCCCAGGAGCGCGGCTTGCTGGAGTTTGGCCGGGACGAAAAATCGGGCGCCTACGTATTTCGCAGCCATGGCAGCAGCGGCGCCCCCCGCGCCCGGCCCGACACGGCAGGTGATAACCCGATGACGGGCTATTTCCGCCAGAACGCCCCCCAGCCCCCGAGAGAGCCCGGCGCTGACAGCCACGGGCCACGCCAGCGCGGACGTGGCGGCCGATCCGGGCACGCAGCATCATCCGACCCGCGCGATCTGCCGCCCATGCTGCACGCCAGCGACGACGGATTGGCAGGTGAAGACCCATCGTTCAGCGCAATGCCGCGCGACAACGACGGCACTGCGGCGCTTCATGCGCCAGGCGATGCACCGATGGGTTCACCAATGAATGCGCCGGTCAGTGCACCGGTCCGTGCGCAGCTGGATGTGCCGCAAGAAAGGCCAGTGGGCGGTTATTTTCGGCAGCAGCCGCGCACGACGGAACCGCCCGCCATGGAACCGCGCACACTGGAGCGCCCAGCCCATGAGCAGCCCACCGAAGCGCCCAAACCCCTGGCGCCCGCCACATCCGCCACGTCCGCCGAACCCGCGCGCGGCCGTGCGCGCAGCCGCAAGCCGGTGACGCAACCGGTCGAGGCGGTTGCGCCTGTGGCGGCCACGGCGGCACAGGGTCCGCACGATGCGCCCTCCAGCTCGGCCCGTGCCTCCAGTGCAGCGCCGAAGGCTTCAGCAGAAAGCGAACCCGAGTCACCCAAAAAAGCCCCTGCCCGGCCACGCCGGCCGCGCAAGCCTGCGCAGGACACCGGGGCCGACTGACCCACAGCCAACGCAACCCCCAGCGGGCGCCACGGTCTCGGACGGTGGGGCGACGTGGGGACGTTTCAGATGCTTCAGGCGTCTCTGGCCAGCCGCACCCCCGAAAACTGCCAGCGCGCCGTGGCCGGGAAAAAATTGCGGTAGCTGGCGCGTGCATGGCCGGCCGGCGTGGCGCACGAGCTGCCCCGCAGCACATACTGGTTCACCATGAACTTGCCGTTGTATTCGCCCACGGCACCTTCCGCGGCCCTGAAACCGGGGTATGGCGCATAGCTCGATTGCGTCCACTGCCACGCCTCACCAAACAGCTGCTCCAAGCCGACGCCCCGTGCCGCACTGGGGTGCAGCGCATCTGTGCGGGGGCCACGGCCAGCGGTGCCTGAAGCCAGCAGTGCCGTGGCGTGCTCCCACTCGGCCTCGGTGGGCAGGCGCGCACCTGCCCAGCGCGCGTAGGCGTCCGCCTCGAAATACGACAGGTGCACCACGGGCTGCCCATGGCGCAAGGGGCAGAGCCCTGCCAGGGAGAACTGGTGCCACCCGGCACCGACACGCTGCCAGTACAAAGGCGCCTCCAGCCCCTGGGCAACGCGCCAGTCCCAGCCTTCGGCCAGCCAATGGGCAGGATTGCGGTAACCGCCATCGTCCACAAAGGCAGCAAACTCGGCATTGGTGACAAGGCGTGATGCCAGTGCATACGGATGCAGATACACCGTGTGGCGGGGACTCTCGTTGTCAAACGCAAAGCTGTCGCCCACATGGCCTATTTCGGTAAGCCCGCCGGCAAACGCATGCCAGACCAGCGGCGGTGCGGCTTCTGCATCGGCGGCCACTGACTGCGGCGAACGGTAGGCCGGATGCATCGGGTTGCTCGACAGCAAATGCTGGATGTCGGTCACCAGCAACTCCTGGTGCTGCTGCTCGTGCTGCAAGCCCAGCTCTACCAGTGCGCACAGTGCCGCATCCTGCCCCGGCGTGGACAAAAGGTGCAGCATGCGCGCATCCACATCGGCCCGGTACGCCAGCACCTCGGCCAGCGAGGGGCGCGTGATCAGACCGCGCTGCGCCCGCGGGTGGCGGGCGCCGACACCGTTGTAATACGAGTTGAACAAGACCCTGAAGGCGGGCGCAAACGGCGCAAAACCAGGCTCGTGCGCCTCCAGCACAAAGGTTTCAAAAAACCAGGTGGTGTGGGCCAGATGCCATTTGGCCGGGCTGGCGTCGGGCATGGACTGTGCGGTGCAGTCTTCGGGTGACAGGGGCTGCACCAGCCCGGTGGTGTGGCGGCGCACTTCGGTGTAGCGGGAAATCAACAAATTCATGGCCAGGCAGCGCTTCAGCAGAGGGTTCAGGGGCGGGCGTGCACCACGGCAAACCAGCCCCGCTCGTCGGTCCATGCCTGCGCATGGGAGAAACCCGCCTGGGCCAGCATGTCGGTGAACACGGCAAGGGGGTATTTGTAGCTGTTTTCGGTGTGGATGCGCTCGCCCATGGCAAACCGGCGCTCGCCACCCGGCCAGCGCACGCAAATTGGTGCGAGCGCCTCCAGATGCATCTCGATGCGCGATGCTTGCTGGTTGAAGAACGCCCGGTGGCCCCACTGGTCTTCCACAAAATCACTGCCGATCAGGCGGTTGAGGTGCGTGAGCACATTGCGATTGAAAGCCGCCGTCACGCCCGCTGCATCGTCGTAGGCGGCCTCCAGCACCGCCACATCCTTGGGCAGATCGATGCCGATCAGCAGGCCACCATCGCCATCCACCAGGGCGCGCATGTGCCGCAACAGCTCAAGTGCCTGGGTCGGGTCAAAGTTGCCGATGGAGGAGCCCGGATAAAACACCAGGCGCCCGGCCCGTGGAATGTCAGTGGGCAGCACGACGCCCTGGGTCATGTCGCCACCCACCGCCCGCGCATCCAGCCCTGGCATATCAGCACGCAGGCGCAGCACGGCCTCTTGCAAAAAATCGACCGAGATATCCACCCCCACAAAACAGGCGGGCCGCACCCAGCCGCACAACGCGCGGGCCTTCTCGCAGCTGCCGGCGCCCAGTTCGATCACGGTGCGCACGGCGCCCAGATGCCGGGCCATGTCGGCCGCATGCCGCTGCATCAGGGCCGTCTCGGTGCGCGTGGGGTAGTACTCGGGCAGGCGGGTGATGGCTTCGAACAATTGCGAGCCCCGCTGGTCGTAGAAGTACTTGGGTGAGATGCGCGCGGGGCGCTGGCTCAGGCCGTCGGTGATGTCGCTGGGGCGGTTCAGGGGCATGGCGGTGTGCGTCGGGTGTTGGGCATGGGGTGGTGAACGATGCCACAGGCTACCCCCACTGCGTTCACCCCGGGTGACAGCCTGCAACCACGGGGCGCGCAGGATTGCGCCGACACGGAATCGCGCTGGACCACTTTTCATCCGGGAGAGTTCGATACGATCTCAAGCATTTTCAGGCTCTAGCCCAATACTATCAAGCGCTAATAGCTATTATTTATATAGCGTTTTTCAATCAATACCCAGCGCCGACAGACCGCCGCGTCACGGCCCACCGGTGGAAACCACCAAAAAAAAAAAGGCCGGCGCACGCGCCAGCCCTTTTGACCTTGGAGTCTGATGGCAAGGCGCTGCTCGCGCAGCGCCGTTGCATCAGAAGCGCCAGCCGAGGCCCACGCCCACCAGCACGGGGTCCACCTTGAACGTGCCCGCCTTGGCACCGCCAGCGAACACGTCGGTCTTGATGTAAACCTTCTTCACGTCGAAGTTCAGATACAGGTTTTTGGACAGGGGAATGTCCACGCCGACCTGCAGGGCACCGCCCCAGCTGTTGCGGTCGATGTCCACACCGGCGGGCAGGTTCACGTTGGAAAAGCGCGTGTAGTTGACACCGGCGCCCACATAGGGCTTGAAGCCAGGGGCGTCAAAGTGGTATTGCAACAGCAGCGAAGGCGGCAGGTGCTTGAGCGAGCCGATGCGGCCACCCAGAACGCTGGAGCTCAGGTCGTGCTTTTGCGGCACCGTGAGGATCAACTCGGCAGCCACGTTCTTGTTGAAGAAATACGAGATGTCAACTTCAGGAATCGTCTTGTTGTTGACCGACAGGCCCAGGCCCGTGCTGTCCTTGTTGGCGCTGTCCAGATGGACGGCGCGCACGCGCACAAGCCAAGGGCTCTCAGCTTGCTGCGCAAAAGCAGCGCCAGAGGTCAATGCGCACAAAACGGCTACAGCCAGCAGATTTTTTTTCATACAGAACCCAATGCGGTTAAACGGGGACGGCCCCCGTATCGCAATTGGGCCTGTTAGCAAAATGGTCAACCTTGCCTCAGGTCAAACTCTTGGTAGTTACCCGAAGACGGAGCACCCGGGCCTTCCGGGTCACTTCAGGGTCCTCAGTGCGCCTTGGCGCCCTTGCGCAGCCGGGCCACCACGGTCACTACCGCCACCACCAGGCCACCGGCCACGATGCCGACAACCGCGTTCAGCAGGTTGGGAACCACCACCGCCCACAGACCACCCACCGGCCAAAGGGCCGCCGCTGCACCCACGCCCTCCACGGCATGGTGCAGCGCTGGAACCCCATGCACCAGAATCCCGCCGCCCACCAGAAACATGGCCGCCGTGCCCGCCACCGACAGCGTCTTCATCAGCCAGGGCGCCGCGCGCACAATGCCTGCGCCCACAGCGCGGGCTGCTGCGCCCGGCTTCTGGTTGAGCCACAGCCCCAGGTCGTCAAGCTTGACGATGCCCGCCACCAGGCCGTAAACACCCACCGTCATGGCCAGCGCAATACCCACGAGCACCGTCACCTGCTGCACAAACGGCGCACCTGCCACCGTGCCCAGGGTGATGGCGATGATTTCCGCCGACAGGATGAAATCGGTGCGAACGGCGCCCTTGATCTTGTCTTTTTCGAGAGCCACCAGGTCCACAGCCGGGTTGGCGTTGGCCTTCACATGGCTTTCGTGCTCGGCCTCTTTCTGGTGCGGGCTGTGCAAATACTTGTGGGCCAGCTTCTCAAACCCCTCAAAGCACAAAAATGCGCCACCCACCATGAGCAGCGGCGTCACCGCCCAAGGCGCAAAGGCGCTGATAAGCAGCGCGGCCGGCACCAGAATCGCCTTATTCACCAGCGAACCCTTGGCCACGGCCCAGACCACCGGAATCTCGCGCTCTGCGCGCACGCCCGTGACCTGCTGGGCATTGAGCGCCAGATCGTCACCCAGCACACCCGCGGTCTTTTGCGCTGCCACCTTGGTCATGACCGACACGTCATCGGCCATGGCAACGCTCTTCTTGGCAGCGACCTTGGTCATGAGGGCCACGTCGTCGAGGATGGTTGCAATGTCGTCCAACAATGCGAGAAGGCTGCCAGCGGCCATGTAAATTCCTTGAAAAAGCAGGTGAAAACACGAAGGGTCGGGAGAAAAGCATGCGTCCTGCGCGCTGCGTGGCGTGCACTATAGCAACGCACCGTGGCAGCCAAGGCGTCACGCCGCCCCTGCCCCCTGCAGCGCCACGGAATGCCGTGGACGCAAAGGCCATCGACAAGGGGCGCATACTCGCAGGCTCACCCACCACTTCGGGGTCCCTGACATGGCTTCGCGCCCCCGCCATGCCAGGCTATCTCACCAAACAGGAAAGCGTCCCGATTGCGGGCGTGGACAACCTGCTCATCCGCTCGCTTCTCGATCGCCAGCAGTTTTCTGACCCTCTGGGCGTTGCAGAGCGCCTGGGCATCTCGTCTGCAACCTGGCCATTGTTCGGCCTGCTGTGGCCCTCGGGCGCCCAACTGGCGGCACGGATGGCCCTGCGCCCCTTGCGCACCCACGAGCGGGTGCTGGAAATTGGCTGCGGCCTGGGGCTGGCCAGCCTGGTGTGCCACCGACGCGGCGTGGATGTCACGGCCAGTGATTGCCACCCGCTGGCCAACCCGTTTTTGCTGGAGAACCTGCGGCTCAACGCCCTGCCCCCGATGAAATACCGCACCGGACAATGGGGAAGCACGCCTTTGGTCGCACAACGGGAACACCCGCACAACGCTCCCTTACTGGCAAGCGCGGTGCAGGGGCAGTTTGATCTGATCATGGGCAGCGATGTGCTGTATGAGCGCGATGTGCGCGCCACGCTGGCCAGTTTCATCGACCGCCATGCGGGCGCGGGTGCACAGATCTGGATCGTGGACCCCAACCGCGGCAACCGCTCGGCATTCAACAAGCAGATGGCGGCCCACGGCTTTGAAGTGACCGAGGAACGGCTGGACCACCCGGTGCGCGGCGATCTGCCCGCCTACAAGGGGCGCCTGCTGGTGTACCAGCGAAATGGTTGTGATGCACCCCCTGAGTCGCCTTCGGCGCCTTCCCCCTGAAGGGGGACGACGCCCTCGCTGCGGGGCGGCCCTTGCTCGGCGTCCCTGGCTTGCGCAGCGCCGGTTGCGTGGGCTTGCGGGTGGAGCACAGCGCAAGGGATCACTGCAATGCAGGGTTGGAGCGCCCTAAAAGCAAAAAGGCCAGGCCACAAGGACCCAGCCTTTTCGCAGTGCACGGGCCCCGCACAGCCCGGCCGGTCAGAAAAAGATCACCCGACCCACTTGCGGGCGTTGCGCCAGATGCGCATCCAGGGGCTCAGCGCACCGATGTCACCACTGGTCCAGCTCATCTGCACGTTGCGGAACACGCGCTCGGGGTGGGGCATTATGGCTGTAAAGCGCCCATCGGCCGTGGTCACGGCAGTCAAACCGCCCGCGCTGCCGTTGGGGTTGAACGGATACTGCTCGGTGGCCGCGCCATGGTTGTCCACAAAACGCATGGCCGCAATGGCCTGCGCCGCGTTGCCACGGTATTTGAAGTTGGCATAGCCCTCACCATGCGCCACGGCAATCGGCAGGCGGCTGCCGGCCATGCCTTGCAGGAACAGGCTGGGCGATTCGAGCACTTCCACCATCGACAGGCGGGCCTCAAAGCGCTCGCTCTGGTTGGTGGTGAAGCGCGGCCAGTCTTGCGCGCCGGGGATGATGTCGGCCAACTCGGCAAACATCTGGCAGCCGTTGCACACGCCCAGGCCAAAGGTGTCGGTGCGACCAAAGAAGCCCTGGAATTGCGCTGCCAGCACGGGGTTGAAGGTAATGCTGCGCGCCCAGCCAATGCCAGCGCCCAGCGTGTCGCCGTAGCTGAAGCCACCACACGCCACAACGCCCTGGAAGTCTTCGAGTTTCACGCGGCCGGTCTGCAGGTCGGTCATGTGCACGTCGAACGCCTCAAAGCCCGCTTCCGTGAAGGCGTAGGCCATTTCCACATGCGAGTTCACGCCCTGCTCGCGCAAGATAGCCACTTTGGGGCGCGAGAGGTTCAGGAACGGCGCCGCCACGTCGTCCGACGCATCGAACGTGAGGTGCACCTGCATGCCGGGGTCGGTGGGCTCCCCCGCTGCGGCGTGCTCGGCGTCGGCGTTGGCGGGGTTGTCACGCTGCTGGCAGATCTTCCAGCTCACGGCATCCCACACCTGGTGCAGATCGGCCAGTGGCGCGCTGAACACGGCCTTGGCATCGCGCCAGACCTGCAGCTCGCCCTTGCCCGCGTTGATGCTGGACGATGCCGGGCGCGTCTTGCCAATGAAATGGCTGAACTTCGACAGGCCATGCTCGCGCAGCGTCTGCATCACCTCGTTGCGTTCTGCCGTGCGCACCTGCAGCACCACGCCCAGTTCTTCATTGAACAAGGCCTTGAGCGTGAGCTCTTCGCGGCGCGCACTCACCTGCTGCGCCCAGTTCTTGGCGTCGCCGGTTTCCATGCGGCTGTCGCTGATGCCGTCGCCCTCGGTCACGAGCATGTCCACGTTCAGAGCCACGCCTACATGTCCGGCAAAGGCCATTTCGGCCACGGCGGCCAGCAGGCCACCATCGCTGCGGTCGTGGTAGGCCAGGATCTGGCCCTTGGCGCGCAGCGCGTTGACGGCGTTGACGAGGTTCACCAGGTCCTGGGGGTCGTCCACATCGGGCACCACATCGCCGCTTTGGTCGAGCGTCTGGCCCAGAATGCTGCCGCCCATGCGGCTTTGGCCCTTGCCCAGGTCCACCAGCACCAGCGTGGTGTCGTCTTCGGTGGCGTTGAGCTGGGGGGTGAGCGTGCCGCGCACGTCGGCCAGCGAGGCAAAGGCGCTCACGATCAGGCTCACGGGAGAGGTGACCTTTTTCTTGCCGCCGCCATCCTGCCATTGCGTGCGCATGGACAGGCTGTCCTTGCCCACGGGAATCGAGATGCCCAGCGCGGGGCACAGCTCCATGCCCACGGCCTTCACGGTGGCGTACAGGTCGGCATCCTCGCCGGGCTCGCCGCAAGCGGCCATCCAGTTGGCGGACAGCTTGACGCGCGGCAGCTCGATGGGTGCAGCCAGCAGATTGGTGATGGCCTCGGCCACCGCCATGCGGCCCGATGCCGGGGCGTTGATGGCCGCCAGCGGCGTGCGTTCGCCCATGCTCATGGCCTCGCCCGCAAAACCCTTGTAATCGGCCAGCGTCACGGCGCAATCGGCTACGGGCACCTGCCACGGGCCCACCATCTGGTCGCGGTGGCTCATGCCGCCCACGGTGCGGTCGCCAATGGTGATGAGAAAGCGCTTCGATGCCACCGTGGGGTGGGCCAGCACGTCGATCACGGCCTTTTGCAGCGGCACGCCGGTCAAGTCCATCGGTGCGAATTCACGCGTCACCGTCTTCACATCGCGGTGCATCTTGGGCGGCTTGCCCAGCAGCACGTTCATGGGCATGTCCACGGGCAGCTTCTGGTCTTCGGCCGTCGCAGCGGGGTCGTGCAGCACCAGCTGGCGCTCTTCTGTGGCCGTGCCGATCACGGCAAACGGGCAGCGCTCACGCTCGCAAAAAGCCCTGAACAAGGGCAGCGATTCGGGCGCAATGGCCAGCACATAGCGCTCCTGGCTCTCGTTGCTCCAGATTTCCTTGGGCGCCATGCCCGACTCTTCGAGCTGCACGGCGCGCAGATCAAAGCGCGCGCCACGGCCTGCGTCGTTGGTCAGCTCGGGGAAGGCGTTGCTCAAACCGCCCGCGCCCACGTCGTGGATCGCCAGGATGGGGTTGTTACTGCCCTGCGCCCAGCAGTGGTTGATGACCTCTTGCGCACGGCGCTCGATCTCAGGGTTGCCGCGCTGCACCGAGTCAAAGTCGAGCTCGGCCGCGTTGGTGCCCGTGGCCATGGAGCTGGCCGCACTGCCGCCCATACCAATGCGCATGCCCGGGCCGCCCAGTTGAATCAGCAGCGAGCCTGCGGGGAATTCGATTTTTTGGGTGAGCTGGGCGTCAATCACGCCCAGGCCGCCCGCGATCATGATGGGCTTGTGGTAGCCACGGTCCACGCCGGCCACGGTCTGCTCGTACTCGCGGAAGTAGCCCAGCAGGTTGGGCCGGCCGAACTCGTTGTTGAACGCAGCCCCGCCCAGCGGGCCTTCCACCATGACCTGCAAGGGGCTGGCGATGTGCTCGGGCTTGCCCAGCGTGCTGCCCCAGAGCCTGGACACCGTGAACCCCGTCATGCCCGCCTTGGGCTTGGAGCCGCGCCCGGTGGCGCCCTCGTCACGGATTTCGCCGCCCGCGCCAGTGGATGCGCCGGGAAACGGTGAGATCGCCGTGGGGTGGTTGTGTGTTTCCACCTTCATCAGCACATGCTGGGTGGCACTACACTTTTGATAGCTGCTAGCGCTTGATACATAAGCGCCAGAGGCCATTTTGGCTACAAACCGCTCGACCTGGTGGCCTTCCATGACCGAGGCGTTGTCCGAGTACGCGATCACCGTGTGCTGGGGCGCCAGCTGGTGCGTGTTACGGATCATGCCGAACAGCGATTTGTCCTGCGCAACACCGTCGATGGTGAACTGGGCATTGAAGATCTTGTGGCGGCAATGCTCGCTGTTGGCCTGGGCAAACATCATCAACTCCACATCGGTGGGGTTGCGCGCCAGGCCCGTGAAGGCGGCCACGAGGTAGTCAATTTCATCTTCGGCCAGCGCCAGGCCAAAGCGGGTGTTGGCGGCCTCCAGGGCCTTCCTGCCTTGTTCAGGGCCACCGGTCAGCACATCGACATGCTCCATGGGCGCGGGCTGCAGCTCGGTGAACAGCGCGGCAGCGGCAGCGCGGTCGGCCACCACCGATTCGGTCATGCGGTCGTGCAGCAAGGCCGCTACCTGACCCAGCTGCTCGGCGGTCAGCTCGGGCGCCTTGCCCAGCAGCCCCGCCTTCAGGCTGATGCGGTATTCGGTGGTGCGCTCGACCCGGCGAATGGCCAGACCGCAGTTGCGCGCAATGTCGGTGGCCTTGGAAGCCCAGGGCGACAGCGTGCCCAGACGCGGCGTGACGATGAGGACGGTGCCGTCGCCAGGGCCCGCATACGGGTCGCCGTAGGTCAGCAAGGCGGCCAGGCGCTCAAGCTCGGGCGGCGTGGGCGCGGCGTCGGTGGCCACCAGGTGCACAAAGCGTGCCGCAATGCCACTGATCCTGGGGTGAATGGCCTCAAGGGCGGGCTGCAGTTGCTGGGCGCGAAAGGTGCTGAGGGCGTTGCCGCCCGCCAGCGTGGTCATGTGCAAGGTCACGGTAGCGGCCTGTTGGAATGAGAGAGAGGGTAAGGCGCGCAGAGCCTCGTGCATCACCGAAGTGGGCAGCCCCCACAGAGGCGGCCGCTCCCCGGACCAATGACACAAGGGGCGCTGCAAGCGCAGCCCGCCATTTTACCGGACATCACGCACCGCCATGCCCTTGCCCGGCAAGGCTTGAGGGGCGATGGGATAATTGCGGCATGAGTATCACCATCAAAACCGCAGAGGACATCGCCGGCATGCGCCTCGCCTGCCGGCTGGCTTCTGAAGTGCTGGACTACATCGCACCGCACATCAAGCCCGGCATCACCACGCTCGAAATCGACCGCCTGGGCGCCGAATGCATGGCCGCCCAAGGCACCATTTCTGCCACCGTGGGCTACCAGCCACCGGGCTATCCGCCTTATCCGGGCTCGCTGTGCACCTCGGTCAACCATGTGGTGTGCCACGGCATCCCCAACGACAAGCCGCTCAAGAAGGGCGACATCGTCAACGTGGACGTCACCGTCATCACCAAGGATGGCTGGTATGGCGACAACAGCCGCATGTACCTGATTGGCGAGTGCTCGATTGCCGCCAAGCGCCTGTCCGCCATTACTTATGACGCCATGTGGCTGGGTATCCAGCAGGTGCGCCCCGGCGCGCACCTGGGCGACATCGGACACGCCATCCAGAAATTCACCGAAGGGCACGGCTTTTCGGTGGTGCGCGAGTTCTGCGGCCACGGCATTGGCAAGGTATTCCACGAAGAACCCCAGGTGCTGCACTATGGCCGCCCCGGCACGCTCGAAGAGCTCAAGCCCGGCATGGTGTTCACCATCGAGCCCATGATCAACGCCGGGCGGCGCGAGATCAAGGAGTTTGGCAACGACGGCTGGACCATCGTCACCAAGGACCGCAGCCTGTCGGCACAGTGGGAGCACACGGTGCTGGTCACCGAAACAGGTTATGAGGTGATGACGCTTTCGGCCGGCTCGCCCCCGCTGCCGTCGTTTGTGACCGCCACCACCACCTGAATCCATGTTCACGATCTGAGGCGCAGCGCCTGCAAGCACGACTCTTGCTTGCGCAGGTCATGGCCCACCGCTTTCTTCATCGCCCTTGCCCATGACCGAAATTCACGCCCTGCGGAACGCCTACCGCCACGACAAGGCGGCCCTGCTGGCCACCATGCAGGCCACCGGCGCTTCCACCCGTGGCATCCGCTTGATGCTGCGCAAGCTCTCCGCCTTGGCGGGCGGGTTGCTGCAAGCCCTGTGGCAGCGCGCCCAGCTCCCAGCCGATCTGGCCCTGGTGGCCGTGGGCGGCTTTGGGCGCGACCAGCTGTTTCCTTATTCCGACGTCGATGTGCTGCTGCTGCTGCCTGAAGGTTGCACGACCGACTCAGGGTGCGAATTGCGCGCCCAGCTGGAGAGCTTTATTGGCAGCTGCTGGGATGCGGGCCTGGAAATCGGCTCCAGTGTGCGCACCGTGGCGGAGTGCCTGGCCGAATCGGCCCAGGATGTGACGGTGCAGACCTCGCTGCTGGAGGCCCGCCTGATTTGCGGCAATGGGGCACTGTTTGCACAGTTCCAGCAGCAATACAGCGCGCAACTGAACCCGCAGGCATTTCTGGTGGCCAAAACCCTCGAAATGCGCCAGCGGCACACCAAATACGAAAACACGCCCTACGCACTCGAACCCAACTGCAAGGAATCGCCCGGAGGCCTGCGCGACCTGCAGATGATTCTTTGGGTGGCACGCGCCGCCGGCCTGGGCCGCACCTGGAAAGAACTGGCCGCCAGCGGCATGGCCACGGCGTTTGAAGTGCGCCAGATCGAGCGCAACGAGGCCCTGCTGTGCCTGGTGCGCTCCCGCCTGCATGCCATTGCCGGGCGCCACGAGGACCGGCTGGTGTTTGACTTGCAGACCGCGGTGGCCGAATCGTTTGGCTACCGGTCACAAGCGCCCGATGGCACGCGCTTAGCCTTGCGCGCCAGCGAAGCCCTGATGCGCCGCTATTACTGGGCAGCCAAGGCCGTGTCGCAACTCAGCCAGATCCTGCTGCTCAACATCGAAGAGCGCCTGAACCCCTCGACCCACGCGCCGCGCCCCATCAACGCGCGCTTTTTCGAGAAAGCCGGGCTCATCGAGGTGGCCAGCGATGACCTGTACGAGCGCGATCCACACGCGATTCTGGAAACCTTTTTGCTGCACCAGACGACTGCCGGGCTCAAGGATCTCTCAGCCCGCACCCTGCGTGCGCTCTACAACGCGCGTGGCGTGATGGATGGCGCCTTCCGGCGCGACCCGGTCAACCGCGCCGCCTTCATGCGCATCCTCCAGCAACCCTCGGGCATCACGCATGCCATGCGGCTGATGAACCAGACCTCGGTGCTGGGGCGCTATTTGTGGGCGTTTCGCGGCATCGTGGGGCAGATGCAGCACGACCTGTTCCATGTGTATACGGTGGACCAGCACATCCTGATGGTGTTGCGCAACATGCGCCGCTTCTTCATGGCCGAGCACACGCACGAGTACCCGTTTTGCTCGCAGCTTGCCGCTGGCTGGGACAAACCATGGATTCTTTATGTGGCGGCCCTTTTCCACGACATCGGCAAGGGCCGCGGCGGCGACCATTCGCAGATCGGCGCCATGGAAGTGCGGCGCTTTTGCCGACAGCATGGCGTGGACCGCGAAGACGCCCGGCTCATCGAGTTCCTGGTACGCGAGCACCTCACCATGAGCACGGTGGCGCAAAAGCAGGACCTGAGTGATCCGGACGTGATTGCCGCCTTTGCCCAACGTGTCGGCAATGAGCGCAACCTCACGGCCATGTACCTGCTCACTGTGGCAGACATCCGTGGCACCAGCCCCAAGGTCTGGAACGCCTGGAAAGGCAAGCTGCTGGAAGACCTGTACCGCGCCACCCTGCGCACGCTGGGTGGCCGGGCCCCCGACGCAGCCGCCGAGATCGAGGCCCGCAAGCGCGAGGCGCTGGTGTTGCTGGCACTCAACGCCCTGCCCTTGGAGGCGCACAAGGCGCTGTGGGCAACGCTGGATGTGAGCTACTTCATGCGCCACGAGGCGGCCGATATTGCATGGCACACCCGCCACCTCTCTCGCCATGTCGGTGCACCCCAGCCCGTGGTGCGCGCGCGCCAGTCGCTCGCGGGCGAGGGATTGCAGGTGATGGTTTACGCGCCCGATCAGGCAGATCTTTTTGCCCGTATCTGCAGCTATTTTGACCGTGCCGGCTTCAGCATTCTGGATGCGCGCGTGCACACGGCCAACAACGGCCATGCGCTCGACACCTTCCAGGTGGTGGCCTCTGCCCAGCCAGGCCATTACCGCGAACTCACGCACATGGTCGAAAGTGACCTGATGCGCGCCATCGAAACCGGTGGCCCGCTGCCCGAGCCGGCCGTGCGGCGCGTGTCACGCCGCGTCAAGAGCTTTCCGGCGGCACCAAGGGTGACCTTGCGCCCCGACGAAAAAGCCCAGCGCTGGCTGCTGGGCATCTCGGCCAGCGACCGCGCCGGTTTGCTTTATCTGGTGGCGCGCGTGCTGGCACGCCACCAGCTCAGCGTGCAACTGGCCAAGGTGAGTACGCTGGGCGAACGTGTCGAAGACACCTTTCTGATCCAGGGACCCGAGCTGCAAAGCAACGCGCGGCAGATCGAGATCGAGACCGAGTTGCTGCAGGCGCTCTCGGCCTGAGCGAGTCTGAATGTGTGCCTGGGTGTCCGCCCGCCGACGCAGTGTTGGCGGGTGGGCCCAGACATCTCCAGGCGATCACGCCGGGTGGCTGTCGCTGGCGTCGTAAGCGGTCAGCACACGGTGCGCCACCATGTCCAGAGCAGGCCGGGTGTTGCCCTGCTTGTCTGTCCAGACCCGTGGCGTAAGCCCACCGGCCAGGGCAATGGGTTCGCCCTCTCCCAGCGCCTGCAGGGCCGAGCACACAGCGGGCTCAAAACCGATCACATTCACGATCAGCGTTTCGCCATCGCCACTGGCGGCCAGCACTTTGGCCACGGCAAAGGGCTTGCCTGCCTTGTCGATGCGCTGTTCCGCCGGCCCAAAAAGCTTTCCGGCAACAAGTCCACTGATCATGAAATTTCCAATTGGGGGAATAAGAACGGTGCCAGGCAGGTTGACCCTGAACGCGTGTAAAAAAGCCCAAAGCCAATTGGCCAGGGACTTTGGGTAGTTTGCCATCCACTTGCCAACCATGGCAGGCGCGGCGGGGCTCCAACTGCGCACACACCCAAGGCAATGCGTTGAAACAGGATTTTTGAAGTGGTCGCAGGCTTGCGGCAACGATTCCGGAAAATCAGCCCGAAACCCGCCCCAACGCGGATTCTGTCACAGATCTTCGCTCTCTTTCGCCCCCATCCAAGCCCACTTTTGTCGGGTCGGAGGGGCGCAGCGTCCAGCTGGCGAGCCGGTAAAGAGCCACGCCCGCTTCCCAAACGCCTGCCCGGTAGTCATTGCTCATCGGGTCTGACCACAGCCACTCTGAAAACGGCCACCAATCCTGGATTCAATCGCCGGGAGCAAATCGCCTGGCATTCCGCAGTAATACACTCAAGATTATTTAATATTTCATTAATATATGAATATTAAAATTATAAGTTTTGCATAAAATTAAATACGAAAATATTAACTTTTTTGCTTGACATTCATCAAAACAATATATATCCGCGGAAGAAATAATAATCGAAACATAATATCAGGTAATACTTATGTCCACACCCACACCCTCCCCTCGTCCCCAAGCCTTGAACACGCCGCAACTTGGCAAGCGCACGTTCCTGCAGGAGCTTGTGGGCATGGCCACGGCTTTTGGTTTGGCAGGTGCCGGCCACGCTGCCAGCCCTTCCGCCACCACCCAGCCCCCGCGCCGCCCTGGCATGGAGGGCAAACGCTTCGGCATGCTGGTGGACATGCGCAAGTGCATCGGCTGTCAGGCCTGCACGGTGAGCTGCTCGGTGGAAAACCTGCCACCTATCGGCCAGTTCCGCACCACGGTGCTGCAGTACGAGATCGACAAGCCCGGCGGCGCGGCACCCGCCATGGTCAGCCTGCCACGTCTGTGCAACCACTGCGACGAGCCGCCCTGCGTGCCCGTGTGTCCGGTGCAGGCCACCTTTCAGCGCACCGACGGCATCGTGCTGGTGGACAACGAGCGCTGCGTGGGCTGCGGCTATTGCGTGCAGGCCTGCCCCTACGACGCGCGCTTCATCAACCACGAGACGCAGACGGCCGACAAGTGCACCTTTTGCGAGCACCGGCTGGAAGTCGGACTGCTGCCGGCCTGCGTGGAAAGCTGCGTGGGCGGCGCGCGGGTGATCGGCGACCTGAACGACCAGGACAGCGAGATCAACCGCCGCATGGCCGAGCACAAGGATGAGATCAAGGTGCTCAAGCCCGGCATGAACACGGCGCCGCGCGTGTACTACATCGGCCTGCCCGACGAGTTCGTCAACGGCGTGGACGGTCAGGCCAGCGTGCGCCTGGTGTCCGAGCACTAACGAAGGAGCCGACCATGCAGATCATCGAACTTCTGACCCCGCATTACGAAGCCGCCTGGCTGCCTTGGGCAGTGCAGTATTTCTTTCTGGCCGGTGTGGCCACGGGTGCAGCCCTGCTTACCGCCTTGTGCAGCTGGGACTCAACCGGCAGCTCCTTGCAGCGCCTGCTGCCGGTGGCCGTGCTGACGCTTGCCGTCAGCGCCATTGCCGCGCCCGTTTCGCTGCTGGCCGACCTGCACCAGCCTGCCCGTTTTTGGCACTTCTATGCCCATTTCACGCCCTGGTCGTGGATGTCGGTGGGCGCGCTGCTGCTGCCGGTGTTTGTCATGCTGTCCGTGGCCCTGTGCGCCAGCTGGTGGCTGGGCAAGACCCACTGGATGCGCCTGCTGTCTCCGCTGCTGGTGCTCTCGGCGCTGTCCATCACGGTCTATACAGGTGCCGAAATGATGGCAGTGCGCTCACGCCCGCTGTGGAACACGATGTGGGTACCGGTCAACCTGGCGCTTACCGGCTGGCTGGCCACGGTGGGCGTGGCCTTCGTGCTGGAGCGCTTCTTGCCCGCCGCGCTGCGCCCCGGTGCCGCCGCCCTGCAGTTGCTTCGCGGCTTGGGGCTGGCACTGGCCGCTGCGCTGGTGGCCGTGGCCGCGGCCTGGGCGTTGACGGGGATGAACGGTGGCAGTCCGTCCTTCGACGCAGCGCTGCGCCTGTGGAACGACTTCCCCGTCTGGCGCATGACCATGGTGGGTTCTGCCATTGGCGGCGCAGCCGTGGTGGGTGCGCTGCTGCGTGGCCGCCATCGGCTGGGTGCCAGAGGCTACACGCTGGTGCTGGGCCTGGGGCTGGCTGCCAGCGCCTGGGTCTTCCGCTGGGCACTGTTCATGGGCGTGCAGGGGGTTCCGAAGTTTGGCGCAGGCCTGTACCTGTACCACATGCCAATGGGCGGCGACGGCCTCTTGGGCATGGTCGGCGTGGCCGGACTGTGCGTGGCGCTGGTGGCGTTGGCCAGCTGGGCACTGGAGCTGTTTCCCGCCCGTCAGGCCAAGGCAGTCGCCTGACGGTGATCCTTGCATTAGATATCCATTCAAATTGGCATAAAACCCAATGCAGACAAGCGCTAGCAGCTATATAAATAATAGCATTAGATGACTGCTGCGCTGACATGAAAGAGACTTCCCATGACCGACAAAAACCAACCTCCCGTTCCTCAACACGCTGGCAGCACTGACACCAGCCCCGAAATGAACCGCCGCCGCATGCTGCTGCGCGGCGGCGCCGTGGCCGGTGGCCTGGCTGCGTTTGCCGCCGGATACGGCGAGACGGTGGTCAAGGGAGCCAAGGGCCTGGTTACGGGCACATCCGGCACACCCACCAAAAGCGCCACACGCGCAAACGCACTGACACCAGAGTTCCGCATCGACCCCGTGACGGGCCAGCTCACCACCCAGCCTGGCCAGGTGGTCAGCCCCAGCAGCTGCCTGGGCTGCTGGACACAGTGCGGTATCCGTGTGCGTGTCGACACCGGGCACAACCAAATCCTGCGCGTCGCCGGCAACCCCTACCACCCGCTGGCCACCACGCACCATGCACCCATGGAAACGCCGGTGCGTGAGGTGTACGCCATGCTGGGCGGCGACAACGGCCTGGAAGGCCGCGCCACCAGCTGTGCGCGCGGCTCGGCCATGTTCGAGCACCAGACCGCACCGCATCGCGTGCTGCAGCCGCTCAAGCGGGTGGGCCCGCGCGGCTCGGGCCAATGGAAGACCATCGCGTTCGAGGATCTGGTCAAGGAAATCTGTGAAGGCGGCGACCTGTTCGGCGAAGGCCATGTGGACGGACTGCGGGCCATCCGCGATGTGCAAACGCTGATCGACCCCGAGAACCCCGAATACGGCCCAAAGGCCAACCAGCTATTGGTGACCGATGCCTCCAACGAAGGTCGCACGCCCTTGATCAACCGCTTTGCCCGCCAGTCTTTTGGCACCGTGAACGTGTCCAACCACGGCGCCTACTGCGGCCAGACCTACCGGGTGGGCACGGCAGCCGCCTTGGGCAACCTTGCCGGCATGCCCCACGGCAAGCCAGACTGGAAGAACTCGCGTTTCGGTTTGTTTATCGGCACCGCGCCGGCACAGGCTGGCAACCCCTTTCAGCGAATGGGACGTGAGCTGTCCGAGGCACGCTCGCGTGCACAGAACACGTACCAGTACGTGGTTGTCTCGCCCATCCTGCCCATGTCCTCCAGCCATGCGGCAGGTGACTACAACCGATGGTTGCCCATCAAGCCCACCACCGATCTCGCTCTGGTCATGGGCATGATCCGCTGGATCATTGACAACGAGCGCTACGACGTCCGGTTCCTCAGCCAGCCCGGTCCGTCCGCCATGGCCGCCGCAGGCGAGGCCGCGTGGAGCAACGCCAGCCACCTGCTGATCAACGATGCGAAGCATCCGCGTTACGGGCAGTTCTTGCGCGGAGCGGACTTGGGGCTGCCCCTGCCCGAGCCGGTGGACGAGAAAACACCCGCCGAAGATGTGTATGTGGTGCAACTGGCCGACGGCAGCCTTGCCCCGCACACCGTGGCCCAGCCCGCTGAGCTGGTGGTGCAGCGCGACTTCACCCCGATCAAGGCAGCTGACGCCACCGAGGAGCCCTCGCCGATGGCCGTCTGCACATCGTTCGTCAAACTGCGCGAAGAAGCGCGGCGCCAGACGCTGCAGGAATACTCGGACAAGTGCGGCGTGCCGTTGAAGGACATTGAAGATCTGGCGCGCGAATTCACCAGCCACGGCAAGCAGGCCGTGGCCAACTCGCACGGCGGCACCATGAGCGGTGCAGGTTTTTACACCGCCTACGCCATCGCCATGCTGAACAACCTGATCGGCAACCTCAACGTCAAGGGCGGCTGGGTTCTTGATGCCGGCCCCTTCGGCCCCTTTGGCCCTGGCCCGCGCTACAACTTTGCGCAGTTCCCTGGCGCGGTCAAACCCACGGGTGTGGCCCTTTCACGCACGCGCTTCCCCTACGAAAAAACCAGCGAATTCAAACGCAAAAAGGAAGCCGGCCAGAACCCCTATCCCGCCAAGGCTCCGTGGTATCCCGCCCCCGGGGGCATGAGCAGCGAAATGCTGGCCGCCGGCCTGCTGGGCTACCCCTACCCGGTGAAGGCGTGGGTCAACCACATGGGCAACCCGGTGTATGCCATCTGCGGTTTCGAGAACACGCTGGTGGACGCCATCAAAGACCCGAAGAAGCTGCCGCTGTTCATCTCGGTGGACCCGTTCATCAACGAGACCTCGGCCCTGGCCGACTACATCGTGCCCGACACCGTGACCTACGAGAGCTGGGGCATCGGCGCCCCATGGGCCGACGTGGTTGCCAAGAGCTCTACCGTGCGCTGGCCCGTGGTCGAACCCGCCACCGCCAGGACCACCGACGGCAAGCCCGTAAGCTTTGAAAGCTTCGTGTTCGCTGTCGCCAAACAGCTGGACCTTCCCGGCTTCGGCAAGAACGCCATGAGCACCAAAGAGGGCGAACCGCTGGACCTGGAGTCGTCCGAAGACTTCTACCTGCGTGGCATGTGCAACATTGCCTACCAGGCCGGCAAGCCTGTGCCCGAAGCCAGCGAGGACGACATCGCCATCACCGGCCTCACCCGCTGGATGCCCGATCTGGAAAAGCGCCTCAAACCCGAGGAAGTGCGCCGCGTTGCCATGGTGATGAGCCGCGGCGGGCGCTTCGACAAGATCGACGACGCCTGGAACGGCGAACAGGTCAAGGCCGCCCACAAGTTCCCGGTGCAGCTTTGGCACGAAGGCCTGGCCAAGATGCGCCACTCGATGACGGGCGAGCGCTACGTGGGCTGCCCCACCTGGTACCCCACCCGCTTTGCCAGCGGTACGAGCATGCGCGAGCATTTCCCCGAAAGCGACTGGCCGCTCACCCTGAGCTCCTACAAATCCAACCTGATGAGCTCGATGTCGATTGCGGCCTCGCGCCTGCGCCAGGTGCACCCACACAACCCCATCAGCCTCAACAGGGACGACGCGGCCCGGCTGGGCATTGCCAACGGCGACCGCATCGAGGTCAGCACCCCCGGAGCGCGTGTGCAAGGCGTGGCACTGGTGCGTGGGGGCATTGCACAGGGGGCAGTGGCCATCGAATACGGCTACGGACACAAGCAACTGGGTGCCGTGGCCCATACCGTGGATGGCAAGCTCACCGCCCACAACCCGCAGCACGGTCAGGGCGTGAATCTGAACAGCCTGGGCTTTGCCGACCCTACGCGGCCCGCCAAGGACAACGTCTGGATTGACTGGGTGTCGGGCGCGGTGGTTCGGCAGGGGCTGCCGGTCAAAGTGCGGCGCGTGTAAGGGAGGCCGGCCAGCAGGGCCGCCTTCCTACAATGCACGCACTCCCCCACAGCCGCACTCCATGCACATTTTGATCCTCGAAGACAACACCCTGGTTGCCAGCGGCATCCAGACCGGGCTGGAACTGCATGGCTTCACCAGCGACACGGCGGCCAGCGTGGCCCAGGCCAGAGCCCACATGGCCCGCCGTGGCTTTGATGCCTGCGTGCTGGACCTGGGCCTGCCCGATGGCGACGGCATCGACCTGCTGCGCCACTGGCGCGCGCAGGGGCGGGATGTGCCGGTGCTCATCCTCACCGCACGCGGCACCATCGAGGACAAGATGGCCGGTTTTCAGACGGGCACCGATGACTACCTGACCAAGCCCTTCGATCTGCAGGAGCTGGTGATGCGACTGCGCGCGTTGCTGCGCCCGCGGGCGGGCGTGCCGGCGATCTGATGATGCTGGGCGACTGCCAGGTCAACATGGCGACGGGCGAGATCTCCCGCGAAGGCAAGCCCGTGGAGATTGCGCGCCGCGAATGGGCGCTGCTGTCGGCACTGGTGCAGGCGCGCGGGCGCGTGCTGAGCCCGGCGCAGCTGCACGACAGTCTCTATGGACTGGACCTGGACGCGGGCAGCAACACCGTCAACGTGCACGTGCACCACCTGCGCAAGAAGCTGGGTGCCGACGTGATCGACACCGTGCGCGGTCAAGGTTTTCGCCTTGGCGCCCGCTACTGCGACAGCACGACATGACGCCCCTGCCGAAAAGTCTGCGCCTGCGTTTGGTGCTGGGCCTGAGCCTCACCATGTGCCTCATCTGGGGCGGCGTGGCGGTCTGGCAATTCACCAACATGCAGCGCGAACTGCGCACCATGCTGGACGATCGGCTAATCGCCTCGGCCCGAACGGTGGCAGGCATCGTGGTGCAGTTCCAACCCATGCAACTGGCCACCACACCGCGTGCGCAAAACGATGCACTGCTCTCGGTGATAGCGCGCGATGGCGTGGCCTGCGAGGTGAGCCTGGTTCGCAGCGAGGTGGATTTTTTGCCCATCGCCAGAACCAACAATATTCCTGACATGGCGTCCGCAGGCAGCGCGGGTTTTGGCCAGATCACCAAGGGCGGAAAGCAGTGGCGCACCTATGTGCTGGAGGAAAACGGCGTGCGCGTGGCCACCGCCGACCGGCTGGACATGCGCGATCATCTGGTGCAGACCTTCGTGCGCTCGCTGGTGCTGCCTTTTGCCCTGGCGCTTGTCGGCGTCCTGCTGCTCACGTGGTGGATCTGCACGCTCAGCCTGCAGCCACTGCAGCGTTTGCGCGACGAGCTGGTTGAACGCCCGCCGCAAGACCCAAGGCCCGTCAAGTCAGGCCACGACATCAAGGAACTGGCCCCGCTCGTCGACAGCCTGAACCGGCTGCTGGAGCGCATGGACGCCAGCATCGAACATGAACGCCGCTGGACCACAGATGCGGCACACGAGCTGCGCACCCCCCTCACGGCCATCAAGACCCATGTGCAAGTCGCGCAAATGGCGCTGGCCGCCAATACACCGAATGCCGCGCAGGACAGTGTGGCCAACGCCTTGCACCAGGCGGGTGAGGGCATCGACCACATGCACGCAACGCTGGAGCAGCTGCTGCAGCTGGCGCGCGTGGAAACGGCCACTGCCGGCGACACGCGCCACACAGTGGGTACCGAGATTGCGCAAGCCTTTCGACTGGCCTGCCGGCAATCCCTGCACCGCGCCAAAAACGAAGGCAGCGCAGTGCCCGCCATAACGCTGGACGCGCGCGAGATGCCGTCCGAGCCTGCGGCCTGGGAAACCGTCCAGTTGCCCCTGGCGCCGGCGCTGCTGACCTGCGCCATCACCAACCTTGTAGACAACGCACTGCGCTACCACCGTGGCCCGACATCCGTGAGCGCCACGCTGCAATGGCACGCAGGCCCCGCTGGCGACGGGCAGGTGGAAATTTGCGTGCGTGACCAGGGGCCGGGCCTCACGGCAGATGAATGCGGGCACGCGCTGAAGCGCTTTTGGCGCAAGTCTGGCAGCGATCCGGGCAGTGGACTGGGGCTGACCATCGTGCACCGCATCGCAGAAAGTGCGGGCGGCACGCTGGTGCTGGAGCCCGGCACACCCGGCCTGGTCGCCCGGCTGCGGCTGTCCACTTGCGCTGCAGATGCCGCCCCTGCGCATGGCATTGCACCAGGCTGAAAAGGACTGACGACCATGGAACGCATGCTGCATTTAGGCCCGCTGGTGCTGCCCTGGGCACTGCTCATCATGCTGGCCGGCTGGCAACTGGGCGTCTGGGTGCATGAACGCCTGTCCGTGCGCCGGGGCCTTGCGCCCGGCCCGCACGGCTGGCGAATGGCTCTTGTGGCGCTGCTGGCAGCGCGCCTGGGCTTTGTATTGCGCTACACCGATGAATATGTCGCTGCACCCTGGTCGATCATCAACATCCGCGACGGTGGCTGGGAACCCTGGGTCGGCCTGGGTGCCGCCCTGCTCTACTGCACCGTGTTGTGGTTGCGGCGCAGCCCCTGGCGCCGGCCTGCAACGGCAGGTCTGGTCACGTTCACTGCCGTCTGGCTGGCGGGCCTGGCGCTGCTGCACGCCACGGCCCCACCACGCGTGGCAGACCTGCCACCCTGGCACGGCGTGGCACTCGATGCGCGCACCGTCTCACTGCCAGATCTGCGCGGCCAACCCGTGGTGGTGAATCTATGGGCCAGCTGGTGCCCGCCCTGCAGGCGCGAGATGCCGGTGCTGCTGCAAGCGCGCAATGCAAAGCCACAAATCCGCTTCCTGTGGGTCAACCAGGGCGAGGCGCCCGATGTCGTCTCACGCTTTGCCACCCAGCATGGCTTGCCGCATGCCGATGTGGTGCTGGACCAAACCTCCCAGCTGGGCAGCAGCCTGGGCTACAAGGCCCTGCCCACCACGCTGTTCTATGACGGCCAGGGCCGATTGGCCGCAGTGCGCGCGGGTGAGCTGTCTGCCGCAACGCTGGCAGACAACCTGGCGCTGATCTCCAGCCCCATGATTCCCATGATTCCCGCGATTCCCGCCAAATGACCACAGTGGCGTGCAAATAGCCACCCGACACCCTCATCTGAAAACCTGCTGCTCGAAGCTCGCTTGAGCTTGCAGGTACCGGGTATCAAGGGTGGTGCGGTTGGCCTTGAACCGCTCACAGGCCGCCTGCCAGTTCAATCGCACCAGGTTTTATCGCTTGTGCCCACGTCAGCGTTCTACATGCACATGCACGTGCACGTGCATTGAGCCTTGCCAGCGGCGTAGTCTTCATGCCCACGCAACACAGCTGCGATTTCGTCGTTATCAACGCATGGGCTCACGATTCAAGCTCTCCGGTTGCATTCCGCATCCAGCATCTGGCAGCGCACATGCGATGGTGCGTCATCCCGCTCACCGTGAGCAGCGCGTGGCCCGGCGCACCTGCTTTGTGTGCCCATCCCTGGCACAAAGCAAAAAAGCCCAGAACCTTCCGGCTCTGGGCTTTTGCTATCAATGGTCGGCGTGGCGGGATTCGAACTCGCGACCCCTTGCACCCCATGCAAGTGCGCTACCTGGCTGCGCTACACGCCGACAAGACTTAAATTATATACAGAAAATTCTTCAGTTCAGGGAAAGCAATGCACGAATTTCAAATAATTCCTGGCGCACCGCATTGCTGTCGAACAAACCGCCAAGCACATCAGTGCCCGCGCCTTGGGCGATGTCTGCGCCCGTGCGCATGGACACCAATTCCGACATCAACACCGGTGGCAGCGGCGCTTCATCGTGCGCGGAAGGCACTGGATCCTGCAAGCGATTGCGCGCCCCACTGATGGTGAAGCCCTGGTCGTACAGCAAGTCGCGGATGCGTCGGATCATCAGCACCTCGTGGTGCTGGTAATACCGGCGGTTGCCTCGCCGTTTCATGGGCCGCAACTGGGTGAACTCCTGCTCCCAATAGCGCAGGACATGCGGCTTGACGCCACACAACTCCGCAACTTCACCAATCGTGAAGTACCGCTTGGCGGGAATGGATGGAAGCTGGGTGCCCATGGATGGTGATTCGGACGAAAAGCTGACTAGCGTACTGCAGACGCCCTGTAAACGCCAGACCGCATTGCCAATTCAGTTGCCAGTTGGATCAAAACTCACACCAAAGCCGAAGCCGAAGCTGGAACCGAAGCAGCAGACTGGATCTGCTCCTTGAGTTTGCTGCTGGCATGAAAAGTCACCACCCTGCGCGCCTGGATGGGAATGGCTTCACCGGTGCGCGGGTTTCGGCCCGGTCGCGGCGCCTTGGTCCGGATCTGGAAGTTGCCAAAACCTGAAAGCTTGACGTCCTTGCCGTCCACCAGGCGTTGCGCAATCAGGTCAAAGAAAGCGTCGATCATGTCCTTGGACTCGCGCTTGTTCAACCCGATCTGATCGAACAGGAGGTCGGCCAGTTGCGCCTTGGTCAGCGCAGGGGTTTCGATGCTTTCTACCGCAAATTCAATCACGTCGGCGCTCCCGGTTTTTCATCCAACACGCAACCGACCACCGGTGCGGGCGACCAGTTGGGCCACGACGGCCTGCACGGCCGTGTCGATCTCGGCTTCTGTCAGGGTGGCCTCGGCCCGGCCCAGTGACAGGCGCACCGCCAGACTCTTTTCGCCAGCAGCCAGTCCACCTGCGGGCGCAGATTCGCCAGCGCGCAAGGGCTTGGGCCGGTACACATCAAACAGCACGGCCGAACGCAGCATGGTGCCAGGAACGGCAGCGGTGATGGCATCCATCACCTCGGCATGCGTCACGCGCTCAGCCACCACCACGGCCAGATCGCGCTCCACCGCCTGGTGCTTGGCGACCGGCTGGAACTGCGGCACCACCCGCTGCAGCACGGCATCCAGCTCCAGCTCGAACATCACCGGCGCCTGGGGCAGGTCCCACGACTGGCGCCATTGCGGATGCAACTCGCCCACAAAGCCGATGGCACGCCCGTTCACCAGCACGCGCGCGCAGCGACCGGGATGCATGGACGGGTGGGCGCCCGGTTCGAAGGTGGGACGCAACGGCGCCAGCAAGGCCTCCACATCGCCCTTCACATCGAAGAAGTCAATGGCCTGCTCTTTGCGGCCCCACTGCAGCATGTCATTGGGACCATAGGCCAGACCCGCCACGCGCATGGGTTGGTGAAAACCTTCCACGGTGGTGTCGGTGTTGCGCACGCTGGCATCGCGCAAAAACACACGGCCCAGCTCGAACACGCGCACCCGCTCAGCCTTGCGGTCCAGGTTGAACTTCAAAACCTGCAGCAAAGAACCCAGCAAGGTAGAGCGCATAACGCTCATCTGGCTTGCAATCGGGTTGAGCAGCTTGATGGGCTGCACATTAGCGGCCAATTCATGCTCCCAGCGCTCTTCCACAAAACTGAAGTTGATCGTCTCCTGGTACCCCAGACCGGCCAGAGACCGACGCACGGCAAACGGGCTGCGCGTGGCCTCGGCAGCGAGCTTGGGCGTGATGGGTGCCAGCGGCGGCGTGGTCGGCAGGTTGTTGTAGCCCACCATGCGCGCGACTTCCTCGATCAGGTCTTCCTCGATCGTTATGTCGAAGCGGAAGGTAGGCGGTGTGACCGTGAGCGTGCCTTCGCCCTGCACCACGGGCAGGCCCAGACGCTGCAGGGCGCCAGCACATTGCTCGTGCGTCAAGGGCATGCCAATGACCTTGGCGGCGCGTGCCACGCGCAGCGTGACGGGCTTGGCCACCAGCAGGTTCACGGCCTGATCGTCCATAGGACCGCACACCGTGTCAGGGGTGCCGCAGATGTCGATGACCAGTTGGGTGATGCGCTCGATGTGTTCCACCGTCAGGCTTGGGTCCACACCCCGTTCGAAGCGATGGCCGGCATCGGTCGAAAAATTGAAACGGCGCGAGCGCCCCGCCACGGCCTTGGGCCACCAGAAGGCAGCCTCGACATAGATGTGCCGCGTGTCGTCAGATACCGCTGTGGCGTCGCCACCCATGATGCCGGCCAGCGATTCCACCTGGACGTCGTCGGCAATCACGCCGACCTTTTCGTCCACAGTGATGGTGGTGCCATTGAGCAGTTTGAGCTGCTCGCCCGCCTTGCCCCAGCGCACGTTCAGCCCGCCATGGATCTTGTCCAGGTCAAAAATATGCGAGGGGCGGCCCAACTCGAACATCACGTAGTTGGAAATGTCCACCAGCGGTGACACGCCACGCTGGCCGCAGCGGGCCAGTCGGTCCAGCATCCATTGCGGAGTGGCGGCGCGCGTGTTCACGTTGCGCACAATACGGCCGGAGAAGCGGCCACACAGGTCGGGAGCGCTCACCTTCACCGGCAACTTGTCGGCCAGCTGGACAGCCACCGCAGGGAACGCTGGCTGTTGCAGTGGAACGCCCGTGAGCGCGGACACTTCGCGGGCAATTCCATAGACGCTCAAACAATGCGCGAGGTTGGGCGTGAGCTTGAGGGTAAAGAGCGTGTCGTCCAGATTCAAATGGGCGCGGATGTCCTGGCCCACTGGGGCCGAGGCATCCAGCTCCAGCAAACCGCCGTGGTCTTCCGACAGCTTCAGTTCACGGGCGGAGCACAGCATGCCCTGGCTTTCCACACCGCGCAGCTTGCCCACCTTGATCAGGAAAGGCTTGCCATCGTCACCGGGCGGCAACTCTGCGCCCACCAGCGCACAGGGCACCTTGATACCCACACGGGCATTGGGCGCGCCGCAGACGATGTTGAGCAAGGCGCCCTGCCCCACATCGACCTGGCACACGCGCAGGCGGTCGGCATCAGGGTGCTGCACAGCCTCCTTGATCTCGCCCACCACGATTTGGGTGAAGGGCGGCGCAACGGGGCGCAGATCTTCCACCTCCAGACCTGCCATGGTCAGGGTATCGGCCAGTTCTTGGGTCGTCAGCGGTGGATTGCAGAATTCGCGCAACCAGGACTCGGGAAATTGCATAGTGAGATTCTCAGGCGTTTGCTCTTAAAAAAGGAGCTGCTCGCGCTTTTCAATCAATGGATTCAGCATGAAAAGATATTAAAACCCAATGAATACAAGCGCAGCCAGCTCACTTTTTTGCGTTATTGGAACTGCGACAGGAAACGGATATCGCCGTCGAAGAACAGGCGCAGATCGTTGACGCCGTAGCGCAGCATCGTCAGGCGGTCAGGCCCCATGCCGAAGGCAAAGCCGATGTACTTTTCGGGGTCGAGCCCCATGTTGCTCACCACGTTGGGGTGCACCTGGCCCGAGCCGGCCACCTCCAACCAGCGGCCAGCCAGCGGGCCCGTCTGGAACTGGATGTCGATCTCTGCGCTGGGTTCGGTGAACGGAAAGAAACTGGGCCGAAAACGCAGCACCAGGTCGTCGCTCTCGAAGAAGGTGCGGCAAAACGCCGTGAAGATGACCTTGAGATCCTTGAAGCTCACGTTCTCGCCAACCCACAGGCCTTCGCACTGGTGGAACATGGGCGAGTGCGTGGCATCGCTGTCCACACGGTAGGTGCGGCCCGGCGCGATGACGCGGATCTCGGGCATGGATTGGCCGGCATCGAGCAGTGCGCGGTGGCGCTTGACATGCTGCACCGCGTGGCGGATCTGCATGGGACTGGTGTGGGTGCGCAGCAGGTTGGGGGCGGTGGCAGTGCCGCCCTCGACATAGAAGGTGTCGTGCATGGAACGCGCAGGATGGTCTTCCGGCGTGTTCAGTGCGGTGAAGTTGAACCAGTCGGTTTCGATTTCAGGGCCTTCGGCCACATCAAAACCCATGGAGCCGAAGATGCCCTGGATGCGCTCCAGCGTCAGCGATACCGGGTGCAGACCACCCTGCCCGCGCTGGCGGCCGGGCAGACTTACGTCCAGCGCTTCGGCCTTGAGCTGCACCTGCAGCTCAGCGTCGGCCAGCGCCTGGCGGCGTGCGGTAAGGGCTGCCTCAATGGCCTGCTTGGCGACGTTGATGGCGGCGCCGCGGGACTTCTTTTCGTCTACCGACAGCTGCGCCATGCCCTTCATGAGCTCCGTCACGCGGCCCGACTTGCCCAGAAACTGCGCTTTTGCATTTTCCAGATCAGCGGGGGTGGCGCTTTGGGCAAACAGCTGCGTCGCGCTTTCGACCAGGGAATCCAACTCGTTCATATCGACTCTTGAAAATAAACAAGGGCTAGTGCCTTTTCAAGCTCTAGCCCTTGTTGTTATTGCGCAGGCAGCTATCAAAAAGATAGCCGCCCATCATGAACTCAAGCAGCCAGCTTGGCCTTGACTTGTTCCACGATGCTGCCAAAGGCAGCCTTGTCGTGCACGGCGAGGTCGGCCAGCATCTTGCGGTCGATCTCGATGGATGCCTTCTTCAGGCCGTTGGCGAACTGGCTGTAGGTCAGGCCCAGTTCACGTGCAGCGGCGTTGATACGGGCAATCCACAACTGGCGGAACACGCGCTTCTTGGTGCGGCGGTCACGGTAGGCATATTGCCCAGCCTTCATTACCGCCTGTTTGGCGATCCGGAAGACGTTACCGCGGCGACCACGGAAACCCTTTGCAAGGGCGAGAACTTTTTTGTGACGGGCACGGGCCGTTACACCACGTTTGACGCGAGGCATGTATGTACTCCTTGTTCGTCGTTATTAAATGCCCATGCCGGGCAGCATTTGTGCAACCGAGGCCATATTGGTCTCATGCACAGCAACCGCACCACGCAAATGGCGCTTATTCTTGGTGGTCTTCTTCGTCAAGATGTGACGCTTGAAGGCTTGACCGCGCTTGACGGTGCCACCTGGACGAACGCGGAAACGTTTTTTCGCGCTGCTCTTGGTCTTCATTTTGGGCATGTGAATGCTCCTTTTCGTTGTGCTCGTGAGGCGTCTGCAAACCGATCTGCAAACTTGTTGGCCCCGAGCCACTTTTATCGAAAGACTTTCGCCTCTCGTTCGGCAGCGCCAAAGCACCACCTTTTCGAATGCCGCGCCATTGCGGGCTCGGCACTCAAATCCTCAAATTCATTTCACATCAGGCCGCAGTGCCAGAGGCCGGAGCAGCTTCTGCAGCCGGTTTGGGCGCAGCTGGCTTCTTCTTGCCAGGAGCGATCATCATGATCATCTGGCGGCCTTCCAGCTTGGGAAACTGCTCAATCAGGATGGTGTCAGCCAACTCGTCGCGAATGCGATTGAGCAAGGCCAAACCCAGTTCCTGGTGCGTGATTTCACGACCGCGGAACCGCAGCGTGATCTTGCACTTGTCTCCATCCGCCAGAAAACGGCGAATATTGCGCATCTTGATGTTGTAGTCGCCATCGTCCGTACCCGGACGGAATTTGACTTCCTTGATCTCGATGACCGTCTGCTTGGCCTTGGCTTCGGCAGCACGCTTTTGTTCCTGGTACTTGAACTTGCCATAGTCCATCAGGCGGCACACTGGGGGGTTCGCCGTCGCGGCGATCTCCACCAGATCCACGTCCAACTCGCCGGCCATGCGCAAGGCTTCCATCAAGCTCACAACGCCCAAAGGCTCATTCTCTGGCCCGGAAAGACGGACTTCAGGGGCCATGATTTCACGGTTCAGGCGGTGCTTGCGCTCTTCACGGTGGCGACGATCACGAAATTCAGTAGCGATGGCTATCTTCCTTGAATCAAAATGCTACAAAAATAGTAGCTAAAACCGCACCGTGGGCGCACGCCAAAGCATGTTTTTATTCAAAATCACACTTTGGAAGCGATGTCTTGGGCGATCAGCTCTGCGAACGCTTCAACGGACATCACGCCGAGATCTCGATTACCCCGGGCGCGCACTGCGACGGCTCCTGCTGCCTTCTCCTTGTCACCAGCGACGAGTATGTAAGGCAACTTTTGCAACGAATGCTCGCGTATTTTATACGTAATCTTCTCGTTGCGCAGATCGAGCGCCACCCTAAGGTCTTGATGGGGCAGCACTTTTTGCAGTTTTGCGGCAATTTCACGACAGTAATCGCCCTGTGCGTCGGTGATGTTGAGCACTGCAACCTGCACCGGCGCCAGCCACACCGGCAAGGCCCCGGCGTGCTGCTCTATCAGGATACCAATGAAGCGCTCCAGGCTTCCCACGATGGCGCGGTGCAGCATGACGGGCCGGTGGCGGGCGCCGTCTTCCCCCACATATTCGGCGTCCAGCCGCTCGGGCATGGAGAAGTCCACTTGCATGGTGCCGCACTGCCACTGGCGCCCGATCGCGTCCTTGAGCGTGTACTCGATCTTGGGGCCGTAGAAGGCGCCGTCGCCCGGGGCGATCTCGAACTCGCAGCCCGATGCCCGCAGGCTTTCCATCAGCGCATGCTCGGCCTTGTCCCAGCTTTCGTCTGAGCCAATGCGCGCCTCGGGGCGCGTGGCCACCTTGTAAATGATGTTCTCGAAGCCGAAGTCCTTGTAAACCTTTTGCAGCAAGGCTGTGTACGCCGTGCACTCGGGCTGGATGTGCTCTTCAGTACAGAAGATGTGCCCGTCATCCTGCGTGAAGCCGCGCACACGCATGATGCCGTGCAACCCGCCCGTCGGCTCGTTGCGGTGGCACTGACCGAACTCGCCGTAGCGCAGGGGCAGGTCGCGGTAGCTCTTGATGCCCTGCTTGAAGATCAGGATGTGACCCGGGCAGTTCATCGGCTTGAGGGCGTAGTCGCGCTTCTCGCTCTCGGTCGTGAACATGTTGTCGCGGTACTTGTCCCAGTGACCGGTTTTTTCCCAGAGCGTCTTGTCCAGAATCTGCGGACCCTTGACCTCCTGGTAGCCGTTGTCGCGGTAAACGCGGCGCATGTACTGCTCCACCTCCTGCCACAGCGTCCAGCCCTTGGGGTGCCAGAACACCGTGCCGGGCGAGTGTTCGTCAATATGGAACAGGTCGAGTTCTCGTCCCAGCTTGCGGTGGTCGCGCTTCTCGGCCTCCTCCAGCATGGTCAGGTACTGCTGGAGTTCGTCCTTCGTCGCCCAGGCCGTGCCATAAACGCGTTGCAGCATCTCGTTGCGGTGGTCGCCGCGCCAGTAGGCGCCCGCCACCTTCATGAGCTTGAAGAACTTGAGCTTGCCCGTGCTCGGGACGTGCGGGCCACGGCACAGGTCTTCAAAACTGCCTTCGCGGTACAGGCTCACGTCTTCATTGCTGGGAATGCTGGCAATGATTTCGGCCTTGTAGTGCTCGCCCAGGCCCTTGAAATACTGCACGGCCTCGTCGCGCGGCAGCACGCGGCGCACGATGGGCTCGTCCTTGGCAGCCAGTTCGGTCATGCGCTTCTCGATCGCCACCAGGTCCTCCGGCGTGAAGGGGCGCTTGTAGGAAAAGTCGTAATAGAAGCCGTTCTCGATCACCGGGCCGATGGTGACCTGCGCGTCCGGGAACAGCTCTTTCACCGCATAGGCCAGCAAGTGGGCCGTGGAGTGGCGAATCACGTCCAGACCATCAGCATCCTTGGCCGTGACGATGGACAGCGGGCTGTCTGCCGTGATCTGGTGGCTGGTGTCCACCACCTTGTCGCCGATCTTGCCGGCCAGCGCAGCCTTGGCCAGGCCGGCGCCAATCGAAGCGGCCACCTCGGCCACCGTGACCGGGCCGGGAAATTCGCGCTGGGAACCATCGGGGAGCGTGATGTAAATCATGGGAGTCCTTGTCAAATCTTTTCAGGTGGTGTGAGCGCTTGCCGTGGCCCAAAAACAAAAAAGCGCGGTACGGGTCCGCGCTTTCCAAGGGTGAGAGAGTGAAATCTCGTGCAGGCGCGAACGGCCAGCCTCAACGGCCGGTCAACATCTCCGATGTAGTTCGCGGTGTCATAACCAGCATGCCTTTCTCGCCCTTGTGCATTGATCGATGCGCGCATTTTACCCTGCGCCAACAAAAAAGCCCGAAGCGGCTGCTTCGGGCTTTTGCGCAGTAGCGCGGCAGATCAGTGGAACTGCTCTTCTTCGGTCGAACCCGTCAGGGCCTTCACGGAGGACGAGCCGCCCTGGATCACGGTGGTCACGTCGTCGAAATAGCCTGCACCCACTTCCTGCTGGTGCGACACGAAGGTGTAGCCCTTTTCGCGTGCTGCAAATTCGGGCTCTTGCACCATGTTGACGTAGTGCTTCATGCCTTCGCCGCGGGCGTAGGCGTGTGCGAACTGGAAGGTGTTGAACCAGTTGATGTGGATACCGGCCAGCGTGATGAACTGGTACTTGTAGCCCAGAGCCGACAGTTCTTCCTGGAAGGAAGCGATCTGCGAGTCGTTGAGGTTCTTCTTCCAGTTAAACGATGGCGAGCAGTTGTACGACAGCAGCTTGCCGGGGTTGGCGGCCAGCACAGCCTGAGCGAACTCACGGGCGAAGCCGATGTCGGGCACGCCGGTTTCGCACCACACCAGGTCGGCGTAGGGGGCGTAGGCAATACCACGGCTGATGGCTTGCTCCAGGCCGTTCTTGACGCGGTAGAAGCCTTCTTGCGTGCGCTCGCCGGTCAGGAAGGGCTTGTCGTTGGCATCGTGGTCAGAAGTGATCAGGTTGGCAGCTTCTGCGTCGGTGCGGGCCAGGATGATGGTGGGCACGCCCATCACGTCGGCAGCAAAACGGGCCGAGATCAGCTTTTCGCAGGCTTCTTGCGTCGGAACCAGCACCTTGCCACCCATGTGGCCGCACTTCTTCACTGCAGCCAGCTGGTCTTCGAAGTGCACGCCGGCTGCGCCAGCGGCAATCATGTTCTTCATCAGTTCGAAGGCGTTCAGCACACCACCGAAACCGGCTTCTGCGTCAGCCACGATGGGCAGGAAGTAATCGATAAATTCCTTGTCGCCGGGGTTGATGCCACGGCCCCACTGGATTTCGTCAGCGCGCTTGAAGGTGTTGTTGATGCGGCGCACCATGGTGGGCACCGAGTCGTAGGCGTACAGCGACTGGTCGGGGTACATGGTTTCCGACGTGTTGCCGTCAGCGGCAACTTGCCAACCCGACAGGTACACGGCTTCGAGGCCGGCCTTGGCCTGCTGCATGGCTTGGCCAGCAGAGATGGCGCCGAAAGCGTTGACGTAGCCCTTCTTGGCACCGCCGTTGACCTTTTCCCAGAGCTTTTCTGCACCGCGACGGGCCAGCGTGTGCTCGATGGGCAGCGAGCCGCGCAGACGCACCACGTCCGCAGCGGTGTAACCGCGCTTGACGCCCTTCCAGCGGGGGTTGGTGGCCCAGTCTTTTTCCAAGGCTGCAATTTGCTGTTCGCGGGTGAGTTGTTGGCTCGGTGCTTGGGACATGTGGTGACTCCGTCGGTTGATTGAAAAAATCTCGAACAACAAAGCTGTTGTTCATGGGGTGTACTTTAAGTCTTCTATAAGACTTGCGCAACCTCTTATGTCTTATAGAAGAGATAAATTTTTCTATTAAAAAACAATGAGTTGGAACGACCATTCCTCAATATAAAAAATGATTTCTCATATTGAGAAAATTTTCCGCACTGCAGCAGATCCGCAATCCCGAGATGTGAAAAACTGTTTTTGCATTGTGAAAATATAGTTTTGTACGCCGGGGCTACTTGCCGCCGGACTCGTTGGGTACATCGGCGGGCGTTTGCACTTTAGTGTGGGCCCATTGCATACGGGAGACACAGCAACAGCGACGGGAACAGGCCGCCGCCATGCATGGCTGGGTGCATGCGCCCGCCATCGAACAGCCCTGCACCCAACCCCGCCCGGTGCGCCGGGCTGAGCACCATGGTGTAGCGGACCGAATGCAGCACGGCGGCAACACAACACTTGTTCAGCCGAGAGATGGGCGCCGTTTCGTCGGGCATGATGTGCTGCTCCCATCTTCAAGTGCCCCAGTCCAGTGAACGCCCCCAGCCGCACCATCGCCTATCTGTGCCTGGCCCTCAGCATGGCGCTGGTGGGCAGCTATGTGGCGCTGTCCAAGCCGCTGGCTGCTGCGATTCCAGTGTTTCTGCTGGCCTGGATGCGTTTTGGCATCGGAGGGCTGGCCATGGTGCACTGGCTGAAGAAGCCCGCCGATGAGCCACCATTGACACCACAGGTGCGGCGGCTGTTGTTTCTGGAGTCGTTCCTCGGCAATTTCCTGTTCACCGTCTGCATGATCTATGGGGTGAGCCTGACCAGCGCGGTGTCCGCGGGCGTGATCATGGCCGCCATCCCAGCGGCTGTGGCGGTGATGAGTTGGGCCTTTCTGCGCGAGCGCGTGGCCCCACGCACCTGGGTGGCTGTGGCCTGCGCGGTAGCGGGCATTGCCCTGCTTTCGCTTTCAAAATCAGAGCACTCAGCACATACTCTACAAGCGCTAGAAGGCGAAAATACTCAAAATCTTGCGTGGCTGGGTCAGTTGCTTTTGGTGGGCGCCGTCATCTGCGAAGCGGCGTATTCGGTCATTGGCAAAAAGCTCACGGGGGCGCTCGGCCCCAAGCGCATCACCTCGCTGATCAACCTGTGGGGGTTTGCACTGTCCACCCCGCTGGGCCTCTACATGGCCTGGGGATTCGACTTTGCTGCAGTGAGCTGGAACATCTGGTTGCTGCTGGTGTTTTATGCGCTGGCCGCCTGCATGTGGACCGTCTGGCTATGGATGACGGGTCTGAAGGCCGTGCCGGCGGCGCAAGGCGGCATATTCACCGTGCTGTTGCCCATCAGTGCCGCCCTGGTGGGGGTGCTGGTGTTGGGCGAGTCGTTCTCGGGCCTGCAATTGCTGGCATTTGGCATTGCGCTGGCCAGCGTGCTGCTGGCCACCTTGCCCACGCGTGCGGCACTGCGCGTGGGTCAAAAGGCCAATTCAAGCCTGCAGTGACCCGGCACTGATCACGATACCGTCGGCGTCCGCATAGAGCCAGTCGCCGGGCCGCACCCACACACCCTGGATCTGCACCGCCACATCGCGCTGCCCCTCGTTGCGCTTTTCGGTAGGCAGGGGCATCAGACCCAGGGCGCGAATCCCCACGGCGGCATCGTTGAGTTCGGCCACATCCCGCACACAGCCATCCACCACAACGCCCGCCCAGCCGTTGCGTGCTGCGGCTGCGGCCAGGTTGCCGCCCACCAGGGCGCGCCGCAAAGACCCCCCGCCGTCCACCACCAGCACGCGGCCAAGGCCGGGGGAGTCGACCGCTGCCTTGACCAGGGTGTTGTCTTCAAAGCACTTCACCGTTGCCACGGCGCCGGCAAAAGCGGCCACACCGCCGTAGCTCTGGAATACCGGAGGCAACACGCGAAACGCACCGCTGTCATCAGCTTTGTGCGCATCGCAGAAATCGCAGGTGCTGAATGCCGTGGAATGTGGGGCGGTCATGGGCCGAAAACCTTTCATGCGGGAAGTTGCAGGGATAAAGACGAACGCGCAGCGGCGTCGGCGAATTGTCGCGCAGACCCTGCAAGGCCATATACCCCGGCCTGCGAGCGACACGCGGAATTTGTTCTCGCGCCACCGGGGATAACCCGCGAAAAGCAAGGCATTGGACGTCTCCTGCGGTCAAAGGCTGACCCATGGTGCCCTACCGCAACAAATCGAGGCAAAAAAAGCCATGGCTCACTTGGAAAGGTGTTTTTTTCCCAGTAGCATCACCTTGCCAGTGGGACAGCCTCGTTTCGCTGGTGAAAATTTACTTCCAACAAGGACAACCCAACATGGCAACTGCAAAAAAAGCTCCGGCAAAGGCCGCTCCCGCAGCCAAGGCGCCCGCTACCAAGGCCGCCGCACCCGCCAAGAAGCGCACCCCCAATGCCGCCTTCATGAAGGCGCTGACGCCCAGCCCCGCGCTGGCCGCCGTGGTGGGCTCGGCACCGCTGCCGCGCACGGAGATCATCAGCAAGCTGTGGGTCTACATCAAGGCCAACAACCTGCAGGACGCCGCCAATAAGCGCAACATCAATGCAGACGCCAAGCTCAAGGAACTGTTCGGCAAGCCGCAAGTGTCGATGTTTGAATTGGCCGGCCTGATCGGCAAGCACGTCAAGTAAGAGGCCTCTCTCTTGCTGCTCCCCAAAAACCGGCTCAGCCGGTTTTTTTTCGCCTGAAAGGCCGAACAATGTTGCGCGTCAACATCAATGCAAATGAGAATGACCCGCATTTGATGTAACATAAGACAGCACGACGATGCACAGCCATGTTGATCTAGCCATTGCCTCTCGCCTGCTCTTGGCGCACCCGCGCGCCACCTGCACATCCACCTTTCGACGGAGGCCTCTTGGCTAAATCACGCCCCCTGCAGCGCAGCACTGCGCTGCGTTCGCACGCTTTTCCCGCTTCCCAACACCCCGCGCCCGCGCTTGGCATGTCCTCAGACAAGGCCTTGCTGCCCCTGGGTGCCCTGATGCTGGCCGCCTCGATGGGCGCTGCGGCCCAGGGCAGCGCCCCTGAAACCACCATGTCCACCGTGACCGTCAAGGAAACGGCAGAAATTCAGGGCAAAGACACCCTGCTCCTCAAGAAAACCACCGTAGGCAAGGGCAAGCAGGACATCAAGGACATTCCCCAGTCCGTGACGGTGTTCACCGAGAAACTGATGGCCGACCGCAACCAGGACGACTTCCGCGAAGTGCTGCGCACCACCGCTGGCGTGACCTTCCTCGCAGGCGAAACGGGTGAGGAAGACGTGCGTCTGCGCGGCTTCTCGCTGGGCCAGGCCGGTGATATCTACAACGACGGCATGAAAGACGCCCCGCTGCTGGAGCGCGATACGTTCAACAACGACCGCGTGGAAGTGCTCAAGGGCTCGGCCTCGATGCTGTTCGGCAAGGGCTCGACCGGCGGCGTGGTCAACCAGGTGAGCAAGTCCCCTCTGCTGATCGACCAGCACGAAGCCTCGTACACCTACGGCACGGGCAACACGCACCGCATCACGGGTGACTTCAACTTCATTACCGGCGAAAACGCGGCCTTCCGCCTGAACGCCATGGTGCAGGAGTCCGACAACTTTGGTGCCAAGCAAGACAAGCGCGGCATTGCGCCCAGCTTTTCCTGGGGCATCGGCACGCGCGACGAGTTCTCCATCGGCGCGTACTACCTGACCACCGAAGGCCGCCCGATCTACAACCACCCCTGGCGCCTGTCGTCTGACGGCAAGATCAACACCACGCTGCCCGCGCGCAATTTCTACGGGCTGGAAAGCGACTACAACAACACCGAATCCAAGTACATCACGCTGGGCCATATCCACCGCTTTGACGACAACGGCGAACTGAACACCCGCCTGCGCTGGGGCAACTACAAGCGCGACATGCTGGCCAGCACGATTGGCTTCCAAAACCGCGCCATCACGCTGGACCAGATCAACGACAGCACCGTGCTGACCCGTGGCTCCAAGGGCCGCATCGGCGAAAGCGATGTGCTGCAAGCACAAAGCGACTACAGCAACACCTTCAACTGGGGCGGCAAGAAGCACGCCGTGCTGGCAGGCGTCGATTACTACGACGACGACGCCAAGCGCAACCAAAGCTACGCCAACACCACACCCCGCCCCACGACCATCGTGGGCGCGCCCAACAACGGCGCCTCGGTGGTGGATGGCCGCGCTCCCGTGCAGTGGAACACCTTCACGTCGCGCAACCTGGGCCTGTATGCGCAAGACACCGTCTCGCTCACCAACACCCTCAAGCTGGTGGGCGGCCTGCGCTATGACGACTTCAGCGCGTCTTATCGCAACCCTGCCGGCACGATCAGCAACAAGATCTCGGACAGCCTGGTCAGCCCCCGCGTCGGCCTGATCTTCCAGCCCGACGAACTTTCTTCGTACTACGTGTCGTACGGCACTTCGTACAACACCTCGGGCGATACCTACCAGTTCGGCAATTTGGGAGCCACAACCAACCGCGCCGCCAACACTCCGCCCGAGAAGAGCCGCAACATCGAAATTGGCAGCAAGTTCGAGCTGTTCGAACGCCGCGCACTGCTGGGCGTGGCCATGTTCTACAGCGAGAAATACAACGAGCGCAACACCGACCCCGACACGGCTGCAGCGCAAGAGTTGCTGTCCGGCAAGCGCCACGCCACCGGCATGGAATTCAACCTCGCTGGCCGCATTTCGCCCAAGTGGGAAGTGTTCTGGAATCACACTTGGATTCCTGACGCCAAGATCGACAGCAGCAACGTGGTGCGCGCTGCCAACGGTGGCGGTGCGCAGGTGCAGGGTGACCGCCCAGGTCTCACACCCAAGCACAGCGGCAGCGTGTGGAGCACCTACGCCATCACGTCCAAGATCCGTGCAGGCGCTGGTATTACCTACCGCAGCAAGCAAAACCCCGAGGGCTCGCGCGCCGTGTACGCCAGCGGTTTCGGTGTGGTGGATGCGATGGTCGAGTACGCCATCGACGACAAGACCTCCGTCAAGCTCAACGTGAACAACCTGTTTGACAAGGTTTACGCTGACGGCCTGTACCGCGGCTTCTACATCCCTGGCGCGGCACGCTCCGTCCAGCTGACCCTGAAGACCCGCTTCTGATCCCCTGCGCCACGGCCCCTTGCCCACCTGCACACCATGTTCCTGCACATCCAGAACGTTCTGACCGCTGAGGAAATCGCTTTCTTCCAGCAACACCTTGGCCCGGACGCCCCTTGGGTGGACGGAGCACGCAGCGCAGGGGGCCAGGCGCAGCACCAGAAAAACAACCTGCAGCTGTCGCAAGCCAGCGAGCTGTCTGCCCAGCTGCAGGCCAAGGTGAAGGCGGCTGTGCACCGCAGCGCCCTGTTTTTTTCAGCGGCCCTGCCACGGCGCATCTTCAACCCGCTGTTCAATAACTACGGCGACGGCGCCAACCACTACGGCAACCATGTGGACAGCGCCGTCATGCACTCCAAGGCCGATGGCTGCTGGGTGCGCAGCGACTTGTCTTGCACCCTGTTTTTGACCGCGCCCGAAGACTACGACGGTGGCGAGCTGGTCATCGCCCAGGCCCTGGGCGAAAAGCGCATCAAGCTGCCCGCAGGCGACCTCATCCTCTACCCCAGCAGCACCGTGCACCAGGTCTCGCCCGTCACACGCGGGCACCGCATCTGCAGCTTCTTCTGGGTGGAAAGCATGGTGCGCGGGCTGGAGCAGCGCCAGTTGCTGTTCGACATGGACATGTCGCTGCTCAGGCTGCGCCAGGCCCATGGCGAAAGAGAGCCCTCGGTCATTGCGCTCTCGGGCACGTACCACAACCTGCTGCGCATGTGGGCCGATGTGTGAGGCGGCGGCATCCCGCAGTGTCACACCCAACCAAAATGCTTTTATTTATATAGCACCTTGCGCTTACTGGATAAGCGCCAGGTGCTATTTTTGCTTATATGCCCCCTATTCCCGCACGGCACAAGGTTTCGCCCGAGATCGTCAACCTCGCAGACCATGAGGCGCATGCACGCCAGCATCTGGACGACAACGCCTGGGCCTACTTCAGCGGCGGTGCCGCCGACGAAATCACCCTGCGCGCCAACCGCAGCGCCTGGGAGGCCCTGCCGCTGTGGCCGCGCGTGCTGCGGCCGCTGGCGGGTGGCCACACCCGGGTCAGCCTGCTGGGCCGCACGCTGGCGCACCCGATTCTGCTGGCACCCATTGCCTTTCAGCGCCTGGCCCACCCCGACGGCGAGCTGGCCATGGCCTACGCGGCGGCGGCGCTGGGCGCGGGCGTGGTGCTCAGCAATCAGGCCAGCGTGTCGCTGGAGGCCGTTGCGCAAGCAGTGCTGCCCGACCGCGGGCGCGGCCCCCTGTGGTTTCAGCTGTATCTGCAGCACGACCGGGGCTTCACCCAGGCGCTGGTGCAGCGCGCCGAAGCCGCCGGATACGAAGCCTTGGTGCTGACCGTGGACGCACCCACCAGCGGCGTGCGCGACCGCGAACGGCGCGCGGGCTTTCGGCTGCCACCCGGCGTGGGCCCGGTCAACCTTGCGGGCTTGCAGGCACCCGCTGCAGCCGAACTGCGCCCCGGCCAAAGCGCGCTGTTTGACGGCCTGCTGCACCAAGCCCCCACCTGGGACGACATTGCCTGGCTGCAGTCCATCACCCGCCTGCCCGTGCTCCTCAAGGGCGTGCTGCACCCGGCCGACGCGCGCCAGGCGGTGGCGGCGGGCACGGCGGGCCTGATCGTCTCCAACCACGGCGGGCGCACGCTGGACACCGCACCCGCCACCGCCAGCGCCCTGCCGCGCGTGGTGCAGGCCGTGGGTGGCGCGCTGCCGGTGATGGTGGATGGTGGCATTCGCCGCGGCACCGATGTGCTCAAGGCCATGGCGCTGGGTGCGTCAGCGGTGCTGGTGGGGCGCCCTGCCATCTGGGGCCTGGCCAATGCCGGCGCCGCCGGTGTGGCGCATGTGCTGCGCCTGTTGCGCGACGAACTGGAGATTGCCATGGCCCTCACCGGCTGCGCCACGCTGGTCGATGCATCGCAGGTGCTGCTGAATGCAGACCTCCCCCAAGGCGGCGACCTTTCACCCCATTTCCCTGTCGGCAGTCATGATTTATTGCAAATACGATAGATTCGCATTTATAATCAATGCATCAACAACAGCCAGCCAAACTGCCTGCCGCCATGATCGTCTGTGTTTGCCGCCGAATTTCCGACCGTGAAATTGCCCGCCATGCGCGCGCAGGAATGAGTTTCGACGATATCCAGTTCGAGCTGGGCGTGGCCACCCAATGCGGATGCTGCGAACGCTGCGCCCGCGACGTGGTGGCGCAATGCAGCGCAACAAGCCCGGTTGCCGCGCTGCACAATGAGACTGCGGTACAACCGGTTCAGCTTGCCAACTCTCTTCGGGAAAGCAAAGCATGGAACTCCTCTCTACACTCGCGGGCAGTCTGATTTTTGTCGCCGGTTCGACCTGGTGGATCTTTCGCAAGTAATCTGAACATTTTTGGGCATTGGCCCTTGTCCATCAAGCGCTGGCAGCTATCATTTTTATATGTCCCAACGAGATCGTTTTGCCCCTGTCGGGGGCGTGAGCCGCAATGCCGTGATCGTGGGTTCGGTGGTGATGCTGCATGTGGCAGGGCTTTGGGCCCTGCAATCGGGTTTGCTGCGCCGTGCGGCAGAGGTGATCGTGCCCGCAGAGTTGCTGAGCGAATTCATTGCACCACCGGCCCCCAGGGTCGCGCCGCCCGCGCCACCAACCCCTCCCGCCCCGCCGCCGCCGCCGCCACGGCCCGCGCCCAGGGTGCAGGCCCCGCGCCCGGCGCCGATGCCCGTGGCCATTGCCGATCCCACACCGGCCCCCAATGCCCCGGTGGGCATCACCACACCCCAACCGCCCGCGCCCCCCATCGAAGCCCCGGTGGCACCTCCGGCGCCGCCTGCACCGCCCGCACCGCCCGCGCCATCCGCACCGGCCCGCATCGACATGCCCTCCAGCGATGCCACGTACCTCAACAACCCCAAACCCGGCTACCCGGCCATCAGCAAACGCATGGGCGAGCAGGGCAAAGTGGTGCTGCGCGTGCTGATCGGCACCGACGGACTGCCGCAGAAGGTGGAAATCAACCAATCCAGCGGCTACGACCGTCTGGACCGCCAGGCCCAGGAGGCCGTCATGCGCTGGCGCTTCGTGCCCGGCAAGCGCAACGGCGTGCCAGAGGCCATGTGGAGCCTGGTGCCCATCAATTTTGTTCTCGAATAACCGAACCACTGTTTAGGGAGTTTTCATGGAATCGCAATTTGGCATCGCCAACGTCTGGATACAAGGTGACTTTGTCACCCGCGCTGTCGCCATCCTGCTGCTGGCCATGTCACTGGCCTCGTGGATCGTCATCCTCATCAAGGCCCTGGACATCATCAAGCTCAAAAAACACGCCCGCGCGGCGCAGGATTTCTGGCACAGCGAAGACTTTGCCGCCGCCCTGACCAAGCTGGGCAACGACCCTGCGAACCCGTTTCGCCACCTGGCCCTGGAAGGCCGCGAGGCCACGGCCCACCACCGCAACACCAAGGCCCACCTGCACGACAGCCTGGACGTGAGCGACTGGGTCACCCGCTGCCTGCGCAACTGCATTGACGAGTTCACGGCGCGCATCCAGTCAGGCCTGGCCATCCTGGCGTCAGTGGGCTCCACCGCGCCGTTTATCGGCCTTTTTGGCACGGTGTGGGGCATCTACCACGCCCTGCTGGCCATTGGCACCTCGGGCCAGTCCACCATCGACAAGGTGGCCGGCCCCATTGGCGAGGCGCTGATCATGACGGCCCTGGGCCTGGCTGTGGCCATTCCTGCGGTGCTGGGCTACAACGCGCTGGTGCGCGGCAACAAGTCCATCCTGAACGGCCTCAACAGCTTTGCCCACGACCTGCACGCCTACTTTGTCACTGGCGCCCGCGTGAACGCAGGCGAGCCCGGCAAGGTGCTGCCCATGAAGAAAGGCAGCTGAGCCATGGCCTTCGGAACCCAAGACGATGCCGATGAGGTGATGAACGAAATCAACATGACGCCGCTGGTGGACGTCATGCTGGTGCTGCTCATCATCTTCATCATCACCGTGCCGGTGATGAAGCATTCGGTGAACGTGGACCTGCCCCGCGCCACCAACCAGCCCGAACTCATCAAGCCCGAAACCGTGCGCCTGTCGGTGGCCGCCGACGGCCAGTATTTCTGGAATGGCGCACCGGTTGCCGACGAAGAACTCTTCTCCCTCCTGCAGACCGAAGGGGCCAAAACGCCCCAGCCTGACCTGCACATCCGGGGTGACAAGGAAGTGCGCTACGAGCGCGTGGCCCAGGCCATGGCGGCGGCACAGCGTGCGGGCGTGCGCAAGATCGGCTTTGTGACCGAGCCACAGCAGTAACCCAGGTGCCACGGGGCAGCGGCAAGGCCCCACGGATTGTTTGAGCATTTGAAGACCGGGGCACCAGATTGCCCCACCTTCCGCATCGCTGCCCTGCAGCGCACGCTCTACCCCATTTTCATCGATCATCAGCAAAAATCACTTGACTCGTAATTGCGAATCGTTATCATTAGCGCAACGAATCGCAATGCACTTGAACTCCACATGCAAGCCACTTTGACCAACGCTTCTCCCCTGTGCTTTGCCGCTTCTGGCCAGGTGGTATCCGCACCTGCACCTGCAACATCCGGCCCACACACCGCAGAGGCTGCTTGCGCTACGGCGGCGGTAGACAGCAGCACGCTCTTGCAGGGACAAAAAGCCGTGGCCATTCACCACAACGGAGCGGTGTACCGCCTGCAGGCCACCAAGCTGGGCAAGCTGATCCTGACCAAATAAACCAGAAAGCCAGCCAGCGCGGTCGCCCGCGCCACCGGCAGCTGGCGCGGTTTCAGTGTTTCATCGTGGGGAGACTCCCGGGCTTGTCACAAGCCCGACAGGGTCTTTTTTGCCAGCCAACGGGTTTGCCCCCGCGTAGCCAGGCTTTTTTTGCCCCACGCTCCTGCATGCCTCGCAGCAAAAAAAAACCGGTCTACGGACCGGTTTTTTATGATTCTCATGATAATTTCGGGCTGAAGTCCTTTATCTATAAGCGCAAACAGCTATTAAATTAATAGCAAAAAAAACCTCTGATCAAAGGCCCAGTGCAGCAATGCCCGCGCGCGCAATCTGCGCATCCTCGGACGATTTCACTCCGCTCACGCCCACGGCGCCCAGGCATTGACCATCTTTCATGATCGGCACGCCGCCTTCGAGCAGGCCATCGATGGCAGGCGCGCTCAGGAACGCCGTGCGTCCGCCGTTGACGATGTCTTCGTACACCTTGCTCTCGCGCCGGCCCAGTGCGGCCGTGTGGGCCTTGGCGGGTGCAATGTGCGACGACACTGCCGCCGCGCCATCCAGGCGCTGCAGCCACAGCAGATGGCCGCCATCGTCCACGATGGCAATGGTCACAGCCCACTGATTCTTCAGTGCTTCGGCTTCAGCGGCCGCCGCGATCTTTTTGACGTCGGCCAGTTCGAGTTCGTGTTTGGTTTTCATGGGTGCCATGCAAGGTTGTGGGGGACTGCATTGCAGGCCCCCGGACGAAAAATGCAAGCATAGCGGCAGCCGATTGCATGTAAACCGCCGCCTGAGGCGAAAGAATAGTGACCTAAAGTGTCTGAACGGATGCGGTTATTGCTTTTCGTCAGAACATCGCCACATAGAATCCAACGGTCTGCGTCGTGCAGGCTTCTAGGAGAGACACAAGATGAATGACCAAGTCACCACCCTGGGCCACTCTGCGGGCTATGGCATCTCGCAGGAGCAGCGCCACAAGGTGCTGCGCAACACTTACTGGCTGCTCGCACTGAGCATGATCCCCACCGTGCTGGGCGCCTGGGTGGGTGTGGCCACCGGCATCACGCAGTCGCTGAGCGGCGGTTTGGGTCTGATCGTCTTCATGGGCGGCGCGTTTGGCTTCATGTATGCCATCGAAAAGACAAAGCGCTCGGCCGCCGGCGTGCCCGTGCTGCTGGCCTTCACGTTCTTCATGGGCCTGATGCTGTCGCGCATGATCGGCATGGTGCTGGGCTTCAAGAACGGCACCGACCTGATCATGACGGCCTTTGCCGGCACCGCAGGCGTGTTCTTCGTGATGGCCAGCCTGGCCAGCGTGATCAAGCGCGACCTCTCGGGCATGGGCAAGTGGCTCATGGTGGGCGCGCTGGTGCTGATGGTAGGCGCCGTGATCAACGTCTTCGTGGGATCGTCGGCCGGCATGATGGCGATTTCTGTGGCGGCCATCGGCATCTTCAGCGCCTACATGCTGTATGACCTCAAGCAGATCCTGGATGGCGGCGAAACCAACTACATCAGCGCCACCTTGGCCCTGTACCTGGACATTTTCAACGTGTTCCAGAGCCTGCTGGCCCTGCTGGGCATCGCCGGTGGCGAACGCGACTGACAGCCCGTTGATCTTGACCACTGTCAAAAAGGCTCCTTCGGGAGCCTTTTTTCTGGGCTCTTTACCAAGGTCAAGCCTCAATTGAGCGGCAGAGGTGCCGATAATGCAAGTACATGTATCCAATCCTGCCTTCCACCGCGCTGCGCCTGCTTGCTGTTTCAGCAGTTTTGCTGCTGGCAGGTTGCGAGATTCCCGGTCTGGGCCCTGACCCGCGCGTCGCCCAGCGCGATGCCGAGGCCAAAGCCATCGGCGGCGCCTGCCGCCATGCGCTGCGGGGGCTGGAAGACTGTTACACCCTCAACCCCAAGGCCGCCAAGGCCTCGGTGTTTGCCGGCTGGAAGGATATGGACGGCTACATGCGCGAGAACAAGATTGAAGGCACGCCTTCGGTGCTCGGCAAGGTGGACAAGCCGGAACGCAGCGAGCGCTCCACAGACATCGAGACTGAACCGCGCGACGCCACCAGCCGCGAGCGCAGTTAACGCCCGCGGTTTGCCGGGCCCACACCCCGATCTGGAGGACGGCCTCCAGATCCCGGCCTACTGGCCCATTCGGGTCTGGGGCTCCTCAAACCCAAACAAACCCAATCAAACCCGCTCAAACACCGCCATGCTTTCCACATGCGCCGTGTGCGGAAACATGTTGACCATGCCTGCCGCCGTGCATTGGTAGCCTGCCAGGTGCACCAGCAGCCCGGCATCGCGCGCCAGGGTGGCGGGGTTGCAGCTGACATACACGATGCGCTTGGGCGGTGTCCAGCCCTCGGCACCTGCGGGCAACGGGCCAGCGCCTTCTGCCCCGATGCGCGCCTGCTCGATATCGGCCAGCGCCTTGGCCAACGCAAAAGCGCCCTCGCGCGGCGGATCGACCAGCCATTTGTCGGCAGCACCGTCGGCCACCAACATCTCGGGGGTCATGTCAAAAAGGTTGCGCGCTACAAATTCAGTAGCTGCCAGCGCTTTATGGTCGTTGGCTACAGCCTGATTCAGCACATAATTTTCGCGCGAGCGGGCCACCAGGGCCTCGCTGCCTTCGATGCCCAGCACCTCGCGCGCCTGGGTGGCCAGCGGCAGCGTGAAGTTGCCCAGGCCGCAAAACCAGTCGATCACGCGTTCGTGCGGCTGCACGTCCAGCAGGCGCAAGGCGCGGCTCACCAGCACGCGGTTGATGTGCGGGTTTACCTGCGTGAAATCGGTGGGCTTGAACGGCATGGTGATGCCGAAGTCGGGCAGCGCATACGACAGTTGCTCGCCGCCTTCGTCGAGCAGCTTCACGGTGTCGGGGCCCTTGGGCTGCAGCCACCATTGCACGTTGTGCTCGGCCGCAAAGGCGCGCAGCCGGGCAAGGTCGCCTGCGCTCAGCGGCTCCAGGTGGCGCAGCACCAGCGCGGTCACGCTGTCGCCACAGGCCAGCTCGATCTGCGGGCAGGTGTCGCGCGCGTCCATGCCCGCAATCAGTGCCCGCAGCGGCATCAGCATGGCGTCTACATGTGGCGGCAGCACGGGGCACTGCTGCATGTCGGCAACGTAGCGGCTTTTGCGCTCATGAAAACCGATCAGCACCTGGCCCTTTTTGATCACATGGCGCACCGACAGCCGGGCGCGGTAGCGGTAGCCCCAGGACGGGCCCTCGATGGGGCGCAGCATGGTCTGGGCCTTGACCTTGCCCAAGTGCCAGAGGTTGTCTTCCAGCACCCGCTGCTTGACGGCCACCTGGGCGCCCATGTGCAGGTGCTGCATCTTGCAGCCGCCGCAGGCACCGGCGTGCAGGCCGAAATGCGGGCAGCCGGGGCGTACACGTTGCGACGATTCGCGGTGGATCGCCGTCAGGCTGGCCTGCTCCCAGTTGTTCTTTTTGCGGTGGGTGTTCGCGGTGACCAGCTCGAACGGCAGGGCACCATCGATGAAGATCACCTTGCCATCGGGCTTGCGTGCAACGCCCTGGGCATCCAGGTCGAGAGACTGCACCTGCAACCAGCCGTCGGGCAGGTCGGATGCATCCTGTGTGGAAGGTTCAAACGAGGGGGATAGTTCTTTCGGTTCGCTCATCCCCCGATTGTCTCAGGCCCGGGACTGCGCTTGCCCCGGCCGTGGAGAAGCGGCCGCGTTCAACCCCGGTCTGCACGCGCAGGGCGCATGCCGCGCTGCCCCGACGCAGAGGCAAGCGGCAGCTTGTTGATGGTGAGCTCGCAGCCCTGGTCGTCCAGCGAGAAAACCAGCGTCGCGCCCGGAGCCACCTGGGGCAGGGTTTCATGGATTTCACGCGACATGTCCACCGGTGGCGAGGGCGCCCGGTAAACGATCTCCTGATTGGGGGCATACACCAGATAGCAAGCCGCTGCGGCCGACTGGCTGGCGAATGCGGCCACCAGAGCAACGGCAGCGTACGGAAATGCGGACATGGTCTTCTCCTCGATCTGGTTGAAATTACAACCCATTATGCGGCGATGGCAGCCCCCAGCCAACGCCCGCCTGGCGGCCCACCATCACCGCAGATGCAGATGGCTGCTGTGCTTGACCTCTTCCATCACCGCATAGGTGCGCGTTTCGCGCACGCCGGGCAGCTGCCACAGCACGTTGCCCGCAAACACGCGGTAGGCGTTCATGTCGGCAGCGCGGGTCTTGAGAAGGTAGTCAAACCCGCCTGCGACCAGGTGGCATTCCATGATTTCGGGGTGCACCTGCACCGCAGCCTTGAACTGGTCGAACACGTTGAGCGTGGTGCGGTCGAGCAACACCTCCACAAAGACCAGCATGCCCGCACCAAGTTTGATGGGATTGAGCCGTGCTTCGTAGCCCAGGATGAAACCATCGCGCGTGAGGCGCTGCACGCGCGCCAGCACCGCCGTGGGCGACAGGGCCACGGCCTCGGCCAGCTTGAGGTTGGCAATGCGGCCGTCTTCCTGCAGGATTGACAGTATCTTTCTGTCAATCCGGTCCAGATCGGGTTCTTTTTGCATATTGATTAGCGATTTATCCGGTGTGTATTCATATTTTCGACCATTTATTCATCGCAAGTCCAAGGATCATCGCCAGTAACGCGCCAGACCCACATTTGCCCGACAACACCACCGAAAGAAACCGCCATGACGCAGCCCGCCGCCCTGCCCTCTGCTCCGTTCGCTGACTTTGCCCCCCCGCACGCCACTGAACAACCCCCTGCGTGCTGCCATCACCGCCGCCACCCGCCGCGCCGAGCCCGAGGCCCTGGCCCCGCTGCTGGGCCAGGCCCGGTTGCCTGCTGATCAAGCAGCGTCGGCCGAACAACTGGCCCTGCGCATTGCCAGGGCGCTGCGCGAGCGCAAGGCCAGCGTCGGGCGTGCGGGCATCGTGCAGGGCCTGCTGCAGGAGTTCTCGCTGTCGTCGCAAGAAGGCGTGGCGCTGATGTGCCTGGCCGAGGCGCTGCTGCGAATCCCCGACAAGGCCACGCGCGACGCGCTGATCCGCGACAAGATCAGCCACGGCCAGTGGGATGCCCACCTGGGCAAGAGCCCGTCGCTCTTCGTCAACGCCGCCACCTGGGGCCTGCTCATCACCGGCAAGCTGGTGGCCACGCACAGCGAGGGCAGCCTGGGCTATTCGCTCAGCCGCCTTACGGCCAAGGGCGGCGAGCCGCTGATCCGCAAGGGCGTTGACATGGCCATGCGCATGATGGGCGAGCAGTTTGTGACGGGCGAAACCATTGACGAAGCCCTGCGCAACGCCCGCACGATGGAGGCCGAGGGCTTTCGCTATTCGTACGACATGCTGGGCGAGGCCGCGCTGACCAGTGCGGATGCGCAGCGCTACTACCAGTCCTACGAACAGGCCATCCACGCGATCGGCAAGGCGTCTGCCGGGCGCGGCATCTACGAAGGGCCGGGCATCTCGATCAAGCTGTCGGCCCTGCACCCGCGCTACAGCCGCGCACAGTTCGACCGCGTGATGAAAGAGCTGTACCCCCTGGTGTTGCGCCTGACTGTGCTGGCCAAGCAATACGACATTGGCCTGAACATCGACGCCGAAGAAACCGACCGGCTGGAACTGTCGCTGGACCTGCTGGAGCGCCTGTGCCACGAGCCCACGCTGGCGGGCTGGAACGGCATTGGCTTTGTCATCCAGGCCTACCAAAAGCGTTGCCCCTTTGTCATCGATTACATGGTGGACTTGGCCCGCCGCACCCAGCGACGCCTGATGGTGCGCCTGGTCAAAGGCGCGTACTGGGACAGCGAAATCAAGCGCGCCCAGGTCGATGGGCTGGAAGACTACCCCGTGTACACCCGCAAGGTGCACACGGACATTTCGTACATCGCCTGCGCAAAGAAGCTGCTGGCCGCGCCGGAGGCCGTGTACCCCCAGTTCGCCACCCACAACGCCGAAACGGTGGCCACCATTTACCAGCTGGCGGGCAGCAACTACTACGCCGGGCAGTACGAGTTCCAGTGCCTGCACGGCATGGGCGAGCCGCTTTACGAGCAGGTGGTGGGTGCCATCACTGCTGGCAAACTCGGCCGAGAGGCAGGAAAGGGCGGCCTGGGCCGCCCGTGCCGCATCTACGCCCCCGTGGGCACGCACGAAACGCTGCTGGCCTACCTGGTGCGCCGCCTTCTGGAAAACGGCGCCAACACCTCGTTTGTGAACCGCATTGCCGACGAAACCATTGCGCTGGATGAGCTGGTGAAGAGCACCGTGCAGGTGGTGGATGAGCAGGCAGCCAAGGAAGGCACCGCTGGCCTGCCCCACCCGCGCATTCCCCTGCCAGCGGCGCTGTACGGTGCCCACCGCAGCAATTCACGCGGGCTGGATTTGTCGAACGAAAACACGCTGACCGAACTGGCCGCCACGCTGCAAGCCACCGCCTCCCACTCCCGGACGGCAATGCCCCTGCTGGCCGCTGACGCCCCTGCAGGCCCCACCCAGCCTGTGCGCAACCCCGCCGACCACAGCGATGTGGTGGGCCAGGTGCAAGAGGCCACCATCGCCGATGTGGACCAGGCCCTGGCCCACGCACAGGCCGCCGCAGCCCACTGGGCCGGCACGCCCCCCGCCGAACGCGCCGCAGCCCTGCTGCGCACCGCCGACCTGCTGGAAGCGCGCATGCAGCCCCTGCTGGGCCTGCCGATGCGTGAAGCGGGCAAGAGCGCCAGCAATGCCGTGGCCGAAGTGCGCGAGGCGGTGGACTTCCTTCGCTACTACGCCGCCCAGGTACAGAGCACCTTCGACAACGCCACCCACATCCCGCTGGGCCCCGTGGCCTGCATCAGCCCCTGGAACTTCCCGCTCGCCATCTTCATGGGCCAAGTGGCCGCAGCACTGGCCGCAGGCAACCCCGTGCTGGCCAAGCCCGCAGAGCAAACCCCGCTGATCGCCGCCGAGGCCGTGCGCCTGCTGTGGCAGGCGGGCGTGCCCCGCGCAGCAGTGCAGCTGCTGCCCGGCCAGGGCGAGACTGTGGGCGCGCGCCTGATTGGCGATGAGCGCGTGATGGGCGTGATGTTCACCGGCTCTACCGAAGTCGCCCGCATCCTGCAACGCACCGTGGCCGGTCGGCTCGATGCCGCAGGCCGCCCTATTCCGCTGATTGCCGAAACGGGTGGGCAGAACGCGATGATCGTGGACTCGTCCGCGCTGGTCGAACAGGTGGTGGGCGATACGGTGTCGTCTGCCTTTGACAGCGCGGGCCAACGCTGCTCAGCCCTGCGCGTGCTGTGCGTGCAGGAAGAGGCTGCCGACCGTGTGGTCGAGATGCTGCAAGGCGCCATGGGCGAGCTGCGCGTGGGCAACCCCGCTGAACTGCGCGTGGACGTGGGCCCCGTCATTGATGCCGAGGCGCAGGCAGGCATCACCCAGCACATCGAAAAATTCAAGGCCCAAGGCCACCGCGTGTTCCAGCACCCCAGCCATCTGGCCATGAGCAGCGCACAGGGCACTTTCGTGCCGCCCACGCTGATTGAGCTGAAGCACATTGGCGAGTTGCAGCGCGAAGTCTTCGGCCCTGTGCTGCACCTGGTGCGCTATGCGCGCAGCGACCTGGATCGCTTGCTCGACCAGATCAATGCCACCGGCTATGGCCTCACACAAGGCGTGCACACCCGCATCGACGAAACCATTGCCCGGGTAGTCAACCGCGCCCATGCGGGCAACGTGTACGTAAACCGCAACATGGTGGGCGCCGTGGTGGGCGTGCAGCCGTTTGGTGGCGAAGGCCTGTCCGGTACAGGCCCCAAAGCCGGTGGGCCGCTGTACCTGCTGCGCCTGCTGTCGCAGCGCCCGGCCAATGCACTGGCGCGCACCTTGGCCGAGGCCGACCGCACCAGCCCGCCCGACACCGAGCGGCGCGACCGCCAGCTGGCCCCGCTGGGCACCTTGCAGCAATGGGCGCACCACCAGGGCGACTTGGCCCTGGCGGGCCACTGCCAGCGCTTTGCGCAAGAGACCCAAAGCGGCACCGCCCGCACCCTGCCCGGGCCCACTGGCGAGCGCAACGTCTACACCCTGGCACCCCGCGCCCGCGTGCTGTGCCTGGCCCCAAGCGCTGACGACCTGCTGGTACAGACGGCCGCCGTGCTCGCCAGCGGCGGCACCGCCCTGTGGCCCAGCGCCCAGGCCAGTCTACACGCCAAACTGCCCACCCAGGTGCAGGCCCAGGTCACGCTGCAGGACAACGTCCTCAGCAACGCCGCCGTCGCACTGGACGCCGTGCTGCACCACGGCGATGCGCCCGCCTTGCAGACGGTATGCACCGCCCTGGCACAGCGCCCCGGCCCCATCGTGGGCGTAACGGCGCTGCCGCCCGGCGCAGTGGACATCCCGCTGGAGCGCTTGCTCATTGAACGGGCCCTGAGCGTGAACACCGCCGCAGCCGGGGGCAACGCCAGCCTGATGACGATTGGGTAAGGACCTGTTCAAAGGGCTCGGCACCGGCCCCACCACAGAAAAATTGAATCAAATCAGCCGCTAGCGCTTACTGATAAAGCGCTAGCAGCTATTAATTCAATAGCATTCAAGATGCGGATGCCAACGGCAGATTGAGCAACAGGTTCTGTGGCTTGATGCGCACCACACCCTCGGCGTTGGTGGCCAGCCCCAGGTACACCGGCTTACCAGCCACGTCCGAGCGCATCTCGGCAGGGTTGGCAAAAGTCAGCGTGAACAGGCTCACCAGGCGCTGCATGCGCTCGGCCTCTACCGGGCGGTCATGGTACAGGTCGTTGAGGATGGCGGTGGACTCCACATCCAGCCCCACATGCCAGCGCCAGGCGCTGTCGGTGACCTGGTGCACGGGCTCAATCGACACCTGCACGCCCAACAGGTGGGCCACCCAGCGCTCCAGCACCCGGGCCATAGCTTTCAGGCCCGAACGGGCACGGGTCATCTTGAACGTCAGGCCATGGCTCAGGTCCTGCGTCAGCTCGTGGGTCAGGTCCAGCAAAAAGTGATGTCGCTCGCTGCCTTGCCAATACTGCAGGGCGTTGTCCACACCGAGCACCTGCATATCGATGTGCTGCTGCAACGCACCGCTTTCCAGCAAAAGGCGCCCGATGTCGCCCAGGCCCGCCGTCTCATTGAGCATGTCCAGCGTGGCGCGATCACCCGCGAGCATCTGACTCTCGTGGAGGGTGATGCGCTGAGGGCGGAACAGCATCTCGGCCGCGCGGGCTTCGAAGGCGTCGTTGCATTCATCGAGCAAGTTGCGCAGCAGCGCCTGCACCACGGCGTCGATGAACACTGCTGGCACGTTGACCGCCCCGCTGCGCATGAGCTGCAGGTAATAAGCCTCCAATGTGCCCGCAGCCAGGAGCCCATCGCGAAATCGCAGGAACACGGCGTAGTTTTCGCGCGCGTCGTCATCCTCCAGCGCCGCCAGCTCCTGCAACGCCACGGGCCGCAATGGCGATGTGGCCAGAGACTGGTGCAGGGCCATCTCGGCGGCGCACGATTCGGGCACCAAAGCAAGTTCGGGCCTTGCCAATACCCACTGAAAGTAGGCTTCAGTAGGCACCAGCCAGCCGCGCGCGTCGCGCGCGAGCATGAGAAAACCACAGTGGGGCCAGAAATCCGAGGGCGAGGTCATGCTGCTAAACCTCCAGCTGGTGCCAGTACGCAGGTAAAAAAAGTGTTCATCAGGTGGAGCGCAATCCCGGGATGGCACATCCTCGGGTCAGATCATTGATCGCAAATACGGACAAGAACGACATTGTGCCGATGCGCAAGCAAACCGACTGCACATGCACCCTGGAAGGAAGCGTTGCAAGGCACTCTCTGCCGACGGCAAAAAGCGAAAATCGTCAGCGGGCATGCCAGAGTGCGGGACACACGCGGCGCGGGCGCAGCTCACGTTTGCGCTAAGCCGTTTGGCAAAGCAGCGCTTTCGTACGCTCCCCCGGAGCGCAAACCAGCACCTGGCCCACACTGCGTGATGCCAGCAGTCGAAAGTGAAACGACTCTTGCCCTGCACGACGGACGGTGTTTGAGTCCGCGCAGGCACACGTCGAATCTTTATGACTCAAGTTCGAACCCGTGCTGGCGCGGCCTGCGCGCAACCGTTGCACGGCGCCACACCCGCAGAACAAGCCGAACAGCGCGTGCCAGAGCCCCATCGAGGGCCGTGCGCCAATCCTTTGCCACTGACGAGACGACCACCGGGCCAGCGCCATCCGTACGCAGCTCGATCTGGCAGCGCTTATCAATCCCTCCACGGGGACCGTTCACGTCTACCAGCTTTACATCGACACGGGGCACCAGCGCACTCAGGCGCCGAAGCACAAAACGCACCCGGCGCTCGACGACCTCGCGCATCACGGCTGCTTCAGGATGGCGGGACTTGAAAAGTATCTGCATCAGCGTTCTCCTTGGTTGGAGCGTGCACGATAGCCAGCATCCTCAGACGGGAACAGCAGCTTTTTCCTGAAAACCATCTCTGCAAAGCCTGCTGCATGAAACGCTTTACCACCCAAAATATTTCGGTTTATCCGATGCAAGCGTCATAGAAAACCTGCTTCTTGCACTGCCGGTCTGGTTGCACATTCGAGGCTGTATCAACCACCAGGAGGCGCTTCGTGAAGCCGTCAAACCGTGCCCATTCACTACTCACCTTATTGCGCACCACCGCCCTGCGGCTGCTCTGGCAATGGTCGCAATGGCGAAGGGCATCGCGTGCTCCGGCGCTGATTCCCGTTCGAATCGACTCAGTACGCCGCGAACGCCCGGGGGGCCGTCGCCGCTAGCAGGGCCGATGCCGCCACGCTGGCGTCTCACGCCCCTGCAGCCCCCCGGGGCAGGACCCGTCATTGCAACCACCAACACGCCCCTAAGGAATAACCATGCATAGCTACCCCAAAAACAGCCCCGAAGCAGCAGCCCGGGTCATTGCCCTGCTGTTGATATCGGATGGACACGTCAGCCGCTCGGAGATGGATGCCCTTTACGGACTGGACATCGAGCGCGAACTCGGCCTTGACCCCGGGGCCTTCGCAAGGGTACTGCGCACTTTGTGCGAAGACCTGCTGATGGGCACGCACGAGCGCCGCGTCCTCACTGGCAGCGTCAACGCGGAAACGCTCTCAGCGCTGTTGAACGATGTGTCCAATCCAGAACTGCAGGACATGGTGCTGCACTTTGCCAGTACGGCTGTTGCTGCAGACCACCACGTAGCGGCGGCAGAGGCATGGATCATGGAAGCAGCACTAGCGCAGTGGCGTTTGGGCAAAGCGCCAACCACACAGAACGCCACAGAACGGGCGCTCACGATGTGAACGGCGGCAAGCCAGCCGACGCCGTGATCGCCACGCGACCTCAGACAGTGACCATGCAGGGCCCGTGCGCACACTACACAGCATCCGCCCTGTGCGAAGCGGCCAGTATTTGGCGTACCAGCGGGTGATGCTGGCCGCGGCGCGACCAAATGGCATGCACTTCCTCGCTGATGTCGGGGCAGTCACCCAAAAGGCGTAGCCCTCGCACCAGCCCTACGTCCTGGGCGCCCAATTGGCTGACCGGGAACGCCCCGAGCCCGCGGGCCGAAAACACCGCCAGCAGCGCGCTGTCTTCAAACTCACCTACTACCCGGGGCCTCACGCCGATTTCCTGAAACCAAGTATCCAGCGTGGATCGCAGCGGCGAATGGGCTGTGGGCAACAGCACCGGCAAATCCTGCAGCGACTGCGGAAAACGGTCGCGCACAGACTTTTTGACCAGCCAAGCCGGTCCATACCACTGCAGCGCGGAGCGGGCGATACGTTCACTGGAGAGCCGCTGGTTTGGATTGCGGGGCGCAGCCTGCCCGGCCAGCACCACATCCAGCTGGTGCAATGCCAACTCGGACAGCAGTTCATCAAACTCCCCCTCGTGGCACACCAGGCGAAGATGCGGCGTGGCAAGCACCGGCTCCAGCAGCGCATGCGCCGCCAGCTTGGAGATGCCGTCAGACAAACCCACAGACAGTCGAGCGACCTGGGCACTGGCTGCCTCACGCACCTCATCGACAATGCACTGACCCAGCTGGAATATTTCTTCGGCCCGTCCATATGCCGCCTGGCCCGCCTCGGTGAGCGCCACACCGCGGCCCGATGGCTTGAGCAGTTGGTGACCCAGGGACTTTTCGAGATCCCGCACCTGCGCGCTGATGGTCTGCACGGCCATCTCCAGGCGGTCTGCGGCACGGGCAAAGCCACCCTCCTTCGCAACCATCCAGAAATAGTAGAGATGGCGGTAGTTCAACATGCAGCCCCCAGTTCGGTAAAACCGAATGGTAGGTTCGACTGGAACTGGTGTCTATCGCGATTGGCCTTGACCATACTTGGCACTTGCGATTTTGAAAGGACGACATTCGATGTTTTACGCAATCAGCTGGTTTCTCTCGTTCACGCTTATGGCCCTGTGGTCTTTGGCATGCTGGGGCCTATATACAGTAGCTGCATGGGCAGTCTCAAGCGCAGGCGTTCTGACCGGTGGCACCCACGCCATAGGCACGATATTCATACCCGAATGGCTCCGTGGTTGGATACCGCCCGAACTTGCGCGAGAGTTCGAGGCCTTGATCGCCCCCGCAGAACCAATGATCGCGGCAGCAATCGAAACAGTCCCCGCCCTGTCCGGAGCCGTCACGGTAGTGGGATGGGCCATCTGGGGCCTGGGCGCCATGACCCTCGTCGCCATGGCGATCGGAGCCCATGCCCTGATCTCTCTACTCAAGCGCCGCGGGGTCAGCGCCGGCACATCCCGCGCCGCCTTCTTGCGATGAAGCCCGCATGAGCCCCGAGCGCACTGCACCGCGACCGTGGCCCAGTCGCCACAGGCCCGTTGTGCAGCGACACGCTTCACGCGTGCACAGTCGCATTTTTTCCCGTTCCGGCACGACAGATTCACCACCATGGACGCATTCGTTGCGTTCCTGCTCACAGACCTCGTTGGCACACCGGCCTGAATGTGGCTGGTGTTTATCGGCATCGTCATCGCCTTGCTGACGTTCGATCTAGGCGTGTTGCACAAGGACGACCACGAGATCAGCGTGCGCGAGAGCCTTCTTCTGTCGACGGGGGAAAATCACTGCGGCGCTGCTGTTCGGTGCCTGGGTGTTGTGGTATCTGGGCGCACAAAGCGGCATGGATTACTTCACCAGGTTCCTGATCGAGAAGTCGCTGTCGATGGACAACGTGTTCGTCATCGCGCTGAATTTTCACGTTCTTTGCCATTCCCAGACACTACCAGCACCGTGTGCTTTTCTGGGGCATTCTGGGCGTGATCGCTCTGGGCGCCACACTGGTGAGCCAATTCAGCTGGGTGCGTTACATATTCGGCATATTCTTGGTCTTTACCGGCATCAAGATGTGGGTGATTGCGGACCATGTGCCGGACATTGGGAACAACCCGATCCTCCAGTTACTCAAGTGGCACCTGCGCGTGACCGAGGGATTTCGCGGCAATGCCAACGCCCAACCAAATCAACGACTTAGTTGGGCGGGCGTCACTTTTTCGCAAGTTAAAAATTTATATAAATCAACAACTTACGTTAGAGTTTTTACTCCCACTCAATGGTCGCTGGCGGCTTGCTGCTCACGTCGTAGGTCACGCGGTTGATGCCGCGCACTTCATTGATGATGCGGCCCGACACCTTCTTGAGCAGCGCGTAGGGCAGCTCGGCCCAGTCGGCGGTCATGAAGTCGCTGGTCTGCACGGCGCGCAGGGCCACCACGTAGTCGTAGGTCCGGCCATCGCCCATCACACCCACGCTCTTGACGGGCAGGAAGACGGTGAAGGCCTGGCTGGTGAGGTCATACCAGGTCTTGCCGGTGGCTTCATCCACGAAGTTGCGCAATTCTTCGATGAAGATCGCGTCGGCGCGGCGCAGCAGATCGGCGTATTCCTTCTTCACCTCGCCCAGGATGCGCACGCCCAGGCCGGGGCCTGGGAAGGGGTGGCGGTAGACCATCTCGGGCGGCAGGCCCAGGGCCACGCCGAGTTCGCGCACTTCGTCCTTGAACAGGTCGCGCAGGGGCTCCAAAAGCTTGAGGCCCAGCTGCTCGGGCAGGCCGCCCACGTTGTGGTGGCTCTTGATGGTGACGGCCTTTTTGCTCTTGGCGCCGCCCGATTCGATCACGTCGGGGTAGATGGTGCCCTGGGCCAGGAAGGTGGCGCCCTTGTGGCCTGCATTGCCAGACTTGAGCTTGGCGGCCTCGGCCTTGAACACATCGACAAACAGGCCGCCGATGATTTTGCGCTTTTGCTCGGGCTCGCTGACACCCGCCAGCTTGCCCAGGAAGAGGTCGCTCGCATCCACGCGGATGACCTTGGCGTGCAACTTGCCGACGAACATGTCCATGACCATGTCGCCCTCGTTCAGGCGCAGCAGGCCATGGTCCACAAACACACAGGTGAGCTGGTCGCCTATGGCACGGTGGATCAGCGCTGCGGCCACGGACGAATCCACGCCGCCCGACAGGCCCAGAATCACTTCTTCATCGCCCACCTGCTGGCGGATCTGCTCCACCGCCTCGGCAATGTGGTCGCGCATCACCCAGTCGGGCGTGGTGCCGCAGATGCCGAGCACGAAGCGCTCGAGCAGTGCCTTGCCTTGCACGGTGTGCGTGACTTCGGGGTGGAACTGCACGGCGTAGAAGCGGCGTGCCTCGTCGGCCATGCCGGCGATGGCACAACTGTCCGTGCTGGCCATGAGCTTGAAGCCAGGCGGCAGCTCGGTGACCTTGTCGCCGTGGCTCATCCACACGTTGAGCATGCCGTGGCCTTCGGGGGTGGTGAAGTCGGCAATGTCTTGGAGCAGCGCGGTGTGGCCACGGGCGCGCACGGCTGCAAAGCCGAACTCGCGCTTGTGGCCCGTTTCCACCTTGCCGCCCAGTTGCTGCGCCATGGTCTGCATGCCGTAGCAGATGCCCAGCACGGGCAGGCCCAAGTCGAACACGGCCTGGGGGGCACGGTCGGTGGTGTCCTCGGTCACGCTGGCGTGGCTGCCCGACAGGATGATGCCCTTGAGGGATCCGTCCTTGGCGTAGTCACGCACCCAGTCGTCGGTCACGTCGCAGGGGTGCACCTCGCAGTACACGTTGGCTTCGCGCACGCGGCGGGCGATGAGCTGGGTGACTTGCGAACCGAAGTCGAGAATGAGGATTTTCTGGTGTTGCATGGTGGGCGACAGGAAAAAAGACAAAGGCCCGAACACCGTTGCGTGGGTTCGGGCCTGGAGGGCTGAGGCGTCAGTCAGCCCGGTAGTTCGGCGCTTCCTTGGTGATCTGCACGTCGTGCACATGGCTTTCGCGGATGCCGGCGGTGGTGATCTCGACGAACTCGGCCTTGTTGTTCATCTCTTCGATGCTGGCGCAGCCGCAATAACCCATGGCCGCACGCACGCCGCCCGCCATCTGGAACACGATGGAAACCATCGATCCCTTGTAGGGAACGCGGCCTTCAATGCCCTCGGGCACCAGCTTGTCGGCGTTAGGGTTGCCAGTGGTCGATTCCTGGAAGTAGCGGTCGGCGCTGCCTTGCTGCATGGCGCCGATGCTGCCCATGCCGCGATAGCTTTTATAGCTGCGGCCCTGGAACAAGATCACTTCGCCGGGAGCCTCTTCGGTGCCTGCGAACATGCCGCCCATCATGATGGTGCTGGCACCTGCGGCCAAGGCCTTGGCGATGTCACCGCTGAAACGAACGCCGCCGTCGGCGATCAGCGGCACGCCCGTGCCTCGCAGTGCCGTGGCCACGTTGTCGATGGCCATGATCTGCGGCACGCCCACGCCCGCCACGATGCGGGTGGTGCATATCGAACCGGGGCCAATGCCCACCTTGACAGCGTCGGCACCAGCCTCGACCAGCGCCAGCGCGGCTGCGCCGGTAGCGATGTTGCCGCCAATCACGTCGACTTGCGGGTAGTTCTGCTTGACCCAGCGCACGCGCTCGATCACGCCCTTGCTATGGCCGTGGGCCGTGTCCACCACGATGGCATCGACACCGGCCTTGACCAGCGCTTCCACGCGCTCTTCGGTGCCCTCGCCCACGCCCACCGCAGCGCCCACGCGCAGGCGGCCCGAGGCATCACGCGCGGCATTGGGGAAGCTGGTCTGCTTGGTGATGTCTTTCACCGTGATCAGGCCCTTGAGTTCAAAGGCATCGTTGATCACCAGAATGCGCTCGAGCTTGTGCTTGTTGAGCAGCGCCTTGGCTTGCTCGGGCGTGGTGCCGTCTGTTTCGTTGACGGTGATGAGCTTCTCGCGCGGCGTCATGATCTGGTGGACCTTGACGTCGTAGCGGGTTTCAAAGCGCAGATCGCGGCCGGTGACGATGCCGACCACCTTGCCACCGTCGCACACTGGGAAGCCTGAGATACCCAGTTGCTCAGACAACTGCAGCACCTGCAGCACCGTGTGCTCGGGGGTGATGACCACGGGATCGCGCAGCACGCCAGACTCGTAGCGCTTGACCTTGGCAACGTGCGCTGCCTGCTCTTGCGGGGTGAGGTTTTTGTGAACGATACCAATACCGCCCTCTTGGGCGATGGCAATGGCCAGCCGTGCCTCTGTCACGGTGTCCATAGCGGCGGACACGAGCGGCAGATTCAGCTGGATATTGCGGGAGAGTTTTGTCGCGAGGGACGTGTCCTTGGGCAGGACCTGGGAGTACGCTGGCACCAGCAACACATCGTCGAAGGTGAGCGCTTTTCCAAGAAGGCGCATGAGAAAGCTCCAAAAAACGGATTGTACCCGCGCGGGATGTGGCAAAAACGCAGCCATCCAAAGCAAGTGCACTGGCGGCTCCCCAGACGCACGGCTAAACTTGTCGCCATGAAAATGCACAAGTTTTTGCTGCTGGCCTTGGCCTGCACCTGGTCGCTGGGCGCATCAGCCCAATGGCAATGGATCGACAAGGATGGCCGCAAGGTGTTCAGCGATCGCGCGCCACCGCTGGATATTCCGGAAAAGAGCATCCTGAAACAGCCAGGCGGCAACCTGGGAACGAGTGCTGCTGCGAAACCGGTGCAGCCGGCTGACTCCTCAGAGCCCGCCGCCGCAGCTACACCACCCACCCCCAAACTGCCAGCCAGCACCGTCGGCAGCGGCAAGGACAAAGAACTCGAAGAGAAAAAAGCGCAGGCAGAGGCCGCAGAGGCTGCCAAGAAAAAAGCCGAAGACGAAAAGATCGCAAAAGCCAAGGCAGACAACTGCACCCGCGCGCGCCAAGCCAAGGCCACTTTTGAATCTGGCCGCCTCATCACGCACTCCAATGCCAAGGGCGAGCGGGTGTTTCTGGACGATGCCACCCGCGCGGCAGAATCCAAGCGCATCGACGGCATCATTGCGACCGATTGCGCACGGTAATTTTGGGGTAACGGCGCTTGCGTCGCCCCCTCCGCCATCCGGCTGGAGCGCCCTTCAGTAGCCCGATTTACCGCCGGGGCGCTGCCGGGCAAACAGGCCGGTGGTGCGAGCGCCTTGGCGCGCAAAGCGTTCGCGGCGGGCCACCTTGGGGTCGACTTTCAGGGCCCGATACACCTCAACCCGGTCTCCCTGCGCAAGGCTGCTATTCATAGCCACCTGGCGCCCCCAAACGCCTACAGCGTCACCCTTTCCATCTTCAGGCGGCTGCAACCCAGCGTCGCAGGCCGTCAAGGCATCGGCCACCGTGGCCCCTTCAGGCAGTTGCAACGTGTACTCTGCAGTGCCGCCCGGCCGCACACAGATCACCACTGTGATGCGAAGCAGCTGCCCGCCGTCACCCATAGACCTGCTCCGCGCGCTTGACAAACGCGTCCACCATGCTGGCGGCAATGCGGTCAAAAACAGGGCCAACCAAAGCCGCCAGCGCCGCGCTGTCAAACCCGTAGTTCAGCAACAGTTCGACCTTGCAGGCGCGCTGGCTGCCATCTGCAACGGGGTGAAAATGCCAATCCCCCTCCAGCTGTGAAAACGGCCCCTTGACCAGGTGCATCTGCACCCGCCGACCCGCCTCATGGATGTTGCGGGTGACGAACGTCTGCCGCAATCCCGCAATCGAGATGCCCACCTCGGCGGTCATGCCGGCATCGTTGCGCTCCAGCACGGCCGAACGGTCGCACCAGGGCAGAAACTCGGGATATTGCTCAACCCCCGTCACGAGGGCAAACATTTCTTCGGGGGTGTACCAGATGAGGACGGATTTGTGGACGGTTTTCATGCAGACGCAGCTTTGGCACGACTGGCACATTGAATCGGCCAGGGCACCCAGAGGAAATTAGAATCACTCTTGCGAGACCCAACCATTGTAGGGAGGCCTTTTATCTCCCGGTTTGCGCCGCATCTACATCTCATGGCCAAAAAACCCGATCCCACGTCCCGCATTGCCGACAACAAGAAGGCGGCCTTCAACTACTTCTTCGAAGAGCGCCACGAGGCCGGCATGGTGCTGTATGGCTGGGAAGTCAAAGCGCTGCGCGAGGGCAAAGTCCAGCTGACCGATGGGTATGTGCTCATCCGCGAGGGTGAACTGTATCTGCTCGGTTGCCTGATCAACCCCCTCAAAACCGCGTCCACCCACGTCAACCCCGAGGCAGCGCGGACCAAGAAACTGCTGCTCAAAAAGGACGACATCAAACACCTGATCGTCAAGGTGGAGCAAAAAGGCTACACCCTGGTGCCGCTGAACCTGCATTGGAAGAACGGCTATGTGAAATGCGAAATAGCGCTAGCCAAGGGTAAGGCCGAGCATGACAAGCGCGACACCATCAAGGACCGTGAAGGCAAGCGCGAGGTCGAGCGGGCGATGAAAAGCCGCAACCGGTGAGCATCCCCATGTGGAGCTGCGCGCCGCCCCCCTTCTATTGCAAAGCTGCGCTTTGCGGGAAAGAGGGACGCCACCCGTGCAGCGGGGCGGCACCTGCACGGCGGCTTGGGTGTGTGAACAGCGCCCTGGTCAAGCGCCACCGGCAGGGGAAGCACATCTTTTCAGATGTCGCACTGCCCTTGAAGGGCACAGAGGGTAACCATCGTCTTCGACCCTGCATTGCGCGCTGACGTGCTGGAAGCGCTGGTGGGGCCTTTGATCAACACAAATGGGCCAGCGGGTGCGCGTGCGCCGGCCAGGGGCTGACGAAGAACGGTGCCACCATCTCGGGTGTCACGTCTTCAATGCGCGCGGGGTTCCACTTTGGCGCATGATCCTTGTCCACGGCGAGGGCACGGATGCCTTCCACCGTCTCGCTCTGGCCGGCGCGCAAAAAAAAGCAGTGACGCACCATGTCGCGCTCCATGCGCAAATCGTCGGCCAGGCCCATGCTGCGGGCGCGGCGCACCTGCTCCAGCACCACATGCAGCATCAGCGGCGAGCGCTTGCGCAGCGTGGCAGCCGTGGCACGGGCCCAGTCGGTATCGGCCGCTTCGAGCTGGCCCACGATCTCGCGCACGGAGGTCAACGAGAAATATTGATCAATAGTGCCTCTAGCGCTTGATGCACTTGCGCTAACAGCTATTAATTTAGAAGCAACAGAGTCCTTCACCGCTGCGCCATCGGCAAAGTGCCCCGATCCCAGGTTCTCCCACACCATGGCCTGCTGCTCCACGGGCAGGCAGCCATCGGCCAGGCCAAACGCTACCGCATCGCCAGCACCGATGGTGTCGCCCGTCAAAGCCAGCCACTCACCGACACGGCCAGGGCAGCGGCTCAGAAAGTAGCCACCACCCACGTCAGGGAACAGGCCGATCGCCGTCTCGGGCATAGCCATCTTGGTGCGCTCGGTCACCACGCGCAGGGCCGCGCCTTGGCTGATGCCCATGCCGCCACCCATGACGATGCCGTCCATGAACGCGATGTAGGGCTTGCCGTAGTTGTGGATCAGGTGATTGAGCGCGTATTCCTCGGTGAAGAAGTCTTCGAGCAGCGGATTGCCCTGGCTGCCTGCCTGGTGCAGAAAGCGGATGTCACCGCCCGCGCAAAAGGCCCCGAACGGACCTTCCTTGTTGCTGCCACGAATCGCCACGGCCAGCACCCGTGCATCGTCTTTCCAGGCGAGCAGGATGCCCATGAGGTCCCGCACCATGCCCAGAGACAGCGCATTGAGCGCCCTGGGGCGATTCAACGTAATGAAACCCACCTGACCTCGCACCTCGCTGAGCACTTCGCTCGGCACCTCGCCCGACACTTGCACTTTCATCTCCGTCATTTTTGTTCCTTCCAACCTAAAAATTCGTTAAGTACCAACGCACCAATCACCAGCAGGCCACCAGTCAACACGGCCGGGCCCGGGCGCTCGCCCGCGCCACCCCATGCCAGCAAAATGCCAAAGATAACCTCCAGCAGACCCAGCAAAGCCATTTCTGGGGCCTTGAGCACTCGCCCGCAGCGTACCGCCAGAACGCACGGAATGGCCAGCTGAAATAGTCCCAGCAACGCCAGCAGCAGGATATCGTGGCCCGTCGCCTGCAGCGGCAACGCCAATGGCAAGGTGGCCAGCGCTGATAGCACGGCACCCACCAGGACAGCCGGCACCAGATCCACCGCATGGCCGTGCTGCTGCGAGGATTGCACCACGGTCCAGTTTGCGGCAGCGGCCACCGGAATGCACAGGGCCACCAGCGTGCCCGCCAGCGGCAAGCCAGCCATCTGGGAGCCATACATCCACGCCATGCCCGCGCCGGCAATTCCAATGGCAATCCATGTACGCGGGGCAACCCGGTGTCCGATGAAGATGCGCGCAAAGAGGGCCGTAAGCAATGGACCAGCCGCCATGGTGACCAGCACATTGGCCACCGGCATGAGCATCATGGCCAGCATGAAGGTGGTAAACATCACGCTCCAGCACAAGCCAGAGAGCCAGAGGGCGCTACCACCGCGGCGCATGGCCGAAAACACGCCACGGCCCTGAAAGACAGGCAGCATCACCAGCAGCGAAGCGACGGTGAAAAAGCTGCGCCAGAAGGTCACTTCAAAGCTGCGCGCATGCTCAAGATGGCGCGTCACCACCCCGGCAATGGACCACAGCAACGTAACGACCAGCATCAATGCGACGGCGCGGGTATGCTTGAGCTTCATGGGAGGGAGTCGACAAAAATCGCTTCAGACGGCAAAAGGGCCACTGCACTGCAGTGGCCCTGATGGACGCAGCCAGGAGCGGTTCAAAAGCCCCTGGAGCCGGGATCAGCGACCAGCACGCTTGCGATCGCTTTCCTTGAGGTGGCGCTTACGGATGCGGATGGACTTGGGCGTGATCTCGACCAACTCGTCGTCCTCAATGAACTCCACGGCGTATTCCAGCGTGGCGTCGATGGGCGGCGTGATCTTGATCGCATCTTCCTTGCCGGACACGCGGAAGTTGGTCAGCTGCTTGGTGCGCGTGGCATTCACCACCAGGTCGTTGTCACGGCTGTGGATGCCCACAATCATGCCTTCATACACGGGGTCGTTCGCCTTCACGAACATGCGGCCACGGTCATCGAGCTTGCCCAGGGCGTAGGTAAAGATTTCACCGTCGTCCATCGAGATCAGCACGCCGTTCTTGCGGCCGCCAATTTCACCCTTGTGCGGCTCGTAGCTATCGAAAATGTTGGCAATGAGACCAGAGCCACGGGTCAGGTTCAGGAACTCGTTGGTGAAACCGATCAGGCCCCGCGCTGGAATGCGGTATTCCAGGCGCACACGGCCACGACCGTCCGGCTCCATGTTGACCAGCTCGCCCTTGCGCTCACCCAATGCCTGCATGACGCCGCCCTGGTGGGCTTCCTCGATGTCAGCAGTCACCAGCTCGATAGGCTCACACTTCTCGCCATTGATTTCCCGGAACACCACGCGTGGCTTGGAAACCGCCAGTTCATAGCCTTCACGGCGCATGTTTTCCAGCAGGATGGTCAGGTGCAGTTCGCCCCGGCCCATCACTTCGAAAATGCCTTCTTCGTCGGTTTCCTTCACGCGCAGGGCCACGTTGTGTTGCAGCTCCTTTTGCAGACGGTCCCAGATCTGGCGGCTGGTCACATACTTGCCTTCGCGGCCGGCCAGCGGGCTGGTGTTCACGCAGAAGTTCATGGTCAGAGTGGGCTCGTCCACCTTGAGCATGGGCAGCGGTGCGGGGTTCAGCGGGTCGGTGATGGTCACGCCGATGCCGACGTCAGCAATGCCGTTGATCAGCACAATTTCGCCCGGGCCAGCTTCGGTAGCCTGCACACGGTCCAACCCCTGGAATGTCAGCACCTGGTTGACACGGCCCTTGATGCTCTTGCCATCGGGGCCTTCCATGACCAGCACGTCCATCATGGGCTTGATGGTGCCCTGGCTGATGCGACCCACGCCAATGCGGCCCACAAAAGTGGAGAAGTCGAGTGCGGAGATCTGCAGCTGCAGCGGTGCAGCGGGATCACCCTTCTGTGCGGGCACATGCTTGAGCACCGTGTTGAAAAGGGCCGACATGTCGGGGCCCCACTGCTCACCCGGAGCGCCCTCTTCCAGCGAAGACCAGCCGTTGATACCCGAGGCATACACCACGGGGAAGTCGAGCTGCTCATCGGTGGCGCCCAGCTTGTCGAACAGGTCAAAGGCGGCATTCACCACCTTGTCGGGGTTGGCGCCGGGCTTGTCCACCTTGTTCACCACCACGATGGGCTTGAGGCCGAGGGCCAGCGCCTTCTTGGTCACGAAACGCGTCTGGGGCATGGGGCCTTCCTGCGCATCGATCAGCAGCACCACACCGTCCACCATGGACAGCGCACGCTCCACTTCACCGCCGAAGTCCGCGTGGCCGGGGGTGTCCACGATGTTGATGTGGGTGCCTTCCCAGCTTACGGCGCAGTTTTTGGCCAGAATCGTGATGCCACGCTCTTTTTCAATCGCGTTGTTGTCCATCACGGTGTCAACCACCTTTTCGTGGTCGGCAAAGGTGCCGGACTGGCGCAGCAGCTGGTCGACCATGGTGGTTTTGCCATGGTCAACGTGGGCAATGATGGCGATGTTGCGGATTTGTTTAGTCATAGTTTTTCCAATGTGCCGCTGGCTTGTAGGTGCGGCGTGCCTTCCAAAATTTGTTGAATTTCCAGCGGACTCAGGAGCCTGTCGGGCACCAGTTCACCGTCCTTGATATGGCCGACGCCCAGCAAGGCCACAGGAGCCTCGCTGAAAACCGCCACGGCGTCGGCGTCTGGCCACTGACCTCTGCGCCGCAACCCTGAAAGGAATCGAGCGGTATTGTCGCTGTCCAGCGTGACACGCGTGTGTTGCGCCAGCAACGATTCGGGCGCTTGCAGGCTGGCAAGGCGTTCGGACTCGGGCATTGCTTCGAGCTGCGCCAGAGTGACGCAGCGCTCTACACCAAGTCCACCTGTGTCGATGCGGCGCAAGAACGTCAGGTGTGCCCCGCAGCCCAGTGCAGCGCCGATATCTTCACCCAGGGTACGGATGTAGGTGCCTTTGCTGCAAGCAACTATCATTTTGATAGCTACCTGCGCTTTATCCGTATGGTCTAGAGTCAGTTTCAACGCATGAATAGTTACATCGCGCGCATCACGCTCTACAGTGACCCCCGCGCGAGCGTACTCGTACAGCGCCTTGCCGTCCTTCTTGAGCGCGCTGTGCATGGGTGGCACCTGGCGGATAGGGCCGGAGAACTGCAATTGCACGGCCGCCAGGCGCTCAGGGGTGAGCTGGGCCGGGTCCACATCGCAGCGCTGCACCACATCACCCTCGGCATCCCCAGTGGTTGTGGTCGTGCCCAGGACTGCAATGGCTTCATAGGTTTTGGCAGCGTCGAGCTGCAGCTGACTGAACTTCGTGGCAGCCCCAAAACACAAGGGCAGGACGCCAGTGGCCAGCGGATCGAGCGTGCCGGTATGGCCCGCTTTTTCGGCGCGCAAGAGCCACTTCGCCTTCTGCAAGGCGTCATTGCTCGAAAGGCCGAGCGGTTTGTCGAGCAGCAACACCCCATGCACAGGGCGCCGCTGCACCCTGGTGCGTGGCGCGTTCATGGCTAGTCTTCTTTGGCGCGCGAGGAAACAGCCTTGGCGATCAGGGCGTTCATGTCGGCCGCGCGCTCGGATGTGCGGTCAAACACAAAATGCAGCGTAGGCACCGTGTGGATGTGCAAGCGCTTGAACAGGCCGTTGCGCAGAAACCCCGCAGCCTGGTTGAGCGCCGCCTGCGTTTCCACCGGATCGCCAATGAGCAGGCTGAAAAACACCTTGGCGTGCGCGTAGTCGGGAGTTACCTCCACACCCTGCAGCGTCACCATGCCCACGCGCGGGTCTTTCAACTCGCGCGCGATCAGTTCCGTCAGATCGCGCTGAATCTGATCGGCCACCTTGAAGGCGCGATTGGGCGTGGAAGACTTCTTGGCAGCCATGGTTACAGCGTCCGCGCGATTTCCTTGATATCAAAGAATTCGAGGTGATCACCTTCCTTGATGTCGTTGTAGTTCTTGAGCTTGATACCGCACTCAAAACCTTCCTTGACTTCCTTGACATCGTCCTTGAGGCGCTTGATCGAATCGACTTCGCCCGTGTAGACCACCACGTTGTCGCGCAGCAGGCGGAACCTGGCGTTGCGGTGCACCATGCCGGAGGTGATGTAAGAACCGGCAATCGTGCCGATCTTGGTTGCCACGAACACGGTCCGGATTTCGGCCGTGCCAATGATTTCCTCGCGCTGCTCCGGAGCCAGCATGCCCGACATGGCCACGCGCAACTCGTCCACGGCGTCATAAATGATGCTGTAGTAGTGCAGATCGACACCGTTGCTCTCGGCCAGCTTGCGGGCACCGGCATCGGCACGCACGTTGAAGCCGATCACGATGGCCTTGGAGGCAATCGCCAGGTTGATGTCCGACTCGCTGATCGCGCCCACAGCGGCATACACCAGCTGTACCTTGACTTCGTCGGTCGACAGCTTGAGCAGCGATTGCGCCAGCGCTTCCTGCGAACCCTGCACGTCGGCCTTGACGATGATGGGCAGCATCTTGACTTCGCCTGCCGTCATGTCGGCAAACATGTTCTCCAGCTTGGCCGCCTGCTGGCGCGCCAGCTTGGTGTTGCGGAACTTGCCGGCACGGTAGGTGGCGACTTCGCGCGCACGGCGCTCGTCGGTCAGCACCATGAAATCGTCGCCGGCCTGCGGCACTTCGGTGAGACCCTGGATTTCGACTGGAATCGACGGCCCCGCCGCCTTGGCGACCTTGCCGCTTTCATCCAGCATGGCGCGCACGCGGCCGAAGGTCTGGCCTGCCAGCACCACGTCACCCACCTTCAGCGTACCGGACTGCACCAGCACCGTAGCCACAGGGCCACGGCCCTTGTCGAGCTTGGCTTCGATCACCAGGCCCTTGGCCAGCGAATCGACGGGCGCCTTGAGTTCCAGCACTTCGGCCTGCAGCAGCACCTGTTCCAGCAGCATGTCGATGCCCATGCCGGTCTTGGAGGACACGGGAACAAAAGGCGATTCGCCACCGTACTCTTCGGGAACCACCTCTTCCACCACCAACTCCTGCTTGACGCGGTCGGGGTTGGCATCGGGCTTGTCGGCCTTGGTGATGGCCACCACGATGGGAACACCAGCCGCCTTGGCGTGCTTGATGGCTTCCTTCGTTTGGGGCATGACGCCGTCGTCCGCCGCCACCACCAGGATCACGATGTCGGTCGCCTGCGCGCCACGGGCACGCATGGCCGTGAAGGCCTCGTGACCAGGGGTGTCCAGGAACGAGATCACGCCGCGTGGTGTTTCCACATGGTAAGCACCAATGTGCTGCGTGATACCACCGGCTTCGCCCGAAGCGACCTTGGCGCGACGGATGTAGTCGAGCAGCGAGGTCTTGCCGTGATCCACGTGACCCATCACGGTCACCACCGGAGCGCGCGGCAGAACGGCCACGTCTTGCTGGGCCGAATCCTCGTCGGTGAACGCTTCCGGATCGTCCAGTGCAGCCACCACGGCCTTGTGGCCCAGTTCTTCCACCACGATCATGGCGGTGTCCTGGTCCAGCGGCTGATTCATGGTGACCATCTGGCCCATCTTCATCAGCGCCTTGATGACCTCAGATGCCTTGATGGACATCTTGTGCGCCAGCTCAGCCACCGTGATGGTTTCAGGGACGTGCACTTCAAGGATGCGCGCCTCCACCGGAGCGGACTGCTGGTGGTGATCGTCACGGTGATCGCGGTTGTCGCCACGGCGGCCACGCGGACCACCACGCCAGCTGTTGCGACCGACACCACCGCTGCTGTCGCCGCGGGTCTTGATTTCTTTTTTCTTGGCTGTGTCACCAGCCCAGCTGGAGGACAGCTTGGCCGACTTGACCTCCTTGCCAGCGGCGGCACCAGGCGCTGCAGGCGCACCCGGACGCGCGGCCACGCCGGTTCCGACTGCGGGCTTGTGCAGCGTGCCCTTTTTGGCGTCGGCCCCAGCCGCAGGCTTGGCCACCGGCTTGGGTTCTTCGGGCTTCTTGGCCACCATGACCGCCTTCTTGGGCGTGGCCATCATCGAGCGGATGGCTGCCGCCTCGGCTTCGGCCTTGCGGCGACGTGCGTCGAGGTCAGCAGCTCGGGCTGCATCTTCATCAGAGCGGGCCTTGGATTCGGCTGCGGCCTTTTCGCGGGCTTCCACCTGTGCGGCATTGCGCGCGACGGCTTCAGCAGCCTGTTCACGCGTAGCTTCTTCCTTCACGGCCGAGGCTTGTGCCTTCTTGCTGGCCTCTTGGGCGGCATAAGCGGCGGCGCGCTCTTCGGCTTCACGATCGCGCTGCTCGCGGGCTTCGCGCTCGGCCCGGTTTTCGGCCAGCTCGGTCTCCTGGCGGCGAATCAGCTCTGCCTGGCGGCGGGCTTCTTCCTCGCGGCGGGCCAGTTCGATGTCCTCGCTGGAAACAGAGGCTTCTTCCACCACGGGTTCTCTGGATTCGGCAGCAGCCTCAACGCCTTCATCGCGCTGGATAAAGGTGCGCTTCTTGCGCACTTCCACCTGGATGGTGCGCGCCTTGCCCGTGGCATCGGCTTGCTTGATTTCGCTGGTGGACTTCTTCACCAGCGTGATCTTCTTGCGATCGGCCGAAGCCGTACCGTGGCTGGCCTGCAGGTAGGCCAGCAGCTTTTGCTTGTCCGACTCGGTGAGGGCATCGGACGCGGCAGCCTTGGACACGCCCGCAGCTTTGAGCTGGTCGAGCAGGGTTTCAGGCGATTTTTTGAGTTCGGTTGCAAACTCGGCGACAGTATTACTGGACATATTTGGTTCGTGCCTCCCTGACCTTACTCTTGCCCTGCGAACCAGTGTTCGCGCGCCTTCATGATCAGGGCTTTGGCATCTTCTGCGGACTGTCCGGTCAGGTCGGTCAGTTCATCAATGGCCAGATCGGCCAGGTCGTCACGCGTATGCACACCGTTTTTTGCCAGCTTGGCAATCAGTTCGGGTGTGAGGCCTTCGAGGTCGCGCAGATCTTGCGAAACTTCTCCAACGCTTTCCTCGCGGGCGATTTCCATGGTGAGCAGCACATCCTTGGCGCGGGCACGCAGCTCGTTCACGGTATCTTCATCGAAGCTTTCGATTTCCAGCATTTCCTGCAGCGGCACATAGGCCACTTCTTCCAGGCTGTTGAAACCTTCAGCGATCAGGATGTCGGCGATTTCCTCGTCCACATCCAGCTTTTCCATGAACAGTCGACGGGCCGTATCAGACTCGTTGGCCTGTTTCTGGGCCGATTCGGCGGCGTCCATGATATTGATCTTCCAGCCGGTCAGGTCGGACGCCAGGCGCACATTCTGGCCGCCGCGACCAATGGCGATAGCGAGGTTTTCCTCATCCACCACCACGTCCATGGCGTGCTTTTCCTCGTCCACCACGATGGACGACACGTTGGCCGGGGCCAACGCACCAATCACGAACTGCGCCGGGTCTTCGGACCACAGCACGATGTCCACACGCTCGCCAGCGAGTTCATTGGTGACCCCGTTCACACGGGTGCCGCGCACACCGACGCAGGTACCGATCGGATCCACGCGCTTGTCGTGGCTCAGCACGGCAATCTTGGCGCGCGACCCAGGGTCACGGGCGCAGCTCTTGATCTCCAGCAGACCTTGTTCGATCTCGGGCACTTCCTGGCGAAACAGCTCGATCATGAACTCGGGGGCCGAGCGAGACAGGATGATGGGAGCGCCGCGCAGCGTCAGGTCCACTTCCATGATCATGGCGCGAACGCGGTCGCCGCTGCGAAGGTTTTCCTTGGGGATCATCTCGCTGCGACGCAGGCGGCCTTCCACACGACCGGACTCGACAATGATGTCGCCCTTGTCCATGCGCTTGACGGTGCCGGTAAAGATGCGTTCGCCGCGCGACATGAAGTCGTTGAGCAGCATTTCGCGCTCGGCGTCACGGATCTTCTGCAGGATGACCTGCTTGGCAGCCATGGCGCCGATACGGCCGATAGGGACCGACTCAACGCTCTCTTCGATGTATTCCCCGACTTCGATGTCCGCGATGCGCTCCTTGGCGTCCATCAGCAGCTCTTCGGCTTCGGGGTTCTGCAGACCTGCCTCGTCAGGCACTACCAGCCAGCGACGGAAAGTCTCATAGTTGCCGCTGTCGCGATCAACGGACACGCGGATGTCCACCTCGCCCTGGTACAGCTTTTTGGTAGCCTGGGCCAAGGCCGACTCCACGGCGCCCAAGACCACATCGCGCTCAACGTTCTTCTCGCGCGAAATGGCCTCAACCAACATCAACAATTCGCGATTCATGCGACGACTCTCCTGTTTCTATCACCCGCAGGCGGCAGCTGCCAACAGCACCAACCCACTCCAAACCATCCAGCGACTCAGCCTGGCACTTGACCAGTCTTCGCCCCCCGCCCCTTGAAATCCACAATGGGCGCCAAGCGGGCGTCCCTTAGCTCATCAAGCGTAAACCCCAGCGCCTGCAAGGGGGCTGGTACGCGTTTCTTGCTTATTTTCTGACCAGGCTTGCCTGCGGGCTCATCGCTCCAGACGATCTGCCATCCACCCGATTCGGCCCGCTCCAGCGTGCCACGAAATTTCTTGCGGGTGGCGTTGACCTGACCCACCGCCGCAGCGCCGATAGGCGCTTTCAGCGTGAGATCAACAACCGAACCTTCAAAACGGACAAAGTCCTGCTCGTGGCGCAAGGGGCGATCAATGCCCGGCGACGAGACTTCAAGACGCTTGTATTCAACCCCATCTACCTCCAGCGCAAACTGCAGCTGGCGGGTGACTTTTTCACAGTCTTCCACGGTGACAAACTGATCAACCGCGGGCTCGGGCGCATCGACGGCAGGCTGCACCCATGGCAAGTCGATGGTGACGCGCAGCAGGCCACCCGGAGACCGTTCGATCTCCACCAGGTCGTAACCGAGACCGGTCACAATTTGTTCAACGACTTGCTGCAATGCCACGTGTTCCGTTCAATCCCGAAAAAACAAAAAACCCGATAACTCCCGGAGACTCTTCCCCGACAGCTTCGAGCTCCAAAAGCATTCGACCAAAAAAAACGGGCGGTTGGTACCCGCCCGTTTGGTCGTGAGAGTCACATTATAGCGCGTAAAGCATTGATTTGCAAAGACGAATTGTGCCCCTGCTGTTGCCTGAACGCCCCTTTGGGTACAAAACAACCGCCCATGCCGCATGCGGAGCCAAGCCCATGCGCTGCATCAGAATTTTTTTATCAAAACCGTCTGTAGTGCAAGCACATTCTTGATTCGCTGCTACGACAGTGATAGCGGCTTCAACAACTCGGCCAGGTCACTTTCGGTAAACAACGGTTCCTTGCGCCCCGCGCTGGTGTCATACAGGCTGCTGGCCAACTGGGCTTTGCGCTCCTGCAGCACCAGAATGCGCTCTTCAATCGTGCCCTGCGCCACCAGCTTGATCACCCACACGCTCTGGGTCTGGCCGATCCGGTGGGCGCGGTCGGTGGCCTGGGCCTCCACGGCGGGGTTCCACCACGGGTCGTAGTGGATGACCGTGTCGGCCTGGGGCAGATTCAACCCCACCCCGCCGGCCTTGAGGCTGATCAAGAACAACGGCACTTGCCCACTCGTGAACTGCTCGATGATCGCGTCGCGCTGCTGGCTTTGCCCCGTGAGCTTGACCCAGGGCAACTTGCGCTTCTTCAGCTCAGCCTCGATCAGGGTGAGCATGCTGGTGAACTGCGAGAACAGCAAAATGCGCCGCCCCTCGGCCAGCATCTCGGGCAGCAAGGTCATGAGCTGATCCAGCTTGGCCGAAGCGTTGACCTTTTTGGCGGCATCCAGCGGCACCAGTTGCGGGTGGCAGCACACCTGGCGCAACTTGAGCAGCGCATCGAGGATGGTGATCCGCGATTTGGCCAGCCCCTTGGACTGCAGGGCTTCGCGCACGGTTCTCTCCATCCCCAGGCGAATGGTTTCGTACAGATCGGCCTGCGCGCCGATCATTTCCACCGGCATCACGGTTTCGACCTTGGGCGGCAGCTCGCTGGCAACCAGCGCCTTGGTACGCCGAAGCATGAACGGCGTGATGCGCGTGCGCAACTGCACCATGCGCGCGCTGTCACCCAGTTTCTCAATGGGGGTGCGAAACATCTCCTTGAAACGCTGCTGGCTGCCCAGAAAGCCCGGCATCAAAAAGTGAAACAGGCTCCAGATCTCGCCCAAGTGGTTTTCCATGGGCGTGCCCGAAAGGCACAGCCGGTGGCGCGCCTGCAACTGGCCCACTACCTGCGCGGCGTGCGTGCTGGCGTTCTTGATGTTTTGCGCCTCGTCGAGCACCACCAGGTGCCATTCGTGCGCCAGCCAGCGCTCGCGATCGCGTTGCAGCAGTGAATACGGAGCGATGACGAGATCGTGCTCGGCCACCGAGTCGGCTACCTCATGGCGGCCCGCACCGTGCAGCACCAAGCTGCGCAGGCCCGGGCAAAACCGCGCGGCCTCGCGCTGCCAGTTACCCATCAGGCTCACGGGCGCAATGATGAGCGCGGGGTGCGTGAGGCGGCCCGCGTCTTTTTCGACCTGGATATGCGCCAGGGTCTGCAGCGTCTTGCCCAGGCCCATGTCGTCGGCCAACACACCGGCCAAACCATGGACGCTCAGAAACTGCAACCAGTTCAGGCCCTGCTGCTGATAGGGCCGCAGGGTCGCCTTGACAGTGGCGGGCAGCGGCACCTCGGGCAGCGCGCTGGCGCCGTGCAACTGGGCCACCATGGCGCGCAAAGCGGCTGCGCCTTCCCACACCGCGCCCTCCCCTAGCGCGGCGCTGGTGCGCACGGCCTCCATGCGCGAAAGCTTCAGGCTGTCGCCATTGAAGTCGTGGGTGCGGTCGCCTACCAGATCGAGCAGGGCAGCCATCCACGGCCGAAGGGCATCGGTGGGCAGGCGCAGAAAACCAGGGCCCGTCTGCGAAGGCAGATAGACATGCGAGGGCAAGCGGGGCAGCCCGGTTTGGGGATCCTGCGGCTGTGCTGCGGCGGCGGCAATCAGGTCGGGCAGCCAGGGCAGGATGTTGTGGCGCACGCCATTGATCTCCATGCCTAGCGACAGTGCAAACCACGGGGACGTGGCTTCGTCATCTCCCTCGGGCTGCAGCGCCACGGCCAGCGCGTCGGCGTGGGTAATCCAGCCACCCAGCGAGGCATCGAGGGTGATTTCAAAGCCTGCCTCGCGCAACACCCCAAAACCGTTGTCGGCCCAGTGCATCCAGTCGTTCTGCGAGCGCTCACCGGGAATGCCGAACAGCCCGTCGTCGGTGGCCAGCAGGCCCAGTTCCATCAGGCGCTCGATGGCTCCCAGCTCGGCTTGCGCATCGCGCTGCAGCAGCACCTGACCGCCGTCGGCCGCAGTCACCAGCACGCTGAGCTCCTGCCCGACCCACCAACCCACATGGCCCTGGTAGTCAAACCGCAGTTGCGCGGTGATGAGGCCCAGGTCCGGCACGTCTTGCGCCGGAACGGGCGCAAGGTGCAGGCGCGCCACGGGCTGGACACCCTGCACCCGCGTGAGCGCACCCAGCACCGGCGGCAACGGCAGCACGCCGCCCAAACGGCTGGCAACCTCGGCCTGGTGCCGTTGCAGCGCCGTGGCGCTCAACGCGGGCGCCTTGAGCAACAGGGCCAGCTGCGCAGCGCTGAGGCCATCGGCCTCGACCGTTCCACAGACGCCGTTGACGGCATCCAGATAAAGCGGCGGGCTGTTGATGCACAGCGTGGCCGATGAACCGGGCAGGCTGGCGCGCAAGGCCCAGGTGCTTTCGCCACCGGCGGCTGGCGGGCCTCGTGCCATGTCCAGGTGATGGGCAGGGGGTCACCCCAGCGCAGCGCAGCCCCCACCGTGGAGCCTCCCGCATCCGCAAACAGGCTGCCGGTGCTGGCTGCCTGCTGCAGCGCCATTACCCCCACCGCGCCTTCCAGCACCGCCACCGGCCCGGCGCTGTAGGCCGAGTAGTAGCCCATGCCGCGCGGCATGGCACGCAGCAGTTGCAAAACCTGGCGATCGGCATCACTCGCGCGGTCAAACACCGCCTGCCCCGGGCCGGGTTGGGTGCGAATCTGTTTGGGTTTGGCCCAGCCGCCAGTCACCTTGGGGTAAGACACCACGGCCTCCAGCTGCATTTGCTGCGCACTGGCGCGCGGCAGCCCGACGGTGGAGACCAGGTACAGGTATTGCTCGGGCCGGTCGGGTCTGGAGCCTGACGCCGCCACAACCGGCGGGGCCGACAGACCTGCGGCGCGGTCCCAGTCCTGCAGCCAGTGCACCAGCCGCGCGTCGGCCTCGGCGCGTGCCACAGCCTCCCTGCGCTCGTGCAGCGCCTTCAGGGCATGAGCGGCTGGGGCAGGCATGGGCTCTTGCGCGGTGTTGTGCGCTTGGGCCGGGTTCTGGTGCGCAGCCTGCAGGGTCAGTGCCACTGCGTGCTTGCAGTCCTCGCCAACGGGGCAGCTGCAGTCACCCGACCACAGTGTGAGCTGCCCATTGGGCGCAATGACCAGCTCTACCGACACCTCATAGGGTTCGGGCATGCTGCCTTGCACCTCGCCTTCGATGTGCCAGCAACCATTGCCCTCGGCTTCGATGTCGGTGCGCACCACGCCCGCCCTGCGGAAAAGATCCATGCCACGCGACCAGGCCCCCTTGTCACATTGGGCCTGCAACGAATTAATGTGAAACCACGGGAAGCGTGACATAGGGAGAATATTAAGCAAAATGTGCTTCTAGCGCTTTACTGGCAAGCGCTAGCAGCTATTAAAAAAGGAGCAACTCAACCCGATGGCAACGCAGCATCCAGAGCATCCTCTGCCCGCAACCCGGCATTGAAGTGCCCCTGCAGGTCAGCCAAGGCTGCGATGCGGCAGCTACGCACTGCGCGCCGCGCGCACCCGCTCAAACACTGCCTGCGCTTCACCGCCCGCCCCACCACCGTGCGGGGCGGCCTGCAGGCTGGCCAGCAGCCGCGCCAGCACGGGCGCCTGCGGCAGCAGCGGCCCCAGAAAGCGCGCCGTCGTGCCATCGGCAATCAACAAGGTGGGAAAAGTTTCCACATCCAGGTCACCGGCCAGGTCTGCATCGTCTTCAATGTCCACCCACACAAAGCGCATCTGGGGGTGCGCCCTGGCCAGATCGTCAAACAGCGGCCGATAGTCGCGGCAGGTGCCGCACCAGTTGGCGCACAGGCACACCGCCCACCAGCCGCTGCCAGGGGCCACAAGGGGTGAATCGGGCAACGCGGCCGGGCTGTGCATCGGGGGGCTCTCCTTCAAGACCCGCGCCGCTCCCGGGCACGGTAAACGCCGATGGTACCCACTGCGGGTGCCTGGTTGCCCCAGGCGTTGCGCACAAAGGTGCTGACCGCGGCCACATCGTCGTCGCCCAGCACTTGCATGAAGGGCGGCATGCCGTGCGGGCGCGGGTTGCCCGCCGTGGCCGGCAGGTAGCCACCCTGCAACACCACGCGCACGAGGTTGGTGGGGTCTTGCAGCACCACGGCGCGGTTGCCCGCCAGGGCCGGAAAAGCCCCCGGCTTGCCCTCGCCGTTGTCGCCATGGCATTGCGCGCAGTGTTGCTCATACACCTTGGCACCCCGCTCCAGCGTGGCGGCCGAGGGTTTGACCACTTCTGCGGGGGCGATGGCCCGCTGCGGCAGCGCACGCAGGTACACGGCAATCGCTTGTGCATCGGCATCGCTCAGATACTGCGTGCTGCGAAAAACCACCTCGGCCATGGGCCCGGTCACCGAGCCCTGCGGCGCCACGCCGGTCTTCAGCAGGGCCACCACATCCTCCACGGGCCAGTGCGCCACGCCCGCCTCGGCAGCCACATTGAGCGCCGGGGCATACCAGTTCTGCACGGGAATCAGCCCCCCGCTGAATGCCTGCGCCTGGCTGCTGGCGCCCAGTGCATTGCGCGGTGTGTGGCAGGCCGCGCAATGGCCCAGGCCGTTGACCAGGTAGGCACCCCGGTTCCATTCGGCCGACTGCACGGGCCCGGGCGCGAACGTGCCGGGCGTGAAGAACAGCGCCCGCCACACGCCCAAAGCCGCCTGCGTGTTGTATGGAAAGCGCAGCGCGTGCGGCCGGTTGGCCTGCGCCACCGCGGGCAGGCTTTGCAGATAGGCATAGATGGCATCGGAATCCTCGCGCGTCACCTGCGTGTAGTTGGGGTAGGGAAACGCCGGGTACAGCAGGCGCCCGTCCTTGGAGCGGCCGTTGTGCAGCGCGCGCCAGAACTCGGCGGCCGACCAGTTGCCAATGCCTGTCGCCTTGTCGGGCGTGAGGTTGGTGGTGTGAATCACGCCAAATGGCGTGTCGATGCCGCGCCCGCCCGCATAGGGCGCACCACCCTGCACGGTGTGGCAGGCCATGCAGTTGCCCGCGCGGGCCAGGTATTCGCCGCGCGCCACCAGCTCGGGCGTGGCGGGCACGGCCTGTGACAGGGCTTGCGATTCGGCCGGCAGGGCGGCCTCGCCGCGCAGGTTGAGCGCTGCCACCACGGCGGTGCCCAGCGCCAGCAAGGCCACGGCGAAGAAAAGGGTCCAGAGGATGCGTTTCATGCCATGCCCCTTCAACGCGCCGCCGCATCAACCACCGGCACACCATCCACCCCGCCGCAGCGCACCGGCATGGCCCCTGCCAGTCGGTCGGCGGGTTTGCCACCCCCGGGCACCGGCTGGGCCGCCAGCCAGGCCGATACCGCACTCACCTCGTCGGGCGAAAGCTGGCGCGCAATGTCGGCCATGCAATCGGGTGCCTGCGCGCGGCGCTGGCCGGTTTTCCAGGCGCCCAACTGGCTGTTGAGGTAGTCGCGTGGCAGGCCCAGCAAGCCAGGAATCGACGGATTGAGCCCCGTCATCGCCTGGCCATGGCATTGCACGCAGGCGGGCAACTGGCGCGCCACGTCGCCCTGCTGCACCAGCTGGCGTCCGCGCTCCAGCACCTGCGGCCCAGCCTGGGGCGCCGGGGGTGGCGCATAGGGCACCTGCAGCCCGGCAAAGTGGGTCGCAATCTCGCGCAGATAGTCGTCTGTGAGGTGCTCGATGAGGTAGCCCATCTGCGGATAACTGCGCCGCCCCTCCCGAAAGTTGACCAGCTGGTTGAACAGGTAACCCGCCGACTTGCCCGCGAGGCGCGGGAAAAATCCCTCTTGCGTGGCGCGGCCTTCCTTGCCGTGGCAGGTGGTGCAGGCCAGCACTCGCGGCCCCATGGCGCTGTCCACATTGGCGGTGGCCCCAGAAGCAGCCACGGCCGGCATGGCCGCCAGTGCACAGGCACCCAGGACAGTCGGCCACAGCAACGACAACACATAACGCAGGGGGCGGAGCAGGCAATTCGTCATGGGCAGATTCTGGCCGGAACACGATGGACTTGTGCAGGCGTGCGGCTTTGCAAGACCGCTGAATGCACCGGGCTGGCCAAGTTGTCCAAGCGCCCGGCGCCAGTCACTTCATCTTTGACGGCAGGCGAATCGTGTCGCCCGCCACCATGAACGCGCCCCAGCCCCGGTGGTGCAGCGTGCGCGGGTCCTTGCACTCCGGATCGGTCCAGGCCTTGACGACCTCCAGCACAAAGAAGCTGTAGCGGTTGACAAACCGCGTATCGACCACCTTGCACTCCAGGTTGGCATGGCACTCGGCAATCAGCGGCGCGCCCACCAGCGAAGCGGGCGCTGGCGTCAGGCCAAACGCCGTGAACTTGTCCACGCTGCGGCCCGAGCTGTTGCCGCAGTCGACCACTTTTTGCGCCAACTCCAGGGTGGGGATGTTCAACACGCATTCGCGCGTGGCTTTGAGCGCCGTGAAGCTGAAATCGCGGCTGCTGACCACGCAGCCCACCAGCGGTGGCTCGAACTCCATCATGGTGTGCCACGACATCGCCATGGCGTTGATGCGGCCCTTGTGCGCCGTGCTCAGCAGCAGCACCGGGCCCGGTTCGAGCAGCCCGTAAACCTTGGACAGAGGAAACGATCGCTTGGCCATGGTGAAACCTCCTGCCGGGTGAGATTGACGGCGGCGCGAGCCGGGCTGGCGGAGAAATCATACGGGTTTGCATTCAACCGGATCACAAGGCGAGGAGCCGAAGACAGTGCTGTCGCACGGCAAGGCGACCCAACGACGGTAGCCGCTTGAAGGCAAAACCGTATCAGTGCGACTGCTCGAAATCGATGAAACCGCGCTCCACATTGGTGCTGACCAGTTTCACCCGGATCTTCGCCCCCACGTCCAGGTTGAAATCACCCGACACCAGCAGGCCCTCGGCCGGCGGCGTGAAGATGCGCACCCAGGTGGCGCTTTCGGTGCGACCGGTGACGATGGCGTCAAACTGCTTGCCGATCAGCCCCTGCATGAACAGCGCTGCCTCGGACTTGCGCACGCTGCGCTCCACCTTTTGCGCCGCGTCTTCCTGGTGGGTGCAATGCTCGGCCAGCGTGGCCAGCTCGGCCATGCCATAGGGCGCACGCTCGCCCGACAGCAGGGCCTTGACCATGCGCAGGCTGACGAGATCAGGGTAACGGCGGTTGGGCGCGGTGGAATGCGTGTAGTCGCGCACGGCCAGGCCAAAGTGGCCGATGGGCTCGCCCCGGGCATGCTCCACCACATATTCGCCCGAGCCCATCAGCTTGATGATGACCAGCGACAGGTCGGGAAAGCGCAGCGGATCGGCCTTGCGCTGGCGCGCCAGAAAGCCCTCCAGCGCACGCGAATCGGGCTCTTTGGGCAGTGCCTCGCCGTATTTGCTGGCCACTTCCACGATACGCAGCCAGCGCTCGGGCGAGCGCACCACCCGCCGCAAGGCGCTGCCGCCATGCTGCGCCAGAAACTGCGCCGTGCAGGTGTTGGTGGCAATCATGAATTCTTCAATCAGCTGGCGCGCGCGGTTTTGCTCCTGCTGGCGGATGTCCACCACACGGTCGCCGTCGAACACGGCGCGCGGCTGAAAGGTTTCCAGGTCCAGCGAGCCGGCGGCGCGCCGGCGCGCACGCATGCGCTGGGCCACCGCGTCCTGGGTGCGCAACTGCTCGTCCATGCCGGGCACAGCGCGGGCGGCCTCGGGCAGGTCGCCTTCGCCTTCGATCCACGCTGCCACCGCGTCGTAGGCCAGCTTGGCGTGGTTGCGCACGCGCGCGCGGTGCACCGTGGAATGGGTGACCACGCCTTCGGCATCCACCACCATTTCGGTCACGATGGCCAACCGGTCCTCGCCCGGGTTCAGCGAGGTGAGGTCGGTGGACAGGCGCTCGGGCAGCATTGAAAACACCCGCGCCGAGGTGTAGACCGATGTGGTGTTGGTGTGCGCGTGCTGGTCGATGGCCGAGTTTTTCTTGACCAGGGCGTCCACATCGGCCACCGCCACAAAAATCTTCACCGCACCGTTGCCCATGGCACCGCATGCCGTCAGTTGATCGAGGTCAAGCGAATCGTCGTTGTCGATCGAGCACCAGGGCAGCGCCGTGAGGTCGCGAATGCGCGGGTCGTCGTCCTGCCCGGCGGCATCGATGGTCTGCAGCTGCTGCAGGGCGCGCGGCGGAAACTCGGGCTCCAGGCCGCGCTCCTTCATGGCGTCAATGGCAATGCGCACCAGGTCGCCGCGGTGAAATGTGTGTTGTTTGTCCATGGCTCCAATGTAAGTTGTTGCCGCAGACCTGTTACCAAAAAACCGCAAACGGGCTGTCAGCGTGGCAGCACGGCGGCAGGCTTCACCGCCATGAACACCACCATGGCCACCACCGACAACGCGGCACCCAGCCCAAAAGCCAGGCCCGGCGCCACCGCCCACAGCGCGCCGGCCATCAGCGATGCGGGCAGATACAAGCTGCCCGTGACAAAGTTATAAACGCCCACGGCCGTGGCCCGGCGCTCGGGCTCCAGATCGGCGATGAAGGCCTTGCTTTGCGACTCTTCGATGGCATAGAACACGCCATACAGGCAAAAGATGCCCACCATTTCCCAGCGGCTGCCTGCCAACACTATTGATCCGGCACGGTTTATTGCAGAGTCCCGATGCCGTTCAACTTGAGCCCGTCGAGGGGCTTCGACACCTCAGCCCGAGCAAGGTTTACGAATAAAGCCTGCCGGATCAATAGCCACAGGTTCAGGGCCGCATACAGCGCATAGCCCAGCACCACGATGCGGCTGCGCCCTACCCTGTCGCCCAGCCGTCCCACCAGCGGTGCGGCCACCACGCAAACCACGTTGAACAGTGCATACAGCAGCACGATGTCGGTCATGCCAAAGCCCACGTCGTGGGCCTTGAGCAAAACAAAACCGAGGCTGAAATACGCCAATGCAAACACCCCCGCCGGCAGCAAAAACCGCTTGAACGGCCTGCTGAGCTGCTGCCAATTCTGGCGCACGCTCTCGCGCGCATGGGGCTGACCGCGCTGGTCGGGGATGCGCGTGAGCACCACCACGGCCACCACTGCCGGCACAAAGGCCACCAGAAACAGCAGGCTGTAAGTGCTGGCCGATTCACCCAGCGATTTGAGCAGCGCATAAGCCACCAGCGGGCCCAGCACGGCGCCCGATTTGTCCAGCGCCTTGTGCACCCCAAAGGCGTAGCCCCGCGATTCTTTGGCGGCAATCGACGACAGCCAGGCATCGCGCGGCGGGCCGCGAAAGCCCTTGCCCAGCCGCTCGACAACGCGAAAGATCGACAACCCCACGATGGACGACGACACCAGCAAGATCAGCTTGGCCAATGTCGAAAATGCATAGCCCGCCGTGGCAAACCACTTGCGCCGGCCGCTGCGGTCCGACAGCCAGCCCGCCAGGTAATTGAGCGACGAGGCCGAAAAATCCGCCATCCCCTCGATCAGCCCCAGCAGCGCGGTGGATGCTCCCGCCACCGTGGTGAAGAAAACCGCAAACACCGAGAAGATCATCTCGGAGCTCAGGTCGGTGAGAAAACTCACCAGGCCGAGCTTGAGCACATCCGGGTGCAGCTTGGCGCGGCGGGTTCGGGCGTTGGCCTCTGTGGCGGGTGATTCTGCCGGGCGCAGGCTCATGGATTTCTTCCAGGGTCGTCAACACCGCCATTGTGATGCGCACCACGGGCCGCTCCCACCACGCACGGGAACGGCGGATTCATCATCAGCAGCGCAGAATATTGCTATTATTTTAATAGCTTATAGCGCTTTATAGACAAAGGCTAAAGGCCATTTTTATCATTATTTTTACCAACCAACCAGATAAAAGCCTGTGGCACCATTGCCCCGTCACCCCCGGCAACGCCAACGGCAGGCGCCCGACTTGTCCGTTCAATGCCCATAGCACCCGCTATTGCACAAGGCACCCACCATGACCGCAACGCCCTTCACCGACCCCGCAGCCACCTGGAACCAGCGCTACGCCGCCGAGAACCATCTTTTTGGCCAGGAACCCAACGACTACCTGCGCGCGCAGGCCCACCACATCGCGCCGGGCGGCCGGGTGCTGTGCGTGGCCGATGGCGACGGGCGCAACAGCGTCTGGCTGGCCCGCCAGGGTATGCAGGTGGATGCCTTTGACATCTCGGACGTGGCCGTGGCCAAGGCGAGGCAACTGGCAGCAGACGCCCATGTCACCATTGACTACAGCGTGGCCGATTGCGACCAGTGGCCCTGGCCCACTGCCACTTATGACGCCGTGGCGGCCATCTTTGTGCAGTTTGCCGACCCCGCCATGCGCGAACGCCTGTTCGCCAATATGGTGGCTGCACTCAAGCCCGGCGGGGTGCTGGTGTTGCAGGGCTACACCCCCAGGCAACTGGAATACAAGACCGGCGGGCCACCCATGCTGTCGCACCTTTACACGCCAGAGATGATCCGGTCCGCCTTCGCGGGCCTGCAGATCATCGAGCTGCGCGACTATGAAGCGGTGCTGAACGAGGGAACCCAGCACTGTGGCCAGTCGGCATTGCTGGGGCTGGTGGCGCGCAAGCCATAAGGCACCGCCAAAAGACGCGACGGCCATGCCCACCCCCGAAAGCCAGGCGCCCCCTGCGATACCAGCGCGTCAAGGGCTGAGCGCTGCCGAGGCGGCCCGCCGCCTCGCCACCGAAGGCCCCAACCTGCTGCCGGGCAGCGCGCCCAAGTCCACGCTGGCCATCGTGCGGGACGTGGTTACCGAGCCCATGCTCCTCATGCTGCTGGCCGCTGGCAGCATCTACCTGGCGCTGGGCGACCGGGGCGAGGCGCTGTTTTTGCTGGGCTTTGTGTTTGTGGTCATCGGCATCACGCTGGCGCAAGAACGCAAGACCCAGCGCGCGCTCGAATCCCTGCGCGACCTGTCGGCCCCGCGCGCGCTGGTGATCCGCGACGGGCAGGAACAGCGCATTGCCGGGCGCGAGGTGGTGCGCGGCGATCTGCTCGTGCTGCACGAGGGCGACCGCATTGCCGCCGACGCGCTGCTGATCGACGGCCAGCTCGAAGTGGACGAATCCCTGCTCACCGGCGAAGCCGTGCCCGTGGCCAAACTGCCCTTGGCACAAGACAGCCAGAACGCGCAGGCATCTGCCAGCGCGGGGGCCCCGGCCACCCGCGCAGGGCCGCCCCAAGCCAGGCCAGCCCCCTCGGGGGACAGCGCAGCACACGAAGTGGCAAGCGTGGGGGCCGTGGCCGCCAGCGCCGGGCCGCCCCAAGCCAGGCCAGCCCCCTCGGGGGGCAGCGCAGCACACGAAGTGGCAAGCGTGGGGGCCCTGGCCGCCAGCGCCGGGCCGCCCCAAGCCAGGCCAGCCCCCTCGGGGGGCAGCGCAGCACACGAAGTGGCAAGCGTGGGGGCCATCTACGCCAGCACCGTGGTCACGCGCGGCGTGGCGGTGGCGCAGGTGTGCGCCACCGCCGCCCACACGGCCGTGGGGCGCATTGGCGCCGACCTTGCCGCCACGGTAGAGCCGCCTTCTGCGCTGCAGCAGGGCTCGCGCCGACTGGTGCGCAACCTCGGAATTGGCGCGCTGGTGCTGGCCCTGGCCCAGGTACTTCTGGGCTGGTGGTGGAACAGCCGCCCGCTGCTCGAAAGCCTGTTGTCGGGCATTGCGCTGGCCATGGCCATCCTGCCCGAGGAGATTCCGGTCATTCTGACCGTGTTTCTGGCGCTGGGTGCGTGGCGCATTTCGCACCAGAAGGTGCTGACACGGCGCGTAACCGCTGTTGAGGCGCTGGGCGCCATCACGGTACTGGCGGTGGACAAAACAGGCACGCTCACCATGAACCGCATGGCCGTGGCCGAGCTGGCCAGCGGCGAGCAGCATTTCCGGCCCGAAGGCGCCAGTGAACTGCCCGAGCACTTTCACCTGCTGGCCGAATTTGCCATGCTGGCCACACCGGGCGACCCGTTCGACCCCATGGAAAAGGCCATCCAGCATTTTGGCCACCAGTGGCTGCAGGGCACCGAGCATGTGCACGACGGGCGCGAGCCCGAGTTTGAATACGCCCTGTCGGGCGAGATTCTGGCCATGACGCGCGTGTTTGCCAGCGACGAGCCCAACGTGCACCTGCTGGCCACCAAGGGCGCACCCGAGGCCGTGGCCGACCTGTGCCACCTTGACGCCGCGCAGCAGGGCGCCATCCGCCGCCAGGTGGAGGCCATGGCCGAGCGCGGCCTGCGCGTGCTGGGCGTGGCGCGCGGCCGCTGGAAAGGCGCAGCCCCGGCACCCGGCCAGAGCCCGCCGTGGCCGCAAAGCCAGCACGATTTCGACTTTGATTTTCTCGGCCTGGTGGCCCTGGCCGACCCGCCGCGCACCGAGGTGCCCGCCGCACTGGCCGAGTGCCGACGTGCCGGTGTCCGCGTGATCATGATGACCGGCGACCACCCCGCCACGGCCCGCGCCATCGCCCAGCAGGTGGGCCTGTCCGACCGCCCTGATGTCATCACCGGCGCGCAGCTGGAGGCGCTGGACGATGCTTCCCTCAGCGAGCGGCTGCGCCATGTGGACCTGTGCGCGCGCCTCAAGCCCCAGCACAAGCTGCGCCTGGTGCAACTGCTGCGTGCCAGCGGGGAGGTGGTGGCCATGACCGGCGACGGCGTGAACGATGCGCCCGCCCTCAAGGCCGCCGACGTGGGCATTGCCATGGGCGAGCGCGGCACCGACGTGGCGCGCGAGGCCGCCGCGCTGGTGCTGCTGGACGACAGCTTTGCCCGCATCGTGGCTGCCATCCGCCAGGGGCGGCGCATCGACAGCAACATCCGCAAGGCCGTGCGCTTTGTGTTTGCCGTGCATGTGCCCATCATCGGGCTGGCGCTGGTGCCCACGCTGCTGCACTGGCCGGTGCTGCTGCTTCCGGTGCACATCGTGCTGCTGGAGTTGCTGATCGACCCGGCCTGCTCCATCGTCTTCGAAGCCGAGGCCGAAGACAGCGACACCATGGCACGCGCACCGCGCCCGGTCTCCGACTCGCCCTTTGCGGCCGCGCCGTTGCTGTGGTCGGTGCTGCAAGGCCTGGGCCTGGCGGCAGTGCTGCTGGGCGGCCAGGCCTGGCTGGTGCACCAGGGCTGGCACCCCGACCAGGGACGCACCGTGGTGTTTGGCACGCTGGTGCTGTGCGTGCTGCTGCTGATTTTGGCCAACCGGGATCTGTCGCGCCCCGCGCTGCTGGGCGTGACCGACCCGAACCCCTGGCTTTGGCGCATTGCCGCCGCGATGGTGGTGCTGCTGGCTGCGGTGATGGGCATTGCCTGGCTGCGCCATCTGATGGGGCTGGCCTTGCCCGGCGCCCAGGGTGCCGTGGTGGCCGGTTGCCTGCTGGCGCTGTGCCTGGTGTGGCTGGAGCTGGTGCGGCTGGCGGGCCGACACCAGCGCCACACCGCCTCCGGCGCGCGTGGCACAGCCTGATTCCACGCTTCGCTGATTCGCTACCGCGTTGGCGCGCCATGCGCGCTGCGCACGGGCGGCGCAGGATGGTCCAGGTCGGGCTTGCGCCATGGGTCCACATGGGTCATGAGGTTGAGCACCCGGTGGCGCTGCAGCACGCGCTGGCGCGCCAGCACCGCAATGTCATGGCCCGCCTCGACGGTGAGGGCTGCATTCACCTCCAGATGGGCGTCCACCACAATCATGTCGCCCATCTTGCGCGTGCGCACATCGTGGACGCCGCTCACGCCAGGTGTCTCCAGCAGCGTCTGGCGAATGGCCTGCACTTCCTGTTCGTCCACCGATCGGTCCATCAGGTCGTGCAGCGCATCCCAGCCAAACTGCCAGCCCATCTTGGCCACCATGAAGCCCACGATGAGCGCGGCAATGGGGTCCAGGATGGGATAACCCGCCAGGTTGCCCGCAATGCCGATACCCACCACCAGCGACGAAGCCGCATCCGAGCGCGCGTGCCAGGCATTGGCCACCAGCATGCTCGACTTGACGCGCTTGGCCACGGCCAGCATGTAGCGAAACAGCAGTTCTTTGCCCACCAGCGCGGCACCCGCCACCCACAGGGCGATCACATGCACTTGCGCAATGGCCTCGGGGTTCTCCAGCTTGACCACCGCCGACCACACCATGCCCACGCCCACACCCAGCAGCAGCAGGCCCAGCACCAGCGAAGCTGCCGTCTCGAAGCGATGGTGGCCGTAAGGGTGGCCCTCGTCCGCGTCTTTCTGGGAGTGGTGGTTGGCAAAAAGCACCACGAAATCAGCCACCAGGTCGGACAGCGAGTGGATGCCGTCGGCTATCAGGCCCTGCGACTTGGCCAGCACCCCCACCACGATCTGGATGGTGGACAGCACCAGGTTGACGCCCACGCTGACCCAGGTGCTGCGCGATGCGGCGGCCGAGCGCTGCGCGGGGGTGTGCTCGGAGTCTTCGGAGTCGTCAGAAAAATCGTTGAATTTCATGGTGCGGCGTGTGGGGAGGGCTGAGAGAGCAAGGAAAACCGCCTTGGTAATCGCCTGAATGGATGCGCGCGTGTGTGGCGCTGGCGCGTATTTTGCCCGGTGCCTGCTTCCGACTGCGCAAGGGCGCGATCGTCCAGGCGTGTCTTTGATCCGATCACCCGCCGCAAAGCCGCAGCGCATCCAGGCGACCCCAGGGCGCAAGCCGCTTGAAGGCCCCTCCGTCTCAATGCCGGTGCGTGTGGTGGGCATCGGGCACATGGGCATGAGTGTGCGACTGGGCCCCATGCTGGTGCCAATGGCTATGGCTGCCCTGCGGCATCGGGGAGTGGGCGTGGTTGTGGTGCCCGTCGTCGTGCCGGTGTGCGTGTTCGTGCTCAGCGGCCTCGTGGTCATGCGGGTGCTCGTGCGTTTCGGCCAGGTGCAACACCACCCCGGCCACCATCAGCAGGCCGCCCACCACCACCAGCCCACCGGCAGTGCGGTCGCCCATGGCAAACGCCAGCACCGCGCCGATAAACGGCGCAAACGCAAACACCGAACCCGTGCGCGCCGCGCCAAACGCGCGCTGCGCCAGCAGGTAACAACGCAGGCTGAGCCCATAGCCCGTGGCCCCCACAGCCACCATGCCCCAGGCCGCCGCCGCAGTGGGCATGGGCTCGCCCAGGCCCCAGGCCAGCACCGCCGTGGCGCTGGCGCCCAGCGCCGCCTTGACCAGCACCACCTGCGCCGGGTCACGCTCGGCCAGGGCGCGCGACAAGGTGTTGTCCGCCCCCCAGGCCATCGTGGCCAGCAAAACAGCCAGCAGACCGGCCAGCTCTACGCCCCCCAGGCGCCCCTGATCCACCACCAGCGCCACGCCCCCGGCCAGCAGCAACAGCATTGCCGCCCACACCCGCCGGTCCATGGTTTCGTGGTACAGCCGCCAGGCCAGCAGCGCGGTAAAAAGCGCCTCCAGCGTCAGCATCAACGATGCGCTGCTGCCACTGGTGCGCTGCAGCCCCCAGGCCAGCGCCACCGGCCCCACCACCGCTCCCAAACCCGCCATGGCCAGCAGGCGGGACGTGTCGGCCCGCCGCAAGCGTGCCTCTTGCTGCACCGGCTTGCGCAACACCGCCCCCATGCCGGCAGCACCGGCATACAGCAACGCCGCCGTGCTGAAAGCGCCCAGGCCAGCGCCCAGGTGCTGCACCAGCGGCGTGCTGACGCCAAACAGCACCGCCGCCAGCAGCGCCAGGGCGCCTCCGCGCAAGGCGGGTCCGTGGAGATGAAACACCAAAATACTCCTGTATTAATAGCTGATAGCGCTTACTGCATAAGCGCTGGAGCCGCTTTTTGCCTTATTAGAGACTTGTCTCGGATGTGTACCCGCATCCGTTCGGGCCAAGCCTGTCGAAGCCAGGGCGCCCCTTGCAAACAGCCCTTCGACAAGCTCAGTGCGAACGGGGTCTGAGACAAGTCGCTGATACCAGGGCCTTTTGTTCAAATTTTGGGGCCAGCGCCCGGCACCATGGCCGCCGCCACCAGCCGCTGCGTGTAGGGGTGCTGCGGCGCATCCAGCACCTGGCCGACGCTGCCGCTCTCCAGCACCTCGCCGTCCTTCATCACCAGCACCTCGTGCGCCATGGCGCGGATCACATCCACGTCGTGCGTGATGAGCAGGTAGCTCAGGCTTTTTTCCTTCTGCAGGCGCTGCAAAAGCGACAGCACCTGCTGCTGGATGGTGACGTCCAAGGCGCTGGTGGGCTCGTCGAGCACCAGCACCTGTGGCTGCACGATGAGCGCGCGCGCCACCGCCAGGCGCTGGCGCTGGCCCCCTGAAAATTCATGCGGGTAGCGTGCCAGCAGGCCGGGGTATTGCGCTTCGGTCAGGCCCACCTCATGGAGCGCGGCCTCCACGCGCGTGCGCCGCTCGGCCACGCCCAGTGACGGCTCGTGCACTTTCAGCCCCTCGCCCACGATCTCTTCGACCGTGAGGCGCGGCGAAAGCGACGAAAACGGGTCTTGGAACACCACCTGCACGCGCCGGCGCAGCTGCTGGTTGGCGGGCGTGTTGCGGGTGGCGGGCTGCTGCCAGCCCTGCCCCGCCACGGTCAGCGCGCCCCCAAACGGCAGCAGGCCCAAAATGGCCTGCGCCAGTGTGGACTTGCCCGAGCCCGATTCGCCCACCACGCCCAGCGTGCGGCCGGGCAGCAGCTGCAGCGTGGCACCCTTCACGGCCACGAACTCCCCTTTTTTGAACCAGCCGCGCACGCCGGGCAAGGGCGTGGGGTAAACCACGCGCACGCCCTGGGCCTGCACCACGGGCGCGGTGCCGACGGGCGGCGCGGCCTCGACCACATCGCGCCGGGGCTGGCTGGCAATCAGGCGGCGGGTGTAGTCGTGTTGTGGGGCGCCAAACACATCGGCCACACGGCCCTGCTCCACCAGCACGCCCTGCTCCATCACGGCCACGCGGTCGGCGAATCGGCGCACCAGGTTCAGGTCGTGCGTGATCAGCAGCACGGCCATACCGCTGCTGCGCTGCAGGTCGGAGAGCAAATCGAGAATCTGGCCGCGCAGCGTGACGTCGAGCGCCGTCGTGGGCTCGTCGGCCAGCAGCAGCGCGGGCTCGCTCGCTAGGGCCATGGCGATCATGGCGCGCTGGCGCTGGCCGCCGCTCAACTGGTGCGGAAAGCTGTTGGCACGGCGCTCGGGCTCGGGAATGCCGGTCTTTGCTAGCAATTCGATAGCTGCTTGCGCTGACTGGACGGTCGTTAGAGCCCTTTTCAACTCCAAAACCTCGGCGATCTGCTGGCCGATGGTCATGAGCGGGTTCAGCGCCGTCATGGGCTCCTGGAACACCATGGCGATCTCGCCACCACGAATTCCGCGCATTTCGCGCTCTGATAAAGAGAGCAGATCACGCCCGCGCAGCATGGCCTGACCGCTGATTTTTGCCTCGCCCGCCAGGCGCAGCAGGCTCAAAGCGGTGATGGTCTTGCCCGAGCCGGATTCGCCCACCAGTGCGAGTTTTTCGCCCTGCGCAATGCTGAAGTTGACGCTGCGCACCACTTCTTTGGCACCAAAGCGCACGGTCAGGTCACGCACCTGCAGCAGAGGCATGCTGGCCGCCGAGCCGCCGCCGGGCCGCCCCAAGGCGGCGAGAGCCCCCTTGGGGGGCAGCGAGGACACGCCAGTGCCGAGCGTGGGGGCCATAGAGCCGCCGCCGGGCCGCCCCAAGGCGGCGAGAGCCCCCTTGGGGGGCAGCGAGGACACGCCAGTGCCGAGCGTGGGGGCCATAGAGCCGCCGCCGGGCCGCCCCAAGGCGGCGAGAGCCCCCTTGGGGGGCAGCGAGGACACGCCAGTGCCGAGCGTGGGGGCCATAGAGCCGCCGCCGGGCCGCCCCAAGGCGGCGAGAGCCCCCTTGGGGGGCAGCGAGGACACGCCAGTGCCGAGCGTGGGGGCCATCATTTGTCCGCCTTTCGCGGGTCGAGTGCATCGCGCAGCGCGTCGCCCATGAAGGTCAGCAGCAGCAGCGTGACCACCAGCACGCCGAAGGTGGACAGCGAGATCCACCAGGCGTCGATGCTGTTCTTGCCCTGCGATAACAGTTCGCCCAGGCTCGGCGTGCCCGGCGGCACGCCCAGGCCCAGGAAGTCGAGCGACGTCAGCGCCAAAATGGCCGCGCTCATGCGGAACGGCAGGAAGGTGACCACTGGCGTCAGGCTGTTGGGCAGGATGTGGCGCCAGATGATCTGCGCATTGCCCACGCCTAAAGCGCGCGCGGCCTTCACGTAGTCGAGCTGGCGGTTGCGCAGGAACTCTGCGCGCACGTAGTCCGACAGGCCCATCCAGCCGAACAGGCTCAGCAGAATCAGCAGCAGCGAAATGCTGGGCGCGAACACCGCGCTGAAGATGATGAGCAGGTACAGCTCGGGCATGGAGCCCCAGATCTCGATGAAGCGCTGAAAGGCCAGATCCGTCTTGCCGCCAAAAAACCCCTGGATGGCCCCCGTGAGCACCCCCAGCGCCACACCCGTCACGGTGAGCGCCAGCGCGAACAGCACGCTCACGCGAAAACCGTAGATGAGCTGTGCCAGCAGATCGCGTCCTCTGTCGTCGGTGCCCAGCCAGTTGTCCCGCGTGGGCGCCGAGGGGTTGGGCGCCTTGGCGAAGTAGTTGAGCGTGTTCGGGCCGTAGGGGTTGAGGGTATAGAGCGCCCAGTTACCGCCCCCCGTGATGCGCTCGCGGATAAAGGGGTCGAGGTAGTCGGTCGGCGTCTCGAAGTCGCCGCCAAAGGTCTTCTCGGGGTAATCCTTGAGCATGGGAAAGTAGGTCTGACCCTCGTAGCGCACGATGAGCGGTCGGTCGTTGCTGACCAGCTCGGCGCACAGGCTGACCAGCACCAGCGCGCAGAAGACGAGCAGGCTCCAGTAGCCCAGGCGGTTGCGCTTGAAACGCAGCCAGGCGCGGCGGGAGGGGGAAAGCGATGCGGGCGCACCGCCCGCAGCAACCGGAGATGTGATGGAGCCCATGGCCTGCTGTCTACCCTGCATCGTGCTGCAATAGGGTCTTGCTGTACTGCAGAAACTCATCAAGGTGCTTTTCGATGATGGCGACGGTGATGGGAAGCTGCAGGCTCTGGTAGTCATGCACCGCGATGTTGCGGAACCCCACCATGCGCTGCAGGCCCTCGGCCAGGGCCGGCTCGATTCGACCGGCCCGTGCCAACAGCGCAAACACATCGCGCGCGCTTTGCGGCACCCCCAGCCGGTCACGTCGGATCAGGTGCTGGCCCATGTCCAGAGTGGCCTCGCAGGCGCGCTGGATGTTCAGGATGGCGGCATCCTGGCGGGTGAAGTTGGTGGCAAAAGTGGCCGGTTCGCTGAAATACTCTTCGCGCGCACGTTGCACGCAGCGCTCGATCGTGGCGGCCTTGTTGATCAGCACGTCATCCACCATAGACGGTTCCTCGCTCTCGGATATCGGCCAGCAAACCGGCGCGCGCCGTGTCCAGCGCGGTCTTTTCGCTCAGAATGGCGCTCTCGAACATCGCGGCCTGCGCATCCTGGGCCCACCACCGCTCGCCCTGGGTGACGACCTGGTATTGCATCACCGTGGACGCGGCACGCAAGTCCAGCAGATCCACAGCGCAACCCGCGATGTCGGCCAGTTCACCGGCAAGCTGCCACAGCAGCGTGACGTCGGCATAGCCAGCCACCAGCACAGCCATATCCAGGTCGCTGTCCGGCCCTTCCGTGCCTTGCACGCGGCTGCCAAAGCCATACACCGCCAGCAGGCCCGGCAGCCGGGCCTGCAGTGCGCGCACGGTCCGCTCGATCACATCAGGGTTGACAGACATACGTGTCCCTCCAACAAAGGCGGCAGCATTGGCACTCGCGGCTAGGAGCCTGTCGGACTTGGGGCGTCGAAAGCGAAAATTGGCCCCAGCGAGGACAGTTTTTGCCGGATTTGCGGCCCCATAGCGGGGCTATGGGGCAAAAAGACGGTGAAAAATGGACCGCTGGGGCCAATTTGCAGTCGACGTTTCCCAAGTCCGACAGGCTCCTAGGGTTTGATATCAACGGGGACTGTGTCATGCCGAAAAAGGATTGAGCACTGCAATGCCACACCCATCAAAGTCGCGCACATTGCGCGTGACCAGCGTGAGAGCGTGGACCTGGGCTGTGGCGGCGATGAACATGTCGGCCTGGCTGCGCAACTGACCGCGAGCTGCCAGCAGGCCGCGCATCTCGCCGGCGCGGCGCGCGACGGCCTCGGTCACATCGAGAACCGTGATGCGAGCGGCAAGCCCATTGAACAACGCCAGCGCACGCGGTCGAGGCTTGTGCGTCAGGCCGAACAGGATTTCGTCGACCGAAACGACCGAAACCGCGAAACCTACCGTTTGGTCCAGCGCTTCAACCCACCGTACCACGCCCGCGTGCGGCACAGGTCGCATCAGTTCGCTGATGATGTTGGTGTCTGCAAGATACACAGTTTAGCGCTCCGGCACAGAGTGCGCCTCGTCCCAGTAGTGCGGGTCGTCCACCATGGGGTTGTAGCGGCTGGAGCGCGGTGGAATTTCAATGCCGTCCTCTGCCCCCTCGGAGATTAACGTCGCACGGATGTCGGCAAACAATTCCGCCCACGTTGGCTTGGCGCGGCCCTCTCGCCACTGCTTGAATTCCTCGAACTCCTCGGCGGAAATCAACACCGCCACGGGTTTGTCACGGTTGTAAATGGCTTGAGGCTCTTCGGCAGTCAGCCGCACCACTTCGGAGAACTGCTGTTTGGCGCTGGCAATGTTCCAGGTCATGATGGACCTCCAATATGGACATGTTGCCCTTTGATTATGTCCATTTTCAGAAATTCCATCAATCAAACTTCACGCGCGGGTCCACCCACACGTAGCACAGGTCGCTGATGAGCTTGGTCACCAGCCCGATCAGCGTGAACAGGTACAACGTGCCCAGCACTACGGGGTAGTCGCGCCGGATCACGCTCTCGTAGCTCAACAGGCCCAGGCCATCGAGCGAGAACAGCGTCTCGATGAGCAGCGAGCCCGCGAAGAACGCGCCGATGAACGCCGCCGGAAAGCCCGTGATGATGGGAATGAGCGCGTTGCGGAACACATGCTTCCACAGCACCTGGCGCTCGCTCAGGCCCTTGGCGCGCGCCGTCAACACGTACTGCTTGCGGATCTCCTCCAAAAAGGCGTTCTTGGTCAGCATGGCCGTCACGGCGAAGCTACCCAGCACCATGGCGATGATGGGCAGTGTGATGTGCCACAGGTAGTCCACGATGCGCGCGCCCCAGGACAACTCTTCCCAGTTGGAGGACGTCAACCCGCGCAGCGGGAACCACTGCAGCTGCCCGCCAAAGATGACCAGCAGCGCCACACCCAGCACAAAGCCCGGAATGGCATAGCCCACCAGGATGAGCAGCGTGGTCACCAGGTCGAAGCGCGAGCCCGCGCGCACCGCCTTGGCCACGCCCAGCGGCACGGCCACGAGGTAGCTGATGAAAAAGGTCCACAGCCCGAGGCTGATGGACACCGGCAGTTTCTCAACGACAAGCTGCCACACATCCTTGTTTTGAAAAAAGCTCTTGCCCAGGTCGAAGCGCGCGAACTGGCCCAGCATCTGCAAAAAACGCTCGTGCGCGGGCTTGTCGAAGCCGTAGAGCGTCTTGATCTGCTCCAGGCGCTTGGGGTCCACGCCCTGCGCACCCCGGTAGCTCAGCCCCCCGCCCTCGGCGCCACCGCCCGCGCCCGCACCGGCCTTGGCCTCGGCCATGTACTGCTCGACCGGGCCACCCGGCACGAACTGGATCACCACGAAAGTCAGCAGCAGCACGCCCAGCAGGGTGGGCAGCATGAGCAGGATGCGTTTGAGGATGTAGGCAAACATTTTTAAGATTCAGCGAATTGCGTTTGATTTGTCTGTCAACTCAACCAACCGCGCCATCCAGCGCTCCATATCCTCTTTTTCCCAACTGCTTTGCGGATTAAGACTCAAAAAATCATCAACGAGCTTAAATTGAGAATTTCCATAAAACTGCTTCTTTTCAGAAAACGATAGGTTACTAGGAATAGCATTATTTATGCTTTCATCCAAAGGAATAAGGTTGCCTATCACGTCGACCCAAGTCGCTCGACTTGACTTTTCTCTAATGTGCTCAATTGACATTGATGCAACATTAAGTTCACTTGTTTTTTGAAGATATCTTTCCGATTTCACAAAAACCGTCTGAATGACTTTTCTATCAAGCCCCGCCGATGACGAAAAAGAAACTAAGCTGAGAGAGTTTCTGATGCTTTCCTCGTCTGGGCGTTTATTAGCCAAATATATTGTCAAATCATTCAGTATAGATTTCGCAGCACTTTTATTCGAACCTGACGCATACAAACTTTTGGCGGCACGCGAGTATTTACTCTCCAATCCAGATGCGCGCTCTTTACACAGATTCGAGAAAATGAAGTGAAATCTTTCAATATTCTCTACCATGCGAATAAAATCAGTTTGCCCGATTACTCCGTTAGTTCTAAACTCCAAGAGAGCCAAAAGAAAAGGGCGCGGCTGAGTGACGCGATAAAAATTCAGCGATTCAAAACAATACTTTACCAGTCTCTCTTTTTGAATTGGCCAATCCCCGTCCTTAGGGGCACCAATTTTTTCGTACATTTTAGAAGCCGCATCAATTTCCAGCAAAAAATCTTTTGCTGGGGCTATGAATCCCCGCTTATGCAGCTTCTTGAAGCTTTTGTATATTCTCCCATCAGAAGCGAAAGCATACTTCGAATTCCAATAGTGGCGAAAGAAAATTTCTGGCGTTGAAAAACTTGAAACTCGTTTCCTTAACACTCCCCAAATTTCTTTGGCATTGTCAATGGGATGAGTCTGATCGTAATTTTTAAATATCCAATTTTTTATCAAATCTACGGAAGTAAGACTGAGCCCTCGTGCATTCAAGGTTTCAAATATTGTGTACGCCTCGTCTTCACTTTTCGCCGTGACTTGTATAACTTTTAAAAAATTTAATACTTGATTTCTAACTATTTTTGCCGCATCCGCTTCACGGTACGTGCCTATACGATAGCTGTCTAAGCGACCTTTAAAAAAATCCAGGGTTGCCTTTAGCCTCTTCTCCTCTTCAGTTTCAGGTCGATTGATACCAGAAAGATCAAATGCTTGAATTTCGTTCTGGAAGTATGGCCTTGGACTTTCATTTATTAGCTTAAAATACTTACCACCGTCATTGTCAACACCCTCGATCATGTTATGGTAAGTTGCCCTAGCTGCGGACGTATCGCCTAGTTCTTTTAACCTATCTACAATCGCCTTTACAAGAAGCGTCAGCGTTATCAGCCGTTGTTGTCCGTCGACGATCAGGTGCTCAGGCCGTGAATCCTCCCCAACGAAAACGACACACCCGATAAAATACTCGTCATGCGTCACGGATCCCTCAGAATCCAGGGACATCTGATCAGTAATATCGTCCCACAGCTCTGTTACCTGCTCTAGTGTCCACGAATACTCGCGCTGGAAACGCGGAACAACATACTTCCTATTTTGAGAAAATATTTCATTTATAGATCTCGTCTCCGCAATCAACTCCATCTTTTTCTCCCAATAGAAAATACGTTATTTTTATAATTAACAGAGCCTAATTTATTTAATTTCTTCGTTTTTCAACGATACCTCTAGGGAATTAAATAAATTACTTCGCGTTGTTCGTTTTTGCCCACCAGGTGTCGATGACCCAGCCTTCGCCACTCGAATAGGGCGGCACAGTTTCGGGCTTGGCTAGGCGCCAGGCGTTGTAGGCGATGCGGTGGGTGGCAGCCGCCCACTGGGGCACCAGATAGTGGCTGTGCGCAATCACGCGCTCCAGCGCATGGCAGGCGGGCAGCAGTTGCGCCTCGGTCTTGGCCGAGGTCATGGCGGTGATGAGTGCATCGACGGCCGGGTTCTTCACACCGGCAAAATTTCCAGAATCCTCGGTGTCCGCGGCTTTGCTTCCAAACAGGTCGGCGAACTCCTGGCCCGGGTTGTGCGTTCCCTGGAAGGCCATGGAAGTGATATCAAAGTCAAACTTCTGCAGGCGCTGCTGGTACAGCGCAAAGTCCACCGAGCGAAAGCGCAGCGTGATGCCCAGCTTTTCGAGGCTGCGCATCCAGGGCGTGATGGTGCGCACGCCGCCCTCGTTGCTGTCCATGTATTCGAGCACCATGGCCTGGCCCTTCGCGTTGCGCAAGGCACCATCGCGCACTTCCCAGCCTGCTTCTTTCAGCAGTTGCTGCGCGCGGCGCAGGTTGGCGCGCAAGGATGCGTCCCCATCGGTGCGCGGCGGCACGGTCATGGGGCCAAAGGCCGCAGCCGGAATGTCTTTGCGAAACGGCTCCATCAGCGCCAGTTCTTCGGGGGATGGCGTGCCGCGTGTCTCGCAGGCCGTGTTGCCAAACAGGCCGTTCACCCGCTGGTAGGCGCCATAAAACAGCTGCCGGTTCATCCACTCGTAGTCGATTGCCAGCCCCAGCGCTTCGCGCACGCGCACATCCTGCAGCAGGGGGCTGCGGGTGTTGAGCACATAGCTTTGAAATCCCGAAGGCAGCTTGTGCGCAAACTCTCCCTTGACCAGTTCGCCGGTGTTGAACTTCTTGCCATTCACCCGCCGCGCCCAGTCGCCCGCGCTGAAAAAACGCATCAGATCGAACTCGCCCGCCTTGAGGGCTTCGAGCCGCGCGGTGGCGTCCTTGTAGATCTTGACGGTGATGCGGTCAAAGTTGGCAGTGCCCTTGCGCACGTTCAGGTCCTTGGCCCAATAGCCCGGGTCGCGCACGTAGGTGATGTCCTTACCAAAGCGCACCGGGCCGATTTTGTAGGGCCCGCTGCCGATGGGGATGTCCATCACCACCTGGTCGAAGGGCTTGGGCTGACCACCCTCCACACCCCAGTCACGGCTGAACACCGGCAGGCCGCCCACAGTGAGCGGCAGCTCGCGGTTGGGCTTGTGAAAGCGGTAGCGCACGGTGCGCTCGTCCAGCACATCCACACCGGCCACATCGATCAGCGTGGTCTTGTAGGCTGGCGATGTGAAAGGGCCCACCAGCGTGTCATAGCTGTGCTTCACGTCCTGCGCCAGCACCGGTTTGCCATGGTGAAAGCGCGCCTCGGGCCGCAGGCGGAAAGTGGCCGAAAGGCCATCAGGCGCCACCTGCACATCCTCGGCCAGCAGGCCGTAGCCGGTGGCGGTTTCGTCCATCGAGCCCACCAGCAGCGAGTCGAACATCAACGCCGACAAATACGCTGGCGCACTGCCCTTGATGGTGAACGGGTTGTATTTGTCAAACGTGGACGTGCGCAGGTTGCTCACCAGCCGCAGCTCGCCACCCTTGGGGGCATCGGGGTTCACGTAGTTGAAATGCGCGAACCCGGCCGGGTAACGCGGCGCGCCCCACAGTGCATAAGCATGCGCGGCCCACGCGGGCAAAGCGCACATCCACAGCGAAAAAATCAGCCAAAACCGCATGCGACAATTCTGCACTACGTCGGCGGGGCCTTTGCGCTCACCGCGGGATATTCCCCGCAGCCGGGCTGCCCGCGCCGTTCCATCCCGCACATCACATTCCACAGGAGAACAACCATGGGTTTTCTGACCGGCAAAAAGCTGCTCATCACGGGCGTGCTGTCCAACCGCTCCATCGCCTACGGCATTGCCAGGGCCTGCCACGCACAGGGCGCCGAGCTGGCCTTCAGCTACGTGGGCGAGCGCTTCAAGGACCGCATCACCGACTTTGCCGCCGAGTTCGACTCCCAACTGATTTTTGATTGCGATGTGGGCAGCGACGAGCAGATCGAGCGCATGTTTGCCGACCTGGCCCAGGTGTGGCCCAAGTTTGACGGTTTTGTGCACAGCATCGGCTTCGCGCCGCGCGAGGCGATTGCCGGCAACTTTCTCGACGGCCTGTCGCGCGAGGGCTTCCGCATCGCGCACGACATCAGCGCCTACAGCTTCCCGGCCATGGCCAAGGCCGCCCTGCCTTACCTGAACGACAAATCGTCGTTGCTGACGCTGTCTTACCTGGGCGCGCTGCGCTCCATCCCCAACTACAACACCATGGGCCTGGCCAAGGCCAGCCTGGAGGCCAGCGTGCGCTACCTGGCCGAAGCCGTGGGCCGCACCGAAGACGGCCGCAGCATCCGCGCCAACGGCATCAGCGCCGGCCCGATCAAGACGCTGGCGGCCAGCGGCATCAAGGATTTTGGCAAGCTGCTGTCCCGCGTGGCCGACGCCTCGCCCCTGCGCCGTAACGTGACCATTGAGGACGTGGGCAATGTGGCGGCCTTCCTGCTGTCCGACCTGGCCAGCGGCATGACCGCCGAGATCACCTACGTGGACGGCGGTTTCAGCCAGACGGCGGGCCTGTCGGCCGACCAGGTCTGAGCACCGCCGACACCGTTTTATTGATGAAAATTGCCGCTAGTGCTTACTGATAAAGCGCGAGCAGCTACATATTCAATAGCAAAATGCACCGCAGAAGCTGCCTCGCCCTGTTGGCAATTGCTGCATTTCCAGCACTGCCCGCGCTGGCTGCAGACGCCCCGGCACTTCTTCTGGCGCAGGTGTATCGCCCCGGTCTTCCGCTGCAAGATTACTGGGTGAGCGAAAAATACGACGGCGTGCGCGGCTTCTGGGATGGCCGCACACTGCGCACCCGCGGCGGCGAGACGGTGCAGGCCCCCGCCTGGTTTACCGCTGGCTGGCCCAAGGTGCCCATGGACGGAGAGCTGTGGGCCGGGCGCGGGCGCTTCAGCCACGCCCAGTCCACCACACGCCAACAGCAGCCGGGCGACGTGGCCTGGCGCCAGATACGCTTCATGGTGTTTGACCTGCCCGGCGACAAAGGCACGTTCGACCAACGCCTGCCCGCCCTGAACGCCCTCGTTGAAAGCCTGGGCCAGCCCTGGGTGCAGGCCGTGCCGCAACGGCGCGTGGCCAACGACGCGGCGCTCCAAGCGCTGCTGCACCGCACGGTGCGCGCCGGTGGCGAAGGGCTGATGCTGCACCGGGGCGCGTCGCTGTACCGCGCAGGCCGCAGCGACGATCTCATCAAGGTCAAGACGCACGAAGACACCGAGGCACGCGTGGTCGCCCACCTTCCCGGCAAAGGCCGCCATGCGGGACGCCTGGGCGCGCTGCTGGTGGAAACGCCCTCGGGCCAACGCTTCCGGCTGGGCGCAGGTTTCAGCGATGCCGACCGTGAACGCCCGCCGCCCGTGGGCAGCTGGGTGACCTACCGCTTTCGCGGCACCCACGACGGTGGTTTGCCGCGCTTTGCCAGCTTTGTGCGGGAGCGCGAAGACATGCCGGCAAAGTGAGCGCCCGGCGTTCGGCTCGACCCGCCGAACCCTGAGCCACATGACCTACGGCGCAACCTGAACCGGGCATCCCAGCGCTGACATCAGGCCTCGTCCAGGCGGGAAATATCCCTGTTCGCTATAAAATAATGAGCTGCTAGTGCTTATCCAATAAGCGCTAGCAGCCTGTTTGACCACTATTGCGGCAACCATCAAGGGCTGCCGGAACCGTCAGACGTTGCGGCCGTAAGGGCCGTCGTCGCCCATCTGCACCATGTTCTCTGCAGTGGCGAGCGGCTTGGGCTGCTTTGCAAACTTGTCGGCCACGCAGTCGGCGTAGTAGCGCACCTGCCCGTTCTCATCTTCCACTTCTACCAGGCCGTGGATGTCCGTCTCAAAACCGGGGCACAGCTTGGCGAACTCGCGTGCGAACTTGAGGTAGTCCACGATCTTCTTGTTGAACACTTCGCCTGGAATCAGCAGCGGAATGCCCGGCGGATACGGCGTGACCAGGCCCACGGTGATGCGGCCTTCAAGGTGGTCGATCTCCACGCGCTCGGTGGTGCGGTGGGCGATGTGGGCAAACGCCTCGCTGGGCTTCATGGCGGGCGTCAGATCCGAGAGGTACATCTCCGTCGTCAGGCGCGCGATGTCGTACTTTGCGTACATCTCGTGCACATGCTGGCACAGGTCTTTGAGGCCCATGCGCTCGTAGCGCTTGTGCTGCTGGCAGAACTCGGGAAGGATGCGCCACATGGGCTGGTTCTTCTCGTAGTCGTCCTTGAACTGCTGCAGCGCCGTCAGCAGCGTGTTCCAGCGGCCCTTGGTGATGCCGATGGTGAACATCACGAAGAAGCTGTACAGGCCGGTCTTTTCAACCACCACGCCGTGCTCGGCCAGGTACTTGGTGACGATGGACGCGGGAATGCCGGTCTTGTCGAACTTGCCGTCCAGGCTCAGGCCGGGCGTGACGATGGTGGACTTGATCGGGTCGAGCATGTTGAAGCCGTCAGCCAATTGGCCAAAACCGTGCCACTTGCTGCCGACCTTCTTGCTCTTGCTGTCGCTACGGATGATCCAGTCTTCTGCGCGGCCAATGCCTTCGTCCACCAGCTTGTCCGGACCCCAGACCTTGAACCACCAGTCATTCTTGCCAAATTCGTGCTCGACCTGCCGCATGGCGCGGCGGAAGTCGAGGGCTTCGAGAATGCTCTCTTCCACCAGCGCGGTGCCGCCGGGCGGCTCCATCATGGCGGCCGCCACATCGCAGCTGGCGATGATGCTGTACTGAGGGCTGGTGCTGGTGTGCATCAGGTAGGCCTCGTTGAACAGGTGGCGATCGAGCTTGGTGGTCTGCGAGTCTTGCACCAGCACATGGCTGGCCTGGCTGATACCGGCAAGCAGCTTGTGGATGGACTGCGTGGCATAGGTCACCGAATGCTTGGGGCGCACGCGCTTCTTGCCCATGGCGTGGTAGCTGCCATAAAACGGGTGGAAGGCCGCGTGGGGCAACCAGGCTTCGTCAAAGTGCAGGTTGTCCACGTAGCCATCGAGCATGCTCTTGATGGTTTCGGTGTTGTAAAGCACGCCGTCGTAGGTGGACTGCGTGAGCGTGAGCACGCGCGGCTTGACCTTCTTGGCATCCACGCCCTTGAGCAGCGGGTTGGCCTTGATCTTGGCCTGGATGGCCGCAGGCTCGAACTCGCTTTGCGGGATCGGCCCGATGATGCCGAAGTGGTTGCGCGTGGGCTTCATGAACACAGGAATCGCCCCGGTCATGATGATGCTGTGCAGGATGGACTTGTGGCAGTTGCGGTCTACCACCACCACGTCGCCGGGTGCCACGGTGTGGTGCCACACCATCTTGTTCGATGTGGACGTGCCGTTGGTCACGAAGAAGCAATGGTCAGCGTTGAAGATGCGCGCCGCATTGCGCTCGGACTCGCCGATGGCGCCGTTGTGGTCGAGCAGCTGGCCCAGCTCTTCCACGGCATTGCACACGTCGGCGCGCAGCATGTTTTCGCCGTAGAACTGGTGGTACATCTGGCCCACCGGGCTTTTGAGGAACGCCACGCCGCCCGAGTGACCAGGGCAGTGCCAGCTGTACGAGCCGTCTTCGGCGTAGTCGAGCAGCGCCTTGAAAAACGGCGGCTGCACGCTTTCGAGGTAGCTCTTGGCCTCGCGGATGATGTGCTTGGCCACAAATTCGGGGGTGTCCTCGAACATGTGGATGAAACCATGCAGCTCCCGCAGAATGTCATTGGGCAGATGGCGGCTGGTCTTGGTTTCGCCGTGCACATAAATCGGCACTTCGGTGTTCTTGCGCCGCACTTCGCCAATGAAGCTGCGCAGGCTCAGAACGATGGGGTCGAGCCCCTCGTTCGCTGTGAACTCTTCATCGTCAATCGACAAAATGAAAGCACTGGCGCGGCTTTGCTGCTGGGCAAACTGCGACAAGTCGCCATAGCTGGTAACCCCGACCACTTCGAAGCCCTCGGCCTCGATGGCCTGTGCCAAAGCGCGAATGCCAAGGCCCGAGGTGTTCTCGGAACGATAGTCCTCATCGATGATGATGATGGGAAAGCGAAACTTCATGTGCAGCCTCCGTGCAACCGTGCCATGCCCGGCCAAATAACGAAACAGGCGCGAAGTGTAAGGAATAACCGTGACCCGCCTTTGAACTGCCATTTTTTTGACCCAGAATGTGGTGCACTAAAGACGAACAAAAAAAGGAGTCGGCATGGAGGAATCCACGATCTGGTGGTTGTTGGCAGGTGTGGCCGTAGTCACCGAGTTGCTGACGGGCACGTTCTACCTGCTGATGCTGGCGGTGGGGCTTGCGGCGGCAGCCTTGGCAGCGCATCTGGGACTGCCAATGACGGTGCAGATCGTTACCGCGGCCTTTGTGGGCGGCGGCGCGGTGGTGGCATGGCACCAGTTCAAAAAGAAGCGCCCTGGCGACCCCTCTGCCCGCGCTGATCGCAGCGTGAATCTGGATGTGGGCGAAACCGTCATGATCGACAGCTGGACCACCGACGGCACCGCCATCGTGAAATACCGCGGGGCCCAATGGACCGCCATTCATCGCCCGGGTGTCACGCCATCCACGGGCATGCACCGCGTGGCCGAACTGGTGGGCAGCCGCCTGCTGGTAGACCCGCTCTGAAACCACTTCTCACATCAGTCACCCGGAAAGGTTCTCATGGAAATCGCCATCGTCATCTTTGTCATTGCCGTCATCTTTATCGCGCGCTCCGTCAAGGTCGTGCCGCAACAAAACGCCTGGGTGAAAGAGCGGCTGGGCAAATATGCCGGCACGCTCACGCCGGGCCTGAACTTTCTGGTGCCATTTGTGGACAAGGTGGCTTACAAGCACAGCCTGAAAGAAATCCCGCTCGACGTGCCCAGCCAGGTCTGCATCACCCGCGACAACACCCAGCTGCAAGTGGACGGCATCCTGTACTTTCAGGTGACCGACCCCATGCGCGCCAGCTACGGCTCGTCCAACTACATCATGGCCGTCACCCAGCTGGCGCAGACCTCGCTGCGCAGTGTGATCGGCAAGCTCGAACTCGACAAAACCTTTGAAGAGCGCGACATCATCAACGCCCAAGTGGTCCAGGCCATCGACGAGGCAGCACTCAACTGGGGCGTGAAAGTACTGCGCTACGAAATCAAGGACCTGACGCCGCCAAAGGAAATCCTGCACGCCATGCAGGCCCAGATCACGGCCGAGCGTGAAAAACGAGCGCTCATTGCAGCGTCTGAGGGTCGCCGCCAGGAACAGATCAACATCGCCACCGGCGAGCGCGAGGCCTTCATCGCCCGCTCCGAAGGCGAAAAGCAGGCTGTCATCAACAAGGCCGCTGGCGAAGCCGCATCCATCAAGGCCGTCGCCGAAGCCAACGCCGAAGCCATCGAACGCGTTGCCGCGGCCATTCGCCAGCCCGGCGGCGAACAGGCTGTACAACTCAAGGTGGCCGAAAAAGCCGTGGAGGCCTATGGCAAGGTGGCTCAGGATGCCACCACCACCCTCATCGTGCCCAGCAACATGACCGAGGTATCGGCGCTGATCGGGTCTGCGATGAAGATGGTCCAGGTCCAGAAGGCCAGCTGAAAGCGGCCTTTTTTTGGTGCAAGCAAGACAACAGCACCAAACACCCATTGACCTATGGCTATAATCGAGGGCTTCGGAGAGGTGGATGAGCGGTTTAAGTCGCACGCCTGGAAAGCGTGTGTGGGCTAATCCCCACCGCGGGTTCGAATCCCGCCCTCTCCGCCAAAAATGAGTCCCAGAGCGTCCCAAGACGTCTCGCAAGACACCCTGAAAGCCCCGGTTTACCTCGTGTTCCGGGGCTTTTTTTGTTTCCAGGCGTCCCGTAACGGTTCTTGCCATCCAAGGGTTTCTGTTGGTATTGTTGGTGGTACGCAGGAGGTGCCGTGTTGGTATTTCCTCTACCAACGGGGGTGAACATGGCCCTGACCGACATTGCGATCAAGTCCAGCAAGCCACGTGAGTCGGCGTTCAAGCTGTCTGACGGACGCGGCCTTCAGCTGCACATCACGCCTCAGGGCTCCAGGTTGTGGCGCTGGGCCTATCGTCATGAGGGCAAACAAAAGCTCATGGCGTTGGGTGTCTATCCGGATGTTTCCCTTGCGCAGGCCCGAGACAAAGCGGACTTGGCCAGAAAGCTTCTTGCCACGGGTGTTGACCCGATGGCCACCCGCAAGTCCGAAAAGATCGCCCGCCGCCTGGCTGTAGAAGACACCTTTGCTGCCGTGGCGAAGAAATGGTGGGAAAGCTGGAAGGCCGCACGCAGTGATAGCCACACGGTTTATGTGTGGCGCCGCCTGGAGGCTGACGTATTTCCAGCGATCGGAAAAAGACCTGTCGCAGAAATCGAGGCCCCTGAGCTGGTCGCCATGATGAAGGCGATCGAAAAACGCGGCGCCCTCGACATCGCCAAACGTGCCCTTCAGACCTGTTCACAGATCTTTCGCTACGCCATCGCCCACAGTTTGGCGAAACGCAACCCGGCCGTTGAGATTCGCCCCAGCGATGTGCTCGCCTCGCGCAAAAAGGAGAACTACGCAAGGTTGGACGGCAAGGAACTTCCCGAGTTGCTGCGCAAGATCGAGGTGTACAACGGCAGCACTGTCACCCGTGTGGCCATCAAACTCATGGCCATGACCTTTGTGCGCACCAGCGAGCTGATCGGCGCGCGCTGGGAAGAATTTGATCTCGACGGCGGACGCTGGGACATACCCGCGTCACGCATGAAGATGAAGACGCCGCACGTGGTGCCGCTTTCCACCCAGGCGGTCACTCTGCTGCGGAGCTTGCACACCCTGACCGGCCACAGCCCACTGCTTTTCCCTGGCGAACGTGACCATCAAAAGTCGATGAGCAACAACACCATCCTGGGCGCGCTGGATCGCATGGGCTACGCGGGGCGCATGACCGGCCACGGCTTCCGGGGCATCGCCTCCACCCTGCTGCACGAACAGGGCTGGCCGCACGAGCACATCGAGTTGCAGCTGGCGCACCAGGAGCGCAACCAGGTCAGCGCCTCATACAACCATGCGATGTACCTGCAACCGCGGGCAAAGATGATGCAGGCCTGGAGCAACTACCTGGATGCCTGCGTGGCAGGCAATGTGGTGCCATTCAGGGGGAAACGGGCTTAGCAGCTTGCTCTTCGGGAAGGTATCGGCCCAACGCCTCGTCAAAATTTGTTACAACGTTCTTCGCGCGCCACAATAAGGCCGAATAGGAGAACGTGCATGACAAGGGAGTCAGGTCAATCGACAGAGGCGGGTGCGTCTGAAAATTCTGCCGTTTCAGAGGCGCCACCGCCCACAGTTAGATTGCAGATCAGTGCTGCTAAAAAACTGAACCTCGCAGCCTTCCAGAACGCGGTGCCCGCGTTGTACGAACTGGTCATTGTCAATGAGACCTCGTCTCCGATCAGCGAGTTGACCGTTCAACTGATTTCCGAACCACCGTTCGTAAAGCCTCGCGTCTGGAACGTCGAGTCGGTGGGAGCAGGCGAGAGCTATCACCTGCGTGATCTCGACGTGCAGTTGGATGGTGCCCTTCTTTCGCGCTTGACGGAAGCTGAATCAGCTTCGCTGCATTTCGAATTGCGCAGTCGCAAGCAATCGGACGAAGTCCTCGCAAAGAACGATTCCACCGTAGAACTGCTGGCTCGCAATCAATGGGGCGGCATCGGTCATCTGCCAGAAATGGTTGCGGCATTCGTTCAGCCGAACGACCAGGCTATCGACCGTCTGCTCAAGGGTGCCGCTTTGGCGTTGCAGACGGGTGGAAAGTCCGGTTCGATCGACGGCTATACCCATGGCTCAAAACGGGCATGGGAGTTGGCGTCTGGTATTTGGGCTGCTGTGCTCCAGCGCAAGCTCAACTACGCACTGCCACCCGCCAGTTTCGAACACACAGGGCAGAAGGTTCGCAGTCCTTCACAGGTACTCGATGGCGGCTTGGCCACATGCCTTGATCTTGCGCTGCTGTTCGCTGCGTGCCTGGAGCAGGCACACCTCAACCCCTTGCTGGTATTCACCCGTGGTCACGCATTTGTCGGTGTGTGGCTTCGTGAAGAGGAGTTCTCTACCTCTGTGGTCGATGACATCACCGCGGTGAGAAAGCGCTTGAAGCTGCAGGAGATGCTGGTCTTCGAAACAACCCTCGCGGCACAGGGCCAAGCTGTGAGTTTCAGCCAGGCCATCGCCAACGCAAACCGTCAGTTGTCGGAGGAGGAAGAAGACAAGTTTGAACTGGTCATCGACGTGAAGCGCGCGCGCATGTCGCGGATCAAGCCGCTGGCTCAGGCGTACGCTGTCGCAGAGGCTGTACCAGTCGAGGTGGAACCGGAGGGAACGATCGGCATTGAGGATGCCCCGGACCTCCCCGACGAGGCCATCACCGATACGCCGACATCTGAACTCGATCCCAAAGACAGACTGGCCCGGTGGCAACGCAAACTGCTCGATCTGTCGCTAAGAAACACACTGCTGAACTTCAAGCAGGGTAAGAAGGCGTTGCTGCTTGACGTGGCAGCGCCAGAACTGGAAGACACCCTGGCGGAAGGGCAATCGATCAAGCTGCTGCCCAGCCCAGCACTGATGCAGGGCCAAGACCCTCGAAGCCAGCAACTGCACGAAGCCAGAAGCCTAGAAGACCTTCGCAAAGCGCATGCAAAAGACGCACTGAAGCGCCGTGAGGTCTTCATTCGGCTGGAAGATCAAGAACTGGAAGGACGCCTGGTTGAGTTGTATCGGGGCGCCCGCAACGCGATGCAGGAAGGTGGCTCAAACACACTATTCATCGCGCTCGGTTTCCTGGTCTGGACCCGTCCTGACAAGCCGGACTCTCGGGTCAAAGCGCCTTTAATCCTGCTGCCCATCACGCTGAACCGCAAAAGCGCCCGGTCGGGGTTCACGCTGCAAGAACATGAAGATGAGGCGCTGTTCAATCCGACGCTGGTCGAGATGCTTCGGCAGGACTTCCAATTGGAGTTGGGCATTGCCGCTGGCGACCTGCCGCGTGATGAGTCCGGTCTAGATATTGCAGGCATCTGGAAGCGTGTTCGCAGCGCAATCAAAGACATCCGGGGCTGGGAGGTCAGCGAAGACGTCGTGTTGTCGATGTTCTCCTTTGCCAAGTACCTGATGTGGAAGGACTTGTCTGATCGCACTGACGATTTGCGCAAGTCTCCGGTGGTGGCACACCTGATCGACACGCCGCGCGAACCCTATCCCTCCACAAAGCCCTTCCCCGACGCGCGCAGATTGGACGCCGACTACGCGCCACAGCAGGTTTTCTGCCCTCTCCCCGCCGACTCATCCCAGCTTTCCGCCGTCATGGCCGCTGCCAACGGCAAAGACTTCGTGTTGATCGGACCACCAGGTACCGGCAAGAGTCAGACTATTGCCAACCTGATCGCGCAGTGCCTGGCTGAAGAAAAACGTGTGCTCTTCGTGGCCGAGAAGATCGCTGCGCTGGATGTCGTCTTTCGCCGCCTGCGCGAAGTGGGACTCGGAGAGTTCTGCCTCGAACTGCATTCGAACAAGAGCCGCAAGCTCGACGTATTGAGTCAGCTCCAGAAATCCTGGGAGTCCAAAGGTGAAGTGGACGCTGCCACCTGGGAGGCCAAGGCCCGGCAACTGGGTCAAGTGCGCGAGCAACTGTCTACCTATGTTGAGCGCCTCCACCAACGCCACGGCAACGGTTTGACGATCTTCAAAGCCATCGGGTGTGTCGTCGGCGGCGATGCACAGCGGGATCTGCGATTCAGCTGGGCCTCTCCCCGTGCGCACGACCAAGCTGCGCTGACCGAGCTGCGAAATCTCGCTGGCAGGTTGCAGGCCAACGCGGCGGCGGTTAACCCTGATCAATTGTTGACGGGCCCTCTGGTGCCTGTGCACGTCACGGAATGGTCCGCCAAGTGGCAGCAGGAAATGGTCAGGTCCGCACAGGCACTGCAAACCACCAGCCGTGACTTCCAAGCCGCAGCGCAAACCCTGGGGCAAATGCTCGGCATGGAATGGCCGGCGCTGCATCGTCAAACCCGGTCGGCGCTCGGTGTAATCGCCAAGGCCTTGCCTCAGGCATCGGCTCAAGATTGGAGCTTTTGCGCGTTGCCGGAAAGTGAGACCATCTGCGCCGCCTTGAAAGTCGGCAATGATCTGCTCGGCCAACACCGGGAAATCTCATCGAAGATGTCTGCTCCGTGGCCGGCAGAGCTGCAAACTCGCATGCCTCAGGCGATCGACTTGCTCGACAAGCACCGAACCCTGCACACGGAACTCGGAACGCCCTGGCCACCTGCCGTCAGCGATGAGATCGAACGCGGGGTGCAGTTGATCGAGGAAATGAGCCAACTGCGCGCTGGTCTTTCCGTGAAGTACGCATCCGGTGTGGGACAGCTCAATGTGTCCCAGCTGCAGCGCGATTGGGCCAAGGCCGAAAAGGCGTTCTGGCCGATGTCTTGGCTGGGCAAGCGAAAAGTGCGCAGCGCGCTGGAAGGTGTCATCGAAGGCACAGGTGAACCACGTGTCGCCGCTGATCTGTCTGCGCTCGTGCGCATCAAGAGCCTACGTGAAGAGGTCCAACAACTGAACCCGGGTGCTGCTGCTGAAGGCTTATGGGCTGGCGTCAAGACCCGGGTTGATCACGCCCGCAGCGCCTTGAAAACCAACACGGCTCTGCATGCAGCACGCATGCACAAGCCCTTTGCGCTGGAGGGTCTGGACGCTGCATTGGAGGGGTACTGTGGCGAGCGCTGGACACGGGAGGTTCAACGCCTGAAAACCTTGTTGGACCTGGACCATCGCTTGACCGAGTGTGCATCGCTCTCGGAAAGCAGCCATGGACTTTGGCAAGGGCACAACACCGATTCCGCAGTTCTTCGTTCAGCGCTCGCATTTGAACGCGAGCGATTGGTCTTGCTTCAAAGAGGCATGTTGCAGGCACCGCATCAGGAGGTGGCCGAAGGGCGATGCGGCCCAGCCCTACAGCAACAGCATGAGTGGTTGCAGAGACGCAGTGCGGTGGAAGCACGGCTGCTTTCCATGACTGGTCTCGCGACAGAATGCCCTGGTGTCTGGAATGCATTGGATACCGACAGCGACGGGATCGAGCGAGCACTGAAGTTCCATGCCTCGCTGAAGGCTGGCTTGTCTGGCCTTGGACTGGATCCCTCTGCCGCTGCCGGGGCGCGTCGCAGCTTGCATCAGGTGCTGGCAACGCGTCGCTCTGAACTTGGTGACTCAGGCGTGATTGGGCAAGCCTGCCACGGGGCCATGGCGAATCTGTCACACCTCAACAGTGCGACAGACCTGTTTTGCAACAACGCCGCGCAACCAGATACCGTCCGCCGCGCGTTCGCAGACCTTGAGCCCGTAGAGCTGGCTGAGACGGCGGTGCAACTAGAGGCAAATCACCACGGCCTGCACGCATGGTGCGCCTGGCGCCACGTTCAGGTCGATGCACGCAATGCAGGACTCCCGGCACTGGTGGGCGCGATCGAGGTGGGTGACGTGACCCCAGCGCAGGTGCCCACCGCATTCGAAGTGAACTACGCCCGCTGGTGGCTGGCCGAAGCCGTGGACGAAGACGAGGTTCTCAAGCGATTTGTCTCCGCTGAGCACGAACTTCGCATCAAAGAGTTCCGCGCTCTGGATGACGAATTCACCAAAGTGTCCCGCGAGTGGATTCGCGCCAAGCTGTGCGCCAACCTGCCGGCAACCGACAGCATCCAACGCAACAGCGAGTGGGGCATCCTGCGCCACGAGATCACCAAGAAGAAGCAACACAAACCGCTGCGCCAGCTGCTGCAAGAGATTCCGTCGGTGGTGTTACGACTGACCCCTTGCCTGCTGATGAGCCCGCTGTCGATCGCGCAGTACCTTTCGGCCGAGGCCAGCAACTTCGACCTGGTGGTGTTCGACGAGGCCTCGCAAATCCCGGTGTGGGACGCCATCGGTGCCATGGCCCGCGGCAAGCAGGTGGTGATGGTGGGCGACCCGAAACAACTGCCACCCACCAACTTCTTCGGCCGCAGCGACAGCACCGACGGTGACGACGACGTCGTGGAAGGCGACCTGGAAAGCATCCTCGACGAGTGTCTGGGTGCCAGCCTGCCCACGCGCAACCTGTCTTGGCACTATCGCTCGCGCCATGAAAGCCTTATCGCCTTCAGCAACCACCGCTACTACGGAGGTGGATTGGTCACGTTTCCGTCGCCTGTCACCGACGACCGTGCTGTCAGCTTTCACTTGGTAAAGGGGCGCTATGAAAAAGGCGGTGCCCGCATCAATCAACCAGAGGCCCAGGCTCTGGTGGCTGATTTGGTGAGCCGACTCAAGCGCCCGGGCTTCCGGGAGTCCGGTCTGACCATTGGTGTGGTGACATTCAACTCTGAACAGCAGGGACTGATCGAAGACTTGCTGGACGATGAGCGCCGTAAAGACCCTGGCTTGGAGCCCTACTTTTCCGAAATGGAACTCGAACCGGTGTTCGTGAAGAACCTGGAGAGTGTGCAGGGCGACGAGCGCGACATCATGTACTTTTCGATCACCTACGGGCCGGACATGGCCAGTACCGTGTCAATGAACTTCGGCCCACTGAACCGCGACGGCGGCGAGCGACGCCTGAATGTGGCAGTGACGCGCGCACGGCACGAACTGCGGGTGTTCTCCAGCCTGCGCGGCGAGCAGATGGACCTGTCTCGCACCAAGGCGAACGGCGTCCGCGACCTGAAGCACTTCCTTGAGTTTGCAGAAATCGGGCCACGCGCACTGGCAGAAGCGCACCACGGCAGTCAGGGCGACTTTGAGAGTCCTTTCGAAGCCGGCGTGGCCACGGCACTGGGCCGCAAAGGTTGGCAGGTGCACACCCAGATCGGCGCTTCGTCGTTCCGCGTGGACCTGGGCGTGGTGCACCCGGATTTTGCGGGTCGCTACCTTGCGGGGGTGGAATGCGACGGTGCGACCTACCACCGCTCTGCTACCGCGCGTGACCGGGACAAACTGCGCGAACAGGTCCTGCGCGGCCTGGGCTGGGAGATCGTTCGCATCTGGTCCACCGACTGGTGGGTGAACCCGGGCGGCACGCTGGAACGCGTGCATGCCGCGTTGACCGAGTTGCTCGAAAAGGACCGGGAACGCCAAGCCGCCGAAGCCGAGGCACCGTCCGAAGAAGCGGTACCCGCGCCGAACGACGACGAAGCAACTCCCAGTCTTCAGGCGATCAACGAGGCCGATGCAGCCATCACGCATGCGGCAGCAGGGCTACCTCCTTTGGCTGGCGATGCCCGTGAAGAAGCGGAAGAGCCAGCCGAAGCGGTCTACGCCCGGTCCGCATCCACGCCGTCAACGCCTGTACCGGGGGGCGCAAGCACCCAAAGGGATCGCCGCTTCCAGGCATCACAGCCCACCGACGCAGTGCCACCCGGCGCCATCTCCGCCGACCTGTTCTACGAGCCCAGCTACGACGCGGTGTTGCAGCCTATGGTGGAGTGGGTCGTACAGCGCGAAGGTCCGGTGCTGGATGCAGTGTTGGCGCGGCGCATTGCACGGGTACATGGGTTCCAGCGCACGGGAAGTCGGATTCAGGAACGGGTGGAGCAGATCGCCCGGCGGCTCTTCAAGACTACAGAGGAGGCGGGAGGCACGTTCTACTGGCCTCGCGAGATGGAGCCTTGCAGCGAGTTGGCATTCCGATGGCCGACGAACGATGACAGCACGCGAGGCGTTGAAGAGATCTGCGAAGCGGAGCTGCTGTCACTGGCTCGGTTGGTGCTGCAGCGAGGGCACTCCGGGCAAGACGCATTGATCGCTATGGCTCGCGAGCTAGGCCTCCAACGTCTGCGCGAGGCAAACCGCGGCCGACTAGAGCTGACGCTCATGAAGGGACAGCAATGCTGATCTTTCATAAATCGGGCCAGCTTCGCCGAGAGTTCGAAGACCACTGTCTACTTCGCGATATGGAAATAAGCGAGCTATCAGCGCCAATTCGGTCAAATCTGAAAAATAGTAAATCTGAAAGCATTGCAGATCTCAACCTGCAAGAATCAAAATGAGCCGATCAGCAGACTACACAATTCAAGGCTTTTTATACCAATTCAATCAGACGCTCTCGGAATTGCTGAAAGCGACTGATGATTCCATTATTACCATCGAGGGCATTGTCGAAGATATCGAGGTTCAAAACTTCTCTGGCATCAAGGCAATTCAGTGCAAGTATCACGAGACGCAAAGCAACTATTCGCCCAGCACACTTTACCATCCATTGCTTCAAATGATGAAGCACTTCAAGTCCAATCCGGACGCGAAAATTCAATACCACCTTTTTGCACATTTTCCGAATAATCCAAATATCATGATTTCGGCAATCGAACTCAATGCCGCACTCAATTCGAAGAGCAAGGAGCTGAAGACGCTCATCGCCGACGTCTCCGGCGTGAATGTCAGTAACTTCCTAAAAGTTCTGACCATATCTGTCACGCCCAAGTATGACGACCTGATGAATGAGAATGAAAGGCAACTTGAGGCCCATGGCTTTAGTAGGGCAGAAGTTGAAACCCTCTTCTTTCCAAATGCAATTCAACTAATTGCAGATTTGAGCATTAAACATGATGTAAAGCTAAGGCGGATCACCAAGAAAGAGTTTTTGGAGGCACTGCGAAGAATCAGATCCACTGCGGTTTCCCAATGGACCCTTGCACTGAAGACGAGAAGGAAAATTCTGGAAACAAGACGAAAGCAACTCAAACAGAACTTAAGTGCAAATGCTCGTCTTCGCCACCTCGTCATTTTCCCCACATTCATGGCGGAGTTTGATGATCAGATTGTTCTATTTATCAAGGCGTTCATTGATAAATATCACTACAAACTGGCGCACACGCAGACCCCACTCTTTGCACTAGATGTCCATCAGGATGATCTCGACAAGATTGCAGAGCGCCTGATTGCGAAGGACGTGACGCCAAACCATGGGCGTCCCGTAAAAACATTCTCTGAAGCTCTTTTTCTTCGGGAGCCAATGATCCAAAGGGACAGAAAGGAGTTTGCTCTGAGATTAATTTGCTGGGATGACTACAAAAAACTCTCGCTCAGTACAAAGGCTGATGATCTATTTGTCATCGGGTATGGAGACGCCGCAGGTGCAGCCTTGAAGGATGTAAACCTTGAAATTCTCGAGGCAGAAAAGTTCGATGAAATTAAATACATACTAGGGATAAGCAATGCCTATTAAAATTGGGGCCGTGCTCTCATGCGCGCCAGAAGCAGTCGTAATTGCAATTGATAACCTTGAAGTTTTTGAAAAGAATAAGGAGACACTGCAAGTTGGCCGTTTTTTGAAGATTGCGCAAGGCAACCATGATTTCACCATAGCAACCATTCGAAACATCAAGGGCGCCATTGGTGCCGGCCCCGATGGGAAGCCGATTTGGAGTTTTCAGATTGAATGCCAAGCGATTGGCACCTTGGTTGATGATAAGTCGTTTGATCGTGGCAGCCTTCTTCTGCCTGTGCCGACTGAGTATGCATTCATTGCGGAAGCAGATACCCTGGACAAGATATTTTCGACCGATGGAGATCACGATTTCCCGTTGGGAAAACTGTCCATGAATAAAACCATTGATCTCATGATTAATGGTAACCGGTTTTTTAGCAAGCATATTGCCGTCGTCGGCTCAACCGGCTCTGGTAAATCATGCACAGTCGCGAGCGTGCTGCAAGGCATCGTCGGCATTGCTCAGGGCAAGAACAACAATAAGGGATCCCAGAATAACTCACACGTGGTCATATTTGACATCCACGACGAATACACTGCTGCGTTTACTCTCGAAAAGGAACAATCCTTCACTTTGAGTCGGCTCGATATTGACTCACTACAACTTCCGTACTGGCTCATGAACTCGGAAGAGCTAGAGAGTATGTTTATCGAAAGCAACGAAGCAAACTCGCATAATCAGGTTAGTCAATTCAAGCACGCAGTGGTCTTGAACAAGGAGAAGCACAACCCGGGTGTGAAAGAGGTCACATACGACACACCGGTTTACTTCTCGATTCAGGAGGTTTTCCACTTCATCGAAAACCTAAACCGCGAGGTAATCGGTCGGCTGCCAGGAGAAGATAGGCCAAAGTTGGCCGATGGAAGCCTCGTACCTGACCGGAGAATCTACTTCGACAAGATCCACGACTTCGCAGTCAACTCCACAGCTGCTGCAACTAAGGCGACAAGCGGGCCATTTAATGGTGAGTTCAACAGGTTCGTTTCGCGACTGGAAGCGAAACTGGCTGACAGGCGACTCCGATTCCTTTTAAATGCAAGGAAGGCTGACGGGCAGGCCCATGTCACCACTGACTTTGAGGCGCTGATGAAGCAGTTCATCGGCTACCTTGACAAGGCGAATGTAACCATCGTGGATTTGAGCGGAGTTCCCTTCGAGGTCCTCAGCATCACCGTCAGCCTAATCTCTCGGCTCATCTTTGACTTTTGTTTCCATTACTCAAAACTGCAGCATGGTCAAGGCAAGCTGAATGACATTCCTGTAATGCTCGTGTGCGAGGAGGCGCACAACTACGTTCCGCGGGATAACCACTCTGCCTATCGTGCATCCCGGAAGTCCATCGAGCGGATCGCAAAGGAGGGGCGGAAATACGGCCTGAGCCTTATGGTGGTAAGCCAGCGACCCTCTGAAGTGTCGGAGACCATATTCGCCCAGTGCAACAACTTCATTTCCCTGCGCCTGACAAACGACGCGGATCAGGCCTACGTTCGACGGCTTTTTCCAGACAACGCAAACGCCATCACCGAGATACTGCCGAATCTTGCGCCGGGAGAGTGCGTGGTGGTCGGTGATGCTGTGTTGCTGCCAGCTGTAATCAAGATGCCATTACCTGCCCCTGAACCGCACTCTCAGAGCGTCAGAGTCAGTGATGAATGGAAGGAGCAGTGGCGCGATGTTGTCTTCTCGCAGGTCATTGACCGGTGGCGGAAGTAGGGCCAGGCAATGATCAACATGAGATCGCCACGCGCCACGGCTCATCTACGCGTCAACACCATGTTGCCGATGCGGGTCACTGCGCGATGCCCTGCGCCACCACCCCCAAATCCCGCCAAGCCGCCGGGTGGCAAGTGAAGATCAGCACCTGGTGCCGCTGCGCCGCGTCGTACAGCACCCGCTTCATCTGCCCTAGCCGGTCGTCGTCGGTGTTGACCAGCGCGTCGTCCAGGATCAGCAGTGTGGGCCGGCCGGCTTCCTGTAGCAGGTCGGCATACGCGAGCCGGGCAACGATGCCCATCTGCTCGCGTGTGCCCACGCTCAGTTCCTCGAACCCGCCGCTCTCCTGCCCGCGCGGGCCGATGCGGGTGATGGCGCCGGGCGAGAGGTCTTCGGCTACCTCGATGCGCGCGCCCGGGAACAGGATGCCCAGGTAATGGTCCAGGTGCTTTTGCAGCGGCGCGCGCAGGCGGCGGGCCAGGGCTGAGCGCTTCTCGCGCAACAGGCCCAGCAAGTGGTCCAGCGCGGCGGCGCGGCGAGCCAGTTCGTCGGCGCGTCGGGTGGCAGCTTCCAGCTCGCGCTGGCGCTCGGCGCCCTGTTCTTCCAGGCCCAGCGCACCCTTGGTTTCGAGATCCACTTCCAGCCGCATGATGTCTTGCCGACGGCGTTCATGGCCTTCTTCCAGTTGCTGTGCGCTGCGCGCGAAGCGATCAACGTCCTGGCGCAGTAGGGCCAGGTTCACGCTCTTGAGTTCGGCGGCTGTGGTCTCCACGCGCTGCAGGGCCGTGGCCTCTTGAACCAGTGCGTCGCTCAACAACTGCCGCGCAGCGGCGATGCGCAGTGCGCGTTGGGCATCGTTGACAGTGGCCTGGGCGGCGGCCAGTTCTTGGCTCGCGGTGGCGTGGTCGCTCTGGGCTTTGCCGACCGCCACACGGGCTTGGTTGAACTCGGTGTTTGCGGATTCCAACGCGGCGGCAGCGCGTTCGGCCTGTGCCCGTGCCGTGGCCAGGTACGGTAGATCGTCGTCACCCGGCGCAGGTTGCGGCAAGTCGGCGAGGGCCGCGCGCAGCTCTTCCCCGCGCACGGTGCGGGATGCCAGCTCGGCTTCCAGCGCGTCCACGCCCTTGGGGGCCAAGGCTTCCAACACCTTCTGGCTGGCTTTGGCATCCTGCTGCCGCTGCGTGGCCTGGCGTGCGCGCTCTTCGGCTTCGGCCAGATTGGAAACGGCCAGCCTCTGCAGCAAAGTGCTTAGCTCGCCCGAGATGTCATCGCGCTGCGCTGTAAGCGCCGGGATGTCGGCGCCGCCGGGTTGTACGGCGATGCGGCCGACGCCGTCGATCTGAATTTCCGTGCGGCTCACCACCGTGTGGCGAGCATGGCCTTTCACATCTTCGTCGCCCAGGCGCAGCGATTGCCCTTCGAGCAGTTCGAATTCCAGCGTGGTGGCTGCGGCGTCCAGCCGCACCCCGACATCGCGCAGCGATTCTGAAAGCTGTTTGAGCTTCTTCAAGTCTGCAACGGGGATGGCCAGGGCTTCGGCCTCGGCTTGCAGGCGGGCTAAGCGGGTGCGTTCTTCGAGCGCACGGGTGAGCGCGTCAGTCACGGCCGCGAGCGTGGTTTCCAGTTCGGCTGCGGCGCGGGTCGTATCGGCGCGCGTGGCGGCTACACGCACTCGCTCCAGCATCTGGCGGGCCTGCGCGTCGGCGGCCAGGGCCTCGCTGTGCCGTCGCTCCCAGGATTGCACCTCGGTCAGTGCGGTGGCTTCCGCCGCAGCCCACTTTTCCTGCGCTTGCTGGCGCGTGGTCACGGCCGCATCGTCGCGGGCAAAGGCCTCTAGTTCCGAACGGTGGGAGGCAGTCTGCGCGCGCCACTGCTGCAGGGCGGCCTGCTCAGCCTGTTGTTGTGCTTCGAGCCCCTGCGCCGCCTCCAGCCGGGCCTGCGCCAGCCGGTGCTTCTCGCGGATGCCAACCCAGGGCCGTTCCTGCTCGTCGTGCTGATGCTCTAGGCGCAGGGTGGCGAGTCGGTCAACGCTGCCCTGGTAGACCACGATGTCGCGGTCGAGCGCGGCCAGCGCGTCCGTCAGCTCGGCTTTGCGCTGCAAGGCGGCGGCGTAGTCGCCTTTGGGGTTGCCAGCGGCGGGCGTCAGCAGCTCGTTGCGCTCGGTTTCCACGGCCCGCAACACGACGTCTCCACTGGAGGAGGTTAGGTCACCCAGCGACTCGCCCAGCACCTGCCGCAGGTGGTCTGCTGCGTAGGTAACGGCGTCGGCCAGTTCGTGCGAGGTACCTTGTCGAATCCAGAGCAGGCCGGGGATGCCCATGTGCTCGGGCGCGCTGGCGCCTTTGCCCGGGAACTTGAAGCCCAGCAACTGGGCCAGATGGTCTTCAGCAGCGACACCGTCCAGCGAGGGTTGCCCTTCGATGGTCAGGTCACAGCGCTTCTTGCCCAAGAACACCTTGGTGAGGTGGTACCGCTTCTCGCCCATGTCGAACTCCACATCGACCATAGGCGTGGCAGAAGAATCGCCCCAGGGGCGCAGGTGCTCCACGCTGCCCGAGCGATGCCGCTCAAAGAAGGCCGCACGAATGGCCTCAGCCACGGTGGACTTGCCGGACTCGTTGGGCGCGGCGAACAAGTTGAGCCCGTCGGCGAAGCCATCAATCACCAAGGGTTCGCGGAAGCGTTTGAAGTGCTCAATGCGCAGTTTTCGGAGCTTCATGAAGCGGCTCCCTGGTTCTTGGTTGGCAATGGCTTGGCCTGCTCATCCAGCAGCCGGGCCAGGATCAGGAGCGCATCGCGTGCTAGGACACCCTGCGCCTCCGATTGCTCGGCGCGCAGTTGTTGCAACACCTCACCGACGTAGCCATCGGCATGAATGGCCTCCATGTCCGCCTGCGTGGGCTCCAGGCTGAGGTCTTGTGCATCCAGCAGCATGGCCCTGGCCCGCGCTCGGGCAGCATCCACACCGCTGTCGACCTGCCGCTGCCCGGCCAGATCACACGAACCGGACAATCGCAGTTGCACCACATCGTCGGCGCCGATCTGTTCCAGCTTGCGCAGTGTTACTTCCACATCGCTGGAGACAGCCAGGTTCGATTCGAGTTGTTGCCAGCGGTACCGGCCCACCGCAATCATCTCAACGGCTGGGGTGGCACCGGGCCCTTCGAACGACACCAATACCGCCTGCCCGGAGTCGTTGGCTTTGAAGCGGTCGGCTTCCGGCGTGCCGGCGTACCACGTCCGCTCGTCCATGCGCCGGCAACCGTGCCAGTCGCCGAGAGCCAGATAGTCCAGCCGCGCTTTGGCGGCGCGGTCTGCCGCAATCGGGTTCGCGGAGTCCACCCCCTCGGGCAGCACGCCCTGCACGCACCCGTGAGCCAGTCCGATGCGGAAAAGGCCTTCAGTCGTTGAAGCTGCGTCGAACCACTCGGTCAGATCGCCATAGGTGTGACGTTGAACCAGCGGCGCCGGCAGCAGCGCAAAGCGGTCTTGCACAACATGGACGCGCGGCTCCAGACAGGTGGTGACGTTGGAGGGGATGACACCCAGGCGGTGCGCGCGGGTCCAGACCGACTCGGCCAATGCGGCGTCGTGGTTGCCCGGCATGAGAACCCAAGGCCCCGTGTAGCCCTGCATGGCGTTGAACAGGCGGCGAATGGTCTTGTCTGAGACGGTCTGCGCGTCGAACACGTCGCCGGCGACGAGAACGGCATCGACGCTGTGCTCGATGGCCAATGTGGCCAATCGCTCGACGGCGAGAAAGCGGGCCTCGAACAAGGCCGCAGCATCGTCGGGCTCGAACTGCGAGTAGATCCGCCCGATCTGCCAGTCGGCTGAATGCAGCAATCTAAGTGCCATAACTCCCTCGGTGGTTTTTTCGCCAAACATCCTTGATTCTGCATGACCAAGCGAGCACCGGACTCCTTATGTGCCAACCGAGCAGCTGCAGGCGTTGTCAATCTGATTGACAGCCTGACCCCTAGTCCGGGAGTCCTAGGGGGAGCGCCCCTCGACGCTCTTTCCGCGAGGTGGATACATAGGTATCGGAGGCCACGGAAAAGTGGAAAAGCGCGTGATGCGGAGCATTTGTGAAATCGGCGGCAAGCTGCCTATCCTGCACTCATCCATAGAGGCAGTCTGGTCCGTTTCGAGCAACTAGACGCACTATTGATCCGGCACGGTTTATTGCAGAGTCCCGATGCCGTTCAACTTGAGCCCGTCGAGGGGCTTCGACACCTCAGCCCGAGCAAGGTTTACGAATAAAGCCTGCCGGATCAATAGATTCAGGTCGAAATCCAGCACGGACCTTGCCCGTTGAGGCATCTAAGATGGCCCCAATCCATCGATGCATCCGACTCAACCGCACGACGACTGCACAAACTGAACCGCAAGCGAACCGCCAGTGCACAAACTGAAGAGAAAGTGAGTTGCCACTGCATAGGCACTGAATCGGGACGCTCGACCGAATCGCGGCGCTTGTTTCTTTATCTAGTTATTTATTGACAAGTAACTAGTATTTGCAACAAACTGCATGGGTGGTCCAAGGCAGAAACTCAACGATGGAAAACGCCGTGCTCGCACTCGCCGAGCGCCGGCCGCTTCTGCACTCACGCGACCTGACCGCGCAGGCGCTGCCGACCGTTGTACTCAGCAGGCTGGTCGCGGCGGGCAAACTGGAACGTGTGGCACGCGGCGTCTACAGCCTGCCGGAGCGTGCACTCAGTGAACACCGGTCCCTGGCCGAAGTGGCCCTGCGGGCACCGCGTGGTGTCGTGTGCCTGCTGTCGGCGCTGCGCGTCCATGGCATCGGCACCCAGGCGCCGTTCGAGGTCTGGCTGGCGATTCCTCCGCACACACCCACACCCCGACTGGAGCAACCGACGCTGCGTGTGGTGCGCATGTCGGGCCCGGCCCTCTCCGAAGGTGTTGAACCCATCGGCATCGATGGCGTGCAGGTCCCGGTGTTCAACGCCAACAAGGCGGTGGCCGACTGCTTCAAGTTCCGCAACAAGATCGGCCTGGACGTGGCGCTGGAGGCACTGCGCGATGGCTGGGCACAGCGCAAGCTGACCATGGATGTACTGTGGCACTACGCTGCGGTCAACCGCGTGGCCAATGTGATGCGACCCTACCTGGAAAGCGTTGCGGTGTGATGTTTCATCGCCACACGCACCCTGCTTACTTGCACACACTTGAACTGACCGGACAGCTTGTGAAGGCTAGACCGTTTGGCCTGGTATTTTTGGTGGTATCTTGAAACTCAGACCACAGAAAACCTAGGATTCATGAGGCCTGCAGCCCATGATGTGAACGACGCCCTCGATACAGTAAAAACGGGCCCTTTGGGCCCGTTTTGCTTTTCGCCGATTCCACAGCGCTGCCTCGAATTCCCTGCAGCGGCAGGCTTTCGGGTCGGCCACCCCTCGCTCCACCCGATTGCAACCGACCGTAACTCCACCTCTGGAGTCGCAGGTTTCGCCGTTGTCTTACAGACGGAACCGACGCGGTTTGTTGAAATCTCACCGACAAGCCATTGAGGCTCGTTGGGGGTCGTTGAGGCCTCCTGATCCTTTTCTTTTGTTGAGGATTCGCGCCATGAACCGCTACCACTTTCAACCCGGTACACGCGCCATCGTGGCATTCACTGTCACGGTGGTGCTGGCCGTTGTGGCTGCCGTGCTGGGGTTGCTGCCCGATATTGCCGTGCAGTCTGCCGACTCCATGACGCACCTGCCCCATCAGCTGGACCAGTTGTTGCCAACCTCTCTGTTTGAGTAGGCCTGAGCAAGCACCCTATTGTCATTGCCCACTGCCCACTGCGGCGTGCTGGGGATGTCACGGCGGTGCGGAGCGCCGCTGGGAATGCTCCCACCAACGGCACCACACCGATTACTCCTGCTTGCCGCCACGCTCGACAACGGCGATGCGCCGCCGCAGACTGGCAGCGGCCTGGGTATCCCCTGCGGCCCGCGCCCGCTCAACCTGCACCAGCAGCCAAGCCAGCAAGGGTCTGCGCCAGCCCTGTGCCGATGCTGTTGCCACCGCGATCGACAGGGTGGCAGGCGTGGCATGACCGGTTTTGAGCAAGACGCCCGCCGCGACCAGGCGCGAAAGGGGGTCCTCAATGCCGGAAAGCTGGGCCCCTGCATCTGTTTGCGAGGCCTGGGCCGCGTTGCGCTGGGCGGGGGGCAGTAGTTCCATGTCTTGCGACGTGAGCTGCCCGGCCAGATAGTCCGCATAGGCCTTTTCGGCGGCGGGGGCATCTTGGCGCAGCGCGTCAAACCCGGCACATGGTTCAAACACCAAGCTGGCCACACGCCCGGCGCAGCGCAGCAGTTCCAGCCGGGCCAGCAAATCCAAGCGGCCCGTGCGGGCGAGGGCTTCGCGGGCGCGGTTCCATTCCAGCTGCTCGACCCGGGTGTCGCCCGCAAGATAGGCGTCCTGGGCCTTTTGCGATGCCCCATGGGCGTCCATCTGCCAGTCGGGGGTCGGTGGGCCGCTGGCACAGGCCGCCAGCGCCAGACCAAGGCACAGCGCACCCCAACGGTAAACGCGCTTCGGCAGTGCGGCGAGGGTGGTCATGGCAGTTGCAGCTCCGTGTTGCGCGCAAACGGCCATTTGCGGTTGATTTCGTTAACCAGGCTTTCCACCTTGCGCAGGCTGCTTTCCACCTCGGCGCGCAGGGCGCCCAGGTCGGTGGTGGCTTCACGGGCGTTGGCGCCAACGGCTTGCGCCTCCACCAGCACCGCGTCCACCTTCTTGAGGCTGGTGCGCGTGTCGGCCAGCAGGCCATTGAGCTGCACCACCGTGGCCCGCACCTCGGGCACCAGGGCGTCCTTGCTGCCGTCCTGGCCAAAAACCTGGCGGTCGGCGCGCGCCACCATGCCATCGAGGCGGGCGAGCAAGGCATTGGTTCGGTCCAGCGTGGCCACGATTTTCTTGGCATCGGCTTCGTTGCCCATCAGCACGCCCAGCGCGCCGCCCGGCCCGTTCAGCCGCGCGGCCAGTTGCTGCAGCTGCCCCAGACTGTTGCCCAGCGCGGCGTCCTGGGCCGTGAGGGCGTTGAGGTTGCCCAGCAGCTCACGTGCCGATGCCATGAGCTGGGGGATTTCTGCGGTGGCGTCGCCGCGCAGCACGGGCCGCACGGCGCCGTCGGGCAACAGCGGGTCGCTGAGCATGCCGGTGTAGGCACGGATGTTGGTGCCGCCCACGATGCCGCGCACCAGCGTGAACACGCTCGACTGGCGCAGCCAGTGCGCGTCCTTGCGCGGCACATCCACGACGATGCGGGCATTGCCATCGTCCGACAGTTCGATGCGCCGCACCCGACCGATGGGGAAACCCGAGAACGTCATGTCCATGCCCACGACCACGCCTTCGGAGTCGTCGGCCGTGAGCACCAGCGTTTGCGTGGGCTCGAAGGCGCCGCGTGCATACAGCAGGTACAGGCCAGAACCCACGATGAGCGCGAGCGTGAACAACAGCAGCGCCGTGGCCTTGAGCTGCAGATGTGCCACCGGGCGCAGCGTTTCCACCAGCGGTGGCTGCTGCTGCGGCGAGGAAGGGGTTGGGTCTGTCATGGAGCGCTGCAAGGGTTCAGTGAGGCCATCGGTATCAATAGTAGTTGCCGACGAGTGAGCCCACCTCGATCAGCAGCAGCACGGCGAACATGCGCGCAAGGCCGCCCAGCTCGGAGTCAGGCGTGACGCCCTCGCCCGCGTCGTACATGCCGGCCGTGGTGGGAATCAAGGCCACGGCCAGGCTGGAAAACAATGTCTTGAGGGCAAACACCAGCGTCACCGCCGGCGAGAACACATGGCCGAACATGCGCGTGTAGCTGGGCAGGCCCGCCAGATTGAAGCCATACACGCTGATGTAAGCCATGATCAGCGCCACCACGCACGACAGCGCTGCCAGCGTGATGCTGGCAAACACACCGGCGACCACACGCGGTAGCAGCTCCATGCGCACGGGGTCACCGCCCTGCGCACGCAGTGCATCAAAGTGACCCGACTGGCGCAGCAGCGCCAGCTGGGTGCCATGGGGAATGGTGCAACGCATCGCTACAAACAGCGTGGCCGTGAGCGGGATGAGTTCGAGTACCAGCACGCGAATCACCATTTCGAGCGCATAGCGCGACAGCCCATAGCTCAGCGCCGTCACCACCACGATGCGCGTGATGACCAGTGCCAGCAACGCCGCCAGCACCGTGAACCCCATCAGGATGGGCGCCGTGTCGAGGTAAATGTGGCGCGCCAGCGTGCGGCGTGCCGCCCGGGTGTAACTGGAGGGCGACAGCACCAGCACCAGCATCACCGCGCCCAGGTACACGATGCGCCCCCAGGCCAGCGCCCAGCGCCGAGCGGTGCGCCACAGGCGCTCGGGCAAGGAATATCCGGGCAGGTGGGAGAGCATGGGGGGATCATAACGTCCGCACCGCTGTGGAATTTGAACAAAATACCACTCTAGCGCTTTACTGGTAAGCGCCTACAGCTACTATTTTAGTAGCGCCAGAGAGTTTTCTCAGACAACGTCCAGGCAACCCGCCAAAATGAAGATGGTTGGCACATAAAACACACGCAAGCGCTTATCCATAAAGCGTTAGATGCTATTATTTTGATTGCGATATAGCCCCCTCTCCCTCACGGCCCGTGGTTGACACAAAGCAAGCCCGGCCTGCCCCGTGCGTGCTCCAATCCACTCCCGCCACGCCCCACCACCATGACCCGCACGACCACTGCTCCCGCTCCCGCCATGCCACCTCCCGCCGCTACCGCACCGCACACCCTCACCGAAGACGCGGTGGCGGTGTTTACCGGCGTGCTGCTGATCTCGGTGGGCGTGGTTTTTTTCACCAGCGCCGGGCTGCTGACCGGTGGCACGGCCGGGCTGGCTTTTTTGCTGCACTACGCCACGGGCATCGGCTTTGGCAAGATTTTCTTTGTGCTCAACCTGCCTTTTTACTGGCTGGCCCTGCGCAAGCTGGGGCGGGCGTTCACGATCAAGACCTTTGCCGCCGTGCTGCTGCTGTCGGTGCTGACCGAGTTGCAGGCGCAGTTCCTGCAGTTCTCGCACCTGCAACCTCTGTATGCCGCCATCGCAGGCGGGTTGATCACGGGCACGGGCTTTCTGGTGCTGTTTCGCCACCGCTGCAGTCTGGGGGGCGTGGGCATTCTGGCGCTGTACCTGCAAGACCGCTATGGCTGGCGCGCAGGCAAAGTGCAGATGGCCGTGGACTGCTGCATCGTGCTGTTGGCACTGTGGTCGGTGGAGCCCCTGCGCGTGGCCTGGTCGATTGCCGGCGCCGTGGCGCTGAATCTGGTGCTGGCCATGAACCACCGGCCCGGGCGCTACATGGCGGTGTAGTCCCGCCCATACCCATACCCATTCCCATTCACCCGGGTACTTCGCAGGCGTGGTCAAAACCCCCGTGCTTGCCCGCAGCAGTGATGGCGGCCAACCCCACGGCAAGAAGGGGCACCGCGCCACCAAGGAACCTTTTCGTGGCGGCGTCTATCATTTACCTATGCGTCGCATTCTTTCGTTGGCTTTGGTCGTCATGCTGGTCCTGAGGGGCCTCATGGGCACCGCCATGGCCGCCGGGGTGGTGCCACCGCTGCCGATTCAGTCCGTGCAGACCGTTCAAAAAGCAGCCCCAGCAACCCCCACTGCGCATGCCAGCGCCATTGCAGGGCACTCAGGGTACGCACTGCACGCAACCCTGGGCGATGACCACCATGCCACGGGGCCGGTCAACTGCCACGACGCCCCCACCAGCGAATGCGGCCCCCACGAACACAGTCCCAGTTGCGCGGACTGCGATATCTGCCACTCGGCCATGCTGGCGCCGCCCGCGCTGCCAGCGCCGCCCCTGCACCTGCGTGGCGCAGTGCGGTCTGCGGACAGCGTTCCGTTCGCCAGCGTGCAGGCCGCACGCACCATCAAACCACCCATCGCCTGATCTCCGACGCCCGAAGTGCGTCTGCCACGGCCTGAACCCGCACCCCCGGGGCGCATCAGGCGGCAGCGCAATGTTCTGTTCGTTGTCTGGAGATCGCCATGCGCGCCCCCGATTCACTGTTTTTTTTGCTCCGGCAGACTGCACGCCTTGGGCTGCTGACGCCTTTGATTGCGCTGGCCCAAAGCCCGGCCTTCCTGCAGGATGCGGCCAACCCCGAAGCGCCGGGGGCCCCGCTCGTTCACCCTGGCATGGCGCCCTTGCCGCTGGGGAGCGGCACGCCCGCCCCCAACGCCTGGCGTGAGGCCCATCAAGCAGTAGCCGCATTTCCGCGCGGCCACGCCGACATCCTGGCGTGGGAGCAGCAGTCTGCCGCAAGCTCCGCCCTCAGCCCGACGCACACACCGCCAGCGACACCGGGCGGTCAGCCGCATTCAGGCCCCGGCACCCAGCCCATGCGCCACCACATGCCAATGCACGGGGGCAAACTATGAATGCCTTCCATCGCGCGTCCCTGCTGGGCGCTGCGGCCGTGCTGGCGGGCTGCGCCAGCGTCGCACCCGACGGCTTGCGCGGCGACGTGGCCGCGCTCACGGCAGGCCGCACCGGGGGCACAGAAGCCGCCCTGCCCGCCACCGACCCGACCGCCCGCACCCAGGCGCAGCAGTCCATCAACGACTGGCTGGCCCAGCCCATCACGCAGGATACCGCCGTGCGCATTGCACTGCTCAACAACCCCGGGCTGCACGCCCGGCTGGCCGCGCTGGGCGTAGCCGATGCCGAACGGGTGCAAGCCATCACGCTGCCCAATCCGCACCTGGCTCTGGGGCGCTTTACCAACAGCCATGAGCGCGAGATTGAGCGCACGCTGGCTTTCAGCGTGCTCGACCTCGTCACCCTGCCCTGGCGCACGGCGCGGCAGGCCGAGCGCCTGCAGATCGCCACGCTGCAAACGGCGCAAGACGTGGTCACGCTGGCCTTTGATACCCGCCGCGCCTGGCTGCGCGCCGTGGCCGCCGAGCAGGTGGCTGCAGCACACGAGCGCATGGTCGAAGCCGCCGAGGCCGGGGCCGAGCTGGCCCGCCGCATGGTGCGCGTGGGCAACTGGAGTCGCTTGCAGCAAGCGCGCGAACAGGCCGTGCTGCACGACGCCCGCGCCCAGTTGGCCCGCGCCCGCTTGGCCGCCGCCACCGAACGCGAGCAGCTCAACCGCCGCATGGGCGTGTGGGGGCTGCAAGCGCAATACCGCTTGGCAGCACCACTGCCCCCACTGCCCGCCAACGCCTTGCCTGCAGACGGCATCGAAGCCACCGCGCTGCGCGAGCGCCTTGATGTGCAAGCCGCCCGCCGCCAGCTCGACACCCAGGCCACCCGCCAGGGCTGGAGCCGTGCGGGTGCCGTGTTTGGCGATATCGGCGTGGCCTACAGCCGCAACACCACCACCGACCGCGATGGCGGCCACCGTGATACCACGCGCGGTTGGGAGCTGGAGCTGCCCCTGCCGTTGTTCGACTGGGGCGGTGCAGCCCGCACCCGTGCGCAGGCCGAGGTAGAGCAAAGCGCCGCCCAGTTGCAAGACACCGCCGTGCGCGCCCGTGGCGAAGTGCGTGCCGCCTGGCTGACCTACCGCACCGCGCTCGACCTGGCGCGCCAGCAGCAGGGCGAGGTGGTGCCGCTGCGCCAGTTCATCAGCGACGAGACCACCTTGCGCTACAACGGCATGCTGGCCAGCGTGTGGGACATGCTGGCCGAAGCGCGCAACAGCACCCAGGCCGTGGCCCACGCCATCGAAGCGCAGCGCGACTTCTGGCTGGCCGAGACCGACCTGCAGCTTGCCCTCACAGGCACCTCACCGGGCGCCTTGCAAGGCTTGGCATCTGGTACCGCAGCCACAGCAACCCCTCAAGGCCACTGACATGAACCGCCGCAATTTCTTCTCCGGCGCGGCCACGGCTGTGGCCGCAGCTTCCGTCAGCCGCGTGGCCATGGCTGCGCTGCCCGAGCCCGCCATGCAGACCAGCGCCGACACCGCAGCGCCACTGCACCCACCCACGGGCCGCCCCTACCACCCCGTGGTCACACTCAACGGCTGGACCGCCCCCTGGCGCATGAACGCGGGCGTGAAAGAGTTCCACCTGGTGGCCGAGCCCGTAGTGCGTGAGGTGGCGCCCGGCTTCATGGTGAACATGTGGGGCTACAACGGCCAAAGCCCCGGGCCCACCATCGAAGTGGTCGAGGGCGACCGCGTGCGCATCTTCGTCACCAACCGCCTGCCCGAGCACACCACCATCCACTGGCACGGCCAGCGCCTGCCCAACGGCATGGACGGCGTGGGCGGGCTCAACCAGCCGGCGATTCCGGCTGGCAAAACCTTTGTCTATGAATTTGTGGCACGCCGCCCCGGCACCTTCATGTACCACCCCCATGCCGATGAGATGGTGCAGATGGCCATGGGCATGATGGGCCTGTGGATCACGCACCCGAACGTGGGCAAGGGGGCCGCGCACCCGCAGATTGCCAAGGTGCAGCGCGACTACGCGTTTTTGCTCAACGCCTTTGACGTGGAGCCCGGCAGCATGACGCCCAAGGTCAACACCATGCTGGACCACAACATCTGGTGCTGGAACAGCCGCGTCTTCCCCGCCATCAGCCCGCTGGTGGCGCGCCTGGGCGAGCGCGTGCGCATCCGCGTGGGCAACCTCACCATGACCAACCACCCCATTCATATCCACGGGCACGAGTTTGAAGTGACCGGCACCGACGGCGGCCCCGTGCCCAAAAGCGCGCGCTGGCCCGAAGTGACCACCGACGTGGCCGTGGGCCAGATGCGCCAGATTGAGCTGATGGCCGACGAGCCCGGCGACTGGGCCCTGCACTGCCACAAGAGCCACCACACCATGGGCGCCATGGGGCACAGCGTGCCCACCATGATCGGGGTGGACCACCGCGGCCTGGTCGGCAAGATCCAGAAGATCGTGCCCGACTACATGGTGATGGGCGAGCGCGGCATGGCCGACATGGGCGCCATGGAGATGCCGCTGCCCGACAACACCTTCCCCATGATGACCGGCACTGGCCCCTTTGGCCCGCTGGAGATGGGCGGCATGTTCACCACCTTCAAGGTGCGCGCCAACCAGAGCGCGGGCGACTACCGCGACCCGGGCGACTTCCCGCAACCGCCGGGCACACAGGCCCATGAGTGGACGGGCGCCCCCGCCAGCACCCCACGCCCCGCGCGCACCGAAACCCCCGGCGCCGCACCAGGCGCTGCCAACGCACGCAAACCCGCAGCCAGCGGCCACCAGCACTGAACAAGGATCTCCATGAAAACTATTAAATTTATAGCTTCTTGCGCTTTATACATAAGCGCTGGCGCCTCTTTTGGCCATGAAAACATGCCCCACCATGCCTCTGACGCCCCCGTGGCCAAGGAACAAAAAGACTGGGGCATTGCGGGCGATGCCAAGGCGGTGGGCCGCACCATCACCCTGCGCATGGGCGACGACATGCGTTTTGCACCGAGCCACATGGAGGTGCAGGAAGGCGACACCGTGCGCCTGCGCGCCGAGAACAAGGGCAAGGTGCTACACGAAATTGTGCTGGGCACCAAGGCCGAACTCGACCAGCACGCGCAGATGATGCAAAAGTTTCCCGGCATGGAACACGACGCGCCCTACATGGCCCATGTGCGCGCAGGCCAGCGCGGCGACATCGTCTGGCACTTCAACCGGCCCGGCACCTTTGACTTTGCCTGCCTGATCCCCGGCCACTACGAGGCCGGCATGACAGGAACCATCACGGTGCGGCCGCGCAGCCGCTGACTTGCCCCTCTGTTCATCCCACTATTCACATCGAAGGACTCCACCATGTTCAAAACCGCAACTTCTGCAGCCCCCGCCGCACTCCGCCGCGGACTGAGCCGACGCCATCTCCTGCTGACCGCACTGCCCTTGGCAGGCGCAGTGTTGGTTGCACCGCGTCTGGTGCGCGCCGCCACAGGCACCCCGGTGGAGGTATGGAAAGACCCCAACTGCGGCTGCTGCCACGACTGGATAGAGCACATGCAGGCCAACGGCTTCACCTTCACCATCCACGACACCGGCAACAACGCGGTGCGTGCACGCCTGGGTCTGCCGCAAAAACTGGGCTCGTGCCACACCGCGCTGGTGGGCGGCTACCTCATCGAGGGCCATGTGCCCGCCAGCGACGTGCGCGCATTGCTGCTGCAAAAGCCCAAGGCGCTGGGCCTCACGGTGCCTGGCATGCCCGTGGGATCGCCCGGCATGGACGGCGCGGTATACGGCAACCGCCGCGATCCCTACGACGTGCTGCTGGTCGGGCGTGATGGCAGCACCCGCATCTTCAAGAGCTACAACCAGAAGGCCTCGTCGTGAAACCCCTTGCCCACTCCGTTGCCGCGCTGTTGCTGGCCAGCGTGCTGGGCCCTGCTCTGGCCCAAGCCCCTGCCTCGACGAACGACCATGACAGCCACCACCCCGTCACCGCACCGGCGGTGCAGGACAATACAGGCAGCATGTCGGCAGACCAGGGTGATCTGAGCGATGGCGAAATCACCCGCTGGGACCCGCGCACCGGCAAGGTCACCCTGCGCCATGGCGAAATCAAAAACCTGGGCATGCCGCCCATGACCATGGTGTTCCGCGTGACCGACGCCAGCATGCTCGCCCCCTTCAAACCCGGCGATAAGGTGCGGTTCCGGGTGGAACAGCGCACCGGGGCCTACATCGTCACACGCATGGAAGCCGCACGCTGAAGGCACCCGGCGAGGGCGCTCTCTGAGCGTCCACAGCGCAAGCCGCTGCACCCTTGTGCAAACGGCGCGACGGTGTTGGCACAAGACCTGAGGCAGACACCCTCGGACCTGGGCGGGCACCATAATCACCGCCCATGAACGCAAGCCTTCCCACCAGCGACGCTGGCAGCATCACCCGCGTGGCCGGCATCGAGGTGGGCCACTTCACCGACGCGCGCCGCCCCACCGGTTGCACCGTGGTCATGGCGCGCGAAGGCGCCGTGGGCGGTGTCGATGTGCGCGGCGCAGCACCGGGCACGCGCGAGACCGACCTGCTCGACCCGTGCAATCTGGTTGAAAAGGTGCACGCCATCGTGCTGGCTGGCGGCAGCGCCTGGGGGCTGGAGGCCGCCACCGGCGCCGTGCGCTGGCTGGAGGAACGCGGCGTGGGCTTTGACGTGGCGGTAGGCCGCCTGCCCATCGTGCCCGCCGCCGTGCTGTTTGACCTGCTGGTGGGCGACATGCGCATCCGCCCCGACGCCGCCGCCGGCTATGCCGCCTGTGCCGCCGCATCGCGCAATGATCCTGCCGAGGGCAATGTAGGCGCTGGCACCGGCGCCGTGGTCGGCAAGATTTTTGGCATGCAGCGGGCCATGAAGGGCGGCGTGGGCACCGCGTCCATTACCGTGGGTGGCGTCACCGTGGGCGCATTGATTGCCTGCAATGCCCTGGGTGACGTGCTCGACCCCGACACTGCCCAGGTAATTGCGGGTGCCCGCACCGAAGACGGCCTGCGATTGCTCGACACCCGCCGTGCCCTGCTGCGCGGCGAGCCTCCACAACCCTTGCTGGCCGGCACCAACACCACTATCGGCGTGGTGGCCACCGATGCCGCCATCACCAAGGTGCAGGCCCACCGCCTGGCGGTGGCCGCCCATGACGGGCTGGCGCGCAGCATCAACCCGGTGCACACCATGTCCGACGGCGACACGCTGTTCACCCTGGGCACCGGCGTTTCGGGCAAACACCCCGGCATGCTGGTGCTGACCACCATGGCGGCCGAAGCCACGGCCATTGCCACGGCCCGGGCGGTACGGGCCGCACAGGCCCTGACCACCGCCGATGGCCTGCACCTGCCTTGCGCGGCCGATCTGGCCTGACCCGCGCCGTCGGCGCCATTCACCATAAGACCCATGCCCCAGGCTTTTCGCAACACCCTGCTCACCCTGCGCGACCTCATCGTCTCTGCCGGCCCGCTGGCTTTCCTGGCCCTGGGGCTGCTGGTGGCCGCCTACTGGTGGCTCAACCCCAATCCACCCAACCAGGTCACGCTGGCCACCGGCCCCGCGCAAAGCGCCTACGAAGAATTTGGTAAGCGCTACCAGAAAGCCCTGGCCGCCGACGGCATCGAGGTGGTGCTGCTGCCCAGCGAGGGCTCATCGGCCAACCTGCAGTTGCTGCGCGAGGGCAAGGCCGATCTGGCCTTTGTGCAGGGCGGCACCGCAGAGCTGCAGCCGGACGACCCTGATCTCCTGGTGTCGCTGGGCAGCCTTTTTGTCGAGCCGGTCTGGCTGTTCTATCGTACGGATGCCGGCCTGAAAGTGACTGACAGCGGACGGCTCGACAGTCTGCGCCAACTGCGGGGCCTGCGCGTGAACGTGGGCTCGGAAGGCAGCGGCGTGCCCACCCTGATAGACCGATTGCTCGATGCGAACCGCGTGGAGAAAGGGCAGGTGAAACTGTCCCGGCTGGAGCAGACACCCGCCACGATGGCCTTTCTGGCGGGCAAGCTGGATGCACTGGTATTTGCATCGGCGCCGGAATCCCTCATGGTGCAGATGCTTCTGCAGACCCCTGGTGTGCGGCTCATGGATTTTGCCCAGCACGAGGCCTATGGCCGCAAATTTCCGTTTCTCACCCCCGTGACCCTGCCCCGTGGCGTGGTGGATCTGGCGGGCAATGTGCCCGCGCAGAATGTGCGGCTGGTGGCATCGACCACATCGCTGGTGGCCCGGGAGGGCACCCACCCGGCGCTTCTGACGCTCTTTGCCCAGAACGCGCAGGCGCTGCATGGCAGCGCGGGCTGGTTCAACCGAGCGCGCGAGTTTCCGAGCACCCGGCACGGTGAATTGCCCATTGCCAAGGAAGGTGAGCGCGCCATCAACGAACCAGTGCCCCTGCTACAGCGCTATCTGCCCTTCTGGATTGCCAACCTGATCGAGCGCATGTGGCTGGTGCTGGGCATCTTGCTGGCGGTGATGCTGCCGTTGTCACGGGTGGTGCCACCGATCTACCAGTTCCGGGTGCGTTCGCGGGTGTTCCGCTGGTATGGACGGCTGCGCGAGATCGAAAACGACTTTGAATCGGGCAAAGCCTCGCCACAAGACCTGCTGGTGGCGCTCGACACGCTGGAGGCCCAGGCCGAAAAAGTGAGCGTGCCGCTGTCGTATGCCGACGAGCTGTATGCCCTGCGCAACCACATTCACCTGGTCCGCAAAAAACTTTTGCGCAACTAATGGTGGATGCACCGCAAGCCTGGCGGACATCCCGCCCTGTGTGCTTGTCCGTGCTTGCCTTTGCAGGCGTGGTCAGCGGGCTTTGCGGGGCTTGGCAGGTGGCCAGGGCGCGTTTACCTTCGCCTCGGCGGGGCGGGCAATGGGCGTCGGCGCATCGGCTACCACGCGCAGGGCCCCGTCGGATGCCAGCTTGTTGCGCATGCGCCGCGTCATGGACTGGGTGCTGCCGTCGGCCGCCGTGAACAGAAACAAGGTTCCGTGGGGACTGGCCCAGGTGAGCTGAGTGCGCACCGCACGGCGGTTGGTGATCAGCTCCACCCAGACACCGACAACAAAATCGGCGTAGAGGTTTTCTTCCACAGGTTCGGCAGGCGCGCTGTCTGGTGGCGCGCTTTCCGAAACCTCCACCGCCGGCACCTCACTCCCCGGTTCGACAACGGGTGGTTCGGGCTCGGGCTCGGGAGCGTCTGCCACAGGGGCTGGCTTATCAAAAGCCTCCTGGTGCAGGCCCACCAGCCGCTGCATGAAACTGCTCGTCCGGGTGGGAGGGTATTGGATCGTCTTGAGCCCCGTGCGCACCGTGGTCAGAATGCCAGGGATGGCTTTGGTGAGGCGGTCAGGTTCGGCGCGCGTCAGTGCGGGCTGCGCACTCCACAGCAGCAGGGGCACAAGTGCCAGATACCCCCCGGGGTCGCCCTCCGTACCGTTCAGGCCTTCGGGCTGCATCACCTGGGCCAGCGCCACCACATCGGCCCACGGGCCGGTGACGAAGTCCAGAATGTCTTGGGGCACCTGCTCCAGATCCGGCAACTTGCGGATATCGGCCGCAATCTTTTCGGCCAGCATTTCACGCTGTTCGGCCTGCAGCAGCATTTTTTCTTTGGCCTCTTGCTGGGACTTGATCTTTTGCGCCTGGGTGTCCCAGGCCGCATGCAGCGCCTTGAGCACCGTGTCAAAAGGCCCCGCATCCTGAATATCCGTGGCAGCCAGATGCTCGACCGCCTGGTTCAGCAAGCGCATGAACTGGCTGAACCCCTGCGCGCTCTCGGTGCTGAAAGCAAGACTGCGCTGGGTCAACTCATCCAGCAACCGCCGCGCCGGATGCGTCTCGTCGGTGAAGAAGCGCCCGTCATGATGCACCAACTGCTTGATCGCCGGTTCGAGGTTTTGCACCGCGCGTTGAACCGGGGCAAGCAAGCGCCCATCCTGCGCAATGTTGTCCATCATGCGGCCCACCACTTCGACGGCAACAGCCGGCGAATAGGCCTGGCCATCCACCGGGGGCGCGTAGGGAACCACATACGCTACCGGGGCAGCGCCCGGTCCGCGCCAGTTTGTGCCAGTTGCCGCAGGACTGCCGGACAGGCGTCCCACCAGGCGTTCGAGCTGGGCCATGTCCTGCATCGCCTCGGCGACGGCACCGGAGGGGAAATACCCACTGGGTTGGCCCGTCAGTCCCGCCTGCGCACTGGCACCACCGCCGCGCGGGTCGGACCATGCGGAGTGCAAGCTGACGGGTTGCGATACCACTCCAGCATAGGCGCGCGCATCGAAGGCATAGGGGTCACCACCGCCTGCCAGCATCTGGCGCAGGATGCCCACGGTCAACAAGGCCTCCTCGGCTGCCGAGGAAATGGGTGCCTGCTGCGATTCACCTTGCCAGCCGGTCAATCCGCCCATGCCCCGCCCGTACGATCCAGGCATGCCGTACTCACTCACGGGGGCAGCCATGGAATGCCCACCGTAGCCGGTCGAAGAGCCCCCGCCATAGCCGGTGTTCTGGTTGGGAGCACCGTAGCCGCTGCGTCCAGCCCACCCTGAGGGCATGCCCAGCACCGCATATCCCACAGGCTCGACTCCATGCTCCCGCAGGCTGGCGGAGGCGCTCTTGTATTCCGTCACCAGCAACTGGCCCAGCACTTCGCGCATGTGCTGCATCCACAGTTGCCGCACTGGCGGCTCCACCCCGGTTTCGGCCACCACCCTCTGCAATGCGCGAATGTAGTTTTCCGGGCGCAGCGGATTGCGTTCGGGCTGCACACTGCGCAAGCCCTGTGCCGAGCTGACCAGGGTGTTGAGTTCCGTCAGCACAGCGTCGGTGGCATGCGCGGCCAGTTGCTGTGCCCGGGACAGCTCCACCTGGTCCTGCATCTCGGTTTCGTCCATGAGCGAAAGCTCACCGAAATCCATGCCGGTGTCGTCCACCGTGCGTGCGCCTGCCTTGGAGGGCCCTTCGGCAAAAATTTCGAGCAAGGCCATCGGATAGGCCTTGGCCAGGGCGGCCTCGTGTTGGGTCAGCAGCCGCAGCGCATCACCCACCAGAGAACGCCGCTGAATATCGCGGGTAGTCGACTCCTCCCCCGACAAAGCGCCCTTGGTGACTTTGACCAGTTGCACCATGAGTGCTTCGCCCGCGCGCACGGCGTTGACGACACAGGCACGGAACACAGTTCTCGATCGGGTCGCAGTTGAAGACATGTTGGGAGGAGGAAAGAAAAGCTTCCAGTTGCAATGCTACTTGACTGCAAGCCCTCTTTGCTTACTTCAGTGCCTTGAAGCGCATGCGCTTGGGTTTGGCGCCCTCTTCACCCAGGCGTCGCTTCTTGTCGGCTTCGTACTCCTGGTAGTTGCCATCAAAGAAGGTCCACTGGCTGTCACCTTCGGCAGCAAGAATGTGGGTGGCAATGCGGTCGAGGAACCAGCGATCGTGGCTAATGACCAGCACCGTGCCGGCGTACTCCAGCAGAGCGTCTTCCAGGGCGCGCAGGGTTTCCACATCCAGGTCGTTGGAGGGCTCGTCGAGCAGCAGCACGTTGCCGCCCGAGATCAACGTCTTGGCAAGGTGCAGGCGACCGCGTTCACCACCCGAAAGCATGCCCACCTTCTTTTGCTGGTCGCCGCCGTTGAAGTTGAAGCGCCCCGCATAGGCGCGGCTGGCCATCGTGAACTTGCCGATGTTGATCATGTCCAGGCCGCCGGAGATGTCTTCCCAGACCGTCTTGTCATTGGCCAGTGCATCGCGGTGCTGGTCCACAAAGGCCATCTTCACGGTCGAGCCAATGACGACTTCACCGCTGTCGGGCTTTTCCTTGCCGGCAATCAGCTTGAACAGCGTGGATTTACCGGCCCCGTTGGGGCCGATGATGCCGACGATGGCGCCAGCAGGAACGTTCATGGTCAGGTTGTCGATCAGCACACGGTCGCCGAACGATTTGGTGACGTTCTTGAACTCGATCACCTGGGTACCCAGACGGTCGGCCACAGGAATGAAGATTTCATTCGTTTCGTTGCGCCGCTGGTATTCGAAGTCGGACAGTTCCTCGAACCGTGCCAGGCGGGCCTTACTCTTGGCCTGGCGGGCCTTGGGGTTCTGGCGCGACCATTCGAGTTCCTTCTTCAGGGCCTTGGCGCGCGATTCTTCGCCCTTTTGCTCGGATTCCAGGCGCGCCTGCTTCTGGGTGAGCCAGTCGCTGTAGTTACCCTTGTACGGAATGCCATGGCCCCGGTCGAGTTCGAGAATCCACTCGGCGGCGTTGTCCAGGAAGTAGCGGTCGTGGGTGATGGCGACCACCGTGCCGGGATAGCGCTGCAGGAACTGCTCCAGCCAGTCCACCGATTCTGCGTCCAGGTGGTTGGTAGGCTCGTCGAGCAGCAGCATATCGGGCTTGGACAGCAGCAGGCGGCACAGCGCCACGCGGCGCTTTTCGCCCCCCGACAGCACACCTACCTTGGCGTCCCACGCGGGCAGGCGCAGCGCGTCGGCGGCGATTTCCAGCTGGTGCTCGGAATCGGTGCCAGCGGTGGCAATGATGGCTTCCAGACGGGCCTGCTCGGCGGCCAGCGCGTCGAAATCGGCGTCCGGGTCGGCATAAGCGGCATACACCTCTTCGAGCTTGGCCTTGGCAGCGAACACCTCGCCCATGGCTTCCTCGACGCTTTCACGCACCGTGTGGTCGGGGTTGAGCTGCGGCTCTTGGGGCAGATAGCCGATCTTGATGCCCGGCATGGCAATGGCCTCGCCTTCGATCTCCTTGTCCACGCCCGCCATGATCTTGAGCAAAGTGGACTTGCCAGAGCCATTGACCCCCAGCACACCGATCTTGGCGCCCGGGAAGAAGCTCAGGGAGATGTCTTTCAAGATCTGCCGTTTGGGCGGCACGGTCTTGCTGACACGGTTCATGGAAAATACGTATTGGGCCATTCGTTCTCTAACCTGCAAAAGTGGGCAGAAATTCTGCGTACAAACCGCGATTATCGGCCCATGCGACAATACATGCCGTTGTGGGCTCCAGTTGCCCGCCACATCAGCAATCTGCTGGGGACGAAGGAAGGGCATCTTCCGGGCTCCCACCTTTGAACCTCATCTGCCTAAGACTGGCTCGGCAACCCACCGGTTGCCACGACAGGCCGATACCCAGCGCCCCGGACGGGTGCATTCACCGACATGAAATTTGAAGAACTGAATCTGGCTCCTGCCCTTTTGAAGGCTGTGCTCGAACAAGGCTACGAGACCCCCACGCCCATCCAGGCGCAGGCCATTCCTGCCGTGCTGGCGGGCCATGACCTTCTGGCCGGCGCACAGACCGGGACCGGCAAGACCGCCGCGTTTACCTTGCCCATGCTGCATCGCCTGTCGCAAAGCGCTGCGCCCAAGAACAAGTTTGGCGGCAAGGGCATCCGTGCCCTGGTACTGACTCCCACCCGCGAACTCGCGGCCCAGGTGGAAGAGTCGGTGCGCGAATACGGCAAATACCTCGATATCAACTCCACCGTCGTCTTCGGCGGTGTGGGCATGAACCCCCAGATCGACCGCATCAAGCGCGGCGTGGACATCCTGGTGGCCACCCCCGGCCGCCTGCTCGACCTGCAGCAGCAAGGTTTCCTGGACCTGTCGACCGTGCAGGTGCTGGTGCTCGACGAAGCCGACCGCATGCTGGACATGGGCTTCATCCACGACGTGAAGAAGGTGCTGGCCCTGGTACCCAAGGACAAGCAGAGCCTGCTGTTCTCGGCCACCTTCAGCGACGAAATCCGCGATCTGGCCAACACCCTGCTCAAGAGCCCCCAAAGCATCCAGGTCACGCCCAGCAACACCACGGTGCAGCGCATCACGCAGGTGATCCACCCCGTGGGCCGCGGCAAGAAAAAGCAGGTGCTGCTGCACATCATCCAGCAGCACAACTGGAGCCAAGTGCTGGTGTTCACGCGCACCAAGTTCGGCGCCAACAACGTGGCCGAATTCCTGACCAAGAACGGCGTCAACGCCATGGCCCTGCATGGCAACAAGAGCCAGAGCGCCCGCACGCAGGCCCTGGCCGGCTTCAAGAGCGGCGACATCCGCGCCCTGGTCGCCACCGACATTGCAGCACGCGGCATCGACATCGACGAGTTGCCACACGTCGTCAACTACGAAATCCCCAACGTGTCGGAAGACTACGTGCACCGCATCGGCCGTACCGGCCGCGCAGGCAACAGTGGTGAAGCCGTGAGCCTGGTCTGCATGGACGAGGAAGGCTTCATGATGGACATCGAGCGCTTCACCAAGCAGCAGATTCCCGTACAGGTCATCGAAGGCTTCGGCCCCGACGCAGGCGAGAAGGCCGAGCCCATCGCCATGGGGCGCCAGACCATCTGGGGCGGCGCAGGCAAGCCCCCGAGCCGCGATGTCATGCAAGCGGCTGCCAAGGCGGCTCGCAGCGAAATGATGGATCGCATCCGCACCAACAAGGCTGGCCAGGGTGGCGGCGGTGGTGAACGCGGCCCGCGCCAGGCTGCTGGCGGCGGTGGCGGCGGCAATGCACCCCGCTCCGGCCGTGGCGGCGGCGGTGGTGGCCAGGGCGGCGGCGCGCGTGGGGGTGCCCAGGCACCGGCACGCGGTCGTGCACGCCCACCAGCCGGTGGCGGCGGCTACGAAGGCGGTGGTGGCAACCGCTACGACGACGCACAACCCCCCCGCGCCAATGCCCACCTGGGCACCCATTCGGGCCACAGCAACCCGGGGCATCGCAACGCGGGCCACTCGGCAGGCGGTCAACCCGACCCGATGCGCACGAGTGTGGACAGCATGGCCGGCAGCGGCCGCCGTGGCGTTGGTGGATATCGTGGCAATTCGGGAGGTGGTGGCTATGGCGGTGGCACGGGTGGCTCTGGTGGCCGGGGCAACGGGTCTCGTGGGCCGGGAGGTAATCGCGGCTCTTTTAGCCGCTGAAAACGCCCCAGGCACAGCCAGCCTTGACGGCCCACCCATCCACATCCTGCATGCAGCGGGGCGCCGGGCGCCTGCTGCCCTCGCAAGGAATGTGGTGGTGCATGCCGTTGATTTTTCGGCGCTGCCTTCTTTGCCGCCTGTGGACGATGTCTACATCGCGCTGGGCACCACCATGGCAGCGGCGGGCGGCCAGAACGCCTTCCGTGCAATCGACTACAGCGCCGTGCTGGCCACCGCGCAGGCCGCTCGACGGGCGGGCGCCACGCGCTGCGGTGTGGTGAGCGCGATGGGCGCCGACCCGCAGTCGCGCATTTTCTACAGCCGCATCAAAGGTGAAATGGAACGGGACCTGCAGGCCCTGGGTTTCTCCACCCTGGTCATCGCACGACCTTCGGTGCTGGCAGGCAACAGACAACCGCTCCACCAGACCCCGCGCCGGGGCGAGTCCCTTTCGCTGGCGCTCCTGCAGTGGCTGCGCCCGCTCATCCCCGCCAATTACCGTGCCGTGGCTGCGCGCGATGCGGCACATGCACTGGTGCACGCTGTGCGGCATGGCCCCTCGGGTGTGCAGGTGCTGTCAGGTCGTGCGTTGCAATCCGGCTAATCGGGCCTTGGCAGGGACCGCGCGGTGTCCGCCGACACGCCGCTGGCAGCAGGCGCAGTTAACATCGCGCCAAGCCCGACAGTATCCCAAGCAAAGCACACCATGACCCAGCGCCACACCCTGTCTGTTTCAACCCCCGCTAAGGCCGCACAGCCAGCACCACGGATTGGGCACCCTCTGCCGTGGCGCGGTTCGCTGGCCCTAGTGGCCTTGCTGCTGTCCGCATGCGCCAGCACCCCGCTTCCCCCGTGGCCCGGCACGCCTACTGCGGCGCGCTCCACAACAGCCGATTCCATGCCACGCGTGCAACGTGGCGTCGTGGTGCCGGCGCCTCTGGGGCAGGTGCGCGACAACGTGGTGGTCACGCCACTGCAGGTCGGTGCGCCCACGCCAGCCGCACCCGCAAGCGCTGCGGCTGCCCCCTATGGCCCGGCCGTGGCCGCTCGGTTTGCCGAACCGTCCACCCAATACAGCACACCTGGGCTCGCCCCCGAACGGCGCGGTTTCACCACCAACTCCGAACTGGGGCAATGGCTGCACAACATCGCTACTGCTGCGCCAAGGGGCCCCACGCAGGCCAGTGTTCTGCAACTGGGTGCCTCGCAGCAAGGCGAACCGATTCTGGGCCTGCTCCTGACGCGCGCCAAAGGCATGGACATGGCCAGCCTGGAGGCCAATGGCCGTTCCACCGTGGTGCTCATCGGCCAGCAGCACGGGGACGAACCCGCGGGCAGCGAAGCGCTGCTGGTGGTTGCCCGAGAACTCGCACAGGGCCTGCTTGAACCCTTGCTCGATCGCATCAACGTGGTGGTGATTCCCCGTGCCAACCCCGATGGCGCCACCAACGGCAATCGCACCACCGCCAATGGCGTGGACATGAACCGCGATCACCTGTTGCTGAACACCCCCGAAGCCCGGGCCTTGGCACGCGTGGTTCGAGATTACCGCCCCATTCTGGTTCTGGATGCGCACGAATTCACGGTGGCAGGGCGCTATCTGCAAAAGTTCAACGCCATTCAGCGCTACGACGCCCTGCTGCAATACACCACCACGGCCAACTACCACGAGTTTATGACCAAGGCATCGCAGGAGTGGTACCACCAGCCCATGCTCGGCGCACTGCAGTCCCAGGGCATGTCGAGCGAGTGGTACTACACCACCTCGACCCAGCCTGACGACAAGCGCATATCCATGGGCGGCGTGCAACCCGACACCGGCCGCAACGTGAACGGCCTGAAAAACGCCGTCAGCCTGCTGGTCGAAACCCGTGGCGTGGGCCTGGGGCGCCTGCACATCCAGCGCCGGGTTCACACCCAGGTCACGACCATCACCAGCGCCCTGCGCAGCACCGCAGAGCGCGCAGCCGATCTGGAACAAGTGCGCTCTTATGTCGCGCGGGACACAGCCTCCAAGGCCTGCAAGGGCCAGGTGGTGATAGAGGCCCAGGCCACACCCATGCAGCGGGAGCTGACCATGCTCGACCCCGACACCGGCGCAGACCGCACCCTGAAAGTGGACTGGAATTCATCGCTCGCCCTGCGGCCCGTCAAATCGCGCCCCCGGCCTTGCGGCTACTGGCTGGCAGCCCATGCCACCGCGGCGGTTGAGCGATTGCAAATGCTGGGCGTGCAGGTGTTGCGTATCGCGGAACCCGGCGCGTTGCTGGCCGACACTTACCATGAAACCGCGCGCGAAACCACCGAACGCACGGATGTGCGCGGCACCATCGCAGGTGGCTCCAGCATCATCCGCACCCAGGTGACGCCGGTGCGCAGCGCCATTGATGTGCCAGCCGGCAGTTTCTATGTGCCGCTCAACCAGGGTCTGGCCCATCTGGCCGTTGCGGCCCTGGAGCCTGACACCCAAAGCAGCTATTTCGCCAACCGCCTGATTGACGAGCTGGGCAGCACGGCACGCGTCATGACTGTGCCCTCGCTGGTGTTTGAAGAATCGGACGAATAAGCCGATCAGGGCGAACAGGGCATTCGCTGCGCGCTGCACACAAGTGCATCGAACAATCAAAAACAATAGCATGTAGCGCTTGATACATAAGGGCTACAGGCCAATTTGGCTACAATTCAAGCCGATTCATGCAGCACGCCGGGAGGTGTGGCGTTGCCGCCCCGCGCGGCCGCGCGGGCCAGCACATGGCCCGCCATGGCCTGAGCCAAAGCTTCTTCGCCCATAAAAACCGTGCTGCCACACTCTTTCTCCAGGCGCACCGCCTCCTCTTCGCCGTGGCTGCGCACCACGGTTTCAATGCCGGGATTGAGCAGGCGTGCAGTGGCAATGATCTGCTGCACATTCAGCGTATCGGGCGTGGCAATGACCAGCATGTGAGCGCGCGCGATGTGGGCCTGGATCAACACCGCCGGCTCCACCGCGTCGCCAAACACGGCCGCCATGCCCTGAGCCCGCAGCTTTTCGACCAGTTCACGGTTCTGCTCGGCCACCACCAGCGGGATGTTGTGCGCAGCCAGCACACTGGCCACACGCCGCCCCACGCGGCCATAGCCCACCAGCACCACCTGGCGCGCCAGATAACGCTCGTCCGTGCTGGTGGGCAACTCGGCCAGCGGGTCGTCGCGCTGCTCCAGCCGCCGCGCAAGGGCCGAGCGCGCCAGCAGCCACTTTTGCAGCGGCGCTATGGCACGAAAAACCAGCGGATTGAGCGCAATCGAAATCAGCGCTCCAGCCAGCACCAGGCTGGCGCCCTCGGGCGGCAGCAAGCCCAGCGATGCACCCAGCCCCACCAGAATGAACGAAAACTCGCCAATCTGCGCCAGGCTGGCCGACACCGTCAGCGCCGTGTGCAGCGGATACCGAAACGCCAACACCAAAGCGGCCGCCGCCAGCGATTTGCCCACAATGATGATCGCCACCACGGCCAGCACCTGCAATGGCCGCTCCCACATGACAGAGGGGTTGAACAACATCCCCACCGAGACAAAAAACAGCACGGCAAACGCATCGCGCAGCGGCAAAGACTCCTGCGCTGCCCGGTGGCTGAATTCGGATTCGCGCATCACCATGCCGGCAAAAAAGGCACCCAGCGCAAACGACACCCCAAACAGCACAGCCGATCCAAACGCAATGCCCACGGCCGCCGCCACCACGCACAACGTAAACAGCTCGCGCGAACCCGTGCGCGCCACCTGCCACAACACCCAAGGAAACACCCGCCGCCCCACCACCAGCATCAGCGCCACAAACCCGCCCACCTGCAGCAGCGTCCACCCCAACGTTTGCCAGATGCTGACCGACGTGGCTGCGGCAGCATTGCCGCCCAGCACGCCGGACAACGGCGGCAACAACACCAGCACCAGCACCATGGCCAGGTCTTCCACCACCAGCCAGCCCACCGCGATGCGGCCGGTGTAGGTATCGAGAATGCCCAGGGTTTCCAGCGCGCGCAGTAGCACCACCGTGCTGGCCACCGACAGCGCAATTCCGAACACCAAAGCCCCACCCAGACTCCACCCCCACCACGAAGCCACGGCCATGCCCAGGGCGGTTGCCACCATGATCTGCACCACTGCCCCGGGCACCGCAATCTTGCGCACCGCCAACAGATCGCCCAGCGAGAAATGCAGCCCCACCCCGAACATCAGCAGCATCACGCCAATTTCGGCCAGCTGGCTGGCCATGGCGGCATCGGCCACAAAACCGGGGGTATACGGGCCAATCACCACACCCGCCAACAGGTAGCCCACCAGCGCCGGCAGCCGCACACGCGTGGCCAGAAAACCCAACACCAGCGCCAGGCCCAGCGCGGCAGCAATGGTGTTGATGAGGTTCAGGCTGTGCGACATGGTCCATGCTGCCAGAGTGGCCAAAGGTGGGGGAGAAGAGTTGTTATAACTGTAATCACGACTCAGCGGCAAAATGCCACCCAACCACCAGAACCCAGCCGTGCGGCGGGTATGATTCGCACCCTTGGAGTCAATCTGACTCACTGCACGCCAGGCGCTGCCCCAGGCGCCCGGCAAATCCATCTGCCCGTAGCTCAACTGGATAGAGCAATAGCCTTCTAAGCTATAGGTCGGGGGTTCGAGTCCCTCCGGGCAGGCCAAGCCTGCATTCACTGCGCCTGAACAGTTCGCTGGAAGTCGCCTGCCATTGGCAGGGGGATTTCCTCAGCCGCGCAGACGCCTCCCCTGAAGATGTCAATCCCGCCAGCGCGCCACTTCCTGGTGAAGGCATTGCGCGTCAAGCGCAGCATATGCACTGGGTTGCAACGTGGTTTTTATTACGAATAGTTCGCGTTTGCTTTATCATCAAGATTTCCAACCTCCAAAAGATGCACTCCATGTCGAAGACCGTCAAAGCCCTGCTCACCGCCTGCGCCCTGGCCGCTGCTGCAGGTGCCGCCACCGCCCAGGAACAGGTGGTCAACCTCTACTCGGCTCGTCACTATTCCACCGATGAAGCGCTGTACACCGGCTTCACCAAGGCCACTGGCATCAAGATCAACCGGGTGGATGCGGACGATGCGGGAATTCTGGCGCGGCTGAAAGCGGAAGGAACTGCCTCCCCCGCAGACGTGATCCTGCTGGTCGATGCAGCCCGGCTTTACCGGGGAGAAATGGATGGCCTGTTCCAGCCTATCCGCTCCAAGGTGCTGGAAGACGCCATCCCCGCCAACTTGCGCAGTCTGCCGGTTGCCGACGGTGGCATTTCGTGGTTCGGCCTGTCCACCCGTGCGCGGCTGATCGTGTTCAACAAGGCCAAGGTCCAGAAAAGTGACGTGGACACCTACGAAGAGCTGGCCGATCCCAAGAACAAGGGCAAGCTGTGTATTCGTTCGGGCTCGCACCCCTACAACCTGAGTCTGTTCGGTTCTGTCACCGAGCACCTTGGCGAGCAGAAGGCCGAGGCATGGCTCAAAGGCATGGTGGCCAACCTTGCCCGCGCGCCCAAGGGTGGCGACACCGACCAGATCAAGGCCGTAGCAGCAGGCGAATGCGACATTGCTGTCACCAACAGCTACTACCTGGCACGCATGATGCGCTCCAGCAAGCCTGAAGACGTTGCCGTGGTCAACAAGGTGGGTGTGGTGTTCCCCAACCAGCAGTCCTGGGGCACCCACATGAACATTGCTGGCGGCGCCGTGGCCCGCCATGCGAAGAACCAGGCCAACGCGGTCAAGTTCCTCGAATATCTGGCCGGCGCAGAAGCGCAAAACTACTTTGCCAACGGCAACAATGAATGGCCTGCAGCGAAGGGCCTGAACATCGACAATCCGGCGCTCAAGGCCATGACGCAAGGCCAACCCTTCAAGAGCGAAACCATTCCAATCAGCGCGGTGGGCGCCAACATCACCAAAGTGCAGCAGATGCTGGACCGGGTGGGTTTTCAGTAACCGGACTCCTCTGCGCGCCCTGCTGCGCAGGGGTCTTGTAAAAATGCCCAGTTCTGGCTGGGCATTTTTTTGCCCGTTGAAGCCCGAATGCCTGGGTGATAATTGACGTTTACGTCAACGTCATTCACTGGAGACAGAACATGGAAATCAAGGGCAAGGTATTCATCGTGACCGGCGGCGCATCGGGCTTGGGCGAAGGCACCGCGCGCATGTTGGCCGCACAGGGTGGCACGGTAGTCATCGCCGACATGCAGACGGACAAGGGTGAACAAGTGGCCAAGGACATTGGCGGCGCATTCGTCAAATGTGATGTCAGCAACGAAGCCGACGGTCAGGCCGTGGTGGCCAAGGCCGTTTCGCTGGGCAAGCTGATGGGTCTGGTCAACTGCGCAGGCATTGCCCCTGCAGAAAAAACCGTGGGCAAGAACGGCGCCCACGCGTTGGCCGTTTTCAGCAAGACCATCACGGTAAACCTGATTGGCAGCTTCAACATGATCCGCCTGGCCGCAGAGGCCATGTGCAAGAACGACCCCGAGTCCACCGGAGAGCGCGGCGTGATGATCTCCACCGCCAGCGTGGCCGCCTATGACGGCCAGATTGGCCAGGCCGCTTATTCCGCGTCCAAGGGCGGCGTGGTGGGTATGACCTTGCCCATTGCACGCGACCTGGCCCGCAACGGCATCCGCAACATGACCATTGCACCCGGCATCTTTGGCACCCCGATGCTGTTTGGCATGCCCCAGGAAGTGCAGGACGCGCTCGCAGCCGGCGTGCCGTTCCCCAGCCGCCTTGGCACGCCGCAGGACTATGCCAAGCTGGTGCAGCACATCTTTGAAAACGACATGCTCAACGGCGAGGTGATTCGCCTGGACGGTGCCATCCGCCTGGCTCCGCGTTGAACAAGATTTTGCTATTAATTTAATAGCTATTGACGCTTACCCATCAAGCGCCAGAAGCCAATTCAACACAAACCCCGCAAACGGAAATTTGCGGGGTTTTAGTCGCACCAAGACACAAAAAAACCGCTGTAGCCTTGCGACTGCAGCGGTTTCTTATCTGGCGGAGTGGACGGGACTCGAACCCGCGACCCCCGGCGTGACAGGCCGGTATTCTAACCAACTGAACTACCACTCCTGGCAGGCAGCTTTTGCTTGCATTCTTCACGCAAGCCAAGCGCTACAACTTGGCGACCCCACGGGGATTCGAACCCCGGTACTCACCGTGAAAGGGTGATGTCCTAGGCCTCTAGACGATGGGGTCAAAACCTTGGAACTAACCGATAACTACTAACAAACCTTGGTGGAGGTAAACGGGATCGAACCGATGACCTCTTGCATGCCATGCAAGCGCTCTCCCAGCTGAGCTATACCCCCAAACCTCTTTGGCTCTCGCCAAAGAAAAGCCCTTGCATATCAAAGACCTGCAAGGGCTTTTGACTGGCGGAGTGGACGGGACTCGAACCCGCGACCCCCGGCGTGACAGGCCGGTATTCTAACCAACTGAACTACCACTCCTGGCAGGCAGCTTTTGCTTGCATTCTTCACGCAAGCCAAGCGCTACAACTTGGCGACCCCACGGGGATTCGAACCCCGGTACTCACCGTGAAAGGGTGATGTCCTAGGCCTCTAGACGATGGGGTCAAAACCTTGGAACTAACCGATAACTACTG
>QLTU01000001.1:215752-365903 GCA_003268905.1 Acidovorax defluvii
CCCACGGGGATTCGAACCCCGGTACTCACCGTGAAAGGGTGATGTCCTAGGCCTCTAGACGATGGGGTCAAAACCTTGGAACTAACCGATAACTACTGACAAACCTTGGTGGAGGTAAACGGGATCGAACCGATGACCTCTTGCATGCCATGCAAGCGCTCTCCCAGCTGAGCTATACCCCCCTTTGGCAACAACGTTCACATTGCAATCGTTGTCATCAGAGCCTTGAATTATAGACAGATTTTTAGCGGTTTCGCAAACGTGCGACAACTTTTTCACGCCCCACCAGTTCGAGCACTGCATCGACCGATGGCGTGTGGGCGGACCCCGCGGTCAGAACCCGCACGGGCATGGCCAGTTGAGGCATCTTGAGCCCATGTGTCGCCAGCACTTGCTTGAACGCCGCGCTGATGGCAGCCTTGTCCCAGTCACATGAAGCCAACGCATCAGCCAACGCATCCAAAGCAGGCGCAATGGCATCGGTCACATGCTGGGCAAGCTCTGCCTGCGCAGGGGAAACGGGTCCATAAAACACGAACGCCCAGTCTGCCAGGGCCACGGTGGTATCGCACCGGTCCTTGAACAAGGCACATATGCGGGGCAAACGGCCATCGGCCAAGTCTGAAGCAGCAATGCCGCGCTTCTCCAACTGGGGGGCGACGAGGGCCGCCAGTGCATCATCGGCCATGGCCTTGAGGTGCTGGGCATTCACCCAGCGCAGCTTGGCTTCGTCGAACTGCGCAGCACTGCGCCCCAGGTGGTCGAGGTTGAACCACTGCAGAAACTGCTCGCGGCTGAAGATTTCGTCATCTCCGTGGCTCCAGCCCAGGCGCGCCAGGTAGTTCACCATGGCATCGGGCAGATAGCCTTCATCGCGGTATTGCGTGACGGGTTTTGCGCCATTGCGCTTGCTCATCTTCTCGCCGAGCTCGTTGAGCACGGTGGGCAGGTGGGCATACACCGGCGGTTCCTTGCCCAGGGCGCGGAATATATTGATCTGACGCGGTGTGTTGTTCACATGGTCGTCGCCACGGATCACATGCGTGATGGCCATGTCGATATCGTCCACCACCACACAGAAGTTGTAGGTGGGCGTGCCGTCGGGGCGCGCAATCACCAGGTCGTCGAGTTCGTCGTTGCGGATCTCGATGCGGCCCTTGACCTTGTCGTCCCATGCCACCACGCCGCCCTGCGGATTGCGAAAACGCAGCACGGGTTGCACGCCTTCGGGCACCGCAGGCAACGTCTTGCCGGGCTCTGGGCGCCAGGTACCGTCATAGCGTGGCTTTTCCTTGTCGGCCATCTGCTTTTCGCGCAAGGCATCGAGTTCGGCCACGCTCATGTAGCACGGGTAGACATGTCCGGCCGCCTGCAGTTCAGCCAGCACGGCTTTGTAGCGGTCCATGCGCTGCATCTGGTAGAACGGACCTTCATCGTGATCCAGCCCCAGCCAGGCCATGCCTTCGATGATCACGTCCACTGCCGCCTGGCTGGAGCGCTCCAGATCGGTGTCCTCGATGCGCAGGATGAAATCACCCCCGGTGGCCCGCGCAAACGCCCATGGGTACAGCGCCGAGCGGATGTTGCCAAGGTGAATGAAGCCGGTAGGCGATGGCGCGAAACGGGTGCGCACGTGTGCGGGGGATTGGTTTTCAGTCATGGCAGTCAGGCCGGGGCATGGGCCCGGCGTCGTTATTGGGGTCGGCAACAAGAGCGGGCTCCTCGCGAAACCCGGCCCTCGATCATCGCGCGTGGCTCTATTGCGCGTTGGGCAGTGCCAGGCGGGAGGTGTCTTCTTCACCCTCCTCCACGCCCACGCGGCCTTCGTTGAGGCGAGCAATGTCGTCCGCAGTGATGTCTCCGGTGACATACACGCCGTCGAAACACGAGGCATCAAACCCCACGATGGCCGGGTTCAGGGAACCGATGGCCCGCTTCATGCCGTCCACATCCTGGTAGATCAGCGCATCACAGCCAATGGCCTGGCGCACCTCTTCCACCGTGCGGTCGTGGGCCACCAGCTCGCTGCTGGTGGGCATGTCAATGCCGTACACATTGGGGTAGCGCACTGGCGGCGCAGCGCTGGCCAGATACACCTTGCGGGCACCGGCGTCTCGGGCCATCTGCACGATCTCGCGCGAGGTTGTGCCACGCACGATGGAATCATCGACCAGCAGCACATTGCGGCCCTTGAACTCGCTGCCAATCACATTGAGCTTCTGGCGCACGGATTTTTTGCGCACGCCCTGCCCCGGCATGATGAAGGTGCGGCCCACGTAACGGTTCTTCACGAACCCTTCGCGGTAGGGAATGCCCAGCAGATGCGCCAGCTGGGTTGCGCTGGGACGACTCGACTCGGGAATGGGAATGATCACATCGATCTCGTTCGGCGGCACGGTGGACACCACCCGCTTGGCCAGCGCCTCGCCCAGGTTGAGCCGCGCCTGGTAGACCGAAATTCCGTCGAGCACCGAATCGGGCCGCGCCAGATAGACAAACTCGAAAATGCAGGGGTTCAGCTGCGGGTTCTCTGCACACTGGCGCGCATGCACCTTGCCGTCGAGCGTGATGAAGATGGCCTCGCCCGGGTCGATGTTGCGCTCGAAGACGTGCGACGTACCCTCCAGCGCCACCGATTCGCTGCCCACCATCACCGTGCCATCCTGACTGCGCCCCATGGCCAGCGGCCGGATACCGTGGGGGTCGCGGAAAGCCAGCAGACCATGCCCGGCGATCAGTGCGATGACGGCATACGAACCCTTGATGCGCTTATGCACGGCACGCACCGCCGTAAAGACGTCCTCGGGCTGCAGCGGCACGCCCCGGGTCGCGCGCTCGAGCTCATGGGCAAACACGTTGAGCAACACCTCCGAATCGCTGTCGGTGTTGGTGTGCCGGTGGTCAGTTTGAAAGAGCTCGTTGCGCAGGGACAGCGCATTGGTCAGGTTTCCGTTGTGCACCAGCACGATGCCAAACGGTGCATTCACGTAAAACGGCTGCGCCTCTTCTTCGCTGAAGGCGTTGCCGGCCGTTGGATAGCGCACCTGGCCCAACCCCGCATTGCCCGGCAAGGCCCGCATGTTGCGCGTGCGAAACACATCTCGCACCATGCCCTTGGCCTTGTGCATGAAGAATTTGCGGCCCTGCTGGGTCACGATGCCTGCGGCATCCTGGCCCCGGTGCTGCTGCAGCAGCAAGGCGTCATAAATCAGCTGATTGACGGGCGCTGCGCTGACGACGCCGACGATTCCACACATAGTTCGATTCCATCCATTTGCGGGAACAGCCCCGCGGCAATTTTTTGGCAGCGGCTTGTGGCCACCCCCCTGTCACGAAGGCAAATGCCTTCCAAATTCTTCGGGCAATGCAGGCTTGAGGCTCTTGAGCATGCCACCCAGCACCGGTGCACTGTGCGACTCCTGCCACCACGCCGCCTCATGCAAGGGCGTCAAGCCCACCACCACGGCAACCACCAGCAACAACACCACCCCCCGCACCACACCAAACACCGCCCCCAGCGTTCTATCTGCCGGACGCAAACCGATGGCATCCACCAGCTTCTTGGCCAGCCAGGCCAGAAATCCGCAGGCAAACACTGCCCCGACAAAGACCACGATGAAGCCGGCCGCATAGCGCAGTGCGCCATCGGAATCCCCCAGTGGCAACACGGCCGCCATGTCCGGGGCAAACCACTGGGCCACAAAAAATGACGCCACCCAGCCTGCTACTGACAACACCTCGAAGACCAGGCCCCGCCACGCGCCGATCGCCATCGATGCCAGCAGTACCACCGCAAAAATCCAGTCCAGCGATGCCATGGTGAGCAATGGTGAAACCGCCTGCAGTTACAGCGTCAACACCGAGGCCGACAACCCCAGTCCCTTGATGCGGCTGGCGGCCTTGTCTGCTTCGGCGCGGCTGGTCAGGGGCCCCACACGCACACGCACGCGCTTTCCGTCCTTGGTATCCACCACCTGGGTGTAGGTCTTGAGCCCAGCCCGCTCCAGCTTGGTGCGCGCCTCGCGGGCCTTGTCGGCATCGGCAAAGGCGCCTACCTGAACGATGAACCGGCCTTCCTCGGCTTGTGCACCGGCGGCGGGCTGTGCAGAGCGCCCTTCCAGCAAGGCCCGGGCCCGCGCCGACTCATCGACCGCCGCAGGCTTACGCTCGGGGACAGACGGCTTGGGCTCTGGCTTGGGTTTGGGCTCCGGCTTCGGCTCGGGCAACGCTGCGGGCTTTGGCTTGGCATCCGGCTTGGCGGTGGACTTTTCCGCTGCAGGCTCTCCCGCCGCCGGCTTGTCTGCACTGCGGCGGCTGGCCACCAGCTCCTCGCCGTCACCCAGCCCAGCCCCGGCAGCGCTGCGCTCCGGTGCCTGCGATGATGCGGCCGCTGGCGATCTGGACTGCGACACAGCGGACCGCGTTGCAGGTGAATCGTGCGTTGCGGCTGGCACGACCAGCGGCGCCACCTTGTTGCGGTCGGGGATCTCAATGGGAATATCCACCGGGATGGGGCGTGGCTGGGTGTCAAACAGCAACGGGAACCCCACTACAGCGAGCAAGACCAGCACCGCAGCGCCGATGAGACGATGCCGTGCGCGCCGTCGCATGACTTCGATGCTCTCGCCCTGTGCCGAACGTGAACGCTTGGCCGGCTTGTCAGACTGTTCACTCTGACCGGGCCACCGAAACTTGAAAAATGCCATGGAGTAGGGACTCGTGCGGAGCTTATGCGTCCAGATGTTTGGCGTGCAGGCGGGGGATGCCATTGATCAGCACACCACCCACCGTGTAAAACGAGCCAAAGACCACGATTCTATCAGCGGGGTCTGCCGCGGCCACCGCCGCCTGCAAGGCCTGTACGGGGTCGGCGTGGACGCTGGAGGTCACCTGCCGCCGCCCGCCGGACACCATCTGCAGCGCATTCCATTTTTGCTGCAAGACAGCGCCCGTTTCGGCGCGTGGCGTGGGCAGATCGGTGAAATACCAGTGGTCTACCAGCGGCCCCACCTTGGCCAGCATGGGGGCCAGGTCCTTGTCGGCCATGGCACCGAACACGGCGTGCGTGGCCGGGAAATAGCCCATGGCATCCAGGTTGGCCGTGAGCGCCGCCACGGAATGCGGGTTGTGCGCCACATCCAGCACCAGCGCAGGCTGCCCGGGAACGATCTGGAAGCGGCCCGGCAACTCGACCAGCGCCAGGCCATTGCGCACGGCCTGCGCCGTCACGGGCAGGCGCGTGCGCAGCGCTTCAAACGCCGCCAGCACCCCGGACGCATTCACCAGCTGGTTGGCCCCGCGCAGCGCCGGATAGGCCAGCCCGGCATAACGCCGCCCCCGCCCGGCCCAGCTCCACTGCTGCTTGTCGCCCGAAAAATTGAAATCGTGGCCAAAACGCCAGAGATCAGCCCCCATTTCACGCGCATGGTCGATCACGCTTTGCGGCGCCATCGGGTCGCTCACCACCACCGGGCGGCCCGTGCGCATGATGCCGGCCTTTTCACGCCCGATGCTCTCGCGGTCCGGCCCCAGGTATTCGGTGTGGTCGATGTCGATGCTGGTGATGATGGCGCAGTCTGCGTCGATGATGTTGGTGGCGTCCAGCCGGCCGCCCAGCCCCACCTCCAGGATGGCCACATCCAGCAGCGAATGGCTCATCAGGCGCAGGATGGCCAGCGTGGTGAACTCAAAATAGGTCAGCGAAACATCATTGCCATTTTGCGTTCTGGCGCTCTCCACGGCTTCAAAGTGCGCTATCAGATCAGAAGCATTTACAGCTTCGCCATGCACGCGGCAGCGCTCTTCAAAATGCACCAGGTGCGGCGAGGTGTACACCCCGGTGCGAAAACCGGCTTGCTCGGCCACGGCCTCCAGCATGGCGCAGGTCGAACCCTTGCCATTGGTGCCTGCAACGGTGATGACCGGGCAGTCAAAACGCAGGCCCATGCGGGTGGCCACCTCACGGACCCGCTCCAGGCCCATGTCGATGTTCTGCGGGTGCAGCCGCTCGCAATGGCGGAGCCAGCCTTCCAGTGTGTGAATTTTGGTTTGCATACGCGGCCAATTGTCGCTTAGCGGATGATGGCGGCCATGAAAACACCCCTCATCACTCTGTACGGAATCCCGAACTGCGACACAGTCAAAAAGGCGCGCGCCTGGCTCACTGGGCAGGGGCTTGACCACACCTTCCACGATTTCAAGAAGCAAGGCGTTCCTGCGGAGCGCCTGCCCGACTGGCTGGCCGCCGTGGGTTGGCAAAAGCTGGTGAACCGGCAGGGAACCACCTGGCGCAAGCTGGACCCCGGCGCCCAGGCGGCCGTGCAAGACGATGCCAGCGCCAGCCAGCTGATGCAGGCGCAGCCCAGCGTCATCAAGCGCCCGGTGGTGGAGTGGCGCCAGGGCCAACGCACTTCCATCACGGTGGGCTTTGATGCAGCGCAGTGGCAAGAACAGCAAGAAGCGCTTCCAGATGAATGAAAAGATGAAGGAATGAAGCGGCGACGGACCGCACCGCTCCAGCGTTCTTTACCCAGCTTTACGGTGCCGTGTCGGCAGATGGATGCCCCGGGCCTCAACTTTTTTCGGGTCTGGTGCGTTGTGTACAGAACTGTCAGGAGTTCCCTCATGAAAAAAATCGCCCTATGGACTGCCTTGCTCGCCGTGACCACTGTCGTGTCAGCGCAGGAGCAGGGCCGCGTGCTGTCGGCCACACCCGTGGTGCAACAAGTGGGCATTCCGCAGCAGGTATGCGGCAACGAAACCGTTTACAACGGTTCGCACAACTCGGGCGCTGGCGCCTTGCTGGGCGCCATTGCCGGTGGTGCGGCAGGCAATGCCGTGGGCCATGGCAGCGGGCGCGCGGCCGCCACCGCGCTGGGCGTGATCGGTGGCGCCGTGCTGGGCAACCAGATCGAAGGCAACGGCCAGCCCCGTTACCAGAACGTGCAGCGCTGCACCACCGAAACCTATTACGAGGACCGCACCGTGGGCTACGACGTGGTGTATGAATATGCCGGGCGCCAGTACAACACCCGCACCCAGGCCGATCCGGGACCGTGGATTGCGCTCAGCGTTCAGCCCCTGGCGGGCAACAACCAGGGCAGGATCTACTCCACCCAGCCCGACCCCTACCGGCAGCAGGGCGTGTATTCGCAGTCCGGGGTGGTCACGTCCACCTATCGGACGCACCCCACGCAACCCACCTACGCCGTCCAGCCTGCCTATCCGGATCAACCCGTTTACGTGAGCCCGCCTGCGATGGTGATCGAGTACGGCTACGGTCGCCCCTCCTACCCCACCCACCGCAACCCCCACTGGCGCTGAGCAGCCTTCAGCGCATTGCGTCACCAGAGCCCCCTCGTAGGGGCTCTTTTTTTGCCCCGATGCGCCAGCAAACGCCAGCGCAACCGTGCCCCACGGCGCCCAGGCCGTGCCCCCTGCCCTAAAATCACCGGTTTCCTTCTTTCTACCCCGCGCATCCATGACCACCGAAAAAATCGACGGCGTGTCCGTCACGACCAAGGCCAGTGTTTATTTCGACGGCAAATGCGTGAGCCATGGCATCACGTTCCCCGACGGCACGAAAAAATCGGTGGGCGTGATCCTGCCCGCCACGCTGACGTTCAACACCGGCGCGCCCGAGATCATGGAATGCGTGGCTGGTTCGTGCGAGTACAAGCTTGCAGGCAGCGACGCCTGGGTGAAGTCCTCCGCCGGGGAGCAATTCAATGTGCCCGGCAACTCGAAGTTCGACATCCGCGTGACCGAGGCCTACCACTACATCTGCCATTTCGGCTGAAATTTATAGTCTTTTTGGCCTCTAGAGCTTATCCAGCAAGCGCGAGCAGCTATCATTTTTAAGAAATATTCCATGGCAACCATCCTTCAAAACCTCCCCCTCGGCCAGAAGGTCGGCATCGCGTTTTCCGGCGGCCTGGACACCAGCGCGGCCCTGCGCTGGATGAAGAACAAGGGCGCCCTGCCCTACGCCTACACGGCCAACCTGGGCCAGCCCGACGAGCCCGACTACGACGCCATCCCGCGCAAGGCCATGGAATACGGCGCCGAGCTGGCGCGCCTGATCGACTGCCGCACGCAACTGGCCCACGAAGGCATTGCAGCGCTGCAGGCCGGCGCCTTCCACATCAGCACCGCCGGCGTGACCTACTTCAACACCACGCCACTGGGCCGCGCCGTCACCGGCACCATGCTGGTGTCGGCCATGAAGGAAGACGACGTCCACATCTGGGGCGACGGTTCCACCTTCAAGGGCAACGACATCGAGCGCTTCTACCGCTACGGCCTGCTCACCAACCCGTCGCTGCGCATCTACAAGCCCTGGCTGGACCAGCAGTTCATCGACGAACTCGGCGGCCGCGCCGAGATGTCGGCCTTCATGACCAAGGAAGGCTTCGGCTACAAGATGAGCGCCGAAAAGGCCTACAGCACCGACAGCAACATGCTGGGCGCCACGCACGAAGCCAAGGACCTCGAATTTCTCTCCAGCGGCATCCGCATCGTCAACCCCATCATGGGCGTGGCGTTCTGGAAGCCTGAAGTCGAAGTCAAGGCCGAGGAAGTGTCGGTCACCTTCAACGAAGGCCAGCCCGTGGCCCTGAACGGCAAAGAGTTCACCGACCCGGTTGAACTGATCCTCGAAGCCAACCGCATCGGCGGCCGCCACGGCCTGGGCATGAGCGACCAGATCGAGAACCGCATCATCGAGGCCAAGAGCCGCGGCATCTACGAGGCCCCCGGCCTGGCGCTGCTGCACATCGCCTACGAGCGCCTGGTGACCGGTATCCACAACGAAGACACCATCGAGCAGTACCGCATGAACGGCCTGAAATTGGGCCGCCTGCTCTACCAGGGCCGCTGGTTCGACCCCCAGGCCATCATGCTGCGCGAGACCGCCCAGCGCTGGGTAGCGCGCGCCATCACCGGCACCGTCACGCTGGAGCTGCGCCGTGGCAACGACTACTCGCTGCTCAACACCGAGTCGCCCAACCTGACCTACGCGCCCGAGCGCCTGTCGATGGAAAAGGTGGAAGACGCGCCCTTCTCGCCGCTCGACCGCATCGGCCAGCTCACCATGCGCAACCTCGATATCGTGGACACGCGCGCCAAGCTGATGACCTACGCCCAGTCCGGCCTGCTGACGCTGGGCCGGGGTTCGCCGCTGCCGCAACTGAGCAACGACGACAAGTAAGCCCGCACCCCGCGCGCAACAAAAAACCGCCTTCGGGCGGTTTTTTTATGGTCTTTTTGGCTTCTAGCGCTTATTCAGAAAGCGCTAACAGCTACTATTTTAATAGCATTAAAACAACCGTTCACTGGTCACCACACCACCGGCTCGGGCTCCAGCCGGATGCCGAAGCGCTCGTACACACTGGTCTGGATGGCCTTGGCAAGGGTCATGACCTCGCCGCCAGTCACGCTATCCTGGCCGTGGCCGCGGTTGACCAGCACCAGCGCCTGTTTCTCGTACACCCCGGCCTTGCCCACGCTCTTGCCTTTCCAGCCGCAGGCATCAATGAGCCAGCCTGCCGCCAGCTTGATGCTGCCATCCGGCATGGGGTAGTGCACGATCTTGGGGTCGCGGGCGATGATGTCGGTGCACTGCTCTGGCGTCACCGTGGGGTTCTTGAAGAAGCTGCCGGCGTTGCCCAACACCGCCGGGTCGGGCAGCTTGGCGCGGCGGATATCGCACACCCAGTCAAAAATCTGCTGCGCCGTGGGCTGATCGACCCCCGCCTCAATGCGCCGCCGCTCCAGATCGAGATATCCGAGCACCGGTTTCCACGGCTTGGGCAGCCGAAAGCGCACATGGGTGATCACGGCGCGGCCTGCCAGGCCCATGCCACGCGGCATTGAGCTGCCGTCCGTCGATTCGGAAGGTGCGTGCTTGAAAACGGAGTCGCGGTAGCCAAAACCGCATTGCGCGGCATCCAGGCTGAAAGACTGGCCGGTGGCCAGATCGATGGCATCCAGCGACGCAAACCGGTCCTGCAGCTCTACGCCATACGCACCAATGTTCTGCACCGGCGACGCACCCACCGTGCCGGGGATCAGCGCCAGGTTTTCGAGCCCCGGAAATCCCTGCGCCAGTGTCCAGGCCACCGCGTCGTGCCAGACCTCGCCCGCGCCCGCCTCGACGATCCAGGCCCGATCGGTCTCTTGCACCAGGCGCAGGCCTTTGATCTCCATCTTCAGCACCACGGGTTTGACATCGCCCGTCAGGATGATGTTGCTGCCGCCGCCCAGCACCCATTTCGGCGCGGGCGCCAGTTCCGGATCGGCCAGAACGGCGTGCAAATCAGCCACGGAGCGCACGCGCACGAAGGTTTGGGCGCGTGCAACGATGCCAAAGGTGTTCCAGGGCTGCAAAGGGGCGTTTTTCTCGACTACCATTGGCCCGATTGTCGCACTGGGCCCTTTCGGCCTTGTGTGAATTGCTCCCGTTTCCCCTGAGATTGAGAACCGCCATGCCCTCTTTTGACACCATCTGTGAAGCCAACCTCGTTGAAGTGAAGAATGCGGTGGAAAACACCGTCAAGGAAATCACCACCCGCTTTGATTTCAAGGGCACCTCTGCCAGCATTGAAATCAAGGACAAGGAAATCACCATGGTGGGCGACGCCGAGTTCCAGCTCACCCAGATCGAGGACGTGCTGCGCAACAAGCTCACCAAGCGCAATGTGGACGTGCGCTTTCTCGACATGGGCGACGTGCAGAAAATGGGCGGCGACAAGGTCAAGCAGGTCATCAAGGTGCGCAACGGCATCGAGAGTGAGCTGGCCAAGAAACTGCAAAAGCTCATGAAAGAGAGCAAACTCAAGGTGCAAGCCGCCATCCAGGAGGACAAGGTGCGTGTGACGGGCGCCAAGCGCGACGACCTGCAGGCGGCCATGGCGCTGATCCGCAAGGAGATCAACGACGTGCCCCTGTCGTTTGACAACTTCCGCGACTGAACACAGGGCCTGCCCCCGTTTCGCCGCACACCCACTGCACCCTGGGGCACCGCCATTCACCATGAAAAAGCACCTTTTGCACCCCGCCGCTGCGCTGCTGGCCGCCGCGCTGCTGGCGCCGCTGTTTGCGCGCGCTCAATCGGTGGCCCTGGGCGGCATTCTGGGCACCAAGGCGCTGCTCATCGTCAACAACGGTGCGCCCAAGGGTGTGGGGGCCGGTGAGTCCCATCAGGGAGTGAAGGTGGTCGCCGTTGGCAAGGACGAGGCCATGGTCGAAATCTCGGGTGCCCGGCGCACCCTGCATCTTGGCGAGGCCCCGGTGAGCGTGGGCAGCAAGAGCGGCGGCAAGCGCGTGGTGTTGACCGCCGACAGCCGGGGGCATTTCATCAACAGCGGCACCATCAACGGCAGCGTCATGCAATACATGGTGGACACGGGCGCCTCTACCGTGGCCATCGGGCGCCCCGATGCGGAACGCATAGGCCTGAAATACCTGAGCGGCCAGCCCGTGCGCATGAGCACCGCCAACGGTGTTGCCCAGGGCTGGCGCATGAAACTCGATTCGGTGCGCATCGGTGATGTCGAGGTGTTTGGCGTGGAAGCCATCGTCACGCCCCAGTCCATGCCCTTCGTGCTGCTGGGCAACAGCTTTCTGACCGAGTTCCAGATGACCCGCACCAACGACCAGATGGTGCTGGAAAAGCGCCACTGACCTGCTGCCCATGGCTGCCCGACTTCCCCCCGGAAACCAGCGCCACGATGGCGAATATGAAGACCTTCTGAGCCTGTGGTCCGATCTGGAATCGGCGCTGTCCGTCGTGCTCTCGGCGCCGCTGCGGGTGCAGGATTTTCCGGCCAAGGTGCGCCAGCTTGACCGCTGGTTGCAGGACCTGGTATCGCACGACATCGACGCCGCGCTGTACCTGATGTTCCAGCTGGCCTCCACCTCGACGGTGGGCTACAGCGCATCACACGCCGTGGTGTGCGCCACCCTGTGCCACATCATGGCGCAGGAACTGCAACTGCCCCCCCGCGAGCGCGACAGCCTGGTGCGGGCCGCACTCACCATGAATATCGGCATGACGGCGTTGCAAGACGTGCTGGCCGAGCAGCGCGAAAAACCCACCGCAGCCCAGCAGGAGGCGATTCGCAACCACCCCCAGGAAAGCCAGGCCCTGCTCGAACGCCTGTTCGTCAATGACGACCTCTGGCTGGACGTGGTGGGCCAGCACCACGCCAGCATTTCCGACCGCGTGCCGCTGGCCGACCAGGAACCACAGGACCGGCTCACCCGCATCCTGGGCACGATCGACCGCTACGCCGCCATGATCAGCCCCCGCAAGTCGCGCGCCGGCCGCAGCGCCACCGATTCCGTGCGCGCCATCGTGGGCCACGAAATCGACCAGCGCGACGAGGTCAGTTACACACTGGTGCGCTCGATCGGGCTGTGCCCGCCTGGCACTTTTGTGCGCCTGGACAACGGCGACACGGCCATCGTGCTGCGCCGGGGCGAAAAGGCCAATCAACCCCTCGTGGCCAGCCTGTTGGACAAGGCGGGCGCGCACCACGCGCGGCCAGGCATCTACCAGACCGCCGCAACGGGCAAGCCCCGCATCCAGTCGGCACTGGCCCGCTCCGCCGTGAAGGTGGAGCTCAACCACCGCACGATGGTGCGGCTGGGGCTGTATGCGGCGTCAAAGCACAACTCCGGGCTGATGGGGCTGGTCACCGCGTCCGGAGCACTCTGACAGATTGACAGCGCCCGGGGATGCGCTATGGCTTGTTTTTGGGCGCTGGGGCTGCCTTGGACCGGCCCAGGCGGGATTCCTTGCCCTCGATCAGGCGCCCGATGTTCTCCTTGTGGCGCCAGGCCAGCAGCATCGACATCACCCCGATGGCCACGGCAATGCTGGCCTCGGCATACCAGACCACGCCGCTGACCAGCAGGTAATACACCGGCGCAAACACCGCAGCCACCAGTGAGGCCAGTGACGAATACCGGAAGAAAAAGGCCACGATGACCCAGGTGAGCGCCGTGGCCAGCCCCAGCCAGCCGCTGATGCCCAGCAGCACCCCTAAAGCAGTGGCCACGCCCTTGCCGCCTTCAAAGCGAAAGAACACAGGCCACAGGTGCCCCAGAAAAGCTGCCAGCCCCACCAGCGCGATGGTGCCGTCTTCCATGCCATAGGGCTTGCCAAACCAGCGCACCAGCACCACGGGCAACCACCCTTTCACCGCGTCCAGCAGCAGGGTGACGATGGCGGCGGCCTTGGACCCTGAGCGCAGCACATTGGTGGCGCCGGGGTTCTTGCTGCCATAGGTGCGCGGGTCGTTGAGCCCCATCAGGCGCGTCACGATGACGGCAAACGACAGCGAGCCCAGCAGGTAGGCAGCCAAAGTGGCCAGGACGGGGTAAACGGCGTTCAAATCAGCTCCTTGGGGTAACAACAACGCAGCGCACTGCGCCGGGGCGGCCTATTCTGCCAGCGCGCAGTGCACCGGCGTGGCACCCAGCAACTGAACGCACACCTGCGGGTCGATCTGCACCAGAAAACCGCGCCGCCCGCCATTGATGGCAATGCGCGGCAGCTCCAGCACCGATGCTTCGATGTACACGGGCATGGTCTTGCGGGTGCCAAACGGCGATGTGCCCCCCACCAGATAGCCGCTGTGGCGGTTGGCTACCTCGGGCTTGCACGGCTCGACCGATTTGGCGCCGATCTGCCGCGCCAGGTTTTTGGTGGAAACCTTGCAGTCGCCGTGCATCAGCACGATGAGCGGCTTGGCATCCTGGTCCTGCATCACCAGCGTCTTGACGACTGTGTGCTCAGGAAGCCCCAGGCTGGCCGCGCTGTGCGCGGTGCCGCCGTGCTCCACATAGTCATAGGGGTGCTCGGTGAATTCCACCTGGTGGCTCTTGAGCAGTTGCGTGGCGGGGGTCTCGCTTACGTGCACGCCCTTGCCGTCCTTTTTGGCCATAATTGAATCAAAAATAATAGCTGCTTGCGCTTTATCTGTAAGCGCCAGAGGCCGATTTCATCTTAAATTGCAGGATCACCCACCTGCCAGCGAATCTGGTCTATGGCCGCCAGCAATTCTGGCGAAAGCGTGGTGCCCCAGGCGCTCAGGTCTTCGTCCAGCTGCGCCAGCGAGGTCACGCCAATGATGGTGCTGCCCACGCGCCAGTTGTTGTAGCAAAAGGCCAGTGCCAGTTGCGTGGGCGTCAGGCCATGCTCGCGCGCGAGCTGGTTGTAGAGACGCGCGGCGGCCAGCGCCTCAGGGCGGCCCCAGCGTTGTTTGCGCACCGATTCATAGCTGGCAATGCGGGCACCCTGGGGCGTGCCGGGCCCTTCAATACCGCTGGCATCGTACTTGCCCGTCAACAGGCCAAAGCCCAGCGGCGAATACGCCAGCAGCGACACGTTGAGACGGTGGCAGGTCTCGTCCAGCGCGTTGTCGTAGCTGCGGTTGATCAGGCAATAGGGGTTCTGCACCGTGGCCACGCGCGGCAGGCCATGCTGTTCGGCCAGGCGCACGAACTCGTGCACACCGTAGGGCGTTTCGTTGGACAACCCAATGTGGCGCACCTTGCCCGCCTTGACCAGCCCGGCCAGCGCCTGCAGCTGCTCGTGGATGGGCGTCTGCGCGGTTTCCTTGGCCGGGTCGTAGTACTTGGTGCCAAAGGCCGGCACATGGCGCTCGGGCCAGTGGATCTGGTAGAGGTCGATCACATCGGTCTGCAGTCGGCGCAGGCTACCCTCGCACGAGGCCACGATGTCGGCGGCCGTCATGCCTTTGCCCTCGCGAATCCATGGCATGCCGCGCGAGGGCCCGGCCACCTTGCTGGCCAGCACCAGCTTCTGGCGCGCCCCGGGACGCTTGGCAAACCAGTTGCCGATGATGGTTTCGGTGGCGCCAAAGGTGGGCGCCCGGGCCGGCACGGCATACATCTCGGCCGTGTCGATGAAATTGACCCCGCGCTCCAGAGAGCGATCCAGAATGGCATGGGAATCGGCTTCGCCCACCTGCTCGCCAAAAGTCATGGTGCCCAGGCAGATGGGGGTGACATGCAGGCCGGACTGACCGAGCTGGATGGTTTTCATGCAGGCTCCAAAAATGATGCGCCGCAGTGTAAGGCGCTCGCAGCCGCAGGCGGGTGGGCTGCACTGCATCGCTCAGTGCCGCCCGGGGGCATTGTTCGCCCAGCCCAGGCCCGCCACAACGGCCGCCGCCGGGCAGTCGTGTGGTTGACAGCCATCCAGCGCAGCGCCCCCAATAATGCCGCCATGTATCCAGCACTCCGCCCCAGCCGCAGCCACTTCGTCCCCTTGCGCACCCTGCGTTACCACCTGCACCTGTGGGGCGAGGCGGTGCCCGGCAGCACCCCGCTGGTGCTGCTGCATGGCTGGATGGATGTGGGCGCCTCGTACCAGTTTGTGGTGGATGCGTTCTCGCAGGCTTTTGCCGCAGGGCGCCAGATCATTGCGCCCGACTGGCGCGGCTTTGGCCAAAGCCAGTTGCCATCGCCCTGCGATCACTATGTGTTTGCCGATTACCTGGCCGACCTCGACCAGCTGCTCGACCAGGTGGTGGGCGAGCAGCCCGTCGATCTGGTGGGGCACAGCATGGGCGGCAACGTTGCCATGTCGTATGCGGGCGTGCGCCCCGCACGCATCCGCCGCCTTGTCAACCTCGAAGGCTTTGGCATGCCAGCCACCCAGCCCAGCCAGGCACCCGCCCGTTATGCGCAGTGGATGGACGAGATGAAGCAGCTGCAGCAGGGCGCCATGGCGCTCAAGTCGTACGACAGCGCGGCAGGCGTGGCCCAGCGCCTCATGAAGACCAACCCGCGCCTTTCGCAGGACAAGGCAGACTGGCTGGCACAGCACTGGGCCGCGCCCAACGCCAGCGGGCAGTGGAACATTCTGGGCGACCCGGCGCACAAGATCACCAGCGCGCAACTGTTTCGCCTGGACGAAGTGTTGGCGCTATACGAAGCCATCAGCGCGCCCACGCTGGCCGTGGAGGCTGGCGACGACAGCCTGGGACAGTGGTGGAAAGGCAAATACAGCCTGGACGAATACCACCAGCGCCTGACCCATGTGCGCAACTGCCGCATTGCCGTGGTCCCGGACGCAGGCCACATGCTGCACCACGACCAGCCCGAGGCGGTGGCGGCACTGATCGAGCAGTTTGTGGGCGACTTTTAATCAAAATGACTGCTAGCCCTTATGCAGCAAGCGCCATAAGCTATCATTTTTGATTGTTCTCAGGCAATGGCACGGCTGCTGCTACGGGTTGCTGGCCTGCCAAGGGGCATTGGACGGCACAGAGCGCGTCCCATGAGAAAATCACGGGTTATTTACAGAACACCCAGGACAACACCATGGACGCAGAACGTATCAACCTCATTGGCAACACCCTCAACGACCTGGCCGTGCGAACGCAAGAGTTACGGAGGTATCTTTGACTTCGATGCCAAATTTGAACGCCTGCGCACGGTAAACGCATCGCTGGAAGACCCTTCGGTCTGGAACGATCCCAAAAAAGCCCAGGAGCTGGGCAAAGAAAAGAAATCCCTGGACGGCGTGGTGCTCACGCTCGACAAGCTCACGCGTGAGCTGGCCGACAACACCGAGCTCTACGACATGAGCAAGGAAGAAGGCGACGAAGCGGGCCTGATGACCATCGAAGCCGAGACCGCCAAGCTCAAACCCGAGATCGAACAGCTCGAGTTCCGGCGCATGTTCCGCAACGAGGCCGACCCGCTCAACTGCTTTGTCGACATCCAGGCCGGCGCCGGTGGCACCGAGGCTTGCGACTGGGCCAGCATGCTGCTGCGCCAGTACCTCAAGTACGCCGAGCGCAAGGGCTTCAAGACCACGGTCGAAGAAGAAACCCCAGGCGACGTGGCGGGCATCAAGAGCGCCACGATCAAGATCGAGGGCGAATACGCCTACGGCCTGCTGCGCACCGAAACCGGCGTGCACCGCCTGGTGCGCAAGAGCCCGTTCGACAGCTCGGGCGGGCGCCACACCAGCTTTGCCAGCCTGTTTGTCTACCCCGAGATTGATGACTCGATCCAGATCGACATCAACCCCGCTGATGTGCGCACCGACACTTACCGCGCATCCGGCGCGGGCGGCCAGCACATCAACAAGACCGACTCGGCCGTGCGCCTGACGCACATGCCCACGGGCATCGTGGTGCAGTGTCAGGACGGCCGCAGCCAGCACGGCAACCGCGACATCGCCTGGCAGCGCCTGCGCTCCAAGCTCTACGACTTTGAGATGCGCAAGCGCCAGGAAGAAGCGCAAAAGCTGGAAGACACCAAGACCGATGTCGGCTGGGGCCACCAGATTCGCAGCTATGTGCTGGACAACAGCCGTATCAAGGACCTGCGCACCAACGTCGAAATCTCTGCCACCCAGAAGGTGCTGGACGGCGACCTCGACGCATTCATCGAAGCCTCCCTCAAGCAGGGCGTTTAAGGAAAACCCATGTTGCTACTGCGTGACGGCCAGGCCCAGGCGCCCGCCATTCACCGCGCCGACTACCAGGCCCCGGCCTGGTGGATCGACACCGTCGACCTGACGTTCGACCTGGACCCCGCCAAGACCCGCGTGCTCAACAAGATGCGGCTGCGCCGCAACCCGGACGTGGCGGCCCAACCGCTGCGCCTGGACGGCGAAGAGCTGAACCTGGCGCGCGTCATGGTCAACGGCGGCGGCACCTCGTTCAAGATGGATGGCAACCAGCTGGTGCTGGAAAACCTGCCCGAAGGCACCGACTCCTTCGATCTGGAGATCTTCACCACCTGCGCGCCCGCCAAGAACACGCAGCTCATGGGCCTTTATGTGAGCCAGGGCACGTTCTTCACGCAGTGCGAGGCCGAGGGCTTTCGGCGCATCACCTATTTTCTCGACCGGCCGGACGTCATGGCCAGCTACACCGTCACCCTGCGTGCCGACAAGGCACTCTACCCCGTGCTGCTGAGTAACGGCAACCTGGTGGACAGCGGTGCGCTCGACGATGGCCGTCACTTTGCCAAATGGGTTGATCCGCACAAGAAACCCTGCTACCTGTTCGCGCTGGTGGCCGGCAAGCTGGTGGCGCGAGAGCAGCTCATCAAGAGCCGCTCGGGCTCCAACCACCTGCTGCAGGTTTACGTACGCCCCGGCGATCTGGGCAAGACCGAGCACGCCATGAACTCGCTGATGTACAGCGTGGCCTGGGACGAGGCGCGCTTTGGCCTGCCGCTCGACCTGGAGCGCTTCATGATCGTCGCCACCAGCGACTTCAACATGGGCGCCATGGAGAACAAGGGCCTGAACATCTTCAACACCAAGTATGTTCTGGCCAGCGAAGCCACCGCCACCGACACCGACTTCGCCAACATCGAGAGCGTGGTCGGCCACGAGTATTTCCACAACTGGACGGGCAACCGCGTCACCTGCCGCGACTGGTTCCAGCTCAGCCTGAAAGAAGGCCTCACGGTCTTTCGCGACCAGGAGTTCAGCCAGGACCTGGCCGGCAGCCCATCGGCGCGCGCCGTCAAGCGCATCGAAGACGTGCGCGTGCTGCGCACCGCCCAGTTCCCCGAGGACGCCGGCCCCATGGCCCACCCGGTGCGGCCCGACAGCTACATCGAGATCAACAACTTCTACACCGTCACCATCTACGAAAAAGGTGCCGAGGTGGTGCGCATGATGCAAACACTGGCTACCGGAGGGGCCTCGGGAATCTCGGGTCGCGAAGGCTTTGCGCGTGGCATGAAGCTGTATTTCGAGCGCCACGACGGCCAGGCCGTGACCTGTGACGACTTCGCCAGCGCCATTGCCGACGCCAACCCCACCAGCGACCTGGCGCGCTTGCTGCCCGCGTTCAAGCGCTGGTACAGCCAGGCCGGCACGCCCCATGTGCACGCCACCGGCAACTACGACGCGGCTGCCCGCACCTACACGCTCACGCTCACGCAAAGCTGCGCCCCCACGCCTGGCCAGAGCGCCAAGGAGCCGTTCCTCATTCCAGTGGAGCTGGGCCTGCTCAGCGCCAGCGGCGCCGCCCTGCCCTTGCAGATGGCGGACGAAAGCGCCCCGGGCGCCGCATCGCGCACCGTGGTACTCACCGAGCCCACGCAAACGCTCACCTTCGTGCATGTGGATGCCGAGCCGGTGCCCTCGCTGCTGCGCAACTTCAGCGCCCCCGTGGTACTGGACATCGACTACACCGACGCCCAGTTGCTCACGCTGCTGGCGCACGATGCGGACGCTTTCAACCGCTGGGAAGCAGGCCAGCGCCTGGCACTGCGAATTGCTATAAATACAATAGCTGACAGCGCTTATCAGGCAAGCGCCAATGGCACTTTTGACCATAAATTTCTTGATGCCGACTTCATCGAGGCCATGCGCACCGTGCTGCGCAACCCGGCACTCGATGCGGCCTTCAAGGAGCTGGTGCTCACCCTGCCCTCCGAAACCTACATCGCAGAGCAGCTCGACGTGGTGGACCCGCAGCGCATCCATGCCGTGCGCGAAGCCATGCGTGAGCAACTGGCGCTGGCCCTGCAAGCCGACTGGGAATGGGCCTGGGAGCAAAACCAGGACACCGGTGGCTACCGCCCCGACCCGGTCTCTTGCGGCCGCCGTGCACTCAGCGGCCTGGCGCTGCAGATGCTGTGCATTGCCGCCCGGCGCACCGGCGATGTGGTCTGGCCCGGCAAGGCCTACCAGCGCTTCAAGGTGGCGGCCAACATGACCGACCGCTTCAACGCCCTCACCGCCCTGGTCGCCAGCGGCAGCGAACTGGCAGCCCCTGCCCTCGCACGCTTTCACACGCTGTTCAAAGACGAGCCCCTGGTCATCGACAAGTGGTTTGCCCTGCAGGCGGGCGCGCCCGACCGCGGCGGCAACGTGCTTCCCGCCGTGCGCCAGCTCATGCAACACCCGGACTTCAGCCTGAAAAACCCCAACCGCGCGCGCAGTGTGATCTTCAGCTATTGCAGTGCCAACCCCGGTGCCTTTCACCGGGCGGACGCGGCAGGCTATGTGTTCTGGAGCGACCGGGTGATCGAACTCGACGCCATCAACCCGCAAGTGGCCGCACGCCTGGCGCGCGCCCTCGACCGCTGGAAGAAGCTGGCCGAACCCTGGCGCAGTGGCGCCCGCGAGGCCATCGCCCGCGTGGCCGCTCGCCCCGACCTGAGCAACGACGTGCGCGAGGTCGTCACCCGCGCACTGGCCGAATAAGGAGAATTTTCATGGCAAACAAAATCAGCCTGACCCGCTACCTGGTCGAACAACAGCGTGTGGACGGCCTCATCCCCGGGCAACTGCGCCTGCTGCTGGAAGTGGTGGCGCGTGCCTGCAAGAGCATCAGCCACGCCGTCAACAAAGGCGCGCTGGGCGGCGTGCTCGGCAGCACCGAGAGCGAGAACGTGCAGGGCGAAATCCAGAAAAAGCTCGACATCATCGCCAACGAAGTGCTCATCGAGGCCAACGAATGGGGCGGCCACCTGGCCGGCATGGCCAGCGAGGAAATGGATGGCATCTACGTGGTGCCCAACCGCTACCCCAAGGGCGAATACCTGCTGCTGTTCGATCCCCTGGACGGCTCCAGCAACATTGACGTGAACGTCAGCATCGGCACCATTTTCAGCGTGCTCAAGATGCCGGAAGACGATCGCGGCGTGGACGAAGGCGACTTCCTGCAAAAGGGCAGCCAGCAAGTGGCCGCCGGTTACTGCGTCTACGGCCCGCAGACCACCCTGGTGCTCACCGTGGGTGATGGCGTGGCCATGTTCACACTCGATCGCGAACAGGGCTCCTTCGTGCTGACGCAAGAGAACGTTCGCATTCCCGAGGACACCAAGGAATTCGCCATCAACATGAGCAACATGCGGCACTGGGATGAGCCCGTCAAGCGCTACATCGACGAATGCCTGCAAGGCAAAGAAGGCCCGCGCGGCAAGGACTTCAACATGCGCTGGATCGCCAGCATGGTGGCCGACGTGCATCGCATCATGACCCGCGGCGGCATCTTCATGTACCCCTGGGACAAGCGCGAACCCAACAAGCCCGGCAAGCTGCGCCTGATGTACGAAGCCAACCCCATGGGCTGGCTCATCGAACAAGCCGGCGGCGCCGCCACCAACGGCCGCCAGCGCATCCTCGACATCCAGCCCACGCAGCTGCATGAGCGCGTCAGCGTGATCCTCGGCTCAAAAAACGAGGTGGAGCGCGTGACAAGCTACCATTCCACGCTATAATCACAGGCCTACGCCGGTGTAGCTCAGTCGGTAGAGCAGCTCATTCGTAATGAGAAGGTCGGGTGTTCGATTCATCTCTCCGGCACCAATATAGACAAAGGTTCATTGCTATCAAAATAGCAGTGAACCTTTTTTCTTTGGTGAGGTTGCAGGCAATCTGTAGGCACGTTATCCAAATCCTGCACCATCTCAGACCTTTGCCGGTCAGGCAAATCCTGATCACATACCGAGTGGTGCCGGTCCTTTCACTCCGGGCAAATCCGGCCTGGTCTCTACCGAAATACCTCACGCAGTCGTGCCAGCAGCCCAGGCTTTCGCGGTGTCTGCTCGGTATCCCGCTTGTACCAATTCGGGTCGCGCCGTGTGTCGCTTGTTGGCATGCCGGGCTTGCGACTTGTGGGACCGAAATTCCAGTGCGTCACCTCCCCTGCAGGCCCACTGGGTGTGTCTTGGCGTTCTGGCTGGCTTGGCATAGAGACTCCGAAGGAGGCAAGAAATTTGGGAGCGCGCCGAAACCAGCGCGCCAATTCGCGGTGAAAACAGTTCCTGCCCTCCCGAAAGCATCATGCCCAAAACCAACGGCTCCACAGATGCAGGACGCTGGCAACTGCGAGCCCGGCATGGCCTGATACGGACAACGGCACAACACTCAGCGCCTGACGAGCACGGCTACACCAACCGTTCGCCAAGCCCATCCTTACTCGCTATTAGTCCTCCTCTGCTGCGCTGATACCCGGAAAGAGCACTTCGGTGTAGCCAAACTGAGTGAAATCGCGCACGCGCATGGGATAAAGCTTTCCGATGAGGTGATCGCATTCGTGCTGCACGACGCGGGCGTGAAATCCCTCCACTGTGCGGTCGATAGGGTCGCCATAAGGGTCGAACCCTGTGTACCGTATGCGCAGCCAGCGCGGCACCTTGCCACGCAATCCAGGCACTGAAAGACACCCTTCCCAATCCTCCTCCTCTTGTTCACCCAGCGGCGTGATGACCGGATTGACAAGCACAGTGGGCGGGACCAAGGGCCGTTCTGGGTAGCGTGGATTGGGAGTGCCCGAGCCAAAAATCACCACCTGCAAATCAACGCCAATCTGGGGGGCCGCCAGACCCGCACCATGGACAGACTGCATGGTTTCAAACATGTCACGCACCAACAGATGCAACTCGTCGGTATCAAAACTCTGCACGGGCTGAGCGATGCGCAACAGGCACGGATCGCCCATTTTCAAAATGGAGTGGATGGTCATGAGGCCGGGCCAGAAAACTGCTGCAGTTCACCGCATTCACAGGAAAGCTGACAAGCATAGCGCGAGCGCGATGCCATCGCATGGCATCCATGCACAATCAAGGCCAATGGCTTTGCCTACCAAAAACCCTCCTGACACACCGATGCCCAAGGAGCTACCGCGGCCCCTGCGTTGGTTACTGACAGTGTTTGCGCTGTTGTGCCTGGTTCTGGGCATTGTGGGCATATTTTTGCCCGGGTTGCCAACCACCGTTTTCATATTGCTGGCCGCATGGGCGGCGGCCCGGAGTTCACCCAGGCTCTACCGATGGCTTTGGCTCCACCCGCTGTTCGGCCCCATGCTGCGCAACTGGGCCAGCGGTGGCCGCGTAAGTCGCCGCTCCAAATGGAGCGCCACCGTGATGATGGCCGTGAGCGGCACCATTCTGGCTTTCACTGAAGCCCCTCGCTGGGCTGTGGCTCTCGCCTGCATTTGTATGGCCTGTGTGCTGGCATGGCTGTGGCGCAGGCCCGAGCCCACAGACAAGCGCACCTAATGAGCGCAGGCCACGGGGAATTGCTCTATTTTTATGTATATAATCTAAGTCTTGTTCCTCGATAGCTCAGTCGGTAGAGCGCCGGACTGTTAATCCGTAGGTCCCTGGTTCGAGCCCAGGTCGAGGAGCCAAGATTTTTCTGGCCCTGCATGTGCACGCAGGGCCTTTTACATACCGATCATTCCTCGATAGCTCAGTCGGTAGAGCGCCGGACTGTTAATCCGTAGGTCCCTGGTTCGAGCCCAGGTCGAGGAGCCATCAATTGGCAGCAAAGGCTACCCTTCCGGGTGGCCTTTTTGCTTTGTAGTAATGGCAAACAACCGAAAAGGGTTGCCGCACGCACCAGTGTCGCAACGCATCGACCTTCGGGCGGTGTCGAGAACACCGATGTTCGGCCAACACTCCATCACGATGAACTGTCATTGCCTGCCATGAACACTCTGGATCAACTGCATTGCGGCGACCTCCGAGGTGCTCGCCAGGTCAAACTGGCCTGCGGTTTGACGGCATTTCCGCAGGCACTATTTGAATTGGCAGATACGCTGGAGATCCTGGATCTATCCGGCAATGCGTTGACTTCCTTGCCGGACGATCTGAATCGATTGAGCAAGCTGCGCATCCTGTTCTGCTCGGACAATCAGTTCACAGAGTTACCCGAGGTGTTAGGCCGGTGTCCGCAGCTGAGCATGGTGGGATTCAGGGCCAATCAAATCCGCACAATATCGGAGAAGGGACTTCCTCCGCTGCTGCGCTGGCTGATTCTGACCGACAACCGCATTAACGAATTGCCAGCCCAAATCGGAGACTGCACCCAACTGCAAAAGCTGATGCTTTCAGGGAATCAGCTGAAAACCTTGCCCCCCGAGCTGTCCCGATGCTCGCGCCTGGAACTGCTGCGCGTTGCTGCCAACCAGCTGACTGAATTGCCGGAGTGGCTCATGACAATGCCGCGGTTGTCGTGGCTGGCATACGCCGGAAATCCATTTTGTGAAGCGCCGGGGCGTTCTGCGCAAGTTGCCACGCCTATCGCTTCGATCCCCTGGGATCGACTGCGAATCGTGCACCCACTGGGAGAAGGCGCCTCAGGGGTCATCTACATGGCCGAGCTTTTTCACCGTGATCAGGTGCAACCGGTTGCCGTCAAGATATTCAAAGGCGACATCACCAGTGACGGCCTGCCTATGTCCGAAATGACGACCTGCATTCAAGCGGGCAAGCACCCCGGCCTGATCCCTGTCCTGGGCCGGATTGCGCACCATCCTGCCGGTGCCAATGGCTTGGTGATGTCGCTGATCGACACCCGTTTTCGCAACCTGGCCGCCCCACCCAGCCTGCAATCGTGCACACGTGATGTTTATGCGCAAGGCGTGCGCTTTGACCTGACCGCCATATTGCGCCTCACGCTCGATATTGCCGCTGCGGCCCACCATCTGCACCAGCAAGGCATCATCCACGGCGACCTCTACGCGCATAACATCCTGCATGAAGAACAAGGCCGTGCGCTGCTCGGCGATTTTGGGGCGGCTTCTTTGTATCCACCCGGTCCCTCAGCGCTTCACAGCAGACTGCAACAGCTCGAAGTGCGTGCGTTCGGCTGTCTTCTGGAAGAGTTGGTCGAACGCAGCGATATGCCGGCAGACTCGGACGACAGACTGACAACACTCCACCAGTTGAAAGCCCGGTGCCTTTCCGATATCCCGACAAGTCGGCCATCATTTCAAGAGATTGAGCAAGAGCTCGGCATGATCGCGAGCACATGTGCCAAACATGGCCTCATTCCAGCGGAGACAATGCCAGTATTGGTGAAGCAACCCGCGAAAGCATGATGCTCGCAAGAAGAGCGCGTTGCCCTGGCTCGCGCTGGGCCCACGTGAACGGCGCTTTGCAGCACAATCGAATGCTTTCCTGACTCAGCGCGATATGCCTCCTCAACTGCCCTGGCTGGAACCAGAGGACCCGTTACCCGATCCTTCCACCGCATGGGGAAGGGACAGCCCGGCCCCGGGACTGCTGGCAGCGGGCGGAGCCCTTGGAGTGCCCCAACTGCGCGCAGCCTACGCTCAGGGTACGTTTCCCTGGTTCAGCGCCGGTCAGCCCATTCTGTGGTGGGCACCAGACCCGCGCATGGTGCTGAAAGTTGCCGAGTTCCGGCTGCACCGGTCACTAAGAAAGACGCTGAATCGGTTTCGCGCCGATGCGGCCTGCGAAATACGCATCGACTCCACTTTTGACCAGGTCATCCGGTCGTGCTCCAGCACCGCGCGGGAAGGGCAGAACGGCACCTGGATCGTCCCTGCCATGGTGGCAGCCTATGAAGCGCTGCATGCACAAGGCACTGCGCACAGCGTGGAAACATGGGTGGACGGAAAGCTGGCAGGTGGACTGTATTGCGTGGCGATCGGACACGCTGTATTCGGAGAATCCATGTTCGCCCAAGCGACGGATGCCTCCAAAATCGCACTGGCAGCTCTGGTTTGCCTGTGCCGCCGCAACGGTGTCGAACTGATTGACTGTCAACAAAACACAGTGCATCTGGCATCGCTCGGTGCACATGAAATACCGCGCACAACGTTCATACAGCATGTAAAAGACCAGAGCTCCCAGCCGCCCATTCCGTGGCACTTCGAGCCCCTATACTGGAACGAATTGCTGTAATACCCGGGCGCCCACGGCATGACGCAACTCAACGACCTCCCGCTGCAAACGCTGCAGTTTTACGCAACGGCCCCTTACCCTTGCAGTTACCTGCCCGATCGGCAGGCACGGTCGCAGGTCGCCACCCCGAGCCATCTCATTCAAAGCGATCTTTACTCAGGCCTGGTGGCACAGGGCTTCCGGCGCAGCGGCATGTTCACCTATCGCCCTTATTGTGACGGGTGCCAGGCATGTGTCCCGCTGCGTATCAAAGCCCACGATTTCAAGCCCGATCGCAGCCAGCGCAGAGCAGTTGCGCGACACGGGCACCTGCAGGCTCGGGTGCTGAGGTTGTGTTTCATTCCAGAGCATTACCAGTTGTACCGGTCTTATCAGAACGCCCGCCATCCTGGGGGTGGCATGGACCACGACAGCATTGACCAGTACACACAGTTCCTGCTGCAAAGCCGGGTAAACACCCGTCTCGTGGAGTTTCGCGAACTCGATGCATCTGGTGATGCAGGGGCTCTGAAGATGGTGTCCATCCTGGATGTCCTGAACGATGGCCTCTCGGCCGTTTACACCTTCTATGCGCCGGATGCAGGTTGCAGCTACGGAACCTACAACGTGATGTGGCAGATTGAACAGGCAAGGTCATTGGGGCTGCCCCATGTGTACCTGGGTTACTGGATCCAGGAAAGCACCAAGATGAACTACAAAGCCCGGTTTACGCCCCATGAGATACGGGTAGCAAACACATGGATCTGCCCGCCGGACCATCAAGCATCTGGTCGCCCATCGCATCATCGAAATTTCACAAGATAAAATGCGCACATTCCCGTCACGCACCATCCCATGAAGAAAAAAGATCCAGGCATTCCCGTGAAACCCAGCGTTCAGGTGCTGGAACGCATGTTCACGCTGATCGATGTCCTGGCCTCGCGCGAAGAAGCCATTTCCCTCAAGGAAATCAGCGAAAAGACCGGACTGCACCCCTCCACGACCCATCGCATTCTCAACGACCTGACCATTGGACGGTTTGTTGATCGGCCCGAATCAGGCAGCTACCGGCTGGGCATGCGGCTGCTGGAGCTGGGCAATCTCGTCAAGGCTCGCCTGAGTGTGCGCGATGCGGCACTTGCACCCATGCGCAATCTGCACAAACTCATTCAGCAACCCGTGAACCTGAGCATGCGCCAGGGTGACGAAATTGTTTATGTGGAACGCGCCTACAGTGAACGCTCTGGAATGCAGGTGGTGCGCGCCATCGGTGGGCGTGCTCCGCTGCACCTGACGTCGACAGGCAAACTGTTTCTGGCGCTCGACGACCCGCAACGTGTGCGCGCCTATGCCACGCGCACAGGGCTGGCAGGACACACCCGCAACAGCATCACCCAACTGCCGATACTTGAGCGCGAACTTGCCAAGGCACGCCAATATGGCATTGCCCGTGATAACGAAGAACTGGAACTTGGAGTGCGCTGCATGGCGGCAGGGGTCTATGACGACCAGAGCAAGCTGGTAGCGGGCCTGTCGATATCGGCCCCGGCCGATCGCCTGGATGAAGGCTGGCTGCCCAAGCTGCAGGCCACAGCCCAAGAGATCTCTTTGGCGCTAGGCTACCTGGCCACCAAAGACGCGGGCAGCAGCCCTGCGAATGTGTAGAAAAGACCCGGAATCCTGCAGATCGTCGCCCCAGGCGAAACAAGCGCGGACTAGCCTGGACTGGACCGGGTCGCCTGGAGTTGGGAACCCAGTGCAGGCAGGGCCTCCACCCAATTGCGCACACGCTGCGCGTCACCCAGCCGACTGAACTTGCCCGCGGAATCAAGAAAAACCATGATGAGCTTGCGCCCCGCGATGTGTGTCTGCATCACCAGGCACCGGCCCGCCTCAGAGATGTAACCGGTCTTTTGCAGTCCGATATTCCACTCAGGGTTTTTCACCAGCCCATTGGTGTTGTTGTACTGCAAGGTCCTTTCACCCACTGCGACCTCGTATCCGGGAGAGGTGGAGAACTCCCGCATCACCGGGTCTCCATGGGCCGCATTCACCAGTCGAGCCAGATCGCGCGCACTCGCTTGGTTGCGGCTCGACAGACCCGTGGGCTCGACATAGTTGGTGTCGGTCATTCCCAATGAGCGGGCCTTGCTGTTCATCAGGGCTACAAACGCATTGAGCCCGCCTGGGTAGGTGCGCCCCAGTGCGTGCGCCGCACGGTTTTCACTGGACATAAGCGCCAGATGCAGCATCTCGCCACGGGTCAAGGTGGTGCCTACGCTCAGGCGCGAGCGGCTGCCCTTTTCCGTATCTACGTCATCCTGGGTAATGGTCACAAGCTCATCCATGGGCAGACGGGCCTGGGTGATGACGAGGCCCGTCATGAGCTTGGTCAGCGATGCAATGGGCAAGACCGCATGGTCGTTCTTGCTGATCAGAACCTCATTCGTGTCCTGGTCGATCACGAAGGCCACGCTGGACTTCAGATCAAGGGGGTCGCTGACCTGGTGAAGTCCAGCCATCTGGGCGAAAGAAGGCTTGGCAGGCACGTAGGCAACCCGCGTGGGCGCCCTGGCGGTTCGCGCCGTAACGCGCACCGCCTTGCCCGCACCGGCAGCCTTGCGCAGCACTACCGAACGCTTGGCGCTGACGGACTGGGCTTGCGGCTTTTTGACCGAAGCTTTTTTTCGTTCCGCTGCATGGGCGGCTGGAAACACCAGCGCAACGCTCACAACAAGGAGACCAAAAAACTGAAGGAAAGGATTCACTGCTGTGCGGCGGCGATGGTGCATCAAAGTGCTCCAAACGGTAAAAGGTGTAGGCAGTGTACAGAATTGAAAAAAGTCGCGCAAGATCAACAGCTTGCACGACTTTTCAATAAAGTAAGTGAATTATAGGTTCACGCCTCAACCTTGTGCGGCCACACGGTCAGCTTTACTTTGTAATTTATTCAACGCGCTCAGATAGGCTTTGGCGGAGGCAACCACGATGTCCGGGTCCGATCCCACGCCATTCACGACACGACCGCTGTTTTGCAGACGCACCGTGACTTCGCCCTGGCTTTCGGTCGATCCACTGATGGCGTTGACCGAATACAGAACCATTTCCGCACCACTCTGGACATGTGACTCGATGGCTTTGAGCGATGCATCCACGGGACCATTGCCATCGGACTGCCCGCGAACCTCCTTGCCATCCACGGTGAACACGATCGTGGCCTGGGGGCGCTCGCCCGTTTCGCTGTGCTGAGAAAGCGAAACAAACCCAAATTGCTCTTTCTCGCTGGTCACGCTTTCGTCACTCACCAGCGCCAGGATGTCCTCGTCAAAAATCTCGCTCTTGCGGTCAGCCAGCTCTTTGAACTTTGCGAACGCATTGTTGACATCGGTTTCGCTTTCCAGTTGCACGCCCAGTTCCTGCAGGCGCTGCTTGAAAGCGTTGCGTCCGCTCAGCTTGCCCAGAACGATCTTGTTGGCACTCCAGCCCACGTCTTCCGCACGCATGATTTCATAGGTGTCACGGGCCTTCAGGACGCCGTCCTGGTGGATGCCGCTGGCATGGGCAAACGCATTGGCGCCCACCACGGCCTTGTTGGGCTGCACCACAAAACCCGTGGTCTGGCTCACCATGCGACTGGCGGCCACAATGTGCTTGGTGTCGATGCCGACGTCCAGCCCGTAATAGTCGCGGCGCGTCTTGACGGCCATGACAACCTCTTCAAGCGAGCAGTTGCCAGCCCGCTCACCCAGGCCATTGATGGTGCATTCCACCTGGCGCGCACCGCCGATCTTCACTCCAGCGAGCGAATTGGCCACTGCCATGCCCAGATCGTTATGGCAGTGCACCGACCAAATGGCCTTGTCGCTGTTGGGCACGCGCTCGCGCAGGTTCTTGATGAACTGGCCGTACAGCTCGGGCACGGCATAGCCCACGGTATCTGGCACATTGATGGTGGTGGCGCCCTCGGCAATCACCGCCTCGATCACACGACACAGAAAATCGGGGTCGCTGCGGTAGCCGTCTTCGGGGCTGAACTCAATATCGCCCACCAGGTTGCGCGCAAAGCGCACCGACTGCTTGGCCTGCTCCAGCACCTGCTCTGGCGTCATGCGCAGCTTCTTTTCCATGTGCAGCGCCGACGTCGCGATAAAGGTGTGGATCCGTGCGCTGGCCGCACCCTGGAGGGCCTCGGCTGCGCGCGCAATATCGCGATCATTCGCGCGGGACAGTGAGCAGATGGTCGATTCCTTGATCGCATTGGCGATCGCCTGGACGGCTTCAAAATCCCCGTTGGAGCTGGCTGCAAAACCGGCTTCAATCACATCCACCTTCAGGCGCTCAAGCTGGCGGGCAATGCGCAGCTTTTCGTCTTTGGTCATGGATGCGCCGGGCGATTGCTCGCCATCACGCAAGGTGGTGTCAAAAATGATGAGTTTGTCAGCCATTTGGTCTCTCCTGATACTGATGGGGTGGCCCGCAACGTCGAAATTCTGGCGCCCAAAACAAAAGGCCCGTTGCGGGTGCATACGGGCCTTTGTGGAAAAAGTGTGCGCGTGCGCCTACCGTCTCCGCCCGTGGGGAGATAGCAGTAGAGCCAGTGCAAACATATTCATGCGATCCAATGTAGCACAGTTTTTTACGCCCTGCAGCCGTCACCGGTGCAGTCCCCGTTCGTCGGGCTCGTCGGTTGACATGCTGATCACACTGCTGTGTTGCCCCTTGGCCTTGCGCCATGCATACACGGCATAGCCGCTCATGCCATACACAACAAAAACGCCAAACATGACAATCGGCGGGTGGATATTGATGACTGCAATGCCCAGGGCAATCAGCACGATGACAGCGAAGGGCACGCTCTTTTTCATCTGCACGTCCTTGAAGCTATAGAACGGCACATTGGTCACCATGGTGAGCCCCGCATACAAGGTAAAGGCAAACATGATCCAGGTAACCTGGTTCCAGGTCAGCCACAGGTCCTCACCCCTGCGCACCCCCAGCTCGGTCATCAGCCAGATGAAGCCCGCCACCAGCGCGGCCGCAGCGGGCGATGGCAGCCCCTGAAAATAACGCTTGTCTACCACGCTGGTGTTGACGTTGAACCGCGCCAGCCGCAGCGCCGCACACGCACAATAGACAAACGCGGCAATCCAGCCCCAGCGGCCCAGACCCCTGAGCGACCATTCGTAGGCAATCAGGGCCGGCGCCGCACCAAACGACACCATGTCGGACAGCGAATCCATTTGTTCGCCAAAGGCGCTTTGCGTGTTCGTCATGCGCGCCACCCGGCCGTCCAGGCTGTCGAGCACCATGGCACAGAAAACGCCCACGGCGGCCATGTCAAACCGGCCGTTCATCGCCATCACGATCGAATAGAACCCACCGAACAATGCCGCCAGCGTGAACAGGTTGGGCAGGATGTAGATGCCCTTGCGCCGTTTGCGCACCATCACACCAGGATTTTCAGTAGATTCACTGCCATCATGCATCAAATAGGCCTCCAGCCCTTGCCCATCATGCGCAAGCAGCTCTCAAATTTATAGTATTCAGTCATCACCCGCAAAACAGGCAAACCACCGCGTGCGCCCAAGGCGAAGGCAGCAGTGTAGCGCCTGCCCACACAGCACCCCGGCCACAAAAAAGGCCACCGAAGTGGCCTTGGAATGCTTCAGAAATGAAGCATCAGTTGCGGGTCTGGTCGACCAGCTTGTTCTTGGCAATCCAGGGCATCATTGCGCGCAACTGGCCGCCCACCTTTTCGATGGAGTGGTCAGCCGTATTGCGGCGGCGCGCGGTCATGCTGGGGTAACCGGTGCGACCTTCCAGAATGAACATCTTGGCGTATTCGCCGTTCTGAATGCGCTTGAGGGCGTTGCGCATGGCTTCGCGCGACTGGGCGTTGATCACTTCGGGGCCGGTCACATACTCGCCGTATTCGGCGTTGTTCGAGATCGAGTAGTTCATGTTGGCAATGCCGCCTTCGTAGATCAGGTCCACGATGAGCTTGAGCTCGTGCAGGCACTCGAAGTAGGCCATTTCAGGCGCGTAGCCGGCTTCGACCAGGGTTTCATAACCCATCTTGATCAGCTCGACGGCGCCGCCGCACAGCACGGCCTGCTCGCCGAACAGGTCGGTCTCGGTTTCTTCCTTGAAGTTGGTCTCGATGATGCCGGCCTTGCCGCCACCATTGGCCATCGCGTAGCTCAGGGCCAAGTCACGGGCCTTGCCCGTCTTGTCCTGGTGCACCGCCACCAGGTGGGGCACGCCGCCGCCCTGGGTGTAGGTGTTGCGCACGGTGTGGCCAGGAGCCTTGGGGGCCACCATCCACACGTCCAGATCGGCGCGGGGAACGACCTGGTTGTAGTGCACATTGAAGCCGTGGGCGAAGGCCAGCGATGCGCCTTGCTTGATGTTCGGCTCGACATTGTTCTTGTAGACGCCAGCGATGTCTTCGTCGGGCAGCAAGATCATGACCACGTCAGCAGCCTTCACGGCGTCGTTGACCTCCATCACCGTGAGGCCAGCCTTGCCGACCTTGTCCCATGAGGCACCACCCTTGCGCAGACCGACCACGACCTTCACGCCACTGTCGTTCAGGTTTTGTGCATGGGCGTGGCCCTGCGAGCCATAGCCGATGATGGCAACGGTCTTGCCCTTGATCAGGCTCAGGTCACAGTCTTTGTCGTAGAAAACTTTCATGGGTCGCTCCGGTTGAAATGCGTTGTTGGGGGTTGAAAACTAAACAGTCGATTGTCTTACATAGGATTCGACGTCAACCGGATAACCAGGCGGGGAACCGCAAACAGTGCTCTGGCACGGCAAGGCGACCCATCAGCGTTAGCTGGTTGAAGGCGAATCCGTTACACGCGCAAGATGCGCTCGCCGCGCCCGATGCCGCTGGCACCGGTGCGGACGGTTTCCAGGATCGCCGTGCGGTCGATCGCCTGCAAAAAGGCATCGTTCTTGGACTGGTCGCCAGTGAGCTCGATGGTGTAGCTCTTTTCGGTGACGTCGATGATGCGGCCGCGGAAGATGTCGGCCATGCGCTTCATCTCCTCACGCTCCTTGCCCACCGCACGCACCTTCACCATCATGAGCTCGCGCTCGGTGTAAGCGCCTTCGGTCAGGTCCACCACTTTCACCACCTCGATGAGACGGTTCAGGTGCTTGGTAATCTGCTCGATCACGTCTTCGGAGCCCGTGGTCTGGATGGTCATGCGCGAGAGCGACGCATCCTCGGTAGGCGCCACGGTGAGCGACTCGATGTTGTAACCCCGGGCAGAGAACAGGCCCACAACGCGCGACAGCGCGCCGGGTTCGTTTTCGAGCAAAACGGCAATGATGTGTTTCATAGTGTCCAGATTCCTCTTTTTGCTGCCCTCCCCCATGCACGGTAATGCACGGGCTTGGCAGGCAATAGATTCGTCAAAAATTGAATGCTATTAAATTAATAGCTACTTACGCTTGATGGAAAAGCGCTGGAGGCCGATTTGGCTTAAAGATCTTCTGACCCCAGCAACATTTCGGTAATGCCCTTGCCGGCCTGCACCATCGGGAACACGTTCTCGGTGGGGTCGGTGCGGAAGTCCATGAACACGGTGCGGTCCTTGAGCTTGCGCGCCTCGCGCAGCGCGGGCTCCACGTCTTTGGGGTGTTCGATCAGCAGGCCCACATGCCCATAGGCCTCGGCCAGCTTGACGAAGTTGGGCAGCGCGTCCATGTAGCTGTGGCTGTAGCGGCCGGAGTATTCAATCTCCTGCCACTGGCGCACCATGCCCAGATAGCGGTTGTTCAATGCGCAGATCTTGATCGGCGTGTTGTACTGCAGGCAAGTGGACAGTTCTTGAATGTTCATCTGCACCGAGCCTTCGCCCGTGATGCAGAACACTTCGCTTTGCGGCTTGGCCAGCTTGATGCCCATGGCATAGGGGATGCCCACGCCCATGGTGCCCAGGCCACCAGAATTGATCCAGCGGCGCGGCTCGTCAAAGCGGTAGTACTGCGCGGCCCACATCTGGTGCTGGCCCACGTCGGACGTGATGTAGGTGTCCGCGTCCTTGGTCATGTTCCACAGCGTCTCGACCACATACTGCGGCTTGATCACATCGCCGCTGCCCATGTCGTACTTGAGGCAATCGCGCTTGCGCCAGCCTTCAATGGTGTCCCACCAGGCGGCGAGCGCGCCGGTGTCGGGGCGGGTGCTGCCTTCGCGGATCATCGAGATCAGCTCGGTCAGCACGTCTTTCACATCGCCCACGATCGGAATATCGACCTTGACGCGCTTGGAGATGCTGGACGGGTCGATGTCCACATGGATGATCTTGCGCTCGTTCTGCGCAAAATGCTTGGTGTTGCCGATCACGCGGTCGTCAAACCGCGCGCCAACCGCCAACAGCACATCGCAGTTCTGCATGGCATTGTTGGCTTCGATGGTGCCGTGCATGCCCAGCATGCCCAGGAATTTGCGATCCGACGCCGGATAGGCACCCAGGCCCATCAACGTGTTGGTCACGGGGTAGCCCAGCATGTCGACCAGGGTACGCAACTCGTTGGTGGCATTGCCCAGCAACACACCACCGCCAGTATAGATATAGGGGCGCTTGGCCGCCAGCAGCAACTGAAGCGCCTTGCGAATCTGGCCGCCGTGGCCCTTCTTTACCGGGTTGTAGGAGCGCATTTCCACGGTTTGGGGATAACCGGAGTAAGGCACCTTCTTGAACGAAACGTCCTTCGGAATGTCGACCACCACGGGGCCAGGTCGGCCGGTGCGTGCGATGTGGAAGGCTTTTTTCAGCGTCATGGCCAGATCGCGTGGATCCTTGACCAGGAAGTTGTGCTTCACGATGGGGCGCGTGATGCCCACCGTGTCGCATTCCTGGAACGCATCCAGACCGATGGCCGCCGTGGGCACCTGGCCGGAGATGATCACCATGGGAATGCTGTCCATGTAGGCCGTGGCAATGCCGGTCACGGCATTGGTAAGCCCCGGGCCTGAAGTGACCAGCGCCACACCCACCTCGCCGGTGGCTCGTGCGTAGCCGTCTGCCGCATGCACTGCTGCCTGTTCATGGCGCACCAGCACATGCTGAATGGTGTCTTGCTTGTACAGCGCGTCGTAGATGTACAAAACTGCGCCGCCTGGGTAGCCCCAGATGTACTGAACGTTTTCGGCCTGCAACGACTTGACGAGAATTTCAGAACCCATGAGGTCCTGAGAGCCGGAGGCGGGGAAGTTGCCTTGGGAGGCAGCGGCTGCCGATGTGAGTTCAGCCTTTGTGATTTCCATGATCAACCTTTGTGAATTTCTCTGACGAAAAACCTTGGGTGCTACTCGCATGGACTCTCGTGAAGCCAGCTCGGAACTTGAGGCCAAGGACATGGGCGGGATGATTGCCGCGCCCGACCGTGACCCGTTTGCCTTTTGAATTGCAAACGAAATTATCGCACTGCAACACGAACAAAACCAGCTATTCGCGGAAAATTCAGCGCCCAATGCGATAATTGAATGGCTATGACCGCTCTATCGTGCGTTCTCGCACGACATCGACCCTCCCGGGCTGACTCCTCTTGGCAACAGAACAAGAACTCTCCGATTTCCTCAAAAGTGTAGAAAAGCGCGCATTCAAGCGCTCGATCTATCACGTCCGCAATGAGGAAGCGGCCCTGGACATTGTTCAGGACAGCATGCTCAAGCTGGCCGAGCACTACGGCGACAAGCCCCCGGGCGAGCTGCCCATGCTCTTTCAGCGCATTCTGTCGAACTGCACACTGGACTGGTTTCGTCGCCAGAAGACGCGCAATGCGCTGTTTTCCAGCATGAGCGACTTTGATGGACCGGGCGACGATGGCGCAGAATTTGATCTGCTTGAAGCCTATGCCGGCCCCGACAATGGGGAGCGGGCTGAAAGCGCGGAAGATCTGGCGCGGCGCGCGCAGACCTTCAAGGACATCGAAGCAGAGATTGAGGAGTTGCCAGCACGTCAACGGGAAGCGTTTCTCATGCGTTACTGGGAAGAAATGGATGTCGCAGAAACAGCAGCCGCCATGGGCTGCTCCGAAGGCAGCGTCAAAACACACTGTTTTCGTGCAGTACAGGCCCTCAGCAAAGCACTGAAGGCAAAAGGAATCGAGCCATGAACAAAGCAAACACTCTCCCCACCGAAATGGCGGCAGATCGTTTCGCCCGCTGCGTCACCGCGCGACTGACCAGTGGAACGGATGACCTGCCCTACGATATTTCCGAGCGGCTGCGCGCCGCCCGCATGCAGGCACTGGCCAAGCGTAAAGTCGTCGTGCAGGTCCGGCGTGCAGCCCCTGCCGTTCTGCATTCAGGCAACACGGCGGTGCTCGGCGGTGGCAACGAACGCAGTGGCTGGTGGAGTGCGCTGGTTTCGGCCATCCCGGTAATGGCCCTGCTGGTGGGACTTGTGGTGATCAATGACTCCCAGGACGAAATCGGCACCAACGAAGTGGCAGAAGTCGACGCTGCATTGCTGACCGATGATCTCCCCCCTGCAGCCTATTCCGACCCCGGTTTTGTACAGTTCCTGAAAACAGCCCATTCCAGCAACTGATTGCGCCCTTTTTTACTGCATGCACTCAAGTTCACCTGACGCCCGCCCCACCATGCCAGCCTTCGTGCTGGCTTTGGTGCTTTTAGGCGCGCTCGCGGCAGGCGGCGTGTCAGTGCTCAATCAGGTGCGCATGGCACCCGGCACCCTGCTTCCAGCCGCTGCTCTGGCACCCAAGTCTGGTGGCAAGGGCGCCCCCGGCACTGTGACCGACCCGACCCGGCAAACCCATGCCGGCCCGGGCTGGGAAGTTCTGAACACGCCCCAAAAATTGGCACTTTACCCACTGGCGGAACGTTGGGCACTTCTCAGCGAGTTGCAAAAACGGCGCTGGCTCGCCCTCGCCCAGAATTTTCCGACGCTGCCTGAAACCGAGCAGGAAAAGCTGCACAGTCGCATGACGGAATGGGCCAGCCTCAGCGCGCAGCAGCGCAATCAGGCAAGGCTCAACTATGCCGACTCCAATCGCCTGGCCCGCGACAACAAACTCGCCCAGTGGCAAGCCTATCAGGCGCTGAGTGACGAAGAAAAGCGCAAACTGGCTGCCCGCGCGGCAACCAAACCACAGGGCGCAGCCCCGGCGATCAAACCGGTTTCTCCCCGCAAGCTGGCACAGATTCCGGCGGCCTCTGAGGTCAACCCCAACCGCCCCAACCAGCCCAAGATTCCGCCCGTGAAGAGCCTGTCGCCGCGCGCTGCAACGCCGGTGCAGCCCGCCCCAGCGGCTGCGCCCGGCACCCCTGGATATCCTGCACCGGCGCCGGCTCCTGTGGTGGAAACCAGCCCGGTCACCGTGCCTGTGGCCGAGCCAGTCACGCTGCCGCCCCTGTCGGCCACACCGCCCGCCCATAACCTTGCCCCTGGGGGGCACGATGCGCCCCTGCATGCTCCCCCGTAATTTGCATGTCTGCCTTGCCCTCCCCTGACGCACTGCCTGCCGCTGTGGCGGCACCCCTGAATCTGCAAGCCCCCCGCCTGATCCGCCGCATGGCATGCTGGATGTACGAAGGCATCCTGATGTTCGGCGTGGTCTTCATCGCCGGCTACCTGTTTGGCACCCTGAGCCAGACCCGCAACGCCATGGACAACCGCCACGCGCTGCAGGCCTTCCTGTTCGTGGTGTTTGGCATCTACTTCACCTGGTTCTGGGCCAAGGGGCAGACGCTGGCCATGAAGACCTGGCACATCCGTGTCGTGGATCGCGATGGCCGTCCGCTCACCCAGCGGCGCGCACTGCTGCGCTACGTTTGTTCCTGGCTGTGGTTTCTGCCGCCGTTGGCCGCTTTGGCACCTTTTTCGCTGCCGGGCGGTGAAGCCACGGTGATCGTACTGGGCTGGGTCGCCGTGTGGGCGGTGTTGAGCCGTTTTCATCCACAGCAGCAGTTCTGGCACGACGCACTGGCGGGCACACGCCTGGTGCACTACGAACCTGCAAAAAAGTAAGCCCTGTTCGGACCGACCCGTTCCGGACACATCCTCCCCCGACAATCGCGGCATGCAATCATCCGACCCGTCACACCGCGCACCTGCCAACCCCCAGAAGGCCCGGTCCGGGCTGAACCGCATCTGGCATGCCACCGGTTACTCCATCGCAGGGCTGCGTGCCGGCTGGAACGAAAAAGCGTTTCGCCAGGAAGCCCTTGCGGCCTTCGTCCTGGTTCCGCTGTCGTTCTGGCTGGGTCATGGCTGGGTCGAAGTGGCGCTGCTGGCGGGTTCAGTGGTGATCGTCATGATTGTTGAACTGCTCAACACCGGCATCGAGACCGCCATCGACCGCATCGGCCCCGAGTGGCACGACCTTTCCAAACGGGCCAAGGACATGGGCAGCGCTGCCGTACTGCTGTCGCTGCTGCTGTGCATCGGCATCTGGTCTGCCGCCATTCTTCAAAGGTTTCTTCATGGCTGAGCCCGCATTTTCGATCTGTGTGTACTGTGGCTCACGCCCCGGCGAGAGCGCGGCGTTTGCCCAGGCGGCTGCGGCCGTGGGCCAGTGGATTGGTTCGCATGGCGGCCAACTCGTCTACGGTGGCGGGCGCAGCGGCCTCATGGGCACGGTGGCCGAAGCCACGCGCCTGGCCGGTGGCCGCGTAGTGGGCGTGATACCGCAAACCCTGGTCGACAAGGAGCTGGCCAACCAACAGTGCGACGAGTTGCACATCGTGCAAACCATGCATGAGCGCAAAGCCATGATGGCGGAGCGCAGCAACGCCTTTGTTGCGCTACCCGGCGGCATCGGAACCTTTGAGGAGCTGTTTGAAGTGTGGACCTGGCGCCAGCTGGGCTATCACGACAAGCCGCTGGGCCTGCTCAATGTGGCCGGCTATTACGACGCCTTGCTGGGCTTCTTGCAATCCAGCGTGGCCAACGGATTCATGGGCAATTGGCAAATGGACCTTCTGCACGCAAGCACCGATGTAGAGGCCGTGCTGCGCACGCTGGTGCAGGAGGCCGGTCCCGATCAGGCATCCATGCCATTGCGCTCGGTGATTTAAGAACCAAAGCCCCCGGTCGCGCAAACCTCAGCATCGGCCACCGCGCAAGGCGTACAGCGAGCTACGCAGCGCGCCTGCGGGGGGCGTCACGGATCAGATCGCTGCGTCATCCAGGTCGCCGGTGCGAATGCGCACCACGCGCTCCACGGCCGTCACGAAAATCTTGCCGTCCCCGATCTTTCCCGTGCGCGCCACATTCACGATGGCGTCCACGCAGCGCTCCAGGTCTTCGGTTTTGACCACCACCTCAACCTTCACCTTGGGCAGGAAATCAACCACATATTCGGCCCCGCGGTACAGCTCGGTGTGGCCTTTCTGGCGCCCAAAACCCTTCACCTCGGTCACGGTGAGGCCGGTCACGCCACATTCGGCCAAGGCTTCTCGGACTTCTTCGAGCTTGAAGGGCTTGATGACGGCGGTGATCATTTTCATGGGGGTCTCCTGGGGGATTTAAAAAAGCGGCGGGCCTGGCGGATGCCCGTCAGGCCCTGAATTTGCTGGTGATAGGGTAACGCCAGTCCTTGCCGAAGCTGCGGCGCGTCACGCGCACGCCCACAGGGGCCTGGCGGCGCTTGTATTCGTTGAGCTTGATCAGCCGTGTGACGCGCTCGACATCGGCGCGCTCAAACCCGGCTGCAATGATGGACTCTATCGGCTCATCATTCTCCATGTAGCGAGCCACGATCGCATCGAGCACCTCGTAAGCCGGCAAACTATCCTGGTCTTTCTGGTCGGGGCGCAACTCGGCACTGGGCGGGCGCGTGATGATGCGCTCGGGGATGGGGTTCGCCCCGGTGCCATACGGGTCGTGGGCATTGCGCCAGCGCGCCAGGGCAAACACCCGGGTCTTGGCCACGTCCTTGATGGGCGCAAAGCCGCCGGCCATGTCACCGTACAGCGTGCAGTAGCCCGTGGCCAGCTCACTCTTGTTGCCGGTGGTCAGCACAATGGCCCCGAATTTGTTCGACAAGGCCATGAGCAGCATGCCGCGGATGCGCGCCTGCAGGTTCTCTTCGGTCGTGTCTTCGGCGCGGCCGGCAAAATGCGGCGCCAGCGCGGCCTTGAAGGCCTCGAACTGTGACGCAATCGAGATTTCGTCATGGCGCACACCCATGCGCTCGGCCATGTCGCGCGCATCGATCCAGCTGATGTCCGCCGTGTAGGGCGACGGCATCATCACCGTGCGCACCTTGTCGGCGCCCAGGGCATCCACCGCAATGGCCAGCACCAGCGCCGAATCAATGCCGCCCGACAAACCCAGCAAGGCGCCCGGGAAGCCGTTTTTGCCCACATAGTCGCGCACGCCCAGCACCAGCGCATCCCACAGGTCGGCTTCCAGGCTGCACTCGGGCACCACCTCTGCTTCTATTTTGATAGCTGCTTGCGCTTGCCGGATATGCGCAAACACCAGTTTTTCCTTGAAACCTGGGGCGCGCCCCGCTACCGAGCCATCTGCATTCAGGGCAAACGAGCGGCCTTCAAAAACCACCTCGTCCTGCCCGCCCACCAGGTGGGCATAGACCAGTGGCAGGCCGGTCTCGGCCACGCGCACGCGCATGGTCTGCTCGCGCTCGGCGCTCTTGCCCAGGTGAAAGGGCGATGCATTGATCACCGCCAGCAGCTGCGCCCCCGCGCTGGCAGCAGCGCGTGCAGGCTCTGGAAACCATGCGTCTTCGCAGATCAGCACCCCGACCCGCACGCCCTGCACCTCGAAAACGCAGGGCGACTGGCCGGCAACGAAATAGCGGCGCTCATCGAACACCTGGTAATTGGGCAGCTCGCGCTTGGCATAGGTCTGCTCGATCTGGCCATGCCGCAGCACGCTGGCCGCATTCAGGCACGGGCTGAACGCCGGGTCGCCGGCAGCCAGCTTTTGCGGATGGCCCAGAACGATCGCAAGGCCATTCAACCCCGCGGTCTCGCGGGCCACGGTTTTCACGGCATCATCACAGGCCGCCAGAAACGCGGGGCGCAGGAACAGGTCTTCTGCCGCGTAGCCACAGATGGCCAGTTCGGGCGTCAGCAACAGACGCGCGCCCTGCGCATGGGCTTCATGCGCGGCTGCGATGATTTTCTGCGCATTGCCGGGCATGTCGCCCACGACAAAATTGAGCTGAGCGGTGCAAATGGAGAGCATCATGGAACTGGAATCGGCTTTTGTAGCCGGGTTGGACACCGCCACCACAGCCCACAACGGCCCCGTGCAAAACGGTGGTCCACGGAGGCAGCATGGCTGAAGGCGCCATTATCGCGCGCGTGCTGGCATCGCCCCTGGAGGTGGACGCCACTGCCTGGAACGCCCTGCTGGCACTGCAATCGCACCCCACCCCGTTCATGCGCCACGAATACCTGGCCGCCCTGCATGAGAGCGAGAGCGCTGTTCCCCACACGGGCTGGACACCTCGGTTCATGACCCTGTGGGAGGGCGACCTGCTGGTGGCAGCCTGCCCGCTGTACCTCAAAAGCCATTCTTACGGCGAATACGTGTTTGACTGGGCCTGGGCCAGTGCCTACGAGCAACACGGCGTCCCCTACTACCCCAAGGCCGTGGTGGCGGTGCCCTTCACGCCCGTGCCCGGCACCCGGCTGATGGCGCGCGACGCCGCAGCCCGCCAGGGGCTGGTGCAGGCACTGTGCCAGTGGTGCGAGGACGAGGGCATCTCGTCACTGCATGTGCTGTTCGCCAGCGACGACGATGTGCTGACCGGCGCCCGCGAAGGCCTGATGCTGCGGCATACGGTGCAGTTTCATTGGAAGAATGTGGCCCCCACGCTCGGCACTGACGTGTCCTCGCTGCCCCCCGAGGGGGCTCTCGCCGCCTTGGGACGGCCCGGCGGCGGCTCGGGTGCGGCCCCCACGCTCGGCACTGACGTGTCCTCGCTGCCCCCCGAGGGGGCTCTCGCCGCCTTGGGGCGGCCCGGCGGCGGCTCGGGTGCGGCCCCCACGCTCGGCACTGACGTGTCCTCGCTGCCCCCCGAGGGGGCTCTCGCCGCCTTGGGGCGGCCCGGCGGCGGCTCGGGTGCGGCCCCCACGCTCGGCACTGACGTGTCCTCGCTGCCCCCCGAGGGGGCTCTCGCCGCCTTGGGGCGGCCCGGCGGCGGCTCGGGTGCGGCCCCCACGCTCGGCACTGACGTGTCCTCGCTGCCCCCCGAGGGGGCTCTCGCCGCCTTGGGGCGGCCCGGCGGCGGCTCGGGTGCGGCCCCCACGCTCGGCACGGGCGGGTTTTTGCTGCCCACAGAGAGCGTCCTCGCAGCGGTCGAAAGCCATTGCGACAGCGGCTCGGCGGCAGCCGGAACGCTTGCCTACCGCGATTTCGACGATTTTCTGGCGCACCTCACGCAGGAAAAGCGCAAGAAATTCCGCCAGGAACGCCGGCGCGTGGCCGAGGCAGGTGTCACCTTTCGCTGGGCACTGGGGGCTGACATCACTGCGGACGACTGGAACTTCTTTTACCGTTGCTACGAACGCACCTATCTGGAACACGGCAACCCGCCCTACCTCACGCGGGCATTCTTTCAGCAGATGGCCGCTCGCATGCCCGAACACTGGCTGCTGTTTATTGCAGAGCGCGAAGGCCGGCCTATTGCTAGTAGTTTGATAGCTATCAGCGCACAGCCATCAAGCGCCAGAGGCCAATATCATTCAAAGTATGCCGGCTGCACCGCCTACGGCCGTTACTGGGGTGCGCTGGAGCGGGTGGACTGCCTCCATTTCGAAGCCTGCTACTACCAGCCCCTGGCATGGTGCATTGCGCATGGCGTGCAGCGATTCGAAGGCGGCGCGCAAGGCGAGCACAAAATGGCCCGCGCCCTGCTGCCCGTTCCGGCGACCAGCATGCACTGGCTGGCAAATCCGGCATTTGCCGATGCGGTGGACCGGTTTCTGGCACGCGAAGGTGCGGGGGTAGAGCAGTATCTGGACCATCTGCAGGCACGCAGCCCGTTTCGGGCGGCCTGACACCTCGCCTCACACAATGGCGGGGCCAAAACCCGGCGGCCTCGCGCCGCCGACGCTGCGGGGCCTCAGCCGCCGCAGGCGCCACCCGAGCAGCAAGAACCGCCCGTGGCTGCGGCGGGCTCGGTCTTGCTGATCTGTACACGCCACAGATCGGGGCCTTGCTGCAGATAAGCCCATTTGAACGCGCCCGCAGAGCGGACCTCGAATTGCTGGCGCAGGGGCTGTGGATCATGGTCGTTGACCAATTGCAGCGCCTCGCCGGGCAACAGCGCATCGAAGCGGCCAAAAATCAGGGCGTGGCGCTCGCGGGGCGCAATTTCACGCACATCGATGACGGAATTCTGGGTGGAAGTCATGGCAAAGCCTTTCTAGGGGAAGGGAACAAGAGCAACGAAAAATGATTCAGACGGGCAACCTCGGCCCCGGCGCTGAGTCGTTGAGGCGCTGGCAAGGCGTTGCAACAACACCGCCCGCGCACAGCGCCATCAGCCGTCCTTGCCGTCCAGCCGGGTCTGGAACAGCCAGGGGGTAAAGAGGCCCAGGTAAATGGCAAAAGCCGTGGACCAGGCCAGCGCGGCCACCACCAGTGTGGCGGCATACCACTGCGGTGCGGCCAGCGGCACAAGGACACGCAAAACAGCGGCGCCCATCACCAGCCCATAGGCCAGCACCTCCAGCCGGGAAGCCTGCAGCGGCCGGCCCGTGTGGCCGCGCGCCGTGCGGGTGATCATGCCGATGATCAGCCCCCCCGTGACACCCACAGCAAAGGCATGCACCGCAGCAGACACGGCCACCACACCCAGTTGCGCCAAGGCCAGCAGAGCAAAGCCCACAGGAATCCAGGCATACGACGCGTGCAGAATCCACAAGATGGGGCGGTTGAGGGTGATCCAGGGTTTCCATCCCCACATGCGCACGCCGTGCAGCAGCGCCGCCAGCCCGGCAAGCACCGCCGTGACCGCGCCCACGCCAAAAGGAGCACACACCCATGAGACCAGCGCCAGTGCGGTGACGGCCATGGTGGTGAGTTCCAGCGGGCGCCGCGCCTGCAGCTTGAGCCCCGGGTTCACGCTCATGGTGAAAGCCGGCACCACGCGTCCGGCCATGACGCATTCAATCAGCACAATAAGCGCCAGGCCAGCATGCAGCGCCTGCACGGGCGGCAGGCTGATGACACCCATGACCGCCAGGTGAAACGCGACATTGGCCAGCGACAGCAGCACCAGCACCCCCATCAGCGGCAAATTGCGGCGGTTGCGCGCCCGCAGCAGCACCGCCAGCAAAATGCCCGCCACCACCGGCAGCAAGACCATGTCCAGCGCTGCATAGACCGCATAGGGGGCCACCACGGCAGCCACCCTGGCGGCAAGCCAGAGCAGTGCCAGCGCCCCCAGCAACGCACCGCGCGGCGTGGACAGCCCTGTCCACGCCTTCACGGCCGTGAGCAAGAACCCGATGATGACGGTGGCGGCAAACCCGAACAGCATTTCGTGGGCGTGCCACAGCAGGGGAGCGACCGGAAGATCGAGCGCAAGCCACCCAAGCATGGAAGCTATCCACAGCGGCACGGTCAGGCACGCCACAAAGGCCGCGCCCAGATAAAACGGGCGAAAACCCAGACGCAGGAATGGCAAGCCCTGCAAAGCAGAGGCCGGAGCCACGCCTGCGGTGGAGACGACGGGTGTTGAGATGGGTTTCATGCGGTGCGGCCCGCTGCGCCGGAACGACGCAAGCAGCGGAAATTTATAAGATTCATTTTACATGAATATTAATGCGTGACGCTCGCCAACACAACATCCGCCACACGCGCTGCGGCGCAAAAAGTACTTTGACAGCACAACGGTGGCGCAGGGCAAGCCGCTAAAAAGCGTGCAATGCTCTGCCGCTGCACGGCGGCAGTTACCGACCGTCAGGTCATCAGCGATTGAGGTTTTTTGTGCGAGGCAGCCCTGCCCTCGCCGCAGCGTTGCCCGGCCTTCACCCTGCTGAAGAAGTGAGGGCCGCGCCCCCCGGACTGCCCGAGAAAAGGAGTGCTGATTCGCCGGTGCCGCTTACTGCGCGACCTGGGCCACCAGGCCCATTTCGGCGCTGCTCAGCAAGGATTCAATGTCCATCATGATGAGCATGCGGTCGCCCACGGTGGCAATGCCGGTCACAAAGGCCGAGTCCACCTGGCTTTCAAACTGTGGCGCCGGCTTGATGGCATCGGGCGTGAGGGCCACCACATCGGCCACGGCATCCACCACCGCACCCAGCACGGTGCCACCCACGTTCAGGATGATGACCACGGTGAAATCGGTGTAATCGGCCTGGGGGCAGTGCAGTTTCAGGCGCAGATCCACGATGGGAACGATGCGCCCGCGCAAATCCACCACGCCCTTGATGAAGTCGGGCGCATGCGCCATGCGCGTGGGCTGCTCGTACGAGCGGATCTCCTGCACCCGCAGGATATCGATGCCGTACTCCTCCTCCCCCAGGCGAAAGGTCAGATATTCCGCCGCGCGGGCTGCGGCAGCGGTGCGCGAAGACGCCTCGGAACGGGTTGCAGTGGGGGCAGAAATCATGTGCGCATCCTTGAAAACATCGGTTCGGGCAGGCTGGCGATTGCGCCGGGCCTACGCATATCGCCAGGGCATAGCAGTCTTCAGTTGCATTTACTCACAACTACCCCGTTGCCAGCGTGGCGCGGATCGATGGCGCGGTATGGACGGACTTCGTGCGGGGGCCACGGGCGTTTGGTGCTGCGTTGGCCGTCTGGTCGACGCGGCAGCATTCCCCAGGCTGCCCACCGGCCAGAAAAAAAGCATGCACCCCGTTGGGGTGCATGCTTTAATTTTGATAGCTGTCAGCGCTTATTAGTAAAGGGCTTGGGCGTCATTTGATTCAAAAATGGGGTTGAACCGGCTCAACCCAGGCTCTTTTGGTAGTTGGCGATGCCGTCGCTGATTTCCTTCTTGGCCGAGTCGATACCTTCCCAGCCCAGCACCTTGACCCACTTGCCTTTTTCCAGGTCCTTGTAGTGCTCGAAGAAGTGAGCGATGGCGTTGCGGCGCATGGCGTTCACGTCGTCGATGGTCTTCCAGTGGTCGTACATGGGCAGGATCTTGGAGGTGGGCACCGCAATGACCTTGCCATCCACGCCGGCTTCGTCTTCCATCATCAGGATACCCAGGGGGCGGCAAGTCACGACCACACCGGGATGAAGGGGGTAAGGCGTGATCACCAGCACGTCCACCGGGTCACCGTCGCCCGACAGCGTTTGCGGCACATAGCCGTAGTTCGTTGGGTAGTGCATGGCCGTGGTCATGAAACGGTCCACGAAGATGGCGCCCGATTCCTTGTCCACTTCATACTTGATAGGGTCGGCGTTCATCGGTATCTCGATGACCACATTGAAGGTATCGGGAACGTTCTTGCCTGGGGGGACGTTGTTGAGAGACATGTCTTGTATGAAAAGTTGATTGAAGACAATCCACGCAGCACGACGCGTCGGGATTAACCCTGATTTTAGGCACACACCCCTTTCTGCCCGCTTGCAATCTGGCGTTTGGCTGTAAATTGGGTCTGTTGGCCAATCGACTCCAGTACGCTAGAGCGCGAGGAAGCAACGCAGCGGAAGCACACCGATGCGTTGTGTTTCCTTCCGTGCATCTCAATACTTCAAGGAGTGACGAATGGCTGGAAATACAGCGCTGACTGCCCCTCTGATACTGGCTCTGGTTTGCGGATTGATTGCGGTGGCCTATGGAATCTGGGCCCGGGGATGGATTCTTGCCAAGGACCCCGGCAATGCCCGCATGCAGGAGATTGCCGCCGCCATCCAGGCCGGGGCTGCTGCCTACCTCGCCCGCCAGTACAAGACCATCGCCATCGTCGGCGTGGTGCTGGCGGTTCTCATCGGCATTTTTCTCGACGGCACGACGGCCGTGGGCTTTGTGGTGGGCGCGGTGCTCTCGGGCGCCTGCGGCTTCATCGGCATGAACGTGTCGGTGCGCGCCAACGTGCGCACAGCGCAGGCCGCCACGCACGGCATTGGCCCGGCGCTCGATGTAGCGTTCCGGGGCGGGGCCATCACCGGCATGCTGGTGGTGGGGCTGGGCCTGTTGGGCGTCACGGGCTTTTACTGGTTTCTGGCGGGCAACGGCAATCTCACGCCCACGGCCAACCTGGCCAATCTGCTCAACCCGCTGATTGGCTTTGCGTTCGGCTCGTCGCTGATTTCGATCTTTGCGCGCCTGGGCGGCGGCATCTTCACCAAGGGCGCCGATGTGGGCGCCGACCTGGTGGGCAAGGTCGAGGCGGGCATCCCTGAAGACGACCCGCGCAACCCCGCCGTGATTGCCGACAACGTGGGCGACAACGTGGGCGATTGCGCCGGCATGGCGGCCGACCTGTTCGAGACCTACGCCGTGACGCTGATCGCCACCATGGTGCTGGGCGCGCTGCTGGTGGGCACCGCGCCCGTCAACGCCGTGGTGTACCCACTGGCGCTGGGGGCTGCGTCCATCATTGCGTCCATCATCGGCTGCTTCTTCGTGAAGGCCTCGCCCGGCATGAAGAACGTGATGCCTGCGCTGTACAAGGGCCTGGCGATTGCGGGCGTGCTGTCACTCATCGCCTTCTACTTCGTCACCGTCTGGATCATGCCGGACAACGCCATCACCGCCACCGGCAGCCAGATGAAGCTGTTTGGCGCCTGCGCCACCGGGCTGGTGCTGACGGCAGCGCTGGTATGGATTACCGAGTTCTACACGGGCACGCAGTATTCGCCCGTGCAGCACATCGCGCAGGCATCGACCACAGGCCACGGCACCAACATCATCGCGGGCCTGGGCGTGTCCATGCGGTCCACCGCATGGCCCGTGATTTTTGTGTGCCTGGCCATTCTCTCGGCCTACCAGCTGGCAGGCCTTTACGGCATTGCCGTGGCGGCCATGTCCATGCTGAGCATGGCGGGCATCGTGGTGGCGCTGGATGCCTATGGCCCCATCACCGACAACGCCGGCGGCATTGCCGAAATGGCCGAGCTGCCCAGCAGCGTGCGCGACGTCACCGACCCGCTGGACGCCGTGGGCAACACCACCAAGGCCGTCACCAAGGGCTATGCCATTGGCTCGGCCGGGCTGGCCGCGCTGGTGCTGTTTGCCGACTACACCCACAAGCTCGAAAGCTATGGCCGCGCCATCAGCTTTGACCTGAGCGATCCTTTGGTGATCGTGGGTCTTTTCATCGGTGGGCTGATCCCCTACCTGTTTGGCGCCATGGCCATGGAGGCCGTGGGCCGCGCCGCTGGTGCTGTGGTGGTGGAAGTGCGCCGCCAGTTCCGTGACATTCCCGGCATCATGGAGGGCACGGCCAAGCCCGAATACGGCAAAGCCGTGGACATGCTGACCACCGCCGCCATCAAGGAGATGGTGATCCCCAGCCTGCTGCCTGTGGTGGTGCCCATCGTGGTGGGCCTGGCGCTTGGCCCCAAGGCGCTGGGCGGCCTGCTGATGGGCACCATCGTTACGGGCCTGTTCGTGGCCATCAGCATGTGCACGGGCGGCGGAGCGTGGGACAACGCCAAAAAGTACATCGAAGACGGCCACCACGGCGGCAAGGGCTCTGAGGCCCACAAGGCCGCCGTCACGGGCGACACCGTGGGCGACCCCTACAAGGACACCGCCGGCCCCGCCATCAACCCGCTGATCAAGATCATCAACATCGTGGCGCTGCTCATCGTGCCACTGGTGGTCAAGTTTCACGGCGGCTGATGCACCGCCACGGCCCCAAAGGCTCGCTGCGGCGGGCCTTTTTTTTGGCCTTATTGGGCCGCTAGCGGCCCCCTTGCGCCACCTGCCGCCCAGCGCAAACCGCATCCAAACGCTACTGTATTAATAGCTACTAGCGCTTAATAAATAAGGGCTATAGGCCATTTTGACCTAAAAACCATAAGAACACATTGTTTTTGTCGCACAATTTGGCCATGCAACTGCACTTCATCGCCAACGCCTCCGTTGCGTCCGCCTCCGGCCGCACCATCCCGGTGATCGACCCGTCCGACGGCCAGCCGTTTGACGAGATCCAGCGCGGCACGGCCGACGACATCGATGCCGCCGTGCATGCCGCGCGCCAGTGCTACCACGCCGTGTGGCAGAAGATGGCTCCCGCCGACCGGGGCCGCCTGTTGCAAAAGCTCTCGGCAAAAATTCTGGAGCACGCCGACGAGCTGACCGCCCTGGAGCGGCGCGACTGCGGCAAGCCCACCAGACAGGCGCGGGCCGATGCGCTGGCGCTGGCGCGCTACTTCGAGTTTTATGCGGGCGCCTGCGACAAGTTGCACGGCGAGACCATTCCTTACCCCAACGGCTACAGCGTGCTGACCTGGCGCGAGCCCCATGGCGTGACGGGCCACATCATTCCGTGGAACTACCCCATGCAGATTTTTGGCCGCAGCGTGGGCGGCGCGCTGGCGGCGGGCAATGTGTGCGTGGTCAAGCCCGCTGAAGACGCGTGCCTGAGCCTGATCCGCGTGGCACAGCTGGCGGCCGAAGTGGGGTTTCCGTCGGGCGCGCTCAACATCGTCACCGGCTACGGCCACGAAGTGGGCGACGCGCTGGCCCGCCACCCGGGCATTGCCCACATCAGCTTCACGGGCAGCCCCAAAATTGGCACGCAAATCCAACAGGTGGCCGCCGAGCGCCACTGCCCGGTGACGCTGGAGTTGGGCGGCAAAAGCCCCCAGATCATCTTTGCCGATGCGGACCTGGACGCCGCCGTGCCGGTGGTCATCAACGCCATCGTGCAAAACGCCGGGCAGACCTGCTCGGCCGGCTCACGCGTGCTGATTGACTCGCTGATCTACGAGCCGCTGCTGGAACGTCTGGGCCGCGCCTTTGAAGCGCTGCGCGTGGGCCCCGCCGCCATGGACCTGGATGTGGGCCCGCTAATACGCCAGTCGCAGCAGCAGCGCGTGTGGGACTTTTTGTCTGACGCGCAGGTGGCCGGCATCCCCATGGTGGCCCAGGGCCAGATCGTGGACGAGGCGCCCGAAACCGGCTATTACCAGGCCCCCACGCTGCTGCGCGATGTGCCGGTGGATCACCGTCTGGCGCAAGAAGAAGTGTTTGGCCCCGTGCTGTCGGCCATGGCCTTCCAGGACGAAGACCATGCCGTAGAGCTGGCCAACGCCACGCAGTTCGGGCTGGTGGCGGGCATCTGGACGCGCGACGGCAGCCGCCAGTTCCGCATGGCCCGGCGCGTGCACAGCGGCCAGGTGTTCATCAACAACTACGGCGCCGCAGGCGGTGTGGAGCTGCCCTTTGGTGGCGTCAAATCCAGTGGTTACGGGCGCGAAAAGGGCCTGGAGGCGCTGTATGGCTTCACCACGCTCAAAACCGTGGCCATTCAGCACGGCTGACTGCGGCAGGCCCTGTCACGCCGGTGCACGACGGCGCGGCGGTGTGCCGCTAGCATGGTTGCCTCTGCCCTTCCCCTTTCACTTTTGCACGACGTTTTTTCTTCTCCATGCCCCTGAGCCCCCCTGCCCCCCGCACCGCCCGGCACCAGCGCCGCGTCAATTACCAAGGCTATGAACGCGACGATGGGTTGTGGGACATCGAAGGCGAGTTGCACGACAGCAAGATGCACGACGCCCCCTCGTTTCGCGATGCCGGCAGGCGCCGTGCCGGTGAACCCATCCACCACATGTGGCTGCGCGTTACCGTCAACCGCCAGCTGGTGGTGCAGGCCATTGACGTGGCCATGGACACCCACCCGCTCAAAGACTGCCCCCAGGCCCAGCCCGCGCTGCAATCCATGGTGGGCTGCAGCATGGCACGCGGCTGGCGCCAGGCCATCCAGAAGAACCTGGGCGGCGTGGCCAGTTGCACGCACCTGCGCGAGCTGCTGTTCAACCTGGCCACGGCGGCTTTCCAGTCGGTGCCCGCCGTGTTTTCGTCGGCCAACGAGGACGAGCCGCCCCGCCACTTGGGCCAGTGCACCGGCTGGGACTTCCATGGCAACGGTGTGAAGGAGTATTTTCCGCAGTTCTACCGCCGCAGCCCCGACGGTCTGGCAGTGCCGGAGGACCGGGCCGCCACACAAAGCCAAGCGGTCGACGCGCATACCGGACAGTAACCCTGGCGCGCGTCATGGGGCAAAAAAATACATGAAAATGGCCCCAAGCGCTTATCCATAAAGCGCAAGCTGCTATCAAATTTAAACAGCCAGGAGACAACACCATGCGCGTGCAGCACAAATCCATCATCGTCACCGGCGCTGGCAACGGCATTGGCGAAGGCATTGCCAAGCGCCTGGCCGCCGAGGGTGGCAAGGTCATCGTCAACGACATCAACGAGGCCGGTGGCCAGCGCGTGGTGGCCGAGATCATGGCTGCGGGCGGTACGGCGGCGTTTTTCAAGGCCGACGTGACGCAATCCGCCGACGTCAAGGCCCTTGTCGATGAAGCCTTGCGCCTGCATGGCCGGCTGGATGTGGTGGTCAACAACGCGGGCTGGACGCACCGCAACCGCCCCATGCTCGAAGTGAGCGAGGAAGAGTTCGACAAGGTCTATGCCATCAACGTCAAAAGCATTTACCTCTCGGCCATCCACGCGGTGCCGGCCATGCGCCAGGCCGGTGGAGGCAGTTTCATCAACATTGCCTCCACCGCCGGGCTGCGGCCTCGCCCGGGCCTGACCTGGTACAACGGCTCCAAGGGCGCCGTCATTACCACCAGCAAGTCCATGGCGGCCGAGCTGGGGCCCGACAACATCCGTGTGAACTGCATCAACCCCGTGTTCAACCCCGACACGGGGCTGGCCGCCGAGTTTGCGGGCGGCCCGGTGGACGAAACCCGCCGTGCGAAGTTTCTGGCCACCATTCCCCTGGGCCGCTTTTCCACCGCACTGGATGTGGCCAACGCCGCGCTGTACCTGGCCAGCGATGAGGCGGCGTTTGTCAGCGGCGTGTGCATCGAGGTGGACGGCGCACGCTGCGTATAGCGACGGATGGCCCCGCCCGGCGCGCGCACAACCGGCCAACGCTGCCGGGGAATTCCCTCTTAACCCAGCACCTCACGCAAGGCGGCTTCGTAGAGGCCGGTGAGGCGGTCCATCACGCTCAGCAGGCGTTCGCTGGTGGTGGCCACCGCGCTCATGCCCTGCTCGTCGGCGGGCCGACGCAGGGCAGATTCAAAAAACACCCACTGCGAGGCCGCCAGCTCCAGCTCGCCGCGAATGGCGGGCGTGGACACCGGTGCCGCCACCAGGGACTGCATGGCCTGCCGGAAATCGTTGGCGTCTGCCGCCAGTTGCGCGAGCACCAGCTTGGAGTCGGCCTTGGCCGCCACCAGAAAATAGTTCTTGGCCATGCGCTGCGACAGCATGCGCTGGCGCCCAGCCAGGTTCACCAGCCGCGCGCTGGCCACCCGCGCCATTTTTTCGATCGCTTCGGTGACCGCCTGGGCCACCAGCAGCGTGCGGTCGGACTGCTCGGACACCGCCACCACGGCGGCCCGCGACGTGGGCACCGCGGTCAACTCGTCTAGCAAGGCAAACTGTTTTTGCACTTCGTCCAGCTGGCGCACCACATCGGCAGGCCACTGGCCCGACTGCGAGCCCCGCGCCAGTTCGGCCGTGCCCTGCTGCACCAGCTTGCGCGCATTGGCCATCACGTCCGCGGCGGCGGCAGGCATCACCGTCAGATGCTGCTGGCAATACGCCTTGGCCATGCGCTGCGACAGCGCACGAAAACGCCCCGCGTGGTTGATGGCCCCCGACAGCGCAACTTGCGCCTGCGCCCCGTTGGCCCAGGTGGGCAGCAGGATGCCTGCCGCCACCCACTGCACAGCCACCCGGCGCTGGCAGGGCAGCGCTTGTGCTATCGATGTCGCATTCGTCATGTCATATCCTTGAACCTGTGTGCCCGTGATTGTAGTGATGCGGCATGTGCACCCCATGAGCCAAGTCAAGCAAGTGCCATTCGCCGGACACTTGCAAAACGCACCTCCCGACCCGCACGGTTGATGCGTGTCAACCCCGCCGGTAGGGGCAAACCGTCGATGGCGGGGCCGATGCGGCAGAATCACGCCATGGCTGAACGTGTGATTCCTCTGGTGGACCAACGCATCGCCGCTTTGGCGGCCAAGGTGCCCGCGCAGGCTGCCGCCCCCACCGGGCTGCTGACCGACACCCGGGGCCGTCCGCTGCGCGACCTGCGCATCAGCGTGACCGACCGCTGCAACTTCCGCTGCAACTACTGCATGCCCAAGGAGGTGTTCGACAAGGACCACGCCTACCTGCCGCACAACGCCCTGCTGAGCTTTGAAGAAATCACGCGGCTGGCACGACTTTTCATGGCGCATGGCGTGCGCAAGATCCGGCTGACCGGGGGCGAGCCCCTGCTGCGCAAGAACCTGGAAGAACTGGTGGCGCAACTGGCCCAGTTGCGCACGGTCGACGGCCTGCTACCCGACCTCACCCTCACCACCAATGGCTCGCTGCTGGCGCGCAAGGCGCGGGCGCTGAAGGATGCGGGCCTGAACCGTGTCACCGTGAGCCTGGATGGCCTGGACGACGCGGTGTTTCGCCGCATGAACGATGTGAATTTTCCGGTGGCCGATGTGCTGGCGGGCATCGAGGCCGCGCACGCAGCGGGCCTGTCGCACATCAAGGTCAACATGGTGGTCAAGCGCGGCACCAACGACCACGAGATCTTGCCCATGGCGCGGCATTTTCGCGGCACAGGCACCACGCTGCGCTTCATCGAATACATGGACGTGGGCGCCACCAACGGCTGGCGCATGGACGAGGTGCTGCCCTCGGCCGAGCTGATCGGGCGCCTGCGTGCCGAGCTGCCGCTGGTGCAGCTCAGCCCCACCAGCCCCGGCGAAACCGCCGAGCGCTGGGGCTACACCAACGCGCAAGGCCAGCACGACCCGGCGCTGGGCGAAGTGGGCGTGATCAGCAGCGTGACCCAGGCTTTCTGCCACGACTGCAACCGCGCGCGGCTGTCCACCGAAGGCAAGCTCTTCCTGTGCCTCTTTGCCACCCAGGGCTACGACCTGCGCACGCTGCTGCGCGGCGGCGCCACCGACGAAGCCATTGCATCGGCCATCGCCCCCATCTGGCAGCAGCGCACCGACCGCTATTCGGAGCTGCGCAGCAGCCTGCCTGCGGATACCACGCAAGGTGGAGCGCGGCGCGTCGAGATGAGCTACATCGGCGGATAGCACGTGACACCTCCCCCTGAGTCGCCTTCGGCGCCTTCCCCCTCCTCTCGCGCTGCGCGCGGGGAGGGGAACGCAGCCCTCGCTGCGGGGCGGCCCTTGCTGGGCTGCCCTGGCTTGGCACGCGCTCATAGCACACACCCCGCAAAAACATGATTGACACCCAAGACATCACCGGCCTGGTCCTCGCCGGTGGCCGAGGCTCCCGCATGGGCGGCGTCGACAAGGGCCTGCAGAACTTTCGCGGCCTGCCGCTGGCGCTGCACACGCTGATGCGCCTGCAGATGCAGGTGGGCGCCACCATGGTCAATGCCAACCGCAATCTGGCGGCGTACGAGGCCTTTGGTGCCCCGGTCTGGCCCGATGTGCTGTCCGACTATGCCGGCCCGCTGGCCGGTTTTCTGACCGGGCTGGAACGTTGTGAAACGCCCTGGCTGCTCACCGTACCCTGCGACACGCCCCTGTTTCCGCTGGACCTGGCTTCGCGGCTGGCCACTGCCGCCGACCAGGCGGGCGCCGACATTGCCATGGCCGCCGCGCCCGAAGACGATGGCGCGGGCGGCACCGCAGTGCGCCCCCAGCCCGTGTTCTGCCTGCTGCGTGTGGACCTGCTCGAAAGCCTGGTCGCCTTCACCCAGGCAGGTGGCCGCAAGATTGACGCCTGGACCGCCCAGCACCAGCAGGTGGTGGTGCCGTTTGACCAGCCGGGCGACGACCCGCTGGCGTTCTTCAACGCCAACACGCTGGCCGAGCTGCACCGCCTTGAGGGTTCTGGCGCGCCATGACCTGGCTCATCCGCCCCCTGACGGCTGCGGACGTGCTCCCCTACAAGTCGCTGCGGGACGAAGCCCTTGAATGTGCCCCCGAGTCCTTCAGCTCTGACCATGCCGCGTCGGTGAACCGGCCCGCCAGCGCTTACGCCCCGCGCTTTGGTGCCCCCGCATCGGGCCATTTTTTTCTGGGCGCCTTCGCCCCCGATGGCCCCTTGCTGGGCTGCATTGGCTGCGAACGCGAGCTGCTGCCCCAGCAGCGGCACAGTGCCCGGCTGGTCAGCATGATGGTGGCGCCCGCCGCGCAGCGCCGCGGCATCGGGCAGCAACTGCTGGCCGCCTGCATTGACCAGGCCACGCAGGTGGTCGGGCTGGAGCAGTTGACCCTCTCGGTCACCGCGTCCAACCACCATGCGGTGCGCCTGTACGAGCGCGCCGGCTTTCGCGCATGGGGTTTGCTGCCCCGTGCCATCGTGGTGCAGGGCGCAGGTTACGACCAGCTGCACATGGTGCGGCTCCTTCCCTCTTCTGTTTTGACTCTCCCATGAAATCCATTGCCCAGATTGCAGCCGAGTTGCAGGGTTACGACCCGCAGGCGCTCAGCGCCGACCAGGTGTCGGCCTTTCTTGAACGGCTGGCGCTGCCCGTCACAGCCACCGAAGAGCTTGGCATTTTCGAGGCCCTGGGCCGCGTGCTCGCCCGCGATGTGGTCTCGCCTCTGAGCGTGCCGCCCCACGACAACTCGGCCATGGATGGCTATGCGTTGGCTGGCGCGCAACTGGTGGCGGGTCAGCCGCTCACGCTGCGCGTGGTGGGCACCGCACTGGCTGGCAAGGCCTGGACTGGCGCTGTGGGCGCAGGCGAGTGCCTGAAGATCATGACCGGCGCCATCATGCCGCCGGGCCTGGACACCGTGGTGCCGCAAGAGTTCACCACCAGCGCCGACGGGCACATCACCATCGCCGCCAACGTGCTGCGCCTGGGTGACAACCGCCGCTTCAAGGGGGAAGATCTCATGGAAGGCGGCGTGGCGCTATCCAAAGGTGAGCTACTGACGCCCGCTGCTCTTGGCCTGGTGGCCAGTTTGGGTCTGAAAACCATCACGGTGTACCGCCGCCTGCGCGTGGCGTATTTCTCCACCGGCGACGAAATCCTGAGCCTGGGCGAGCCGCCCCGCGAGGGCGCGGTGTACGACAGCAACCGCTACACCGTGTTTGGCCTGCTCACGCGCCTGGGCGTGGAGGTGATCGACCTGGGCGTGGTGCGCGACGAACCCGCCCTGCTGGAGGCCGCCTTTCGCGATGCTGCGCAAAGGGCCGACGCCATCATCACCAGCGGTGGCGTGAGCGTGGGCGAGGCCGACCACACGCGTACCATGATGAAGCAGCTCGGTGACGTGGCCTTCTGGCGCATCGCCATGCGCCCTGGTCGGCCCATGGCCGTGGGGCGCATCGCCAGCGCAGGATTTCAAGCCAAAAGTGCCTCTAGCCCTTATGCAGAAAGCGCAAGCAGCTATCAAAACAATACTGCGTCAGCGGCAAGCGGCGCTGTTCTTTTTGGCCTGCCTGGCAACCCCGTGGCGGTGATGGTGACCTTTCTCGCCTTTGTGCGCCCCGCCCTGCTGCGCATGATGGGCTGCACCCGCGCCGCACCGCCACTGCTGCGCGCCGTGAGCACCGAAGCCATCCGCAAGAAACCTGGCCGCACCGAATACCAGCGCGGCACCGTCACCACGGCAGCCGACGGCACGCTGCAGGTCTGCACCACGGGCAACCAGGGCTCGGGCGTGCTCAGCTCCATGGTGCAGGCCAACGGCCTGATCGTGCTGCACCACGGCCAGGGCAACGTGTCGCCGGGTGACGCCGTGGATGTGATGGTGTTTGACGGTGTGATTTAACCCCCCTGTGTCGCTTCGCGCCTTCCCCCAGAGGGGGACGACGCCCTCGCTGCGGGGCGGCCCTTGCTCGGCGTCCCTCGCCGGGGACGCGCCGCTTGCACGCCGAGCGGGTGAAGCGCAGCACAATGGATCTCTTCGCATTTCTGCAGAAATCTTCGCACCTATGCCCTACGCCGCCCAGCACCTTGCACAAGCCCCCACCCGCGCCGAGGTGGACAGCCTGCCCGGCACCACCGTGCTCGAATTCGGCACACCCTGGTGCGGCCACTGCCAGCGCGCCCAGCCCCTCATCGAGCAGGCCCTGCGCGACCGGCCTGATGTGGTCCACGTCAAGGTGGAGGACGGCCCCGGCCAGCGCCTGGGCCGCAGTTTTGGCGTGAAGCTCTGGCCCACGCTGGTGTTTTTGCGCGATGGGACGGAAATGGCGCGCGTGGTCCGCCCCCAGGATGCCCGCGCCATCCAAGCACCGCTGCACAGCGCCAGTGCGGCGGGTGACGCCTGACACCAAGGCCCTGCCCCGCAGCCACCACCGTGCACGGGCACCGAGCCGGCACCACATCGGCGCCACGCTGCAGCCCGCTCAGGCCTGTTCGATCACCGGGGTGCGGTGCGCCAGCCAGGCCAGTGCGCCGGTCAGCAGCGCCATTGCCCCACAGAAAATCACGATGGCCACCGTCAGGCCCAGGTGGTCCGACAGCCAGCCCACACCCAGAATGGGCACGATGGTGCCCAGATACCCCACCACCAGATACGTGGACAACAGCCCTGACCGGTTCTGCGGGCCAGCCACCTTGTTCACGATGGCAATGCCCGCCAGGTTGACCAGACCGTGGCCCGCTGCCGTGGTGAGCACGCTCAGCACAAACAGCAGCGGCAGATTGGTGTAGGTGGTGGCTATCAGCAAGAAATTGCACACCGCCAGCAAACCCAGCCCCGCGATGGCGCAGGTCTTGGTGTGCACCGGCCGGGCCAGCCACTGAAAGCCGGCAGAGAGAAACAAGATCATGGCAATCGACAGGCCACTCACGGCCGGCCCGTGCCAGGGGACCATGAGCGCCATGAAACTCGGTGCCAGCGATGCATAAAGGCCAAAGATGCCGAAGGTGCTGAACGCCCCCAGACTGGCAATCAGAAAAGGGCGGCGCAGGGCGGGCTGCGGCAGCGTGATGCGCGGCAGCCAGTCATGCAAGGCAAACCGCCCTGGCGCGGCGGCAGAAGCCGGGCGGGGCAGCTGCACCTGGTGCAATGCATAAATCGCCAGCCCCCCCAGCACCACGCTGGGTGCATAGGCCGTCACCAGCGGCTGCGGCACCCACTGGGCCATCAACCCGCCCACCAGCGGCCCCAGCCCAAAACCCAGCGCCATGGCAAAACTGGTCATGGCCGAGGCACGCATCACGTTGCTGCTGCGGTTCAGTTGCGTCAGGCCGATCGACGCCGAGGTGGTGATCATTCCCGAGGCAATGCCGATCAACACGCGGCTGACCACGAACGACGCCACGCTCCAGGCCAGCGCCGACAGCAGCACCCCGGCCGTGACCAGCACCAGACCCTGGCGCAGCACCGGCAAAAAACCAAACCGGTCGCTCAGCCGCCCCAGAAACAGCAGGCTGGCCAGCGCCCCGAACATGTAGGCCACATAGGTGCCCGTGATGTGGCTGGGCTGCAAGCCCCAGTGGGCCTGGTACAGCGGATACAGCGGGCTGGCCAGGGCGGTGCCCATGACCCCCACACACATGGCAAAACACACCCAGGCAAACGGAGGCCAATGACGTTGCATAAGTGTTGAATGAAGAGACCGGCAGGCCCCGAGAGCGCTGCGTTCGTCGATGGAAAAAGGATACGAAGAGATTGGAAAAACTGCGAGTGCCGCACGCGGCCTGCGGGCGCACATGGCATTCTGAAGCAGGGGATTGCAGACGGCGTTGCTGGCCACGACCGTCACTACCCAGCCGGTCATTTTACGAACACCCCCCCCAGCGTGCCCGCACCCCCGCGACACCCGGCCCCTTGCAGCAGCTGCGCCACAAACTGCATGCCCGCGCACCCCAACGCGCACTGTTTGATCCAGCACCACCTGGACCCCAACCGCCCACGCGATCGCAGGCGCGCCCGGAGGTCTGGAATGACCTTTTCAATAAAGTGGTTACCACCATGATCAAGCGCATAGCACTGATGACCGCATTGATGGCTGCACTTGTCGCGCCGCCCGTGGTGGCCCAGCCTGCCAAGGCCCGCGCCACCGCCAACGTGGACCTGGACGCACGCTTCAAGGAAGCACAAACCAGCCCCCAGCTGGCCGATGACCTCTACAAGGTGGGCCGCAAAGTGGCCGCCGTATGTGCCAACTGCCATGGTGAAGGCGGCACCAGCACCAAGCCTTCCATTCCCAACCTGGCCGGGCAGAACCCCGCCTATCTGCTCGAGCAGATGCGGCAATTTGCCGACGGCCGGCGCCGCAACGAGTTCATGGAAGGCATGATCCGCGCCATGAACAGCGACGAAAAAATTGGCATGGTGCTGTTCTATGCAGCGCAGCAAGTGGCCCACCAGACCCCCGCCAACCCCATGCTCGCAGCCAAGGGGCAGGAGTATTTCGAGAAAACCTGCTTTCGCTGCCATGGCACGGGAGGGCGTGGCAATGAGCAGATTGCCCGCATCGCCGGGCAGCAGCCCGACTACCTGCGCCTGACGCTGCAGCGCTACCGCGCGGGCACCGGGGTGCGCGCCAACTCCATCATGACCCCCAACACCAAGCTGATGTCGGATGCCGACATCGAGGCCGTGGTGGCCTATGTCTCGTCGATGCCCTGAGCCTGCTGCGCCCTTGGGGTGCGCGCGCAAAAGTCACCTGAATATTGATAAAAAAGGCTCTGGCGCTTATTCAGCAAGCGCTTGCAGCTATTATTTTAATAGCAAACTCAGGCCGTGCACGCCACGATGCGGCGGGCCTTGCCGCTGCGCCCCCGGGGCACGGGCAGGCCCAGCTCGGGTAGCACGCGCAGCCGGGGCACGCCCTGCGCCTTGGCAAAGGCCTTGAGCGCCGTGCAGCACCGGTCCATGGCCGCCTGCCCGGCCTCGCCCGCCGCAGGCAGGCGCAGCACCAACGTGTGGTCGTCCTGCTGGCGCAGATAAAAGTCAAACACGCCTGCGTCATCCTCCAGCACAGTGGACAAAGCCATTGGCAGCAGCGTGACCGGCCGGCCGCCCCGCCCCGCCATGTGCAAAGCGTCGTCCTGGCGCCCCTGCACCCGTATCACCGGCAACGGCGAACCACATCCGCAGGGCCCGGCCTGCAGCGTGACCTGGTCGCCCAGGTCGTAGCGGATGAGGGGCTGCACGGTGTTGGCCAGGTTGGTCAGCAGCGCGCTGCACGAGGGCTGGCCCGCAGGCACGGGGCGATGGTGCTCGTCGACCGGCTCCAGGATCACCCAGTCGGCATTCAGGTGCATGTGGCCATGGGCGCACTCCCAGCCCATGGTGAAAAACTCTGAAGCGCCATAGCTGTTGCGCACCGGGCAGTCCAGCCCCTGCGCGATGTGCGCGCGCACGGTGGGGCTCAGCGTTTCACCACCGGTCCACACCTCTCGCGGTGCGATGCGCAAGGCGCCACTGCCCGCCTCGTCGGCCAGCAGCGCCGCTGCAGTGGGGTAAGTGGCCAGCACCGTGGGGGCGAAGTCATTGAGGGCGGCCACCAGCTCGGGCGTGGGCACCTGGATGGAGAAGCTGCGCGTGTTGCCCGCCAGCCAGGGGTTGAGCGCGCGCAGCCGCTGCACCGAGACATAGCTGGCGAAATGCCCGCTGGTCGCGCCCACAAAGGCCATGCGCTCGGCCAGGCTCAGCGGGTCCAGCCAGCGCGCCAGCGGGCGCGGTGCGCAGCGGCGCAGCGCCTCCAGCGCGTCGTACACGGCCATGGCCTGCGCGTCCTGCACAAAAATACCCGGCTGGCCACTGGTACCCGAGCTTTCCCACACCATGTAGCGGCCCTGCCAGGGCTGGGCGATGCGCGACGGGTCGGCAGTGAAGGCGCGCAGCGCATCCAGCGTGAGGCATGGGTCGGTCACCCAGTCATCAAAGCGCTCCATCAGCTGCCCGCGCGTCACCACCGGCAAGTTCTGCAGCGGTGTGCGGGCCGTGGTGCGGGCGGCCAGCAGCTGCCGGTATAGGCGCGAGCCGGCCAGAGCCGCATCCAGCAGCAACGCCAGCCGCGCCTGCTGGCGCCGCGCCACGCCCTGGGCCGAATCACGGTTGACCGCCATCACATCCAGCGACACCGCCGACATGCGCAGCGGGTCGAACACGGTGGTCATTGCGGTGCCGCTCCGGCGGGCCAGCCCACGGTCTGCGCCAGCAACACCTGCTGGTTGGTTCCGAGCCCCATGGCCTGCGCCAGCGCAGGGCGGTCCAGCCAGGCCCGGATGACGGTGGCAAGCCCTGCAGAAGCGGCCTGCAGATAGACGTTTTGCGCCATGGCGCCCGCGGCAGCCGCAGCATAGGTGCTGCGCTGCTCGGCCGGCACCAGCTTCATGCGCGCATGGTCGGCCACATAGACGAGATCGAGCGGGGCGCTGTCCACAAAATCCTGGTAACCCGTGACACGCCGCACGTCGGCGGCCACCGTGCGCTGCAACGCGTGGGCCTGCGGGTCATAGCGGTACAGGCCTTCGGGCAGGGCCACATACAGGTCCACCTCTTGTGCGTTCATGGCGCTGGGCGCGGTGCGCCCACCACTGTCGGGCCGGTTGACGCCCGCCGCAGCCCACAGCAGGTCTGACAGCACCGGCAGCGGCAGGGCCACGGGGTCGAATTCGCGCTGCGACTGGCGCCGGGCCAGCGCCTGCATCAGCGGCAGGCCGCCACCCTGCCGTGGCGGCGGCAGTGCCAGCACGGGGCTGCCATCGCCCGTGGGGGGCTCGGGGCGCAACTGCCCGATCAGCCCCAGCGCCATCTTGGTCAGCGGGTTCATGTTCACTCCTTTGCAGAGGACCACCAGCCACCATCAGAACACAGCACCGACAGCCTGCCTACCCGAATCGCGCAAGCCTGCGCCACCGGTGGGTGGATCACACGCCAGGGGTTTCAGGTAAAAATCGCCTCCAGCCCTTTATCCATGAGCGCGAGAAGCTATTATTTTCATAGCATTAGACGCAACGCTGGCAGGGCATACCTGCCGGATCTGGTCGAGAACTTCAGCGGCGCCCCAGGGCCTGTTCTACGCCGCGGTTGGCCAGGGCATCGGCGTGCTCGTTGCCCGGGTCACCCGAGTGCCCGCGCACCCAGCGCCAGTCAATGCGGTGCCCGGCGTTGGTGACCAGCGCATCCAGCCGCTGCCACAGCTCGACGTTTTTCACGGGTTGCTTGGCGGCGGTGCGCCAGCCCCGCGCCTTCCAGCCATGGATCCATTCCGTGATGCCTTTGCGCACGTATTCGCTGTCGAGGTACAGCGTCACCGCGCAAGGCCGCTTGAGCGCAGACAGTGCCTCGATGACGGCCATCAGTTCCATGCGGTTGTTGGTGGTGCCAAGCTCCCCGCCAAAGAGTTCTTTTTCGATGGTTCCTGAGCGCAGCACAACGCCCCAGCCGCCGGGGCCCGGATTGCCCTTGCAGGCGCCATCGGTGTATATCTCGATCTGATTCAAACTTTTTTCCTGTCTGTGGTGCCCGCCACTGCGGCGGCCACCAGGCTGGTGCGTTGAGAGGGTTTTTGGGTGGTGGCCCGGTTGGCCACGGGCACCGACGCAGCAGCGCGCTGCGGTGCCGTGCGCCAGGCAGGTTCAAGCAGGCGCATGCCATGCACACGCTTGACGGCCACCACAAAGTACGCGGCCCCGAGTATCGGCCACCAATGCTCACCCAGGCGGTCCATCCAGGCAAATCTTTCCAGCCAGTGGTTGCTGCGCACGGCAGGCCGGTAGCAGCCAAAGCGCGCCGACTCCACTTCGAAGCTGAGCAACCGCAGCCAGTCACGCAGCCGGTGGTAACCGATGAACTCGCCCGCATCCGGCAGATACAGCCGGCCTCGTCCCATGCGCTGGTAAAGGCGCGCCCGGTGCTGGCGCAATGCCCACAGGCTGACCGGATTGAGCCCGCTGATCACCACCCGCCCCTCGGGCACCAGCACCCGCTCCACCTCGCGCAACGCGGCATGCGGATCCAGGCTCTGCTCCAGCGTGTGGGGCAGCAGGACGAGGTCCAGGCTGTTGTCCGCAAAGGGCAGCGCCACCGGGTCGGCCAGCAGGGCCAGAAGGCGCAGGGAATCGGGCCCGGCCACGGCATCGGTGGTCGGCCGGGAAGCAACGCCAGCACCCGGCAACATGGCCAGGCCTTCTTCGCCCAGGGCAAGCCAGTGGTGCGGCATGCGGTTGGCGCGCAGGCCGTCCAGCATCGGAATGCCCAGCTGCAGGCCGTGGAAGCCAAAGATGTCCACCACCGCCTCGTCAAAGCGCTCTTGCTCCCACGCCAGCAGGTAGCGGCCGGGCGGGGAGTCGAACCAGTGGTGCAAACCTATAATTTGATTGCTCATGAACTTGCTGCCGCTGCCCGCCTTTACCGACAACTACATCTGGATGCTGCACAACGCGCGGCAGGCCATTGTGGTGGATCCCGGAGACGCCACGCCCGTGCTGCAAACACTGCAGGCACAGGGACTGCAACTGCAGGCCATTCTAGTCACGCACCACCATGTCGATCACGTCGGCGGCGTGGATGCCTTGCGCGCGGCCACCGGCGCCCAGGTGTTCGGCCCGGCGCGCGAACGCATCCCCGAGCCGCTGGTGCGCCTGGCGCAAGGCGACACCGTGGAGGTGCTGGGCCTGCGGTTTTCGGTGCTGGATGTTCCGGGCCACACGGCCGGCCACATCGCCTATTACTGCCCCGACATGCAGGGCGCACCCCTGCTTTTTTGCGGCGACACCCTTTTCTCGGGAGGTTGCGGACGCCTTTTTGAGGGCACGCCCGCGCAAATGCTGGCGTCCCTCGACCAGCTCGCCGCCCTGCCGGGTGACACCCGCGTATGCTGCACCCACGAATACACGCTCTCCAACCTGCGATTTGCGCGTGCGGTGGAACCTGGCAACCAGGCGCTGCTCCATTACAGCAGCCACTGCGAAAGCCTGCGTGCCCGGCAACTGCCCACGCTGCCCTCGCGCATGGCGCTGGAGCGTGACATCAACCCCTTTCTGCGGGTCCGCGAAACTGCGGTCGCTGCAGCCGCCCAGGGCTTTGATGCCCGGGTCCCACAACAAGACGCCGTGGCGGTGTTTGCCGCCCTGCGCCAATGGAAAAACGACTTCTGATGAAAATTCTGCACTTCGCCTGCCTGGCAGGTCTGCTCTGGCTGACCGGCTGCGCAACCAATGGCACCCCAGGTACCTCCGGCAATGGCCCGTTCAACAACGAATCTTCATCAGGCGCTACCAACCACACCCCCGTCATCCCCAACGGGCCTTTGAGCCCCATCACGGCCGGCCAGGCCGCAGGCAGCGAAGTGGCGTCGCTGTCCACCCCCGCCGACCTGTGGGACCGCATTCGCCGCGGCTTTGCCATGCCCGACCTGCAGCACGAACTGGTGCAGGACCGCGAGCAGTGGTATGCCAGCCGCCCCGATTACATGCAGCGCATGACCGAGCGTTCCAGCAAATACCTGTTCCACATTGTTGAAGAGCTGGAACTGCGGGGCATGCCCACCGAACTGGCGCTGCTGCCCTACATCGAGAGTGCCTTCAACCCACAGGCGGTGTCCAGCGCCAAGGCCGCCGGCATGTGGCAGTTCATGCCCGCCACCGGCAATTATTTCGACCTCAAGCAAAACGCCTTTCGCGACGACCGCCGCGATGTGCTCGCCTCGACCCGCGCCGCGCTCGACTACCTGCAAAAACTCCATCGCATGTTTGGCGACTGGCACCTGGCCCTGGCCGCCTACAACTGGGGCGAAGGCAGCGTGGGTCGGGCCATTGCCCGCAACAAGAAAGCAGGACTGGGCACCCGCTACACCGACCTGAACATGCCGGCCGAAACCCGCATGTATGTGCCCAAGCTGCAGGCCGTGAAGAACATCGTGGCCAACCCTGACGCGTTTCGCACCGAGTTGCCGCTGATTGAAAACCACCCCTATTTCCAGACGGTGGACATCACCCACGACATCGATGTAGCGCTGGTGGCCCAGCTGGCCGGTGTGCGCGAAGCAGACTTTCGTGCGCTGAACCCCTCGTTTCACCGGCCCACCATCTTTGCCGCAGGAACCCCCCAGATCCTGCTGCCATGGGACAACGCACGGGTGTTCCAGCGCAACCTGGAAGCCAAAAACCAGGGGCAATACGCCAGCTGGACGGTGTGGACGGTGCCCACCACCATGAGCGTGGCCGACGCCTCCCAGCGCACGGGCATGAGCGAAAACGACCTGCGCAGCCTCAACAACATTCCGCCACGCATGCTGATCAAGGCGGGATCGGCGCTGATGGTGCCGCGCACCACCACCCGCCAGGACGTTTCGGCCCACCTGGCAGACAACGGACAGATTGCCCTCACGCCCGAAATAGTCACCCGCCGCGCCACCGTGCGCGCCGGCAAGCGCGACACCGTGCGCAGCATTGCAAAGCGCTACCGGGTGAGCGCCGACAATGTGGCGGACTGGAACGATGTGAAGGCCAGCGCGGCTTTCAAGGCGGGCCAGCAGGTGGTGGTTTACCTGCCAGTGCGCATGGGCAAGGGCCCGTCGGCAAGCCGCTCGACCAATCGCATGGCCGGCAAAAAAGCACCCGCCCCCACGCGCAAGGGCGGCAAGCCCGCCAGAAAGCGCCGCTGAGCGAGTGCGCGCCGCACCGTGCTGCGGCGCTGCACTAAGCACTTACAAGCGCAGGCTGTGCATGCCCAGCAACCCCAGCACACCGATCACGATCAGGTAAAGCGCCACGATGGTGCTGAGCAGACGCGGCATGACCAGGATGAGGATGCCGGCGATCAGGGAGACGAGGGGGCCGATGCTGAGACTCAGCGACATGAGAAAGTCCTTTGAAACACAGTGAAAGGAAATGGCAGGCGCCGCGTTCAACCACGGCGCCCTGCATTCTCACCCACCGCGCAACGTGCGCAGGACAAGAGCGGTCGGCACAACGCAGTCTGTGACCGCCCGCCATCCCCAACCCGCACCGCCATGGCGTGCCAGATGGCACGCACGGTTTACACCCCAAATTTTTGCCGCGCCTTGCGGGCCAGGTCATCGGTAAAAGTGCGCGGCAGGCTGACCCGTGGGCTGGCCATGTGCGGATATGCCTGGGCCAATGCCCGCAGGGTTGTTGCCGGGCCATCCTCGGGCATGAGCCCATTGGGTGAAAAAGTCTCGCGCACCCGGTTGAACGCGGCCAGATAGACGGCCCTGTCATCCAGAACATAGCTCGCTGGCACCGCCTTGATCAGATCGGCCGGCGAAGCGGTCTGAAGCCACTTGAGCGCATGCACGATGGCGTTGGTCAGCGCTTGCGCCACCAGGGGCTCCTTGTGCAGAAATGCCTGGGGTGCGTACAGGCAGCTGGCGGGCATGGACCCGCCAAACAGCTCCTGCGCGACAGTGAGCGTGCGCAGGTCACTGACCAGGCGCACCTCGCCGCGGTGCTCCAGCAGGGACATGATGGGATCGGCATGGCACAACGCATGAACGCGACCCGTGCGCAGGGCCGCCACGGCGGTAGCGCCCGTTCCCACGCCCACAAAAGACACCTCGCGCGCATCCACACCCGCTCGCGCCAGCAGCACACTGGCCATCACCTGGGTGGACGAGCCCGGTGCCGAAACACCGATGCGCCGCCCACGCAGATCGGCCGGCCGGCGATAGCCCGGCAGTGCCCGCACCGACACACCCAGCGCCTGCTGCGGCGCCCGCCCCTGCACCACGAAGGCGCGGAAATCATGGCCCTGGCTTTGCTGGAGAAGGGTGTGCTCATAGGCCCCCGAGCAGACATGGGCCGCGCCGTCGTGCACCGCCTGCAACGCCAGCGCGCCACCAGCGAAGTCCCGCACGTGCACATCCAGCCCCTCGGCCTGAAAAAAACCCAGCCGGTCTGCAATGGTCAGGGGCAGGTGGTAAAGCACCGCCTGCCCACCCACCGCAATGGTGATGCGCCCACCCGTGGAGCCTGGCGCCTGCGCCCACGATGCGCCCGTGCACGCCGCCACTGCCGACAAGACAGACACGGCGCCAAAGGCTCGGCGGCTGACAGGAGGAAAAACCATGGGAATCGAAAGAAAGGGCGTATTGCTGCAATGCAACAATCGTGCCGCAACCCCCGCATGGGCACATCAGGGTCTACCCCCTGGGATTTCTACGTACCCCGGTGCGGGCCGCAGCCCGCACGCTTTACCGGTAGCCGATGAAGAAAATGGCGATGTTCACCATGAAGCCCGCGCCCCAGACCATGCTGCGGGCCTTGGGCATGTCGGAGACATACATCATGATGTAGAAAATGCGCAGCATGACGAACAGGAACGCCAGGATATCGAGCAAGGTCTGCCCTGCCCTCAACTGGTGCGCAATGATGACGGCGCCCATAAAAAACGGCAGCGCCTCGAAACTGTTGGCCTGGGCTGCGTTCGCACGGGCATGCCAATCGGTCTGGCGGGCCATCCAGGCACGCGGGTCGTGGTTGTCATAGCCACCCTCGCGGCGCGGCTTGCCAAAGCCGCCGCTCTTGGCCAGCCAGGCGCACACCAGGGGCAGCAGCACGGCGACGAAAACGCACCAGTAGGCCACCGTGAAACGCGCCACATGCAAGGAATTCATTTTTGCCCTTAGACGGATCTAGCGCAGCACCGACAAGCGCTGTCCGCTATTAATTCGGGAGTATTCTAGCGACCAAAGGGCTATCGGCGGTCTACCAGTGCATGGGCGATGGTGCCCAGGTCGACATACTCGAGTTCGCTGCCCACGGGCACGCCCCGTGCCAGCCGCGTGACATGCAGGCCCCGGCTCTTGAGCGTCTCACTGATCACATGGGCCGTGGCCTCTCCCTCAGCGTTGAAGTTGGTGGCAAGGATCACCTCCTGCACCACGCCGTTGGAGGCGCGCTCCATGAGCTTGTGCAAGCCAATTTCCTTGGGACCGATACCGTCAAGCGGGCTGAGCCGCCCCATCAACACAAAATACAGCCCCTTGAAGGCGCCCGTGCGCTCCAGCGCCGACTGGTCCGCCGGTGTCTCGACCACGCACAGCCGCGTCGCATCCCGCTCCGGGTCCAGGCAGGTGCTGCAGATATCGTCTTCGGTGAACGTGTGGCAGCGTGCACAGTGATGCACGTTCTGCACCGCATGGTGCAGCGCCATCGACAAGGCTTCTGCCCCATCGCGGTCATGCTGCATCAAATGAAACGCCATGCGCTGCGCAGATTTGACCCCCACCCCCGGCAAACGGCGCAGCGCCTGGATCAAGACTTCAAGGGCGTTGGTGGAGGACATGGGTGGGCAGGCAATCCGGGTGACATTGGGAGGCGTATGCGGAACCAGGCTCCGACAAGCTCAGCCCGAACGGGACCGGGACGCAGTGCAGTTTGAGTTTCTGCCCCCACCCCGCCCTCAAGGGCGTAGCGAGCGGGATGAGCTGCTAGGCGGACGGAGCACAGGAACCGGAACGTACTTGCAGTACGTGAGGATTCCGAGCACCGCCCAACGACGCAGATCGCCCGCTCGGTAGCCAGCCTCAGAACGGGAATTTCATGCCGCCGGGGAGGCCTGGCATGCCTTGCGTGAGCTTGCCCATCTTCTCCTGCGAAGTCTCCTCGGCCTTGCGCACCGCTGCATTGAACGCAGCCGCCACCAGGTCTTCCAGCATGTCCTTGTCTTCGGCCAGCAGGCTGGGGTCGATGGTGATGCGCTTGACATCGTGCTTGCAGGTCATCAGCACCTTCACCAGGCCAGCGCCCGATTCGCCTTCCACCTCGATGAAGGCCAGTTCGTCCTGGGCCTTCTTGAGGTTGTCCTGCATGGCCTGGGCTTGCTTCATGAGGCCGGCGAGTTGTCCCTTGTTGAACATGGTGTGGTTTCCTTTTCAGTTTCTGTTGAATGGGTTGAATGGTGGTCGGTCACGCAGGCTTGATGCTGCCCGGCACGATTTTCGCGCCGTAGTCGCGCACCAGCGACTGCACGTAGGGGTCGTTCATCACGATGTCTTCGGCCACACGCTGGCGCTCGGCGGCGGCGGCAGCGTTGCGGCGGGCGGGGCTGTCAATCACCACGCCCAGTTCCACACTGATCTGGCTGGCATGGCCCGCAGCCTCCAGTGCGGCGCGCAGGCGTTCGCGGGCCTGCGGCTGGTTGAGCGATTCGCGCTCGACGCGCAGCAGCCAGTGCCCGGCATCGCGCGCCACCAGCTGGGACTGCAAGGCCAGTTCGCGCACCAGGGCAGAAATGGCCTCGGCCGCCACGAGCTGCTGCACCGCGCTGTGCCACACCTCGCCTTCTTCAGTGGGGGTGTAGCGTGCAGAGACGGGGATGGGCGCAGAGAGCGGCAGCGGTTGCAGCCGCTCGCCGGGCTCGGGCGATTCACGCACCGGGATAGCTACAAATTCAGGAGCACTTTGCGCTTGTACTGATTGCGTTGAGCGTTGATTTTGTTCAAATCTTCCAGTTGTCCGCACCGGCAGCGCTGTGGTGACTGACGCAGTGGACGCCGAAGCGCCCGGCTCGTCCGAGCCCGGCCAGGGAGGCGGCTCAGAGGAGTCGGCAGACTTGGAGGATGTGTCTTGCACCAATGACGGCGCCCGCTCTGAGGCCGTTGCTGCTGGAAGCGTTTGCGCCGCAGGCACAGGTGCTGCGGCTGCCGCAAGAGCCTGCGGTGCAGGAGCCGTCACCGTTCGGACCAAATGCGTTGGCAAGGCGGCGGCAACGGTTGCGGGCACCGCCAAGACCGCCGGTGTCGGGCCGGAACGAGCCGTCTCAGGCCGCGTCAGAGTTTTTTTTTCAGCCGGTTCGCCCTGGGGCTTGAATGCCAGCAGACGCAGCAGCACCATGGTCAGCGCTGCGTATTCATCGGGCGCCAGGCCCAGCTCGCCGCGCCCATGCAGGCACAGGCTGTAGAGCAGCTGGGTTTCATCGGCTGGCATCAGCGCGGCCAGGCGCGCGGTTTCTGCCGCTTCGGGGTCATCGGCGTCCACCGCGCCCGCCATCTGCGGCACGGCCTGGTAAACGGCCATGCGCTGGAGCACGGCGCTCATCTCTTCCAGCGTGGAGGCGGCCGACAGGCCATTGAGGCGCAGCGTGTCCGAGGTTTCCACCACGGTTTTGCCATCGCCCTGGGCCAGCGCATCGATGAGCCGGAACACATACGAGCGATCTACCGCCCCCAGCATCTGGCGCACGGCGGCTTCCTGCAACTGGCCGCTGCCAAAGGCAATGGCCTGGTCGGTGAGCGACAGCGCATCGCGCATGGAGCCCCGCGCCGCGCGCGAGAGCAGGCGCAGGGCTTGGGGCTCGGCGGATACGTTCTCGGAGGCCAGCACCTGCGTGAGGTGCGACAGCACGGTTTCGGGCGCCATGGGGCGCAGGTTGAACTGGAGGCAGCGGCTCAGCACCGTGACTGGCACCTTTTGTGGGTCGGTCGTGGCGAGCACGAACTTGAGGTATTCCGGCGGCTCTTCGAGCGTCTTGAGCATGGCGTTGAACGCCGTGTTCGTGAGCATGTGCACTTCGTCGATCATGAAGACCTTGAAGCGGCCCTGCACCGGCTTGTAGACCGCCTGCTCCAGCAGGCTCTGCACTTCGTCCACGCCCCGGTTCGATGCGGCATCGAGCTCGGTGTAATCGGGAAAGCGGCCACTGTCGATGTCCGTGCACGCCGAGCACACGCCACACGGCGTGGCCGTGATGCCGCCCTGCCCGTCCGGTCCCTGGCAGTTGAGCGACTTGGCAAGGATGCGCGACACCGTCGTCTTGCCCACACCGCGCGTGCCGGTGAACAGATAGGCGTGGTGCAGGCGCTGCTGCGTGAGCGCGTTGGTGAGGGCCTGCACCACATGCTCCTGCCCCACCATTTCGGTGAAATTGCGGGGGCGGTACTTGCGGGCGAGCACGATGTAGGACATGCCGGCGATTCTACGGCCCATGACCCCTTGGGTTTTGGTGCGGCTCCCCGCAACCTCTTACGCCTTCCGCCACCCGACACTGGCGCGCAATATGCAAGGGATGCCGCGCATGGGCCGCCTCGCCGCGGCGACTTCGTCCCCCTTCCCCTGCGAAGCGCGAGAAAAAGGGCTGAAGACTGCGGCCCCGAGCCTGCCTGGACAGCCTGAAGATCCCCGCCTCTGGCGGCGGGCACCGAACGGCGCAGCCATTCAGGGGGTAGAATCTCATCCTGACGGGCCTCCCCGCATGGTGAAGCGGCCAACCGGGTCAGGTGGGGAACCAAGCAGCCCTAACTGTGGAGCCAGTGCCGGGGGTAAGGCTCGTCAACTTATTTCAGATAATGCGACAGGCAGGGTTGCCCAAACCCTGACGCCACCACACAACCGACGAGGTGCCCGTGTTCGCAGACAACTTCAATCCCCTGGCGGCCCTGGCCGTTGCCAAGTGCCCCCGCTGCCACGCCACAGGGCTGGTGGAAATCGACGGAGAAGCCCATGACAAGGCGCCGGAGACCGACAAGCATCAAGCCAAGTTTCACGTCAATGCCAGTCTCTACGCACAGTGTCCGGCCTGCGGCCTGGTCGGCGAGTGGCCCGGAATGAGTGACCATTGACAACGATGCGTCGTGTTTGCAGCCCCTTGCTGGTTATTTCGTCCGCCTTGCCCCGCTGCCCTGGAACCCCTGCGAATCTGCGCACAGCGTTGCTGGCGCTATGGCTGGCAGTGTTCCCCCCCATGCTGGGCGCCACACCCTGGCTGGTGGATGGGCGCCCCGCGCCCGCCGCGCAGCAGGCCGTGAACATGCTGGCGGCGGCCGCCGCCGAAGGTCTTCAACCCGAGGATTACCAGGCCGCATGGCTGGCACAGGCCGTGGCGGGGGCGGCCCAGGGCCCCGCGTTGGGTGCTGATGCTGCGCTGCAGCTCGAAGACGCGCTCACCACCGCCGTGCAGAGCTACCTCAGTGACCTGCGCTCGGGTCGGATCGATCCGCGCCAGATTCACCAGAACTACACCCCCACAGCGCTCCCGGTCTCCGCGCCCGCCACTGCCGTGCAGGAAGCTATCGCGCCGCCCCCCGCACTGGCCGATGCCGTGCGTGCGGCCACACCCAAGGTGCCGCTGTATGCCAGCCTGCGCGGCGAGCTGGCCCGCTACCGGGCCCTGGGCAATCCTGCCGCCTGGGACACGCCCCTGCCGCCGCTGCCAGGCCGCAAGCTCGAACCCGGCCAGGCCTGGGCGGGCCTTGCGCAGTTGACGCAGCGCCTGGTGGTGCTGGGGGACCTGCCACCGGACGCACAGCCCCCCGCCCTCTACGACGAAGCATTGCAAAACGGCGTAAAGGCCTTTCAGGAGCGCCACGCCCTGGCCACCGACGGCGTGATCGGCAAGGGCACGCTGGATGCACTGGCCGTTTCGCCCGCAGCCCGCGCACACCAGATTGCGCTGGCCATGGAGCGCCTGCGCTGGACGCCCCTGCTGCGCGGTCCACGCATGATCGTGGTCAACATCCCCGAGTTCATGCTGCGCGCCTACGAGGTGCAAGACGGCCGGGTATCGCTGCAACTGGCCATGAAGGTGATCGTGGGCAAGGCCCTGGACACCCGCACGCCCCTGTTTGACGAGGACATGCGCTTCATCGAATTCAGCCCCTACTGGAACATTCCGCCGTCCATCGCGCGCAGCGAAACCATTCCCCGGCTGCGGCGCGACCCCGGCTATCTTCAGCAGCAAGGCATGGAGTTTGTGGGCGCCAATGGGCAGGTGCACACCACGCTGGCAGCCGAGCACCTGGACGCCGTGCTGCGCGGGCAGATGCGCATCCGCCAGCGTCCCGGGCCAAAAAACGCGCTGGGCGACATCAAGTTCGTGTTTCCCAACAACAACCATATTTACCTGCACCACACGCCCGCGCCGCTGCTGTTCCAGCGCGACCGGCGGGATTTCAGCCATGGCTGCATCCGCATCGAAGACCCTGTGGCGCTCGCCCGGTTTGTGTTGCACAACGATCCTGCCTGGCCCGAACCACGCATCCGCGAGGCCATGGCCCGTGGCCAGTCGGCCACGCTGCGCCTGGCCGATCCGCTGCCTGTGGTGATTGCCTACAGCACCGCCATCGTCAAGCAGGGAAAGACACACTTCTTTGCCGACCTGTACGGCCAGGACAAGTTGCTCGACCGGGCCCTGCGCCAGCAGTCCGAACAGCGTCGCCTGCGCGCCAGGCCCGGCCTGTGAGCCACTGCACAATGTACAAACAGGTTTCACCGATTTTTTGGGACATGCCATGACACAGCCTCTTGCCCCCCTGAAACCCGGCCGTCGCCATTTCCTGGGCACGGGCGGCCGCTGGCTGATGACCGGGGCCCTGCTGCCGCTGGCGCAGCCCGCCCTGGCCAGCCTGCCCGGTGCGCGCAGCCTGGCGTTTGACCACACCCACACCAGCGAACGCCTGGCCCTCGTGTATGCGCTGGGCGAGCAGTTTCTGCCCGAGGCGTTGACCAGTCTCAACCACTTCCTGCGCGACCATTACAGTGGCGAGGCGGGCCTGATGGACCCCCGGTTGTTCCACCTGCTGCACCAGATCCGCCAGGAATTGCGGGTGCAGCAGCCGTTCCAGGTGATCTCCGGCTACCGCAGCCCTGCGACCAACCACACCCTGCGCACCACGCGGGGCGGTGGTGTGGCCAAGCGCAGCCTGCATATGGACGGCAAGGCCATCGACGTGCGCCTGCCCGGCGTGCCGCTGGCCGACTTGCGCGATGCGGCGCTGTCGCTGGGCATGGGCGGCGTGGGGTTTTACCCCCGCGAGCAGTTCGTGCATGTGGACACGGGCCCGGTGCGCCGCTGGTAGGCCTGGTCGCCAGTCCCATCAACGGCTCCACGCGGTTGTGTCAGGCCCGAGCTGACTGCGCCTGCGATGGCCCCGCCCGGCACCGGTGCGGGCGCATCGTCTGTCCCCCGCATCGAATGCTATATTTTTAATAGCTATTAGCGCTTTACCATCAAGCGCCAGAGCCCAAAAACGCCAAAACTCCGCGCCCTGCCTGCACGCCGCTGGCCAGACTGGCTGTGAGCAGGTAACCACCGGTGGGCGCCTCCCAGTCGAGCATTTCGCCGGCGCAGAACACGCCGGGCGCGGCAGTGGCCATCAGGTGCTCATCCAGCGCCTCGAACGCCACACCGCCCGCCGTGCTGATGGCCTCGTCCAGCGGACGGGTGGCCACCACGGTGATGGGCAATGCCTTGATCGCGTGGGCCAGCGCCACCGGGTCGTTCATGCCGTCCTTGCCCAGGTGTTCGTACAAAACGCCCGCCTTGATGCCATCCAGCCCCAGACGGCTCTTGAGGTGGCTGGACAGCGAGCGTGAGCCACGCGGGTGGCGCACCTCGACCAGCACACGCTCGGGGCTGTGGTCGGGCAACAGATCCAGATGGAACGTGGCGTGGCCATGGGCCTCGATCTCGTCGCGCAGCAACTGCGATGCGGCATAGACCAGGCTGCCCTCCACCCCCGTGGCCGTAACGACAAACTCGCCCCGCCGGTTGAAGCTGCGGCCCTGGCTGTCGGTGAAGCTGAGCGCCACGGTCTTGAAAGGCTGGCCGACAAAACGCTCGGCAAAATGCGGCGACCAGCCCACTGCGGGTGTGGGCGTGCGGCCGATCAGCTCCTGAAAAAACGCACGGCGGGTTTCACCCACGGGCGCATCAGCCCGCAACACATCAAAGCCACAGTTGGACGGACGCAGCGGCGCCACGGCCACGCCGCGCTGTGCCAGCAGCGGCACCCAGGCGCCGTCGGACCCCAGGCGTGCCCAGCTGCCACCCCCCAGCGCCAGCACCACCGCCCTGGCCGTCACCTGCACCTCGCCTGCAGACGCGGCAAAACGCAACGCACCGCCATCGGCCCAACCCAGCCAGCGGTGGCGCATGTGGAACTGCACACCCTGCGCGCGCAGGCGCTGCAGCCAGGCGCGCAGCAGGGGCGCGGCCTTCATGTCGGCCGGGAACACGCGGCCCGATGTGCCCACGAAGGTTTCCACCCCCAGCCCCTGCGCCCAGGCCCGCACCTCGGGGCCACCAAACGCCCGGATCAGCGGCTCGATCTGCGGCTGGCGCCCGGCATAGCGGCTGGCAAAAGGCTCATGCGGCTCGGAATGCGTGAGATTGAGCCCGCCCTTGCCCGCCAGCAAAAACTTGCGGCCCACCGAGGGCATGGCATCGAACAGGTGCACGGCCACACCGGCCTGCGCCAGCACCTCGGCCGCCATCAGCCCTGCCGGGCCGCCGCCCACGATGGCGACGTCGCAGCGCAGATGGGAGGCCACATCAGGAGTCAGGTCGGAAGGAGCATTCATGAGAAAACCTTTGAATCATTCGAAAACGCGCAGCGTTCAGAACAGCGAGCCCTGAACAGCGCTCTGAGATGGGCCACCACCTGCGCCGTCCATGCCGGGCGCGGCCGGTGGCGCGTGTGTGGATGCCGCCGCAGTGGACTGCGCAGCGGGGGCGAGAGTATGCCGCACGCTCCCCGCCCCCTGCCCGGTGCCCGCCACCAGGGCACCCTCGTCGGCGGGGCCGGCATCGCCATGCACGCGCACCATGCGCCCGTCGCCCGTCAGAAAGGCTGCCCACACGCGCTCGCCAGGAACTTGCCCCGACACCGCCGCACGGTAGCGCTGCAACTGGGCCATCAAAGCGGGCTGGCGCTCGGGCTCGGCGGCACTTTTGTAGTCCAGCACCCACCAGCCCGCGCGCTCGGGCGGCTGGTGGCAGTGCACCAGGCGGTCGATGCGCAGGCTTTGGCCCTGGTAGCGCAGCGGGGCTTCGTTGATGGTGGTGTCCACCATGGTGGCATCCCAGGCCCAGGCGCCCTCGCCCGCCAGAATGCGCTGGGCGGTCTGGGCGGCAATGCGCGCTGCGCCCACGGTGATGTCAAAGTCCTGCGCCAGCCGCGCCACGCGGGCCGCGGGCCAGCCCTGGCTGCGCAGGTCGGCCAGCGGGGCCCCCGCTACACCGGCCTGCTCCAGCAACTGGTGCATGGCCTCGCCCAGGCGTGATGATGGGGTGGACAGGGATGCCCCGGAGTCGGCCGCATCCAAGCCTTCGTCCACACCCTCGGCCACGGCACGGGGTGCGGCACGCAAGTGCGCCGGGAGCACGGGCAGCTCGGCCAGGGTGAAATGGTCGTGCGCCCCGCTGGCAACCGCATCACCGTCGCCGCCAGGCACCTCAGCCGCGCCCGCCACGCCCAGCACCTGCGCATCCGCCAGCAGCGGCTCCAGCCGGTTCCACCAACTGCCCGGCGCTGACACGCTGGGCAACACGGACGACAGCGCCAGGCAGTGTTTGGCGCGCGTCATGGCCACGTAGAGCATGTTGAGTTCTTCGCGCTGGCGGGCTTGCTGCTCAGCGGCCAAGGCGGCTTCGGCGCTGGGCGGCGGGCTGGATTCACTGGCCAGAAAGACAAAGCCTGCGGGTTCGGTCTTTTCGCCGGGCCAATCGACCAGCACGCCCATGGTCTCGGCCTTTTGCGGGCGGGTGTCGGTGTCCAGCAGCAGCACGCAGCGCGCCTCCAGCCCCTTGGCGCCGTGCACGGTGAGCAGGCGCACCGCCTGCGCATCCACCCGGCCGGGCGCGCGCACGCCACCTTTTTTCATGGCGCGCACGAAGGCGTAGGGCGTGAGGTAGCGGCCGCCATCGTACTGCAGCGCGGCTGACAGCAGCGCGCGCAGATTGGCCAGCACCGCCATGCGCTGCGCCGCCGGGGCGGCGGCGGCAAAGCGGGCCAGCACGTCGCCATGCTGGTAGATGGTGTGCAGTGCGTCGTGCGGCGGCAGGGTATCCACCCAGGCCTTGTATTGAGCCAAATTGGCCGCTAGCGCTTGTGTATCAAGCGCTAGTAGCTCACTTTTTAGAAGCAAATCAAACCAACTGCTGCCTGCGTGCTCAGGCTGGCGGCGCAGCGCGGCCAGCGCCACGAGGGCGTCGTCGCCTAGGCCGAACAGCGGCGACTTGAGCGCGCGGGCCAGCGACAGGTCGTGCCCAGTGGACACCAGCGCATCGAGCAGCGCCACCACATCCTGCACCTCGGGTGCGTCGAACAGGTCGGCTTTTTCGGGCTGCACGCAGGGAAGGTGAAGCGCGCGCAAGGCATCCTGCATGGCGGCGAGCCGGTCGCGCTTGCGGGCCAGCACCAGCACTTCGTTGGGCGGCGTGCCGGCGGCGATCTGCGCCGCCACCCACGCAGCGGCCTGCGTGCATTCGCGCATGCGCTGGGTTTCTTCGGCCTCGTGACGCGGCTCGGTCAGGCTGTCGCGCCAGGCCAACGGGTCGGCGCTGCCACCACCGGCGCTATCCGGGGGCAGGATGGCGGGCAGGCGCAGCAACACGCCGGGGTCTGTGGATTCGGTGGTGTGATCGCGGAACCCACTGGTCTCGCCCTGCGCCTGGGCCGCGCCCATCACGTGGTTCACGGCGGCGATCACGCCCGTCGCGTTGCGGCGCGTGTGGTCACAGCTGAGCAGGTCGCCACCCAGCCCGTCACGCACAAAAGCCTGTGCGGCAATGAACACCTGTGGCTCGGCACGGCGAAAGCGGTAGATGCTTTGCTTGGGGTCGCCCACGATGAACACACTGGGCGGCTTCTGGCCACTGGCGCCGCCGCCCGAGCCCGCATAGCCAGACAGCCACGCATGCAGCGCCTGCCATTGCAGCGGGTTGGTGTCCTGAAACTCATCCACCAGCAGGTGGCGGATGCGCGCATCCAGCCGCTCTTGCACCCAGCCCGAGAGGATCGGGTCAGCCAGCATGACCAGCGCGGTGCGCTCCACATCGTTCATGTCCACCCAGCCGTGCTGGTGCTTGACGGCGGCAAACTCTGCAATCAGGCAGCGCGCGAGCCGGGCCATGCGCTGCTGGTGCTGCCAGGCGTCGTGCTGGCGGCGCGCGGTGAGCAGGCGCTGCAGCTCGGGCTCGGCCTCCTGCGCGGCGGGGAATTTTTCGAGGTTCTTGGAAAGGCGGTCTTCCTTGGCGACGAACATGGCCTTGCGCAACAGATCGAGGCGCAGGTTCAGGTCGCTACAGGCCAGCGCATCGATGATGGCGTCGGCCGCCTTTTGCGGCGTCTTGTTGGACTCGGCCCCCAGCGCCTTGGCGCGGGCCAGCCAGCGCTGGTGGCAGGCGTCGCTCTGCAGCGCGTCGGCGGGCTCGTTGAAAGCGGCCAGTTCCGGGCAGTGCACCTGGAACGGCGGCACCGAGGCATCGACCACACCCGCCCCATCGGCCAGGTCAAACTCCACCCGCTTGGACAGCGCCGCTGCCAGCGCCTTGTGGGTTTGCGAACGGCCATGGCGGGCCACCACGGCCTCGTAGTCGGCGCGCTGGCTGGCGCTGGTGGCAACGGCGTGCAGGAACGGGACCCACACCTCGCGCACGGCCTCGGCGTCGTCTTCGAGCAACTCGAAATTGGCGGGAAGACCCTGCGCCTGCAGCAATGCCAGCGGGGCCGTGCCGAGCAGCGCGGCAAACCAGCTGTGGAAGGTGCGGATCTGCACCGGGCGGCCGCTGGCCAGCATCTGGCGGTATAAATTTTGTAGCGCCTCGCGCTTATCCAGAGCGCGCTGGGGGCTGATTCCCCTTGCAACCAGCTCACGCGTCAGCTCATCCAGCGGCGCTTCAGCAAAGGCCTCCAGCCATTCCTGCAGGCGCTGGCGCATTTCGCCCGCCGCCTTCTTGGTGAAGGTGATGGCCAGAATCTCGTGCGGCGCGGCACCGTCGAGCAAGGCCCGCAGCATGCGCGAGACCAGCATCCAGGTCTTGCCCGCGCCCGCGCAAGCCTCCACCGCCACGCTGCGCGCGGGGTCGCAGGCGATGGCGTAAAACGCCTCGCGTGAGACGGGCTGGCCGTTGTGTTCGTACGCGGCTTGTTCAGTCATTCCAGAAGTCTTTTCGGCAAAGGCCGCGCGCGGCGCAGTAGTCGCACACGGCGCCCTCGCCCAGGGCGGGCATCGGTGCACCTGCTGCAATGCGAGCGAAGTCGTGCTGGATGCCTTCGACCAGCAGGTCGCGCAGGTGCACCACCTCGTCCTGTTCGTGCATCTGCGTCTCGCCGCGTTCACCCACATTCACGTAGGCGGCGCGCAGCGTGTCGTGGCTCAGCAAGGCGGCGTAGAACGCGAGCTGGGTGTCTTCAGCGCCCGCGCCAATGCGTTTGCGCGTGACGGTGTCGTTCTCGGTCTTGTAGTCGATGACCAGCGGCGTGGGCTCACCGGTGGACGAGACGGCATCGATGCGGTCGATGGTGCCCACCAGCTGCAGGGCGCCCAGCGGCTGGGTGGTCTGCACCTCGGCCTGCCGGAAATGCCCCCCGGCCTGCTCATGCTGTGCAAGCCAGCGCAAATAGCCATCGCGCACCTGCGGCCAGCCTGCGGCGAACGGCAAGAAATCGCCCTCTCCCAGGCCTTGCTGCCGCGTGACGGCTTGCGCCGCGCTGTCCATGCGGGCCACGCGGGTGGCTGCGTCGTCCGTCGGGTGGGCCAGCAGTTCCTCATGAAAATGCTGCAGCACCGCGTGCAGCCAGTTGCCAAAGTCGCGCTTGTCCACTTCAGCCGCCAGTTCGTCAGCCTCTTGCAGGCCCAGCTGGCGCAGTGCAAAAAAGCGGTAGGGGCAATGCCGCAGGTCGGAGTACGCGGTGGACGACAGGCGCACCACCGGCAGCGCGCTGCCATCGGGCAGGGGCCGCGCCGTGGGGTGGGCCGCGACCGCGCGCTGGCTGCGGCCATCCGCGCCCTTGGTGGCCGCGCCATCGAGGTGCAGCGCCAGCACCAGCGCGCTGGCCAGCAAGGGCTCACCGCCTTCGTCGCCCGTGCGCCAAAGCACATCCACCGCCGGTGTCTGCAGCGCGTACTGCCACGCGGCGCGCTGGGCGGCTTCCAGCGATTCGCGCGTGGGCAGGCCCCAGGCCTGGCGCTGCGCCTGGGTCCAGTCGCCCAGGGGCTCGGGCGAGGGCTGCAGGCGTTTTTCATCGCAGCCAGGCAGCACCAGCGCGGCAAATGGCCGGGCCAGCAACTGGGGCATGGGCAGAACGATGACCGGCGCGTCCCCGTCCAGGGCGGGGACAAAACGCGCGGCCTCCAGCACCTCGTTGGCCCAGCGGGTGAACTCGGCAAGCGACATGCGGCGTCCCGCGCTGCTCCAGTCCTCCAGCTCGGCCTCCTGGCCCGCCTGCAGGCGCAGCGCCGTCAGCACACGGGCGCCTGCGGCATCCGCCTCCAGCAACGGCCATTGGCCACTGGCCATCAACAGGGCACGCAAGGCCTGCAGCCACTGCGCCAGAGCGCGCGGCGCACGCAGGCCCTCGCGCCAGCCCTGGGCCAGGGCCACGCAGGCGGCCAGGGCGGGCTTGTCCGCCCAGTCGCGCGCAACAGCGCCCGTCCACGAGGCCACTGCGGTCTTGCGCAGCGCACGCTCCAGGGCATTGAGGATCGACGACTCGATCAGCGGCGTGTGCTTGAGCCAGTCCAGAACCTCATCGGCCGATGCATTCCAGGCGCAGGCCTTGAGCGCGGCCATCAATTGCGAGGCCGCCCGCGTGGTGGAAAGCGTCCAGCCGTTTTCATCGCGCACCGCCACGCCACTGCTGGCCAGGTGCGCGCCAATGCGGCGCGTGAGGGCGCGGTCGTTGGCCGCCAAGGCCACCGGGGTGCGGCCGGCCACCACATGGGCCAGCACACAGGCAGCGGCGCACTGGGCTTCGTCTTCGGCATCCTGCGCCGCGTGCAGGGCGATGTGGGCGGAAACCGCGCCATCCGTTGCCGCAGGCGGCAACGCCAGGGCCACCGCCTTGTCGCCCCAATGGGCCTGCAGAGTCTGCGCCAGCGGCTCCACCTGAAATCCTTGTAGCACCACCAGGGCATCGACCGACTGGCGCACGCCCGGTTCGAACAGCACATCGGTGGCATGGCGCGAGGCCAGCACCCATTCCAGCGCAATGCGGGCCACCACGGCCTCGAAACGCAGGGTGCTGCCTTCGTCGGGCTCTGGCAAGAGGCTGCGTGCCTGGATGCCCCAGGCCTCGCGCCGCGCAGGCGCAACGGCCGCCACTGCAGCCGCCAGCTGGGAGGCCGCCTCTTGCAACGGCACTGCCAGCACATCGCGCTGCGCGGACAGACCAGCGCGATCGAGCAAGGTGCGCGCAGTGAGGGTGTCGCGTGCCACATCCCCGGCCAGATCATCGCCCTGCGGCACAAAGGCGGCCAGCTGGCGGGCCCAGTTGCGCGTGGTTTCAAAGCGGGGCGCAAATCCGTCGGCGTGGTGCAAGGCCCAGTAACGCTGCGCCCATGGCATGAGCTGGGCATAGGGAACCAGCACCACCGTGCGCGCAGGATGGGCCGCCAGCCCGTGCAGGTGCGCCTGCACCTGTGCCAGCACGCGCAGCCACAACGCCGCGCATTGATCGCTTTTCGCTATGACTGTCATAGCGTCGCAAGGCCCGGCCACACCGGTGAACGTGGGATTGGTTTCTGTCACAATGCCCAGACTTTAAACGTACACCGGTCGCAACCCGCTCAAAATCAAGGAATCCGCAATGGCCAGCGAACTCATCAAACATCTCTCTGACGCCAGCTTCGAAGCCGATGTGCTCAAGGCCAGCACCCCGGTGCTGGTGGACTACTGGGCCGAATGGTGTGGCCCCTGCAAGATGATTGCCCCCATCCTGGACGAAGTGGCAGGCACCTACCAAGGCAAGCTGCAAATCGCCAAGATGAATGTGGACGAGAACCGCGAGATTCCCGCCAAGTTCGGCATCCGAGGCATCCCCACGCTGATGCTGTTCAAGGACGGACAGCTCGCCGCCACCAAGGTGGGCGCCATGAGCAAGGCCCAGCTCACCGCATTCATTGATCAGCAACTGGCCTGATTCCGGACTGCCTGCCAGCGCCCTGGTTTCGGGGTCGTTGGCAAGGCAAAGGCCTCGTTTGTTTTTTACCTGACGCCGGTATCGTTGTGCACCGCGGTCGGCACAGATTTTTTCCTGTCATAATTTCGCCAGATCACCGGCTTGCACGCATTGGCAACCGGTTCGAGATCCCCAGGCAAGCCGGGGCTGCAAACAGCGGCTCTCCCAGCTTCCGCATCTCCCCCAAGATTCACACCAGCTCCGCCAAGGAGTCACTCCATGCACTTAAACGAACTCAAGGCACTGCATGTGTCTGAAGTCCTGAAGCAAGCCGAAGAACTCGAAATCGAAAACACGGGCCGCATGCGCAAGCAGGAGCTGATGTTTGCGATCATCAAGAAGCGGGCCAAGACCGGGGAACAAATCATTGCCGACGGCGTGCTGGAAATTCTGCCCGACGGTTTCGGCTTTCTGCGCAGCCCCGACACGAGCTTCACGGCAAGCACGGACGATATCTACATAAGTCCCAGCCAGGTGCGTCGTTTCAACCTGCACACCGGCGACATGATCGAAGGTGAAGTCCGTACACCCAAAGACGGTGAACGTTACTTCGCACTGAACAAACTCGACTCCGTCAACGGCGGCTCACCGGAGCAGAACAAGCACAAGGTGATGTTCGAAAACCTGACGCCCCTATTCCCCAAGGAGCAGATGCGCCTGGAGCGCGACGTCAAGAGCGAAGAGAACATCACCGGCCGCATCATTGACATCATTGCCCCCATCGGCCGTGGCCAGCGCGCACTGATCGTCGCTCCGCCCAAAAGCGGCAAGACGGTGATGATGCAGCACATCGCCCACGCCATCACGGCCAACAACCCCGACGTGCACCTGATGGTGCTGCTGGTGGATGAGCGCCCTGAAGAAGTGACCGAAATGCAGCGCACGGTGAAGGGCGAGATCATCGCCTCCACCTTCGACGAGCCCGCTGCACGCCACGTGCATGTGGCCGAGATGGTGATCGAGCGTGCAAAGCGCCTCGTCGAGTTGAAAAAAGACGTGGTGATCCTGCTGGACTCCATCACCCGCCTTGCCCGCGCCTACAACAACGTGGTGCCGTCATCCGGCAAAGTGCTGTCGGGTGGTGTGGACGCCGCCGCACTGCAACGCCCCAAGCGCTTCTTTGGCGCGGCGCGCAAGGTCGAAGAAGGCGGTTCGCTCACCATCATCGCCACGGCGCTGGTCGACACCGGCAGCCGCATGGACGAAGTGATCTTTGAAGAATTCAAGGGCACTGGCAACTGCGAAATCCACCTGAACCGCCGCCTGTACGAAAAACGCGTGTTCCCCGCCATCGAACTCAACAAGAGCGGCACGCGCCGCGAAGAGCTGCTGCTGGCGCCAGAGATTCTGCAAAAGACCCGCATCCTGCGCCAGTTCATGTACAACATGGACGAGATCGAGTCCATGGAGCTGATGATCAAGAACATGAAGGCCACCAAGAGCAATGTTGAGTTCTTCGACATGATGCGAAGGGGCGGGTAAGCCCCCTGAGAGCCGCCTTCGGCGTCATCTCTCCCACGGGACGCGACTGGTGGCCTGGCAGAGCCAGTTCCATGGTGGCGCTGGCCTGAGAGCGCAGCTCGAAGTTAAGCGCCATGGAAAAAGTGGCGCAGCTGCCCACCCGAAATGACGTCAACCGCGTCTATGCGATAATCGTGGGCTTTTTCTGCGGAAAGTACGCTGGATGTTTCACGAGGCAAAGGTTGCTTCGGGTCCCGCACGGCTCCCGCACTTGACAAGGATTGATCATGAAAGAAGGCATTCACCCCAACTACCGCGAAGTTCTGTTCGTGGACCTGTCCAACGGTTTCAAGTTTGTTACCCGCTCCTGCGTGAACACCAAGGAAATGGGCAAGACCGATGACGGCCGTGAGCTTCCCATGTTCAAGCTGGACACCTCCAGCGAATCGCATCCTTTCTATACCGGTACGCAAAAATCCGTGGACAACATGGGCGGCCGCGTGGAGCGTTTCCGCAACCGTTTCGGCAAGACTGCAGCCAAGTAATTCGCCGCATTTCCGCCAAGAAGGCAGCACGGGCAACCGCGCTGCCTTTTTGTTTGGATTTGCCTTTATTCTCGGCAGTCAGCCATTGCCCTTCCTCTGACGCGTGAACTCTCCCACCCCCGCCATCGTTACCCAGAACGCCGCTCGCCCGCTTCCCCGCTGGGCCTTGCTGTTGCTGTGCCTGGCTTATGTCGTGCCGGGCTTTGTGGGCCGGGGGCCCTGGAAGAATGCTGATGTTGCGGCTTTTGGCTACATGCAAGAGCTGGCGCACGGGCACACCGCATGGCTGCGGCCACTACTGGGCGGCATGCCCCCCGAAACCGACGGTCTGCTGCCGTATTGGCTGGGCGCCTGGGCCATCCAGATCACACCCGATTGGCTGATGCCCCCCGAAATGGCGGCGCGACTGCCGTTCATGGCGCTGCTGGTGCTGACGCTGGCAGCAACCTGGTACGGCGTTTACTACCTGGCGCGCAGTCCGGGTGCCCAGCCGGTGGCGTTTGCCTTTGGCGGCGAGGCCAAGCCCTCGGACTACTCCCGCGCCATCGCCGATGGCGCCTTGCTGGCCCTGATTGCCTGCCTGGGTCTGGCACAGCTTTCGCACGAAGCCACGGGCTATCTGGCACAGCTTGCATGCGCAACATTGATCTTCTTTGCCGTGGCCACCCTGCCCTATCACACCGTGGCACCGGCCGTGGCCATGGTGGTGGGCATGGCGGGGCTCACACTGGCCGGCGCGCCCGCACTCGCCACCTTGCTGGGCGTGGGCAGCATCGCGCTGGTGGCTTTTGCTCCGGCCACCCCCTCCGAGCGGCGTCTGCGCTGGGCGGTGATGCTGGCCATCGTCACGGTGCTGGCGGCCATGCTGGCGTGGCAACTGGATTTGTGGCGCTGGCGCCTGCTCGACACGGCCACCCAGGGCAAAGAGTTCAAAAGCCTGGCGCGGCTGCTGCTGTGGTTCGGGTGGCCTGCATGGCCCATGGCCGCCTGGACGCTGTGGCGCTGGCGCAAACAGCTGTTCAACCGCCAGGTGCACCGCCACCTGTGGCTCCCCCTGTGGTTCTCAATTGTTTCGGTGGGCGCCACGCTCACCACACAACCGGCAGACCGGGCCCTGCTGGTGGGCTTGCCCGCCATCGCCACACTGGCGGCGTTTGCGTTGCCCACATTCCGCCGCAGCATGGCGGCGCTGATCGACTGGTTCACCTTGCTGTTCTTCAGTATCTCGGCCCTGGCTATCTGGGTGATCTGGTTTGCCATGCAGACAGGCGTGCCGGCGAAGCCCGCAGCCAACGTGGCCAAGCTGGCCCCGGGTTTCACGCCTGAATTTTCATGGCTCGCACTGGCGGTGGCACTGGCGGCATCGCTGGCCTGGTGCAGGCTGGTGTGGTGGCGCGCGGCGCGCAACCGCGCCGCCATCTGGAAAAGCCTGGTGCTGCCTGCCAGCGGGGCGGCGCTGGGCTGGCTGTTGCTGACCACCCTGTGGCTTCCGCTGCTGGACTACGCCCGCAGCTATGCCCCCCAGGCGAGCCAACTCGCATCCGCACTGGGCCCCGAACCGGGCTGCGTGCAGATGGTTGGCCTGAGCAGGGCCCAGGTGGCCGCGCTGCAATACCACGCCAGCCTGCGCCTGCAGCCGGCCAGCAGGACCACCGACTGCCCCTGGCTGGTGGCAGACAACGAAGCATGGCCAGCGCCCGAAAATCTGGTGAACCCTGACCTCTGGACACGGGAAGCCACCATCGGTCGCCCCACCGACAGGAAAGAGTTCATCTTGCTGTTCCGGAGAGCAGCATCGCCCGACTGATGTCGGAGTCGTCCACCATATCCCGCCACGCCCTGACCGTGCTGACAGGGCAACTGGCCGTAATGGCCTTTGGCGTGACCGACACCATCGTGGCCGGACGCCATGGCGAAGCCTCCCTGGCGGCTCTGTCGGTGGGCTCGGCGATCTTCATCAGCGTCTATGTAGCCCTGATGGGGATCTTGCAGGCCCTTATGCCCGTCTGGGCCGAACAGCGGGGCGCGCGCAACCCCGGTGCCATCGGAAAATCGCTGCGCCAGGCACTTTACCTGTGTGCTGTGGCATCGGCAGTGGGCATGTTCATCCTGCTGTCGCCCGGTCCGCTGTTGCGCTGGACCGAGGTGCCACAGGCATTGCGCACCGATGTGGGGCGATACCTGGCGGTGCTGGCCCTGGCGCTGCCGCCCGCCCTGCTCTTTCGCATTTACAGCACACTGAACCAGGCCATTGGTCGCCCGCAACTGGTGACCTGGCTTCAAGTGGGCTCGCTGTTCATCAAATTGCCGCTGTCGATATGGTTCACCTTTGGGGGCGCAGGCCTGCCGGCGCAAGGCGTTGTGGGCTGTGCATGGGCCACATTCGTGGTCAATGTCAGCATGCTGGTGCTGGCGTTCTGGCTGCTGCGCACCCAGGACCTCTACGCACCACTGCGCATCTGGCAACGCATGGAACGCCCCCATTGGCCCACCATCCTCGGCTTTGCCCGACTGGGCGTTCCTGCGGGGCTTGCCATCCTGGTAGAAGTGACTTCGTTCACATTGATGGCCCTGTTCATTGCGCGCCAGGGCACCGTGGCCACCGCAGCACACCAGATCGCGGCCAACGTGGCGGCCGTACTGTACATGGTGCCACTGTCGCTGGCCATTGCCACCAGTGCGCGGGTGAGCTATTGGCTGGGGGCTGGCAACACAGCCCAGGCCCGCGGCGTCGTTTTTATAGGTTTTAGGCTTTCAGCCCTTATGGGTGTTGCGCTAGCAGCTATATTATTAATAGCAAACGAGGCCTTGGCAGGCCTGTATTCCAGTAGCGCCGCCGTGGTGGGCGTCACCGGCGGGCTGCTGCTGTGGGTTGCGGCCTACCACGCTGCCGACGCCGTGCAGACCCTGTGTGTCTTTGTGCTGCGCAGTTATCGCGTCACCATCGCACCCCTGGTGGTGTATTGCCTGTTGCTGTGGGGTGCCGGACTGGGCGGTGGCTATGTGCTGGCGTACCACGGGTTTGGCCCATGGGCGCCCATGGGGTCTCCGGCGCCGTTCTGGGCGGCCAGCGCGCTGGCGCTGGCCATCACGGCAGGGCTGTTTGTGCTGATGCTGTGGGTTGCAGTCCGTCCGGCAGCGCGGGGCGACGAAGCCGGTTGGCAGGAAAGATGACCGAGAAGACCGATCCCTTGCCAAGCGCACTGGTGATTTCGAGGGTGGCGCCATGGCGCTGCACCGCATGTTTGACGATGGCAAGCCCCAGGCCTGTGCCACCTGTTTCCCGAGACCGGCTGCGATCCACGCGGTAGAACCGCTCGGTGATGCGCGGAATATGCTCTGGCGCAATGCCTGGCCCGGTGTCGCTCACGGAAAAAATGGCGTTGCCGTCGGCCGTGTAGCGCCACTGCACGGTGATGGTGCCCCCTGCAGGTGTGTAGCGCACGGCATTGCTGATGAGATTGGACAGCGCGCTTTGCAACTCGGACGGCACGCCGGCAATATCGCCCGCGGCACGCAAATCCTGCGCAGCAGGAAACTGGAGCACATGGTGACGCTGGTGGTTTTGCGTCAACACGGCCGAAAGGGCCCGACTCTCTTCTTCACAACGCTGCATCAGGGCCTGCACCGGCGTCCATTCGGACATGCCCGGCAAGGGGCTGCCCTCCAGGCGCGAGAGCGTCAGCAGATCGTGCACCACGCTTTGCATGCGCGCCGCCTGCTGGGCCATCATCGCCAGATACCTGGCACGCTCTTCTGCGTCCAGTTGCAGGGTTTGCAGGGTTTCCACAAAACCGGTGAGCACCGTGAGCGGCGTGCGGATTTCGTGCGAGACATTGGCCACGAAATCACGGCGCATGGCGTCGGCCTGCTCCAGGGCCGTGACATCCCGGGTCAGCAGCAGCTTGCGGCCATCGCCATACGGATGCAGGTGTATCGAAATGCGCACAGGCCGCGATGGCGTGCTGTCCCGCCCCGGCAGCACCACCTCGTGGGTGAAATCCTGGGCGGCATAGTAAGCACTGAAATCGGGGTCGCGCACCAGGTTGCCAATGGACTGCATGACATCGCGCTGGGCATCGAACCCGAGCTGCGCCGCCGCAATCTGGTTACACCACTCAATGCGCCCCTCGGCGTCCAGCAAGACAACGCCGTTGGGCGTGGCCTGAAGCGCCGCCAGAATTTCCTGCAGGCGCTGATCGCTGTCCCTGACCTGCGCCTGGTGCTGGCGCAGCAGGCGCCGCGCCCGGTCCGTGGCCTCACCCCACATGCCAAATATGGACGGCACCGCTGACAGGTCACCCGAACGCAGCCACTGCAGCACACGCGCGCCCCGCCACAAATCGCCGCCAAACCAGAACCAGGCGGCCACCGCAGCCCCTGCCGCAGCCCCCCAGGGGCCCTCCAGCCACCAGCCGAGCGCCCCCCCGGCAAGCTGCAAGGCCAGAAAATACCCAAAACGCCAGAATATGCGCACTCACTCTTTCCCGGTAGTCACAGAGGCCGTTGCGCCCCCGCTTGAAACAGTCAGGCCCGTAACAGTGCAGGCGGCTGCGCCGTGAGGCGATAACCCGCGCCGCGCACGGTTTCCACCATCACGCCAGCGGCTCCCAGGGCCTCGCGCAGCCGCTTCACATGCACGTCCACCGTCCGCTCCTCGATGAAAACATGGTCACCCCAAACCTTGTCGAGCAGCTGCGAGCGGCTGTGCACGCGCTCGGAATGCTTCATGAAGAAATGGAGCAACTTGAACTCGGTAGGCCCCACCTTGAGTGGCTGCCCCTGAAAGGTGACACGGTAGGTGCCCGCATCCAGCGCCAGATCTCCGATGGTGACGCTGTCACTCACCTGCTCGGGTGCACGGCGCCGCAGCACCGCCCGGATGCGTGCCAGCAGCTCTTGGGTGGAAAACGGTTTGGTGATGTAGTCGTCCGCCCCGGCGTCAAGCCCCGCCACCTTGTCGGGCTCGTCCCCCCGCGCTGTCAGCATCAGGATGGGAATGGGTTTGGTGCGGCTGTCCGCACGCCACTTGCGCGCCAACACAAGGCCGCTTTGGCTTGGCAGCATCCAGTCCAGCAGGATTACGTCGAGCAGAACGGCATCGAGCTCGCGCTGGGCCGATTCGCCGTCTTCGGACCAGATCGGCTGAAAACCGTTGTGGCGCAGGTTGACGGCAATCAGCTCGGCAATTGCCGGCTCGTCCTCGACAATCAATACGCGGGGTAGCTTTTTCATGTCAACGCCAATCGGTCACAAAAGCACAGCAGATTCAATTTCATCCATCGTCGTATGCCGCACGTCTTTGCCTTTGACAAGGTAAATGACGAGCTCGGCAACGTTCTTGGAATGGTCGCCAATGCGCTCGATAGCCTTGGCCAGGAACAGCAGATCCAGGCTGGCAGAGATCGTGCGGGGGTCTTCCATCATGTAGGTGATGAGCTTGCGCACAAAGCCATCGAACTCCTTGTCGATAAGGTCGTCCTCCTTGAGGATGGCCAGCGCCGCCTTGGTGTCCAGCCGTGCAAAAGCATCCAGCGCCTTGCGCAGTAGGCCCGAGGCCATGTCGGCTGCAACGCGCAGGTCACTCGATGGCAGCGAACGGGCGGCACCACTTTCAATAATCGACTTCACCATGCGGGCCATCTTGTTGGCCTCGTCACCCATGCGCTCAAGATTGGCGGTGGCCTTGGAAATCGACAGCAGCAGCCGCAGATCGCGGGCTGTGGGCTGGCGACGGCCAATGATGGATGCGAGTTCGTGGTCGATCTCGACTTCCATACCATTTACGCGCTGCTCAATCAAACCTACCTGCTCTACTGCTTCGAGGCTGAAATGCGAAAGGGCGTAAATGGCCTGGCGAATTTGCGACTCCACCAGGCCGCCCAGTTCCATGACGCGGGCAGAAACGCCGTTGAGTTCGCTGTCGAACTGCGATGAAAGGTGTTTATCAGCCATCTATTTGCCTCCTCAGCCGAAACGGCCGGTAATGTAGTCTTCGGTTTCCTTGCGCTGGGGCTTGAAGAACATCTGTTCTGTTTCCCCGAACTCCACCAGGTCTCCCAGATACATGTACGCGGTATAGTCGCTGCATCGTGCCGCCTGCTGCATGTTGTGCGTGACGATGACCACCGTGTAGTCTTCCTTCAGCTCTGCAATCAGTTCTTCGATCTTGGCAGTAGAGATCGGATCAAGGGCCGAGCACGGCTCGTCTAGCAACAGCACCTCCGGCTTGATGGCGATGCCGCGGGCAATGCACAGACGCTGCTGCTGCCCGCCTGACAGGCTGGAACCGCTCTGGTTGAGCTTGTCCTTGACCTCAGTCCACAGCGCTGCCTTGCGCAAGGCCCACTCCACGCGGTCATCCATGTCGGTGGCACTGAGGCTTTCAAACAGCTTCACACCAAAGGCGATGTTGTCGTAGATGGACATGGGGAAAGGCGTGGGTTTCTGGAACACCATACCGATCTTGGCCCGAACCAGCGCCACATCCTGTTTGGTGGTCAGCAGGTTTTCCCCATCCAGCACGATCTGGCCCTCGGCGCGCTGCTCGGGATACAACTCGAACATGCGGTTGAAAGTGCGCAGCAGGGTGGATTTTCCGCAACCCGACGGGCCAATGAAGGCCGTCACCTTGTTCTGGGGAATATCCAGGTTGATGGACTTGAGGGCATGGAACTTGCCGTAGTAGAAGTTCAGGTCCCGGACCGTGATCTTGGAGGGTCCTGGAGGCGAATTCTTGAGATTGGAGGGCATGAAAGTCTTCCTTGCTTATTTCTGCCGGGTCAAAACCCGTGCGAGGATATTGAGTCCGAGAACGGCCACGGTGATCAGGAACACTCCCGCCCAGGCCAGGTGTTGCCAGTTCTCGTAGGGGCTCATGGCAAATTTGAAAATGGTGACAGGCAAGCTGGCCATGGGCTTGGACAAATCCGAGTTCCAGAACTGGTTGCTCAAAGCCGTGAACAGCAAAGGCGCCGTCTCACCGGCAATGCGCGCCACTGCCAGCAATATCCCCGTGATCACACCAGCCCGCGCCGCCCGCAGGGTCACCATGGTGATCACGCGCCACTTGGGCGTACCCAGGGCATAAGCGGCCTCACGCAGGCTGGCTGGCACCAGGATCAGCATGTTTTCGGTGGTCCGGATAACAACTGGAATCACGATCAATGCAAGTGCAAAAATCCCGGCGTAGGCCGAAAAGCTCTTGAAGCGTGCCACCACGACGGCATAGACAAAAAGGCCGATCACGATGCTGGGCGCCGACAGCAGAATGTCGTTCACGAAGCGTGTGGTGGATGCCAGCCAGCTGCGCACGTCGTACTCCGCCAGGTAAATGCCCGCCATGATGCCGATGGGGGTGCCCACGAAGGTGGCCAAAAACACCATCACCAGTGAACCGTAAATGGCATTCGCGATGCCCCCGGCTTCGTTGGGCGGCGGCGTCGATTCGGTGAAGAGCGCCAGGTTCAGCCCACCCACCCCCAGGCGCACGGTTTCCCACAAAATCCACACCAGCCAGAACAGGCCAAACGCCATGGCGGCCAGCGACAAGGTCAGGGCAATCTGGTTGACCCGCTTGCGACTGTTGTAGCGAGCCTGACGCGCCTGATTGACATCAGCCGCCGAAATAAGACGCTGCGAGGTGGTCATGTGCGGGCTCCTTCATTCTTCTGAAGGCGTGACAGCAATATCTTGGACAAGGTCAACACCACAAAGGTGATGAAGAAAAGCACCAGCCCCAGATAAATCAGGGATGCTTGATGGAGGCCTTCGCCAGCCTCTGCAAATTCATTCGCAAGTGCCGACGTGATGCTGTTGGCGGCCTCAAACATGGACAGCGAATCGAGTTGGTTCATGTTGCCAATGACGAACGTCACCGCCATGGTCTCACCCAGTGCGCGCCCCAGTCCCAGCATGATGCCGCCGAGCACGCCCGTCTTGGTGTAGGGCAGCACAACTTTCCACATCACCTCCCAGGTCGTGGAACCCAGACCATAGGCCGATTCTTTGAGCAGCGCCGGCGTAACGTCGAAAACATCGCGCATCACGGACGCGATGAACGGAATGATCATGATGGCCAAAATAATGCCCGCAGACAAAATACCAATGCCAACCGGAGGCCCGGAAACAAACGCTCCCAGGTAAGGGATGTCAGCGAACATGGCCTGCAAGGGCTGCTGCACAAAGCGTGCGAGGATGGGGCCAAACACCATCAGACCCCACATGCCATAAACAATTGAGGGCACAGCGGCCAACAATTCAATTGCAGTCCCCAGGGGCCGTTTCAGCCACGCAGGAGACAGCTCTGTGAGAAACAGCGCGATACCAAAGCTCACGGGCACGGCAATCAACAGCGCTATGAATGACGTGGCCAGCGTGCCATAAATCATGACCAGGCCGCCGTATTCGTCCTGAACGGGGTCCCAAACGCTGCGCGTGAGGAAGCTCAGGCCGTAGTGGGAAATGGAGGGCCATGCCCCCGCCACCAGCGAAGCCAGGATACCGAACAGCAACAGCAAGGTAAGGATGGCAGCGCCACGCGCCAGCCATCCAAAAATACGGTCCGCCAACATGCCCGATATCAACGAATTTTTAGGTGGAGGTGTGGTCCGTTGGGTACCAGAGGCCACCTCGGAGGGTGGGCTCTGGCGGACCGGCATCGTAGTGGACACGTTGGTAGCCTTGAAAAGTGAAATCAAAAAGGCCGGCACGGTGCCGGCCCGGGGATTGATTACTTGAACGACACAGCCTTGCCGGATGTGTCCTTGATGTCAGCCCAGGATTTCAGGATGTTGGCCTTGACAATGTCAGGCATGGGCACGTAATCCAGGTCCGCAGCCGTTTTGTCACCCGACTTGAAAGTCCAGTCAAAGAACTTCAGCGCTGTGGCGGCATCAGCTGGCTTTTCTTGTACTTTGTGCATCAGGATGAAAGTCGGGTTGGTAATGGGCCAGGTGGCATCACCAGGCTGGTTCGTCAGAATCAGGTAGAAGTTCTTGGGCCAGACAGCACCAGCAGCCGCGGCCTTGAAACCAACGTCGTCCGGGGTGGCAAACTTGCCCGCTGCGTTTTGCATCAGCGTGTACGTCATTTTGTTTTGCTTGACATAGGCATACTCCACGTAACCAATGGAGTTGGGCAGGCGGCCCACAAAAGCGGCCACGCCTTCGTTGCCCTTGCCACCGGCACCCACGGGCCAATTCACCGCCGTACCCTCACCCACCTTGGTTTTCCACTCTGGATTGACCTTGCTGAGATAGTTGGTAAAGACAAAGGTGGTGCCCGAACCGTCAGCGCGGCGCACTGGTGCAATGGTGGCATCCGGCAGCGGCACCGAAGGATTCAGCGCCTTGATGGCGGGATCGCTCCAATTGGTGATCTTGCCCAGATAGATGTCACCCAGCACCTGTCCCGTCAGCTTGATCTGACCCGGATTGATGCCCTTGATGTTGACCACCGGCACCACACCACCAATCACGGTAGGGAACTGCACCAGACCCTTCTTTTCAAGGTCCTCGTCCTTCAGGGGCATGTCGGAGGCACCGAACGCCACGGTCTTGGCATCGATCTGACGCAGACCAGCACCCGAGCCCACCGACTGATAGTTGACCCTCACGCCAGTGGCCTTGTTGTAGTCAGAAGCCCACTTGGAATACAGCGGCGCCGGAAACGTGGCGCCAGCGCCCGTAACCTCTTGCTGCGCCATGGCACCAGAAAATGCTCCAGCAGAAGCCACACCAGCCACCAGAACACGAATCACGGACATTTTCATGAAGATACCTTTTGGGTTGAAAAAGTTGGGATGTCGCGACTCTAGATTTCCGATATGACATTGTCGTGACAATTATCCCCGTCTGTCACACACCCATTTCTCCGAGTCTCAGATGGGAGATTGAATCAAATCGTCACATCTTTGTCACGACTGCTGCGTAGTCTGCGGCGACCGACATGCGTCGGCTATCCACTTTCAGGAGAATTCCATGTTTCGCCGCTATGCACTTCAATCTGCACTCGCCCTGGTGGCAGTGACCGCCTTGGGCGCCTGCGCCACCCGCGCCCCCGCACCCCAGACCTTGGCCGAAACGGTTGCCAAGACTTCCTCGTTGCAGACGTTCAACACCCTGGTGGCAGAAGCCGGCATGACGGAAACGCTCAAGGCTGCAGGCCCTTACACCGTTTTTGCACCATCTGACGCAGCCTTCAAGGCGGTTCCCGCGAAGACGCTGACAGCACTCAAGGCAGACAAGGCCATGCTGAAGTCTGTGCTGAGCTATCACATCGTGCCATCACGCATGGAATCCAAAGACGTGAAGCCAGGCAACGTCAAGACTCTGGGAGGCGCAATGATCGCTTTGGCGCGCGCCGGCAATTTTGTCACTGTGGAGGATGCCATGGTGGAGCAAGCTGACATCGCCGCCAGCAATGGCGTTGTCCATGTGGTGGACCGCGTCATGATGCCGCCCAAGAAGAAATAACCTTTCTTAGCGCATCGAATCGCCATGTATCTTCCCGATTGCCCAGCGGCTTCGCTGAATCGCCGCCAATGGATTGGTTGGACCGCTGCCGCAAGCGCCATGATGGCCGGCGAAGCCATGGCCCAGCCCCTGCCAGCCAGCGCCCCCCGCAACGCAGAGGGGGAACGCTCGCTGGTGGTGGCTCAAATAGTGGATTTGACTTTCAGCCAACAGGACGTCAGCCGTGACTTTCTGGTCGGCTCCCGATCTGCCTGGCAGGACTTGAATGCGCGCGGCGGCGTGCGTGGCCGTGCTGTGCAGCATGTCACCCTGGAAACCGATGGCACGCCAGCAGGCCTTAAAGCCGCATGGCAAGCGGCCCATCGACAAACTGGCTGCGTGGCATTGTCGGGCTGTGTGGGCAACACCGCCGCCGCAGGGCTTGTCGCCTTGCAGTCTTCGGCCGACGTGGCTTCGCCCCTGGCAATGGTTGCCCCGTGGTTACACAACGCGGTGACGGACGCCCAAGCCGAGGCGACATTTGAGGTATTCCCCGACCATCAGCTACAGATTGCGCACGCCATCAAGACCCATGCGTCCCTGGGCGTAAAGCAGATCGGCGTGGTCTTTGCCACCGCACAGGTGCAACAACAGTCGCAAGCCTATGTCCTCCAGGCCGCGAGAAACCTGGATCTGCAAGCCCAGATACTGCCACTGCCGGGCGCAGGTGGTCCTGCGGCCAGCCAGCTTACCAACCCATCACAGACCATTATTTTGTTTGTAGGAGGGACGCCAGAGCTGCATGCGTTTACCAGCAACCTGGTCGCCCCACCGGGTCGACAGTGCTTTGTTGTGGCGCTGGCCGATGTGAACCTGCAGGTGCTCGCCCAGATGGGGGGCATGCCCAAGGGCACGTCCATCATCGCCACCCAGGCAGTTCCTTTGATCACCTCCAGCCTGCCCGTGGTGCGCGCTTACCGTGACGCACTGAGCCGCTTCTTTGATGAAGCCCCCTCGCCGCAAGGCTTGGCAGGGTTCATTGCGGCGCGCTACACCGCTGAAATTCTTGGCGGCATTTCAGGCCCCATCACCCGCGCCAGCATGCTCTCAGCGTTGCAGCGGCGTAGTGATGTGAACGTCGGCGGATATGTGGTGGCCTACCAAGGGAAAAAACGGTCCAACGCCTACGTGACGCAAAGCATGTTGACGCAGGACGGCCGCATCATCGGCTGACACCGCTCTGGACACCGGTATGCGGGTGCTATGCTGCCCGCTTGAGATCAAGCGCATCACGCGCAGAAACATGCACAACGGAACACTGCTCGCAGCTGTAGATCTCGGATCCAACAGCTTTCGCCTTGAAATCGGCCGCTTCGAGCATGGCCACATCCAGCGAATGGAATACCTCAAGGAAACCGTGCGACTGGGCAATGGTCTTGACGACGAGTTCAATCTGACACGGGAAGCCATGCAGCGCGGTTGGGACTGCCTGGCGCGCTTTGGAGAGCGGCTGGCGGGTTTTGAGCGCGCCCAGGTGCGCGCCGTGGCAACGCAGACCCTTCGTGAAGCCCGCAATCGAGAAGAATTTCTGGCCCGTGGCGGTGAAATTCTGGGTTACCCCATCGATGTGGTTTCGGGCCCCGAGGAAGCCCGGCTGATCTACCAGGGGGTTGCGCGCCTGCTTCCTCAGTCAGACGAGCGCCGTCTGGTGGTGGACATTGGTGGCCGATCCACCGAGTTCATTCTTGGCCAGCAATTCAGGCCCCACACCGTGGCCTCTTTCAGGGTGGGCAGCGTGGCATGGTCCACGCGTTACTTTGCCGACGGGCAGTTCACAAGGCAGGCCTTTCTTGCCGCTGAAATTGCCGCCAAGGCGGTGCTCGATGAGGCTCTTGGCACCTTCCGCCCGGACACCTGGGATGTGGCCTACGGGTCTTCCGGTACCGCTGGAGCGGTGGGCGACATCCTCGCGGCTGCGGGCGGCCCTGAGGGGCTCATCACGGCGGAGGGCCTCGACTGGCTCCAGGACCGCCTGTTGCGCTCACACCAGGCGGACCGCGTGCGACTGGAGGGGCTCAAGGAAGACCGGCGGCCCGTGATTGGCGGTGGCATCAGTGTGCTGCGGGCAGTGTTCGACCTCCTGGAGATCCGTCAGATGCATGTAGCGCAAGGCGCGCTTCGCCAAGGGGCACTCTACGATCTGCTGGACCGCGAGCAGCCCGAGACCGACTTGAGAACCACCACGGTGAACGGCCTCATGCAGCGCTTCTCGGTGGACATAGCCCAGGCCGAACGGGTGGCCCGTGTTGCATCAACCCTCTTCACGCAGGCGACACCCCAGACCAGTGAGCGTGCCGCACGCAAGCTGGAATGGGCCGCTCGCCTGCATGAGATTGGCGGCATCATCTCGCACAGCGACTACCACCGCCATGGCGCCTACATTCTTGACCACGCCGATGCGGCGGGGTTTGCGGTGTCAGAGCTGCACAGACTAGGCGCACTGGTGCTGGGACAGCGGGGAAAGGTCCGCAAGCTTGAAATCGAACTGATCAATGACCCAGGGTTTTGCCTGCAACTGTTGAGTCTTCGCGTCGCGGTTGCGCTGTGCCACGCCCGTCGAGACCCGGATGTGGATGGCCTGTCGTTGCGGGCATTGGGCTCACGCCACACGATCAGTACCCGTGCAGGGTGGGCTGCCGCCTACCCGCAATCTGCCCACCTGCTGCGCGAAGAAATTGTGGCCTGGCAAAAAACGCCCTGGGAGCTGGAGCTCAATCTGGGATGACTGGGCGCAAAAAACGATATAAACTGTTTATATCGTTTATTCATCCATTCACCATGACCACATCCAACCCGACCCCCAGCCAGAACGCTGCTTCAACGACCGCCCAACCGGCAGCCAAAACCACTACGGCGGGCACACATCCAGCGCCAGCTGCCTCCAAGGTAAAAAAAGCGGTGGTGCAAGAAACCAAGACAGTGGTTAAAGCGCCGGCAAAGAAGCCTTCCAAGCGTCCGGCAGATACCGCCCCCGCCAAGGCGAAGGCTGCTGCTCCTGCGCCAGCGCTGCCAGCCAAGGAAGTCCGCGCCAAAAAGCCCAAACTGGTGCGCGACAGTTTCACCATCCCCAAGGATGAGTACGCAGTAATTGAGGCCCTGAAGCAACGGGCAAACGCGCTCGCCCAACCAGTCAAGAAAAGCGAGTTGCTGCGCGCCGGGTTGAAGATGCTGGCGGGGCTGTCAGATGCAGCATTGCGCTCGGCACTGCAGGCGGTGCCCTCCATCAAAACGGGCCGCCCCAAGGCTGAAGCCCCTGCCACGAAACAATCGACCAAAACTACCCGCAAGTAAGTTGAGCCTGCTGGAGAGTGTTCCAGCGCCATCCAAGACCGAGAGTCATAGGAATTCGGGGGACTGCACCGTCATGAGCACGGTCTGGCAACGGTCCAGCCGTTCGCGTTGGCGAAGCCACCACACGGCGCCTTTGCGTACGGCGCATTCCGGTGCCTGCAAACCCAGCAGTTGCGCAATTGTCTGCCCAAGCACGGGTTGATGACCAACGATCAGCACTGCCCCACGCGCGCGTGGCCATTGGGCCAACTCCAGCAATTCCTCTACGCTGCCGCCGGGCAGAAGTTCGGCGCGCATCTTGAACTTGCGTCCCAGTGCCCTGGCCGTCTGCTCCGTTCGCCGCGATGGGCTTGAGAGCACCCTCAAACCTTCGGGCAGTTGCCTGTCCAGCCACGCGGCCATGCGGGCCGCCTGTTTCTCGCCCTTAGGGGTGAGGGCACGGGCTGTATCGTCCATTCCATCTGCCGCTTCTTCGGCTTCTGCATGACGCCAGAGGATGAGATCCATCATGCCAGCCCCTGATCAGTTCGCCCTGCAGGCGAAGGCGCGCTGTATCGCCCCATCAGCGCATTCTGGGCACCCCGACCGGTTACGGGATGGCGAGCACGCTCATAGGTTCCATCTGCATTGAGCGTCCATGCGTCCTTGTCGTCGTGAAGATAGGCCACCAGGCACTCATCCACGATCTGCTGGCGCAGCACCGGATCTGTAACCGGCCACGCCAGTTCCACTCGACGCATCATGTTGCGGTTCATCCAGTCGGCGCTGGAAAGATACAAATCCTCCTGCTCCCCTGATCGGAAATAAAACACCCGCGTGTGCTCCAGAAACCGGCCAATCACCGAACGCACACAGATGTTGTCGGTGACACCGGGCAACTGGGCCGGCAACATGCAAGCGCCCCGCACGATCAGGTCAATCCGTGCCCCCCGCTGACCGGCAAGAATCAGCGCCCGGATCAAGGCTTCGTCGGTCAGGGCGTTCATCTTGGCAACGATGCGTGCATCTTCTCCACGACTGGCCGCAAGACCCACCTGCTCGATCTTTTCCACCATGCGGCGTTGCAAGTGAAACGGCGCCAGCAGCAGCCGGCGCAACTTGGGCGGGCGATTCTGACTGGCCAGATGATTGAACACCCCGTCCATGTCTGCGGTGGTTTCCTCATCCGCAGTGAGATAGCTCAGATCGGTGTACAGCCGTGCAGTGCGCATGTTGTAGTTGCCCGTGGACAAATGCCCGTAGCGCCGCAACTGACGTCCTTCCCGTCGCGTAACCAGCAGCATTTTGGCGTGGGTTTTGAGCCCCACCACACCGTAAACCACCTGGGCACCAATGGACTCAAGCGCTTCGGCCCAATTGATATTGGCTTCTTCATCAAAGCGGGCTTTGAGCTCCACCACCGCCATGACCTCTTTGCCGCGCCGCACCGCCTCGGTCAACAGATCCATAAGCTCCGAGTCTGAACCCGTGCGGTAAATGGTCTGCTTGATCACCAGAACCTGGGGGTCATTGACTGCCTCGCGCAAAAAGGCCAGCAAACCGTCAAAGCTCTCGAACGGCTGGTGCATCAAAATGTCCCGGTGGCGCAATTGCTCAAGGATCGAAACACCGGGCTGCATCTGCCGCGGCCAGACGGAGCGCCAGGGCGGAAACAACAACGCGGGATCGTTGACCAGATCCACCAGCTGGGTTAGCCGCACGAGATTGACCGGCCCACCAACACGGTAAAGCGCGGCACCCAGCAAGTCAAACTGCTCCAACAAAAAGTCCGAGAGAAACACAGAACAACCGGCAGACACTTCCAGACGCACTGCCTGGCCGTAGTGGCGGTGCTGCAAGCCCTGGCGCAAGGCAGTTCTCAGGTTGCGGACATCTTCTTCGTCGAGCGCCAGATCGGAGTGGCGCGTAACGCGGAACTGCGAAAACTCGGTGACCTCACGCCCCGGAAACAGGTCGTGCAGATGCGCCCGCACGATGCTGGAAAGACTGACGAACAAGGCCTCCTTGGGAGCAACCTTGGGCGGCATGCGAATCAGCCGCGGCAAGGCACGGGGCACCTTCACAATGGCGATTTCGTTTTCGCGACCAAACGCATCACGGCCCTTGAGGCGCACAATGAAATTTAAGGACTTGTTGGCGACCTGTGGAAACGGATGGGCAGGATCGAGCCCCACGGGAATGAGCAACGGCCGCACTTCGCGCATGAAATAGTCATGAACCCAGCGCTTCTGGCCCTCAGACCGTTCACCGTGCGGAACAATGCGAATGCCCTGTGCTGCAAAAGCAGGAACCAGCGATTCGTTGTACAGAGCGTACTGGCGCGCAACAAGATCGTGCGCCTGGGCTGACAGGGCTTCAAAGGATGCTTCTGTATACAGACCTTTGGTCTCACCGTTTTTGGCCGCGGTGATGTGCGGCGCAGCCCTCACCTCAAAAAACTCGTCCAGATTGGAAGACACAATGCACAGATAGCGCAACCGCTCCAGCAGCGGCACATCGGTGCGAACGGCCCAATCAAAAACACGCTCATTGAAAGCCAGAATGCTGTGATCCCTGTCCAGGAGTTCTACCGGCGGCTGCTGTCCTGATTGCGTTCCAGACTTGCTGTCGGGCGTCTGTGCGGCGCCGGCACCTGTCTTAACGACAGGCAGGTTGGCGACCAGCGAGGCCACGGCAGCTTCATGGGACAGTGGAGACATGGGCGCGCAATATCTGGTTGTACAAAACCCTTTCAGTATTTAACACATACATGACAGCGCTGTGACACCTTATATGACAGACACAAGGCGACTCAACCCGCCTGAACGGGCTGGCACCAGATACTGAACGAAGAGCCCGGTCGCCTTTGTCCACGTGAAATCCATTGCACGGCGACGCGCTTCGTGCCGGGGCACCGCCAACGCTGCCTGACAAGCAGACAGCAGATCGGTGTTCAAAATACCACCCCGCGCACCTTGCGGCTCGAAAGCCCCAAGAACCTCCAGCGGCCCATCCACCGGGTAAGCAGCAACAGGGGTCCCACAGGACATCGCTTCCAGCATGACCAGCCCAAAGGTTTCCGAGCGGCTGGGAAACACAAACACATCCGCAGCGGCATACAGTGCAGCAAGGGATTACCGATCCAAAAGCCCAACCCAGCGCACCTCGGGGTAACGCTCCTTCAACCGTCGCTCAAGTGGACCCACGCCACACACAATCTTGGTGCCAGGCATCTTCATCTGCAAAAAGGACTCAAGGTTCTTTTCGTACGATATTCGCCCCACAAAAAGGCTCACAGGATGCGCCAGCGCACCCACCAGAGGACTGGGCACAGCTTCCCCCTGAAACGGGAATGCCTGCGTATCGACGCCATGTGTCCACTGGCGCAAATTGCGAAGGCCACGGTGCTCCAGCATCTGCAGGACCCCTTGGGTGGGTACCATGATTCCCGAAGATGGGCGATGGAAGTGCCGAAATAACGCATATCCCCACGCCAGCGGAACACGCAAGACGGCATTCAGGATTTCAGGAAACCGCGTGTGAAATGCCGTGGTGAAGGCGAGCTTGCGCCGCAGACAGTAACCACGGGCGGCCCATCCGAGGGGGCCCTCCGTGGCAATGTGTATAGCGTCGGGACGTATGGTGTCCATGGCTCGACCCAAAGGCCCTGCCGGTCGCACGGCAAGATCGATGCCCGCATAGCCTGGACACGGGCGGGTCCGAAACTGGCCAGGGTGGATCACATGCACCTCATGCCCCAATACCTCCAGGTGCCGCACCAACTCCACGAGTGTGGTCACCACTCCGTTCACCTGCGGATGCCACGCATCGGTCACCAGCGCAATCTTCATGTGGCCACTTCCACAATCGGGGCGGTGGACAGCGCCCCGCAAAGGACGGGCCATTGCAACAACTCCAGTCGACCATCCATGTGTTCGACCAGCGCAGTGTGGCTCTCGACCCAGTCGCCATCGTTGCAATACAGAATACCGTCGATCTCGCGCATCTCCGCGCGGTGGATGTGTCCGCACACCACGCCATGGTGTCCACGCCGGCGCGCCTCGGCTGCAACCGCCACCTCAAAATCCGTCACATAGTTGAGCGCCTTTTTGACTTTGCCCTTGAGGTATGCAGACAGCGACCAATACGGCAGACCCATGCGCGCCCGCAACGAATTGAGATACCGATTGAGCTTGAGAGTGAACTCGTACAGGTTGTCCCCCAGATATGCCAGCCACTTGGCGCACTGGATGACACCATCAAAGTAGTCACCGTGGGTCACCCAGAGCTGCCGGCCATCGGCTGTCAGGTGCACGGCATCTTCAACCACCTCGATCCCGCCAAATGAATGCCCCACGAACGCGCGGGCAAACTCGTCGTGATTGCCCGGCACAAACACTACGCGGCACCCTTTGCGGGCACTGCGCAACAATTTTTGCACCACATCGTTGTGCGCCTGTGGCCAGAACCATCGGCGACGCAGTTGCCACCCGTCCACGATATCTCCCACGAGATACAGCGTTTTGCTGGGGTGGTGCTTCAGAAAATCCAGCAGGGCCGTTGCCTGGCAGCCTGGCGTTCCCAGGTGCAGATCGGAAATAAACACGGCCCTGAAACAATACGGTTCTGGCACATGCGATTCATCTGCGTTGCTGGTGACCTCCGCCATTCCGGCGGCAGCGCCCCAAGCCCCCAAGGCGTCAAACGCCGCGCGCATCAGGCCCCCAGAAAATGCTTGCGGTAGCGGGACGGCAAATCGGCAATGCGCATCAGCATCGGAAGGTCGGCGGTATTGAAATCCGGGTCCCAGGCAGGCGCCCCCAAAACCCGGGCGCCCAGACGCAGGTAGCCCTTGATCAAGGCGGGTGGTTCGATCAGCAGAGATCCGTCGAGCTGTTCCACCGGCAATGGCAACCGAGGCCGCACATGAAAATCAATCGGCGCCATATGGGTCTGGCGCAACTGCTGCCAGATGCTTGCCGCAGCGTCGCCGCTCACAACACCGTTGTGCAGCATGGGAATGCTGGCGCAACCAATCATGGTGTCGAGTTGATTGCGCACCATGAAGTCAGCCAAAGCCCCCCACAACGCCAAGATGACACCCCCATGGCGGTGATCCGGATGCACGCAGCTGCGGCCCAACTCAACCATGCGGGGCCGCAAACTGCGCAACCGGGTCAGGTCAAACTCATTGTCGCTGTAGGTGCCCCCCACCCGCTTCGCTTGCGCCGGGGTGAGCACGCGATAGGTGCCAATCACCTGCTGGCTTGTCACATCGCGCACCAAGAGATGCTCACAGTAGTCGTCAAACAGATCGATATCGTGGCCGGGCAAGGTCGTTGACAGACGCGCACCCATTTCTGCAGCAAAAACATCAAATCTCAGCCGCTGTGCCTGACGCACTTCGTCCAGGTGCCGTGCCCAACCCACCTGCACATTCCCCTGCACCTGCACCAACGGAGATACGCTGCTTTTGCCGTCTGTGCGACCAGGCTCCCCTGCTGACAGGGAAACCGATAAAAGCGGCAGATGCAGGCTGGGCGACTCATTCATGGGACGGCTCCTAGGGAAAGGAAGGGGGTTTTTCCGGAAATCGCTACCCATGGACAGGCATCGCTTCCTCGCAGTGCAGTCTGAAAGCCTGCTGTGACAAGGCCATGTCTGCGCCATGTCGGAACCGTGACGCATGGACTCCGCAAACACTTGCATTGCAGGGTTTTCTCCGCAGGCAATACAACACCGACGGCGAGAGGTGGCAATGCCCCGCTTCGGTATCTGCCCCCCTGCTCCCCCTTTAGCCAGCCACCGGAACCATGGCGCACGCTGGATTGCCATCAATACACCGCTTGAATGGCTGCTGCTACACTTTGGAACAGATTTGTGGGTCTCCTGGCTCCTTGACCATCACGGTTTCATGCCCTCCCCGCACAGCACCCCAGAATTGCAGTCTTTCGGCGCGGTGCCTGACACGCAACTTGAGCGCACCCTGCGCGAACAGCAGATCATGCTGGACAGCGCAGGGGTGGGCATCGTTTTCATGCGACAGCGGGTACTGGTGCGCTGCAACCAACGTTACGCCGAGATTTTTGGCTATGCGTCACCGCAGCAGATCATTGGGCTCAGCAGCGAAGTCCTCTACCCGAGCTGTGAGGAATTTCGCGAACTGGGGCGCAGCGCTTATCCCACCATGGCACGGGGCCAGACCTACCGCGTGGAGCGCCAGATGCGCCGCTGCAATGGAGAACTGTTCTGGGGCAACCTGACAGGCCGCCTCATCAACCCCCTGGACACGACCGAGGGATCCATCTGGATACTGGATGACATTGATGAGCAAAAGCGGGCCCAGGCACAACTGAGCGATGCGCTACGAGAAAAACAGCTGCTGTTCGACCATGCCATGGTCGGTATTGTTTTTCTTCGTGACCGGCACCTTACGCGTTGCAACCGCCATTTCGAGCAAATGCTGGGATACGCCCCCGGTGAACTGGCCCAAGGCCCATCCAGGCGCTGGTATGCCAGTGATGCGGTGTGGGAAGACGTTGGCCGAAGGTGCTATCCAATGCTGGCTGCTGGCCAAGCCTTCGATTGGGAGGTGGAAATGTGCCGCAAGGACGGCACGCCCGTGGTGTGCGAGGTGCGCAGCAAATCCCTTGACCCTGACGACCCGTCCCAAGGCTCGGTCTGGATCGCCATGGATGTCACCGAACGCAAGCAAGCCCAGGCAGCGCTTGCCATGGCACACGAGCGACTTGAGCAACAGGTGCAGGACCGCACGCGTGAACTGCGCGACACCGTGGACAGCCTGCACAGCGAAATCCGCGACCGCAAAGCGGACCAGGAACGCATTTACTGGCTCGCCCACTACGACCCTCTCACCGGTCTGCCCAACCGGACACTGCTGGCGGAGCGCGCAGAATGCGCCATCCGCCTGGCCAAGGAGGCCGGCACGCCGTTGGCGGTGATTTTTCTGGATCTTGACCATTTCAAGCATGTGAATGATTCGCTGGGGCATCGCGTGGGGGATGCCCTGCTGGTTGAAATTGCAGCGCGGCTGCGGGCTGTGGTGCGCGACAAGGACACAGTGTCGCGTTTGGGCGGCGATGAGTTCATCCTGCTGCTGCCTGGCGCTAGCGCCCATGGCGCAGCCCACGTCGCCGGAAAGCTACAGGAAGCGTCTCGCCACCACTACGAGATCGACCACCACGAACTCACCGTGGCCCCGTCCATGGGCATCGCGTTATTCCCCGGCGATGGAGAAGATTTCGACACCCTCACCCAGTCGGCAGACGTAGCCATGTACCAGGCCAAGTTGGACGGGCGCAACACCTTCCGGTTTTTTACGCCCGAAATGCAGGCGCAGTCAGTGCGGGTGCTGCGACTCCAAAATGCCTTGCGCCGGGCGCTTGAACGCAACCAGCTCAGCGTGCACTATCAACCCCAGGTGGACCTGCCGACGGGAAGAGTGCACGGCGTGGAAGCCCTCCTGCGCTGGCAGCACCCCGAGTGGGGCACCATTGCGCCCTCCGAATTCATCCCCATTGCAGAAGACAGCGGGCAGATCCTTCCGATCGGTGAGTGGGTGCTGCGCACTGCACTAACGCAACTCAAGGCCTGGCGTATGAGCGGCATCACCGGTCTGACCGTGGCCGTGAATCTTTCGGCCGTTCAGTTTCGCCAGCCGCAACTGCCTGAAATGGTGGGCCAAATACTTGCAGCCTGTGACGTTCCTGCCCAGGCGCTAGAACTTGAATTGACCGAGGGCGTGGCGGTCGATGATCCGCAGGCGGCAGCCGCCACGATGGACCAGCTTCATGCGAGTGGTGTGCGGATGGCGATGGATGACTTTGGCACGGGCTACTCGTCGCTCAGCCAGCTCAAGCGGTTCCAGATCTTCAAGCTCAAAATCGACCAATCATTCGTACGAGACCTGGAACACGACGCCAACGACCGCGCCATCGTGAGTGCCGTCATCCGCATGGCACAGGCGCTGGGAATGCGCGCCATCGCGGAGGGGGTGGAAACCGAAGGTCAACTCACCTTCCTGCGCGAGCAAGGTTGCGATGAAGCCCAGGGTTACTACTTCAGCCATCCGTTGCCGGCGCCCGAGGTGGAAACCTTCATGCGCCAGCGTCTGGGCTCAGCAGGCAAATCCACTCCCCGCCCGTCCGGATATTCTGAGTCGGCCCGAGCCACTTAACCCGCGCGCGCCGCATCGGCCAGCCGCTGGGCGCAGGCACTGGCCATTTGCGCATCGCGCGCCTCTACCATCACACGCAGCAAAGGCTCGGTGCCACTTGCACGAATCAGGAGCCGCCCGGTGCTACCCAGTTCCTGCTCAACGGCATGGGTCGTTTTTGCCAACAACTTGTTGGCCTTCCAGTCCTGCCCCGGCGCCAGGCGGACATTCAGCAGCACCTGCGGATAGAGCACCACATCGGCCAGCAGTTGCCCCATGTTTTGTCCACTGCGCACGCACGCCTGCAGCACCTGCAAGGCGCTGACGATGCCGTCACCCGTGGTGTGGCGGTCCAGCGCCAGCAGATGCCCCGAGCCCTCGCCACCCAGCACCCAGTGGTGGCGGGCCAGTTCCTCCAACACGTAGCGGTCGCCCACGCGTGCCCGCACAAGCTTCACACCGCGCGCCTGCAACGCGACTTCAACGGCCATGTTGGTCATCAAGGTACCAACCACGCCGGGCACATGCTCGTCACGTCCCATGCGATCGGCCGCCATGAGGTAAAGCAACTCATCACCGTTGTAGAGACGCCCGGTCGCGTCCACCATCTGCAGACGGTCGGCATCGCCGTCCAGTGCGATGCCATAGTCAGCATGATTGGCGCGCACAGCACGCACTAGCGCGTCCGGATGGGTGGCACCGACCTCGTGGTTGATATTGACGCCGTCAGGAGCACACCCAATCGCCAGCATCTCAGCACCCAGCTCATGAAACACCTTGGGGGCCACCTGGTAGGCAGCGCCATGGGCCGCATCCACCACAATTTTGAGGCCCTTGAGGGTCAGATCCGACGGAAACGTGCTCTTGCAAAACTCAATGTACCGCCCTGCTGCATCGTCGAGTCGGCGGGCCTTGCCCAGCGTGGCAGAGTCAGCCCACTTGGGCGGCTCCTCCAGCGCAGCTTCCACCGCCAGCTCCCACGCGTCCGGCAGCTTGGTGCCCTGTGCACTGAAAAATTTGATGCCGTTGTCCGGGTAAGCGTTGTGACTGGCACTGATGACCACTCCCAGGCTGGCGCGCTGCGCCCGCGTCAGATATGCCACACCCGGAGTGGGCAGGGGCCCCAGCAGCACCACATCGACCCCCGCCGAGTTAAAACCAGACTCCAGTGCGCTCTCGAGCATGTAGCCTGAAATACGAGTGTCCTTGCCGATCAGCACCGTGGGGCGCTCTTCAGTCTGTTTGAGCACTCGCCCGACAGCATGCGCCAGACGCAAGACAAAGTCAGGGGTGATGGGCGCCTGGCCAACGGTGCCGCGAATGCCGTCGGTACCAAAATATTTTTGAGTCATGGGAATCGGCTTTACGCTGCTGTTTTATTTCACATTTGAGTCTAGCGCACGGCGCAGCCGCCGCCTTGCGAGCCCACATCAGTCCAATCCCGGCTTGACGCCCAAGGCTGGCCGGAAAGCAAGGGCCCCAATCGGGACTGGGCGTTTCAAGGAAGTATTACAGCACCGCTGGACTCGCAGTTGTCCCGCCCAACATCAGCGAATGCGTGCTGCCCTGCCAGCATGAGCTAATGCACTACTCCGGTCAAAAGGGCCATGACAGACAAGGCAAAAAAATCCTTGAAAAATGGCCTTTCGGCGTGCACGGGAGCAAACACTATGGCGCCCCCACCGCCTCGCTCGACTCCATGGCACGCCATACGGCGAGGGCCTGCACTGTTTCGCGCACATCATGCACGCGCACAATGCGCGCACCGCGCTCCACTGCAAGCAGCGCCGCAGCCACGCTGGGCTGCAGCCGCTGCTCCACATCCAGCCCTGTGACTGCGCCCAATGATGACTTGCGCGACCAGCCGGCCAGCACGGGATAGCCCAGCGCCAGCAGTTCGCGCTGGCGCGCCAGCAGCGTGAAATTTTGCGCGACGGTTTTGCCAAAACCAATGCCCGGGTCCACAACAATTCGAGTCTTTTCGACCCCTAGCGCTTGCATGGCTTGCGCTGATAGCTCCAAAAATGATAGCACTTGTTGCAGTACATCACCCGCCATGGGCGCTGCCTGCATGGTCTGCGGATCGCCGTGCATGTGCATCAGGCACACACCGCACCGCGGGTGCCGCGCCACCACCTGCGCGGAACCTGGCTGGCGCAAAGCCCAAATGTCATTGACGATATCGGCACCGAGGTCGAGCACAGCCTGCATGACCTCGGGTTTATAGGTATCCACTGAAATCGGCACACCAAAGCCAACGGCACCGCGCACCAGGGGCAGCACACGCGCCAGTTCCTCCTCCAGCTCCACAGCCGGGCTGCCAGGGCGGGTGGATTCGCCGCCGATATCCAGGATATCGGCACCATCCTTCAAAAGCTGCTCACAGTGGCGCAAAGCAGAGGCCGTCGAGCCATGGCGTCCCCCGTCGGAGAAGGAGTCTGGCGTCACATTGACAATGCCCATGGTCTGAGGGCGTGTGAGGTCTATGGTGAAACGGGTGGTTTGCCAGAGCATGGGCTTCCAATAAAAACAAACAAAAACGGGGCCGCAAGCCCCGTTTTTGTAGTGAACACGCTCCCCGGCGTCAGGCGACGGTGGGGGCTGGATCTGTGGCAACGGCAGGCGATCCGCCGCTGGGGCCGTCACCCGAGGACGGAGGCGTACGCGGCGTCCAGTCTTTGGGCGGACGAGGCGCCTTGCCGGCCATGATGTCGTCAAGCTGGTCGGTATCGATGGTTTCCCATTCGAGCAAGGCCTTGGCCATAGCGTGCATCTTGTCGCTGTTTTCTTCAATCAGACGGCGGGCCAGGTTGTATTGCTCGTCGATGATGCGGCGCACTTCCATGTCCACCTTTTCCATGGTCTGCTCGCTCATGGTGGTGGTCTTGGTCACCGAACGGCCCAGAAACACTTCGCCTTCGTTCTCGGCGTACACCATCGGGCCCAGGGCGTCAGTCATGCCATAGCGGGTAACCATGTCACGGGCAATGTGCGTGGCGCGCTCAAAGTCATTGCTGGCGCCGGTGGTCATCTGGTTCATGAACACTTCTTCGGCGATACGGCCACCAAACAGCATGCTGATCTGGTTGAGCATGTACTCGCGGTCATAGCTGTAGCGGTCTTGCGCAGGCAGGCTCATCGTCACACCCAGGGCACGGCCACGGGGAATGATGGTGACTTTGTGCACGGGGTCGCACTTGGGCAGCAGCTTGCCAATAAGGGCGTGGCCAGACTCGTGATAGGCCGTGTTGCGGCGCTCTTCCTCGGGCATGACCATGCTCTTGCGCTCGGGACCCATGAGGATCTTGTCCTTGGCCTTTTCAAAGTCTTGCATCTCCACGGTGCGTGCGTTGCGGCGCGCAGCCATCAGGGCAGCTTCGTTGCACAGGTTGGCCAGGTCGGCGCCACTCATACCGGGCGTGCCACGGGCAATGATGCCTGGGGCCACGTCCTGGCCGATCGGGATCTTGCGCATGTGCACGTTCAGAATCTGCTCGCGGCCACGAATGTCGGGCAGCGTCACATACACCTGGCGGTCAAAGCGGCCGGGGCGCAACAAGGCGGCGTCCAGGATGTCGGGGCGGTTGGTGGCAGCCACAACAATCACACCCAGGTTGGTCTCAAAACCATCCATCTCGACCAGCATCTGGTTCAGGGTCTGCTCGCGCTCGTCATTGCCACCACCAAGGCCAGCGCCACGCTGGCGGCCCACGGCATCAATCTCATCAATGAAGATGATGCAGGGGGCGTTCTTCTTGGCGTTGTCGAACATGTCGCGCACACGGGATGCGCCCACGCCAACGAACATTTCCACAAAATCGGACCCCGAAATACTGAAGAACGGCACCTTGGCTTCGCCAGCAATTGACTTCGCCAACAGGGTCTTTCCGGTTCCGGGCGGGCCTACCAGCAGCAAGCCACGGGGAATACGACCACCGAGCTTCTGGAATTTCTGCGGATCTTTCAGGAAGTCGACGACTTCCTTCACTTCTTCCTTGGCTTCATCACAACCAGCCACGTCGGCAAAGGTCACGGTATTGGTGTTCTCGTCTAGCAAACGCGCCTTGCTCTTGCCGAAACTGAATGCGCCGCCCTTGCCGCCGCCCTGCATCTGGCGCATGAAGTACACCCACACGCCGATCAACAGCAGCATGGGACCCCAACTGACCAGCAGAGTCATGAGCAGGGAACCTTCTTCGCGGGGCTTAACGTCGAACTTGACATTGTTGGCAATCAGGTCGCCGACCAGGCCGCGGTCGAGGTAGGTGGCAGTCGTGCGCACTTTGCGGTCATCGTTGGTGACTGCAATGATCTCGGTGCCGCCCTGGCCTTCCTGGATGGTGGCACTCTTGATGCGACTGTTTCGAACTTCCTCCAGGAACTCCGAATAGCCGACATGGCCAGCACTGGCGCCTGTGCGGGTATCAAACTGTTTGAATACAGTGAACAGCACCATGGCAATGACCAGCCACACGGCAATTTTTGAAAACCACTGATTGTTCAAGCAGGACTCCAGTCGCGGAAAAAACGGTCACGAAGCCGTCGTGGCATACGTGTGGACCATTTTATGTGTTTCAAGCCTTGGGAGGAGGCTTATTCCCCCTCCCGGCCATGGACTCAGCGCGGGCTTTAAGCCCCATGGCACAAAAAATGATGGAGCGGTTTACCTCAAGCCAGTGGTTTGAGACCAATGCCCACCAGAAAAGTTTCGGAGGATTTGTCGCGCGATGCCTTGGGCTTGAGCGGTTTGACGGTTTTGAAACGGCTCTTGAAAAGCGCTACCAACTCGCCATAACCGCTACCGTGGAACAGCTTGACCACCAACGCACCCTCGGGCTTCAGGTGCTGGCAGGCGAAGTCCACGGCAAGCTCCACGAGATGCGCAATGCGCGCCGTGTCAGCCGAATCAATTCCGGACAGGTTGGGCGCCATGTCGGACACCACCACATCCACCGGCCGCCCCTGCAAAGCGCCTTCCAGCTGCTGCAATACCTCGGACTCCCGGAAGTCTCCTTGCAGGAAGGTCACGCCCTCGACCGGCTCCATCGGCAAGACGTCCAGCGCAATGATGCAGCCATTGAGTTGCCCGGCCGCTGCACCGGTAGGAGACAGGCGCCTGCGTACATACTGGCTCCAGGCGCCTGGGGTGGAGCCCAGATCCACCACCGTATGGCCCGGCTTGATCAACCCCAGCTGCTCGTCGATCTCCTTGAGCTTGTAGGCCGCGCGGGCCCGATAACCCTCTTTGTGGGCCAGCTTGACGTAGGTGTCATTGACATGGTCGTTCAACCAGGCCTTGTTGACCTTCTTGCTTTGGGTTTTTACTTTCATACGGCTCCATTGTCTCTCGACAATCGGTACCGCCGATTGCGTCCGGGGCTCATTTCGCGAAGCGACACGAAGATGCGCCGCAACCAGCCGCAGACATAATACGGCCATGTCCCAAATTCAACTGACTCCCGCAGAGCGCCGGGAACATCGCGCCAATGCCCACCACCTCGACCCCGTGGTCCTCGTGGGAGGAGATGGCCTGACCCCCGCAGTGCAAAAAGAAATTGATGCCGCCCTGAACGCCCATGGGCTGATCAAGGTGCGCATCTTCAACGACGACCGGGCCGCCCGAGAGCTGATTTACCAGCAGCTCGCCGCAGATCTGAACGCTGCCCCCATCCAGCACATCGGCAAGCTTCTGGTGCTCTGGCGTCCGCAGCCCGCCAAGGAACGCACGCCCGACGAAGACCGCATGCCCGGCCCACGCGACGTCAAGGTGCTCAAATACAGCAAGCGCGGTGGCCAGCGACCCGAAATCAAGCAACTGCGCGTGCTGGGCAACCAGCGCCTCACGCCCGGCGGGCAGATCAAGCGGGCCAAGAAGCCCAAGCTCAAATCGGTCAAGAAACGCCAGGCTGACTGAGCCGCATGACAGCCGCAGTATCGGCGCATGAGCGCCACGTCATCTGCATGAAATGGGGCACGAAATACGGCCCTGAGTATGTCAACCGCCTCTACGCCATGGTGCGCCGCCACCTGAGCGGGGATTTCCATTTCGTCTGCCTCACAGATGACAGCACAGGCATACACAGCGAAGTGCAGTGTTTGCCCATTCCGCCCCTGGATTTGCCCGCTGGCATTCCGGAACGGGGCTGGAACAAGCTGGCCACGTTCAGTGCTGATTTGCACGGCCTGCGTGGCACTGCGCTGTTTCTGGATGTGGATGTGGTGGTGACCGGTAGCCTGGACGATTTTTTCACCCAGCCCGGTGAGTTTTTGATCATCCACGACTACAAGCGGCCCTGGCGCATCACCGGCAATTCCTCGGTATACCGGTTTGAACTGGGTGCCCACCCGGACGTGCTGGAATATTTTCGGGGCCATTTCGACACCATTCGCCAGCAGTTTCGCAACGAACAGGCTTACTTGTCAGATTTTCTGCACAAACAAGGCAAGCTGCAGTACTGGCCCGCCGCATGGTGTCCGAGCTTCAAATACCACGGCATTCCCCGCTGGCCCACCAATTACTGGAAGGCCCCCTTCGTTCCACCAGGCGCGCGCATCGTGATCTTTCATGGGGAGTGCAACCCCCCGGATGCGCTGGCAGGGCGGCGCAATCGCCGTTTTCGCTACATCCGCCCCGCCACCTGGGTGGCCGAGCACTGGCACGAGTGACCGGGGAACACGGCGGCAGAGACTGCTGCTGCCTGAAAAGGCCCTGAACCGGGCCTTGTCAGGTGGGTGCTGGCGTGGCCCGCAAGGTTCGCCAGAGCACCACCAGGGCACAGCACCACTGCAGGGCATACATCACGCTACCCACCGAGTGCCACAGGCGCAGATCCTGCCGGGCGACAATGCGAGGCGCCACACCAAACTGGACCAGCAAGGCCAGCAGCAACCCGCCAACTATAAAAACCATAGCTGCTTGCGCCCATGGATATTGGGTTGCCTCGCCTTTTGGCCTTGATATCAGCAGCAACAGCACGCAACACACCACCGTCACCCAGGTCTGTGCGGCAAACAGCCGTGCCGCCATGCCGCCCGCCATTGCGGGAGAAGGCAAGTGCGCAAACAGCAGCGGCACGACCAAGAACCCGATCGTTGTCAGGCTGCCCCACCACAGGGCGGCCAAAAGTGCAGGAAGGCGGCTGAGCATGGCGCCTGGCGTCACAGGTAGCTGACAGCCACCACTTCGTAGCGCCGCACACCGCCCGGCGCCAGCACTTCCGCCGTGTCGCCCTCTTCCTTGCCAATCAAAGCCCGGGCAATCGGGCTGGAGATATTGATCAGGCCTTGCTTCAGGTCGGCCTCGTCCTCGCCCACGATCTGGTATTTGACCGTGTCGCCAGACTCTTCGTCTTCCAGCTCGACCGTGGCGCCAAAGACCACCTTGCCACCGCCGTCCACGCCGCTCGGATCGATGACCTGCGCGACCGAGAGCTTGCCCTCGATTTCCTGAATGCGCCCCTCGATGAACCCCTGGCGGTCCTTGGCGGCATCGTAGTCGGCGTTTTCGCTGAGGTCGCCCTGCGCTCGCGCTTCGGCAATGGCCGTGATCACGGCGGGCCGCTCCACGGTCTTGAGGCGATGCAGCTCTGTCTTGAGCTTTTCAGCGCCGCGCTTGGTAATGGGAATGGTGGCCATTCTGTTGAGTCTCCATCAATCAAAACGGTGAAGCGGCACAGCAGCCCCACCGGTCAGTCACCCGACATGGCCACGGAATTTCCGTGCCAATGCCACTGGCGACCCTACAAAAGGAAACCGCCGCACGTTGCCGCGCGGCGGTGTCTGGTCAGCGGCAGATTATGCCGCGTTTGCCGGGGCTCAGGCCACCAGCTGGGCGTGCAGCTCCTGCACCGAATACACATCGAGCTTGTCGAGAAACTTCATGCCCTCGACGGCGGCTTCGGCACCAAAGATGGTCGTGAACGTGGTCACGCGCGCCAGCAGCGACGACGTGCGAATGGCACGCGAATCGGCAATGGCGTTGCGCCGCTCTTCCACCGTGTTGATAACCATGACAATCTCGTCGTTCTTGATCATGTCCACGATGTGCGGGCGACCTTCGGTCACCTTGTTGACCACCTGCACCGGCACACCAGCCGCCTCAATGGCCGCCGCCGTGCCCTTGGTGGCCACCAGCTCGAAGCCAAGGTCCACCAGCTGGCGTGCGATGTCCACGGCACGTGCCTTGTCGCTGTTCTTCACGGTGAGGAACACCTTACCCGTGGTGGGCAGCTTGGTGCCCGCGCCCATCTGGCTCTTCACAAAGGCCTCGCCAAAGGTCTTTCCCACGCCCATCACTTCACCGGTGGACTTCATCTCGGGGCCAAGAATGGTGTCCACGCCGGGGAACTTCACAAAGGGGAAAACAGCCTCCTTCACGCTGAAATAAGGCGGCGTCACTTCCTTGGTGATGCCCTGCGCAGCCAGTGTCTGGCCGGCCATGCAGCGTGCCGCCACCTTGGCCAGCTGAATGCCGGTGGCCTTGCTCACGAACGGCACCGTGCGCGAGGCGCGCGGATTCACTTCGAGCACGTAGATGATGTCCTTGCCGTCAGCTTCCTGAATGGCGAACTGCACATTCATCAGGCCCACCACGTTCAGGCCTTCGGCCATGGCTGCCGTCTGGCGCTTGATCTCGTCGACCGTGGCCTTGGAGAGGTAATACGGGGGCAGCGAGCAGGCCGAGTCGCCGCTGTGCACGCCGGCCTGTTCGATGTGCTCCATCACACCGCCAATGAAGGTCACGCCGGTCGAATCGCGCACGCAATCCACGTCGCACTCGATGGCATTGGAGAGAAAGCGGTCGAGCAGCACGGGGGAATCGTGGCTCACCTTCACCGCCTCGCGCATGTAGCGCTCCAGGTCGCGTTGCTCATGCACGATTTCCATGGCGCGGCCGCCCAGCACATAGCTGGGGCGCACCACCAGGGGGTAACCCAGTGCAGCCGCCTTTTCCAGGGCCTCGGGCTCGGTCCGTGCCGTGGCATTGGGCGGCTGGCGCAGTTGCAGCTTGTGCAGCAGCGCCTGGAAGCGCTCGCGGTCTTCGGCCGCATCAATCATGTCGGGGCTGGTGCCAATGATGGGCACGCCTGCGGCTTCCAGGTCGAGCGCCAGCTTCAGCGGCGTCTGGCCGCCGTACTGCACGATCACGCCCACCGGCTTTTCCTTGTCGACGATTTCGAGCACGTCTTCCAGCGTGACGGGCTCGAAATACAGGCGGTCCGAGGTGTCGTAGTCGGTTGAAACGGTTTCGGGGTTGCAGTTGACCATGATGGTTTCATAACCATCCTCGCGCATCGCAAGGGCCGCATGCACGCAGCAGTAGTCGAACTCGATACCCTGGCCAATGCGGTTGGGGCCACCGCCCAGCACCATGATCTTCTTGGCACTGGTCGGCTCGGCTTCGCATTCCGCGATGCCGCCGTAGGGCGCCATCTCGTAGGTCGAATACAGGTAGGCCGTATTGGTGGCGAACTCGGCGGCGCAGGTGTCCACGCGCTTGTAGACAGGGCGCACCTTGAGCGCGCGGCGCGCTTCGCGCACGGCCTTTTCCGTGGTCTTGAGCAGCTTGGCCAGACGGCGGTCGGAAAAGCCCTTCTGCTTGAGCGTGTGCAGCGTGGCGGCATCGAGTGCAGCCAGGGCTGCATCGCCCTTTTCCACTGCCAGCTGGTCCAGCTCCAGTTCGATCTTTACGATCTGCTCGATCTGCACGAGGAACCACTTGTCGATCTTGGTGAGGTCGAACACCTCGTCCACCGACAGGCCCATGGCAAATGCATCGCCCACATACCAGATGCGCTCGGGGCCGGGCTCGCCCAGTTCCTTTTCGAGCACTTCGCGGTCCTGGGTCTTTTCGTTCATGCCGTCCACGCCCACTTCCAGGCCGCGCAGGGCTTTCTGGAACGATTCCTGGAAGGTGCGGCCCATGGCCATGACTTCGCCCACCGATTTCATCTGCGTGGTCAGGCGGCTGTCGGCCGTGGGGAATTTTTCGAACGCGAAACGCGGGATCTTGGTGACCACATAGTCGATCGAAGGCTCGAACGACGCGGGCGTGGCGCCACCCGTGATTTCGTTCTTGAGCTCATCGAGCGTGTAGCCCACGGCCAGCTTGGCCGCCACCTTGGCAATCGGGAAACCCGTGGCCTTGGAGGCCAGCGCGGACGAACGCGACACGCGCGGGTTCATCTCGATCACGACCATGCGGCCGTCTTTGGGGTTGATCGAGAACTGCACGTTGGAGCCGCCCGTGTCCACACCGATCTCGCGCAGCACCGCCAAAGAGGCGTTGCGCATGATCTGGTATTCCTTGTCGGTCAGCGTCTGCGCAGGGGCCACGGTGATCGAGTCGCCCGTGTGCACACCCATCGGGTCCAGGTTCTCGATGGAGCAGATGATGATGCAGTTGTCCGCCTTGTCTCGGACCACTTCCATCTCATACTCTTTCCAGCCGAGCAGCGACTCTTCGATCAGCAGCTCGTTGGTGGGCGAGGCTTCCAGACCGCGCTTGCAGATGGTCTCGAACTCTTCAGGGTTGTAGGCGATACCGCCGCCCGTGCCGCCCAGCGTGAAGCTGGGGCGAATGACGGTGGGGAAGCCCACGCTCTTTTGCACGGCCCAGGCCTCGTCCATGCTGTGGGCGATGCCGGAGCGCGCGGAGCCCAGACCGATCTTGGTCATGGCGTCCTTGAACTTCAAGCGGTCTTCGGCCTTGTCGATGGCTTCAGGCGTCGCACCGATGAGCTCGACCTTGTATTTGTCGAGCACACCGTTGTGCCACAGGTCGAGCGCGCAGTTGAGCGCGGTCTGGCCACCCATGGTGGGCAGAATCGCGTCGGGGCGCTCCTTGGCGATGATCTTCTCGACCGTCTGCCAGGTAATGGGCTCGATGTAGGTGACGTCGGCCGTGGCCGGGTCGGTCATGATCGTGGCGGGGTTGCTGTTGATCAGGATGACCTTGTAACCCTCTTCGCGCAGCGCCTTGCAGGCCTGCACGCCGGAGTAGTCGAACTCGCAGGCCTGGCCGATGATGATGGGGCCGGCGCCGATGATGAGGACGCTTTGGATGTCGGTGCGCTTTGGCATTATTTTTTCTCCTGGGCCGTGGCCATCAATGCCGTGAAGCGGTCAAACAGGTAGGCAATATCGTGCGGGCCGGGCGACGCCTCGGGGTGACCCTGAAAGCAGAACGCCGGCTTGTCGGTGCGCACCAGGCCTTGCAGCGTGCCGTCGAACAGGCTGATGTGCGTGGCACGCAGGTTGGCGGGCAGCGACTCCATCTCCACCGCAAAGCCGTGGTTCTGGCTGGTGATGCTGACGCGGCCCGTGTCCAGGTCTTTCACCGGATGGTTGGCGCCGTGGTGGCTGTGCTGCATCTTGAACGTCCGGGCGCCCGAGGCCAGGGCCATGATCTGGTGACCCAGGCAGATACCAAAGGTAGGAACGCCACTCTCGATGATCTGTTGCACCGCGGTGATGGCGTAGTCGCAAGGCGCCGGGTCGCCAGGGCCGTTGGACAGAAACACGCCGTCGGGGTTCATTGCCAGCACTTCGGCGGCTGGCGTTTGGGCAGGCACCACCGTCAGTTTGCAACCGCGCTCTGCCAGCATGCGCAGGATGTTCAGCTTCACGCCAAAGTCGTAGGCCACCACATGAAAGCGGGGCGACTCCTGCTTGCCGTAGCCCGTGCCCAGCTTCCACTCGGTCTGTTCCCAGGGATAGGCAGCGGCGGTGGTGACCACCTGGGCCAGATCCAGGCCCTTCATGCTGGGCGCCGCCTTGGCAGCGGCCAGCGCGGCGTCGATGTGCGCCTGCGTCACGGTTTCACCGGACGCCAGGCCGACGATGGCGCCGTTTTGCGCGCCCTGGCTGCGCAGCAGGCGGGTGAGTTTGCGGGTATCGATGTTGGCAATCGCCACTGTCTGCTCGCGCACCAGGTACTGCGAGAGGGTTTCGGTCTGTCGGAAATTGCTGGCCAGCAAGGGCAGGTCCTTGATGATCAGGCCTGCGGCATGGACCTTGTCAGCTTCGATATCCTCGGTGTTGACGCCGTAGTTGCCGATGTGCGGATACGTGAGTGTCACGATCTGCTGGCAATAGCTGGGGTCGGTGAGGATTTCCTGGTAGCCGGTGATGGAGGTGTTGAACACCACTTCGCCGACGGTGGTGCCGGTGGCACCAATCGAATTGCCGATAAAGACCGTGCCGTCTGCGAGCGCCAGGATGGCGGAGGGGAATTTTCCCTGTAGAGACAAAAGCACTGGATTCTCCGGATGGTTACGGTCGCCCGGTGCCTGCAGGCCGCTCGCGCAACGAATGCCGGCGGCTGCTCTCAGATGGGTTGTTGCTTTGGGTGCGATCGGGCGACGCTGTTGCGAGAAAAGCCCCTGATTATACCCGGCGACACTCCGTTCCGAATGCCCTCATGCCGCTGTGCAGCATCTGCGCGCGGGCTGCAGCACTGCGCCCAACGTGCTTCCTTTTCCAGTCTGACCCGCCGGCAAAGTTCAAATTTCAGCGCACGGCGCCGCTGGCATGCAGGCAAATGGCTGCGGCGGCGGCCACGTTCAGCGACTCCTCGCCGCCCGGCTGCGCAATGCGTATGCGCAGGGCGGCCTGCGCCTCCAGCGCGGGCGAAACGCCCTGCCCTTCATGGCCCAAGACCCAGGCGCAAGGCCAGGGCAATGCGGCGCGGTGCAAAAAATCCCCTGCGTGCGAGCTGGTAACCAGCAGCGGCACATCCAGAGCGTGCAAATCGTCCAACGCGAGCCCCTCCACCAGATCCAGCGCAAAATGCGCGCCCATGCCCGCGCGCAGCACCTTGGGGGCCCACAGCGCCGCACTGCCCTTGAGCGCCGCCACCTGCCGAAAGCCAAACGCCGATGCGCTGCGCAGGATGGAACCCACGTTGCCCGCATCCTGCACGCGGTCCAGCACCACCGTGGCCACACCCGACTGCAGCGCCCTTGGCGCGGCGGTGTCCACCAGAAAACCCATGGCCGCCGGCGACTCCAGACCACTGATGTCGGCAAACAAGGCATCGGCAACTACTATTACTTTAATAGCTGCTTTCGCATATACAGCGGGGGCTATAGGCCAAAAAGACTCTGAAAACACTGCAATGGCGGGCTGCACGCCGCGCTGCAGGGCGGCGCTGCACAGGTGGTCGCCCTCCAGCCAGACCCGGCCCTGCTTGCGGTAGGCCGTGCTGTCCTGCGACAGCCGACGCAAGTCTTTGACAAAAGCGTTGTCACGCGAGTGAATGACGGTCAGGGGAGCGGAGGTCATGCGGTGTCCGGGGCGGGCAATGAAAAGGCAAGCGGCAACAAGGAACTCAGACCAGCACCTTGGCCACGGGTGCAAAGCTGCGCCGATGGTGAATGCAAGCGCCGTGCTCGCGCAGCGCAGCCATGTGCACGGCCGTGCCGTAGCCCTTGTGCCCGGAAAAGCCGTATTGAGGGTACTGCTCATCGACCTGCACACACCAACGGTCGCGGTGCACTTTGGCCAGGATGGAGGCGGCCGAGATGGCGGGCACCAGCGCATCACCCTTGACAATGGCCTCGGCGGGGATGTCCAGCGTGGGCAGCCGGTTGCCATCGACCAGAACCATCTTCGGCTTGAGCCGCAGGCCCAGCACGGCGCGGCGCATGGCCAGCAGCGTGGCCTGCAGGATATTCAGGCGGTCGATCTCCTCGACGCTGGCTTCGGCAATGCTGAAACACAGCGCCCGGGCGCGGATCTCGTCAAACAGGGCCTCGCGCCGCGCGGCAGTGAGCTTTTTGGAGTCGGCCAGGCCAGCAATGGGATGGAGGTCATCCAGGATGACCGCAGCAGCCACCACGGGCCCGGCCAGCGGGCCACGGCCAGCCTCGTCCACCCCGGCGACCAGGCCGGGGGCGTGCCAGGGCAGGCGGGCCTGCTCAGGCGGCGAGGATTTTGCGGATCGCATCGGCAGCCAGTCGGGACGTGTCGCGCTGCAGGCTTTCGTGCAGGGCGGTGAAACGTTGCTCAAGCGCGGTGATTTTTTCACGCTGGTGCACGCGGGCGTCAAACCACTGCAGCGTGGCCGCGCTGAGCGCCTGCGGCGTTGCGGCATCCTGAATGAGCTCAGGCACCACAAAATCGCGGCAAAGAATATTGGGCAGCCCCACCCAGGGTTGCAGCTGCTTGCGCCGCATGAGCCACCAGCTCAAGGGGTGCATGTGGTAGCCAATCACCATGGGGCGCTTGAACAGCGCAGCCTCCAGGGTGGCCGTGCCGCTGGCGATCAGCGTGACATCGCAGGCAGCCAGCACGGCGTGGGACTGGCCGGTAACGATCTGCAAGGCACCGCCCAGGCCGCTGGCATGGGCCAGCTGCTCAATGCGCTGCCGCAGGGCGGGCACGGCGGGTACTATTAATTTAATAGCTGGACGCGCTTTAAGGATAAGCGCTGCAGCCCGAAAGAAGGGCAAGGCGATGTATTCGACCTCGGCCGACCGGCTGCCCGGCAAAATGGCCAGCACCTCATCGCCATCGTGCAGCCCCAGTTGCGCCCTGGCGGCATGGCGGTCTGGCACCATGGGGATCACACTTGCCAGCGGATGCCCCACATAGGTCGCGGCAATGCCATGCTGGGCCAGCAATTGCGGCTCGAAGGGAAAGATGCACAGCACATGGTCTGCACTGCGGCGGATTTTTTCGACCCGATCAGCCCGCCAAGCCCAGATCGAAGGGCAGACAAAATGCACGGTCTTGATGCCGGCAGCGCGCAGGTCGGCTTCGAGGCCCAGGTTGAAATCGGGTGCATCCACGCCAATGAACACATCCGGCCGATCTTGCAGCAGGCGCGCTCGCAGCTGCTTGCGAATGCCCATGATGTCGCGCAACCGGCGCAGAACCTCCATGCTGTAGCCATGCACCGCCAGCCGCTCGCTGGGCCACCAGGCCGTGAAGCCCCGGCGCGCCATCTGCGGCCCGCCAATGCCCTGCGCCTGCAATCCGGGCCACTGGGCCTGCAGTCCATCGAGCAGCAGCCCTGCCAGCAGATCACCCGATGTTTCGCCCGCCACCATGGCGACCCGGGGAGATGCACTCATCACCGGCCCTTCAGCGCGCGATGCCGCGCGTGGCGTCGGCCAGGAACTGCTCCATCATCGCCACGTCGCCAGCGGCCTCGGGCACCGACTGCAGGAGGTCCGCGATGGCCGCACGCGCAGCCTCCAGCGTGAGGCCTTGGCGATAAAGCATCTTGTGCATCTGCTTGACAGCGCCCAGCCGCTCGGCAGAAAAGCCCCGGCGACGCAGCCCCACCAGGTTGTAGCCGCGCACGGCCAGCGGGTTGCCGTCCACCAGCATGAACGGCGGCACGTCTTGCGCCACCGCGCTGGCAAATCCCACCATGGCATGTGCCCCGATCTTTACGAACTGGTGAATGCCGGTGAGGCCGCCCACCGTCACCCAGTCACCCAGGTGCACATGTCCGGCCAGCGTGGTGTTGTTGGCCAGCGTGGTGTGGTTGCCCACATGGCAATCGTGGGCGATGTGGGTGTAGGCCATGATCCAGTTGTCATTGCCCACCGTGGTGATGCCGCCGGCCTGGGGCACCCCGAGGTTCAGGGTACAAAACTCGCGGATGGTGTTGCGGTCGCCAATCACCAGCTCGGTGGGTTCGCCCGCATACTTTTTGTCCTGGGGAATCGCACCAATGGAGTTGAACTGGAAGATATGGTTGTCGCGGCCCAGCGTGGTGCGCCCGTCGATCACGCAGTGCGGGCCCACGGTAGTGCCCGCCCCGATGACCACATGGGCACCGATCACGCTGTATGGCCCGATGCTGGCCGTCGCGTCGATTTCAGCGCGCGGATCGACGATGGCTGTGGGATGGATGTTGCTCACGGCTTGCAAAGGCGCACTCAGCCAACGCTGCGCATCGTGCACATGAGTTCGGCCTCGCAGGCCACTTCCTCGCCCACACGCGCCACGCCCTTGAACTTCCAGATGCCACCACGCACGCGGTCGATCGTGATTTCCAGGATCAACTGGTCACCGGGCTCCACCGGGCGCTTGAAACGCGCACCGTCGATGCCGACAAAATAGTAGATGTTGTTTTCATCGGGCACCTTGCCCATGGCGTCAAACGCCAGCAGACCCGCCGCCTGCGCCAGCGCTTCCAGGATCAGCACCCCCGGCATCACAGGGTGTCCGGGAAAGTGCCCCATGAAATAAGGCTCGTTGAACGTTACGTTCTTGATCGCCTTGATGCGGGTGTTGCTCTCAAGCTCGATCACCTTGTCCACCAGAAGAAACGGGTAGCGGTGAGGCAGTTGCTTGAGAATTGCGTGAATGTCCATCATCGAGTTGTTCTTCCGTTCATGCTGCCTTGAGAGCCTGCTCCAGCGCCTTGACGCGCTCTCGCAAGCTGTACAGTTGTTTGAGTGTGGCAGCGTTTTTTTCCCAGCGCGCATTGTCGTCGATGGGAAACATACCGGTGTATTGACCCGGCTTGGTGAGCGAGCGCGTGACAACCGTGGCTGCAGAGATGTGCACGTTGTCGGCCAGTTCGAGATGGCCCAGCACGATGGCGCCGCCACCGACAGTGCAGTGCGCGCCAATGGTGGCACTACCGGCCACCCCCACGCACCCGGCCATGGCCGAGTGCTTGCCAATGTGAACGTTGTGGCCGATCTGGATCAGGTTGTCGAGTTTGACGCCGTCTTCAATGACGGTGTCTTGAAGCGCACCACGATCAATGCAGGTGTTGGCGCCGATTTCCACGTCGTCGCCAATGCGCACCGCACCCAGCTGTTCAATCTTGATCCATTCACCGCCCTGTGGCGCAAAGCCAAAGCCATCGGCGCCTATCACCACACCCGCGTGCACAATGCAGCGCGCGCCAATGTGGCAGTTTTCGCCCACCGTCACACGCGACTTCAGCACCGTGCCTGCACCAACGTGCGCGCCGCGCTCCACAACGCACAGCGGGCCCACCGACGCACTGGGATGCACGACCGCGCCGACATCCACCACGGCGCTGGGATGCACGCCGGGCTGCACGGCAGCACCATGGTGCTGCCGCCAAAGCTGCGTGACCCGTGCGAAATAGACGTAGGGGTTGTCCGCCACAATGCATGCCCCCCGCGCCAGCGCAGGCTCGCGCATAGCGGGCGCCACAATGACACAGGCCGCCCGGGAGGCGGCCAGTTGCTGCTGGTAGCGCGGGTGGCTCAGAAAACTGATGTCCCCTGGGCCGGCGGTTTCGAGCGGCGCGATCCGGAGCACCGCGGTGTCCCGCAGCCCTCCTTCCAGCGATCCGCCCAGCGCGTCAACAATGTTCCCAAGGAGCAAGCTCACGCGCCACCCACCCTGCGCCGCAGCTCACTTGCCTGCAGCATTCAGCGCCTTGATCACCCGGTCAGTGATGTCGTGCTTGGGGTTGATATAGACGGCTTCCTGCAGGATGACGTCGTACTTCTCAGCTTCGGCAACCTGCTTGACCACCTTGTTGGCACGCTCGAGAACCTGGGCAAGTTCTTCGTTCTTGCGCACGTTCAGGTCTTCCTGGAACTCACGGCGCTTGCGCTGGAACTCGCGATCCTGGTCCACCAGCTGACGCTGGCGCGTGGTGCGCTGGCTTTCGGCCATGGTGGGAGCCTCGCGCTCGAATTTTTCGGTGGCGGACTTCAGGGCATTACCCGACTCGATCAGTTCCTTCTCGCGACGGGAAAACTCCTGCTCCAGCTTGGCCTGGGCCGCCTTGGCGGTAGTGGCCTCGCGGAAGATGCGGTCGGTGTTGACGAAACCGGCCTTGAACTCTTGTGCCTGCAGCGCAGGGGAAGCCACGGCCAGCGCGCTCAGCAGCAGGGCCAGTGTGAAATGACGGGAAAGTGATTTCATTAGAAGGACGTACCAATCTGGAATTGAAGTTTCTGAATTCTATCGCCGGCGAACTTGCGCACCGGTTGTGCATAGGCAAGACGCAGCGGACCCAAGGGAGAAATCCAGCTCAAGCCCACACCCGCTGACGCGCGCATGTCGCTGAAACTGACCTTGTCATTTTCACCATACACATTGCCCACATCCACAAAGGTGAACAGGCGCAGCGTGCGGTCATTGCCAGCGCCTGGAAACGGCACCATCAGCTCGGCATTGAGCGTGACTTTCTTCGGCCCGCCCAAAGAGGCGCCCGTCACATCGCGCGGTCCCAGTGTGCCTTGGTCAAAACCACGTACTGAGCCCAGGCCACCGGAGTAGAAGTTTTTGAACACCGGAAACGGACGACCATTCATGCCCTTGCCATAACCCAGCTCGCCATTGAAGGCCACCGTGAACCGCTTGTTCAACGGGATGTATTGCTGGTACTGGTAGTTCGCCCGCAGGTAGCGCGCGTCACCCGCCACAGACCATTCGGAATTGAGCCGCTGGTAACGACCCGAATTTGGAGCCAGCGCGCTGTCACGGTCATCGCGCGACCAACCGATGGTCAGGGGAATGGAGCTGCTGCTGAAGCCGTAGGTGTCTGCGTAGGCAAGGTACGCGGCCGGGATGTTGGTGCCAGGCTTGATCTTGGTCTGCTCTATGCCGCCGCCGAAGAATACGGTATCGGTCTCACTGAAGGGCACCCCGAAACGCATGGATGCACCCGTAGTGACCAGCTGGTAATTGCCACCCTGATCTTCATAGGGCTTGTCGGTGCGGTAGTAAAGGTCCAGCGTTCGAGAGATGCCATCCTGTGTGAAGTACGGGTTGGTGGTGCTGAACACCAAAGTACGGCGGTACTTGCTGGTGTTGACATCCACCCCCAGGTAGTTGCCTGAACCGAATACGTTTTCCTGCTTGACGGCAAATGACAAGGACACCTTTTCAGCGCTGGAGAAACCCGCACCGAGCTGCAAAGACCCGGTGGGTTTTTCGGCGACGCTGATCACAAGGTCAACCTGGTCCGGCGATCCGGGCACTTCCTGGGTTTCGATTCCCACCTCGGTAAAGTACCCGAGACGGTCCACACGGTCCCGCGACAGGCGGATCTTCTCGCCGTCGTACCACGAAGACTCATACTGCCGGAATTCGCGGCGCACGACTTCATCACGGGTGCGGTTGTTGCCGCTCACATTGATGCGCCGCACGTAAGCCCGGCGGGCCGGTTCGGCCTGAAGCACCAGCGACACGCGGTTGTTTTCGCGGTCAATGTCCGGCACCGCCTCGACACGCGCAAACGCAAAACCGAATCGACCAAAGTATTCGGAGAAGGCCTTGGTAGTTTCGGTGACCTGATCAGCGTTGTAGGGCTCGCCGGGACGGATGGCGACCAGCGATTTGAACTCGTCTTCACGATCGAGGTAGTTGCCTTCGAGCTTGACTCCCGACACCACAAACCGCTCGCCTTCGGAGACATTGACCACAATGGAAATGTCCTGCTTGTCGGGCGAGATGGCCACCTGGGTGGAGTCCACGCGAAACTCAAGGTATCCGCGCTGGAGATAGTAGGAACGCAGCGTCTCCAGATCGGCATTGAGCTTTGCGCGGGCATAGCGGTCCGACTTGGTGTACCAACTCAGCCAGCCGCCGGTGTCCTGGTCGAACAACCCCTTGAGCGTGGACTCGCTGAAAGCCTTGTTGCCCACAATGCGCACTTCCTTGATGCGCGCCGGCTCACCCTCCACCACCGTGAAGGTGAGGTTGACACGGTTGCGCTCAATGGGCGTCACGGTGGTAACCACCTCGGCCCCGTACAGGCTCTTATTGATGTACTGGCGCTTGAGTTCCTGCTCGGCCCGGTCGGCCAGTGCCTTGTCATAAGGCCGGCCTTCTGTCAGCCCCACGTCGCGCATGCTCTTCTTGAGGGCCTCCTTGTCGAACTCCTTGGTGCCCGCAAATTCGACATCGGCAATGGTGGGACGCTCTTCGACCACGACGACCAGCACGTTACCAGTGGCCTCCAGCCGGACGTCCTTGAAAAGCCCCAGACCAAACAGGGCCCGAATGGCGGCGGCGCCCTTTTCGTCGTTGTAGTCATCGCCCACGCGCAGTGGCATGGATGCGAAGATGGTGCCGGGCTCCACACGCTGCAGCCCCTCCACCCGAATGTCCTGCACCTTGAAGGGCTCCAGGGCCCACGCCGCATTGGCGACCAAAACCATGGCGGCAACGGCCGATGCAGTGCGCACGCCCAGGCGATTGATGTGTTTTTTCATGAGTGAAGCGGGAGCCGCAAGTCGCAGGGAAATGCAGCAAAAAGTTTAGCCAAAGAGCCGGGTGATATCGTTGAACAGGGCAATGGACATCATGAGAAGAAGAACCGCCACGCCACCGCGCTGCAGGTGCTCCATCCACGCATCCGACACCTTCCGGCCCGTCACGCCCTCCCAAAGATAATACATCAGGTGCCCACCATCGAGGACAGGCAAGGGCAGCAGGTTCAGCACCCCAAGGCTGACGCTGATGAGCGCCAGGAAAACCAGATACTGTGTAAAGCCCATGCTGGCCGAGCGGCCCGCGTAGTCGGCAATGGTGAGGGGCCCGCTCAGGTTCTTCAGCGACGCCTGACCCACGACCATGCGGCCCATCATCCGCAGCGTCAGGACAGATACATCCCAGGTACGCACTATGCCGTTCCACGCTCCTTCCAGCGGGCCGTGCTGCACCGTGACAAACTCGGGCGGCGCGCCGACATAGGCGCCGATGCGGCCCACACTGCCGGTTTGTTCCTTGTGAACGTCGGGCATCACGTCCACGGTCATCTGCTGGCCGCCGCGCTCGATACGCCAGGGCTGCACTACGGCCGAGTCGGCACGCACGGACTGGCGAATCAGCTCACGCAGCTGCTGGCCATCCACCACCTCCACTGCGCCTATTTTCTGTACCACGTCGCCTTGGCGGAGTCCCGCGCGCTGCGCAGCGCTATCGGCCATGATTTCACCCAGCACGGGCCGTGTCCAGGGGCCTAGAAGCCCCACCTTGCGAAAGAGTTGCGCATCTGCTTCGCGCGCATCGATCTGCTCCATGTCAAGCAATACCTCGCGGTGCAGAGCTCCAGGCGTCGGTTCAACCTCCAGCCGGACCCGTTCGCCTTCCAGGGCGCCGCGGGTCAACAACCAGCGCAGGTCTTCAAAAGAACGCACTGGCTCCAGTTCGCCCGAACCGAGGGCCGCACCGTGCACCAGCTCCCCGCCGCGCAGACCTGCAGCCTGCGCTACCGAGCCCGCTACCGGGCTGGCCAGCAGCGCTTTGGGCTCCTGGACACCGCTCCAGTTCACCACCGAATACAACAGCACTGCCAAGAGCAGGTTGGCAATGGGGCCCGCCGCCACGATGGCTGCGCGCGAGCGCAAGGGCTGCGTGTTGAAGGCAAGATGCCGCTCGGCCTCGGGCACGGGCGCCTCACGCTCATCGAGCATGCGCACATAGCCGCCCAACGGAAACGCGCTCAAAACAAACTCGGTGGGCGAGCCCTTGGGTTGCCAGCGCAGCAGAGGCTTGCCAAAACCCACCGAGAACCGCAATACCTTGACACCGCACGCCACGGCCACCCGGTAATGCCCATACTCATGGGCGGCGATCAGCAAGCCCAGGGCAACAACAAAAGCGACGAGGGTCAGCAGCATGCGAAAACTCCGTGAATCAACCGCACTCAGGCCGCCAGTCGGCCGATGGCCTGCTCGGCAACACTGCGCGCCTGGGCATCCAGGGCCAACAAGGCATTGAGCGAATCGGGGTTCGAGGGAGAAACCGCCTCTAAAGTTGCAATATTGAGGTGGTGAATCTGATCAAACCGGATACGACGCTCTAGAAAGGCCGCCACCGCCACCTCGTTGGCCGCATTCAGGACCGCTGTGGTCCCCTGCGGAGCCGCCAAGGCATCCCACGCCAGCTGCAATCCAGGAAACCTGTCGCGATGCCCATGGCTATCAATGGCCTCGAAAGTCATGGCCGAGAGTGCGTGAAAATTCAGCGCTGCTGCCCCTGACTCAACCCGCTCAGGCCACGCCAGACCATAGGCGATGGGCACCCGCATGTCGGGGGTACCCAGCTGCGCCACCACCGAGGTGTCGCGGTACTGCACCATGGAGTGGATGATGCTTTGGGGGTGGATCACCACATCCAGCTGCACCGGAGCCAGACCAAAGAGATAGCGCGCCTCAATCACCTCCAGCGCCTTGTTCATCATGGTCGCCGAATCCACCGAAATCTTGCGCCCCATGTTCCAGTTGGGATGGGCACAGGCCTGCTCTGGCGTGACATCACGCAGCGAATCAGGCGTGCGGGTACGAAACGGCCCCCCCGATGCAGTCAGAATGATTTTTTCTACCCGCTGCGTCCAGGTGGCCGGATCTTCGGGCAGGGACTGAAAGATGGCCGAATGCTCGCTGTCGATCGGCAGCAACGTGGCCGCCCCTTCGCGCACCGCGTCCAGAAACACGTCGCCTCCCACCACCAGCGCTTCCTTGTTGGCCAGCAAAAGACGCTTTCCTGCCCATGCCGCAGCGAGACAAGGCGCCAGCCCTACCGACCCGACAATGGCTGCCATGACCGTGTCCACATCGTCGTTGGATGCTATTATTTCAAGAGCATCTGACGATTGGAGGACGGTGGTTTTCAGCCCATTTGCCTTGATTTTTTCGGCCAGCAGGCGGGCATGGGGAGCGCTGGCCATCACCGCAAAGCGCGGACTGAATTGAGCGCACTGCGCCAGCATGAGATCGACCTGGGTGGCGGCACTCAGGGCAAACACCTCAAAACGGTCGGGGTGGCGCGCCACCACGTCGAGTGTGCTGGTTCCAATCGAACCGGTAGAGCCCAGAACAGTGAGTCGTTGTTTCATAGAGGTGTTGTGAGGCGGGTCAGCATCAGGGCCAGTGGAAGCGTTGGCAACAAGGCATCCACCCGGTCCAGCACTCCGCCATGACCCGGCAGCAGGCCGCTGCTGTCTTTCACGCCTGCGCTGCGTTTGATGAGCGACTCCACCAGGTCACCCGCCACGCTCATGGCCACCATGAACAGAACCGAGATCACCAGCAGCCATCCACCCTGCTGTGCCAGACGGCTGTAGAAACTGGGCACAGCGGCTTGCCAGTGGGCATCTGCGGCTGTCCAGACAAATGCCAGCACAACCACGCCCGCCAGCCCGCCCCACACACCTTCCCAGCTCTTGCCGGGACTGATGGAGGGCGCCAGCTTGTTCTTGGTGAACCGCAAGCCAAAGGCACGGCCCGCGAAATAGGCAAAAATGTCGGCCACCCACACAAGCACCAGCACAGACAACAGGAAATTGACACCAAGATGGCGCGCCTGCACCACGGCAAGCCAGGCAAGCCACAGCGCGAGCACTCCCGCCACCAGGCGCAACGCGGCAGGAATACGCGCCCAGCCCGGCACACCGGCATGCAGAAGCCATGCGGCGCCCAGCACCCACAGGCCGCCGCCAACAATCCACAGGGCGGTCAGCGGCTGGTCAATCCAGCCCAGCGCCCACGACGCTCCACACAGGGCGACGCAGGCTGCACCCACGGCGAGCGAACCGGCTTGGCCATATCCGCTCAGCCGCCCCCACTCCCACGCACCAGCCGCCATGAGCGCCAGCACTACCAACGTGAACGGCACCGTGGATGGGTAGAAAAGCGCTGGCAGCAAAATGGCCAGCAGGACAAGAGCGGTGATGACACGCTGTAGAAGCATGGGGCCTTTTCAGCCGTGCACCGGGGCAGGATGCGCGGACAGGATTTGTTCGGATGTTTTGCCAAAACGGCGCTCGCGACCGTTGAAGGCGGCAATCGCCTCGTCCAGCGCCGACTCGTCGAAATCCGGCCACAGCCGGTCGCTGAAAAACAACTCGGAGTATGCGGCCTGCCACAGCAGGAAGTTGCTGATCCGCATTTCGCCCCCGGTGCGGATCACCAGATCCGGATCAAGCACATAGGCCAGGGCCATCGCGCCATTCAGACTGGCCTCGGTAATGGGCTCGCCGCGCGCCGCCAGCGATGCAGCCGCCTGGGCAATGTCCCAGCGGCCGCCATAGTTGAAGCACACATTGAGAACGAGGCGCGTGTTTTCCGCCGTGGCGGCCTCTGCCTGCGCCAAGCCGTCGCGCACTTTGGGCGACAGGCCCGCGCGCTCACCTACGAAACAGACGCGGACACCGTCCTTTTTGAGCTGCGGCACTTCGCGGGCCAGCGCCATGGCCAGCAACTCCATGAGACCCGAGACCTCATCGACCGGACGATTCCAGTTTTCAGATGAAAAAGCAAAAACGGTCAACACCGCCACACCCCGCTGCACGCAGGCGCGTGCGCAGCGGCGCAGCGAATCAACCCCTTGTTTGTGGCCCGCCAGGCGCGGCAAAAACCGGCGCGTGGCCCAGCGGCCGTTGCCATCCATGACGATGGCGATGTGGTGTGGCACCACCAGTGGTACAGACATGTAAAACGATGAGCGCCGTGAATCGGGGCTCAGACCGCCATGATTTCCTGTTCTTTGCCCGCCACCAGCGAATCGATCTCGGCGATGTGCTTGTCGGTGAACTTTTGCACCTCAGTTTCAGCGCGCTTTTGGTCGTCTTCGGACGCGAGCTTGTCCTTGACCAGCTTCTTGACGGATTCGTTGGCATCGCGGCGCAGGTTGCGCACCGCAATCTTGGCGCTTTCGCCTTCGTTGCGCGCCAGCTTGGTCATTTCCTTGCGGCGCTCTTCGCTCATGGGCGGCATGGGCACGCGGATGAGGTCACCCATCGATGCGGGGTTCAGGCCCAGGTCGCTTTCGCGGATGGCTTTTTCAATCTTGGCGCCCATGCCCTTTTCCCAGGGCTGCACGCTGATGGTGCGCGAATCCAGCAGCGCCACGTTGGCGACCTGGCTCAACGGCACGAACGAGCCGTAGTATTCCACCTGCACGGTATCCAGCAGCGCCGGATTGGCACGACCCGTGCGAATTTTCTGCAGGTTGTTCTTGAACGCAGCGATAGACTGGTCCATCTTGGTTTCAGCGTTTTTCTTGATGTCGGCAATCGTCATTGTTTCTCCTCAGGGCAGGCAGGCGGCAGGTGGAACCTGGTGGTCAGGCATAAACCAGCGTGCCTTCGTCTTCACCCATAACAACCCGCTTCAGCGCTCCATGCTTGATGATGGAGAACACGCGCACGGGCAACCTTTGGTCACGGCACAACGCAAACGCCGTTGCATCCATGATGCCCAGGTTGCGCGACATCGCCTCGTCAAAACTGAGTTTTGTGTAGCGCGTTGCCGTGGGATCCTTGTGCGGGTCGGCAGTATAAACGCCGTCAACCTTGGTGGCCTTGAGAACAACCTCTGCACCAATTTCTGCGCCGCGCAGGGCCGCTGCCGTGTCGGTGGTGAAGAACGGGTTGCCCGTTCCGGCCGCAAAAACGACAACCTTGCCCTCTTCGAGGTACTGCAAGGCCTTGGGGCGGACATAGGGCTCTACGACCTGCTCGATGGCAATGGCTGACATCACGCGGGCCACGAGGCCCTGCTTGTCCATGGCATCGGCCAGGGCCAGCGCATTCATCACGGTGGCCAGCATGCCCATGTAGTCGGCGGTAGCGCGGTCCATCCCGACCGAGCCGCCCGCGACTCCACGAAAAATATTACCCCCACCAATCACCACGGCCACCTGGACGCCCAGGCGGGTCACTTCGGCAATTTCCTCCACCATGCGAACGATGGTGGCGCGGTTGATACCGAAAGCGTCATCCCCCATCAACGCCTCACCAGACAGCTTGAGCAGGATGCGCTTATGGGCTGGTGCAGCGTTGGACATGGGAAGTTTCTCCAGTGATGAATAGGGGGCTTGGGGGGTTGCGGAAAAAATCAGGCAGCGGCCTTGGCAGCGGCAACCTGTGCAGCCACTTCTGCGGCAAAGTCGTCCACCTTCTTCTCGATGCCTTCGCCAACCACATACAGGGTAAAGCCCTTGACGGTTGTGTTGGCAGCCTTGAGCATCTGTTCGACGGTCTGCTTGCCGTCCGCTGCTTTCACGAAAACCTGGTTGAACAGCGAGACTTCCTTGAGGTACTTCTGCACGCCGCCTTCGATGCGCTTGGCAACGATTTCGTCGGACTGCACGGGCTTGCCTTCGGCAGTGGCCTTGGCAGCGTCTTCTGCCGCCTTGGCAGCCGCCACCGAACGCTCTTTTTCGATCAGGTCGGCAGGCACGTCAGCGCTGGCCAGGGCCACAGGTTTCATGGCGGCAATGTGCATGGCCACGTCCTTGGCAGCCACTTCGTCGCCTTCGAACTCGACGACGACGCCGATGCGCGAGCCGTGCAGGTAAGAGGCCAGCTTGCTGCTGCCGCCAAAATACTTGAAGCGGCGGAAAGACATGTTTTCGCCGATCTTGCCGATCAGACCCTTGCGAACGTCTTCCAGCGTGGGGCCAAAGCTGTCCTGGCTGTAAGGCAGAGCGCCCAGGGCAGCCACGTCGGCAGGGTTGTGCTTGGCCACGAGTTCGGCAGCCGCCTTGGCCAGAGCCATGAAGCTGTCGTTCTTGCTAACGAAGTCGGTTTCGCTGTTGACTTCCACCAAGGCACCCTTGGCGCCGTCGATATAACTCGCCACCACGCCTTCGGCAGTGATGCGCGATGCGGCCTTGCCGGCCTTGGTGCCGAGCTTGACGCGCAGCAGTTCTTCCGCCTTGGCCATGTCGCCATCGGCTTCTGTCAGTGCCTTCTTGCATTCCATCATGGGAGCGTCGGTCTTGCCACGCAGTTCGGCAACCATGCTTGCGGTAATTGCAGCCATCTTTATTCCTTCAGTGTTCAGTTCAGTCAGTTCAGATTCGGGCTAAAAAAAAGGGGGCTCACCAGGGGCCCCGCTTTTATTCGCGATACATCGCGCAGCCGGGACTTCAGGCAGCGGACTCTTGCACTTCCACAAATTCGTCGCTACCTTCAGGAGCAACCGCCTTGACCACTTCGTTCACGGCGTTCGCACGGCCTTCGATGATCGCATCCGCGATGCCACGGGCGTACAGCGTCACGGCCTTGGCCGAGTCGTCGTTACCGGGGATCACGTAGTCGATGCCTTCGGGCGAGTGGTTGGTATCAACCACGCCAATCAGCGGGATACCCAGCTTCTTGGCTTCGGCCACGGCAATCTTGTGGAAACCCACGTCGATGACGAAGATGGCATCGGGCAGGGCAGCCATGTCCTGGATGCCGCCGATGTCTTTTTCAAGCTTGGCGATCTCGCGGCTGAAGGTCAGCTGCTCTTTCTTGCTCAGGCTATCGAGGCCGGTTTCCAGTTGAGCCTTCATTTCCTTCAGACGCTTGATCGAGGTCTTGACGGTCTTGAAGTTGGTCAGCATGCCGCCCAGCCAGCGCTGGTCAACGAAAGGCACACCAGCGCGCAGGGCTTCGGTGGACAGGATTTCACGGGCTTGGCGCTTCGTACCAACCATCAAGATGGTGCCGCGGTTGGCAGCCAGTTGCTTGGCGAACTTTTGGGCTTCCTGGAACAGTGGCAGCGACTTTTCCAGGTTGATGATGTGAATCTTGTTGCGATGACCGAAGATGTAGGGGGCCATCTTGGGGTTCCAGAAGCGGGTCTGGTGACCAAAGTGGACACCGGCTTCCAGCATTTCGCGCATGGTAACGGACATAAAAATACTCCAAAGGTTGGGTCTAAAATCCAGCCCCAATACTTGCGCCGCCGTGATTTGCACGAAGACGCAACACCTTGACAGGGCTGGTTTGCGATTGGTTTTGCCGCCTTTGCCGCGCATACACCACCTAAGGCATTGCACGCGCCGCTACTCTCAGCAAAACTCAAAGATTCTAGCACAGCCATGCTTATTGACCTGATCACCACCCGCCAACGCCTGCAGGAAGGCACCAGCACCGCCCCCGCCGAACTCGCGCAGTGCCTTGAGGTGGCGCAATCGGCCGCCTGCGACCACGCCTTTGCGCGCCTTTTGCCCGAAGCGGCACGCACCACGGTGGTGCAAAGCGATTCCTCCCGACTGCCACTGGCCGGGCTGGCGGTATCGGTCAAGGACTTGTTTGACATCGCAGGTGAGCCCACAGCCGCCGGCTCCACGGCACTGTCCGACGCCGCGTCGGCGCTGCAGGACTGCCCCGCAGTCGCCCGCCTGCGGTCGGCCGGGGGCACGGTCATCGGCCGCACGAACATGGTGGAGTTTGCGTTCTCGGGGGTGGGTGTGAACCCGCACTTTGGCACGCCAGCGGCCTGGGATGGCCGCTTTGGCGCGCTACCGGGTGTGCCACGCATTCCCGGAGGTTCGTCGTCCGGGGCGGCCGTTTCGGTGGCCACCGGCGCAGCGTTTGTGGGGCTGGGCTCGGACACGGGCGGCTCCATCCGCATCCCCGCCGCGCTCAATGGCATTGTGGGGTTCAAGAACACCGCCCGCCTTGTTCCCACAACGGGCGCCATTCCGCTTTCCACCACACTGGACACGGCCTGCGCCATGACGCGCAGCGTGCGCGATGCCATCGTTGTGCACGAGGTGCTGGCCGCACGGCGCGTCACGCGCAGCCCCGCGCCTCTGCGCCTGTGGCGTCTGGCGGTGCCCTCCACCACCTTCCTCGACGAGTTGGATGCCCCCGTGGCCCGGGCGTTCCACCGCACGCTGGACACCTTGCGCCGTGCGGGCGCGCACATCGAGGAAATCGCCCTGCCCCTGACAGCAGAACTGGGGCCCATGCAGGCCAACGGTAGCGTGTCCGCAGCCGAAAGCCACGCCTGGCACCGCCCCCTGCTGGCCAAGCGCGCATCGCAATACGATCCGCGCGTGCGCAGCCGCATTGAGCGCGGCGCCACCATGTCGGCCTCTGATTACATTGACCTGCTGAACGCACGCCAGCACTGGATTGTCCGCATGGAGGCCGCACTGGCCCCCTACGACGCCCTGCTCTCGCCCACGGTGCCGCTGGTGGCGCCGCCCATCGCCGATGTGGCGCCCGGTGCCGAGCGCGACGCCGAGTTCTTTCGCATCAACGCCCTGCTGCTGCGCAACACCAGTGTGGTGAACATGCTCGATGGCTGCGCCCTGTCGCTGCCCTGCCACATGGCCGGGGAACTCCCGGTCGGGCTGATGGTCTGGCACGGTGCCCTGCACGACGATGCAGTGCTGAACGTGGGCCTGCAGATTGAGCAGATACTACAAAAATAATAGCTGCCAGCGCTTTACCATCAAGCGCTAGAGCCCTAAAACATTCAAACTCATGAAAATTGCCATCGTGGGCGCCGGCATTGTCGGCGTGTCCACCGCATACGAGCTGGCCCGCGACGGCCACGAGGTCACCGTCTTTGAGCAACGCAACGCCGCAGCCGAGGAAGCCAGTTTTGCCAACGCCGGCCTGCTATCGCCGCACCTGCTCACCCCCTGGGCCGCACCCGGCCTTGGCAACCCCCTCAAGCTCATGGGGCGGCGCGCCACGCTTCGGCTGACCCAAGGCGTGCGGGGGGCCGACCTGGCATGGCTGTGGCGCTGGCAGCGTGCAGCGCGGCGCGGCGCGCAGGCGGCGCAACTGTCGGCGCTCGAGGGACTGGCCCGCTACAGCCAGCAACGCCTGCAGCAGATCGCCGCTGAGCACGAGCTTGACTTTGAAAACAGCCAGGGGCGACTCGTCCTGCTGCGCACTGCGCAGGAGCAGGCCCGGTGGCAACCTGCCCTGCAGGTCTTGCGCGATGCCGGAATTGCGCTGCGCGAGATCGATGCCTCAGCCGCGCGCCAGATCGAACCCGGGCTATCCCCCGAAGCCCCGCTCGCAGGCGCCCTGCACCTGCCCGACGCCATGGCCGGCAACTGCCGGCTGTTCGCACAACTGCTGCGCCAGGGCACGCAGGCCTCCGGCGCGCAGTTTGCGCTGGGCACCCGCGTGGCAAGGCTGACATCCCAGCCCATGGGAGTGCAGGTGCACGGTGAAAGCGGCGCACGGCCCTTTGACGCCGTGGTGCTGTGTGCCGGCATGGCCTCGGCCGCCCTGCTGCGTCCACTGGGCTTGCGCCTGCCCATGGTGGCGGTGCATGGATATTCCGTCAGCGCACCGCTGCGCGAGGCGCTGCATGCGCCCGTGGCCAGCGTGGTGGACAGCCTGCACCAGATCACCATCACCCGCCTGGGCCAGCGCGTGCGCATTACCGGCGGGGCCGAGCTGGGCGGGCAAGATGCCCCCCACCACGCACCCACGCTGCAGCAGCTCTATCTGGGCATGAACGAATGGTTCCCGGGCGGTGCCCTGCTGTCTTCGGGGCTGCAGGTGTGGCGCGGCGCACGCCCCACGCTGCCCGATGGCGCGCCCGTGGTGGGCGCCAGCGGCGTTCCAGGCCTGTGGCTCAACACCGGGCACGGTGCGGGCGGATGGGCACTGGCCAGCGGCAGCGCCCGCGCCGTGGCCGACCTGATCGCCCAGCGCAGCCCCGATGTCAGCCTGGATGGGCTGGGGATCCAGCGCTTCTGACCCGCCACAAAAAAAAGGGCTTGTGGCCCTTTTTTCGCACAGACAGAGTCGCCTTACTTCGCCGTCGGCATCACGAATTCGGCCCCCTTGGGCGTACTCTCGGGCCAGCGCTGCATGATGCTTTTTTGCTTGGTATAGAAACGCACGCCTTCTTCGCCATAGGCGTGCATGTCGCCAAACAGGCTGCGCTTCCAGCCACCAAAGCCGTGCCAGGCCATGGGCACGGGAATCGGCACGTTGATGCCGACCATGCCCGCCTGAATGCGGCGACCGAACTCCCGGGCCACATTGCCGTCGCGCGTAAAGCAGGCCACGCCGTTGCCGAACTCATGGTCGTTGACCAGCTGCACGGCCTCGCCAAAATCCTTGGCGCGCACCACCGCCAGCACGGGGCCGAAAATCTCTTCCTTGTAGATGCGCATGGCGGGCGTGACATGGTCAAACAACGTGCCCCCCAGCCAGAAACCGCCTTCGCAGCCTTCGCCCGCCTGCTTGCCGTCAAAGCCACGGCCATCCACCAGCAGCTGTGCGCCCTCTTTCACGCCCAGGTCGATGTAGCCCGAGATGCGCTCGTGGGCGGCACGGGTGACGATGGGGCCCATCTCGGCCGCCAGGTTGGTGCCATTGAGCACCTTGAGCGCCTTGGTGCGCTCGATGAGCTTGGGCACCAGCTTGTCGGCGGCATCCCCCACCAGCACGGCCACGCTGATGGCCATGCAGCGCTCACCGGCCGAGCCGTAGCCCGCGCCGATGAGGGCGTCCACGGCCTGATCGATGTCGGCATCGGGCATGACAATCATGTGGTTCTTGGCGCCCCCCAGGGCCTGCACGCGCTTGCCGTGGCGGGCACCGGTTTCATAAATGTAGTTCGCAATAGGGGTCGAACCCACAAAGCTCACCGCCTTCACGTCGGGGTGCTCGATAAGCGCATCCACCGCCTCCTTGTCGCCCTGCACCACGTTGAACACACCGTCGGGCAGCCCTGCCTGCTTGAACAGGTCGGCCATCAGCAGCGAGGCCGTGGGATCGGTGGGGCTGGGCTTGAGCACGAAGGTGTTGCCCGCAGCGATGGCCACCGGAAACATCCACATCGGCACCATCACCGGGAAGTTGAACGGCGTGATGCCCGCCACCACGCCCAGGGGCTGGCGCAGCGTCCAGTTGTCGATGCCCGTGCTCACTTGGTCGGTGAAGTCGCCCTTGAGCAGCTGCGGAATGCCGCAGGCAAATTCGATGATGTCGATGCCGCGCGCCACCTCGCCCTGCGCATCGGTGAACACCTTGCCATGCTCGGCCGTGATGGCATGGGCCAGCGCGTCCTTGTGCTGGTTGACCAGCTCCAGAAACCTGAACAGCACGCGCGCGCGGCGGATCGGTGGCGTGTCGGCCCAGGCCGGAAAAGCAGCCTGCGCCGCAGCCACGGCCGCATCCACATCGCCGCGGTTGGCCAGCGCCACGCGGCCCGTCACCGCGCCTGTGGCGGGATTGGTCACCTCCTGGCTGCGGGTGCTGGTGCCGGCGGCGCGCTGGCCCTGGATGTAGTGGCCAATGGTCGGCTCGGTGGCTGTGGTCATGCAAACCTCTTTAAAAAATCAGTGGGAAGTGGCCTGCAGTCTAGAAGCCGCACACCGCCCCGCCAAGACCGCCACCGTGAATTGATTGTTCACCATGGTGAACAATAGCGCCATGAAATCATCCACCCGCGCCACCCCCGAAACCCTGTGGTCCCACCTGCACTGGCTGGTGGTGCTGGGCGAGCAAGGCAGCTACACCGGCGCGGCGGCGCGCCTGGGCGTGAGCAAGGCCGCCATGAGCCAGCACATTGCCGAGCTGGAGCGCGCGGCAGGCGTTCCGCTGGTGAGGCGCACCACGCGCAGCGTGGGCCTGACCGAGGCGGGCCGGCAACTGGTGGACGACACGCGCGGCGCCTTCGAGCGCATCGCCGAGAGTTTTGCCGGCGTGTGCGACCGCGCCGGCGTGCCCCATGGCCGCCTGCGCGTGACCGCCCCCGTGGCACTGGCACGCCAGCAACTCGTGCCCCGGCTACCGGCCTTCTTGCGCGCCTACCCGGAGGTGCGGCTGGAGCTGGACATGTCGGACAACCTGCGCTCGCTCACCCTCGAAGGCCTGGACCTGGCCATTCGCCACACCGCCGTGGCGCCCGACACCCATGTGGCCTGGCCGCTGTGCACCACGCAATCCGTGCTGGTGGCCAACCGCGCCTACCTGCGCCGCACCGGCATACCCACGACCCCGGACGACCTGCGCCAGCACGACTGCCTGCACTACCCCCGCACCCAGGAGGCCCCGGCATGGACCTTCGAACCCATGGTGCCGGGGGCCTCCCCACGCCTGACCGTGCCCGTGACCGGCCCGCTGGCCGCCAACAACAGCGAGGCCCTGCGCGATGCGGCGCTGGCGGGCCTGGGCATCGCCCTGGTGCCCGACTTCAGCGCGCAGGCGGCGCTGCAGGCGGGCAAGCTCGTCGAAGTGCTGCCGGATTGGCGGCCGGTCGGCACCTTCAGCGAGACCATCCATGCGATCCGCCCCTACTCGGCCCATGTGCCACGCGCGGTGGCGGTTTTCGTGGAATGGCTGCGGGAAGCCTTTGCACCCGGTTTCAGGGCCTGACGCAATAATGGCTCGCCACTGCTTTGTGATTGACTGCCCCCATAGAAAACGCTGCCATGTACCTCATCACCCCCCAGCAGCCCCACCCCCTGTTCAACACGGCAGCCACCCGGCGCCTGGAGCAGCAGGCCGCAGCAGCCCTGCCGCCGCACACCCTCATGCAGCGCGCCGGCCTGGCGGTGGCCCGGCTGGCGCAGGCGCTGGCGCCCCATGCGCGCACCGTGTGGATTGCCTGCGGCCGCGGCAACAATGGTGGCGACGGGCTGGAGGCAGCCATGCACCTGCAGCGCGATGGACGGCGGGTGGTGGTGACCTGGCTGGGCACCCCGGAGCACGCGCCCGCCGATGCCCGCCAGTCGTGGCAACGCGCACTGGACGCGGGCGTGACCTGGGCCGATGAAGCCCCCCCCGGCATGACCGCCGCAGACCTGTGCATCGATGCCGTGCTGGGGATTGGCATCGCATCCACCGCCCCTGCGCGCGCGCCAGACCGCCGACTGCTGGCCGTGCTGGCGGCCTTGCAGCACAGCCCGGCCCCTGTGCTGGCCGTCGATCTGCCCTCGGGCCTGGATGCGGACACGGGCCAGTTCGCTGCAGGCTTTGCCTTGCCGACAGGGCCGATATCCAGGCAGCATCCAAAATCACGCCACACGCTCAGCCTGCTGACACTCAAACCCGGCCTGTTCACCGCCGCGGGGCGAGACGGAGCGGGCAACGTGTGGCTGGATGATCTGGGCGTCTGTCCCGAACCAGAGCCCCCCAGCGCATGGCTGGTCGGCCCCGCCCTGCCCGCGCAGCGCAGCCACGCCAGCCACAAGGGCAGCTACGGTGATGTGGCCATCGTGGGCGGCGAAGGCTTGGCGGCGCGGGGGCTGGGCATGACGGGCGCAGCGCTGCTCGCAGCCTCTGCCGCATTGCATGCCGGCGCGGGCCGGGTGCTGGTGGCCTTGCTCGACGATGGCCAGATGGCCATCGACATGGCGCAGCCCGAGTTGATGTTTCGCCGCTTTGACGCACTGGCGCTGGAACAGCTCACGGTGGTGTGCGGCTGTGGCGGTGGCGAGGCCGTGCGCGCAGTGCTGCCCGCCGTGCTGGCACGGGCCGCCCGGCTGGTGCTGGACGCCGATGCGCTCAACGCCTTGGCAGCCGATGCCGCGCTGCGCGCGGAGGTAGTGTCTCGCGCCGCGCGGGGGCTGCCTACGGTGCTGACACCCCACCCGCTCGAAGCGGCGCGGCTGCTGGGCGTGTCCGCCGTCGAGGTGCAGGCCGACCGGTTGAACGCGGCACAGCAGCTGGCAGAGCAGTTCGATTGCGTGACCGTGCTCAAGGGCTCTGGTACCGTGATCGCGGCACCGGGATACCCCCCAGCCGTCAACCCCACCGGCAACGCACGGCTCGCCACGGCTGGCACAGGCGACGTGCTGGCGGGCATGGTGGGCGCGCACCTGGCAGCGGGCGCCGAAGCGCAGCCTGCTGCATCACAAGCCGTGTACCAGCACGGTCTTGCCGCCGATCGCTGGCCTGCAGGCCGCCAGCTGACGGCCAGTGCCCTGGCGCGCCACATTACCCAAACTTAAGCATGAAAATAGCCGCTAGCCCTTATTGGTAAAGCGCTAGCAGCTATTAATAATATAGCAATTCAAACACCGCCGCAGCGCGGTGGGCTACCTGGGGTTCAACTGCGGCGCGGCTTGCGGCTCTTGCTTTTGCCGGTGGTGCCGCTGGAGGCAGTCTTCTTGGCAGATGCCTTTGCCTTGCCGGGGGAGCGCGCAGCCTGCTCCCGGGTCATTGAGGCACGCTCGGTCGCCGACGGCTCAGGCGCCTGGGCACGCTTGCGGTCGCCGGAGCGCCCACCCGCCTTGCGTGCACCGGCGGACTCCGGCGCCACGCCCTTGTCCTTGAGCGCGCGGCCCACCAGCTCCTCGCCCTCTCGTATCAGACGGAAGTCGATCTTGCGTCCATCCAGATCCACGCGGCTGACCTGCACGCGCACCCGGGTGCCAATCGAATACCGGATGCCCGTGCGTTCACCGCGCAGCTCCTGGCGTGCCTCGTCGAACTTGAAGTATTCGCCGCCCAGTTCGGTGATGTGCACCAGGCCTTCCACATACATCGCATCCAGCGTCACGAAGATGCCGAAACTGGTGGCCGCGCTGACCACGCCACCATATTCTTCGCCCAGGTGCTCGCGCATGTATTTGCACTTGAGCCAGGCCTCGACATCGCGGCTGGCCTCGTCGGCGCGGCGCTCGTTGGCGCTGCAGTGCAGGCCTGCGGCTTCCCAGGCCTGCGTATCGCGGCTGGGCGGCACCACATCCTTGCGCGGTTTGGTGCCCGGCGCTGCCACGCGGGCCGCCAGGCGCTTGGCCAGCTTGGCGTGCGCTTCGCCCGGCGTGGGCAACGAGGGCAGCTTGTATTTGCTCTTGCCCAGAATGGCCTTGATGACACGGTGCACCAGCAGGTCGGGGTAGCGCCGGATGGGGCTGGTGAAGTGCGTATAGGCATCGAATGCCAGGCCGAAGTGACCACTGTTGGCCGGCGTGTAGATGGCCTGCTGCATGGAGCGCAGCAGCATGGTGTGGATCTGCTGCGCGTCAGGCCGGTCTTTGGTGGCCTCGGCAATCGCCTGAAATTCTGACGGATGGGGGTTATCGCCAATCGTCATGCCCACCGCCATGGCCTTGAGGTAGCCGCGCAGAATTTCCTGTTTTTCGGGCGTGGGGCCTTCGTGCACACGGAACAGGCCGGGCTGGCCGCCCTGCGCGATGAAATCGGCGCTGCACACATTGGCTGCCAGCATGGCTTCTTCAATGAGCTTGTGCGCATCGTTGCGGGTGCGCGGCACGATCTTTTCGATGCGGCCGTTTTCGTCGCAGACGATCTGCGTCTCGGTGGTTTCAAAATCTACCGCGCCGCGCGCCTGGCGTGCGATGAGCAGCGCGCGGTACACGTCGTGCAGGTTGAGCAGGTCCTTGACCCGGTCCTTGCGCTTGCTGGCCTCGGGGCCGCGCGTGTTGGCCAGGATCGCCGCCACCTCGGTGTAGGTGAAGCGTGCGTGGCTGAACATCACGGCCGGGTAGAACTGGTACGCGTGCACCTCGCCCTTGGCAGTCACCAGCATGTCGCAGACCATGCACAGGCGCTCCACCTCGGGGTTCAGAGAACAGAGCCCGTTGCTGAGCTTCTCGGGCAGCATGGGGATCACGCGGCGCGGAAAGTAAACGCTGGTGGCGCGGTCGTAAGCGTCAATGTCGATGGCGCTGCCGGTCTCCACATAGTGGCTCACATCGGCAATGGCCACCAGCAGGCGCCAGCCCTTGCTGCGCCCCACCTTGGCAGGCTCGCAATAGACCGCGTCGTCGAAATCGCGGGCGTCTTCGCCGTCGATGGTGACCAGGGGCACGTCGGTCAGGTCCACACGGTGCCTCTTGTCCTGCGCGCGCACCTTGTCGGGCAGCTCTTTCGCTTGCGCCAGGCATTCGGCAGAGAACTCGTGCGGCACACCATATTTGCGCACCGCGATTTCAATCTCCATGCCCGGGTCGTCCACCTCGCCAAGCACCTCGGTGATGCGCCCCACGGGCTGACCAAACAGCGCGGGGGGCTCGGTCAACTCGACCACCACCACCTGCCCCGGCTTGGCCGCGCCGGTGGCCCCCTTGGGAATCAGCACATCCTGCCCATAACGCTTGTCTTCAGGAGCCACCAGCCAGACGCCGCTTTCCTGGAGCAATCGGCCGATCAGCGGCTGCGGCGGGCGCTCGATGATTTCCACCACGCGCCCCTCGGGACGGTCACGGCGGTCCTGGCGCACGATGCGCACACGCACACGGTCTTTGTGCAGCACGGCGCGCATCTCATTGGGGGGGATGAAAATGTCGCCTTGGCCATCGTCGCGAATGACAAATCCATGGCCATCACGGTGCCCCTGAACGCTGCCTTCAATCTCGTCGGACAGATGCGCAGCGGGTGCGTCGGGGGTGGTTTTTTTGATATACAATCTTAGACTTTCCTGAAATGCCCAGGTGGCGGAATTGGTAGACGCACTAGTTTCAGGTACTAGCGAGTAACATCGTGGAGGTTCGAGTCCTCTCCTGGGCACCAAGTTTAACGAGAACCGAAGACTGTTTTCAAACTATTCAAGCCGCTGTATACACAGCGGCTTTTTTATTTTCCGCAGCCGAAATGCAGCTCCATACATCGCCTGGTGAGACGCAAGGCGAAATACAAAAAACTTCGCGCCAAGGCCTGCAGCTTCACAAAGATGCTCTATAATTTAATTCTTTCCTGAAATGCCCAGGTGGCGGAATTGGTAGACGCACTAGTTTCAGGTACTAGCGAGTAACATCGTGGAGGTTCGAGTCCTCTCCTGGGCACCAAAACACCAAAAAACCCGTTGCAATTGCAACGGGTTTTTTCGTTTCTGTTCTGCAAAAGCGGCCAGCCCATTGCCATTCACAGCGCAAGAACTCACAGGTCGGGAATCAGACGCTTGCCCAGACTGAAGGCATCGTCCCTGGCATAACCCAGCTTTTCATAGAACGCCATCACCTGCACATTGGTGGTGCGCACCAGCACATTGATCTTGGGGCAACCCATGGCCAGCAACTCCTGCTCCACCCGCGCCATGAGACTGCGGCCAATGGCAAGCCGCTGCCGCCCTGGCGCCACAGCCAGGTAATACACCGAGCCGCGATGGCCGTCATACCCGGCCATCGCGGTTCCGACGAGCTCAGTTGCCCCACCCCGCCCCTGGACCAGTGCCACCAGAAAAAGCCCGGGCTGCACGGCCTGCTTGCGCGCAATATCTTTGCGGGGATCATTCCACGGGCGCAGCAGGCCGCAGTCGCGCCAGAGAGCCACCACAGCCTCCTCATCCCCCGCTTCAAAGGGACGTATCTGCAATGCGGCGGTCACGCGGTCACTTGCGCAGCAGTGTTTTCAGTACGTTCTGCAGACGGCGCGCACTGGCAGGATCGCTGGCACTGGCCAGCACACGCGCAGCATCTTGCCCCCAGGTCTGGGCGGGAGCAGGATCGTTGCGGCGCGTGAGCAACTGCAGTTGCAACATGCGACGGGCGGCGATGTGTTCTGCAGGGGTCGGCGCTTCGGCCGCTATTTCCAGCCGCAGCAAGGCTTCAGCGGCGTCGCCCGCTACAGGAGCAGAAAGCGCCTGCGACCATGCACCACGCACGGCAGCCGTTACCCGACCACCCAGTTCCTGCGTGCCTGGCACCAGCGCCGCGTCGCGCTTTTCCCACGCTGTCAGCAGTTGCGTCAGCGCTTCACCGTGGGCCTGCGCCGCCAGCTTCTTGAGCGCGAGCTGTGCCTGTTCCATGGCGTCGCGCTGGGCACGGAAAGCCGTGTCACCCAGGCGCGGTCCGCGGTCTTCGTAAGCGGGACGATCACCGAAGCGGCCGCCACGGTCATTGCGATCACCAAAATGGCCGTCCGCACGCGGGCCACGGCCTGCATCGCGATCACCACGGCCATCGCGGCGATCGCCGGGGCGCCCGCCGCGACCTGGCGCTGCGGGTGCATCTTTCTTCATGCCTGGGCGGTCATCGCCACGCACCGCTACCACCGGACGCGCAGCCGGCTTGGGCGCAACAGGGACGGGAGCAGGAGCTTCTTCGGAACCTTCCGAGGAAGCATCAGGCGCTACATTTTCAGGAGCATCAATCGCTGCTGGATTGTTCGCTTGAAGCTGATTTGGCTCGTTGCTCTGTGCCGACGCCACAGCCTGTGCCGCCTGCGCCTGCGCCTGCCCGTGCAGTGCGGCCTCCAGTGCCTGCATGGCCGAGCGAATTTGCTGCACATCGCCGCTGGCATTGGCCGCTTCCAGCGCCTTGGAGGCCTCCAGCACCACCCGATCACGCGCACTCAGTTCAGTCACAGCCTTTTCGCGGTCTGCCGATTTGCGGTTAAAGGCTTCGTCAATCGGCTTGCGGAAGGCATCCCACAGCTTTTGCTCATGCTTGCGGTCCAATGGCACGGTCTGGGCTTCGGCCTGCCAGCGCTGCTGCAAGGCTTTGACGGCATCAATGCGCAGCGTGGGAGCAGCGCCCAGTGCCACCGCTTCATCAATCATGGCGTGGCGACGGGCAAGGCTCTCTTTTTGTGCGTTCTCCAGCGGTGCGGCGGCAGCGGCAATGGTCTGCTTCCAAAGCGGCTGCAGTTCGGCAAAGATCTTTTCGCCGACATGACCGCCTTCACGCCAACGGTCGCCAAACTGGTGCAGTGCGCGGTTGATGGCCTTCCAGTCACCAGAGGCGGCATGCTCTTGCGCCCAGGCCTTGACCTCCTCGATCAGGGCCATGCGCTGGGCCTTGTGCTCGGCAGCTTCGGTGCGGATCTTTTCGAGCCAGGCTTCCACCACCTTGTGCGCGGCATTGCACGCCTCATCAAACTTTTTCCACAAGCCGTGGTTGGCTGCGCCGCCCTGATCCGACTGCTTCCACTGTTCGCGCAACTGGCGCAGTGACTCCTGCATCTTGCGGCCACCCAACGCCTGACCGTCAGGACGATGCAGCAGGGCTTCTGCCTTGGCCACCAAGTCTTCACGGACCTGGTCTGCACTCCAGCGCTGCCAGCCTTCCAGCTCACCCGCAGCCACCAGGGCAGCGTGCACCTGGTGCTCCAGAGCGGAGTCAATGTGCTTGCCATGGACCTTCAGCACGGCGCGCAGTGCCGCAGCAGCGCCCGCACTGGCCTTGCCATGCCCTTCGGCGGTTTCCTTTTCCAGCGTTGCCAGGGCTTCGCGCACGACTTGCACGGCCTTTTCAACCACCTCAGGTGCGACCTTGGGCTTGACCACTCGGGCGGGCTTGGCAGCGACTGCGGCAGCCGCCTCAGTTGGCAGACCGCGCGCAACACGCAATTCATCGGCCCACACGGGTACGGGCGGCAATGGGGCAGCCGCGTCCTCGGCAGCCGCAGCGGCTTGCGCCACTGCAGGCTGGAAGGCGTCCCACACCACAAGCAACTGTGTGCGCGAGGCCTCCAGCAGTGGCGGAAAGCGCGCCTCCACGCTGACCCAGCTGGCGTCTCCGGTCAACTCCTGGGCTTGCTCCTGCCAGCGCACAACGTCGGCACGCAGCAATTCCAACGCAGCATGCGCATCTTTCCAGGACTTGGTGGAGAGCACCTCGATGCGTTGGGCCAACAGCACGGCGGCTTCTCGCTGCACCTGCACACGGTGCTGCAGGTCTTCGATCACCTTCACGCGATCGGCGACCTGCACCTTGAGCAGCGAAAGAGGTTCGCGCGAAAGGGGCGCGCCCGCCTTGGCCGCATCGCGCTGCCACGCCAAGGCGTCGGCAATGTTGAGCTTGGGAGCCGCCAGCAATGCCTGGGCTTTCTCGGCCCACTCGGCCGCAATGGCCTCCTGTCCTTTAGCGCGGCGGATTTCATCCAGCCGTTCGCGTACCGCGCGTGCAGCCCCCTTGTCGCGCCCGCTCAGTTCCTTGAAAACCTCTTGCAGTTGCTCGGGCGCCGGCTGGGTGGCGAGCCAGTCACGGATGCGGGAAGCCCGCTCACTTGACGTGGCGGCCGAGAAAGCGCCACCAGTCAGCGCATCCAGGGGATGCGACTCTTGGGTTTTGGCCGGGGCCGGATTCACTTCAGGTACGTCGGACATTTTGCTGCGAGAAAAAAAAAAGAAACATGGATCCAATGAATGAGAGGATCGGACAAGCCACTTGGGGGAAAGCTGGACGCTGCGGCCACATGCGTGAGCGCTTGCGAGCGGGAGTGCCATTTTCACCGGGTTCCAGCAAAAGACCACGCCATGGCGTCGGGCCACGCATCAAGAAATGATCTGGCGCAAGCTGGTCAGATCGACTGACACGGGCAGGTCGGTTGATGAAATCCACTCTCCCGGCGCAACGAGGCCAGCCATGGAGAACCCCCCCATTATCCCTATATATATGCAACCGGCGAACTGCCCCCCGCAACCGGCCAAAACACAGACACAACACCCGGCATGGATGCACCAACAAGAAAGCCCGGTTGACAGACCTCATGGCCTGCCCACCGGGCTTGACGGCTGACGCAACGGTCTTTGCCATCGGTTCGCAATCTGGAGTTGAAAGTCCACATTGCGAGGAGACAAGGTATTGCCTCCAAGGTTTGCCATAAAAGCTGCATCTGCTGCGCCTGGGCACTGCATGCCTTCAGCGGGAGACTTTGCTTTGTCTGGCGATGCCTGAAATCGACAGGCAACGCAACCTTACCAAACTCACTGGCCCAACTCAGTTTGCATTCTCAATGGCTCACAAGACCGCGATTGAAATTGACACACAGGGGTCACAGAACAAGCGCTCCCAAGCCAGCCGAGATTGCAAGAATAGGCGCTTTACTGAGGTTTTTTACAGCTTTATCATAACAATTATGTATTTTGAATAACTTTGTTAGTATTGACTTGGCATTAAGTGACCTCCTAGAATCCGCCAGCCCCCAACAGGGCTAGTAAAAACCCCAACCCGCTGCCGAACCCGGCTAAGTCAATTCATCGCTCGAGTCATGAACGAAGCACGGAATTGATGGCGTACCAATCCAGGTGACTCCCTGAGCCGATGCTGTCGTTGACGACGGTATCGCAAGCAGGCGTCGCTTCAGAAAGGAAGAGCTATGACAGCGTCAGGAAAAATAGTCTCCGGCGTACGGACCTTCGTGGCCGACGTAACCGAAGGCTTCCTTGAAATCACCCACAACAGTTTTGCCCTCATCGGGCTGGCCGTTGCCTTTGTTGTTTTGACCCTTACGGCCCGCCCGGACCTGCGCCAGGCGGGCGAGGCGCATCTGATGGACTGGCTGCAGTCCCGTCAGGTGGCCCTGCTGGAAATGCCAGTAGAGCTGGGTGCCATCGAACGCGCCACTGCCAGCAACCCCAAGGACCTGCCAAAAGAGCAGGCTGCGGTGGCTTACTGGCTGAGCAAGAAATACCGCGTTGCGCCAGAACCCCTGAGCGCACTGGTGGCTGAAGCTTATGAAACCGGCGCACGCACCAAGATCGATCCGACCCTGATCCTGGCCATCATGGCCATCGAATCCAGCTTCAACCCCTTTGCTCAGAGCTCCGTGGGCGCCCAGGGCCTGATGCAGGTGATGACGCGGGTTCACACCGACAAGTACGAAAACTTTGGCGGTCACTTTGCCGCGTTCGATCCGGTTACCAACCTGCGCGTCGGTGTGAAGGTGCTTCAGGAATGCATAGCCCGGGCTGGTTCGGTGGAAGGCGGGCTGCGCTATTACGTGGGCGCGGCCAATCTGCCCGATGACGGCGGTTACACCGCCAAGGTGCTGGCCGAGCATTTCCGGCTGCGCCAGGTCGCTGGCGGACGATCCACTCCCATGAACCCGCCCGCCACCCTGTCGACCCAGGCCCCGGCCCGCACCGTCCCGGTTGTCGCGCCCGCCGATGCCCCCGAAGCCGCAGGCGACAAGCTCGCGCTGCTTTAAGGTCTTTGAAAACGGGCATCCCATCGAGTGATGAGGCGCCGGTCAGCTACACTAGAGGCGTACGCGACTGGCGATAGGCGCGGCTCCCCACAAGGTGCCGCCGCTGACGTGGAAACCGGCAAGGGCATGCCTCTTGTGAACCACTAGGGAGCGTGCCGCAAAGGCTCAGGGCCTTCTGCGTTCCGCCGTTCGCCTGGGCAGCCCTTGTTTCAAGGGACACAAGTTCATAGGACTGCCAATCATGTACGACCGCAATATTCTTGTCGAACAAACCGATCCCGAGCTGTTTGCTGCCATCCAGGCTGAAAACGCCCGACAAGAGCACCACATCGAGCTGATCGCCAGCGAGAACTACGCCTCGCCCGCCGTCATGTGGGCCCAGGGCACGCAACTCACCAACAAATACGCCGAAGGCTACCCCGGCAAGCGCTACTACGGTGGCTGCGAGCATGTGGACGTGGCTGAGCAACTTGCCATCGACCGCGTCAAGCAGATCTTCGGCGCCGAAGCCGCCAACGTGCAGCCCCACTGCGGCGCATCCGCCAACGAGGCGGTATTCTTGGCATTCCTCAAGCCCGGCGACACCATCATGGGCATGAGCCTGGCCGAAGGCGGCCACCTGACACACGGCATGCCACTGAACATGTCCGGCAAGTGGTTCAACGTCATCTCCTATGGACTCAACGCCCAGGAAGCCATTGACTACGACGCGATGGAAGCCAAGGCACGGGAACACAAGCCCAAGCTCATCATTGCCGGTGCCTCGGCCTACAGCCTGCACATCGATTTCGAGCGCTTTGCAAGAATAGCCAAGGAAATCGGCGCCATCTTCATGGTGGACATGGCCCACTACGCCGGGCTGATTGCCGCCGGCGTCTACCCCAACCCCGTGCCGCACGCTGACGTGGTCACTTCCACCACCCACAAGAGCCTGCGCGGCCCCCGTGGCGGCATCATCCTGATGAAGGCCCAGCACGAAAAGGCCATCAACAGCGCCATCTTCCCCGGCCTGCAGGGCGGCCCGCTGATGCACGTCATCGCGGCCAAGGCCGTGGCTTTCAAGGAAGCGCTGCAGCCCGAGTTCAAGGCCTACCAGGAACAAGTGGCCAAGAACGCCAAGGTGGTGGCCGAGACGCTGACCGCACGCGGCCTACGCATCGTGAGCGGCGGCACGCAAAGCCACGTGATGCTGGTGGACCTGCGCGCCAAGGGCATCACCGGCAAGGAAGCCGAGGCCGTGCTGGGCGCCGCTCACATGACCATCAACAAGAACGCCATACCCAACGACCCTGAAAAGCCGATGGTGACCAGCGGCGTGCGCATTGGCACCCCCGCCATGACCACGCGCGGTTTCAAGGAAGAAGAAGCGCGCATGACGGCCCACCTGATCGCCGACGTGCTGGACAACCCGCGCGACGAGGCCAACATCGCCGCCGTGCGTGCCAAGGTCAACGCGTTGACGGCCCGTTTCCCTGTTTACGGCTAAGCCCAGCGCACTGCCCCATGAAGTGCCCCTTCTGCAGCCACCAAGAGACGCAAGTCGTTGAAACCCGGGTGTCTGAGGAGGGGGATTTTGTTCGCCGTCGGCGCAGGTGCAGCGCCTGCGAAAAACGCTTTACCACCTACGAGCGCCCCGAGGTGAACTTCCCGGTGGTGGTCAAAAAAGACGGCCGCCGCATTGAATACGAGCGCGTCAAGCTGCTTGCGTCGTTCAATCTGGCTCTGCGCAAGCGGCCCGTCAGTACCACCCAGATCGACAGCTCCATTGAGCGCATCGAGGAAAAGCTGCTCAACATGGGGCAACGTGAAGTGCTTTCCAGCCACATAGGCGAACTGGTCATGCGCGAGCTCAAGAAGCTCGACAAGGTGGCTTACATCCGCTTTGCCAGCGTGTACCGCAGCTTCGAAGACATCGACGATTTCCGCGCAATGGTCGATGAGGTTGGCAAGTAATCCGCGTCTGATTTAAAGCTTTTTTAGGCTCTCTTCCGTTTCGGGTGGAGCGCTACAGTTCAAAAAAATCTGTTGACACCCCCTGAACAGGAGCCGTTCCGATGCAAGAAGCATTGTTTTG
>QLTU01000002.1:0-36569 GCA_003268905.1 Acidovorax defluvii
ACTGGCACAGACTCCAGCGTCTTGGCGATCACTGCATCGACGCGCTCATCTTCAATCGTGCGCGGAGCGCCAGGGCGCGGCGCATCCAGCAAACCGTCTGCTGCGTGACCCGCTGGCGCGCTGCCACCACCTTGTTGTCCAGGCCCTCAGCGCACGCGAGCACGATGCGCGCGCGCAGGGCCAAGGCCTGCGCGGTCTTACGGCGCTTGGTCAACGCAATCAGTTGCTCTCGCTCCGTTGCGCTCAACACCAATGGAGTCTTTGGTCTTGCGCTCATGGCCACCTCGTCGTGTAACACCCTACACGAATGATTGCCATCAGGGAAAATAATTCAATGAATTTTTAACTCAGGACACTAGATGCCCGCATCAAGACGGCTTTGCAATAGCTATAACCCTGCCAACAACTTGCGAACGGGCGCAGGAAGACCCAGCGCCGCGATCTGTTCAGCAGTAAACCAGCCTCCCCCATCATCCGGCTTTAACTCAACAGCTTGCCCAACGACCACGGGGTGCAAATGAAGATCCCGGTGGGTCAGCACATGCAGGAAAGGGGTGCACTCCTCCATGGACTGCACACAAGCAGGTCCTAGCTCATGCAGTAACGCCAAAAAATCCGGGCGCGACGAAAAAACCGGTACGCAATACAGCCCGGCCCAGATCCCAGCCGCAGGACGTCGAGACAACCAAAACCGCCCCACGGAATCTTTCAGCACCAAGAGCCACCACGATTCCGCACGGCGTTTGAGGTTGCGAGTTCTGACGGGATAGTGCTCAGGGGCTCCCTCGCGGTGCGCAACGCACAAGGTCTGCAAAGGGCATTGGGAGCAGGCTGGATTGCGCGGCATGCACAAGCTTGCCCCCAGATCCATCAGCCCCTGGGTGTAGCGCGGCATGGCAAAGTCGATGCCTACCGAGGGCAACAAAGCTTGCGCGTGCGTCCACAACATCCGCTCGTTGCGGGCCACTGCCAAGTCCGCATCAAACCCCAGAACCCGTGTCAGCACCCTGCGCACGTTGGCGTCCAGAATGGGCGTGCGTTCTGCAAAACAGAACGCTGCAATCGCTCCAGCTGTCGAGCGCCCGATACCGGGCAGGGTAGCCAATGTCTGCGCTGTGCGGGGAAAACTTCCGCCATGGTCGCTCACGACGGCTTGGGCACAGCGATGAAGGTTGCGTGCACGGCTGTAGTAGCCAAGCCCGCTCCATAACGCCATCACGTCATCTGAAGGCGCATGGGCCAAAGCAATCACATCGGGAAACCGCTCTAGAAATCGCGCGTAATAACCCAGCACCGTGCTGACCTGTGTCTGTTGCAGCATGATTTCAGACAACCAGACCCGATACGGATCCCGCGTCTGCTGCCAAGGCAGGTGATGGCGCCCATGGATTTCTTGCCAGCGAACCACGCGCGTGGCGACATCCGCTTCCGAAAGAATCATGCAGGCGTAAGCCCGGTTTTTTCTGCAGCTTCCGCCAGAACAGGCAATGCTATCAACTGGGCAGTCAGTTCCGCCAATCGTCGTTCCAACTGAACAAGCTCTTCTTCACCCGCCTCGATCTCGGAGATTCGCTCCACCAAGCCAGTGGCAGCATGTTGAATGCGGTCGACGGCTTCAATCCGCCGGGCAAAACTGCGGCGGCGTTCCCGCAACTGAGCATCCAGTTGCGCCGTTGCAGACTTGCTCCACAGCTCCAGGTCATTCGCCGCCGACTCGTACACAGTGCGCAAGCGCATGGCCAGCGCACGAACCAGCCGCTCGGCGAACTCCGGTTGCACCAGCTTCAGGGCATTGCCGACACCGAGATACTGCAGATGGCTTTGTTCAATTTGTGACAGCTCTTGGGCGAAGTGTTCAAGTTGCGGCGGGGGCGGCACCTGAAGGGAGAAACCAAACTCCGAATTCAGCTGACGAAAGGTGCCACCCAGCATCGCCTGGATTTCAATACCAGAGGCCTGCGCCTTGTCCAGTGTGCCCCTTAGCTTGTCGAAGGTCTTAGCATAGGTTTTGCGCACGCCCAGCTTCAAGCCCCTTTGCTGGAGCATCTGCGCCAACTCGGTCAACTCCATCTTGAGCGACTTCGCACCCAGCTGATGAAAAACGTCTCGCAGCAACTTGAGATGCACCGCGCGAATCGCCTGAATCTTGGCAGTGCTCAAATCGAACTCACGCTGCTCCTGTTCCACGCGGTGCCGCATTGACTCGATCACCGAAGCGTTTTTGCCGCGAAGACTCCGCAACTCCGCCATCTGGTCGTCAAGATCTCTTCGTCGAATATTGATGACACGCGAAGTTTCTGCACGCAGACTCCCCACCCCCGTTGCCACGGCAGCCCGCAAGATAGCCTGGCGACGGCCCATGATTCCCTTGGCCAGCGCCTCTTCCAACACGGGCAGGCCACTGGATTCGAGCAACAGGTCGTCGCATGTAATTTTTGCAACCAGGCCCTTTTGCGCAGATACAGGCACCACCTGCTGCAACGGCACGCCCAGCATGTCCGCGGAGGTCATGCATTGCCGGTTCATCTGCGCGAGGATTTCATCCGGCGAATTGAGGGTGTCCCACAGGGTGTCAATCTTGTTCAGCACAACCAGGCGTGCATCGAGGCTGTCCACAGAGGTTGCCAGGTGTTCTCGCCAAATGGACAAATCCGAACGGGTAACTCCCGTGTCCGCACTCAGAATGAAAACCACTGCATGCGCCTGCGGAATGAGATTGACCGTCAACTCGGGCTCGGCGCCCACCGCATTCAATCCAGGGGTGTCCAAAATCACCAGGCCCTGCTTGAGCAAGGGATGGGGAATATTAATGATGGCGTGGCGCCACATGGGTACTTCGACCAAGCCCTCGGAATCAGGAACCGGATTTTCGTCCGCCAACTCATCGTGCCAGAACCCCAGCGCCCGGGCGTTGTCCAGCGTGACCTTCCGAACCTCCGCAACCTTCTCAAGTGCTTTGGCGATTTGATCGGCGTTGTTGACATCCAGGGGGATTTCGATCCAGCGCTCGGGCTTCACGCGCCATTCAGCAAGACCTTGCAGTTGCAACCGGGTTTCGATCGGAAGCAGCCGAAGACTGGGCGCCAGCGAGGCGTCGTAGCCCAACTCCGTTGGGCACATCGTTGTGCGGCCAGCACTGGCAGGCATGATGCGACGGCCATAGTCAGCAAAGAAAATGGCATTGATCAGTTCTGACTTCCCCCGCGAAAACTCCGCGACGAAAGCCACCATCACCTTGTCACTGCGGACCTGGGCTTCGAGGCGATTCAGCCGCTCCTGAACTGCAGCGTCCATGAGTTCGTGGTCAGACATCCACTCGGACAGACGGTGAATCTGGTGGGCGAACTCACGCCGCCAAACGCCGTGCTGGTCGAACTGCTCGTTGAATGATGGTCCCACTTTGCTCCCGGAATGCGATGAACGGTCTACATGAAGACATGCTCAAAATATAGCATTGACCGCCCCTTGGGAGCGATATCCATGCCGATGGCCATCCGCGCCACGTCATGCGCGTTGGCATCGGGGACAAAAATAGCTGCTGCGTTGACCCTGACGAACCAATTTGATGGCCGTGCCGCAGTGATGGCACGGGGCACCGACACGCCCGTAGACATTGGCCTCATGCTGGAAATGCCCATCCTTTCCGTCGGCGCTGGAAAAGTCCTTCAATGTGCTGCCGCCCAATTCCACTGCACGCTCAAGCACCGTCGTGATCGCTGAATAAAGTCTGCGCACTCTCAAGGGACCGATGCGATGCGCTGCAACGGTGGGTCGAATGCCTGCAAGAAACAGCACCTCACAAGCGTAGATATTGCCTACCCCCACGACCAGACGCCCCGCCAGCAGCACCTGCTTGATGGGCGCGCGACTCGCCTTGAGCCCCGCTTCGAAGGCAGGATAGGTAAAGTCCTCGGACAGCGGCTCTACTCCCAGCCCGCCCAGCAGCTTTTGCGCCACGGCATCCTGCTCGCTGGCCGCATAGACCACGGCGCCGAAACGCCTGGGATCATGCAGACGCAATGTTCCTTCTGACGTGAGGATGTCGAAATGATCATGCCCACCCGGTGGGGGCAGATCACGACTGAAACGCAGGCTGCCCGACATTCCAAGATGCAGCAACAGAAGGCCCGAGTCCAGATCGAGCAGCAAATACTTGCCCCGGCGGCGCAGCGCGACCACCTTTTTGCCAACCAGCGATTGTGGGTCACACCCCAAAGGCCACCGCAATGGTTTACCCACACATACCGACTCGATCCTGGCCCCAGCAATAGCCTGCGCAAAGCTGCGACGGGTGACTTCCACTTCGGGCAACTCAGGCATGCAATAGCCTTTGAAACAGGTTTGGGAGCATGGATTATTATGGCCCGATGGTGCAATCTCATCGCTTTCGAACAGCCCTTCTCACTGCCGCTCTGGCGGCAACAGCAACTACGGGATGGACACAGTCCGGCGATGAGAAACGCCCCGACACCTCAGAAGCCACAACGCTACCAACGCCCAGCGCGCAGTTGGATGCAGAACTTTTCTATGAGATATTTTTGGGCGAGCTGACCACACAGTCAGGAGACCCAGGCGCAGGCTATGCACTGATGTTGGAAGCGGCGCGGCGCAGTGGAGAAAGCGCGTTGTACCGACGTGCCGCAGACATTGCCTTGCAGGCCCGATCAGGTGACTACGCCCTGGCAGCAGCACGTGCGTGGAAAGAGGCGCAACCCCAATCGCGGGAAGCCAACCGCTACACATTGCAGATACTGATTGCACTCAATCGAATAGGCGAGACCGCGGACCTGCTGCGCCAGGAGTTGACTCAGATGCCGACTGCAGCCAAAGCTGCGGCCCTGTCGGCCCTTCCTCAGGTGTATGGCCGTGCCAGCAACAAGCAATTGGCCGCCAATGTGGTAGAGCAAGCGCTAATCGATGAACTGCGCCATCCCGCCACAGGCCCCGCTGCGTGGACCGCATTGGGGCGCATGCGCCTGGCGGCTGGGGATAAGGCTGGAGCGCTTGAGGCGGCTCGTCGGGCCTTGGCACTGGACGGCTCGAGCGAAGTGGCCTTGCCATTGGCCCTTGAATTGATGCAGGAGGACGTTACGGAAGCGGAATCGCTGGTGACAACCCGCCTTGCCAATCAGCCCGATCCCGAATTGCGCACGGCATATGCCCGCGTCCTGCTGAGCCAGCAGCGTTACCCCGCTGCGCGCCAGCAGCTGGAGATCGTGACACGCGACAAGCCGGATCTGAGGGAAGCGTGGCTTGCTCTTGCGACACTGCAATTCCAGGATAGCCGCCTGCCCGATGCTGAAAAATCACTGCAGCGCTACATCGAACTGACAAATGCGATCACGGCAGATCCCGACATACAGCAGCGCGGTCTGACTCAGGCCTATCTTCTTTATGCGCAGCTTGCTGAAAAGAAAAAAGACTATGCAGCAGCCGAATCCTGGCTCGGACGCATAGACAAGTCGGAAGAATTGCTCAGCGCACAGCGGCGTCGTGCGTCCATACTCGCCCAACAGGGAAAGATATCGCAAGCACGTGCCCTGCTTCGCGGTCTGCCCGGCAATACCTCAGAGCAGATCCGCTTGAAACTGCAGGCTGAGGTGCAGTTGTTGCAGGAGATGCGTTTATACAAAGACGCCCTGGCCGTTCAGACCGAACTGGTGGACCTGGACCCGCAAGACAACGAACTGATTTACGACCAGGCCATGCTGGCCGAAAAGTCGGGTGATCTGGGCATGATGGAGCAGCTGCTGCGGCAGCTGATAGCACGGCAGCCCGACTACCACCACGCCTACAACGCCTTGGGATACTCGCTGGCTGAACGTGGCCTGCGCCTGGAGGAGGCCAAAGGGTTGATCGCCAAGGCGCTGGAATATGCTCCTGGCGACCCCTTCATTACGGACAGCCTTGGTTGGGTCGAATTCCGCCTCGGCAACAACGCGCAGGCATTGCAACTCCTATCAGCCGCCTTCGAGAAGCGGCCCGACGCGGAAATTGCCGCACACCTCGGTGAAGTCCTCTGGAGCACCGGAGACCGCACACGCGCCTTGAGCATCTGGCGCGAGGGGCTGCGCCTGAATCCAGACAACGAAACGCTCAAAGGCACACTGAAAAGGCTGGGGGCCAGGCCCTGATGTTGCGCGCCATTTTTCCGGGCCAGCAACCCCAAGGCCCCTCCCGGACGCTGCCCTACGGGGTAGCTTGCCTGCTGGCGTTTTTTGTTCTGTTGCTGGCCGGCTGTGCGCAGCCTCAACTGCGGCCTGCACATTCACACGACACGCTATGGGCAGGTCGCCTTGCGTTGCAGGTGGAAGATCAGGCGTCACAGTCCTTTTCAGCGTCGTTCGAACTCTCAGGGTCGGCACAACAAGGCCAATTCGTCTTGCTCAATCCTCTGGGCAACACCATCGCACGAATCCAGTGGAATGCCGGCCACGCAGAGATTACTACGGGCCAGGACACCCGGAAGTCTGAGTCACTGGAGGCCTTGCTGCAGGATGTCCTGGGAACCGGTATTCCCGTCGCAGCACTGTTCAGCTGGCTAGAAGGCACCCAGGTTGAAGCCGTTGGCTGGCATGTCGATTTATCGGCCATTGCATCTGGGCGACTGGTCGCACAGCGCCATACACCTGCGCCGCAAGCCACCCTGCGAATTGTTCTGACCCGCTGACACCGTTTCATGCAAAACCTGTACGACGTGCCGGCACCGGCCAAGCTCAATCTTTTCTTGCACATCACTGGCCGCCGACCCGATGGCTACCACCTGATGCAGTCTGTCTTCATGCTGATCGACTGGTGCGATTCGCTGCATTTCGAACTGCGCCACGATGGCCGCATCACCCGCGAAGACCTGGGACCCACACTGCCCGCTCTCGACCTCACGCTGCGCGCGGCGCAGGCCCTGCAAAAGGCCACCGGCTGCGGACTGGGAGCTCACATTGGCGTGCTGAAAAAGATTCCTGCCCAGGCAGGCATGGGTGGCGGCTCGTCCGACGCGGCCACAACGCTGCTGGCGCTCAATCGCCTGTGGAAGCTGAACCTGCCCCGCCCCGCGCTGGAAGCCATCGGGCTGACACTGGGCGCCGACGTGCCGTTTTTTTTGCGCGGCCACAACGCCTGGGTGGAGGGAATTGGTGAGATAATCACGCCGCTTGAGAATGCACATCAGCTACCGCGAGCGAGCTTTGCAGTAGTGAAACCCGAGGCGGGTCTGGATACGAAATCAATTTTTTCTGCTCCAGATCTGAAGCGTGATTCAGATCGTGCTACAATCTTAGGCTTTGCTGCAGCACACTACAATTTCGGTTGTAATGACTTGCAACCAGTTGCCCAGGCCTTATGCCCCGAAGTGACGCAGGCCCTTCAGTGGCTTGAATCGCACGGTTTGCAAGGTCGAATGACCGGTTCGGGTAGTGCAGTGTTTGCGCAAATCTCGCATGCCGTTGATCTTCAAAACGCCCCCGGCGATTGGCAGGTCGAAACATGTGAGAATCTGATGATTCATCCTCTGGCAGGATGGGCAGCAGACAAGAATTTCGGTTGATTGTTTTTGCAATCAACCCGTGTAGGGGAGTCGCCAAGCTGGTTAAGGCACCGGATTTTGATTCCGGCATGCAAAGGTTCGAATCCTTTCTCCCCTGCCAAATTTCTTTTCGCGTACGGGCTTTTTTTTCAGACTGCTGGGACGCTCATGCAAGCCAACCAACCCGACTTCATGGTTTTCACCGGCAATGCCAACCCTGGCATGGCAGCTGAAATTGCCCAACACCTTGGCACCACCTTGGGTGCTGCCGATGTGGGCCGCTTCTCCGACGGGGAAGTCACCGTCGAAATCAAACAAAACGTGCGAGCCCGTGACGTTTTCGTGGTGCAGTCTACCTGCGCACCCACCAACGAAAACCTCATGGAACTGCTGATCATGGTGGACGCGCTCAAGCGTGCTTCAGCCGAACGCATCAGCGCCGTGATTCCCTATTTTGGCTACGCCCGCCAGGATCGCCGCCCCCGCTCCAGCCGGGTTCCGATCTCCGCCAAGGTGGTGGCCAACATGTTGCAGGCGGTGGGCGTGGCCCGCGTGCTGACCATGGATCTGCACGCCGACCAGATCCAGGGGTTCTTTGACATCCCGGTAGACAACATCTATGCGTCGCCTGTTCTGCTGGGCGATCTGCGCCAGAAGAATTACGAAGACCTGATCGTCGTGTCGCCTGACGTCGGCGGCGTGGTTCGCGCCCGGGCCCTGGCCAAGCAGCTCGGCTGTGATCTGGCCATCATCGACAAGCGCCGTCCCAAGGCCAATGTGTCCGAGGTGATGCACGTGATCGGTGAAATCGATGGCCGCAACTGCGTGATCATGGACGACATGATCGACACCGCCGGCACGCTGGTGAAGGCTGCCGAAGTGCTCAAGGAGCGCGGTGCCAAGAAGGTGTACGCCTACTGCACCCACCCCATTTTTTCTGGCCCCGCCATTGAACGCATCGCCCAGGGCTCGGCCCTCGACGAAGTGGTGGTGACCAACACCATCCCTTTGAGCGACAACGCCAAAGGTTGCGCAAAAATCCGCCAGCTCTCCGTGGCTCCGCTGATCGCCGAAACGATCCAGCGCATTGCCAAGGGAGAGTCGGTGATGAGTTTGTTCTCGGACCAAGAGAATCTTTTCTGAGCGCCGGTCGCGCCTGTGTGGCGTGGCTTTGCTGAGTCAGATGCTTGCAGGCCTCCTTCGGGAGGCTTGCCTGTTCGGGAGCATTGTTGTGGGCTTGCCGCTATCTGGGCGCAACAAGCCTTTTTTAAACAGGGAATGACTGGTCGCGGTCGTCCCTTTTCAGGAGCTAATTATGAACATCGTCGCTTTTGAGCGCGCCAAGCAAGGTACGGGTGCGAGCCGCCGTCTGCGCAATTCGGGCAAGACGCCTGGCATCGTGTATGGCGGTTCTGCTGAACCCCAGCTTATCGAGGTCGACCACAACGCACTGTGGCACGCCCTGAAGAAGGAAGCTTTCCACTCCAGCGTGCTGGACATGGAAGTGGCCGGCACAACCGCCAAGGTTCTGCTGCGCGACGTGCAATACCACCCCTATAAGCAACTGGTGCTGCACATTGACTTCCAGCGCGTGGACGAAAAGACCAAGCTGCACATGAAGGTGCCACTGCACTTCAGCGGCGCGGATGAGTCCGACGCTGTCAAGGTGGACAAGTGCCTGGCGAACCCCGTCGTGAACGAACTCGACGTGACCTGCATGCCTTCCGACCTGCCTGAGTTCATTGCCGTGGACCTGAGCACGCTGAAGAAGGGTGTTTCCCTGCACCTCAAGGACATCAAACTGCCCAAGGGTGTGAGCGCTGTGATCCGTGGCGGTCAGAACAACAACCCCGTGCTGGTTTCCGTGACTAACCCCGTGGTGGAAGTGGTGGCGCCTGTCGCCGATGCAGCTCCTGCCGCCGATGCCAAGGGCAAGGGCAAGGGCAAGAAATAAGACCGGCGCACCGGTCTTCGCGGCCTGCTCCGGCAGAGCTGCATCCAACGGCCCACTTGTGTGGGCCGTTTTCATTGGTAGCTACCGATAATTGCGCACATGATCAAACTGTTTGTGGGCCTGGGCAACCCAGGGCCCGACTACGAGGCCACCCGCCACAACGCGGGCTTCTGGTGGATAGACGCGCTGGCGCGCGAACTCAAGGCCACGCTGGTGCCCGAGCGCAGCTACCACGGGCTGGTGGCCCGCACCAGCGTACATGGCCAGAGTGTGTGGCTGCTGCAGCCCCAGACCTTCATGAACCTGTCGGGAAAATCGGTGGCGTCACTGGCGCGGTTCTTCAAGATCCAGCCCGAGGAAATCCTGGTGGCGCACGATGAACTGGACATCGCCCCCGGCCAGGTGAAACTCAAGCGCGGCGGCAGCCATGCCGGGCACAACGGCCTGCGCGACATCCACGCCCAGCTCGGCTCGCCCGACTACTGGCGCCTGCGCATTGGCATCGGGCATCCGGGCGTCAAGGCCGAAGTGGCCAACTGGGTGCTGAAAAAACCTTCACCCGACCAGCGCACCCTGATCGAGGACAGCATCCAGCATTCACTCAAGGCGCATCCGGCCTTGCTGGCGGGGGACATGGAGAAAGCCACGTTGCTGATCCACACCACCAAGCCACCGCGTCCCAAGCCACCAAGATCTGAAGACAACTAGAAGCTATTGTTTTTATAGCTATTAGCGCTTGATGGATAAGCTCTAGAGGCAAAAAACACTTATATTTTGGTGACAGCCTGCAGCCGGTGAAACTTCTGCCACAGCGTTTCCCGGCTCTCCACATGCTGGGGGTCTACCGGGATGCAGGCCACCGGGCACAGCTGCACGCACTGGGGCTCGTCAAAATGGCCCACGCATTCGGTGCATTTGTCGGGGTCGATCTCGTAGATTTCCTCTCCCAGGGTGATGGCCTGGTTCGGGCACTCGGGCTCACACACATCGCAGTTGATGCACTCGTCAGTGATTCTCAGTGCCATGCGGTCCTCCCCGTAAATGGCGGGAGCGCCAGGCGCGATTGCAGCGATTTCAGGGAGACGGTCTTCATGCGGCGTATTATCCCGCGCCCCTGCCCTGCACTGCTTTGACGCCAAGCACAACATACCACCGCCGCCATGGGTGCTTTGTCGGTATGCTGCGCAGGCACTTGACCTTTTTCAATCGACTGAAGCACCCACGCTCCGCCAGCATCCGATCCATGGGTTTCTTTCTTCTCAAACGATTTTTCACCCTTGTTGCCACGCTGCTCGGTGCGTCGGTGGTCGTGTTTGTGGTGCTGGACATTCTGCCGGGCAACGCCGCCCAGGTGCTGATGGGGCCAGACGCCTCACCCGACGCCGTGGCCGAGCTTGCCACCCAGCTGGGGCTGGACCGGCCCGCAGTGCAACGCTATGGGCAATGGATGCGTGGCCTGGTGGTGGGCGACCTGGGTGACAGCTACACCTACGGCAGCCCGGTGCTGGAGCTGGTGCTGGAACGCCTTGCGCTCACGGTGCCGCTGGCGCTGATGGCCATGGTGTTCAGCGCGGTGCTGGCCCTCGCGGCGGGCCTTTTTGCCGCTGCGCGCCACAACCGGTGGGGCGACCTGGGCGTGATGGGCCTGGCCCAGCTGGGCATTGCCATTCCCAACTTCTGGTTCGCCATCCTGCTGATCTTGCTGTTTTCGGTCAAGCTGCAGTGGTTTTCGGCCGGGGGCTTCCCGGGCTGGACCGAAGACAGCGGCGGCGACCCGCTGCAAGCGCTGAAAGCACTGCTGCTGCCCGCACTGGCGCTGGCCGTGGTGCAGGCGGCCATTCTGGCGCGCATCACGCGCTCGGCCGTGCTGGATGTGCTGCGCGAAGATTTCGTGCGCACCGCGCGGGCCAAGGGCCTGTCGCGGCGGGCTGCGCTGTGGGGCCATGTGCTGCGCAACGCCATGATCCCGGTCGTCACGGTGATGGGCCTGCAGTTTGCCAACCTGCTGGCGGGCACCATCGTGGTGGAAAACGTGTTTTATCTGCCGGGCCTGGGCCGGCTGATCTTCCAGTCGATTGCCAACCGCGACCTGGTCGTGGTGCGCAACTGCGTGATGTTGCTGGCGGCCATGGTGGTGGTCGTCAACTTCTTCGTGGACCTGCTGTACGCGGTGATCGACCCCCGCGTGAAGGCCAGCGACGTATGAGGTGGCACCCCCCTGAGTCGCTTCGCACCATCCCCCCAGGGGGACGCCACCCGTGGCCTGGCAGAGCCAGTTTCACGGTGGCGCTGGCTTTGGGGCGCACCGGTTTCAAGCGCCGGGGGCTTCACAAAAAGCGGTCAACAAACCCATGAGCGCAACGACTTCCTCATCCGTTCGGTTGTCACGCCCCCACTGGCTGCGCCGTGCCCTAGGGCACCGCAGCTTTGTTGCGGGCGCCCTGCTGGTGGCGTTGCTGCTGGCCGCAGCGGCGCTGTCGCTGGTCTGGACGCCCTGGTCGCCCTACGAAATGGACTTGCCCGCCAAGCTGCAGCCGCCCAGCGCCCAGCACTGGCTGGGCACCGACGCCTTTGGCCGCGACGTGGCGTCGCTGCTGCTGGTGGGCGCACGCAACTCGCTGCTGGTGGGCGTGATTGCGGTGGGTATTGGCATGGGCCTGGGCGTGGCGCTGGGGCTGCTGGCCGCCGCGCGGCGCGGGTGGGTGGAAGAAACCATCATGCGGCTGGCCGACTTCACGTTTGCCTTTCCAGCCATTTTGTCGGCCATCATGATGACGGCGGTGTTTGGCGCGGGCATCGTCAATTCGATCATCGCCATTGGCATCTTCAATATTCCCACCTTTGCGCGGGTGACGCGCGCCTCGGCCAATGCCGTGTGGTCGCGCGATTTCATTCTGGCGGCGCGTGCGTGCGGCAAGGGCAGCGTGCGCATCACGCTCGAGCATGTGCTGCCCAACATCGCCTCGGTGCTGATCGTGCAGGCCACGGTGCAGTTTGCCATTGCCATCCTGGCCGAGGCGGCGCTGTCCTACCTGGGCCTGGGCACACAACCGCCGCAGCCCTCGTGGGGCCGCATGCTCAGCGACGCCCAGACCCTCATGTTCCAGGCCCCGCTGCTGGCCGTGTGGCCCGGCATGGCGATTGCACTGGCCGTGCTGGGCCTGAACCTGCTGGGCGATGGCCTGCGCGATCTGCTCGACCCGCGCTTGGCCCGCAAGCGCTGACCTGCCTCGCCGCTCCGATGAACACCCAATCCCCACCCACCCCCCTGCTGCAAGTCGCCGACCTGCGCGTGCACCTGCACACGCACCAGGGTGCTGTCGACGCGGTGCGTGGCATCGATTTCACGCTTCACCGTGGCGAAACGCTGGGCCTGGTGGGCGAATCGGGCTGTGGCAAATCACTCACCGCCCTGGCGCTCATGGGCCTGCTGCCCGACGCCGCGCAGGCCAGTGGCAGCATTCTTCTGGATGGGCAGGAGCTGGTGGGGCTGGACGACCGCGCGCTGTGCCGCCTGCGCGGCAACCGCATCGGCATGGTGTTCCAGGAGCCCATGACGGCGCTGAACCCCGTGCACCGCATTGGGGACCAGGTGGCCGAGCCCCTGCGGCTGCACCGCGGCCTGGGCCGTGCAGCGGCTCGCCGCGAGGCTCTGGCCCTGCTGGAGCGCGTGGGCATTGCCGATGCCGCGCGGCGCCTGGATGCCTATCCGCACCAGTTCTCGGGCGGGCAGCGCCAGCGCATCACCATCGCCATGGCGCTGGCCTGCGGGCCCGACCTGCTGATTGCCGACGAGCCCACCACCGCGCTCGACGTGACCGTGCAACAGCAAATCCTCGACCTCATCAGCGACCTGGTGGCCGAGCGCGGCATGGCGCTCATCCTGATCTCGCACGACCTGGGCGTGATCTCGCAGAACGCCGACCACATGCTGGTGATGTATGGCGGCTCGGTGGTGGAAAGCGGCCCCACGGAGGCTGTCTTCGCGACCATGGCCCACCCCTACACGCGCGGGCTTTTTGCGGCGCGCCCGCAACTGGTGCCGCGCCGCCCCGGCGAGCGCCCGCGCCTGGCCACCATCCCGGGCACCGTGCCCGAGCTGGCCCATCTGCCCGCCGGTTGCCCCTTTGCGGGGCGCTGCGGCTTCACCATGGACGCCTGCCACACCACCCCGCCGCCACCGGTGCCATTGGGTGCTTTGGGCGCTTTGGGTGCGGGGCACATGGCGCGCTGCATCCGGCTCGATGCCATGCCCGCCGCACCGGAGGTTGGCGCATGAATACCGCAACCACTCCTGATTTGATAGCTGATAGCGCTTACCCCATAAGCACTACAGGCCAATTTGACTCAAAAACACCTGCCGATGCGCATCCACCCCTGCTGCAGGTGACGCAACTGGTGCGCCACTACCCGCTGCCGCGCACGCACCTTTTTCAGCCGCCGCAGCAGGTGCAGGCGCTGCAGGGCGTGGATTTCACCGTGGCGGCGGGCCGCAGCCTGGGCATCGTGGGTGAATCGGGCTCGGGCAAATCCACGCTGGCCCGGCTGGTGATGGCGCTCGACACGCCCACCAGCGGCGCGGTGCACCTGCTGGGCCGCGACCTGCACCGCTTGCCCGCCGCCGAGCTGCGCCACGCGCGGCGCGACTTTCAGATGGTGTTCCAGGACCCCTATGGCTCCCTGGACCCACACCACACCGTGCAGCGCATCGTCACCGAGCCGCTGCAGGCCAAGGGTGCCACCAGCCGCGCCGAACAGCGCGAGCAGGCCGCGCAGGTGCTGACGCAGGTGGGCCTGCGCAGCACCGACCTGGACAAATACCCGCACGAGTTTTCGGGCGGCCAGCGCCAGCGCATTGCGATTGCGCGCGCACTCATCACCCGCCCCCGCCTCATCGTGGCCGACGAGCCCGTGAGCGCGCTCGATGTGTCTGTGCAGGCGCAGGTGCTCAACCTGATGCTGGATTTGCAGCAGGAATTCGGCATCACCTACCTGCTCATCAGCCACGACCTGGCCGTGGTGAACCACCTGTGCGACGAGGTGGTGGTGCTGTACCAGGGGCGCATTGTGGAGCGCGGCACGCCGCAGGAGCTGTTTCACAACGCGCAGCACCCCTACACGCGCGCCCTGGTCAACGCCGTGCCGCGCATCGAGCCCGGGCGTGCCCGTGCCCGCCGTGCGCCGCCGGCCGGCGGCGCCGCGCGCACGATGGTGTAAAAAGCCCTCAGCCCGTCGGCCACGCATCTGCCGGCCCGCGCCCCTTCCACAGGTTTCCGTCTGGAGAACTCAAACATGCTGAACCGCCGCTCAATCCTTGCCACTGGCGCCATCGCCGCGGTGCCCCTTGCCGCGCCCTGGGGCGCGCTGGCCAAAACCAGCAAGGACACCGTGGTGCTGGCCATGACGCTGGAACCGCCGGGGCTGGACCCGACCGCCGGTGCCGCCTCGGCCATTGCCGAGATCGTTCACTACAACATCTTCGAGACGCTCACCAAGATCAATGCCGACGGCAGTGTGTCGCCGCTGCTGGCCGAGAGCTGGGAGGTGTCGCCCGACCTCAAGACCTACACCCTGCACCTGCGCCGGGGGGTGAAGTTCAGCAATGGCGTGCCCTTCACGGCCGATGCGGTCAAATTCTCGTTCGACCGCGCGGGCAGCGACAAGAGCACCAACAAGGACAAGCGCACCTTTGCCAACCTCACCACCCAGGTGGTGGATGACCACACCGTGGTGCTGATCCACAAGGACATCGACCCGGATTTCCTGTTTGTGCTGGGCCAGGCCACGGCCATCATCGTCGAGCCCCAGAGCGCCGCCACCAACGCCACCCGCCCCGTGGGCACCGGCCCCTACCTGCTCGGCGCGTGGAACAAGGGTGCGTCCATCACGCTGACCGCCTGGCCGGGCTTTCGCGCGCCCGCCAGCATCAAGATGCGCCGGGCCACGTTCCGCTTCATCTCCGACCCTGCCGCGCAGGTGGCGGCGCTGCTGGCGGGCGATGTGGACGCGTTTGCCCGCGTCACACCGCGCAGCGTGGCCCAGTTCAAGGCCAACCCGCGCTTTCAGGTGGTGGTGAGTGGCTCGCGCGCCAAGACCATCCTGGCCATCAACAACGACCGCAAGCCCCTGAACGACGTGCGCGTGCGCCGTGCCATCGCCGCCGCCATCGACCGCAAGGCCATCATCGAAGGCGCCGGCGACGGCTTTGGCGTGCCGATTGGCAGCCACTATGTGCCCGGCGCATTCGGCTATGTGGACACCACGGGCATCAACCCGTTCGATATCGACAAGGCCAAAAAGCTGCTGGCCGAGGCGGGCGTCAAGACCCCGCTCACGCTCACCCTCACGCTGCCCCCGCCGCCCTATGCGCGCCAGGGGGGCGAGGTGATTGCGGCGCAGCTGGCCAAGATCGGCATCGTGGCCAAGATCCAGAATGTGGAATGGGCCCAGTGGCTCAGCGGCACCTATGGCAACAAGAACTACGACCTCACCCTGATCTCCCACGTCGAGCCCTTTGACCTGGGCAACTTTGCCAAGCCCGACTACTACTGGGGCTACAACTCGCCCCAGTTCAACACGCTGTTCGACAAGATCAAGAACGCCCCGCGCCCGGCTGACCGTGCCCGCCTGCTGGGCGACGCGCAGCGCCTGCTGGCCGAAGAGGCCGTGCACGGTTTTCTCTACCAGCCGCAATGGGTGACCGTGGCGAACAAGAACCTCAAGGGGCTGTGGAAAGACATGCCCATCTTTGTGAACGACCTTTCGGCCCTTTACTGGTCCTGAAACCGACGAGCCCGCACCATGAGCGCATTGCACGACCTGCCCGCCCACGCCCTGCTCTCGGCCTACCGCCAGCGCACCCTCTCCCCGGTCGAAGTGGTGCGTGACGTGCTGGCCCACGTCGAGCGGTGGGAACCCCACATCAACGCCACCTACCTGCTGCGCCCCGAAGCCGCCCTGGCGCAGGCAGCGGCGTCGCAGGCCCGCTGGCTGCGCGGCGAGCCGCTGGGGGCGCTCGATGGCGTGCCCGCCACCATCAAGGAAAACATCGCCACGCGCGGCGACCCCATGCCGCTGGGCACTGCGGCCACCGCGCTGGTGCCCGCCGCCGCCGACGCCCCGCCTGCGGCACGCCTGCGCGAAGCGGGCGCGGTCATCGTGGCCAAGTCCACCATGCCCGACTACGGCATGCTGTCATCGGGCCTGTCGAGCTTTCACGCGCTGGCGCGCAACCCCTGGGACCTGTCCAAAGGCCCCGGTGGCTCCAGCGCCGGTGCTGGCGCTGCGGCCGCCGCCGGCTACGGCCCGCTGCACATCGGCACCGACATCGGCGGCTCGCTGCGCCTGCCGGCCAGCTGGTGCGGCATCTTCAGCCTCAAACCCAGCCTGGGCCGCATTCCCATCGACCCGCCCTACACCGGCCGTGCCGCCGGCCCCATGACACGCACGGTGGCAGACGCCGCACTGATGATGCAGGTGCTGAGCCAGGGCGACGCACGCGACAGCATGGCCTTGCCCGCGCAGGACATTGCCTGGGGCCAGTTTGACCAGGGGGTGGGGCACCTGCGCGGCCTGCGCATAGGCCTGCTGCTGGATGCCGGCTGCGGCCTGCCGGTACAGCCCGAGGTGCGCGCCGCCGTCGAGCAGGCCGCCCGCTGGCTGGAACAGGCCGGCGCCCATATCGTGCCCATGCAGCCTTTCATGACGCAGGCCATGCTCGACGGCATGGACCATTTCTGGCGCATGCGCTCGCACATCGACCTGCAGGCCCTGCCAGCCGGGCAGCGCGACAAGGTGCTGCCCTACATCCGTGCCTGGGCCGACAGCGCTGCGGGCCTGAGCGGCACCGAGGTGTTCCATGCCAGCCAGCAGTTCCACCTGACCCGCGTGGCCACCGTGCGCGCCTGCAGCGCGTTCGACTACGTGATCTCGCCCGTGGCACCCATGGCGGCGTTTGCGGCCGAGCTGCCCTCGCCCACCAACGACCCGCTGCGGCCGCTGGAACACATCGGCTTCACCGTGCCCTACAACATGTCAGAGCAACCCGCCGCTTCGGTGAACTGCGGCTACACCAGCGGCCTGCATCCCTTGCCCATTGGCCTGCAGATCGCCGGGCCGCGCTTTGACGACCTGGGCGTGCTGCAGGTGGCCCGCGCATTCGAGCAAATTCGCCCCCCACAGAAAGCCTGGCCTCAGCCGCCAGGGATATAAACAGGCCATGGACATTCTCACCCTCGCCCTCCTGATCGCCATCGGCAGCTACATCGCCAACCACCAGCAGCAGCGTAAACGCATTGCCCTGCTGGCCAGCCACCTGGGCCACTACCAGATCGAAAAACTCATGGAGGCCCTCACCGAGGGCTATCTGCGGGCGCTGGGCGAAAGCACGCCCGAGCGGCGCGACCAGATCTGGAGCCTGCTGACCACCACCGAATCACAGCTGAGCGAGCAGTTCAACCGTTTCGCCGCCGAGTTCGCCCAGGTGAACGAAGCCGATGCCCGCGTCAGCCGCTTTGCCATGGCGATTCCCTTTGCCAGCCAGCTGTTTCCCGCCACCACCTTCGACATGCGCAAGGCCCTGGCCATCCACGCCCGGGGCATCGAAAACATGGCCCGCAACGCGGCCCACCTGGCCCCCCCGGGAAAAAGCCTTCACCATGTCGGCCGAGCTGTTCCTGATGCAGCACACCTGCCACTGGTTCTGCAAATCGAAAACCATCGCCACGGCGCGCATGCTGGCGCGGCACAAGACGCCGCACGAGCAGCTGGTCGATTCGGTGTCGCCGCAAACCCGCAGCGCTTATCTGGCGTTGGTCAAGGGCGGCAAGGACGGCAAGGGCGCGTAACCCCCTTTGCGCTCTGAGCGCCCGTATCGCCCATAACGCCTGTAACGCCCTCGACAGCCAGCAGCCGGGTCTGGTCATACACCGGCTGCGCTGGCAGATCAGCCAGATGCTGCGTGTCGGCCCAGTGCACGATGTCGATGGCGTCGCCCTGCAGGCGCACGCGGTTGAGGCCCGCGTTGGGGATGTCGCTCTGGCGCGGGCCGCCCAGCCCCAGGCCGCTCGCCGTGCGCCACACCATGTCGAGCACCCCGCCGTGCGTGACCACGACGATGGTTTGCCCCGCGTGCTGCTGGGCCAGGCCGCGCAGTGCCTCCATGACCCGCGCGTGAAACTGCCGTGCCGTCTCGCCGCCGGGCATGCCACCATCGGCATCAAAGCGCAGCCACTGCGCCCATGCTTGCGCGTGCCGGGCCTTGATGTCGTCCACGCGCATGCCATCGACCACACCAAAATGCTGCTCGCGCAGGCGCGGGTCGGTCAGGGCATCGAGCGACAGTTGCGGCAGCAACGCGGCCAGCGCGGGCTGCGCCGTCTGCCGCGTGCGGGTGAGATCGCTGCACACCAGGTGATCGACCGCCAGGCGCTCCGCCACCAGCCGCTGCGCCAGGCGGCGGGCCTGCTCGTGCCCGGTGGCGTTGAGGGGCACATCCACCTGGCCCTGGAAGCGCAGCTCGCGGTTCCAGTCGGTTTCGCCATGGCGGATGAGGATGAGTTCGGTCATGCGCCCATTATCAAATGCCGGCACAAAAATACAAGTGTTTTCGTGCTCTAGCGCTTATACAGCAAGCGCAACCAGCTATTATTTTAATAGTGGCTTGTTTGCCTTGCCGGCCCTCTGGGTGGGTGGGCAGCGGGCACCCCAAGTTCAGCGCTCGGCCGTGGCCAGCCGCACCGCAAGCCCCAGAAACACCAGGCCCGCCACCCGGTTGAGCACCGTCTGCGCGCGTGCCGAGCGTTGCAGCAGCGCCCCAAAGCCCCCCGAAAAGCAGGCGATGGCACCAAACACCAGCAGCGTGGCCAGCATGAACACCACCCCCAGCACCATGAGTTGCAGCGCCACGCTTCCGCGGGCCGGGTCGGCGAACTGCGGCAAAAAGGCCAGAAAAAACACCAGCACCTTGGGGTTGGTGAGGTTCATGACCATGCCGCGCCCCACCATGCGCCCCAGACCAGGGCCACCCGGGTTTCCTGGGGCAGAGGCGGGCTCCTGGGCCGTGGCGGCGGGCGCGCGCAGGGCCTGCCATGCCAGGTAAGCCAGATAGGCCGCGCCGCAATATTTCAGCACGGTGAACGCCATGGCCGATGCGGCAAACACGGCCGCCAGCCCCAGGGCCACCGCCGCCGTGTGCACCACCAGGCCCGCGCACAGGCCCAGCACCACCGCCATGCCGGCACGCCAGCCGCGCTGGGCCGATTGCAGCAGCACAAACAGGTTGTCGGGGCCGGGCGTGAGCCCCAGCAGGACCGATACGCCAAAGAACGTGAGCAGGGTTTCGAAAGCAGGCATGGCTGGGAAAATTTGCGAGGACGGGACCGTCCATTGTGCCAACGTCAACGACAGCGCCGTCCGCACAGGCGGGCGGGCAAGTGACCCCAGACCGCCGACGCGACCGTTTCAGCGCATGGACACCACGATCACGCGGCGGCGCGGCTGGCAGCCGGGGCCTTCAAATGCATCGCTGTCACGCGTCCAGCCCACGCCGGGCGAGGTCTGCGCACAGATGCGTTGGCCATCCACCTGGCTGCGCCAGTAATACCAGGGCGCGGGCGCTGCCAGAGCTGCGGCGCAGAGCAGCCCTGCCGCCACGGCGATCCACACAGGGGGACGCGAGATTCGGTGAATGGTGGGCATCAAGGCGTGAACAAGACGTGGGGCGTGGGTGAAAGATGCCATGGTAGGACAGCACGATGGGGAGCATGTCCGGGGCGCATGTCCGGGGGGCACAACTGGGGACGCATCACCGGGGCGCATGTCCCGGGGCACCGATCCGGATCGTGTCTCAGGCCGTGACAATCCAGCCTTCCAGACCATCCAATCCGGGCGGCAGCCCATACAGCGCATCGCCCTCCTCGTGGCGCCGCTGCGCCCAGGCGGCCTGCAGCAGGCACAGCACGGCGTCCAGCCGGTCGCCGCTGGCGTCGTCCACCAGGGCATCGCGCTGGGCGTGGCTGAGCTTGAGGCGCAAGCCCAGGCGGCTCTGGCCCATCTCCAGCGCGTGCACCAGGTCTTTGCGGGCAATCAGGCGGTCGGGCGTTTGCTTGGCGCGGTCGTCGCTTTTGTAGCTGCGGCGCGCCAGGATTTCGCGGGCCAGCAGGCCGGGGTAGGCCTCCAGCGCCACGCGCTGCGGGTCGCCGGGGTGCAGGCCGGGCAGGTGCACCCCGGCGTCCAGCAGCAGCGGCACGCCAGCGTGCAGCATGTAGGCCACGGGCGGGTTGACCCATTTCATGGAGGGGCTGGAGCCCGCTGGGCCATCGGTGGCCCGGTGGGCAAACTTGCCGCCCACGGGCCGCGCGGCGCAAAAGGCGGCAAACGCATCGCGAATCTGCTCCCGCGAGAGCGCGCGGTAGTGCTGCATGCACGCATGCCACTGCAGCGGCCAGCCCAGCGCCTGCACCAGCTCGCGCGGCAGGCCAAAGGGCAGATCGAACCCACCCACCCAGGCACGCGGCGCAGCCAGCCAGCGCGCCAGACCATCCAGCGTGTCAAAGGTTTCCAGGCCCAGCAACTGCACCCGCGCCGCCACGCGCTGGCCCAGCGCCAGCACAATGGGTTTGCGCCGGCTGGGGCTGCTGGAGAAGTCGCAGCCCAGCAGCAATGAGGGTATGGCCGAATCGGTCGTCATGGGCTGTTGTCACAAATCAGCGAAGCTGGAAAGCAAAAAGCCGCAGCGCCGACAACGTCGGCCTGCGACCCAGAAAAAATTCACCCAAACAGAAAGGTGGGGCGATTTGCGTAGCGAGCGGCCTCAGCTTGCGTCGAGGAACACAGCCGCACTCCCGTGCGGCGAGTACCACAGGCGCAAGATCAGGCCGCGCAGTAGCAAAGCGCTCCGCCTTTCAGGCGCGGCCGATGATGGAGGCGGTCGCCATGAGTTCTTCGAGCAGAGCAAATGACACCTTGCCCGACACCGCATACGGATCGAGCTCAGGCTTTTCGGAATATTTGAGCAGGATGGAGTGGTTGATCTTGGACAGGTTGACCTGCCCCATGGTCCAGCCGCCGAAGCGCCGCTCGGCAATCTCTTCGTAGTGCAGCAGCTCGACGCTCTTGTGGCGCGGGTCGCGCTGGATGTGGCCATACAGCTCGTTGACCGCGGAGCGGCCGCCCTCGATGGCCTGCAGGAAAACCCCGCCGCCATAGCAAAGAATGCCCGTGATGCCACTGCCCGGGTTGTGCTGGCGCGACTGGGTGAGGATGGCTTCGATGGCGGCGGGCGATGTGTCCACCGCGCGGCTGGCGTAAAGCAGGCGTACCAACATGGTCAGTTCCTTCCTGGAATGAGCGAGAGGAATTCGCGGCGCAGCGCACTGTCTTTCAGGAACACGCCGCGCATCACGGAGTTGATCATCTTGCTGTCCATCTCGCGCACGCCGCGCCAGGACATGCAAAAGTGGCTGGCCTCCATGACCACGGCCAGGCCGTCGGGCTGGGTCTTTTCCATGATGAGGTCGGCCAGTTGCACCACGGCTTCTTCCTGGATCTGGGGGCGGCCCATGATCCAGTCCACCAAGCGGGCGTACTTGGACAAACCGATCACGTTGGTGTGCTCGTTGGGCATGATGCCGATCCAGATCTTCCCGATGACGGGGCAAAAATGGTGGCTGCAGGCGCTGCGCACCGTGAGCGGCCCCACGATCATGAGCTCGTTGAGGTGCTCGGCATTGGGAAACTCGGTGATCGGTGGCTGCTCGACATAACGGCCCTTGAACACCTCGTTGAGGTACATCTTGGCCACGCGGCGCGCGGTGGCCTGGGTGTTGTGGTCGCCCTCGGTGTGGATGACGAGGCTGTCGAGCACGCCCTGCATCTTCACCTCGACCTCGTCAAGCAGCTTTTCCAGCTCGCCCGGCTGGATGAACTCGGCAATGTTGTCGTTGGCGTTGAAACGTTTGCGCGCCGCAGTGATGCGCTCGCGGATTTTCACGGAAACAGGCGTGCCTTCATCCGGCGGAAAGTGCGTCATATCGGCGTCTGGTTGACTGGACATGGCTGCATCCTACCAGTGAATGCCCGCCCCATCATTTCAAGGGTTTTAGGGCGCTAGCGCTTATGCAGCAAGCGTCAGCAGCTATATATTCAATAGCAAACGACCCAATCCGTGCTCAGTATCGGTTGCCGGTGACCCACAAGGCCAGGCGCATCAGGCCAAAGGCCACGCGATCGAGCACGCGCTGGCGCAGCGGGCGGCCAGCGTAACGGGCAGGGTCCATGCGCCGCCCGGCGTGCTGCATGGCGTGCACCAGGCGCTGGCGCAGGTCGATGGCAAAGGCGGCATCCTGGACCACCACATTGGCCTCGCGCGCCAGCAGCAGGCTTAAAGGGTCGAGGTTGGACGAACCCACGGTGGCCCAGGGCTTGTCGCCATGGGCATCGATCACCGCCACCTTGGCGTGCAAAAAACTGGGTTCGTATTCGTGGATCTCCACACCGGCGGCCAGCAGTGCGCCATATACCGGCCGCGCCGCGTGGTACTGCATGAAGTATTCATAGCGCCCCTGCAGCAACAGCTGCACGCGCACGCCGCGCTTGGCCGCCAGAATCAGCGCGCGGCGCAGCTTGCCGCCGGGCATGAAATACGCGTTGGCAATGATGATGTCGTGGCGCGCTGCGCCAATGGCGCGCCGGTAGGCCTTTTCGATGCGGCTGCGGTTGCGCACGTTGTCGCGCAGCACCAGCGCAGCCCGCATGCCGCGCGCCTCCGGGTCCTGCTGGCTGGCGTGGCGGGTGGCGCTGGCGGCGCGCAGGTCGCGCACGGCTTGCGGCAGGCGGTTCAGGCGCACATCGCGCACCGCCTGCATGCGCCACCACAGGAGTTCCATGGTCCGGCTCGCCTGCGCCGCCAGGGAGCCGGTCGCCTGCACGGCAAAATCGAAGCGCGGTGCATCCAGATCGCCGTAGTTGGGGTCGTAAAGATCGTCCAGCACATTGATGCCGCCACAAAACACCACCAGCCCATCGACCACGCACAGCTTGCGGTGCAGGCGGCGCCAGCGGTGGGGCAGCAGCAGCCCCAGCGGCCCCAGCGGTGAATACACCCGTACCTGCACCCCAGCCGACTTCATGCGCTGCTGCCACGCCTTTGGCAACGGCCCGGTGCCCACGCCATCCACCACCAAATGCGTGCGCACACCGCGCTGCGCCGCGCGAATCAGCGCCTCGGCCACCTGCGCCCCCGCGCCGGTGAAGTCAAAGATGTAGGTCTCGAACTGGATGTCGGACAGCGCCGCATCCATCGCCTCGATCAAGGCGGGAAACAGCTCCTGCGCGCCCTGCAACAGGTGCACCCGGTGGTCTTTGGCGAAATCGGCCACCCGAGTCATCGGCGGGTCAAAGTTTGAACTCGGCAATCAGCGGCAGGTGGTCGGACATGCGCCACCAGATCCGCCCCCGCGGCACATGCAGCCCCAGCGGCGCGAGCCCGCGCACGTAGACATGGTCCAGCTGCACCAGCGGCAGTCGCGCGGGGTAGGTGAAGGCGCGCGGCGCATCAAACTCATACAGACCAAAGCCCGACAGCATGCGTTTGATCTGTGCCCCCCAGTCGTTGAAATCACCGGCCACCACCACCGGCGAGCCCGGGGGCACCTCGCGCTCGATGAACTGCTGCAGGCGATCGACCTGCCGCACCCGGCTGCCGGGAATCAGCCCCAGGTGCACCACGATCACATGCACACGGCGGCCATGCGCATCCACTTCCACATGCAGCAGGCCGCGCTGCTCGAACCGGTGGTCAGAAATATCCTCATGCTGGTGCCCGATCACCGGCCAGCGCGACAGCAGCGCATTGCCATGCTCGCCATGTTTGGTGAAGGCGTTGGTGCGGTACACCGCCTCGTAGCCCTCGGGCGCCAGGTACTCGGCCTGCGGCACATCGGGCCAGCGCTGAAAATACGCGGCCTCGCGGCGGTGCAGCTTGCGTACCTCCTGCAGGCAGACGATGTCGGCATCGAGCTGCTCTACGGCCAGCCCCAGGTTGTGGATCTCCAGCCGGCGCGCCGGGCCAAGGCCCTGAACACCCTTGTGGATGTTGTAGGTGGCAATGCGCAGAATGTCGGATGCGGTGTGGGATGGGGTCATGAGTAGGCAAATTGTGGCAGCAACAGGATGGCCTCGGCGTTCGATGGTGAGAAGCAGCGATCGGCCGCCTCGCGCCACGGCCACCAGGCCCAGGCGGTGTGCTCGCGCGGGCTCAGCACCACCGGCACGGCGGCGGGCACCTGCAAACTGAACACACGCTCGGTATTGCGCCGCACCCCGGGTGCGTAGCGGTGCAGCCACTCTGGGTAAATGTCGTACACATTTTCCAGGCCCCAGTCACGCAGCGTGCAGCCCGGCGCATCTGCGCACAGGCCGGTTTCCTCCAGCGCCTCACGCGCGGCGGTTTCGCGCCAGTCTTCCTGCAGGCTGTCCTTGCTGCCGGTCACCGATTGCCAGAACGCCTGGCCATCGGGGGCATCGATGGCGCGGCGGATCAACAGCACATCGAGTGCGGGCGTGTGGATCACCACCAGCACGGATTGGGGGATTTTGAACGCCTGGGATGCCATCGCCCCACCCTGGAACAGCACCATGAATCACTCTTCACTGAAAAAGTCTGAGTCGATGCGTTTAAGTTCGTAGGACTTCCACGTCGTGACTCCCACGCCGTGCTCAATCATGAGCTGGGCCAACAGCTCGCCATCGATCAAGATCACCCGGACATGCAAAGGCTTCACGTAGTCGCGCGCATCCGCGCTAAATCTTGAAGTAGTGATGAACACACCACGGTTGGCTTGCCTTCCGGCTAGCGCACCCACAAACTGCTGAATCTCTGGCCTCCCGACTGTCTGATCGGCCCACCGCTTGGCCTGCACATACACAATGTCCAAGCCCAACTTGTCCTGATTGATAAACCCGTCAACACCGCCATCGCCGCCACGCTGCAATGCCAGCCCCATGCCTCCGGTTCCGCCATAACCCATGGCAAGCAGCAGTTGAACGACAAGTCGTTCAAAGAACTGCCAGGAGTTGGTTTTGACAACTTCCAGGATTTCCGCCGCCAGTACCGAGTTGACCTCCTTGCGCAAGCGCTCGAACTGATCCTCCGGTGGTTCCTGCGCTACGGAAGCATCATCCGCGTCACTCCCCTGCGGCGCCGCAATGTCCGGCGAATTCAATTGCTGCCGCTTCCAGGCACGGTAGCCCTCACGGGCGGCCAAGAAATAGCCCAGTTCCCCCAGCGAGAGCGCCTGCACGCCCGAAGAAGTAATCTGCCAGATGCCCTTTGTCTTGAGGAGGTATCCCGCCTTTACCGCATCCACCGAAAAGAAATGCACGTAGGTTCGCCAGCGGGCCAAACCATTGCTTTCGATGACTTCCTGAGCCCAGTCGTCCAACGTCAATTTCTGCGGAATGGCATCGAAGATGTCAGCCGCTTTCATCTGGCCGCCACCATCTCGCAAAATGGTCATCGCAGCAAAAATCACTTTGCTCGCCAGCACGTTGGACTTTGACAGAGGCTTATTCACAAACGTCTCTCCAAAAAAAAGGGCGCCCGAAGGCGCCCCTGATTCTGCCCGAAGGGCTGTGCGATCAGCCCGCCTTCACGGCATCCGGATTGCGCAGACGGATGTGCAATTCGCGCAGCTGTTTTTCATCCACAACGGAAGGCGCCTGGGTCAGCAGGCACTGGGCGCGCTGGGTCTTGGGGAAGGCGATCACGTCGCGGATGGACTCGGCGCCCGTCATCAGCGTGACGATGCGGTCCAGGCCGAAGGCCAGGCCACCGTGAGGGGGCGCACCGTATTGCAGGGCGTCGAGCAGGAAGCCGAACTTCTGCTGCGCTTCTTCGGGCGTGATCTTGAGGGCGTCGAACACTTTTTGCTGCACGTCGGCGCGGTGAATACGCACCGAGCCACCGCCCATCTCCCAGCCGTTCAAAACCATGTCGTAGCCCTTGGAGATGCACTTCTCGGGCGCGGTGACCATGTAGTCCTCGTGGCCGTCCTTGGGCGCGGTGAAGGGGTGGTGCACGGCGACCCAGCGGTCGTTCTCTTCGTCGTGCTCGAACATCGGGAAGTCGACCACCCACAGCGGGGCCCAGCGGTCTTCAAACAGGCCGTTCTTCTTGCCGAATTCGCTGTGGCCGATCTTCAGGCGCAGTGCACCGATGGCGTCGTTGACGATCTTTTCCTTGTCGGCTCCGAAGAAGATCAGGTCGCCGTCTTGTGCGCCAGTGCGCTTCAATACTTCCGCCAGGGCCACGTCGTGGATGTTTTTCACGATGGGCGATTGCAGGCCATCGCGGCCCTTGGCCAGCTCGTTGACGCGGATGTAGGCCAGGCCCTTGGCGCCGTAGATCTTGACGAACTCGGTGTAGGCATCGATCTCGCCGCGGCTGATGCCGCCGCCTTCCACAGAGCCACCAGGCACGCGCAGGGCCACCACGCGGCCGCCCTTCATGTTGGCGGCGCCCGAGAACACCTTGAAATCCACGTCCTTCATGACGTCGGTAAGTTCGGTGAATTCGAGCTTGACGCGCAGGTCGGGCTTGTCAGAGCCGAAGCGGTGGGCAGCGTCCTGGTATGTCATGACCGGGAATTCACCCAGGTCCACGTTCAGCGTGTTCTGGAACACCGTCTTGATCATGCCCTGGAACATGTCGCGGATTTCCTGCTCGTCCATGAACGAGGTTTCGATATCGATCTGCGTGAACTCGGGCTGGCGGTCGGCGCGCAGGTCTTCGTCGCGGAAGCACTTGGTGATCTGGTAGTAGCGGTCAAAGCCCGCCACCATCAAGAGCTGCTTGAACAGCTGGGGCGATTGCGGCAGCGCAAAAAAGTGGCCGTCGTGCACGCGGCTGGGCACGAGGTAGTCGCGCGCGCCTTCGGGCGTGCTCTTGGTGAGCATGGGGGTTTCGATGTCGATGAAACCGTTGGCATCGAGGAACTTGCGCACTTCCATGGACACGCGGTAACGCAGCATCAGGTTGTTTTGCATGTAGGGGCGGCGCAAATCCAGCACGCGGTGCGTGAGGCGCGTGGTCTCGGAGAGGTTTTCCTCATCGATCTGGAACGGAGGCGTGACCGACGGGTTGAGCACGTTCAGCTCATGGCACAGCACCTCGATCTTGCCGCTGCTCAGGCTGTCATTGGTGGTGCCTGCGGGGCGTGCGCGCACCAGGCCCTTGACCTGCACGCAGAACTCGTTGCGCACGTCTTCGGCCGTCTTGAACATCTCGGCCCGGTCCGGGTCGCAGACCACCTGCACCGAGCCTTCGCGGTCGCGCAGGTCGATGAAGATCACGCCGCCATGGTCGCGGCGGCGATTCACCCAGCCCGACAGGGTGACGGTTTGGCCCAGAAGGGCTTCGGTCACAAGACCGCAATAGTGGGAACGCATGGCCATGGCAAAACTTCCGGCGCCGCTGTGGCGCATTAAAGGGGATTCACTTGGTGGAGACAGGGGCAAGAGCGGGGTCGGAAGGAGCGACCACGCCCATCGAAATAATGTATTTGAGCGCTGCGTCCACGCTCATGTCGAGCTCGACACAATCGCTCTTGCGCACCATCACAAAATACCCGCCGGTGGGGTTGGGGGTGCTGGGCACATACACACTGACAAACTCGTCGCGCAGATAAGCGGCCACCGCACCACCGGGAGTGCCGGTGATGAAGGCGACGGTCCAGACCCCTTCTCGGGGCCATTGCACCAGCACGGCGGTGCGAAAGGCGTTGCCGCTTTCGGAAAACAGCGTGTCGGAGACCTGCTTGACGCTTGAGTAGATGGAGCGCACCACGGGGATGCGGCTGACCAGCCGGTCGCCCCACTGCACCAGCTTGCGCCCGGCAAAATTGCTGGCCGTTGCCCCCACCACCAGCAGAATCAGCAGGGTCAACAGCACGCCAAAGCCCGGAATGTGAAAACCCAGCAGCTTGTCGGGATGCCAGGCCCCCGGCAGGATCTGCAGGGTCTGGTCGAGCGTGCCCACTATCCAGTTGAGCACCGCAATGGTGATCACCCCCGGAACAATCACCAGCAAGCCGGTGAACAACCATTTGCGCAAAGCAGACATGGGGGGTGCTCAGTCTGAAGACGATGCACTGGCACCAGCAGCGGCCGGTGCGGTACTGGGCGCCGCCTTGGGGGCAACACTGGCAGCATCTGCAGCGGGCGCAGAAGCCTGGGTGCCGGCTGCACCCTGGCCGTCGCTCTTGGCTTCAGTGGCGGGGGCGGAACTGGCAGCGTTGCCGCCACGAAAATCCGTCACATACCAGCCAGAGCCCTTGAGCTGAAACCCTGCGGCAGTCACCTGCTTGGTGAAAGCTTCTGCACCGCACGCGGGGCACACCGAGAGCTGAGGATCGGAGATTTTTTGCAGCACATCCTTGGCATGGCCGCAGGAGCCGCATTTGTAGGCATAAATAGGCATGACGAGAGTGTTGGGGGAAAGTGCAAAACCTTAAATTATAGGCGGCCGCCCCGTCTTCAACACCCAGGGCTCATTCCACTCCCACCATGCGATGGTGCCCTGCATGGCTGTTGCCAATCGCCTGGGGGCCGAGCGAGCCCGCCAGCATGCCCACCAGCGCCGCCAGCAAACCGGTCAGTTGCGCCGGAAACACCTCGCCCGCTGGCGTTGCCAGAAACAACAGCCAGGTCAGCAAACCCAGCACGATGGCAAAAATCGCGCCCTGGGTGGTGGCTCGCTTCCAGTACAGGCCAAACACCAGCGGCACGAAGGCACCGACCAATGGCACCTGGTACGCGCCAGACACCAGCTCATAGATGGAGGTGCCTTCCATGCGGATCGCGTAGGCCAGCACCAGGCCGCTGAACACCAGCGTGGTGATGCGCATGGTGCGCAGTTGCTGCTGGTCCGAGGCGTGCGGGCGGAACTGGCGCCAGATGTTCTCTGTGAATGTCACACTGGGGGCCAGCAGCGTGGCCGACGCTGTGGACTTGAGCGCCGACAGCAGTGCGCCAAAAAAGAGCACCTGCATGACAAAAGGCATTTTTTCCAGCACCAGCGTGGGCAGTACCTTTTGCGGATCGTCCTTGAGCAGCTCTGCCGTTTCGGCCGGCATGATGATGAGCGCGCTGGCCACCAGAAACATCGGCACAAAGGCAAACAGGATGTAGAAGATGCCGCCAATCACGGGGCCCCGCGTGGCGGCCTGGATGTTGTTGGCCGACATCACCCGCTGAAAAACGTCCTGCTGGGGAATCGAGCCAAACATCATCGTGATGGCGGCGGCAATGAAGAACGCGATATCGTGGAAACTGGGCTCTGGCAAAAAGCGGAACAACTCACGGCTGGAGGCCAGCTCGATGACCTTGTCCGCACCGCCGGCCATGTTGCCCGCGAACACGGCGATCAGCGTGAGCCCCACCACGAGAATGATCATCTGGATAAAGTCCGTGACAGCCACCGACCACATGCCGCCAAACAGCGTGTATGCCAGGATCGACACCACCCCGATCGTCATGCCGATGGGGATGCTGATGGCCCCGCCAGACAGCAGGTTGAACACCAGCCCCAAGGCAGTGACCTGGGCCGAAACCCAGCCCAGGTAGCTCAGCATGATGATCAGCGAGCACACGACCTCGACCACGCGGCCATAGCGCTCGCGGTAGTAGTCGCTGATGGTCAGCAGCGTCATGCGGTAGAGCTTGCCCGCAAAGAACAGGCCCACCAGAATCAGGCAGAAACCCGCACCGAAAGGGTCTTCCACCACATTGCCCAGCCCGCCCTCGATAAATTTGGCGGGAATCCCCAGCACCGTCTCCGAACCAAACCAGGTGGCAAACGTGGTGGTGACGATCATGTACAGCGGCAAATGGCGCCCGGCAATCGCAAAATCGGCGGAATTCTTTACTCGCTTGGCGGCAACCAGGCCAATGGCGATGGTGATCAACAGATAGACGATAACCAGGGTCAACAGCACGGCATGCTCCTCGATGTCGCGAACAGTGGGAAAAAAAGAACCTTGAACGAGCCAGCGTCAGAAGAGCCTGACCCTGACCATCAGCTGCATCACCAGCAGACCCAGCACAAAGCCCAGGCCGCCGTAAATGATGCTTTGCAGCAACCGATTGGTGCGCTTTTGCGCCTCCAGCAGGTCGCGCATGGCGCTTTGCGACTCGGCCGGCCGCCGGCTCAGAAAGTCATACAGCAGGCGCGGCAGCTCGGGCACGAGCTTGGCATAGTGCGGCGCCTCGGCCCGCAACTCGCGCCACAGGCGTTGCGGGCCCATCTGCTCAAGCATCCATTTCTCAAGAAAAGGCTTGGCAGTGCTCCAGAGGTCGAGCTCCGGGTCGAGCTGGCGACCCAGCCCTTCGATGTTGAGCAGGGTTTTTTGCAGCAGCACCAATTGCGGCTGAATCTCGACCTGGAAACGGCGTGATGTCTGGAACAGGCGCATCAGCACCATGCCCAGCGAGATTTCTTTGAGCGGACGGTCGAAATAAGGCTCGCACACGGCGCGGATCGCCGATTCGAGGTCGTTGACGCGGGTCTCCGGCGGCACCCAGCCACTTTCGATGTGCAGCTCGGCGACACGCTTGTAGTCGCGGCGGAAAAAGGCCACGAAGTTCTGCGCCAGATACTCTTTGTCCACTTCAGTGAGCGTGCCAACAATGCCGAAGTCCAGCGAAATGTAGCGCCCGAACGTGGCCGGCTCCAGGCTCACCTGGATGTTGCCCGGGTGCATGTCGGCATGAAAGAAGCCGTCGCGGAACACCTGGGTGAAGAAGATGGTGACGCCATCGCGCGCCAATTTGGGGATATCCACCCCGGCTTCGCGCAAGCGCTCGACCTGGCTGATGGGCACACCGTTCATGCGCTGCATCACCATGACCTCGGGGTGGCAGAAATCCCAGTAGATTTCCGGAATCAGCACCAGGTCCAGCCCCTGCATGTTGCGGCGCAGTTGCGCGGCGTTGGCAGCTTCGCGCACCAGGTCCAGCTCGTCATGCAGGTAGTTGTCGAATTCGGCCACCACCTCGCGGGGCTTGAGGCGCTTGCCATCGGCCGAGAGGCTTTCCACCCAGCCTGCCATCATGCGCATGAGGCTCAGATCTTTTTCGATCACGGGCAGCATGCCCGGGCGCAGCACCTTCACAGCCACCTCGCGCTCGATCCCCTGGCGGTCGCGCAAGGTGGCGAAGTGCACCTGCGCAATCGACGCGCTGGCCACCGGCACCCGGTCGAATGCAACGAACACCTCGTCCACCGGGCGGCGGAACGCACGCTCGATAGTGGCAATGGCGATGCTGGAGTCAAACGGAGGAACACGGTCTTGCAGGCGCGCCAGCTCGTCCGCCATGTCGGCGGGCAGCAGGTCGCGCCGGGTCGAGAGCACCTGGCCAAACTTCACGAAGATGGGACCCAGCCGCTCCAGCGCCTCGCGCAGGCGCTGGCCGCGCGGTGCATCCAGATTGCGGCCCAGCGAAAGAGCGCGCGACAACAGGCGCAGCCAGGGCTTCTGGAAACTGTCCAGCACCAGGCCATCCAGCCCGTACCGGAACACCACCCAGACGATGGTCGCGCCCCTCAAAAAACGCTTCATGGAGCGTCCCGGTCGGCTTTGCCGGGTGGCGCTGCAGCGGGAGTGGACGCCGCCGCCGGCATCGCAGCCCCTGCGGCCGGTGATACAGCGGCAGACGCCATGCGCGTGCCCACGAACTGGCGCAAGGCCTGCGCCGCCTTGCGAACCACCTGGCCCAGCGTGTGCGCGGGTGCGTCGCCAATCAGGCGGGCAACATCTTCTTCGAGATCCCAGCGGACATGGTCCACCAGCCAGTTGATTTCGGCCGCCAGTTGCACATCGCCCTCGATGCGGATGGCCGGCTTGTCGCCTCGCAGCGCAACGCTGGCCAGCGCCAGAGGAGAGGCTTCCGTGACGTGCAGCTGCAGATCGGGCGCCGCGCCCTCAGGCGCCAGGTTGAACAGGCCCGCCGGCGTCACCAGCAAGGCCATGGAATAGGAGCGCCACTGCACGCGCGCCACGCGGCCTCGCTGGCGCACCAGGCGGTCCATGGCTTCCTTTTCCTGCATCAACACATGGTTGAGAAAAAGGACCATGCGCTGCTGCACCTCGTGCACCAGCCACTGCGGCGGCTGCGGGCCGGCGGCCAAGCGGTCAATGAGACCATCCAGAAATGAAAAAGGGGACTGTGTTGCCATAGTCCCCGATTATTCCCTGAACCGGGAAGCCTTGCCGTATTACTGCAGTGCTTGCACACCCGCAACCAGCCAGCCGCTGTTGCCCGCCTTGGCCTTGGTCATGTTCCAGACCTCACGGAAGGGACTGGGGCCTGCAGACAATTCTTCGCGGATCATGCCCGAGAACTCCACGCTGGCCATGTAACCATCGTCCAGTTCTTCGATGCCCAGCAGCTGCGCCTCGATCATGACCACATCGGTCTGGTTGGGCTGATCGCCCCGGTGCGTTTCGCGCTCGGTCAGTTGCGTGCGAATTTCATCGAGCATGCTGTCGGTCATCATCGAGCGCAGCGTGGCGATGTCGGAACGGTCCCATGCGGACTGCAACGTAATGAAATTGCGCTTGGCTGCCGTGAGAAAGCCCTCGGCGTCAAACCCTTCGGGAATGCCCCAGTTTTGCGAACCCGAGAGGCCCGAGCCAATCAGCGAGCCCGTGCCCTGCTGCTGCCGCGACGCATCAAACGCCATGCCATTGCGCTCCCAGGGGCGGGCCGACGCATCGTTGCCCACCTTGTCGGGGCTGTACTGGCGCGGCACCTGGGCGGAAGCTGGCGAAGCCCCCCCGGCGCCCTGGAAGGCGAAGGGTGAATTTTGGGCAGCAGCACCACCATTGCGTGCGCGCATCACCATCTTGAAGATGGCAAACGCGGCCACCGCCAGCAGCGCGATCATGAGGATGTTGGCGAAGCCTGCACCCAAGCCCAGCGAACTGGCAAGCCAGGCAAGACCCAGACCGGCGGCCAGGCCACCCAGCATGGCGCCCCAGGGCTTTTTGGCCGCTGCGGCAGGCGCAGCTGCTGCAGGCTTGGCAGCGGCGGCGTTGGTTGCCGTCTGCGCCGGGGCGCCCGGCGTTGCAGGCGGCGTTGCCGCGTCGCGCTGGGTGACGTTGCTGGACTGCTTGCCCAACGACTTGCCACCACCCATGCGCCGGGCATCCGCATCGGGATGCGCAAACGCAAGCATCGCCACCAACACCACAGACCACAGTTTCATCATGATTTCTCCGTCTCCGTTAATCCACTCAAAGCAAACTGCTTAGCACTTGATTCCAACATGCAAGGCCACAATGCCACCCGTCATGTTGTGATAGTCCACATGCCCAAAGCCATTTTTCTGCATGAGGCTTTTGAGCTCTTCCTGCCCCGGGTGCATCCGGATGGACTCGGCCAGATACCGGTAGCTGGCGTCGTCACCCGCCACCAGCTTGCCCAGCTGGGGCAGCACCTTGAACGAATACCAGTCGTACACCTTTTCCAGTGGCTTGGCCACCTTCGAAAATTCCAGCACCAGCAACTTGCCACCGGGCTTGAGCACACGGCACATTTCGGCAATCGCCTGGTCCTTGTGGGTCATGTTGCGCAGGCCGAAGGCCACGCTGACCACATCAAAGTGCGCATCGGGGAACGGCAGTTTCTCTGCATCGCAAACCAGCGTGGGCAACACCACGCCTGCGTCGATAAGCCGGTCGCGGCCCACGCGCAGCATGGCTTCGTTGATGTCGGTGTGCACCACGCGGCCCGATGCCCCCACTTTTTTGGAGAACGCCAGCGCCAAATCGCCCGTGCCGCCCGCAATGTCGAGCACCTGGCTACCCTCGCTGAGGTTGGCCACCATCACGGTATAGGCCTTCCAGGCGCGGTGCAGGCCTGCCGACATGAGGTCGTTCATCACGTCGTACTTGGAGGCGACGGAGTCGAACACGCCACGCACACGGCGTGCCTTTTCTTTCTCATCGACCGACTGGAAACCGAAATGCGTGGTGCTCATGGTGGAAATGCTAGCGGTGAAGGGGTCAACCCCGCGAATGCGTGGGATATACGGTTTTTAAGCCTTAGGTGCACCAAAGGCTTACTGATGAAGCGCCAGTAGCTATTAAAACTATAGCGTTTGAGGTGTTGCAAATTGGCTTTCGGTCGCGCTTCAGCCGCAGCCGCCGCCCGAACCGCAGCCCGACCCATGGCTGTGGGCTGCCTTGCGCCCCGGCATGGGGGTGTCCCGGTCGGCACCGGCGGCCTCCAGGCGGCGCAGGTAGTCGGCCCAGCGCGCCTCCTGGTGCACGCCCAGCGCGTAGAGGTAATCCCACGAGAAAATGCCGCTGTCGTGCCCGTCCGAAAACTGGAGCTTGACGGCATAGTTGCCCACGGGTTCGATACCGGTGATGTCCACGTTCCGCTTGCCGGTCTGCAGCACCTCCTGACCAGGGGCGTGGCCCATGACCTCGGCCGAGGGGGAGTAAACGCGCAGCAACTCAAACGGCAGGCGAAAGGCGGCGCCGTCAGAGAACGCCAGCTCCAACTGGCGCGACTGGCCATGCACGGTGATGGATTGCGGGGTGGGGGAGCCGGGGGTGAGACCTGCCATGGTAGGGCTGCCTAACGAATGAGGAAATCAGACGGTATTGTCCCACCGTCTGCGTCCGCGAGATGCCACGCATCGCCGCCCCTGCACAGAGGAAGCCCTGCAGTGGCGATTTCAAGCAAGACCTCTACCGGCGTCCCGAGTCGCTCGGCAATCTGCCTACATGCCATGGGGGTCTTGCCTCGGCAACCCCGTAACACCCGTTCGGTCCAACGCCGCCGATAGAGCTTCTTCCATCCACAGTTTCCTCAGAGACTCCCGATCCATAAATGCCCACAACAACACTGGAACCAAAGGCGTTAGAACGAGATAGCCAAACGGCTTTGTTGCACAAGTCGGAAGGCAGACGAGATTACCCCAGCCCCAGACGCAGCTATGCCATGGCACCCACGGGCACCGTGCTCGGGCGCCCGAGTTGCGTGAAACGGTTGAGCAGAGCCACACGCACATGCAACTCCACCACCTGCCGCTCAAACGTGCGCGCCATCACCCGTTGGCCCAGGCGTTTGAAGCAGTGCATCTTGGTCTCCACCAGACTTCTGCGGTGATAGCCGCTCCACTTTTTCCAGATGCTGCGCCCCAATCTGTCACAGGCTCGCAGCGCTTCGTTGCGCGCATGCGCTCCCACCAGGGTCGCCTTCCACGTCTGGGCGTTCTTGCGCGGGGGGATCACCGCCTGCGCATTTCGCTGGGCAATCGCCGCATGGCACGCCTTGGTGTCGTAGGCACCGTCCCCACTGACGCTGGCAATCGGCTCATCGGGCGGTATCTGCTCCAGCAACTCGAGCAGCATGGGCGCATCGCCCACGCTGTTGTCGGTCACCTCGATGGCCCGGATCTCCAACGTGTGGGCATCAATACCCAGGTGCACCTTGCGCCACTGGCGCCGGTACTCGGCACCGTGCTTCTTGCGTTTCCATTCGCCTTCGCCAAGGAACTGAATGCCGGTGCTGTCCACCAGCAGTTCCAGTGCGGTGGTACTGGCTCGGTAGGGCAGTTGTACCTGCAAAGTCTTCTGGCGTCGGCACACGGTGCTGTAGTCGGGCACCCGCCAGTCCAGGCCTGCCAGACGCAGCAGGCTTTCAACCATGCCCAGGCTTTGACGCAGGGCCAGACCGAACAGGCACTTGATGCCCAGACAGAACTGGATGGCTGCGTTGGAGAAGATGTGCTGGCGCCCGCGTTTGCCGCTGGATGGGGCGTACCACTGCATGCCTTTGTCCAGCCAGATTGTCAGCGACCCTCGGGCTTTGAGCGCGGCGTTGTACTCTGCCCAGTTGGTGGTCTTGTAGCGGGCCTTGGACCCCTTCGGTTCACTCATGTCTCGAGGCTACCAGCTCAGCGGACTGGCTTTGTGCAACAAAGCCGATCGTTCCGGTCTCATCCTGGTACCTGCACTGAGTCTTGTCCACCCAGAACTGCTCGGGCACCGCGTGCTCCATGGCGCTTGAGTACTGCCCGCG
>QLTU01000002.1:36667-39217 GCA_003268905.1 Acidovorax defluvii
CGATCGTTCCGGTCTCATCCTGGTACCTGCACTGAGTCTTGTCCACCCAGAACTGCTCGGGCACCGCGTGCTCCATGGCGCTTGAGTACTGCCCGCGCATCTTGTTGTACGCAATCCAGCGGTTCTGCGCTGCTGGCTTTCCATTGGCTGTGAGTTCGGGTTTGTTGTTGATGGCCGCTTGCGGGTCATCGTCTTTGACCCAGCGGATATGCCTCAAGTGCCCGATGTCCATGTTCAGCCCCTGGAAGCTGATGCCGGTGGTGACAATGCCATACAGCTTGTTGGGCCGCACCTGGGCGTGGAACAGGCCGTAGCTGAGCGCTGGCCGGTCAAACATCTGGGCCTGGGTGCTGGCAATGGCGCCGTGGCTTTGCAGGCTGGCGAAGTAGCCCCACACGGTGGCGGTGAGCAGGTCTCCCGTGAGGTTCTCTCCTGTCATGCCTTGCAGGATGGCAGCCCTTTGGCTTTCGGGGGCGGCTTGGGCTTGCTGCAGTTTTTGCTGGGTGGCCTCCATTCGCGTTTTGAGTTGGCTGAGCTGGGCCTGGCTGATGCCCTGGATGGAGAGGCCCAGCGCCGTTTGCTGGCCCGCGATGAGTTGGTCTTGGGTGTCGTCCCAGTCTTGTTGCCCATAGCGGGTGAAGCCGCCCAGGCCTATGGGTTCGCTGCCTGCGCGCATGCCGGGGCCTTGGGTCAAGGTTTGGGCCATGGCGGGAACGGGAACGGACAGCGGGCGGCAGCACCTGCGGGCGTTGGTACCCAGGCGCCTGGGGCACGCATGCAATGACAAATGAGCGGTTGCAGGATTCATGACCAAATCAGGCTCTGGCGCAAGCGCGGATTGCGTAAGCAGCTATCAGAAGAAGAGCATCTTGCATTCTGGCGATTGGGGAGTGTTGCGCTTCCGATTTGAGACCGCCCAAGCGTAGAGCTCCCTCAAATTCATCATTCTTCGAGCCCCTCTGTCAATATTTTAACAGCCTGTTAGGTTACATCTTTCACATTACTTTCACCACCTCTTCTGATCACGGAAATTGAGCCAAATATGCAAATAAATACCACCAAAACAAGATAGAAGAGGAAGTTGGGAATTTCAGAGAAAATTTCTCTATATATTCCAATCAATACAAGTAATATAATCAAAAGTATTGAAACCATCACAACAAAAATCCAACCTGCTTTTTTATCTGATACATCTAGATGCACGCCCTTATAAATCCCCCCAAGCATAAAAACCCCTGCCATAAGAAAATTAGCAATCATTCCAATAGCAACATGAAATATAGACGAATACCCAAAAAAAACCAAAATCCATAAGCCCGTAAAAAATAATACAAATAGCATGGCATGCACCGCTCGAACACTCACGCCGAAAAATATGACACTTCCAATTGTTGCCGAAATAGCATACAAAAAGCAAAAGAAATAGGCGGTAATCATTAATTTCTACAATCAGCTAGATTCTTAGGGTACATTTTTGCCGATATTGCTCCCCACAAAATTGAAAATCCTGCACCTTGAATACCAAAAAGTCCAACGACGAAAGCAAAAGCTTCATTGATGCTGATAGGCCAAAAATCTGTGGATTTACACCCCTCCTCAGCTCTCTGCAACATGTTAGTCATCAAATTCAGAGTTGCAAATAATAATGCTATGAGTGCAAATATGATTATCAATGGGGAAGAAACACCCGCCCAAGCTGCAAACATTGCGATAATTCCTATAACCGCGCTAAACGTCCCTCCGTGCTCTGCCCAGTTGTCCAGCACCCCCCCCATTCCCCCGCCCCTCAATAATATAAGCCCCCGCCCCAGTCTCAGGGTCTGTGATGGTGTACCCATACCCCGTCCACCCATGCGCGTTGATCGGCTTCTCATGCACCGTCACTTCCTTGCCCGCCTGAATCGCAGAGCGAATTTCCGCTCCAACGTCTCCACCAACCGGTAATGTGGCAAGTGCCGTCGCCGCGTTGCTCTGGTTGATGGTGTAGATCTTCTGCCCTTGCGCTTGGGCAATAGCAATGGCCTTCACTGCAGATATGCCTTGCGCGCAGTCCGCCAGCGTGGGGTTCTGGATCGTTCCGGTCTCATCCTGGTACCTGCACTGAGTCTTGTCCACCCAGAACTGCTCGGGCACCGCGTGCTCCATGGCGCTTGAGTACTGCCCGCGCATCTTGTTGTACGCAATCCAGCGGTTCTGCGCTGCTGGCTTTCCATTGGCTGTGAGTTCGGGTTTGTTGTTGATGGCCGCTTGCGGGTCATCGTCTTTGACCCAGCGGATATGCCTCAAGTGCCCGATGTCCATGTTCAGCCCCTGGAAGCTGATGCCGGTGGTGACAATGCCATACAGCTTGTTGGGCCGCACCTGGGCGTGGAACAGGCCGTAGCTGAGCGCTGGCCGGTCAAACATCTGGGCCTGGGTGCTGGCAATGGCGCCGTGGCTTTGCAGGCTGGCGAAGTAGCCCCACAGGGTGGCGGTGAGCAGGTCTCCGGTGAGGTGGTCGCCGGTGATGCCTTGCAGGATGGCGGCTCTTTGGCTTTCTGGGGCAGCTTG
>QLTU01000002.1:39312-268345 GCA_003268905.1 Acidovorax defluvii
CGAAGTAGCCCCACAGGGTGGCGGTGAGCAGGTCTCCGGTGAGGTGGTCGCCGGTGATGCCTTGCAGGATGGCGGCTCTTTGGCTTTCTGGGGCAGCTTGGGCTTGTTCCAGCTTTTGTTTTGTCGCCTCCATTCTTGTCTTGAGGGTGGTGAGCTGGGCTTGGCTGATGCCTTGGATGCTTAGCCCCAATGCCGTTTGCTGGCCTGCGATGAGCTGGTCTTGGGTTTCGTCCCAGTCCTGGCTTCCGTAGCGGGTGAAGCCGCCTTGGCCCACGGGTTCGGTGCCTGCGCGCATGCCGGGGCCTGTGGCTACCACAGTGCCGTCTACCGATATCTGGGGCTTGAGGTTGATGCTGCTGGACAGGCCCCTGGGCAGTTGGCTGGGGTCTAGTTGCTGGCCGGGGGCGGGCTTGGGGATGAGCGCGGCAATGGCTGCTTCGTCGGCGGTGCTGGCTGCCACCCAGGCCAGGGTGATCTTTTTACCGGCTATGGCTGCGGTGGGGGTTTTCCAGCTCAGCAGGGGGCTGTCGCCCCAGGCGGCACTGCGGGCGTCTGCGTAGATTTCGTATTTGAACTGGGCTTTGCTGGATGCAGGCAGGTCGCTGTGGGTTTGGCTGCGGGTTTTGATGCTGTAGGGCAAGGTGCCTGCCAGGTAGGGCAGCGGGTCGATGGTGGCTTGCCGGGTGCCCAGGACGTCGCCTACGGTGCTTTGGCCTGCGTTTTGGCTGTCGATGTAGGTTTTGAGGCGGGCCTGGTAGTTGCTGAGTTGGCTTTGCAGTGCGGTGGTGTTGAGGTTTCTCACCCAGCCTTCTGCCGGGTTGGTGTCTGCGCCTTGCTGGGCTGCGCTGAGCAGGGCTTGGGCGTCCAGCGGGACGGCCGTTTGCAGGTCCATGCCGGTTTTGAAGGTGTATTGCTTGTAGCTGCCGTCCAGGGGCACCCAGGTGTCGGGGGTGCTTTGGCCGGGGGTGTGGCGGGTGCCTCGGCCGGGGTGGTATTGGATGAGGGCTTCGACCCAGGTGTGCTGGATGCGCAGGGCCTTGGCTTGCCCGCCGCTCATCAGGGCGGTGGTCTGCACCCCGCCTTGGCCCCAAATTTGTTGGGCGGCGTCTACGGTTTGTGCGCCGCCGACCCAGTTCAGGGCCTGGGCGGTGGGGATGTCTACCTGGCCTGTGGCGTACCGCGCGGGGATGTTGCTGGCGCGCAGCAGGGCTATGAGCAGGCTGGCGGTGTCAACGGCGTTGCCGGATTTCTTGTCCAGCGTGTCTTGCGCGCCTTGCACGCTGCCTTGGGTGGGCACGTAGTAGATGTTGTCGTGCACCCATTGGTAGATTTTGTGGGGGTTGTGGCCCAGGGTTTGGGCCAGGGATTTGATGGCGGGGGCAAGAGCGGGCCGCCAGCGGCAGCGCCCGCGGGCGCTTGTGCCAACGCCACCGCGCCTGAACCGAATAGGCGAGGACAAATGAGTCGCTGTAGGATTTATAGCCAAATCAGTCTCTACCGCATGTGGGGCAAGCGCAGGCAGCTATCAATATATGAGCTTCTTGCATGATGGCAGAGAGGTTTTTGCGAAAAACTGAAACAGCTGCGAGTCTTTGTTCAGCCAGACCACCAACGATCCTCAGGCCCTGGGCGCGACGTTGTACGTAGCCCAGTTCGTGGGTCTTTGGCTCTGGGCTCACTCATGCCGCAATCCAACAGTTCTCGCAACTGGGTTTGTACAACAAAGCCCCACCCTACTGCTTCAACGCCCCAGAATCCACAGATTTCAACAAATCAAAGGCAAGCTTAAACTGTTTATCAATATTAAAGTAATCTCCCATTTGATTCGTATCACCCAATTCATTCTGGCAAACCATATATAATATTTTTTCAAGATATGCATGCCCAGATCGAAGTTGCTGATAAGCATAGCCAAGCTCAGTCCATAAAAAGTCATGGATTTCATCAGCCGTCATGTTTTTCATCAAGACATCCGCAGCCATTCCACGAGACTCTACTCCGAGCCCTGAGAATGCCTTCTTGATCTCGGCTACTACAACCCCCACTTCATCATCTTCACAATCATTCAAAATAACCATCCTGCACAAATCAAGTGCTGCGGCGTCACGGATATGCGCCCTCACACTTTTTATTTTTTTAATGTGAATATCAAAATTTGACATCAACTACTCCTTGAAATTCGTACCCACCAAGCTCTCCACATCCACACGATAGCATATTCCTTTATACATTTCTTGCGTTGAAACACTACGGATATTACCTACTGGCCCAATCCCATGCGGCTTAAGTCTTCTCAACTTTGAAACAGTTGTCGCGACATTAGCCGCCAGCTGCAAATCAAATTTATTCGGAATCCAAGCATGTTTATTAGCCAGCATCAACGCAAAGCCATTTTCTGCTTGCTCTACTGTTACGCCAACAGCCGGATCACCCTCAATAGCATGACCTTGCGTATCAAAAGTTGCCCCACCATTAGTATTGCATTGAGGGCTAGACTGAAATTGCAATCGGACTTTAGGAGGCGCACATTTGGGACGCCCCGACGCTGCTGATGCATTTTTACTTAGTATTGCAAGAGCCGTAGCCACCCCACCAGCCAGACCAGTTCCGCCGGTCAATGCCGCAACAATCGCAGCAACGGCTAATACAATCACTATGGTTAATACAACTTCTTTAATTACATCTTGATAACAATCCCAAATTTCCGACACCGTGTTGATGGCCGAATATACAGCAACAACACCAAATGAATAAGTTGCATTCAAAGCCAATGGGTCAACTGTCGTTGGTGGCGCGCCGATACTAAAGAATCGCATTACTTTGAGTCCGTTCGGTTCAAATAGGAGGTTACCCCCATTCCCCCTCCCCTCAATGAGATAAGCCCCCGCCCCCGTCTCCGGGTCGGTAATGGTGTACCCATACCCCGTGAACCCATGCGCGCTGATGGGCTTCTCATGCACCGTCACTTCCTTGCCCGCCTGCACGGCTGACTGAATTTCCTGCACCACTGTGCCGCCCACCGGCAGCTTTGGCAAGGCTGTGGCTGCGTTGCTCTGGTTGATGGTGTAAATGCGTTGGCCTTCTGCCTGCGCGATGGCGATGGCTTTGACGGCTGAGACGGCTTGCGCGCAGTCTGCCTGGGTGGGGTTCTTGATCTGGCCGTTCTCGTCCGTGTATCGGCACTGGCTCTTGTCTACCCAGAATTGCTCGGGCACGGCGTGTTCCATGGCGCTGGCGTACTGGCCGCGCATCTTGTTGTACGCAATCCACCGGTTTTGCGCTGCGCTTTTGCCGTTGGCGGTCAGCTCGGGTTTGTTGTTGATGGGGGCGCTGGGGTCGTCGTTTTTCACCCACCGGGTGTGCCTCAGGTGGCCTATGTCCATGTTCAGGCCCTGGAAGCGGATGCCCGTGGTGACGATGCCGTACAACTTGTTGGGCCTGACCTGGGCGTGGAACAGGCCGTAGCTCAAGGCGGGCCGGTCATACATCTGGGCCTGGGCGCTGGCTATTGATCCGTGGCTTTGCAGCGCTGCAAAGTAGCCCCACAGGGTGGCGGTGAGCAGGTCTCCGGTGAGGTGGTCGCCGGTGATGCCTTGCAGGATGGCGGCTCTTTGGCTTTCTGGGGCAGCTTGGGCTTGTTCCAGCTTTTGTTTTGTCGCCTCCATTCTTGTCTTGAGGGTGGTGAGCTGGGCTTGGCTGATGCCTTGGATGCTTAGCCCCAATGCCGTTTGCTGGCCTGCGATGAGCTGGTCTTGGGTTTCGTCCCAGTCCTGGCTTCCGTAGCGGGTGAAGCCGCCTTGGCCCACGGGTTCGGTGCCTGCGCGCATGCCGGGGCCTGTGGCTACCACAGTGCCGTCTACCGATATCTGGGGCTTGAGGTTGATGCTGCTGGACAGGCCCCTGGGCAGTTGGCTGGGGTCTAGTTGCTGGCCGGGGGCGGGCTTGGGGATGAGCGCGGCAATGGCTGCTTCGTCGGCGGCGCTGGCTGCCACCCAGGCCAGGGTGATCTTTTTACCGGCTATGGCTGCGGTGGGGGTTTTCCAGCTCAGCAGGGGGCTGTCGCCCCAGGCGGCACTGCGGGCGTCTGCGTAGATTTCGTATTTGAACTGGGCTTTGCTGGATGCAGGCAGGTCGCTGTGGGTTTGGCTGCGGGTTTTGATGCTGTAGGGCAAGGTGCCTGCCAGGTAGGGCAGCGGGTCGATGGTGGCTTGCCGGGTGCCCAGGACGTCGCCTACGGTGCTTTGGCCTGCGTTTTGGCTGTCGATGTAGGTTTTGAGGCGGGCCTGGTAGTTGCTGAGTTGGCTTTGCAGTGCGGTGGTGTTGAGGTTTCTCACCCAGCCTTCTGCCGGGTTGGTGTCTGCGCCTTGCTGGGCTGCGCTGAGCAGGGCTTGGGCGTCCAGCGGGACGGCCGTTTGCAGGTCCATGCCGGTTTTGAAGGTGTATTGCTTGTAGCTGGCGTCCAGGGGCACCCAGGTGTCGGGTTGGCTTTGCCCTGGGGTGTGGCGGGCGCCTCGGCCGGGGTGGTATTGGATGAGGGCTTCGACCCAGGTGTGCTGGATGCGCAGGGCCTTGGCTTGCCCGCCGCTCATCAGGGCGGTGGTCTGCACCCCGCCTTGGCCCCAAATTTGTTGGGCGGCGTCTACGGTTTGTGCGCCGCCGACCCAGTTCAGGGCCTGGGCGGTGGGGATGTCTACCTGGCCTGTGGCGTACCGCGCGGGGATGTTGCTGGCGCGCAGCAGGGCTATGAGCAGGCTGGCGGTGTCAACGGCGTTGCCGGATTTCTTGTCCAGCGTGTCTTGCGCGCCTTGCACGCTGCCTTGGGTGGGCACGTAGTAGATGTTGTCGTGCACCCATTGGTAGATTTTGTGGGGGTTGTGGCCCAGGGTTTGGGCCAGGGATTTGATGGCGTCGGTGTGGGGGGCGTCCAGCGTGGGGGCCAGGTCGGCTGCGCTGGGGGCGCTGGCGGCTTTGGCGCTAGGCACGGTGGCGGCCTTGGCGGCGGCTTTGGGGGTTTCTGGGGTCTCGGCGTTGGTGTCGGTGTCGGCGCCTATGTCCATGGGTTCGTGCACGCTGGCGCGCTCTGCGTGCCAGGGCAGTTTGTTCAGGTTGACGGGCAGGTGGGTGGGGCGCGCAACTTCTGCATCCACGTAGTCTTTGAGCGCTTGCAGTTGGGCTGGCTGGCCGGTCTCTTGCGCTGCGGTGAGCCGTTTCATCAACTCCTGGTGCCGTGCCATGAAGTTGTTTTCTTGTATGAGCTGGCGGCTGATGATGCTGCTGGGCACGCCTGCGCTTTCCCAGGATTGGCGCTGGGTTTTCCATTCTTGCAGCATGGCCTGGGCCTGGCGCTCCAGGGCTTGGCTGCCTGGCAGGTTCGACACCACCATACGGTCAGGGGAGCGTGCAGCGCCGGAGTTGCCGGTCTCGGGGTTGAGGGTTTTGACCAAGTAGTCCAGCAGTTCGGCGTATTGGTCTGCGGCCGTGTCTTGCTGGGACTGCTGCATGGCCTGCTGGTTGCGCTGGGCCATTTGCGCATGTACCAGGGGCAGGCCCAGGGTGTTGAGGATGGATGCGGTCACTACCCAAACCACGGTGCGCTTGAACCAGCCCACGGGGCGGTCTTGCTGTTCGTCACGGCATGGTTGCGGGCTCGATGGATTCTGCTGTCGGTGCATGGTTGATGTGGTCTCTGAGACTCGATGTGCTTGTGTTGTGGCAGTGCGTCGGTGCGGCTTCAATGCGCCAATGGGCCGCTGGGTGTTTGCTGGGCGCCCGGGCGCAACCGTCGGCGTGCCACCCAGGCCAAACCAACGGCCATGAGCCACAAGAACCATGGCTGGTCGATGGGGACGGCACTGACGGCTCCGGGGGCGCCAGGGGCGCCCGGCACACCTGGGTTCCCAGGCCCGCCAATGGCGCCCACCTTGACCTCGTAAGTGGCCGTGGCGCTCGCCAGTTCCACCTCAACGTCATAGGCCTTGCCCTGTTTTCCTGCAAGCGTTGCTGTCTTGAGGTTGTTGCCGCTGCCAATGAGCACCGCTTCCACGGTGTACTTTCCGAGCATGGCGCCTTTCAAGGTTTGTTGGGTGTCGTTGGCACGCACTGCGTTGGCCGTCAACTGGCCATTCGTGTGCATGTATCGGTACACCACGGTGTTGCTGGGGTCGCGTACGGTGATGCGCACGCGCGCATCGTCCAGCGCCGCATTGAGCGTGAGGTTGCGCGACAGGCTGCTGATGCGTACCCGGTCGTCAGGGGCATACACGGCCCGATCCACCGCTACGGTCAGGGTCGCCTTGGGCGAGCCGGGCACTGCGCCGGCGGTGATGGTGAACAGGGTGCTGCCCACGTCCACGACCTCGCCCTTGGTGTTCAGGAGCGTGGCGATCAGGGTGTAGCCTCCGGCCGGGTAGCGGGCCGTGTTCCAGGGCTGCACGTGCTGCGCCGTGGCGCCTGGGGCGATTTCGCCCAGGTCGTGCGCGGCAAAGCGCGCCACTTCTGCACCGGTCGCGTCGTTGATGCGCAACATTACCTGCAGATGCGCTGGCACGGTGCCTTGGTTGGCAACGTCTGCGCGCAGTTCCACCACCGAATCGGCGGGGTAGGAGGGCTTGTCCGTGCTGGCGGTGACGCGCGCGGCAATATCGACGGGCGAGGCGCCGGACGAGTACTTGGCACCGATGATGGTGAGGTAGCTGTCGTCCCGGCTGAAGCCGGAGATGGTGGCCACGAATGGCTTGGTCGCCTTGATGCGGCCCGGCCCCGTGGGTATGGACACCTGGCCCGCGCTGTACCCGCTGGCGCCCACGGGCGCGAAGGCGGATACGTCAACCGCCGCGCCGTTGAGCTGCAGGCTGCCGAGCGCGGCGGTGGGTATGGCGATGCTCAGGTAGTTTTGCTGGTAGGGCGAGAGGTTGGTCGGCGCCGTTAATGCGTAGTCTGCAAGGGTTTGATCGATTCCGACCACGTAGGTGAGGGCCGGGTCGCCCAGCGCGCCGCCCGCGGTGACCGTGGAACCTTTGAGGAACTGCCCCACCAAGACCGGCTCGGATGCCACGATGTGCAGATCGCCGGCATTGCTCACTTCATGGAATTGACCCGGATCAAGCGTGGCCACCAGGGCTCCGTTGATCTGCACCTGCGTACCCGCCACGTTGGCCAGGACACGCACGAGGTTGCCCGCGCTGCCAGTGTTGGCTGTCTTGGGCACGACGTATTGGGCGGCCCAGTGCTTCACGGGGGGCAGTTGGGTGAACAGGTGGTCGCAATAGCCCGCATTGACCGGAACGTTGGCGCATTGTCCCCCGGCAAACACGGCCAGCGGCTTGTTGGCCTGGATGCTGGTGCCCGTGAGTTCGATACCGCTGCTGGCGGTGTACATCACGGATTGCCCCTTGTTCAGGATGACGTCGAAAGGGATGCTGGCAGGCCGTCCCGTCAGCAGGGCGCCCGCGGGCGTGACCGTGGCCACGGTGCCGTCTTCGATCGCCGTCAGGGAGAACTGCACGGTGCTGTATGAATACGGCCAGGTGAGCACGCGGTATTCCGTGCCGAGGGCGCCTGTGTCGAGCAGGTACGACATGTCCGTCGTGTACTGCTCGCGGTTCAGGAAAGACGCGCTGACCGCCTTGTTCGCGTACACGAGCACGGCCTTGTCGAGCACCGCGCCCGCGGTGTTCAGGAACTGGCTGCTGGGCACCATGACTTCGGCGACACCGCTGGCGTCGATGGTGAAGCCGTGGTTGATGGCACCGTCGTTGCTGAGCACCTGGCCAGTGGTGCCTTGCGCCCCGAAGATGAACATGTACCCGACGGCACCAGACGTGTAGTTGGGGTGCCCCACGGCCACGGTGCGCAGCGTGCTGCCGCCTTCGAGGCCGTAGTCGGCTTTCAGGGGCAGGTCGATTTCGGTGGTGGCGGCAATGTCCACCCCCCTGCTGCTGCCCTGATGGCCCGGGGCGGTGGCCGAGATGTTCCAGCGGCCCGGCACGATGTTCGTGAATTCGTAGCGGCCGTTGGCGCCCGCCGTGGCCTCCAGCAGGGCGCTGCCGGCCAGGGTGACCCTGGCGCCGGGCAAGGGCTGGCGGGTCTGGGCGTCCAGCACCATGCCATGCACGCGGTCTTGCCCGGCCACCCTGGGCGTCATGTCCACGGGCAGGCGGTAGCGCCGCCCGGCGGCCAGTTCCACGGTGAGCGCAACGTTGTCGTACCCCGGTGCGGATACCTGCACCTGGGTTACCCCCGCGTTCAGGCCCGAAGCCTGTGCCATGCCGACGGCATCGGTCTGCAGCACGTTGGGGTTGCTGCCCGAGAGGGTGATGGTGGCCCCCCCGATGGGCTGGTGCGTGGTTCGGTCCGCGACGGTCACCTCGATGGCAATGGGTTGCTGCGGATCGACGCTGAGCTGCAACGGGACGTCGAACTGGTGCGTGCCGTTCTGAACGAGCGTGATGGTTTGCTCATGGCGCTGATAGCCTGCCTTCTCGAACAACACTTTGCGCGTGCCCGCGATGTCGGGGGTTCCGCCGATGGAGTAGCGCCCTGCGGCGTCGGTGGTGTCCGTGCGACCTGTGCCGTCCACCGCGACCAAGACGCCTTGCAGCGGCAACTGCGTGGCGGCGTCCGTCACGATGCCCCGCAGCACGGTTTGCGTGGAGGCCACGTTCGCCGGCATCAGCGCAACGGGCAGCGTGATGTTGCGATTACCCTGCACGTTCATGGCGATGACGCGCGTTTCGTGGCCGCTGGCAGAGACGGTCACGGTGTTGTCGCCGGTCGCCACGCCTGTGTCGAAATAGGCTTCCCCCTTGGCGCTGGTGTTTCGGATCACTCCATTGAGCGATACGGTGGCCATCGCGATCGACGAGCCCGTGGTCTGGCTGCTGACGATGACCTTGAGCGTGCTTTGGGCCGTGCCGCGGCGGAACACCGGATCGAGGCGTACCTGCTGGCCCGCCTGAGCGCTAAAGCTCGATTCCACCGCCTGATAGGACGAGTAGGTGGCCTTGAGCGTGATCGCTCCAGGCGCCACGCCGCTGAGCGCGTACACGCCATTGGCATCGGTCTGCGCGGTCCGGCCGTTCACGGCGATGGTGGCATTGGCTGCGCTGCGGTAGCTTGCGCCGTCGTCGGTGAACCGGGCCACGCCCGTGATCGTTACGGTGTCCGCATTGCCGACCGTGCGCGCCTTGAGGCGGATGGTGCCCAGATCCAGGCGCTGGCCCTTGAGTAGACCCAGGTCGGCGGACAGCAACAGGTACCCCGCGGCATCGACCGTCAGGGTGTCTGTGCCGGAGTTCAACTGCAGGAATTCAAAACGCCCCTGCGCGTCGGTGACGGTGGAGCGGCCACTGATGGCCAGCCGCACGGTAATGCCCGCCAGGGGCTGCCCCGTGGCGTCGCTCACCAAAACCCCTTGCACGCTGGCCAGGTCCGGGTCGGTGACAGGTCGGCTCGCGGCGACAGAGGCGCGCAGGGCCAAGGCCGCGACATATGGATCGCCCTCCCAGCTTCCATCGGGACGCTGGGCGGTGTGCAGGGCGTCCACGGCGGCTTGCACGGTAGCGGCCTGGGCCAGGCCAGGCAGCACCGCCATCAGCGCATGTGCATTGCGCAGGGAACTCCCCCAGACCAGGGCGCTGTCGCGCTCGGCCAGCAGCCATGCGCGCGCCTTGCTGAGGGCCGCGGCGACCACGACGTTTTGCCGATACGGCTGAAGTGCCTGAACGGCCAGGGCCGTGGGGACGAGCGCGTCGCCGTCAGGGGCAAGGCGCCATTGCCCATCCGATTGCTGGGCACCGATGAGCCAGGCAATGGCCTGCCCCACCGCACCGCCGTAGGCATTGACCTCGTTGGTGAACGCCGCCAGCGCCCATGCGGTGTCCAGCACGTTGCTGGCGTAACCCTGCTGGGCGCCGAATCCGCCGTCGGGGTTTTGTTGCTGTGCCAGCGCATCGAGGTAGGCCGTACTTGGGGCAGTGAGCTGCTTTGCCAGCGCCTTGCGGGCCAGTATTTCGACCGATGTGCCGCTGGTCTGGTCAATGGCATTGAGCAGTACCGCAGGAACAGTTCCAGCCATGGCTTGGAGCGTGGTGGCCACTTCGGCGCGGCCTTGCACAGGCAATGCCGCAGAGACACCCTCCTGTGCAAGGCTACCGTCCGCCCGTACCTGCGCTTGCAGCCAAGCCAAACCCAATGCATCGCTCGCAAATACTGCACCGGAAAACCAGAAAACAAAAGCACAGCACAACCAGTGCATGAATGCAGTGGTTGTGCGGCCTGATGCCGCAACGCGCATGGAACCCCTCCGTTATGCCGCTCTTCGCCTGGCGCCACCCGAAAGCCCAAGGCACAGGCATGGATGAGTTCAGACCCAATGAATGAAGAGCGATGTATCGACTAGCTAAAAGCTATCGTTGGTAAGAACGGATTGGTGAATTGAATTGAATCGAAAAGTCACAGGCGTTGCCAATTGTCAGAACCCCAACAAGCAAGGATCACTTCCGAAGCATCAACCGCTCGGCGGCACATGTCTTGCAAAAGCTCAGGTTGGCCGACGTTCAACCAGTTTTCGGAGCCGATGGGCAATGGCCGCGTGCAATGGGGGCCGGAGCACTTCCAGCGCGCTCTCACGTTCCGGGCTGCGTTGCCGGATTGGGCTCGCCCACACCGGCGCCGGAAAGTGACTGTCCCAGCCAAAGCGCGCAATCACATGCCAGTGCAGGTGCGGCACCATGTTGCCCAGGGCCGCGAGGTTGACCTTGGTGGGCACCAGGTGCTCGCGCAACACCTGCTCGACCACGGCCACGGCGTCCATGCAGTGCTGGCGCTCGGCCACCGTCAGGTCGGAAAACTCGGCCGCATGGGCGTTCCAGACCACGCGGTAAAAGGCGGGAAAACCCGCCTCGTCGGCACGGATGACGCGCAACCGTGCACCGCGCCAGATGAGCGCACCGCCATCTTCACGGCACAGCGGGCAGTCGTGCGTCATACGAGCACACGCTCGATGCCACCGTTGTTGGCACGCTGCACATACTCGGGCAGCCAGTTCTCGCCCAGGATCTGTTTGGCCATCTCGATCACGATGTAGTCGGCTTCGAGCAGGCCGGTCTGCAGGTCGTCGCCGTAGCGGGTAATGCCCTGCAGGCAGCTCGGGCAGCTCGTGAGGATCTTGATGTTGTCCTGCGCGCTTACGGCACCGCTGGCGCGCAGCTGGGCCTCGCCCTTGCGGATTTCCTCTTCCTTGCGAAAGCGCACCTGGGTGGAGATGTCGGGCCGGGTGACGCCCAGCGTGCCCGATTCGCCGCAGCAGCGCTCGCTCTTGAGCACCTTGTCGCCCACCAACGCGCGCACGGTCTTCATCGAGTCGCCCTGCTTCATGGGGTTGTGGCAGGGCTCGTGGTACAGGTAGCCGCGCTGCCCACTACCGGAGGGGTCGTTCACGCCCGGCAGCGTGATGCCTTTTTCGAGCAGGTATTCGTGAATATCGATGATGCGGCTGCCCGGGAAGATCTTGTCAAACTCGTAGCCCTGCAACTGGTCGTAGCAGGTGCCGCAGCTCACCACCACGGTCTTGATGTCGAGGTAGTTGAGCGTGTTGGCAACACGGTGAAAGAGCACCCGGTTGTCGGTGATCATCTTCTCGGCCTTGTCGAACTGGCCGCTGCCGCGCTGCGGGTAGCCACAGCACAGGTAGCCCGGCGGCAGCACGGTTTGCACGCCCGCATGCCACAGCATGGCCTGCGTGGCCAGGCCCACCTGGCTGAACAGCCGCTCCGAGCCGCAGCCCGGGAAGTAGAACACCGCCTCGGTATCAAACGTGGTGGCCTGGGGGTTGCGGATGATCGGGACGTAATCCTTGTCCTCGATGTCGAGCAGCGCGCGCGCGGTGCGTTTGGGCAGGCCACCGGGCAGCTTTTTGTTGATGAAGTGGATCACCTGCTCCTTGATGGGCGCGGTGCCCACCGTGGCGGGTGGCCGGGTGGTCTGCTTGCGGCTGACCTTGCGCAAGATCTGAACCGCCATGCGCTGGGCCTTGAAGCCCACGCCCACCATGGCCGAACGCAGCAGCTTGATGGTGTCGGGATTGGTGGCGTTGAGCATGGCCATGGCCAGTGCGTTGCCGGGGCGAAAGCTCTTCTTGCCCATCTTGCGCAGCAGGTTGCGCATGTTCATGGTGACGTCGCCAAAGTCGATCTTCACCGGGCAGGGGCTCTCGCAGCGGTGGCACACGGTGCAGTGGTCGGCCACGTCTTCAAACTCTTGCCAATGCTTGATGCTCACGCCCCGGCGCGTCTGCTCTTCATAGAGGAAAGCCTCGACCAGCAGCGAGGTCGCCAGGATCTTGTTGCGCGGGCTGTACAGCAAATTGGCGCGCGGCACATGCGTGGAGCACACGGGTTTGCACTTGCCGCAGCGCAGGCAGTCCTTCACCGAATCGGCAATGGCACCGATGTCGCTCTGCTGCATGATGAGCGACTCGTGTCCCATCAGGCCAAAGCTGGGGGTGTAGGCGTTGGTCAGATCGGCGTGCAACGGCATTTTTGAAGCCAAATTGGCCTCTAGCCCTTTCCCATCAAGCGCAACAAGCTCCTGATTTCGTAGCAATTTACCCTTGTTGAAGCGGCCTTCCGGGTCTACCTTCTGCTTGTATTGCGCAAACGGGCGCAGTTCTTCGTCGGTCAGAAACTCCAGCTTGGTGATGCCGATCCCATGCTCGCCCGAGATCACGCCATCGAGGCTGCGCGCCAGCACCATGATGCGTTCAACCGCCTGGTGCGCGGTCTGCAGCATTTCGTAGTCGTCGCTATTGACCGGCAGGTTGGTGTGCACGTTGCCGTCGCCCGCGTGCATGTGCAGCGCCACCCACACGCGGCCCTTGAGCACGCGCTGGTGGATGGCCGTGGCCTCCTCCAGGATGGGCTTGAACGCAGCGCCCGCAAAAATGCCTTGCAATGGGGCCCGCAGCTGGGTCTTCCAGCTTGCGCGCAGGGTGTGGTCCTGCAGTTGCGGGAACAGGGTGGCCACGTCCTGCAGCCAGCCCGACCACAACGCACGCACCTCGGCCACCAGCGCACCAGCCTGGGCCACGCGGTCTTCCAGCAGTTCGGCCGATGGAATCTCGTTGGCGTCGTCGTGCTTGCCCAGGGGCAGGTTGCCACGCTCAAGAAAATCGGTGAGCGCGTCGCACAGCTTGATCTTGTTGCGCAGACTCAATTCGATGTTGATGCGCTCGATGCCGTCGGTGTACTCGGCCATGCGCGGCAGCGGAATCACCACGTCTTCGTTGATCTTGAAGGCGTTGGTGTGGCGGCTGATGGCCGCCGTGCGCTTGCGATCCAGCCAGAACTTCTTGCGCGCCTCGGGGCTGATGGCGATGAAGCCTTCGCCGCTGCGCGAGTTGGCAATGCGCACCACCTCGCTGGTCACGCGCGCCACGTCGTCGGCGTTATCGCCCGCGATGTCACCAAACAGCACCATCTTCGGCAAACCACCACCGTGCTTTTTGCTCTTGGTGGCGTAACCGACGGCCTTGAGATAGCGGTCATCCAGATGTTCCAGACCGGCCAGCAGAACGCCGCTGCGCTTTTGCTCGGCGAACATGAAGTCCTTGATCTCCACGATGGAAGGCACCGCATTCTTGGCATTGCCAAAGAACTCCAGGCAGACGGTGCGCGTGTGCCCGGGCATGCGGTGCACCACCCAGCGCGCGCTGGTGATGAGGCCATCGCAGCCCTCTTTCTGGATACCCGGCAGGCCCGACAGGAACTTGTCCGTCACGTCCTTGCCCAGGCCCTCCTTGCGGAAGGTCTTGCCCGGAATGTCCAGGCGCTCGGTGCGGATGGGCGTTTTGCCATCGGCCTCGAAATACTGCAGCTCGAAGGTGGCCATCTCGGCATCATGGATCTTGCCCATGTTGTGGTCCAGGCGCGTCACCTCCAGCCACTGCGCCTCGGGCGTCACCATGCGCCAACTGGCCAGGTTGTCCAGCGCCGTGCCCCACAGCACGGCTTTCTTGCCGCCCGCGTTCATGGCGATGTTGCCGCCAATGCACGAGGCCTCGGCACTGGTCGGGTCCACGGCAAACACATAGCCTGCGCGCTCGGCGGCATCCGCCACGCGCTGGGTGACCACACCGGCTTCGGTCCACACGGTGCCGACTTCGCTGTCCATGCCCGGCAGGCGGCGCATCTCCACCTCGGTCATGGCTTCGAGCTTTTCGGTGTTGATGACCACGCTCTTCCAGGTCAGCGGAATGGCGCCGCCGGTGTAACCCGTGCCGCCCCCACGCGGAATGATGGTCAGGCCCAGCTCGATGCAGCCCTTGACCAGGCCAGCCATCTCGGACTCGGTGTCGGGCGTGAGCACCACAAACGGGTATTCGACGCGCCAGTCGGTCGCATCGGTCACATGGCTCACGCGCGAAAGGCCGTCAAACTTGATGTTGTCCTTGGCCGTAAGGCGCCCCAGCGTGCGCTGGATCTGGCGGCGCAGCGTGGCGGCTTGCTCGAACGTGGCATCGAATTCGGCCACGGCGCGGCGCGCGGCCTGTGCCAGTTCGCCCACCAGGCGGTCGCGCTCGGCATCGTCGGCCGGGGTGCGGCGCTTGTCGATTTCGCCCAGGCGGTGCTGCAGGGCATCGACCAGCAACTTGCGACGCGCCGGGTTGTCCAGCAGGTCGTCTTGCAGGTAGGGGTTGCGCTGCACCACCCAGATGTCACCCAGCACCTCGTACAGCATGCGGGCAGAGCGGCCGGTGCGGCGCTCATTGCGCAGCTGGTCGAGCACCTCCCAGGCGGACGCGCCCAGCAGGCGAATCACGATCTCCCGGTCGGAGAACGAGGTGTAGTTATAGGGAATTTCGCGCAGACGAACAGGCTCGGCAGCCTGCGTCTGCAGGGCGGCCAACGCAATCGGAACATTCATGGGATCAACCTGGGTGGACGCGGCGCGCCCTTGTGCCTTGGGGTCGGAATTTTATGCCACCGCCTCCGGCTGCGCCGCCCGGCCCTGAGCGCCGGAGCGGCCCCCAAGGCGATGAATGTGGGTTCTAAAACAAAATCAGCCCGCAGCGCTTTACCAGCAAGCGCCACCAGCTATATTTACAGGAGCAAGCTCAGAACAGCACGCGGCTGCGCAGCGTTGCGGGCACATGGGCCAGTTTGTCGAGCGCCAGGTCCGACGACGCGGCGTCGATGTCGATCACCACATAGCCAATCTTCTCGTTGGTCTGCAGGTACTGGGCCGAGATGTTGATCTGGTTGTCCGACAAGATGCGGTTGATCTCGGACAGCACACCCGGCACATTGCGGTGAATGTGCAGCAGGCGATGCTTGCCGGGGTGCGCGGGCAACGCCACCTCGGGGAAGTTGACCGACGACGTGCTGGTGCCGTTGTCGCTGTACTTCACCAGCTTTTCCGCCACTTCCAGCCCGATATTGGCCTGCGCCTCCATGGTGGAGCCGCCAATGTGCGGGGTCAGAATCACGTTGTCCAGTCCCCGCAGGGGCGACTGAAACTCGTCCTTGTTGGTGCGAGGCTCCACCGGAAACACGTCGATGGCGGCGCCCAGCAGCTTCTTGGCCTTGAGGGCGTCGGCCAGCGACTCAATCTCCACCACGGTGCCCCGCGCTGCATTGATCAGAATGCCGCCGGGCTTCATGGCCGCAATTTCGGCCGCACCGATCATCCCCGCGGTGGATGGCAACTCGGGCACATGCAGGCTCACGATATCGCTCTGCCCCAGCAGGTCGTGCAGCTTGGCCACCTGGCGCGCGTTGCCCAGCGGCAGCTTGTTCACCACGTCGAAAAACGCCACCTGCATTCCCAGCGCTTCGGCCAGCACCGACAACTGCGTGCCGATGGAGCCATAGCCGACGATGCCCAGCGTCTTGCCCCGGATTTCATAGGCGTTCTCGGCCGACTTGAGCCAACCGCCACGGTGGGCCACAGCATTCTTTTCGGGCACGCCGCGCAGCAGCAAGATGGCCTCGGCCAGCACCAGCTCGGCCACCGACCGGGTGTTGGAGTACGGCGCGTTGAACACGGCAATGCCGCGCTCGCGTGCCGCATTCAGGTCCACCTGGTTGGTACCGATGCAAAAGCAACCCACCGCCACCAGCTTGTGGGCGTGGGCAAACACCTCTTCGGTCAGCTGGGTGCGCGAGCGGATGCCCACGAAATGGGCGTCTGCGATCTTGCGCTTGAGCTCGTCATCGGGCAGCGCCCCTGCAACGGTCTCGATCTGCGAATACCCGGCTGCGCGGATGACATCCAGCGCTGAGGGGTGAATACCCTCCAGCAACAGGAACTTGATCTTGCTTTTATCCAGAGAGGTGGTGACCATGGCAAACGAAAGGTTGGAAAAAGACCGGGCTTGCAAATGCACACGGCATGGCGAGCCCTCAAGGGGGCAAGCATGATGCATTGCAACAAAAATCGCCACCCGCCCCGCAATGGCCTTGACGCTGTCCATGAATTGACACCATTTGTTTCATGAATGTCACAATTCGGCCGCCGTCGCAATGGCCTTTGCAACAACCATCGCAAAGCGGGTTTCCCCGATTGCTGGCGTCTCAGCCCTGTGGGGCAACGTCACATCATCGACACAAACGCCACCTAGCATCGCGCCTTTGTGTCTTCGTCATTCTGGAGGAGTATTCATGCAATTCAAGCAGCTGGCCCTGACCGCCGCCCTGGCCACCACCGTGTGCGTATCTGCACAAGCCCAAACCGAAATCCAGTGGTGGCATTCGATGACGGCCGTGAACAACGAGTGGGTCAATGACTTGGCCAAACAGTTCAACGAGAGCCAGAAGGAATACAAGGTGGTGCCCACCTACAAGGGCTCGTATGACGAAAACATGACAGCCGCCATTGCGGCCTTCCGCTCGGGCAATGCGCCGCACATCTTGCAGGTGTTTGAAGTGGGCACCGCCACCATGATGGCCAGCAAGGGTGCTACCGTGCCCGTTGGCAAGGTGATGGGCGATGCCGGTCTGGCCTTCGACCCCAAGGCCTACATCCCCGCCGTGGCCGGCTACTACACGGCCCCCAACGGACAGATGCTGAGCTTCCCGTTCAACAGCTCGACCACTATCTTCTATTACAACAAGGACGCCTTCAAGAAGGCGGGCCTGAACGCCGACAAGGCTCCCGCCACCTGGCCTGAAGTGTTTGCCGCCGCCAAGAAGCTGAAAGCGAGCGGCCACAGCTGCCCCATGACGCTGGCCTGGATGGGCTGGACGCAGCTCGAAAGCTTCTCCACCTGGCACAACGTCGAGTTCGCCACCAAGCAAAACGGCCTGGCTGGAATGGATGCGCGCCTGAAGATGAATTCACCGCTGCATGTGCGCCACATCGACAACCTCGCCAAGGCCGCGGCTGCGGGCGAGTTTGTCTACAAGGGCCGCGGCCCCACCGCCCAGGCCTCTTTCACCGCCGGTGAGTGCGCCATGATCCAGACGTCCTCGGGTTTCTATGGCGACGTGGCCAAGAACGCCAAGTTCGCCTACGGTCTGGCCCCCCTGCCCTACTACGCCGACGTGAAGGGCGCGCCACAAAACACCGTGATCGGTGGCGCCTCGCTGTGGGTCATGGCGGGCAAGAAGCCCGCCGAATACAAGGGCGTGGCCACGTTCTTCGACTTCCTGTCGCAGACCAAGGTGCAAGCAGCCAGCCACCAGCGCACGGGCTACCTGCCCATCACCCTGGCGGCCTATGACCTGACCGACAAGTCGGGCTTCTACCAGAAGAACCCCGGCACCGATGTGGCCGTGCAGCAGATGGTGCGCAAGGTGACCAACAACTCGCGCGGCATCCGCCTGGGCAACTATGTGCAGATCCGCACCATCGAGGACGAAGAACTCGAACAGGTGTGGTCGGGCAAGCAATCGGCCCAGACCGCACTGGACTCGATCGTGAAGCGCGGCGACGAATTGCTGGCCCGCTTTGAGCGCGCCAACAAGGGCAAGTAAGCCACTGGCAGCCCCGCATGGCGCGGGGCGCGGTGCCGGCCTGGTCCCGCAGCCTGGTCCCGCAGTGCCGGGGACGCAAGGTACAGGGCAAAATAGCGCCACCCGATGCGGCCCCGGCCCCATTTTTATTTGTTTCTGAGGCGGCGCTTGTGCGCAAGCCCAGCCCCATCCGCCGCGCCCCGCAAGGGCCCCGGCGGATGTTTTATTGTGAAATCCCATGGAAAAACGCGTACTTTTCCGCTCCCGATGGCTCCCCTGGGTGCTGCTCATGCCCCAACTCGTCATCATTGGCGTCTTTTTCTTCTGGCCCGCCAGCCAGGCGGTGCTGCAGTCGCTGCAGGTGCAGGACGCCTTTGGCATGTCAACCGAATGGGTGGGGCTGGAAAACTTCCGCAACCTGCTGGACGACCCGACCTACCTGAACTCGTTCCAGCGCACCGCTTTCTTTTCCGTGCTGGTGGCTGCAGTGGGGATTGTGGTGTCGCTGGTTCTGGCAATTTTTGCCGACCGCATCGTGCGCGGCGCCATGGTTTACAAAACCCTGCTGATCGTTCCCTACGCGGTTGCGCCGGTGATCGCCGGGGTGTTGTGGATCTTCATGTTTTCGCCGTCGATCGGCGTGGTGTCGTATTTTCTGGGCAAGCTGGGCTACAGCTGGAACCACCTGATGAGCGAAAACCAGGCCATGGGCCTGATCGTTGCGGCCTCGGTGTGGAAGCAGATTTCCTACAACTTCCTGTTCTTTCTGGCGGGCCTGCAATCCATCCCCAAATCGCTCATTGAAGCCGCATCCATTGACGGCGCCGGCCCCTGGCGCAGGTTCTGGAATATCCAGCTGCCTTTGCTGTCGCCCACCACGTTCTTCCTGCTGGTGATCAACATTGTTTATGCGTTCTTCGACACCTTCGGGATCATCGATGCGATGACCAGCGGCGGCCCCGGCCAGTCCACCACCATCCTGGTCTACAAGGTGTTCCTGGACGGCTTCAAGGCGCTCGATCTGGGCGGATCGGCGGCGCAGTCCGTTGTTCTGATGATCATCGTGGTGGCCTTGACCGTGGTGCAGTTCCGCTATGTCGAAAAGAAGGTGCAGTACTGATGCCTGCCGCTCTGATCACTTCACCCTGCCCTTTTGACGCTCTGGAGGCCTTCCATGGTTGACCGCAGTCCCTGGCTTACCGTGCTGTCGCACGCCGTGATGATTCTCGGTGTGATGGTGGTGGCCTTCCCCCTTTACCTGGCCCTGGTGGCCTCTACGCACACGGCCGCAGATATCGTGCAGGCCCCCATGCCACTGCTGCCCGGCGGTGAAATGTGGGCCAACTACAAAGCCGCGCTGTTTGGCTCGGGCAAGCTTGGCTCCAACACCAATGTGGTCCACATGATGTGGGTGAGCTTCGTGACCGCCATCATCATCACTGTGGGCAAGATCGCTATCTCGCTGCTGTCGGCCTTTGCCATCGTGTATTTCCGCTTTCCGTTCAAGATGCTGTGCTTCTGGGCCATCTTCCTGACGTTGATGCTACCCGTGGAAGTGCGCATCCTGCCCACCTACAAGGTCGTGGCCGACTTGGGCCTGCTCAACACCTACGGCGGGCTGACCCTGCCGCTCATCGCATCGGCCACCGCCACGTTCCTGTTTCGGCAGTTCTTTCTGACGGTGCCGGACGAGTTGGTGGAAGCCGCCCGCATGGACGGTGCCGGCCCCATGCGCTTTTTCAAGGATGTGCTGGTGCCACTGTCCAAGACCTCGATCGCCGCGTTGTTCGTGATCCAGTTCATCTATGGCTGGAACCAGTATTTGTGGCCGCTGCTGATGACCACCACCGAAGACATGTACCCCGTGGTGATCGGCATCAAGCGCATGGTCGGCGGTGGCGGCGAAGCCTCCATCGACTGGAACATCGCCATGGCCACGGCCATCCTGGCCATGCTGCCACCAGCTGCCGTGGTGATCCTGATGCAAAAGTGGTTCGTGAAGGGCCTGGTGGACACCGAAAAGTAAGCCCCGCCCCACACCGCTTTTTGAAATACTGAACCCCATCCGTTTATGGCATCCATCTCTCTCAAAAACGTCGTCAAACGTTATGGCCACGGCAAAACTGCCGTGCCCGTGCTCCATGGCATCAATGCAGAAATCAGCGACCGCGAATTCATCGTGATCGTGGGCCCTTCGGGCTGCGGCAAGTCCACGCTGCTGCGCATGGTGGCCGGCCTGGAAGAAATCTCGGGCGGTGACATTGCCATTGGCGGGCGCGTGGTCAACAACCTGGAACCCGCCGAGCGCGACATCGCCATGGTGTTCCAGAACTACGCGCTGTACCCGCACATGACCGTGTTCGACAACATGGCCTACGGTCTCAAGATCAAGAAGGTGCCTATCGCCGAGATCAAGGTGCGCGTGGACAAGGCCGCCAAGATCCTGGAACTGGGCCACCTGCTCGAGCGCAAGCCGCGCGAGCTCTCGGGCGGCCAGCGCCAGCGCGTGGCCATGGGCCGCGCCATCGTGCGCCAGCCGCAGGTGTTTTTGTTCGACGAGCCGCTGTCCAACCTCGACGCCAAGCTGCGTGCGCAAACCCGCATCGAAATCCAGAAACTGCACCGAGAGCTGGGCATCACCAGCCTGTTCGTCACGCACGACCAGGTCGAAGCCATGACGCTGGCGCAGCGCATGATCGTCATGAACGCTGGCGTGATGGAGCAGTTCGGCACGCCCGAAGAGGTCTATCACACGCCGGCATCGATTTTTGTCGCCAGCTTCATTGGCTCGCCGCCCATGAACCTGCTGCGCCATGCGCCCAACAGCAAGCCCGGCACCATTTTGGGCGTTCGCCCCGAACACCTGGACATCACCTCGGCAGGCTGGGAGGTGCGCGTGGACACGGTCGAGCTGCTGGGCGCCGAGCGCCTGGTGTACGCCACCATGGGGGGTGACAGCCTGATCGTGCGCATTGAAGAAGGCAGCGCCGCGCCCAAGGCGGGCGACACCATCCATGTCACGCCCCGTGAAAACCGCCTGCACTGGTTTCATGCCGAGACCGGCAAACGCCTCTGACCCGGCCCGTCGGATTCACCGCATGACTTCCTCCTGGCCTTATCCCCGCTGGATCGCCCACCGCGGTGCCGGCAAGCTGGCACCCGAGAACACCATGTCGGCCTTCCGGCTGGGGGCCCAGCACGGTTACCGCATGTTCGAATGCGACGCCAAGCTCAGCGCCGATGGCGTGCTGTTTCTGCTGCACGACGCCACGCTGCAGCGCACCACCAATGGCCAGGGCACGGGCGGCGAGCGGCCTTGGTCTGCGCTGTCTCAACTCGATGCCGGAAGCTGGCATTCCCGCGCCTTCGCTGGCGAGAGCCTGCCCACACTGGAGGCGCTGGCGCGCTGGTGCCTGGCCAACCATTACTGCCTGAATGTGGAAATCAAACCCACCCCTGGCGCCGAAGCCGCCACAGGCCGCGCCGTGGGCGAGTTGCTGGCACGCATCTGGCCCGCCACGGCCGTGCCGCCCTTGCTGACCTCGTTCAAGCCAGACGCACTGGCAGCGGCCCAGGCCGCTGCTCCGCAGCTGCCACGCGGCCTGCTGGTCGATACCCTGCAAGACGGCTGCCTGGCCCTGGCGCAGCAATTAGGCTGCCAGGCGCTGGTGTGCAACCACGCGCTGTGGAATGTCGCCCTGGTACAACAGGTCCACGCATTGGGTATGCGCGCCCTGAGCTACACGGTCAACGACGAATGGGCGGCCCAACGCCTGATCGACCTGGGCACCGACGGCATCATCACCGACCGCGTCGATCTGTTCAGCCCGGCCGATCAGTGAGCCGTCAGGTGCCGCGCCGCAGCGGCCCGGCACCCGCACCGAATCGGCGCTCAGCCCCGCCAGCCACGCACCAGCACCCACTGGCAGGTGGCGCAGCCCAACACCAGCGCCGCATAGGTCAGCATCTTGCCGTCGCGGCCCAGCACGACCAACCCAGCCACCAGCACGGCGCAACCAACCACAAAATTGATAGCTACTTGCGCACGCCAGGAAAGCGCCAACGCCCCTTTTGATCGAATCAAGCGCCCACCCAGCACCAGCAAAACGGCCAGCGCCGCAGCGGGCGCCATGAAATTCACGGCGTGATAAAGAGCGTCCAGCGGACCCATAAACGTGACCCAGATCAAGGCTTAGGCAAACACGGTGCCTGATGCCGAGAACAATTTTATAATCGGCGTCTATGGCAGTCTGGGCCCTCGGCATCAACCACACCACCGCGCCGCTCGATCTGCGCGGTAAATTCGCGTTTGCGCTTGACCAGATCACGCCCACGCTGCAAGGCTTGCGCCAGTCGCTGGGCCAAAGCAGCCGCCACAACGGCGTCGAAACCGCCATCATTTCCACCTGCAATCGCACCGAAATCTATTGCGCCGGCGAGCAGGCGGCCATGGACCACACGCTCGGGTGGCTGGCGCAAAGCGGCGGCGTAAGCCCCGCGCTGCTGCGCTCGCACTCCTACACCCTGGAAGACAGCCTGGTGGCACGCCACGCTTTTCGCGTGGCCAGCGGGCTTGACTCGATGGTGCTGGGCGAGGCCCAGATTCTTGGGCAGATGAAAAACGCCGTGCGTGCCGCCGAAACGGCGGGCGCCCTGGGCACCACGCTCAACCAGCTGTTCCAGCGCAGCTTTGCTGTGGCCAAAGAGGTGCGCACCAGCACCGAAATCGGCGCGCACAGCATCAGCATGGCCGCCGCCGCTGTGCGCCTGGCGGGCCAGTTGTTTGAAGACCTCTCCGAGATCCGCGTGCTGTTTGTCGGCGCGGGCGAAATGATCGAACTGGCGGCCACGCATTTCGCCGCCAGGAACCCCCAGTCCATTGCCATCGCCAACCGCACGCTGGAGCGCGGCGAGAAGCTGGCCACCCGTTTTGGTGGCGAGGTGATGCGCCTGTCGGACCTGCCCGAGCGCCTGCACGAGTTCGACGCCATCATCAGCTGCACCGCCAGCACCCTGCCCATCATCGGCCTGGGTGCCGTGGAGCGTGCCCTCAAAAAACGCCGCCACCGCCCCATGTTCATGGTGGACCTGGCCGTTCCGCGCGACATCGAGCCCGAGGTCAAGGCCCTGGGCGACGTGTACCTGTACACCGTGGACGACCTGGCCAGCGTGGTGCAGACCGCCCAGGCCAACCGCCAGGCGGCCGTGGCGCAGGCCGAAGCCATCATCGATGCCGGGGTGCAGAGCTTCATGCACTGGATGGAGCTGCGCAGCCCCGCAGGTGCCGCAGGCGGCGTGGTGCCCCTGATCCAGCAGATCAACGCCCAGGCCGACGAGTGGCGCGCCCTGGAGATCGCGCGCGCCAAAAAGCTGCTGGCCAAAGGCGAAGATGTCGATGCCGTGCTGGAGGCCCTTTCGCGTGGTCTTGCCCAGAAGATGCTGCACGGCACCATGGCCGAGTTGCGGGCAGGCGACGCCGACCTGCGCGCCCAGACTGCGCAGACCGTCTCGCGCCTGTTCCTGCGCTCGCAAAGCAAGACCGGCCTGTAGCGCCGCTCATACTGCCTTGGCCTGCCCGTCCATGGGGGGTTCGGGGCAACACTGGCTCGGCAGCGCCTGCTGCCCGTTGTTTCCCTTTGCTTGAAAGTCCGGCCCATGGCCCACGCACACAAAATCGTCCTTCCCTTCCTCCTGGGTTTCGCCCTGGCGGCCTGCCCACTGGCACAGGCCGGCTCCACATTGGCGGTGGAGATGGGCTGCTACAGCTGCCACAGCAACGCCTACCACCCCAACGCGCCCAGCTTTGCGCAGCTGGCCAGCCACACCGCCAAGCACCGCGGCGAAGCCGGCGCCGAAGACCACCTGATCACCGAGTTGCGCAAGCCGCGCCTGGTGGGCCGCATTGGCGCCCACGAACACCTGAGCGAAGAAAGCGCCCGGGGCCTGGCGCGCTGGATCCTGGACGGAGCCCACTGAGCCTTCGCCCCCGGCTGTCACGGCCCGTTGCCTGATTGGCAACCTGTCTTCGATGGGCAGCCGTTCGCACGGGGTCTGGCCGGCCTTGGGCATGCCGAAAGGCTGTACCCGCTGAGCGCCCAGGCTTCGACGATCCAGAACAGATGGTGCGAAGTATCTGTGACCCGTGAATATTTAGGAAAAATCGATCATTTGCCCATACCAGATAAACGCGAGCAGCTACGTTTTTAGTAGCAACAATAACGATTAAAAATGAAACCCTTTCTCCGAAGCCAGCTGGAACGCTATGCGCAGCGTCTGGGCGAACTGGATTTTTTGCTCTCGCGCGAAGACATCATGGCCGACATGGCGCAATACCGCGTGCTGTCGCGCGAACATGCGGAGGTCACCCAGGTCGCCGGCCGCTATGCCCGTTTTGTGCAGTGCGAAGCCGACCTGGCCGGAGCGCGCGAGATGCTTGCCGACCCTGAGATGGCGGAAATGGCGCAGGAAGAAATCACCGCTGCCTCCGCCGAGCTGCGGCAGCTCGAAGACGAATTGCAGCGCCTGCTGCTGCCCAAAGACCCCGACGACGCACGCAACGCGTTTGTCGAAATCCGGGCGGGCACGGGTGGTGATGAATCGGCGCTGTTTGCGGGCGACCTCACGCGCATGTACATGCGCTACGCCGACCGCGTGGGCTGGAAGGTCGAGGTCATCAGCGAAAACGCGGCCGAGCTGGGGGGTTACAAGGAAATCGTGCTGCGCATCGAAGGTGACCACGTTTACGGCGCACTGAAGTTCGAATCGGGCGGCCACCGCGTGCAGCGCGTGCCCGCCACCGAAACCCAGGGCCGCATCCACACCAGCGCCTGCACCGTGGCCGTGATGCCCGAACCCGACGAGACCGAGGCCATCAAGCTCAACCCGGCCGATCTGCGCATCGACACCTTTCGCGCCAGCGGCGCGGGCGGCCAGCACATCAACAAGACCGACTCGGCCGTGCGCGTGGTGCACTTGCCCACCGGCATCGTGGCCGAGTGCCAGGACGGCCGCAGCCAGCACAGCAACAAGGCCAAGGCCCTGCAGGTGCTGCAGGCGCGCATCCAGGAGAAAGAGCGCAGCGAGCGCGCCGCCAAAGAGGCCGCGCTGCGCAAGGGCCTGATCGGCAGCGGCGACCGCAGCGACCGCATCCGCACCTACAACTTCCCGCAGGGGCGGCTGACCGACCACCGCATCAACCTCACGCTCTACAAGGTGCAATATGTGATGGATGGCGACCTGGCCGAGGTGCTGCAAGCACTGGCGCATGCACGCGAAGCCGAGCAGCTCGAAGAGCTGGAGATGGGCGCCTCCATCCAAGGCGGACAATGATTTTTAATGAAATCGGGCTGTAGCCCTTTTTGCATAAGCGCAAGCAGCTATCAAAAATAGAGTGAACACATCAACCCCCACCCTGGCGCAGGTTCTGACGCAGGCCCGCACCCTGGGCCTGGAGCGCATCGATGCACAGATGCTGCTACTGCACGCCATGGGCCGCCCCGATGCAGGCCGCGCCTGGCTGCTGGCGCATGACACCGATGCGCTGGAGCCCGCAGTGCAAGAAGCATTCATGGCCCTGTGCCAACGCCGCGCAGCCGGAGAGCCCGTGGCCTACCTGACCGGGCGCAAAGAGTTTTATGGCCTGCCGCTGGTCATTGACGCCCGCGTGCTCGACCCGCGCCCCGACACCGAGACGCTGGTGGACTGGGCCCTGGAAGTGATCGCACCCCTGACCGACCCGCTGCACCCGCCACGCATCGTGGACCTGGGCACCGGCAGCGGCGCGATTGCGCTGGCCTTGCAGCACCAGCGCCCCACAGCCCAGGTGCTGGCCGTGGATGCCAGCTCCGATGCCCTGGCCGTGGCGCAAGCCAATGCACAGCGCCTGGCGTTGCCCGTGCGGTTTGCACGGGGCCACTGGCTGGACGGTGTCGAAGGCCGGTTTGACGCCATCGTCTCCAACCCGCCCTACATTCCGGCGGCCGACCCGCACCTGGCCGCGCTGACCCACGAACCCCTGCAGGCCCTGGCCAGCGGTGCCGACGGACTCGACGACATCCGCACCATCGTGACCCAAGCCCCCGCGCATCTGGTGCCGGGCGGCTGGTTGCTGCTGGAACACGGGTGGGACCAGGCCGCCGCCGTCAGCACGCTGCTGCGAGAACAGGGCTTTGCGCAGGTGCAAAGCCGCAAAGACCTCGCCGGCATCGCGCGTTGCACCGGCGGGCAGTGGCCGACAGTGAAATAATCCCCCCATTGCGGGCCTTTTGCCCGTCTGCCCCCTACAAGGAGAACCCCATGAGCGACACCCAACAACGCATCGACGCCCTCGTGAAATCCAGCGACATCCTGCTGTTCATGAAAGGCAATGCCAGCTTTCCGATGTGCGGCTTTTCGGGCCGTGCCATCCAGATCCTCAAGGCCTGCGGCGTTGACACCAAGGCCCTGACCACAGTCAACGTGCTGGAAGACGAGGAAGTCCGCCAGGGCATCAAGGAATACAGCAACTGGCCCACCATTCCGCAGCTGTATGTGAAAGGTGAGTTCATTGGCGGTTCGGACATCATGATGGAGATGTACGAATCGGGCGAGCTCAAGCAGCTGCTCGGCAGCGAGGGCTGAGCCACGCCGCAGGGCACACGTCCGCACCTCTAGTGCTGCAAGGCCGCCTGCGGGCGGCTTTGCCCGTTTTGACGTCGATTTGTCAGCGCTCGGGAGCATCCTTTCCGTGCATTGGCGCTCACCCTGGCGGGCGCAATTGCGCAGCTCTGGGTGCTGCAAGCCGTACTGCAGTGCACGCATGCGCCGCTACACTCACAAGGCCCGGCGAGTCTGCCGCCAGGCCCCGCCCGGCTTCTCCATCACCATGACCCTGACCCAAAGCCTGCTCATCATTGGCCTGCTCATCGCAGCCAGTGCATTCTTTTCGGTGGCCGAAATTTCGCTGGCTGCCGCACGCCGCCTGCGCCTGCGCCAGATGGCGGACGAGGGTGATGCACGCGCCGACCGGGTGCTGCGCCTGCAGGAGCAGCCAGGGGACTACTTCACCGTGGTGCAGGTCGGACAAAACGCAGTGGCCATTTTGGGGGGCATCGTTGGCGAAGGCGCGCTGAGCCCGCATTTCACGGCGCTGTCAGGGCTGTGGCTACCGGACGCCAGCGCCCAGACCGTCGGCTTTCTGGCGTCTTTCGTAGTCATCACGTCGCTGTTCATCCTGTTTTCCGACCTGTTCCCCAAGCGCCTGGGCATGGCCGAGCCAGAGAACATGGTAGTGCGGCTGGCCCAGCCCATGGTGTTCCTGATGACCGTGATGCGTCCGCTTGTGTGGTTTTACAGCAAGGGGGCGGACGCCCTGTTCCGCCTGCTGGGCATGTCGTCCCTGCGGGACGACCGCATCACCTCTGACGACATCCTGGCCATGATGGAAGCCGGTGCGCGGGCGGGCGTGCTGGCCGCGCGCGAGCAGCAGGTCATCACCAATGTGTTTGAGCTCGATACGCGCATGGTGTCTAGTGCCATGTCACCACGCGATCGCATTGCCTTTTTTCTGCGCGACGAGCCGGACGCCGTGATTCGCCTGCGCATCGCGGCCGAGCCCTTCTCGACCTACCCTGTGTGTGAAGGCGATATCGACCATGTGGTGGGCTATGTGGACGCCAAAGACCTGTTTCAGCGTGTGCTGAACAACCAGCCCATTTCGCTGGCCGACGACAGCCTGGTGCGCAAGGTGCTGATCGTGCCCGACCGCCTCACCTTGTCCGAGGTGCTGGAACAGTTCCGCCAGGTGCACGAGGATTTCGCCGTCATCGTGAACGAATACAGCCTGGTGGTGGGCGTGGTGACGCTGAACGACGTGATGAGCACCGTCATGGGCGATCTGGTGGGATCGGCCGACGAAGAGCAGATCGTGCGGCGCGACGAGAACTCGTGGCTCATCGATGGCGTCACCCCGGTGGAAGACGTGTTGCATGCGCTGGGCCTGGACGAACTGCCGCACAGCGACGACTACGAAACCCTGGCCGGCTTCCTGATGGTGATGCTGCGCCGCGTTCCCCGACGCACCGACAGTGTGAGCTGGGGCGGCTACAAATTCGAGGTGGTGGACGTGGACAGCTTTCGCGTTGATCAGGTGATGGTGTCGCGCCTGAAACCAGTACCCCTGGAAAACAGCGGCCCTGTAGACCCTGCCGCAACGGCCGCACCCTGATCCACCTTGTGCCCGCGCCCGCACCCGTCACCCTGATGAATCAGGCCGCTGCGGGTTTCTCGTTGAAATGCCAGTTGCGCTGGGCACCAAACACGGCATCGGGATAGGGCGAGCGGCCCCGGCTGCCGTTGTAGCGGCCCAGCGCCAGGAATAGGTCGCCGCGCTCGCGGTCGATGTAGTGGCGCAGGATCACACAGCCAAAACGCAGGTTGGTCTGCATGTGAAACAGTTTGCCCGGGTCGCCATCACCAATCACGCGCGTCCAGAAGGGCATGACCTGCATGTAGCCACGAGCCCCCACGCTGGACACGGCGAACTTGCGAAAGGCGCTCTCGACCTGAATGAGCCCCATGACCAGCGACACATCGAGCCCCGCGCGCTTGGACTCGTACCACACCGTCTGCAGGAAGTCGCGGCGCACTTCCCATTCAGGCTTGCGACGGCGCAAACGGTCGCTCATGGTGCCCAGCCAGCGCAAATAGTGCAGACGCGCTTCGGTGCTGAAGAACTGCGGCTCGGGCGGGCCAAAGTTGCCCACCGCCGATGTCAGCGCCGTACGCACCGAATCCATCAACGGCTCTTCCAGCTGACTGCCTGCGTGGGCCTGCGCAGGCGCCCCCAGCCATGCGGCAGGTGCCGCAAGTGACACCAGGCACGCACGCCGGGAAACACCGGTCAGCCCGGTAGGAGCCGAGGCGCTTGCAGACAGATCGCGCTCCCTTGTCATACGGCCATGCGCCCCTTCACATGGGCCAGGATATCGGCCACGGCCACTTTGGAGGCTGTGGCGTCGCGGCGGTGCTGGTACTCGACCACGCCTTCCTTGAGGCTCTTGTCGCCAACGGTCACGCGGTGTGGCACGCCAATCAGCTCCCAGTCGGCAAACATCGCGCCGGGGCGCTCGCCGCGGTCGTCCAGGATCACGTCGACGCCAGCGGCCAGCAAATCGGCATACAGCGACTCGGCCGTGGTCTTGACCGCTTCGCTGCGGTCCATGCCCACGGGGCAGATGACCACGGTGAAGGGTGCAATCGCATCGGGCCAGATGATGCCGCGCTCGTCATGGTTCTGCTCGATCGCTGCAGCAGGCAGGCGGGTAATGCCGATGCCGTAGCAACCCATCTCCAGCGGCTGGGGTTTGCCGTTTTCGTCCAGAAAGGTGGCGTTCATGGCGCGGCTGTACTTGGTGCCGAGATAGAAGACATGGCCCACTTCGATGCCGCGCTCAATGGCAAGTTCCCCCTGGCCATCCGGCGAGGGGTCGCCCGCCACCACATTGCGCAGATCGGCCACGGCGTCTGGCTCGGGCAGGTCACGGCCCCAGTTCACGCCGGTGGTGTGGAAATCCGCTTCATTGGCGCCGCAGATCCAGTCGGCCATCAGCGTGACTTCACGATCTGCCACGATTTTGAGCGGCTTCTTCAAGCCGATGGGCCCCAGATAACCGGGCTTACAGCCAAAGTGCTCGTCAATCTCGCCCAGGGTTGCGAAGCGGAAGCCCTCCAGCCCCGGCACCTTGGCCACCTTGATCTCGTTCATGTCGTGGTCACCACGCAGCAGCAGCAACCAGACCTGGGTTTTGACAATCTCGCCCGCCGCGTTGGTCTCGTCGGTGGCCAGCACCAGCGATTTGACGGTGGTCTTGAGCGGCACGCCCAGCAACTCCGCCACGTCGGCGCAGGTGCTCTTGCCGGGCGTTGCGACCTTGGCCATCCCCTGTGTCGCGACGCCACGCGCTCCCGAAGGGGCCAGCGCCTCGGCCTTTTCCATGTTGGCGGCATAGTCGCTCTGGGGGCAGTAAACGATGGCGTCTTCACCCGTGGCGGCAATCACCTGGAATTCCTCGCTCAGGTCGCCACCAATGGCGCCGCTGTCGGCCGCCACGGCACGGTAGGTGAGGCCGAAACGGTCAAAGATGCGCCGGTAGGCTTGGGCCATGACCTGGTAGCTGGCCTTGGCCGAGACCTGGTCGCGGTCGAAGCTATAGGCGTCCTTCATCGTGAACTCGCGCCCACGCATCAGGCCAAAGCGGGGCCGGCGCTCATCACGGAACTTGGTCTGGATCTGGTAGAAGTTCTTGGGCAACTGCTTGTAGCTGCGTAGCTCCTGGCGTGCGATGTCAGTGATCACTTCTTCGCTGGTAGGCTGCACCACGAAATCACGGCCATGGCGATCCTGGATGCGCAGCAGCTCAGGGCCCATCTTCTCAAACCGCCCCGTTTCTTGCCACAGCTCTGCCGGCTGAACCACGGGCATGACCAGCTCCACCGCACCGGCACGGTTCATTTCCTCGCGCACGATGGCCTCGACCTTGCGGATCACCCGAACGCCCATGGGCATGTAGCTGTAGATGCCAGCGCCCAGCTTCTTGATCAGCCCCGCCCGCATCATGAGTTTGTGGCTGACCACTTCGGCATCGGCCGGAGCTTCCTTGAGGGTGGAGATAAAGAATTGGGAGGCTTTCATCGGAATCGATTTCAGGCAGAACAGACCAGCCCACTTGCCGCGCACTAGGCGCCGTGCATAATGGACACAGTTTAAAAATTTGGGGTTTGATTATGCTTGACCGGGACGGCTTTCGGCCGAACGTCGGCATCATCCTGCTCAACCAGAAGAACCAGGTGTTCTGGGGCAAACGCATTCGCACCCACAGCTGGCAGTTTCCGCAAGGTGGCATTGACCGGGGCGAAACCCCCGAGCAAGCCATGTTTCGTGAGCTGCATGAGGAGGTGGGACTGCATCCCAACCATGTGCGCTTGGTCGCCCGTACGCGGGACTGGTTGCGCTATGAGGTGCCTGACCGGTACATCCGCCGCGATGCGCGCGGTCATTACAAAGGCCAGAAACAAATCTGGTATCTGCTTCAACTGGTGGGCCACGATTGGGATCTGAACCTTCGGGCCACCGACCATCCCGAGTTCGATGCCTGGAGATGGCACGACTATTGGGTGCCGCTGGATGTGGTGGTCGAGTTCAAACGCGGCGTCTATGAGATGGCCTTGACCGAACTCGCCCGGTACCTTCCACGTCATGAGCAGCGCAATCGCTACCTTCGCAGTGGCATGCGGGCGCGCGACATGGATGCACAAGGCGGCCCCATGCACCGCGCGGGATCTTTGTTGTTGAACCCCGGAATGGAACTGCCGCCCGGCGCAAGTTTTGACCCGGATCCGCAAAACAGTGTGCCGGCAGAGCTGGAAGCCCTGCCCTACCCCGGCATCGCGCCACGCTCGATATAAATCTTTTGTGCGCAGGGCAAGCCCGCCTGCGGTGCCCGTGCGACACCTGGCTTGCGAATGCGGCCTACCCTCTGAACGGCCTATCCAAGTTATCTAGGCACCGACAAGGCGCGTCAAGCCGCTGAAAGAACCAGGTTGTCGCGGTGCACCATCTCCGACTCGGCGACATAACCGAGCAGCTTTTCAAACTCAGAAGACGGTTTGCGGCACAAGAGCCGCGCCTCCGCGCTGGCGTAGTTGGCCAGTCCGCGAGCGATTTCCCGGCCCGACGGATCGCGCACCGCAATCACTTCGCCACGCGAAAAATCGCCCTCCACTGCCGTCATTCCGATGGGGAGCAGGCTTTTGCCCTCATCGCGCAGCTTGGCGGCTGCACCGGCGTCCACCACCACAGCGCCCCGCATTTGCAGATGGTCAGCCATCCACTGTTTGCGGGCCTGTGTTTTGGCCGTCTGGGCCACCAGCAGCGTACCGAGCGCTTCGCCCTGCACCAGCCGCACCAAGACATTCTCTTCACGACCCCAGGCAATGACGGTGGAAGCCCCCGACCCTGCCGCCCGCTTGGCAGCCAGAATCTTGGTGATCATTCCACCCTTGCCAATGCTGGAGCCCGCCCCGCCGGCCATGGCTTCCAGAGCCAGATCGCCCGCCTGGGCTTCATGCACAAACTGGGCCGATGGGTCTTTGCGCGGATCTGCCGTGTAGAGCCCCTTTTGGTCCGTGAGGATGACCAGCGCATCCGCCTCGACCAGGTTGGCCACCAGCGCACCGAGGGTATCGTTGTCACCGAATTTGATTTCGTCCGTGACCACGGTATCGTTTTCATTGATCACGGGAACCACGCCAAGGCGCAGCAGCGTCAGCAAGGTCGAGCGCGCATTGAGGTAGCGCTCACGATCAGCCAGATCGGCGTGGGTGAGCAGCACCTGTGCGCTGCCCATGCCCTGCTCGCGCAGCTTGGTCTCGTACATCTGCGCCAGTCCCATCTGCCCCACCGCCGCAGCAGCCTGCAGTTCGTGGATTTCCTGGGGGCGCGCAGTCCAGCCCAGGCGCTTCATGCCTTCCGCAATCGCACCGCTGGACACCATCACCACTTCGCGTGGAACACCGCCCTCGCCGCGCACGAGCGCAGCCAGCTGGCGACTCCATTCGCCGATGGCGGTTTCATCAAGGCCGCGCCCCTCGTTGGTCACTAGACTGGAGCCCACTTTCACCACAATGCGACGGGCATCGCGCAATACGCTGGAAACCATTTTTTGAGTCATTTTGACCGCTGGCGCATATGGATAAAGCGCAAGCAGCTATTATTTATATAGCAAAATAAGCAGCCTGAACAGCCAACGGTATCAAACGGCGTCATCTCCAGCAAACCGTGGATCCACTTCCACCGGCTCGTTTTCGATCCGTTGTTCGGACTGCACATGGCGGAAGATCGCATGGATCAGCGGCTCACAACCCTCGCGCGTCAGTGCAGAGATTTCGAACACCGGCCCTTTCCATTTGAAGCGCTTGACAAAATCCTTCACGCGCGCCTCCCGCTCCTCCTTTGGCACCATGTCCAGCTTGTTCAGCACCAGCCAGCGTGGCTTGCTGTAGAGCTTCTGGTCGTATTTTTTCAGCTCGTTCACGATGGCCTTGGCCTGGGCCACCGGGTCCACCGCATCATCGAAAGGCGCCAGATCCACAATGTGCAGCAGCAGCCGGGTGCGTTGCAGGTGGCGCAAGAATTGGTGGCCAAGTCCGGCCCCCTCCGAGGCACCCTCAATCAGACCAGGAATATCGGCCACCACAAAGCTCTGCTCAGGCCCCACGCGCACCACCCCGAGATTCGGGTGCAGCGTGGTGAAGGGATAATCGGCAATCTTGGGGCGCGCGTTCGATACCGCGGTGATGAAGGTGGATTTGCCCGCGTTGGGCATACCCAGCAGCCCGACATCAGCAAGCACCTTCAATTCCAGCTTGAGATTTTTCTTCTCACCCGGCCAGCCCGGGGTCTTTTGACGCGGAGCGCGGTTGATTGCGCTTTTGAAGCGCATGTTGCCAAAACCACCATCCCCGCCCTTGGCGATGGTGACCACCTCCCCGGGCGTCAGCAACTCATACAGCACCTCGCCCGTTTCGGCGTCGGTAATGATGGTGCCCACCGGCATCTTCAGGGTGATGTCGGTGCCAGCGGCGCCAAACATGTCGGAGCCCATGCCGTGTTCACCCCGTTTGGCTTCATGGCGACGCGAATAGCGGAAATCCACCAGAGTATTGAGATTGGGGTCGGCCACGGCAAATACATGCCCCCCACGCCCGCCGTCTCCGCCATTGGGGCCGCCGAATTCCTTGTATTTTTCGTGCCGGAACGACACGCAGCCATTGCCACCATCACCTGCGGCAATGTCAATAAAGGCTTCATCGACGAACTTCATGGGATATCCAGTTTACAAAAGAGCGCAACGCAGGCGGGCAACCCCTCCTGAAAGCACAAAGCCCCGTCCATGCGGGGCACGCGGGCCAGCACCTTAGCACCAGCGCACGCCTTAAACAACAAAGCCCCGACAGGGCGGGGCTTCGATTGCTGCCAGAGGAATCAACCTCAGGCGGGAGTCACGTTGACCGTGGACTTGGACAACGCACCCTTGGTGCCAAACGACACGTGGCCGTCCACCAAGGCGAACAAGGTGTGATCCTTGCCGACTCCGACATTGCTGCCGGGGTGGAAGCGAGTGCCGCGCTGGCGCACGATGATCGAACCAGCACTGATCAGTTCACCACCGAACGCCTTGACACCCAGCATCTTCGGCTTGGAGTCGCGCCCGTTTCGCGTAGAGCCGCCGCCTTTTTTCTGTGCCATGACATCAGCTCCTTCTTAAGCAGCGATCACGCCGATTTGCAGTTCGGTGAACTGCTGACGGTGACCTTGACGTTTCTGATAGTGCTTGCGACGGCGCATCTTGAAGATGTGCACTTTGTCGTGCTTGCCGTGCGCCACAACGGTGGCTTTCACAGTTGCGCCGGACACCAGGGGAGTACCCACCTTCAGTTCAGCGCCGTTGCCGACAGCCAGAACCTGGTCGATCACAATTTCCTGGCCTACGTCCGCAGCAATCTGTTCTACTTTAATTTTTTCGCCGGAAGCAACGCGATACTGCTTGCCGCCGGTTTTTATGACCGCGTACATGTTGACCTCTTGATATGAGTTCTGCAGACGAATTTCCACAGAGCCAAAAATTATACCACCCTGGGAAATTTCAGCCACCCCCCGGCGTGCACTTGTGCCTCCGGCACATCAGCCACCGCCGGCGTGCACGCGGGCCTTCCTATAATCCGCAGCACTTTCTGCGTGCCACTCTATCTTGACATCCCCCCTCATCTCCGCCGCCACATCGCCGCTGACGATCATCACCGACGACATGCGCAAAGTGGACCAGGTCATTACCCAACGCCTGACGTCCAGCGTGCCCTTGGTGGCACAAATCTCCCAGTACATCATCGCGGCCGGCGGCAAGCGTCTGCGCCCGGCCTTGCTGCTGCTGGTATGCGGCGCCTTGGGCTATCGCGAGCACCATCGATTCAGCCTGGCGGCAGTCGTTGAGCTGATTCACACCGCCACCTTGTTGCACGACGACGTTGTAGACGCGTCCACCCTTCGCAGGGGACGCGCCACGGCCAACCAGACTTTCGGCAATCCCGCGAGTGTTCTGGTGGGGGACTTTCTGCACACGCGCTCATTTCAAATGATGGTGGAAGCAGGAAGCATGCGCATCATGGAGGTGCTGTCCGAGGCCACCAATGTCATTGCTGAAGGCGAAGTATTGCAGTTGATGAACATGCACGACGCATCCCTCGATGAGGAGGGGTACCTGCAAGTTATTCGCTCGAAGACGGCCAAGCTCTTTGAAGCCAGCGCGCGGCTGGGCGCCATTCTTGCCAACAGCCCTCCAGAAATCGAAGAGGCCTGCGCCACCTATGGTCAAGCGCTCGGCACAGCGTTTCAGATCATTGACGACGTGCTGGACTATGACGGAAATGCCTCGGAAATGGGAAAAAACCTGGGAGATGACCTGCGCGAAGGCAAATCAACCCTCCCCCTCATTGTGGCCATGCAAAGAGGCAGCGCCGAGCAGGCAACCATTGTGAGACACGCCATCGAGGAGGGATCCACAGACCGCCTGGACGATGTGGTGACCATCGTGAGAATGACCGGAGCGCTCGAAGCAGCGCGCATTGCAGCCTTCTCGGAAGCCCGCCGAGCAATGGCCGCCGCAGAGCAATTGCCACCGGGCGCCCACTCAACGAGCTTGCTACAATTGGCAGCACAATTGCTGGAACGCCGCGCCTGAATTCCGCCAAATGCAGCCGGATCTGTGATCAGCGGCCCCAGTACACGGGGTGTAGCTTAGCCTGGTAGAGCGCTACGTTCGGGACGTAGAGGCCGGAGGTTCGAATCCTCTCACCCCGACCACTTTTCGAATAAATCAAGCACCCACCAGGGCAGTGTGGCGATACTGCCAATATGGTAGCGCTGTGTAGCGCGTGAGTGTTCGGGGGTGATAGGATGGTTTTTTTAACCACTACTTGCCCGGGTTACATGGCCGCTGTCGATACTGCCCAGAAAGAAACCTCCTCGGTAGCCCTGCCAGGATTGGGTCGCGCGCTGATGTCCGCGGGAAAGTTGACACAAAAATCCGCCGAAGATATTTACAAAAAGTCACAAGCGGGGCGTACCAGTTTTATCGCCGAGTTGACCGGCTCCGGCGCTGTGTCCGCTTCCGATTTGGCACACACGGTGTCGGCCGTTTTTGGCGCACCCTTGCTGGATCTGGATGCAATCGACCCCCTGCGACTTCCCAAAGATCTGCTGGACGCGAAGATTTGCAGTGCCTACCGGGTGGTGGTTCTCAGCAAACGAAACAACCGGCTCATCGTGGCCACGGCAGACCCAACGGATCAAGAGGCTGCCGAGAAGATCAAATTCACTACCCAAATGGGAGTGGACTGGATTATTGCGGAATACGACAAACTGAGCCGCCTGGTAGAAAGTAGCACCAAGTCCACCAGCGAATCCATGGATACGCTGATCAGCGGGGGAGGTGATTTTGAGTTCGATGACATCGCTATTGAAGAAGCCACAGAGAGCGCAGACACCGGAACCGAGGTAGAAGACGCTCCCATCGTCAAGTTCCTGCACAAAATGCTGCTGGATGCCTTCAATATGCGGGCATCTGATTTGCATTTCGAACCTTATGAGCACCAATATCGGGTGCGGTTTCGTATCGATGGTGAACTGCGTGAAATTGCATCGCCGCCCATCGCCATCAAAGACAAGCTGGCATCCCGCATCAAGGTGATCTCGCGACTCGACATTTCCGAGAAACGGGTACCTCAAGACGGGCGAATGAAACTGAAGGTGGGGCCAGACCGGGTTATTGATTTTCGCGTCAGCACATTACCTACCCTGTTCGGCGAAAAAATCGTCATCCGCATCCTGGATCCCAGTAGCGCAAAACTCGGCATTGACGCCCTAGGTTATGAGGCCGTGGAGAAGGAGCGCCTCTTGGCAGCGATCGGGCGCCCGTATGGAATGGTCCTGGTTACCGGCCCCACCGGGTCGGGTAAAACGGTTTCGCTTTACACCTGCTTGAATCTACTCAACAAGCCTGGCGTCAATATCGCCACGGCGGAAGACCCCTCTGAAATTAACCTGCCGGGGGTCAACCAGGTCAACGTCAACGAAAAGGCGGGGCTTACCTTTGCAGTAGCCCTCAAGTCGTTTCTGCGCCAGGACCCGGACATCATCATGGTGGGTGAAATTCGGGATCTGGAGACAGCCGATATTTCCATCAAGGCAGCACAGACGGGGCACTTGGTTCTGTCCACTTTGCATACCAATGATGCTCCCACCACGTTGACTCGCATGCGCAACATGGGCATCGCCCCCTTCAACATTGCATCGAGCGTGATCTTGATCACGGCGCAGCGCCTGGCCCGCCGACTTTGCCCCATTTGCAAGACACCCGCCGATATTCCTCATGAAGCCTTGGTGGACGCCGGCTTCCCTGAGGATGAGATCGATGGTTCGTGGGTGACCTACCGCCCGGTGGGCTGCTCTGCCTGCAACAACGGGTACAAAGGTCGACTGGGGATTTATCAGGTCATGCCGATCACAGAAGAGATTCAGCGCATCATCCTGCGCGACGGTAGCGCGCTCGAAATTGCGGAGCAGGCAAAGCTGGAGGGCGTACGCTCTCTGCGCGATGCAGGGCTACATAAAGCGAAATTAGGTCTTACTTCTCTCGAAGAAGTGCTGGCAGTGACCAACGAATAAGTCAAGAACGAGGGAGCACCATGGCGACAGCAGTATCCAAACGCGATATCAAGGACTTCGTCTTTGAGTGGGAAGGCAAAGACCGCAACGGAAAGATAGTCCGGGGTGAGACTCGTGCCGTTGGCGAAAATCAGGTGCAGGCCATGCTGCGGCGCCAAGGGGTTTTCCCCACCAAAATCAAAAAACGCCGCATGCGCTCGGGCAAAAAGATCAAGCCCAAAGATATTGCTTTGTTCACCCGCCAGCTGGCCACCATGATGAAGGCCGGGGTGCCACTGCTGCAGGCATTCGATATTGTGGGACGCGGCAACACAAATGCCAGCGTGACCAAATTGCTCAATGATGTGCGGTCGGATGTTGAAACCGGCACATCCTTGAACGGCGCGTTTCGCAAGTACCCCATGTATTTTGACAGCCTGTATTGCAACCTGGTTGAGGCGGGCGAGGCAGCCGGTATTCTGGAAGCGCTTCTCGACCGTCTTGCCCTTTACATGGAAAAGACTGAGGCCATCAAGTCCAAAATCAAATCGGCGCTCATGTATCCGATTTCGGTGGTGATCGTGGCTTTTGTGGTGGTTACCGTGATCATGATTTTTGTGATTCCGGCCTTCAAGGAAGTATTCACATCGTTCGGTGCAGATTTGCCCGCACCAACGCTGTTCGTCATGGCCATCAGCGAAATATTCGTGAAGTGGTGGTGGTTGATTTTTGGTGTGCTGGGCGGTGGCTTCTATTTCTTCATGCAGGCCTGGCAGCGCAATGAAAAGGTCCAGGTGTTCATGGACCGTCTGATGCTGCGCATGCCCATTTTCGGGGCGCTGGTTGAAAAATCCTGCGTTGCCCGCTGGACCCGCACGCTCTCGACCATGTTTGCGGCCGGCGTTCCGCTGGTGGAGGCCTTGGACTCGGTGGGCGGCGCCGCAGGAAATTCGGTGTATTCCATGGCCACCGACAAGATTCAGCAAGAGGTTTCTATCGGCACCAGCCTGACTGCCGCCATGGGCAATGCAAACATTTTCCCTTCCATGGTGCTGCAGATGTGCGCCATTGGGGAGGAGTCCGGCTCCATTGATCACATGCTGGGCAAGGCTGCGGATTTTTATGAAGCAGAGGTGGATGACATGGTGGCCGGGCTGTCTAGCCTGATGGAACCCATCATCATCGTATTTTTGGGCACCCTCATCGGAGGCATCGTGGTGTCGATGTATCTGCCCATCTTCAAGCTCGGTCAGGTCGTTTGATGGGCGTGGATCTCTGGGCAGAGCCCGCCATTGCGGGTGTTCTGGGCCTGCTGCTCGGCAGCTTTCTGAATGTCGTCATCCACCGATTGCCCAAAATGATGGAGCGCCAGTGGGCACAGGAGCATGCGGCGTTCGCTGCTGGCACCGATACACCACCGGCGCCAGCGCCAGGCGCTGAAGCAGCCTTCAATTTGTGGACACCCCGCTCACGCTGCCCGTCGTGCGGACATGTGGTGCAGTGGTATGAAAACATACCGGTGCTGAGCTATCTGTTTTTGCGCGGCCGCTGCTCGGCGTGCTATGTTCGCATCAGTGCACGCTATCCACTGGTGGAGATTCTCACTGCGGCGCTTTTTGCGTTCTGCGCCTATCGGTGGGGTTTGACGCCCACGGGCTTGGCCTGGTGCGGCTTTTCGGCAGCGATGGTGGCCCTGGCGTTTATCGACTGGGACACCACCTTGCTGCCCGACGACATTACGTTACCACTGCTCTGGGCGGGGCTGCTCGCGTCGGCGGGGCACTGGATTGACGTTCCCCTGTTGGCCTCTGTGACGGGTGCCGCAGCGGGGTACCTGTCCCTGTGGCTGGTTTACTGGGCCTTCAAGCTGGCGACCGGCAAGGAGGGCATGGGGTACGGTGACTTCAAGCTGTTTGCCGCCCTCGGCGCCTGGTTCGGATGGCAGGCGCTGGTTCCGATCATCTTGATGTCTTCTGTCATTGGCGCACTGGTAGGAATTGGTCTGAAGGTCTTCAACAACCTGCGCGAAGGCGGCTATGTTCCGTTCGGGCCGTTCCTCGTGGGCGCTGGCCTGACGGCCATGGTGTTCGGGCCCAATGCCATTTTGCAAACGGTGCTGAATCTGTTCGGTCTGTAATGATGCAACGGCCAATGCATGTGGGCCTGACCGGGGGCATTGGCAGCGGCAAGAGCACGCTGGGGCAGATGCTGCAGTCCTGTGGCGCAGCGCTGATCGATGCAGACGCGATTGCCCGCAGTGTCACCTTGGCTGGGGGCGCTGCCATAGCCGACATTCGGGCTGCCTTCGGGCAGGACGCCATTGACGCCACGGGCGCCATGGACCGCGCCCGCATGCGCACCCTGGCTTTTACCAACCCCCTGGCGCGCGCGCAACTTGAAGCCATCGTTCACCCCTGGGTGACACGCTTGGGCGATCAGCAAGCACGAGATGCCGCAACCGCAGGGCGTCGCGCCATCGTCTTCGATATTCCCCTGCTGGTGGAGTCGGGGCGCTGGGTGCGCAAGCTCGATGCCGTGGTGGTGGTGGATTGCAGCACTGAAACACAAATCCACCGCGTCATGGCGCGCAACGGCCTTCAGCGTGCAGCCGTACAAGCCATCTTGGACACACAGGCATCCCGCCCAGCCCGGCGCGCCGCCGCCGACGCCGTGGTTGTGAACGATGGCATCGCGTTGAACACCCTGCATGGCCATGCAGTGCAGCTTGCCCGCCTGTTCGGGCTATGATGCACCCGAGTTTTTTGCACCACCTTTCCCTGCCGTGCGCCACCGGCGTCAGAACATCCACTGAGCCCCCAGGAACCCGCCAGCGTGATCCTTTACGAATACCCCTTTAACGAACGCCTCAGAACCTATCTGCGGCTAGAGCAGTTGTTTCGCCGGCTGGGCGAGCTGATTCCGCGCCAGCATCCGCTGGACCACCACTTTGCCCTGGTCACCATTTTTGAGATCATGGACGTGGCCGCGCGTGCCGACCTCAAATCCGATGTTCTCAAGGACATCGAAAAACACAAGCACCAGCTCGACAGCTACCGGGGAAATCCCTCCATTTCAGAGGCAGCACTGGATGCCGTGGTGGCACAGCTGGACCACTGCTTCACCGCACTCAACCAGCAGACGGGAAAGTCGGGCCATGCCCTTACCGAGAACGACTGGCTGATGAGCATTCGCAGCCGGATGGGCATTCCCGGAGGCACCTGCGGCTTTGATCTGCCAGCCTACTACGCCTGGCAGCACAAGGACGTTTCAGTGCGCCAACACGCTCTGGAGCAATGGGCATCTACCCTCGCGCCCCTGGCAGAGTCGATTTACGTGCTGCTCAAGCTGTTGCGCGACACGGGAGTGCCCCAGAAGGTGGCAGCCGAGCGCGGCCAGTTTCAGCAAAACCTGCCCCAGGGCCGCACATTCCAGTTGCTGCGCCTGCGCATTGACCCGGCACTCGATCTGATTCCCGAGATCAGCGGCAATCGCCTGATTGTGTCGGTGCGCCTGATGCGGCAGGAACCCGATGGACGCCTGAATTCGTCCACCGACGATGCCGCGTTCGAGCTCACCCTCTGCGCCTGAAGGAGGCCCGCAGATGGCAACCACAATCCCACCGGGCGAAGCCGTGCGCCGTGTCACCTGCCCGCAGTGCGGCGGCGACAGCATCTACAGCGTCCAGAACCCTTATCGGCCTTTTTGCAGCGAGCGCTGCAAGCAGATGGACCTTGGCGCATGGGCCAGCGAAGAATTCCGCATGCCCGCGGAAGCACCGCCCGATGATGCGCAGCACGGTGATCCGCGCCATCAGCATTGATGGCCTCCGGTAACGGCCATCCGCGTGAATAAAGATGAAATACAGCTCTAGCGCTTATGCAATAAGCGCTAATAGCTATTAATTTAATAGCATTTGAGTTATTCCAGCAAACCCTGCTGGCCGCGCTCCTCGGCCAGCCACTGCAACACTGGATAGGCACCAGGTAATACAGGGTCCACCGTCAGCGGCATCTGCTGCCAGGCCATGGTCTGGCCTTCGCGCATCTCGAACTCTCCCGACCACTCCCACACCTTGCACCAGTGCAGGCGCACCAGGGCGTGCGGGTAGTCGTGCTCGGTCACTTTCCAGACGCTGGCGGGGCCAATGGTCACGCCCAGTTCTTCGATCAACTCGCGGCGCAGGGCCTGCTCTACCGTTTCGCCCGCTTCCAGCTTGCCGCCCGGAAACTCCCAATAACCGGCATAGGGTTTGCCAGGCGGGCGGGTGGACAAGAGCATGGCTCCATCGGCGCGCAGCAAAATGCCCACCGCCACTTCGGTGTGCTTGCGATCAACGGCGCCAGCTGGGGTTGGAGTCACCACCTCAGTCACTGTGCCGCCCTGCGTAGTCGCGCGCAAACTGGTAGGCCACACGACCGCTGCGCGAGCCACGCTCCAGTGCCCACACCAGGGCTTCTGGGCGGGCTGCAGAAATGGCAGCTGCCGAGACACCGAGCGATGAGAGCCACTGGGCCACAATGGTCAGGTACTCGTCTTGGCTGAACGGATAAAAGCTGACCCACAGCCCAAAACGTTCTGACAAGGAAATTTTTTCCTCGACCGCTTCTCCGGGATGCACTTCGCCATCATCGGTGTGCGTATACGTCTGGTTTTCCGCCATGTACTCGGGCACCAGATGGCGCCGGTTGCTGGTGGCGTAGATCAGCACATTGGGCGTGGCCGCGGCCACCGAGCCGTCAAGAATGGACTTGAGGGCCTTGTAGCCGGGCTCGCCGTCTTCAAAGCTCAGGTCATCGCAGAAAACGATGAATTTCTCGGGCCGGGTGGACACCACGTCGACAATGTCGGGCAGATCCGTCAGGTCGGCCTTGTCCACCTCGATCAGGCGCAGTCCCTGCGCCGCATGGGCATTCAGGCAAGCCTTGATGAGCGAAGACTTGCCCGTGCCGCGCGCACCGGTCAGCAGCACGTTGTTGGCGGGCTTGCCTTGCACAAACTGCTGGGTATTGCGCTCGATCTTCTCCTTTTGCCCATCGATCTCCTTGAGGTCAGCCAGTTGCATGGCGGCCACATGGCGCACGGGCTCCAGCGTGCCATGCCCGCTGCTGCGCTTGCGGTAACGCCAGGCTATGGAAGCCGACCAATCGGGTGCGCCCAAGGGCTGGGGCAGCACGGATTCGATGCGCGCAATGAGTTGCTCGGCGCGCTCGATCAGGTGTTCAAATTTTTCGTTCATTTTGGCCTGTAGCGCTTATTGGTAAAGCGCTAGCAGCTATCATTTTTTAGATCGAATTTACGAACGGTAGTCCGCATTGATGGTGACGTATTCATGGCTGAAATCACAGGTCCACACCGTGTCCACAGCGTCGCCCCGGCCCAGCAGCACACGCACGGTGATTTCGCTTTGCTTCATCACACGCTGGCCGTCTTCCTCGCGGTAGGCAGGGTTGCGCCCGCCTTTCACGGCAACATGCACGTCGTCCAGGTAGAGGTCGATCCCTGTCTGGTCCAGGTCAGCGATACCCGCATAGCCCACCGCCGCCAGGATGCGGCCCAGGTTGGGGTCGCTGGCATAAAACGCCGTCTTAACCAGTGGCGAGTGGGCGATGGCATAGGCGACCTGGCGGCACTCGTCGCCGGTCTTGCCGCCCTCCACCCGCACCGTGATGAACTTGGTGGCGCCTTCGCCGTCGCGCACGATGGCCTGGGCCAGCTTTTGCGCCACGCCCAGCATGGCGGCCTTGAGAGCCTGGCCTTCGGCGCTGGCAAGCGCCGTGATGGGGGCGTGCGCAGCCCTGTTGGTGGCGACCACCACGAAAGAGTCGTTGGTGGAGGTATCGCCGTCGATGGTGATGCGGTTGAACGAGCCATCGGCCAGCTCGCGCGCCAGTTGCTGCATCACCGAGGGATGCACGCAGGCGTCCGTGGCCATGAAGCCCAGCATGGTGGCCATGTTGGGACGGATCATGCCGGCACCCTTGCTGATGCCGGTGATGGACACCGTGGCCCCGCCAATCTGCACCTGGGCCGAGAAGGCCTTGGGCAGCGTATCGGTGGTCATGATGCCTTCTGCCGCACGCGCCCAGTGGCCCGGCTGAGCGTCGGCAATGGCAGCGGGCAACCCGGCTTCAATGCGGTCATGGGGCAGCGGCTCCATGATCACACCGGTCGAAAAGGGCAGGATCTGCTCGGGCGCCACGTTGAGCTGGCGCGCCAGCGCAATGCAGGTGGCGCGCGCACGCACCAAACCGTCGGCACCCGTGCCTGCGTTGGCGTTGCCCGTGTTGATGACCATGGCGCGGATGGCCTGGCCACTGGCCAGATGTTCGCGGCTGATCTGCACCGGCGCAGCGCAAAAGCGGTTTTGCGTGAACACACCTGCCACGCTGGCACCTTCGTCGAGCAGAAACACGGTGAGGTCCTTGCGGTTGGCCTTGCGGACACCGGCCTCGGCAACACCGATACGAACGCCGGCGATCGCATGCAGATCGGCGGCAACGGGGGCGAGAAGATTGACGGGCATGGGGGTCTTTCTAAAAACTGCGGCCGATTATCCGGAAAACCGAGGCGCGCAAATGAAAACACGGGCCGGGGCCCGTGTTGTTTGGTGCTATTGCATCAGGCCAGTTTGCCGTGGCACTGCTTGTACTTTTTGCCGCTTCCGCAGGGGCATGGGTCGTTGCGCCCCACGCGCACGCCCTCAGGAATGGCATGGCCCACTGTCTGCGCGTCCACCGTGGTCTCCACTTCACCCGTTTCCGTGGGCGCCGTGTAAGTCACGTTGGCGATGCTCTCGGCGCGCTGCTCCATGTCCTGCGCGGCCTGGTCCAGCTGCGCCGGCGACTGCACCTGCACGGTCATGAGAATCTTCGTGACTTCGTTCTTGACCTGGTCGAGGAGCTGGCGGAACAACTCGAACGCTTCGCGCTTGTACTCTTGCTTGGGCTGCTTTTGGGCATAGCCGCGCAGGTGGATGCCCTGGCGCAGATAGTCCAGCGAGCTCAGGTGGTCGCGCCAGTTGGAGTCAAAGCTCTGCAAAAGCACCACACGTTCGAACTGCGTGAAGTTGTCACGTCCCACCTGCTCGATCTTGGAATCAAACGCAGCATGGGCCGCCTTCAATACTCTGTCCAGAATTTCGTCGTCGGTGATGCTGTGCGCGCCCTCCACTTCCTGCTGCAGCGCAATCGGCACCTGCCATTCGTCGGCCAGCACTTTTTCGAGGGCAGGCAGATTCCATTGCTCCTCGACCGATTCTGCGGGAACGTACAGGCGCACCAGATCGGTGATGCAGTCCTCGCGCATGGCTGCAATCACATCAGACAGCTCGGCGGCATCCAGGATGTCGTTGCGCTGCTGGTAGATGACCTTGCGCTGGTCATTGGCCACATCGTCGTATTCCAGCAATTGCTTGCGGATGTCGAAATTGCGGGCCTCCACCTTGCGCTGGGCCGACTCGATGCTGCGGGTGACGATGCCCGCTTCGATGGCCTCGCCGTCGGGCATCTTCAGGCGGTCCATGATGGCCTTGACGCGATCACCCGCAAAAATGCGCATCAGTGAATCATCGAGGCTCAGGTAAAAGCGCGAGGAGCCCGGGTCGCCCTGGCGACCCGAACGTCCACGCAACTGGTTGTCGATGCGACGCGACTCATGGCGCTCGGTGGCAATGATGCGCAGCCCACCCAACTCCTTGATCTTTTCATGGTCACGCGCCCATTCGGCGCGCACTTCGGCGATGCGGGCCTGCTTGGTGGCCTCGTCCAGAGACTCGTCTGTCTCCACGGCTGCCACCAGCTTTTCAATATTGCCACCCAGCACAATGTCGGTGCCACGACCGGCCATATTGGTGGCAATGGTGATCATGCCAGCGCGACCGGCCTGCGCCACGATGTCCGCCTCGCGGGCGTGCTGCTTGGCATTGAGCACCTGGTGCGGCAAGCCTTCCTTGTTCAGGAGCTGGTCGATGATTTCCGAGTTTTCAATCGACGTGGTTCCCACCAGCACGGGTTGCCCGCGCTCGTAGCACTCACGGATGTCCTTGATCGCCGCTTCGTACTTTTCGCGCGTAGTCTTGTACACGCGATCGAGCTGGTCGTCGCGCCGGCTCGGGCGATTGGGAGGAATGACGGTGGTTTCCAGGCCATAGATTTCCTGGAACTCATAAGCCTCGGTGTCGGCCGTGCCGGTCATTCCGGCGAGCTTGTTGTACAGGCGAAAATAGTTCTGGAACGTGATGGAGGCCAGCGTCTGGTTCTCCGCCTGGATGTTCACGCCTTCCTTGGCTTCCACGGCCTGGTGCAGGCCTTCGCTCCAGCGGCGGCCCGACATCAGGCGACCGGTGAACTCGTCCACGATCACGATCTCGCCGTCTTGCACCACATAGTGCTGGTCGCGGTGATACAGGTGGTTGGCCCGCAGCGCTGCATACAGGTGGTGCATGAGCGTGATGTTGGAGGGGTCGTACACCGACGCACCTTCGGCAATCAGGCCCTGGCTGGCCAGAATGCGCTCTGCACTCTCATGGCCTTGTTCTGTCAGGAACACCTGGTGGGTTTTTTCGTCCAGCGTGAAATCACCGGGCTTGGTCACGCCTTCACCTGTGCGCGGATCGGCTTCGCCCTCCTGACGCACCAGCAGCGGCACCACCTTGTTCATGGCGATGTACATCGCCGTGTGGTCTTCAGCCTGGCCACTGATGATGAGTGGCGTGCGCGCCTCGTCAATCAGGATGGAGTCGACTTCGTCAACGATGGCGAAATTGAGGCCGTGCTGAACGCGGTCCCGCGCTTCATAGACCATGTTGTCGCGCAGGTAGTCGAAGCCGTATTCGTTGTTGGTGCCGTAGGTAATGTCTGCGGCATAGGCTGCCTGCTTTTCCTCGCGTGGCATGTTGGGCAGGTTGATGCCCACCGTCAGCCCCAGGAAGTTGTATAGGCGCCCCATCCACATGGCGTCCCGGTTGGCCAGGTAGTCGTTGACCGTGACCACGTGAACACCCTTGCCAGAAAGTGCATTCAGGTAAACGGGCAGCGTTGCCGTCAGGGTCTTGCCCTCGCCGGTCCGCATTTCTGCAATTTTCCCGTAATGCAAAGCCATGCCACCGAGCAACTGCACATCGAAATGGCGCATCTTCATGATGCGTTTGGAGCCTTCACGCACCACGGCAAACGCCTCGGGCAACAGGTCGTCCAGCGACTCGCCCTTGGTCGCGCGCTCCTTGAACTCCAGCGTCTTGCCACGCAGCTCGTCATCGGTCAGCTTTTCATAGTCGGGCTCCATCGCATTGATGCGCGCAACCGTCTTGCGATATTGCTTGAGGAGCCGATCGTTGCGGCTGCCGAATAGTTTGGTAAGGAAGTTGGTTGCCATGCGAACAGGACCGCCTCACATGCGCCGAAGAGCATGTCAGGCGACCGAAACCCCTAAGAAGAATTGATTTCAGGTGGGTCCACCGCCCGTGATTGCAAGCACTGCAACACCAAGCAACAGAATCCGGACCGGCGATTTTACCTGCCTGCGGCCCAAGCCCCCAGCAAAGCCGGTGATAGGTCCGCCCACCTTATTGCTGTGCTGGCACCCGGCCGTGCTTCACCACGCCAAGAGACCTGCCGAACCGCGGAAAGCCCGCCATTCCTTGCTGCACCCAAGACGGTGCTCCCCACTGCCCACTGATGTGCACGCCGCCATCAACCGGCCAAGAGCCGAATGCTTGCCCGCCAAGCGGCAATGGCATTGGCAGGCAGCGCACGACCGTCAGGCGTCCGCGATAATCCACCGCTCACCGACCTGTCCATCCGCCTTGGGAGCAACATCCATGAACCGCCGCCATTACGCGATTTCCCTGCAGCAGGCCAGCGAGGACTCTCCAACGCTGGCCAAGCTGGCGGCTCTTACGCGGGAGTCCAGTGAACGGCTTCAAGCCATTGAATTGTTGATACCAGCGGCCCTGCGCGGCACGGTGCAAGCAGGTCCGATCGACGGGACAAGCTGGTGTCTTCTGGTGAAAAGCAATGCTGCTGCGGCAAAGATACGGCAACTGCTGCCTGCGTTACAGGCGCATTTGCGAAGCCGGGGATGGGAGGTTCACTCCATTCGCCTCAAAATCCAGTCCTGACTCAGCCCCCAAAAAGAGCGAGATCACGGTGGCATGGAGGGGAAAATGGTGCCGATTGTCGGAATCGAACTGACGACCTACCGCTTACAAGGCGGTTGCTCTACCAACTGAGCTAAATCGGCGAAGGCTGCATTTTATCCTGCAAATTCAGCGTATTCGAAACGCGCAGGATGCTATTTGATGCGTTTGAGGGAAGGACGAGCATTGCCCGAGGCTGGCGGTGGACGGGGAGCGTCACCGCCGCCCTCATCAAGCATGGAGTCACTGGGCACCAATTGCACGACACGTTCCTCGGAGGCTCCTTGCGGCTCTTCCGCGATCGATGCGACTGCAGCCAGTCCGCCTTCCCCCATTTCACCCATGGCAGTCACTATGTCTACGGGAGGGGGAAAGGCCATGCCCTGCCCGTTCTCTCGGGCATAGATGGCAATCACCCGCGCCACGGGCACCATGATTTCGCGCGGCTTGCCGCCGAAGCGTGCCTTGAACTCAATAAAGTCATTGCCCAATTGCAGTGAACTGGTGGCATCGCAACTGATGTTGAGAACAATTTCACCATCCTTCACATACTCGCGCGGCACCTGGACGGAACCGTCCACCCGCACCGCCACATAGGGAGTGAACCCGTTGTCGGTGCACCACTCGTGAAGCGCCCTGATCAGATAAGGGCGCGTGGAAGGAAAATCCTGGGCGTTCATGGTGTGTGGCGGGGGTGCGAGGGTCGGCGCATTCAGCTGGGCTGGCTTACTTGCGCATCACTTTCTCTGACGGCGTGAGTGCTTCAATGTACGCAGGGCGCGAAAAAATCCGCTCTGCATATTTGAGCAATGGAGCGGCGTTCTTGCTCAGATCAATGCCGTAGTAATCCAGACGCCACAGCAGGGGGGCAATGGCCACGTCCAGCATGGAGAAGTTGTCGCCCAACATGTATTTGTTCTTGAGGAACACGGGTGCCAGCTGCGTCAGGCGGTCGCGAATGTGGGCGCGGGCCTTTTCCAGGGCCTTTTCATTGCCCTTGGTCGCGCGAGACTCCAGGATGTTCACATGCACGAACAGTTCCTTCTCGAAATTGAGAAGGAACAGGCGTACGCGTGCGCGGTCTACCGGGTCGCCCGGCATCAGCTGGGGATGGGGGAAGCGCTCGTCGATGTACTCGTTGATGATGTTCGACTCGTACAGGATCAGATCACGCTCCACCAGGATCGGCACCTGGCCGTATGGGTTCATCACGCTGATGTCTTCGGGCTTGTTGTACAGGTCCACATCGCGGATTTCAAAGTCCATGCCCTTTTCAAACAGGACAAAGCGGCAGCGGTGGGAGAAGGGACAGGTCGTACCCGAGTAAAGCACCATCATGGTGGGAGGCTCCTAAAAATCAAAAGAGTGGGACGCTAAAAAGCGCCCACTCTGTAAAGTTCCGCCGTGCCAAAAAGCACGCGGTCAGCGGATCAAGGTTTTACTTCACATCTTTCCAGAAGGCCGCATTCAACCTCCAGGCGATGACGGTGAAGATGCCCAGGAAAATCAGCACCCACACACCCACCCGAACACGGGTGTTCTGTGCTGGCTCGCCCATCCACTGCATGTAGTTCACCAGGTCGCCAATGGTCTGATCGAACTCCAGTGGAGTCATGACACCAGGAGTAACCTGCTCCCAGCCCTTGAACACCTGAGTCGTCTGGCCGTGGCTTTCCTGCGCTTCGAAAATTGGGCGACGATCACCCTGCAATTCCCACAGCACGTGGGGCATGCCTACGTTCGGGAAAACCAGATTGTTCCAGCCGGTGGCCTTGGTTTCGTCGCGGTAGAAAGTGCGCAGGAACGTGTAGAGGTAGTCGGCGCCCGTACCACCGTGACCCGAACGCGAGCGAGCGATCACCGTCAGATCGGGCGGGTTGGCACCAAACCAGTCCTTGGCGTGCTTGGGATCAATGGCCGCCTTCATGGTTTCACCGACTTTCTCAGTGGTGAACAGAAGATTGTCCTTGATCTGTTGCTCGGTCAGACCGATGTCGCGCAGGCGGTTGAAACGCATGAATGCAGCCGAATGGCAGCTCAGGCAGTAGTTTACGAAAACCTTGGCACCGTTTTGCAGCGAGGCCAGATCGTTGGTCTTGTTGGGAGCCTTGTCCCAGGCAATGGTTTCGCCACCGGCTGCGTGCGCAGCACCTGCCGCGAGGCTCAGCGCAGCAACCAGCGTGAGGATGAGTTTCTTCATTGTTGTTATCTCCAGGGCTCAATGCGCAGTGAAGTTGACACGGTCAGGCACTGGCTTGGTTGCACCCAAACTGCTCCACCATGGCATCAGAAGGAAGAAACCGAAGTAGAACAACGTGCCAACCTGCGAAACACGCTCACCCACTGGAGATGGCGGTTGCACACCCAGATATCCAAGGATCAGGAAGTTGATCACAAAGACGGCGTACAGGTACTTGTGCCAGGTTGGGCGATAGCGGATGGACTTCACAGCGCAGGTATCAAGCCATGGCAGGAAGAACAAGATGATCACCGCACCACCCATCACCACCACGCCCCAGAACTTGGCGTCGATCGAGAGCATCAGCACAACTGCCACCAATGCAGCGACAACAACGCCAGCCTTGAGGAAGCCGGGCAATTTGCCCTTGACCACACCGATCAGGGCACCTGCCACCACACACGCAATCAATGCGTACATCATTTCGCTGGTAATGGCACGCAGCATGGAATAAAACGGCGTGAAGTACCAGACAGGTGCAATGTGCAACGGCGTCACCATCGGATCTGCCGGAATGAAGTTGTTGTACTCCAGGAAATAGCCACCGAACTCGGGCGCAAAAAACACGACCGCAGTGAAAGCCATGAGGAACATGCTCAACGCAAAGATGTCATGCACCGTGTAGTAAGGGTGGAAGGGCACGCCATCAAGCGGCTTGCCCTTGGCATCCTTGGGCGCATTGGGAGCCTTGATTTCCACACCGTCCGGGTTGTTGGACCCCACGTCGTGCAAAGCCAGCAAGTGGGCTACCACCAACCCCAGCAGCACCAGCGGCACGGCGATCACGTGGAAGCTGAAGAAGCGGTTCAGCGTGGCATCGCCCACCACAAAGTCACCACGAATCAGCAACGCCAGGTCAGGACCGACGAACGGAATGGCGGCAAACAGGTTCACGATCACCTGGGCGCCCCAATACGACATCTGACCCCAAGGCAACAGATAGCCCATGAAGGCTTCAGCCATGAGCGCCAGGAAAATCGCACAGCCAAAGATCCAGACCAACTCGCGCGGCTTGCGATAGCTGCCATAAATCAGACCGCGGAACATGTGCAGGTAAACGACGATGAAAAACGCCGAAGCCCCTGTGGAGTGCATGTAACGAATGAGCCAACCCCAAGGCACGTCGCGCATGATGTACTCGACTGACGCAAACGCCAGTGCCGCATCCGGCTTGTAGTGCATCACCAGGAAGATCCCGGTAACGATCTGGATCACCAGCACCACCAGTGCCAGCGAGCCAAAGACGTACCAGAAGTTGAAGTTTTTTGGAGCGTAGTACTCCGACATGTGCACGCGGTAGGCATCGAACGCCGTTGGAAAACGGTTTTCGAACCAGTTGGTGACCTTGGCTCCCGCCGAGGCGTTGGGAGAGATTTCTTTGAATTCGTGGGCCATTTAGTGCTCCTTCAGGCCTTCTTGTCTTCGCCGATGATCAGACGTGTATCGGAGAGATACATGTGCGGAGGCACTTCGAGGTTGTCAGGCGCGGGCTTGTTCTTGAAGACCCGACCGGCCACGTCAAACGTGGAACCGTGGCAGGCGCAGAGGAAACCACCATGCCAGTCGTCGGGCAGGGATGGCTGCGGGCCGGCCTGCAGCCTGTCTCCGGGCGAGCAGCCCAAGTGGGTACAGATACCCACGCCGACAAACACTTCAGGCTTGATCGAGCGGTGCTGATTCTTGGCGTAATCAGGGGTGGGATAAGCTTTTCGATCCGACTTGGGATCAGCCAGCTGGGACTCGGTCTGTGCAAGGGATTCCAGCTGCTCGGGGGTGCGCTTGAAGATCCATACAGGCTTGCCGCGCCACTCCACAGTGATTTTTTCTCCGGGCTTTAGGGCGGAGATATCTACTTCGACGGCGGCACCTGCGGCCTTGGCTCGCTCGGAGGGCTGAAAAGAACTCACGAAAGGTACGGCAGCTGCCACGCCGCCCACCGCACCAGCACAGGCAGACGTGATGATCCACGTGCGCTTGCTGGAGTCGATTGGAGTGTCACTCATGGGGATCCTCGATGAACATCGCTAGATTGGGGTCAACCCCGAATTGTAGCGGAGTGAAAATGGATAATTCAATGTGCACGCACCTGTTGACAGGTTCCCGGTATCGGTAAACTTGCGCATTCGCAACCAATCGAGAAATAACCTATTATCATGATGCAAGAATTCCGCGAATTTGCGATCAAGGGCAACGTGATCGACTTGGCCGTCGGTGTCATCATTGGTGGCGCCTTTGGAAAAATTGTCGACTCGGTAGTTTCCGACCTTATTTTGCCCGTGGTGGGCCTGGTGTTTGGCAAACTGGATTTTTCCAACATGTTTGTCGCGCTGGGCGAGGTGCCGGCGGGTACGGCGCTCACACTGGATGCGCTGAAAAAGGCTGGCGTTCCCGTATTTGCCTATGGAAACTTCATCACCGTGGCGGTGAACTTCCTGATCCTTGCGTTCATCATTTTCATGATGGTCAAGCAGATCAACCGCCTCAAGCGCGAAGCGCCTGCAGCACCGGCTGCCCCTGCAGCCCCAGCTGAAGACATCGTGCTGCTGCGCGAAATCCGAGACAGCCTCAAACGCTAACCAGCGCGATCCGGCGCGCAGCACTGTCGCGTCACCAGCACCAGCGTCCGCGCCCTCTGCTACAGAGGGCGTTTTTACTGAGCCATCTGGCGTGCAATGCGCACGGCTTCCACCAAGCTCGCGGCATCGGCCACACCTTGGCCGGCAATGTCAAATGCGGTGCCGTGATCGGGGCTGGTGCGCACCAGCGGCAGGCCCAGCGTCACGTTGACCCCTTTGTCAACGCCCAGGTATTTCACCGGAATCAACCCCTGGTCGTGGTACATGGCCAGCACCACATCAAACTCCCCGGCACGCTGCGACGTATGGCGAGCGCGCATGAACACCGTGTCGGGCGCATAGGGGCCGTGCACATCCATTCCCAGCGCGCGGGCGTCGGCCACAGCGGGCGCAATGCTTTCGATCTCTTCGCGCCCGAACAAGCCTCCCTCGCCAGCATGCGGATTGAGGCCTGCCACTGCGATGCGAGGCACGCGGCCGAGGGTTCGCAGCAGCGCTGCATGGGTGATCTGCAGGGTCTGCACGATGTTCTCCCGGGTCACTGCGGCTATGGCGTCACGCAGCGACATATGAATGCTGACCAGCACCGTGCGCAACTCGTCACTGGCCAGCATCATGCGCACCGGCATGGCTGCCAGCGGCACGCCTTGGTGGGTTGCCGCCTCGGCCTGCAGCAATTCGGTGTGCCCCGGGAAGGCCACACCGGCGGCAGACAGCGCCTCCTTGTGCAGTGGTGCTGTTACGAGAGCGGCGATGTGGCCCTGCAGGGCGGCACGCGCCGCCCACACCACGCAATCGGCCGCCGCACGGCCTGCTGCAGCGCTGACGCGGCCCCACGGAACAGGGCCGGGCAAGCCCGGCAGTTGCAGCACCGGCATGCAGCGTGGCGGCACGTGCCATGCATCATCGGGCGACACGATCTGCGCCACCGGCAACTCCAGCACGCCGGGTCGCACGATGCACTGCGCGGCACGACGCAAGGTCGCCAGATCCCCCACCGCAAAGCAGCCGCGCAGATCGTCGGGAGCATCGCGAAAGGCCTTGGCCACGATTTCGGGGCCGATACCCGCCGGGTCACCTTGTGTGATGGCAATGGTTTGCATAATGAATATTTGGTTAAATCAGCCTGAAATGCTTATATATAAAGCGCAAATAGCTACTAATTAAATAGCACTTTATACGGTGCACCACACACCGGCGGGCGCCGTTCAGGCCGGATTGTCGATCTCGACGAAATGGTGCTCTATCCCCAGTTGCTGCGCCACCAGCCCCGCGGCTGCAGGCGCGCCATAGCGCTCGGTGGCATGGTGGCCGGCAGCGATAAAAGCCACGCCCATTTCCCGCGCCAGGTGCGCCTGGGGCTCGGAGATTTCGCCGGTAATGAAGGCGTCGGCCCCGGCTGCAATGGCAGATTCAAAATAGCCCTGCGCCCCGCCCGTGCACCAGGCCACGCGCTGGATGCGCCGCGCCGCTGGCTGCACCAGCGTCACCGCGCGGCCAAGCGCCTGTGCAACATGGTCGGCCAGGGCCTGCGCACCATCAAACGCGGCCGGCCCGGCAAAGCCCAGGTCCTGCTCGCCAAAGCGCTGGTCGGCGGCCCAGCCCAGCACCCGGCCCAGCTGCGCGTTGTTACCCACTTCGAGGTGCGCATCCAGCGGCAAATGGTAGGCAAACAGGTTGATGTCATACGCCAGCAACAGCCGCAGACGCTCGCGCATCCAGCCAGTGATGCGGCCGTCCTGGCCACGCCAGAAAAGGCCGTGGTGCACAAAAATGGCGTCGGCCCGGCGAGCGATAGCCGCTTCGATCAGCGCCCTGCTGGCCGTCACGCCACTCACCAGGCAGGCAATATCGGGCTTGCCCTCGACCTGCAGACCGTTGGGGCCGTAGTCCTTGAAACGTTCGGGTTGTAGCAGTGCATCAAAAGCCTGCTGCAGTTGTTGGCGGGAAACACTCATGCGCCTATTGTCGCGCGCGGCCACGCCCCCATCTCTGACAGGCTTGGAGGACAATCGCACCAGCGTGCCGCCCCGCCATGCAAAGCGCGGCGTACTGCCCTTTCTTAGCCAACCTTCCAATTCCATGAAACGCTTCTGGCTGCTTTTTTCCCAGACCGTCACCGTGTTCGTTGCGGCCTATTTCGTTGTTGCCACACTGCAGCCCGACTGGCTCCAGCGCGGCGCCATGCGCTCGGGCGCGGGCATTGCGCTGATCGAGACCCCCGCCACCACGCTGACCCAACCGGCACCGGGCAGCCTCAGCAGCGCTGCCCGCAAGGCGGCGCCTGCCGTGGTCAGCATCAACACCAGCAAGGAAGTGCGGCACCCGCGCAGCAACGATCCGTGGTTCCAGTTCTTCTTTGGCGACCAGGGCAGCCAGGCCCAGGCCGGGCTGGGCAGCGGCGTGATCATCAGCCCCGATGGCTACATCCTCACCAACAACCATGTGGTCGAAGGCGCCGACGAAATTGAGGTCACGCTCACCGACAGCCGGCGTGCCCGCGCCACCGTGATCGGCACCGACCCGGACACCGACCTTGCGATCCTCAAGGTCGAACTCGACAAACTGCCCGTGATCGTGCTGGGCAACTCTGACCAGCTTGCGGTGGGCGATCAGGTGCTGGCCATTGGCAACCCGTTTGGCGTGGGCCAGACCGTAACCAGCGGCATCGTCAGCGCACTGGGGCGCAGCCAGCTGGGTATCAACACCTTCGAGAATTTCATCCAGACCGACGCAGCCATCAACCCCGGCAACTCGGGAGGCGCACTGGTGGATGTCCATGGCAACCTGCTGGGCATCAACACAGCCATCTACTCGCGCTCGGGCGGCAACATGGGCATTGGCTTTGCCATCCCTGTCTCCACCGCCCGGCTGGTGCTCGACGGTATCGTGAAAGACGGCCAGGTGACGCGCGGCTGGATTGGCGTGGAGCCCAGCGAACTCTCGCCCGAGTTGGCCGAAACCTTTGGCGTGAAAGCCACTGCGGGCGTGATCATCACCGGCGTGCTGCAGGATGGCCCAGCCGCCCAGGCGGGGATGCGGCCCGGTGACGTGATCGTGCGCGTCGATGGCAAAGCCATTACCAACGTCTCCGAACTGCTTACGGCCGTGGCGGCCCTCAAACCGGGCACCGCCACACCCTTTGCCCTGCAACGCGGCGACGCCATGGTGGACATCCAGCTCACCCCAGGCGTTCGTCCCAAGCCGCAGCGTGCCGTGAGGCGTTGACAAGGGAGCGACCGGTCGGCTCGGGTTTTCGGAAAATCATGCGTGCGCTGCTGCGGCTGCGGGCACGCAAACGCTCCTAAACCAATAGCTGTTAGCGCTTGACGGGCAAGCGCTGGAAGCATTTTTGGTGAAATACCCGCCTCTGACAGCCCCAGCCGCCCTGAAACCAAGGGGCCGCTCGCAGAGTAGGCATTGGTTTCAACGGCATCCGCCCGAACGGGCGGTGATGCATGGCATCAGAGACTTGTTGCCAACCAGGTGTTTGTGTTTCAGACCCGTGCCAGAAATACGCCGGTGATGGCCATCAGGACGACGAAGAAGCCGCTTCTTCCGTGTCCTCGGGTGCCTTGGTGTGCTTGATGAAAATCTGTGCTGCCCAGATACCCACTTCGTACAGCAGGCACATCGGAATGGCCAAAGCCAGCTGGGACACCACATCCGGGGGTGTGACCACCGCCGCGATGACGAAGGCGATCACGATGAAATAACCCCGAAAATTCTTGAGCTTTTCCACACTCACAATGTTCATGCGGGCCAGCACGACCACCGCAATCGGCACCTCAAACGACAGACCAAATGCCATGAACATGGTCAGCACGAAGCTGAGGTAAGCCTCGATGTCTGGTGCCGCCGTGATGCTTTTGGGTGCAAAGCCCTGAATGAAGCTGAACACCTGCCCAAACACGAAAAAGTAGCAAAAAGCCACCCCGAAGAAGAAGAGCACGGTGCTCGACACCACCAGAGGCAACACCAGCTTTTTCTCGTGCGAATAAAGACCGGGTGCAATAAAAGCCCACAGTTGCCACAGCACAAACGGCAATGCCAGCAAAAACGCCGACATGAGCAGTATTTTCAGCGGCACCATGAACGGCGATATCACCGACGTCGCGATCAGGGTGGCCCCTTTGGGCAGATGCGCCACCAGCGGTGCCGCCAGAAAGTCGTAGAGCTCGCCCGGGCCGGGAAAGAAAAATAGCAGCGCAGCCGCCACACCGATGGCGATCATGGCCTTGACCAGGCGGTCGCGCAGCTCCATGAGGTGCTGCACAAACGGCTGCTCTGTGCCGGCCAGTTCGTCGTCTTTGGGGGTGGTTTCGGACATGTTGGAGTTTCGCGGGCGTCAGCAACGCCCCCGCTGCGCCGCAAGGCGCAGCATCAATGGAATTTCTGCGGCCGGTAGCGCGCAACGCGCGCCGCGCCCGACAGGGCCTTGGTACGCACGCCGCTGCGCGCCTTGTACCACTGGGGCATGGCGCCCTTTTTCAGGCGCCAGTTCTTGCCCGGATGCCTGTAGGCCGGCACCACGGCATATGAATCCTGCAGCTCGCCAGAGGCAGTGCCGGTGGCCTGCGCCAAGTCTTTTTCGAATTCGCTGGCGCTGGTCTGGATGGATTGCTCCACGTCCCGGGCCGCGTTTTCAACCGTGTCCTTCATCTTCTTGAGCTCGTCGAGCTCCATGGACCGGTTGACTTCGGACTTCACGTCCGCCACATAACGCTGCGCCTTGCCCAGCAAGGCGCCCACCGTGCGGGCAACGCGGGGCAGCTTCTCGGGCCCGATGACAATGAGTGCCACCACGCCGATCAGCGCCATCTTGGACAGGCCAATATCAATCATGGAAACGCCAGCGCCCGAGCTCAGCTCTTTTGCTTGGCTTCAACATCAATGGTGGTCTTGTCAGCGGCGGCCTGGTTGGCCACCTGGCCGGTGGGAGGCGTCGTGGCGTTGGTGTCGGGCGAGGAGCCATCCTTCATGCCGTCCTTGAAGCCCTTGACGGCCCCTCCAAGGTCTGAGCCCATGTTCTTGAGTTTCTTGGTGCCAAACACCATCACGACGATCAACAGCACGATCAGCCAGTGCCAGATAGAGAAAGAGCCCATGGAATATCTCCTAACGAATTGGAATCATTTTAGACGTGGGCTGTGACAGGAGTTCAAAGCCCCTGCACAACCCCCTGACTCAAAAGCGTTCAGCCTTTGAACCACGGACGGGGACCACCCATCACATGCAGGTGCAGATGGTGGATTTCCTGCCCGCCTTCAAGCCCCGTGTTCACCACAACGCGAAAACCGCCCTCGGGGTAGGGTTTGCAGCCCTGCTCCAGCGCCAGGCGCGGCGCCAGCGCCAGCATGCGGCCGAGCAGGCCTGCGTGCTCGGGTGCAATCTGTGCCATGGAGGGAATATGCAGCTTGGGCACCATCAAAAAGTGCACGGGCGCCCAAGGGTGGATGTCATGGAAGGCGAAAATTTCCTCGTCTTCATAGACTTTTTTCGAGGGAATCTGGCCTGCGATGATTTTGCAGAAAAGGCAGTTCGGATCGTGCATGGTTGAAAAAGAAGGCTGGCTCAGTGCGCGGCCGCACACCAGCAGTTACACATTGTCGGCGATGTTGAGCGAGGGGCGCACGCCCACGTCCTGGTGGTGTGCTTTCAGCCAGTTCTGGCCCTCTGTGCGCCCCAGCTCGAACAGCTTGCGCACAAAAGACATGTCCGCGCGCGACTTGCTGTCCGCACCAAAGGGGGCCAGCGCCGCGCCGCCGTCAATGCGGTGCATGCGCACGTTCTTGTAGCGGCGCGCGTCCAGCTTGCCCTCGGCCAGCAGGCGCCGCACAAACTCGATGGCGCGCAATTCGGCCAGCAGGCTGGCATTGAAGGTGACCTCATTCATGCGCTCGATGATTTCAGGCGCCGTGTCGGGCAGCGCATGGTGCTCGGTGGGGTTGATCTGCACCAGCAGGATGTCGGAGGTTTCGGTCTGGTAGAGCAGCGGATGCAGCGCAGGATTGCCGGAATAGCCGCCATCCCAATACCGCTCTCCCTCGATTTCCACGGCCTTGAACAGCAGCGGCAGGCAGGCCGACGCCATCACCGCATCGGCACTGAGCCGTGCGCCCGAGAATATTTCGCCGCGCCCGGTGCGCACATTGGTGGCGCACACAAAAACCTTGGGGCCCGAGGCGCCTTTGGCGGCGCACAGCAGGTCGAAATCCACCTCGCGCTCCAGCAGCCGACGCAGCGGATTGATGTCCAGTGGATTGGTCTGGTAGGGCGAGAACCACCGGTTCATCATGCCCAGCAGCGGATGGGCGGCCGCCAGCGGCGTGCCCCACATCAGGCTGCCCAGCGTTCCCACGCCTTCCCACAGCCGCTTCAGCCCGGCGCGGGCCAGCTCGCAGCCTGCCGCGTGGGCTTCTTTCGGATCTTTGTGCTGCCGCGCTGCCTGCGCAAAACCGTGCGCCACCACCACGGCGTTCATGGCCCCGGCGCTGGTGCCGCTGATGCCGTCAATCAACAGGCGCCCGTCTTCCAGCAGCGCATCCAGCACGCCCCAGGTCAGCGCGCCATGCGATCCGCCGCCCTGCAGCGCCAGGTTGATGGGGGCCAGCGTGTCACGCTCAGGCATCGATGGCCTGGCTTTTGTTCATGGTGACCATGCCGCGCACGATGCGGTACAGGAACCAGATGGAGATCAGCCCCCAGGCCACCCAGCCGGGGAAGAAGAACAGCAGCCACAGCGGCGCCGTAATGATGTACAGCACGCCTGCCCAGATCACGGTGCGGATGCGCCACGAAAAGTGGCTGGCCTGCCAGGTGCCCGCGCCTTCGCCCTGCTTCACCAGGTCGATGATCAGCGCGATGATGAGCAGCGCAGCGCCTGGCTGCGCGCCCGGAATGACCGCGCCCACCGCCACGATGAGGTGCAGCACATAGCTGACCCAGCCCCAGGCTTTCAGGCCCTCGGCTTTTTCGTCGTTGGTCTGCACATCGATGATGTCGTTCATGGGGATTCTTCCTGGGCAGCACGCGCAACGGCCTTGCGCAAGGCTTTTTCCTCGATGCCGCTGGTGCCTTCACGGCGTTCGAGTTCGGCCAGCACCTGGGCAGGCGTGAGGCCATAGTGGGCCAGCGCGATCATGGTGTGAAACCACAGGTCGGCTACCTCGTACACAATTTTGGCCTTGTTGGCGCCGTGGTCCACATCCTTGGCGGCCATGACCACCTCGGTGGCCTCTTCGCCGATCTTCTTCAAGAACGCGTCGGGCCCCTTGTGCAGCAGGCGCGCCACATAGCTCTTGTCGGGGTCACCTCCGTGCGCGGGCTTGCGGCTTTCAATGACGGCGGCAAGGCGCGCCAATGCGTCCTGCGAGGATGGTGCCTGGGAATCGTTGGAACTCATGGTCTTATTTGTAGATGGATTCGGGGTCTTTCAAGACCGGTTCGACCGCCTGCCAGGCGCCGTCCTTGAGCACGCTGAAAAAGCAGCTGTGCCGGCCCGTGTGGCAGGCAATGCCAGGCTCGTGGCCCAGCTGCGTGACCTTGAGGAGCACCACGTCGTTGTCGCAATCGAGGCGAATTTCGTGCACCGTCTGCACATGGCCCGATTCCTCCCCCTTGAACCACAACTTCTTGCGCGAGCGGCTGAAGTACACGGCGCGACCGAGTTCTGCCGTCTTTGCCAGGGCTTCGCGGTTCATCCAGGCAAACATCAGCACGTCGCCCGTGCCCTGCTCTTGCGCAATCACGGGCACGAGGCCCTGCGCATCCCATTTCACTTCGTTAAGCCAGTTCATGGAGGGATTCTCGGTGATTTGGGTGGCGGCGCAGGGCCCCGCCCTGGACATTTGAAGCCTTTTACCGCTCCAGCGCTTACGCATAAAGCGCCAATAGCTATCGAATAATGAGCAATTGACGGTTACAACCGCACCGGAATCCCGCGCTCGGCCATGTGCTGCTTGGCCTGCCCGACCGTGAACTCGCCGTAGTGAAAGATGCTGGCGGCCAGCACGGCATCGGCGCCGCCGATCTGGATGCCGTCGGCCAGATGATCGAGGGAGCCCACGCCGCCCGAGGCGATCACGGGCACGGCCACGGCGTCGCTCACGGCGCGCGTGAGGGCCAGATCAAAGCCTGCCTTGGTGCCGTCGCGGTCCATGCTGGTCAACAAAATTTCGCCCGCGCCACGGCGCGCCATCTCGGTGGCCCAGGCCACGGCATCGAGGCCGGTGTTTTTGCGCCCGCCGTGGCTATAAACATCCCAGCCAGGGCCCACGGCCCGGCCATCGGCCCCAGTGCGCCGCGCATCGTCTTCAGAGCGGCGCTTGGCATCAATAGCCACCACGATGCACTGGGCGCCGTATTTGGCGGATGCAGCGCTGATCACATCGGGGTTGGCAATGGCGGCCGAGTTGAAGCTGGTCTTGTCGGCCCCCGCATTGAGCAGGCGGCGCACGTCTTCCACGGTGCGCACACCGCCACCCACGGTGAGCGGAATGAACACCTGGCTGGCCACGGCCTCGATGATGTGCAGGATCAGGTCGCGCCCGTCACTGGTGGCAGTGATGTCCAGAAACGTGAGCTCATCGGCGCCCTGGGCGTTGTAGCGCGCGGCAATTTCGACCGGGTCGCCTGCATCGCGCAGTTCGACAAAATTGACGCCCTTGACGACACGACCACCGGTCACGTCAAGGCAGGGAATGATGCGTTTGGCAAGCATGCGCAGGGAGTGTGGCTGTTGAGAACAAGGCCCGCAAGATACCATGCGGGCACCCCTTTGGCAGGTGAACACTCTCTTTTGCTATGTAAATATGAGCTTATAGCGCTTACCATCAAAGGTTTTCAGCAATATTTACAACTGAAAACCATATTACACAAGCGCAATAAGCTATTAATAAAATAGCATCATCCCAGCTTGCGCGCCTCGCCATCCTGCCAGCGCCATGCGTCCTGGCACATTCGGTCCACACCATGCTGCGCGCTCCAGCCCAGTAAAGTTTGCGCCAGGGCAGGATCTGCCCAGCACTGTGCCACGTCGCCCGGACGGCGGGCCACCAGCTGGTAAGGCACAGCGCGGCCACTGGCCTGCTCGAAGGCCCGTACCATCTCCAGCACCGAAACCGGCCGTCCCGTGCCCAGGTTCACCGTCAGCAGCCCCGGGTGCTTGTTGAGATAACGCAACGCGGCCACATGGCCCTCGGCCAGGTCGCAGACATGGATGTAGTCGCGCACGCCGGTGCCGTCGGGCGTGGGGTAGTCGTTGCCATAAACGCTCAAGGACGCGCGCTGCCCCGCGGCCACCTGCGCCACATAGGGAAGCAGGTTGCCCGGCTCGCCTTGCGGGTCTTCGCCGATGAGCCCGCTTTCGTGCGCACCCACGGGGTTGAAATAGCGCAACCGCGCAATGCACCATTGCCCCGGCTCAGCCGCATCCACATCGGCCAGCACCTGCTCCATCATGAGCTTGCTCCAGCCGTAGGGGTTGGTGGCAGACAGCGGGAAGTCCTCGCGAATCGGCACGGTGGCAGGCTCGCCATACACCGTGGCCGACGAAGAAAACACCAGCGTGCGCACACCCGCCACCTGCATCGCACGCAGCAATGCCACCGTACCCGCCACATTGTTGTCGTAATAACGCAACGGCTCGCGCACCGACTCGCCCACGGCCTTGAGCGCGGCAAAGTGGATCACGCCGTCAATGGGGTGCTGCGCGAACACCCGCGCCAGCAAATCGGCATCGCGCACGTCACCCTCGACAATAAGAGGCTGCACGCCTGTGATGCGCCCCAGCCGCTCCAGCACCGAGCGGCGGCTGTTGCCAAAGTTGTCCAGAATCAGATGGGGAATACCGGCCTGGGCCAGCGCCACGCAGGTGTGCGAACCGATGAAGCCGGCTCCGCCTGTGACAAGAATCAAGTTATTACTCCTTCACGCCGGGGACGGAAAACTCCAGCCCTCAGTTACAGATCTCTCTTGCAAAAAATATTATTATCTATGATCAAACGTATTTCGATATATTGATCCAATTCTTTCACTCTTAGAATTTGCGCTCACGTTCGGATACCTTTTCGCGTTGCGAAGGATGCGCCTGGTGGCCGCTGCCGGCAAGAGATTCCATTCAAGACTGCGGCCACAGGCCACAACCCATTCAGTTCCGCAGCCCAGGCACACCCGTTCTAGCGCCATGCTCTCTCTTCCAATGGTTTTCGCGTCGAGCCGGTTGCACTGGCTTGTTTACGGCCTGCTGGCCTGCCTGCTGATGATGCCGCAGGCGGCGCAGGCGGCGGCGCCCGCCGTGGCGTTGTATTACGGTCGCACCATCCCACTGGAAGAATTCAGAACCTTCGATATTGTCGTGGTCGAGCCTGACCACGGCCATGATCCCGTGCGATACCAGGCCAGCGGCAGCACACTTTATGCCTACGTATCGGTCGCAGAGGCCCACCCCTCGCGGGCCTACTACGCAAACATCCCGCCATCATGGAAGATGGCCCGCAATGGCCAATGGAACTCGGATGTTCTTGACCAGACGCCCGAGGCTTGGCCCGATTTTTTTGCAACCCGCGTGGTAGGGCCTTTGTGGGAACGGGGCTACAAAGGTTTTTTCCTGGACACCCTCGACTCCTACCGCCTGGCGGAAAAGTTTGACGAAACAGCCCAGCAAGAAGGCCTGGTACGGGTTATTGAAACCCTGCACCGCAGATTTCCCGGTATCCGCCTGATCCTCAACCGGGGTTTTGAGATCGTCCCGCGTGTGCGGGACAAAATCGAAATGGTGGCGGCCGAATCGCTGTACCGGGGCTGGAACGCTGGCACCCAACGTTACGAGGAAGTCAAGACCGAGGACAGTGCATGGATCCTGAACCAGTTGCGCACCATTCAGGAGCGCGACCGACTGCCCGTTCTGGCCATTGACTATGCACCGCCGCACGACCGCGCCACAGCACGCGAGACGGCGCAGCGCATCGCAGCCCACGGGTTCATCCCCTGGGTCACCGACAGCCAGCTACACACGTTGGGCGTGGGCAGCATCGAGGTGGTGCCCAGGCGCATTCTGGTGGTCTATAACGGTGCCGAGGCGGTTACCCTGAACTACACCAACGCGCACAGGTTCCTGCAGATGCCGCTGAACCACATGGGATATGCCGTGGACTATGTCGACACGCGCGAACCGCTGCCCGAAGGTGTGTACCGAGACCGCTACGCAGGCATTGCCACCTGGTTTTCAGGCTACGTTCCCTCGCAAAAAAGCAAGGCGCTGAGCCGCTGGCTGTTGGCGCGGGTTGCCGAGGGCATGCCCCTGACCGTCATGGACGACTTTGGTTTTCAGCCCGACCGCGACTGGACCGCACAAATGGGCATTCAGGCAGCGAACGTGGAATCGCTAGGTGCACTGCGCACCGTGCGTGAGCACGCCATGATGGGTTTCGAAACCCCCACGCCAGCACCCAGCCGCGACTACTCCCCCGTGCAACTGACGGGAGACATGGGCGCAGGGGCCACACCCCTGGTGGAGTTGCAGGACGCGCGCGGCCAAGTTTTTGTCGGTGGCGCACTCATGCCCTGGGGAGGCTTTGCACTCAACCCTTTTCTCGTGGCCGAACTGCCCGGTACGGAGCAGCAACGCTGGGTAATAGATCCCTTTGCTTTTCTGACCCAGTCATTGCGCCTGGAGCCCCTACCCGTGCCAGACGTCACGACCGAAAATGGCCGACGCCTGCTGATGGTGCATGTGGATGGCGACGGCTTTCCCTCACGGGCCGAAATGGCTGGCAGCCCGTTTGCCGCCGAGGTTTTACTCAAGGAAGTGTTCGAGAAATACCGCATTCCCCAGACCATGTCGGTCATTGAGGCCGAAGTGGCACCGCATGGTCTTTTTCCAGAGAAAAGCGCGCAACTCGAAGAGATCGCCCAGCGCATGTTTCGGCTGCCGCACATCGAAATCGCCACCCACAGTTTCTCTCACCCGTTCCTGTGGGATCAGAGCAACAAGCATGGCATCTTTATGGAAGAAACCCAGAAAGACTACCACCTCGATCTGCCCGGCTACACCTTCAACCTGGAGCGTGAAATCGTGGGCTCGTCGGATTACATTCGCCAGCGCCTCGCGCCAGCGGGCAAGCCGGTGCGCATCATGCTGTGGACGGGCGACACGGCCCCCAGCGCCGAAGCACTGGCTGTTGCCGAGCGCGCCGGGCTACTGAATATGAACGGCGGCGACACCTTCATTTCTCGCAGCCACCCCTCTCTCACAGCGGTGCGCAGCCCTGGCATTCACAAGGGCGGATACCTGCAGGTCTTTGCCCCCATCACCAACGAGAACATCTACACCAACCTCTGGCAGGGGCCTTTTTACGGTTTTGAGCGCGCCATTGAAACCTTTGAGATGACAGACAAGCCCCGGCGCATCAAGGCTGTCGATATTTACTACCACACCTACTCCGCCAGCAAGCGGGCGGGTCTGAATGCGCTGCACAAGGTCTATCGCTGGGCGCTGTCGCAGCCGCTTCACCCGGTGTTCAACTCGGAATACATCCGCAAGGTGCAGGATTTTTACGGCTACACGATCGCGCGCGACGGGAAAGGCTGGCGCGTGCGCGGCACGGGCGAGCTGCGCACCCTGCGGCTGCCCCCCCAATGGGGTGCCCCTGCTCTGGCGGAAAGCCAGAACGTGGCTGGCTACCACGCGGGCGTGGAGGGCACCTACCTGCACCTGGCCGGCGGCCAAGCCTGGTTCAAGACGCAAGACGCAGCCACCGCCCTGCCCCAGACCTACCTGCACGAAGCCAATGCTCGTGTTCAGGACTGGCGCAGCAGCACCGACGGCACACGCACCGAGTTCACACTCAAGGGGCATGTGCCGTTGCAATTCGGCGTGGCCATGGCATCCAGCAGATGCCAGGTCCGAGCCAACGGACGGACGCTTTCGCCCGCTCGCACGACCGCTCCCGCACGAGTCGATATCCAGACCTTCCAGCTGACCCATGCTTCCGCGCATATCCAGATCCTCTGCCCCGGCCGTTGAACGCCCCGTTCTCGCACCGCACTCGCTGACGATCCTGCTGGCAGGTATGGTTTGTGCCGCGCTGTGGCTGCTGTATCCGCGCCAAGACCTGGAGCGGCGCCTGGCCAGTGCCCAGGATGACTCTGCCTTGTCCACCACCTACCTGAACAACCTGCTGCGAAGTGATCCGGACAATCCGCAGTTGCGGCTGCTGCTGGCCCAGCGCCAGGCGGCGCAAGGCGAAGTGGAGCAGGTGCGCAAGACATTGCAACCCGCCACCGCCTCCAACAATCAACGGCTTCACCGCGAGGCCGTATTGACCCTCTGGGAAGCCACGTTCAACAGGTACCAGAAAACGCCCCCTCAGGACAAGGCCGCACGTGGCGCCTTGCACAAGGATCTGACACAACAACTCACCGCACTGCTGCAGGAAGAATGGCCCCTGGCACAGCATCAGCAACTGATACGACAAGCCTTCTTGCTGGGAGCGCGCGCCGAAGGCATCACACTGCTGAGAGCGCTGGCTTTGCGCGAAAAGCAGCCAGGCAAGGCGGCAGCAATTTACGAAAGCGCCGCACGCGAAGCCCTCGCAACCTCGAACTATCAGCTCTGCGCCGAGCTTTACATACTGGCCCGTCGGTCGGCGCCCGATGCCCAAAGTGCCAAAAACCATTACCTGTCGGCGGTGGCAGCGATGCAATCCAGCGGGAGGGCCGAGGCAGCCCTGGAGCTGGCGGAGCGCGAGCTGGGCGACCTCCATGACGACCCCGAAACCCTGCGCGTTGTGGTGCAGCTGGCGCGTGCGGCCGGACGGCCGGACATCGCCGAGCGTTACATCAAACAACTCCTGCGCCTGGCGCTCATGCTGCAATGGCAGCAACAGAATGTGGCCGAGGCCGTGCAATCCATGCCGCTCGCACTGCAGCCCACCATAGCTCGGAACGCCAACCCGGCACCTTCGCCGCGTTACGAAGACCGCGCCTATCTCCTGGACCCGGCGCTACTGCGCACCCCTTCAAGTCCATATGTCGAGGGCAGCGCGCACTTCGTTCGCACCAACCAGAAACAGATGGCCGACACGAAGGCCGGCCCCGGCCTGCCGTTTGACGACAAAACCTACACCCTGGGATACAGCGTATTTCTGGAAAACAGGAATCTGGAGGACGCGTGGCTGGTAGCGCGGGCAGCCGTGCAGCAGGCCCCCCACAACATGGTCTGGCGTGAACGCCTGGCCCAGGTCTCGGAATGGACTCTGCGCCTCGAAGTGGCGCTGGAACACTGGCTCGCGCTGGCGCGGCGCACCCAGAAAGATGCGGCCTGGCAGGCTGTTTTGCGCTTGGCACCCGGCCAGTTTGACGATGCCGCACTCCTTGAGGCCCTGCACTTTGAACTCAGGCGCAAGCCTGGAAAAGAAACCTTGGTGATGGAGCTCGTAGCCGCATACGAGCGCGTTGGCACACCCCAGCCCGCCATTGATTACCTGCGCCAGCAGGCGCCAACGCCCCGCACACTCGAAATGCTGGCAGGCCTGGCCCAGCGGGCCGGCGACCTTGAAACCGCCCTCGAAAGCTGGCAACGGCTGTTCCAGGATCCCGCCCGTATCACCCCGGAACTGGCCATGCGTGCGGCCGTCCTGGCGCTGCTGCGTGGACAGGGCCAGCAAGGTCTTGCGTGGCTCGATGCCGCCCAGAGCAAGGTCACCCCCCAAACCGAAAATGCACCAGCCTTCTGGCGCCTCACCGCTCAGCTCGCGGACACACAGCAAAAGGACACCCTGGCAACGCTGGCCTACCGGAAGCTGCTGGACACGGAGGATGCGGACATCGGAGATTTTGACGCCCTGATCCGCATCCTTCAGACTGAACATCCGCTGGAAGCCGCTGCCATCGCCACCCTGGCATGGGATCGCTACGACGAGCCACGCCACCTGGTGCTGGCCCTCACGCTGTATGTCAACCGCAACCAATGGGCCGACGCCAGGCGCCTGGTGGGCCAACTCGACCCATCACCGCAGGCCAGCCGCCGCGCGCTGACGCGCCTGCGCAAGGAGCCCGAGTTCCTGAGACTGGTCGGCACCTATTACCAGAACACAGGTCAGCACCAACAGGCTCGCCAGTACTATGAGGCGGGGCTGAGGGCGGCGCCCCAATCGTCCGCCATGCGCCAGGCACTGTTGTGGCTGTTCATCGACAGCAACGACACCGTCGCCTTGCGCGATCTGCTGGCCCGGCACGAGCCTGAATGGAGCCAGGACGAGGAGGTGCACGACGCCCTTGCTTCTGCCCACCAGGCCCTCTCGCGGCCCACAGTGGCGCTGCAACGATACCTTCAGCCAAGGCTTGCATCGCACCAGACCGACCTGCTGTGGCTCATGAACTACGCCGATATCCTGGAGCAGAACCAGCATCCCGATCGCGCCTGGCGACTGCGCAGGCACTTGCTGTCCGCCGAGTGGCAAAAGGCCCGCCAGAGTGAACCCGGCCACCAGCTTGACCACGCACAGGCCCGCGCGCGCTGGCTCACCGAAGAAGGACTGGATGAAGTGCGGCGCCTGGCCCGCGCGCGCCTGCAACTCATGCAGCGCCCGGGCGATGCGGGACTGCAAACGCTGCGCGAACTGCTGCGACTGGATCGCGATGCACGCGGCGGGCTTTCCAATGCAGCCGCTGAAACGGCCATCGGCTGGCTGCAGGATGCGGGCGAATACACAGCGGAGCGCGGCTTCCTGTGGCATCAATATGCGCGCAGCCACAGCCTGCGCGCCAACCGTCCCTTGTGGGCCGATATCACCTTGGCGCTGGCCGAAAAGGACAAGGCCGCAACAGGGCAGTTGCTGGAAACCTTTGACGAGCGCCTGCCCCGCTATGACCGCATCAATGCAGCGACAACCGTGGGCGACGTCCGGCGGGCGCAGACCGCTGCCTTCGAAACCCAGGGCGACCAGCCCGACGACTCGTCCATCCACCTGCAACTGACAGAGAACCTGCTGGCGTTCAGCGACCATGCCGGCGCCGAGGCGGCCTCACGGCAACTCGACGGTGTCAACGAACGCGAAACCAGTGCGCAATGGCATCTGGCACTCAATCCCCGGCTTTTCCTGGACCTCAAGCTCCAGAATATTGACCGGCGCGCCCCTGCCCCCCAAACCGTCTACAACCCCTCGCCAGAGAATGCGCTGCAGGCAGAGTTGCGCTGGCTGCACAACAACGGAAGCACCCTGGTGCGCCTCGCCCGACGAGAAAGCCTGACCGGCTACACCCCCTTGCAGCTCGAACAGGAACTGCGCCTGGATGACCGGCTGGCGTTGCGACTGGACCTGGGTACACAGTTGCCGACCCAGGAAAGCCTCGTTTTGCGCATGGGTGGCATGAAAAACCGCCTGGGTGCCAGCCTGCGCTACCAGCCCACAAGGCTCGACCAGTTCGTTATCGAGCACTGGCGCGACAAGTACCAGCTGCAGACTGGCGGCCACCTCGGCAGCGGCCGTAACACCTCCCTCAGCTACACCCATACCTACCGGCTGGATGCCCCCACGGTGGACGTTGGCGCCTTCTGGTCAAGCCATGCCTACCGCCGCAACGATCCGGCGGGGCTGGCCGGCGCAGACCTTGCGTACATTCGCTACCTGCCGCCACAGGCCCTGCCGGCGGGGGCAGGCTACTTCCTGCCCGACAATTTCAACTTTTATGGCGTACAGCTGACCACCAACATGCGCTTTGAACGTGATTACACGCGGGCGATGCGCCCCTTTGCGGCTATTGCACGCACATGGCATAGCCAGCAAGGCCCTGGCTACAGCGTGCGTCTGGGGTTGGCTGGCAGCGTGCTGGGCACCGACCACCTGAGCCTGCTCTGGAGCGTGGGCAAGTCCGGAGCGCAGTCACCCGGCCTGACCCGCGAAATTCAGCTGATCTACCGCAACCATTACTGCCCCCCCCTTCAAGGTACATCACCATGCGCCACACATCCCGCCCCTTGCCCCGACTAAAAACCCTGGCCTGCACCGCATTGCTGGCCCTGCTGGCGGCTTGCTCTACGGTTGATCGCGGCAAGCCACCCGCGCTGGAGAGCGCCGCCACCTGGGCGGTGCTCCCCTTTGCCAACCACACCGAGACACCCTTGGCGGGCAACCGCGCCGAGGCCATTGCCGAGGCCCTGCTGCACGCTCAGGGCGTGGGCCAGGTCAAGCGCTACCAGGGCAACACGCAGCAAGAAGCTCTGTTCGACGCGGGTTCGCCGCGACGGCTGGAGGAAGCACTGGCCTGGGCCCGCGAACAGAAGGTGCGTTACGCCGTCGTCGGTGCGGTGGATGAATGGCGCTACAAAGTGGGCGTGGATGGGGAGCCGGCTGCTGGCATCACCCTGCAAATCATTGACGTAGGTACGGGCGACACGCTCTGGAGCGGTGCGGGCGGCAAGAGCGGCTGGAGCCGGGAAGCCCTGTCCGCCGTGGGGCAGAAACTCATTCGTGAGTTGCTTCAATCCGGACTTGCCGGCGCGCGCTGAAGAATCGCTCCCTTGCCATGCCCACTGCGACCACCAGGGATCAACCCAATGCCCCGGAACCCCAGCACCTGCCCAGAACGCCCAACAACGTAGGCTACACGGGGTCCCCACTGGGCAAGCTGACGGCTACCGGCGTTGCTCCATGGGTTGTGCTGCTCGAAATCTTGCTGATTCCGCTGGTCGCCCTGGCCATTGGCTTGCTTGTCAACCCGCAAGACCCGTTGTGGATTCATTCGGAATTCCATTGGACATGGCTTGCACCGGTACTTGTGGCGCTGCGTTATGGTCCATTGCCCGGGCTGAGCGCGGCCGGTGTGCTGCTGGCGAGCTGGCTGGCCCTGAACCGCGGGCACTTCGACCAGTTTCCCCAAGTTTTTTTTCTGGGCGGCCTGATCATCGTGATGCTGGTGGGCGAGTTCTCCAGCCTGTGGAGGGCCCGAACCCGGCGCGCTGAGACGGTGCAGCATTACCTGAACCAGCGCATGGAGCACCTGATTCGACAGTATTACGTGCTGCGACTGTCCCATGACCGGCTGGAACAGGAGCTGATAGGGCGCCCCATGTCGATGCGCGACGCACTCAAAACCCTGCGCGGGCTGGGCAGCGTGCAAGCCGACGCACAAACCCTGCTACGCCTTCTGGCGCAATATTGCCAAATCAGTGCTGCGGCGCTGTATCACTTGGAGAACCAGCAACTTGCAGCCGAACCCCTGGCCCGCATCGGATCTCCCATCGCCCTGCACTGCGAAGACCCGCTGGTACGCCAGGCCCTGGAGACGGGAAAGCTCTGCCACGTGGCCCAGGTAACTGCGGAGCAACAAACCAGCCGCTATCTTGTAGCAGCCCCCTTGCTGGACCTGGGCGGCGATATCTACGGCATATTGCTGGTCGATGAGATGCCATTTTTCTCGGTACAAGAAGAGAACCTGCAGACCATCAACCTGCTGCTGGGCTACTACACCGACGGACTGTCCACCCAGGCACTGGCCCAGCCACTGCAGCAGGCTCTCCCCGCATGCCCATCAGAGTTTGCATTTGAGACGCATCGCCTGTGGCGCATGCACCAAAAAGCTGGCGTGCCCAGCATCATCGTGGCACTGGAGTTCACCCCCTCTGCCGTTGAGCGCGACATGCCGCAACAACTGTTGCGCCAGCGGCGGCTGATGGATGAAACCTGGCTGATTCAAGGCCCCGGCCGCCAGGTGCTGGCCGTGCTGATGCCACTGGGCGATGCGCCCACTGCAGAGGGCTTTCTGGCCCGGCTGGAGCGCTGGATCCACCAGAAGGAGGGCATTTCACTCGCCGACGCCGGCGTTTTCCCGCACCAGCTGCCACTGGGCACTACTCCGCCTCTGGCCACGTTGCAGCGCCTGCACGGAATCGCGCATGCTTAGCACCAAACTCGGCCTGTCGGCCGTGTTGATGGAACTGGCCGCCTGGAGCGGCCCGGTTCTGTTCAACAGCCATTCTGACGCTGCCCTGATCAGCTATCTGATTGCCCATGCCATTGCCAGCACATTGCTGGCCCTGTTGATTCTGCCGCTCCTGCGCGGAGAGCAGGCGCGCCCACGCACGCCCATCCTCGCGTTTTTAGCGCTGTGCAGCTACACCGTGCCGATTGCGGGTTTCCTGGGCGTCTTTGCGGGATTACTGGTGCTGCGTTACTACCGTTCCCCCGCCACGCACAGCCATTTTGACTCGCTGCAACTGCCCGAATTCGATCAACATCAGCGCGTCAAAGGGGGGTTCCGCCAGACAGGGCTACGGTCGTTTCTGGGCAACACGGAGGTCCCCATGGACTCCCGCATGCGTGCCATGGTGTCCTTGCAGCACGTTTCGGGCCGGGTGGCATCTCCCTTGTTGCGCAATGTTTTGAACGACACCAGCGAAGACCTGCGTCTGCTGGCCTACGGCATGCTGGACACACTGGAGCAACGCATCAGCCGATCGGTAGACCATGAACTCCAGGCTTGGCGGGTTGCACTGGCCACCGAGGGACAGGAACACCCGGGGCCGCTGACCCTGAAAGCCGCACAAAACCTGTCCGACCTCTACTGGGAATTCATCTACCAAGGCCTGGCCCAGGGGGACCTGCGTGAATACGTCAGCCAGGAATCTCTGCGCTATTGCGAAATTGCACTGGCGCTCCAGCCCGACAACGCCCAACTTTGCCTGCGCCGAGGCCTGCTTTTGCACGCTCTCGGACGCCTGGAAGACGCCGCTGAAGCCTACGACAAGGCCCATTCGCTGGGACTGCCCGCTACGCGCGTATTACCCTACCAGGCCGAGCTGAGTTTTGAGCAGCGGGACTTCGCCCGCACACGTGAAATCATGCAGCGGCTGGACCAGTGGAGCGCACTGCCACGGCTGCGCCCTGTCATCGACTACTGGAGCGCGCGATGACGTCCGGCACTCCACACCCCAAGGCCCGGGAGGCAGACATTGCACTGCTCCTGGAGGGAACCTTCCCCTATGTCAGCGGCGGCGTTTCCAGCTGGATCAATCAGATTGTCCGAGCCTACCCCGAGTACCGCTACGCCATCGTTTTTCTTGGAAGCCGCCGCTCTGACTACAACGGCTTCAAATACGAACTGCCTGCCAATGTGGTGCACTTCGAGGAGCACTTCCTCTACGACGATCTTTCTGCGCGAGGACTGCCCGTCGCGCGGCGCGGAAACGAGTTCGCGTTTGCCATGGCGACTTCCCTGGTGGAATGCCTGCGCCACGGCGAGGCCGACACTGCCCAGACCTTGAAAACGCTGCGCAGCCTCACCCGCGAAATGATGCCGGGCGGGAAGCTGCAAATCGACGATTTCCTTTACAGCGAGCGTTCATGGGAACTGATGTGCGACACCTACCGGCGCTATTGCACCGATCCATCGTTCGTAGACTATTTCTGGACCGTGCGCATCATGTTTCAGCCCCTGTGGATGCTGGCAAAAGTGGCGCAGCAGCTGCTGCCGGTCCGCGTTTTGCACAGCGCCTCGACAGGTTATGCAGGCTTTCTGGGCGCGCTGCTGCACGAGGCCCGCGGACTGCCCATGGCACTGTCGGAGCATGGCATCTACACCAAAGAGCGCCAGATCGATCTGCTCAAAAGTGAATGGATCCGGGACAACCGCAACGTATTCCAGCGCGACCCGACAGAGTTGTCCTACTTCCGGCAGATGTGGATACGCTTCTTTGAGTGGATGGGGCGCTACTGCTATGACGCCGCCGACCCCATCATTGCGCTGTACGAAACCAACCGCCTGCGCCAGATCCATGATGGTGCCGAGGCTTCGCGCACCTTCAACATCCCCAACGGAATCAACCTTGCCCGCTTTGCACCGCTGCGCCAATTGCGCCCCGCGACGCCCCCGCCCGTGCTGTGCCTGATCGGCCGCGTGGTGCCCATCAAGGACATCAAGACCTTTATTCGCGCCATGCGCCGCGTGGTCAACCAGATGCCCGCCGCCGAGGGCTGGATCGCAGGCCCCGCCGAAGAAGACCCGCAGTATGCACAGGAATGTCAAAGCCTGGTCCAAAGCCTGGGCCTGCAGGAGCATGTGAAATTTCTGGGATTTCAGCGCGTGGAAAACCTCATGCCCCAAATCGGCCTGGTGGTGCTTTCATCCATCAGCGAAGCATTGCCCCTGGTGATTCTGGAGGGCTACGCAGCCGGTGTGCCAACGGTCTCCACCGACGTGGGTTCCTGCCGCCAACTGATCGAAGGGCTGGGCGATGACGACCGTGCTCTCGGCAGCAGTGGTGCCGTGGTCCCTATCGCAGATCCGCAGGCCCTGGCCGACGCCTCCATCGCGCTGCTGTCGGACACCACCGCCTGGAACAGCGCCAGCGCCGCCGCCATGGCCCGCGTGGAACGTTACTACACCGACACCATGATGTTCGACCGTTATCGCAGCGTGTACGACAAAGCCCTCCAGGGCCAGAAAGAGCCCGTCTGATGGCAGGCATTGGTTTCGAACTGCGCCGCCTACTGCGCAAAAACACGCTGGTGGGGCTCATCGAGGCCTACGCCTATGCGGGCGTGATCGGCTCCGGGCCGTGGGTTTTCTCCATCGTCGGCATCCTGCTGGTGGGCATTTTCAGCGCCAGCGTGGTGGTGCCGTCCTATCTGGTTACGCAGTTCCAGACCTCGGTGACCTACCTCGTGGCCGGCAGCCTGATCCTCACGGGTTTCGTGCAACTGGCGTTTACACGTTTCGTCTCTGACCGACTGTTTGAAAAACGCAAGGACCTCATCCTGCCCAACCTGCACGGACTGCTGCTGGTGGTGGTGGCTGTCGCAAGCGTGCTCGGCACGCTGGCGCTTTTTTTGCTGCTGCCAGGACAAGCGCTGGTGTACCGCCTGTTGATGCTGGCGGGATTCACGGTGATGTGCGGCGTCTGGATACTGACCATCTTGTTGTCCGGCATGAAGCGCTACAAAGCCATCACGGTGCTATTCGGCAGCGCCTACGTCATCATCGTGGCTGCCTCCCTGCTCATGCGCCCCTGGGGTCTGGCCGGACTGCTCGGCGGCTTCGTGCTGGGCAACCTGGTGCTGCTCATGGGCATGTGGCTGCTCATCGTGCGCGAATTCAATCCCCAAGGCCGCCTGATCGCTTTTGACTTCGCGCAGCGCAGCATGCTCTATCCATCCCTCATCGCCGTAGGCTTTCTCTACAACTTCGGCATCTGGGTGGACAAGTTCATGTTCTGGTACTTTGCACCCACCTCGGAGGCCATCATCGGTGGACTGCGCGCCTCGCTGATCTACGACCTGCCGGTCTTTCTTTCCTACCTGTCCATCATTCCCGGCATGGCCGTTTTTCTGGTCCGCATCGAGACCGATTTCGTCGAGTTCTATGAGAAGTTCTATGACGCTGTGCGCAGCGGCGGATCGCTGGAATACATCGAGTCCATGCGCGACGAAATGGTGTATTCAACCCAGCAAGGCCTGGGCGAGATCGCCAAGATACAGACCCTTGCGGTACTTGTGACGCTCGTCGCTGGCCCGTCGCTGCTCAACGCGCTGGGCATCTCCCAGCTGTATCTGCCCCTGCTCCAGGTGCAGGTCGTCGGCGCCGGCCTGCAGGTGGGTCTGATGGCCATCCTGAACGTCTTCTTCTATCTGGATCAGCGCCGCATTGTGCTGATCCTTTGCGTGCAGGCGGTGTTGCTGAACATTGTCCTGACCGCATTCACACAGTATTTCGGGGCTGCGCTCTACGGCTATGGCTTCGCGCTGGCCATGCTGATCACGCTGTGCACCGGCCTGGCATTGCTCACACGCCAGTTCAACCGGCTCGAATACGAAACCTTCATGCTTCAATAGGCTGCCCTCACCAACCTGCACGGAGCCTGCCGCCATGCCTTACCAAATTTCTCCCCGCGTTCAGGCCGGCATGCTCTGCCTGGTAACATTTTTATCTGCCTGCGGCGGCGGCTCGGAAACCCCCACCCCTGCGCTCAGCGTGAGCATTGCTGCCCCAGCCGCTGCCAATCAGGTTTTCAGCCTCAACACCCCCATTGCCGTGAGCGCTCGCGTCACCGTGAATGGCGCATCGGCACCCGATGGCACGACCGTGAATTTCTCCGCCCCGGCAGGCAGCTTTGCCACCACCAGTACCTTGACACATGGCGGCACGGCCAGCACGACACTGACCGCTTCGACGCCAGGCAAGCAGACGTTCACGGCCACTGCCACGCTCTCGGGCGCCACCGGCACTTCATCGCAAACCGTTTACGTGCGCCAGCCGCCAGCCCCGCTGGAGATTCTGGTTCCGGCGTATTTTTACCCCTCGGCAGGGGGCTCCGACTGGAACCGAATGACCGCCAGCGCACTCGCCCATCCCGGGCTGAAGTTCACCGCCATCCTCAACCCCGCCAACGGCATTTTCAACAGCACCGAACCCCGTTACCTGCTAGCCGCACAAGATTTTGTCGGAGCAGGCGGACGTTTGCTGGGCTATGTCTACACCCGCTATGGCACAGGGGCGCGCTCCGTCTCCGACATCAAGGCCAACATCGACCGCTACCTGGACCTTTATGGGCGCAGCCTGATCAGCGGCATTTTTCTGGACGAAATGGCCGCCGATCCCACCAGGATCGGTTTCTACCGGGAGATTTACGACCACATCCAGTCCCGGGATCCAAGCCTGCGCATACTGGGCAACCCCGGCACGGTTCCCGCCGAAGGGTACGCTGGCGTTGTTGATGCAGTCGTCACCTTTGAGGGCACAGGAGCGGGCTACGCCAGCTACGACCCACGGCAGACCGCAGATTGGCTGTATTCGCGGCCCAACAGCACCCAGGCCATGCTGGCCCACAACGTGATGACATGCCAAGCCATGCAAGGCATTGTGGCCACCGCCGCCACGCCACTGGCGAATGCGGGCATGGTCTATGCCACCGACCGCGTTTTCGACTACGCCACAGGCACAGGCAATCCGTGGGCCACCCTGCCCAGCTACTGGACGCGTTTGCTGGAGACCGTGGAAGCCATCAACCAGGGGCAAGCGCTCCCTGGTTGCCCATAGGTTCTGTTCTCAAAGCACCCTGAGCTCTTGCCAGCCCTGCCACCGCTCTGCTGGCGCCAAGGGCACGAGTTCATCGATCTGTGCTGCCTCCACGCAGAGCATGGATCGGTAGCCGTCGGCGGGCAGATCTGGCAAACGCGAACTCAGGCTGGCACCGGGGTTCCACACCACGGTGCTGCCCAGGCTCTGGCTCTGGCTGATCTGCAGGCTGTGCGGGCCGTCGTGCAGCCGCATGGGCTGCACTGGCGCACGGAAAACACGGTCGTACTCACCGGCAATGGTCACCGCACCAGACTGGAGGCCATGCTGGTCCCGCACCGCATCCCATCGTGCGCACCCCTCCAGCCCCTCCAGACGGGTGCTTTCGACCGCATCGACCGCCAGATAGGTGTGCAATGCCGTGGTGAACTCCCACAGAGTTTTGCCGGTGTTGTACACATCCAGCTGAACACGCAGCAACCCCTCGCCCAGTGTCAGCGCAAGCTGGGCCTTGAAGTCGTGTGGCCAGATGGCCCGGGTGGTTGGACTGCTGTGCAGTCGAAGGCGCAGCACAGTGGCGTCTTGTTCGGTGTCCGACAAGGGCGCCTGCGCCGCCCACGCCAGATTGCGCGCAAAACCATGCTTGGGCAGCGGCCCGCGCTGGTTGAACTGGGGAAAGCACAGCGGAATGCCGCCGCGGATGGCCGATCGGCCATCGAACACGGCCTTCGGACTCAGGTACAGGCGCTCACGTCCGCCTGCCACCCAGGACAGCACCTGGGCGCCATGCAAGGCCACCAGCGCGCTGTCACCCTGGGCGGTGGTCAGGCGGATGCAGGGCTGGCCCTGCAGGGACTCCAGGCAGCGGGTAGCAACCGCAGGGTCAGGCCGCATGGCCCAGCACGTCGGCCCGGGCCTGGGCAGCAGCAAAATCGAGGTCGCCGCTGTAGATGGCCCGGCCGCAGATCACGCCTTCGACGCCTTCGTGCTCCACGGCGCACAGCTGCTCGATGTCGGCCATGTTCGACAGGCCACCCGATGCGATGACGGGGATGCTCAGAGCCTGCGCCAGCTTCACCGTGGCGTCGATGTTGATGCCCGACAGCATGCCGTCGCGGCCGATGTCGGTGTAGATGATGGATTCAACGCCCCAGTCCTCGAACTTCCTGGCCAGGTCCACCACTTCGTGGCCGGTGAGCTTGCTCCAGCCGTCGGTGGCGACCTTGCCGTCCTTGGCATCGAGCCCCACGATGATGTGGCCACCAAAGGCGCTGCAGGCGTCCTTGAGGAAGCCGGGGTTCTTGACCGCTGCCGTGCCGATGATCACGTAGCGCAGGCCACCGTCGATGTATTTTTCGATGGTGTCGAGATCACGGATACCGCCGCCCAGCTGTACCGGGATCTCGTCGCCCACTTCCTTCAGGATGGACTTGATGGCGGCGTAGTTCTTGGGCACGCCCGCAAAGGCGCCGTTCAGGTCCACCAGATGCAGGCGGCGTGCGCCCTGCTCCACCCATTTGCGGGCCATGGCGGCAGGGTCTTCACCGAAGGTGGTGGATTGGTCCATGTCGCCTTGCTTGAGGCGTACACAGTGGCCGTCCTTGAGGTCGATGGCGGGGATGAGCAGCATGGTGGTGAGGTTCGGGAGAAAAAGGGCGAGTCACAACTCGGCCCGAACGGGGTGAAAATATCAGGGATTCCAGTGCAGAAAATTGCGGTACAGGGCCAATCCGTGCTCCGCGCTTTTTTCGGGGTGAAACTGCGTGGCAAAAATATTATCGCGCGCAATGGCGGCTGCGAACCAGCCGCCGTAATCCGCTTGGCCCGCGCAATGGGCAGGATTTTGCGGCACCGCATAGAAACTGTGCACAAAGTAAAAGTAACTGTGGTCGGGCACACCCGCCCACACGGGGTGGACCTTGCCCGCATGGGGCACCTGTCGCACCTGGTTCCAGCCCATCTGGGGCACCTTGAAACGGCTGCCGTCGGGCTGGGTTTTGCCCGCCAGGTCGAACTTGAGCACATCGCCCGGGATGAGGCCCAAGCCCGGTGTGTCGCCCTCGGCGCTGTGGTCCAGCAGCATCTGCATGCCTACGCACACGCCAAACATCGGTTTGGTGGCGGCAGCTTCGAGCACCGACTCCTGCAGGCCCGACTCGCGCAATTCGCGCATGCAGTCGGGCATGGCGCCCTGGCCCGGCAGCACAATGCGCTGCGCAGCGCGCACGTCTTCCGGACGAGAAGTGACCACCACGGTCCAGCCCGTGTCGTGGGCGGCGGCCTGCACAGCCTGCGACACCGAGCGCAGGTTGCCCATGCCGTAATCGACCACCGCAACGGTTTTTGCTTCTATATTCATAGCTGCTAGCGCTTATCCATTAAGGGCTAGAGCCCGATTTGACCTAAAAAATTCACAAAGAACCCTTGGTGGAGGGGATGACACCCGCCGAGCGGGGATCGCGCTCCAGCGCCGCGCGCAGCGTGCGCCCGAACGCCTTGAAGATCGTTTCGCACTGGTGGTGTGCGTTGATGCCCTTGAGGTTGTCGATGTGCAACGTGACGCCCGCGTGGTTCACAAAGCCCTGGAAGAACTCGTATACCAGCTGCGTGTCGAGCTGGCCGATGCTGCCCGCCGTGAACTTCACATCGATGTGCAGCCCCGGGCGACCCGAAAAATCCACCACCACGCGCGAAAGCGCTTCGTCGAGCGGCACGTAGGCGTGGCCATAGCGGCGGATGCCCTTCTTGTCGCCCACCGCCCGCGCAAACGCCTGGCCCAGGGTGATGCCCACGTCTTCCACCGTGTGGTGGCCGTCGATGTGCAGGTCGCCAGCGCAGTCGATGTCCAGGTCGATCAGGCCGTGGCGTGCGATCTGGTCGAGCATGTGGTCAAAAAACCCGATGCCTGTGTGCAGCTTGGCCTGGCCCGTGCCGTCGAGGTTGATGCGCACGCTGATGCGGGTTTCTGCGGTATTGCGGCTGACCTCGGCAATGCGGTCGGCAAGGAGATCGGGGGAGGCGGAGGTGATGAGTGCGGAGGATGTCATAAGGAAGCCTGGAGTGCAGCCAGCATCTGTGCGTTGTCTTCGGCCGTGCCCACCGTGAGGCGCAGGCAGTTGGCCAGCAATGGGTGCATTGTAGAAACGTTCTTGACCAGCACCTTGCGCGCCTTCATGCCCTCATACGCCCGTGCGGAATCGGCCACGCGCACCAGCACCATGTTGGCCTCGCTGTCCCAGCATTTTTCAATGCCGGGCATCTGGCGCAGCGCGTTCACCAGCACCGTGCGCTGGGCCACCAGTTCGGCGGCCTGCGCGGCAAACACGTCGGCATGCTCGAGCGCAAACAGCGCCGCCTCGCCATTGAGCACGCTCACGTTGTAGGGCGGGCGCACCTTGTCGATCTCGGCCACCAGCGCGGCGGGGCCGATGAGGTAACCCAGGCGCACACCGGCCAGGCCAAACTTGCTGAGTGTGCGCATGAGCAGCACATGGGCATTGCGTGCAGGCTCGGCACGCATGCGGTCGATGAATGTGCGGCTGGCAAAGGGCTGGTAGGCCTCGTCCATCACCACGATGCCGCCCTGCGCACCAGCGGCATCGATGATGCGCTGCACCGCACCCTCGTCCCACAGCGTGGCCGTGGGGTTGTTAGGGTAAGCAATGTAGGTAATGGCAGGCTGATGCCTGGCGATGGCGGCCAGCATGGCGGGCTCATCCAGCTCGAAGTCGGGCGTGAGCGGCACGCCCACGAAGTCCAGGCCCTGCAGTTGTGCAGACAGCGGATACATCACAAAGCCGGGCATGGGCGCGAGCATGGTGGCGCGCTGGCCCGTGCCAGGTTGCGCGCAGGCCAGGGCCAGCAAGGTGATGAGTTCGTCCGAGCCGTTGCCCAGCACGATGCCATAGCCCTCGGGCATGTCGGCGTACTTTGCCAGCGCAGCCTTCAGGTCCAGCACGCGGTCGCCCGGATAGCGGTTGAGCGCCAGCGCGCCCAGCCGCTGGCCGAGCGCCGCCTGCAGATGCGCGGGCAGGCGAAACGGGTTTTCCATCGCGTCCATCTTGAGCATGCCGGTGGAGGGCTGCACACCATACGCGTGCATGGCGCGCACGTCGGGGCGGATGCGGGCCAGCGCGTTGAGGGGTGTCGATGGAGCGGCGGGGGAGTTCATTCGGCAGTGTCCAGTGCGTTGGGGGGCCACAAGAAAGGGGCTGGTCATGGGCACGGCATCCATCCGGACATCGTGCCTAAAGGCCTCGTCAGCCTTGCGCTTGCTTTGGCGACGGCTTGAGCCGCATCTCCGCCGCCCGCGCGTGGGCTTGCAGGCCTTCGCCATGGGCCAGCACGCTGGCGATCTGGCCCAGCGTCTGCGCACCGGCTTCGCTCACCTCGATCAGGCTGCTGCGCTTTTGAAAGTCATACACGCCCAGTGGCGAACTGAACCGCGCCGTGCCGCTGGTGGGCAGCACATGGTTGGGGCCTGCGCAGTAGTCGCCCAGGCTCTCGGACGTGTAGGCACCCAGAAAAATGGCGCCTGCGTGGCGCAGCAGTGGTTCCCAGCGGTGCGGGTCGTTGCTGCTCACTTCCAGGTGCTCGGGCGCGATGCGGTTGCTGATGGCGCAGGCCTCTTCCATGTCCTTCGTGAGGATCAGTGCGCCACGGCCCGTGAGGCTTTTGGCAATGATCTCGGCGCGCGGCATGGCGGGCAGCAGGCGGTCGATGGCCTCTTGCACGGCATCGATATAGGCGGCATCGGGGCACAGCAGAATGCTTTGCGCCAGCTCGTCGTGTTCGGCCTGGCTGAACAGGTCCATGGCCACCCAGTCGGGCGGGGTGGTACCGTCGGCCAGCACCAAAATTTCGCTCGGGCCCGCAATCATGTCGATGCCCACGGTGCCGAACACGCGCTTTTTGGCGCTGGCCACATAGGCGTTGCCGGGGCCGGTGATCTTGTCCACCTTGGGCACGGTGGCCGTGCCGTAAGCCAGCGCGGCCACAGCTTGGGCGCCGCCGATGGTAAAGGCGCGGGTGACACCCGCCACGTAGGCGGCGGCCAGCACCAGGGCGTTTTTCTCGCCCTTGGGGGATGGCCAAGGGCCGTCCCTGCGGGCCGGCGTGGGCACTACCATGATGATCTCGCCCACACCCGCCACATGGGCAGGGATGGCGTTCATGAGCACGCTGCTCGGATAAGCGGCCTTCCCACCGGGCACATAGATGCCCACGCGGTCCAGCGGCGTGACCTTCTGACCCAGCAACGTGCCGCCTTCGTCGCGGTAGCTCCAGCTCTCGCCCGAGGCCTTTTTTTGTGCCTCGTGGTAGCGGCGCACGCGGGCAGCGGCGGCCTGCAGCGCGTCGCGCTGCACGGCGGGAATGGCGTCGAAAGCGGTCTTGAGCTCTGCCTGCGTCAGCTCCAGCGCCGCCATGGAGTCGGCCTGCAGGCCATCAAAGCGCTGGGTGTATTCCAGTACCGCTGCATCGCCGCGCTGGTGCACGTCGGCCAGGATATCGGCCACGCGCTGCTCGATGGCCGCGTCGGTGTCGGCAGACCAATGCAGGCGGGCTGCAAAATCAGCCTCAAAAGTGGCCGAAGTGGTTGACAGACGGGCGGGAGCAGCTATCAAAGTCATAGTATCAGCCGGTGGGTGGGGTCAGTTTTTTTCGGCAGGAATGGCAGACGCAAACGCATCGATGATGCGGCGCAGCGGTGCCTGCTTGAGCTTGAGGGCCGCCTGGTTGACCACCAGGTGCGAGCTGATGTCCATGATGCGTTCCACCTCGACGAGGTGGTTGGCCTTGAGGGTGTTGCCGGTGGACACCAGATCGACGATGGCGTCAGCCAGCCCGATGAGGGGCGCCAGTTCCATGCTGCCATAGAGCTTGACCATGTCCACATGCACGCCCTTGGCCGCAAAGAAGTCGCGGGCGATGCTGGTGTATTTGGTGGCCACCTTCAGGCGCGAGCCCTTCTTGACGGCCTGGGCGTAATCGAAATCGTTGCGCACGGCCACGCTGACGCGGCACTTGGCAATGCGCAGATCGAGCGGCTGATACAGGCCCTGGCCGCCATGCTCGATGAGGGTGTCCTTGCCCGTCACACCCAGGTCGGCGCCGCCGTATTCGACATAGGTAGGCACATCGGTGGCACGCACCAGCACCACGCGCACATTGGGCAGATTGGTGGGCAAGATGAGCTTGCGCGACTTTTCCGGGTCTTCCAGCACCTCGATCCCGGCAGCGGCCAGAAGGGGCAGGGTTTCGTCAAAGATGCGGCCTTTGGAAAGGGCGAGTGTGATCATGCTCATGCTTTCACTCTTTCAATGTCCGCGCCGATACCGCGCAGCTTGGCTTCCATGCAGTCGTAGCCACGGTCCAGGTGGTAGATGCGGTCCACCACCGTTTCGCCGTCGGCCACCAGGCCCGCAATGACCAGGCTGGCCGAGGCGCGCAGGTCGGTGGCCATCACCGTGGCGCCCGACAGGCGTGGCACGCCCTTGATCACGGCCACCTTGCCATCGACCTGAATCTTGGCGCCCAGGCGCACCAGTTCGTTGACGTGCATGAAGCGGTTTTCAAAAATCGTTTCGGTCACCGTGGCCGTGCCCTGCGCAATGCAGTTGAGCGCCATGAACTGGGCCTGCATGTCGGTGGGGAAACCCGGGTATTCGGTGGTGCGAAAGCCCTGCGCCTTGAGCGTGGCCGCGCCTGCGCTTTGCACACGGATACCGCCTTCCACCGCTTGCACGGTGGCGCCTGCTTCACGCAGCTTCTCGATCACGGCGTCGAGGTGGTCGGCGCGGCCGTGGCGCAGCACCACATCACCGCCCGTAGCGGCCACGGCGCACAAAAAGGTGCCGGCCTCGATGCGGTCGGCCACTACGCGGTGGGTGCAACCGTGCAGCCGCTCGACGCCCTGGATGCGAATGCGGCTGGTGCCATGGCCTTCAATCTTTGCGCCCATGGCGATCAGCATATCGGCCAGGTCCGAAATTTCAGGCTCCTGGGCGGCGTTTTCCAGCACTGTCTCGCCCTCGGCCAGCGCGGCAGCCATGAGGAAGTTTTCGGTGCCCGTCACGGTGACCATGTCGGTGGTGATGCGTGCGCCCTTCAGGCGCGTCCATCCTGCCGGCAACCTGGCGATCATGTAGCCGTGCTCGACCACGATCTCGGCGCCCATGGCGGCCATGCCCTTGATGTGCTGGTCCACCGGGCGCGAACCGATGGCGCAACCGCCAGGCAGCGACACCGTGGCCTCGCCAAAGCGGGCCAGCAGCGGGCCCAGCGCCAGGACCGACGCGCGCATGGTCTTGACCAGTTCGTAGGGGGCCTCGGGCGTATTGAGCGCACCGGCGTCAATGCGCACGGTGCCATCGTCCGATCGCTCGGCCGTCACGCCCATGTTGCGGATGAGCTTGAGCATGGTGCCCACATCCTGCAACTGGGGAACATTCAGCAGCGTCACCGGCTCGGCTGTGAGGAGTGCGGCGCACAACTCCGGCAAGGCGGCGTTCTTGGCGCCAGAGACCAGCACCTCGCCATGGAGGGTGCGTCCGCCGCGGATCAGGAGTTTGTCCATCGCAAAAGTCAGAAATATGTATGAAAAGTGCTTCTAGCGCTTATGAATAAAGCGCTAACAGCTATTAATTTAAGAGCACCAATCCACTATTCACTGTGCCTGCGTTGCCCACTCAGCGGGCGTGAAGGTTTTCATCGACAGGGCATGCACTTCGTCATTGGCCAGTTTGGCGCCCAACGTGGCATATACGCGCTGGTGGCGCTGAATGGCCCGCTTGCCCTCGAACTCGGCCGAGACGATGGTGGCATACCAGTGGCGTCCGTCGCCCTCCAGCGTGATGTGATCGCAGGCCAGGCCTGCGGCGATGATGTCTTTAAGTTGGTCTGCAGTCATGTCAGTTCCGAATTTTGTAGCCGATGCGCAGCAGGTGCACGGCAAAAAGGCTCACGGCCAGCCAAGCAATGCCCACGATGCCCAGGCTGAGCCAGGGAGAAGTGTCGCTCTGGCCGAAAAAGCCATAGCGAAAGCCGTCAATCATGTAGAAAAAAGGATTCAGGTGGCTCACGGTCTGCCAGAAAGGCGGCAGCGACTGGATTGAATAAAAAACGCCCGACAGAAACGTCATGGGCACGATGACGAAGTTCTGGAACGCCGCCATCTGGTCGAACTTGTCGGCCCACAGCCCGGCAATCAGCCCCAGCGTGGCCAGCAGGGCCGCGCCCAGAAATGCAAAAACCACAATCCACAGCGGCGCAGCAAACTCAGGCCGCGCAAACGCCAGGGTCACAATGAACACCCCCAGCCCCACGACCAGCCCGCGCACCACGGACGAGCCCACATAGGCCACAAACCAGGCCCAGTGCGACAGTGGCGTGAGCAGCAAAAACACCAGGCTGCCCATGATCTTGCTCTGAACCAGGCTCGATGAGCTGTTGGCGAAGGCGTTTTGCAGCACGCTCATCATCACCAGCCCCGGCACCAGAAAAGCGGTGTAGCTGATGCGGTCATACACCTTTACATGGTCTTCGAGCACATGGCCAAAGATCAGCAGGTATAGCACGGCGGTGAGCACGGGCGCGGCCACGGTCTGGAAGCTGACCTTCCAGAAGCGCAGCACTTCCTTGTAAAAAAGAGTTTGCCAGCCGGTCACAGTGCCACCTCCGACAGGGGAATGTTGGATGCGGAGGTGCCCGACATCACCTGCAGGAACACATCTTCCAGATCGGGCCGGCGGATTTCCATGTCCTGCACCTCGACACCCGCCACGCGCAGGGTGGCGAGATGGTTTTCGATCTCTGCCGCATCGCGTGCGGGCAACTGCACGATGCGGCCGGTGACGCGCGCCAGGTGGTCCAGTGCGGGCGGCAGCAACGCATCGGTCTTGAATTGCAGCACGCTGCCCGAAGCCGTCTTGAGCAGCTCGGACGTGCGATCGAGCGCCACCACGCGCCCGGCCTTGAGCATCGCGATGCGCCCGCACAGGGCCTCGGCCTCTTCCAGGTAATGGGTGGTGAGCAGCACCGTGTGCCCCTCTTTGTTCAGGCGGGCGATAAAGTGCCAGAGCGTCTGGCGCAACTCCACATCCACGCCCGCCGTGGGTTCATCGAGCACGATGATGGGCGGCTTGTGCACCAGGGCCTGGGCCACCAGCACGCGCCGTTTCATGCCACCCGACAGCTGGCGCATGTTGGCGTTGGCCTTGTCCGACAGGCCCAGGTTGGCCAGCAGTTCGTCAATCCAGGCGTCGTTGTTCTTCACGCCAAAATAGCCCGACTGAAAGCGCAGCGCCTCGCGCACGTTGAAAAACGGGTCGAACACGAGTTCCTGAGGTACCACGCCCAGCTTGCGCCGTGCCTGGGCAAAATGGGCCTGCACGTCGCTGCCCTGCACCAGCACCCTGCCTTGCGTAGCGCGCGCCAGGCCGGCCAGGATGCTGATGAGCGTGGTCTTGCCCGCGCCATTGGGCCCAAGAAGCCCGAAAAATTCGCCCTCCTCGATGTCCAGATTGACCTGGTTCAGTGCTTGGAAGGGGCCTTTGGGGGTGACAAAGGTTTTGGAGACGGCTTGGAATGAGACTGCGGGCATGAAGCCTCTGATTTTAAGGCCTTGGCCTGCACCCCGCCGCCCCGCGCCCAACAGCACGCGGGCGTCCGAGGTCATTGGGGGTCACCGCAAAAATCAGTGGGCCGCCTGGAGCAAGGCATCCACACCATACAGGCCGGCCATGCCCACCAGAGCTGCAGGCAGGCCCTTGACCACAAACGCCTTGCGGTCTGCCAGCGCTTCGCGCCGGCACTCCAGCAGCACCGCCAGCGCAGAGGTGTCAAACACGGTCAGGGCGCTGGCATCCACCACCACCTCGGGCCCCTTGAGGACCTTGAGCCCCTGCACCAGCATGCGCAGGCAGGCGCTGGCCTGGCGGTAGGTGAGGTCGGAGGGTAGTACCAGCATGCGCGACGTCTCGCTGTCAGCCCTTGGCGGCATTGCTCTTGTTGCGGGACACGAGCGCCTGGATGAGGCCATCCACGCCGCGCGCATTGATCTCCGAGGCAAACTGGCCGCGGTAGGTTTCGACCAGCCACACGCCCAGCACGTTGAGGTTGTAGATTTTCCAGCCAGCGCCCTCACCCGGGGTTTTTTCGAGCCGGTAGTCCAGCTGGATCGGGTCGCCACGGCCCGTGATCTCGGTGCGCACCAGCACATCCTTGTCGTCGGCGGCAGCCCGCATGGGCTTCATGGTGATGGTCTGGTCACTCACCTGGGCCAGAGCACCTGCGTAGGTGCGCACCAGCAGTATCTTGAACTCATCCTGCAGGCGCTTTTGCTGCTCGGGGCTGGCCCTGCGCCAGCCCGGGCCCACGGCAGCCGCCGTCATGCGCCGGAAATTCACGTTGGGCATGATCACCTTGTCGACCAGCATGATCACCTTGTTGATGTCGCCCGCCTGAATGGCCTTGTCGTCGCGCACCATGCTGATCACCTCGGTGGACAGGCGCTTGATCAGCGCGTCGGGCGCTTCGTCGGCAGCCATGGCACTCCACGGCACCATGGAGCAGGCCACGGCCAGCGTCGCGGCCATGCGGCCCAGATTGCGTCGATTCATCATGTGAGGTCTTTCCATCGGGCGACTGTGTCGCCTGTCATTTGATTGTGTTGGGCCACCGTGTAGGCCATGCGTCGCTGCGTTGTGCGGATGCAAGCAATTGCAACCGCGCGCATCGCTGGCAGCGCTCAACGATCGGCTTCCGGTTCGGGCGGCAGCATGCCGTCGTTGTCATCGCCACCGTCTCCATCACGGGCACCGGGACGTTGTGCGCTCTGGGCGCGCAACTGCAGGAACACATCCCGTGTGAAGCTGTACTTGTCCAGTGCCGCGCTTTCCAGCACAGCCCCGGCCCCCAGCAGGCCGGCGCGGGTGTCCACCAGCCGCAGGGCATACAGCGAATTGCGTGCAGATACTGAGTCAAACTGGCCTACCAGGTTTCCCTGCCTGTCCACGGGCATTGCCAGCGTGTCGCGTACGGTGGATGGGCCCAGCAGGGGCAGCACCAGATAGGGTCCCGTGGGCACGCCCCAGCGCCCCAGCGTGAGACCAAAATCCTGCCGATTGCGCTCAACCCCCATCTCCGATGCAATATCGAGCACCCCGCCCAGACCAAACACTGTGTTGACGTTGAAACGCACCAGGCTGGAGAGCGCTTCTTCGGGGCGCAGTTGCAAAACGTTGTTCACAAACGACCAGACGTCTCCCAGGTTGCCAAAGAAGTTGTTCACCCCCGTGCGCACCGGCGAGGGCACAGCGTCCTTGTAGGCCGTGGCCACGGGCTTGAGGACCGCCTCGTCCACGCCATCATTGAACCGGGTCATGCTGCGGTTGTAGGGCTCCAGGGGGTCATCGGGATGGGCTCCTGGGCCGCTGGCGCAACCCGCCAGCAGCACAGCACCCAGCACCAGGGCGCACCAGCGCAGGCCTGCGTGGGCAAACCGGGGCGCTCCATCATGGCGGGCAAAGCCCGCAGTCTTCCAGGTCATCATTTTTTCCTGCCTGCGTCCGAAGGCGTGCCGCCCTCTTCGGCCTTGCTGTAGAGAAACTGCCCGATCAGGTTTTCCAGAACCACGGCAGACTGTGTGGCCGTAAGGTTGTCACCCGCCGCCAGATTGTTTTCGTCAGCCCCCGCTTCGATGCCAATGTATTGCTCGCCCAGCAGACCGCTGGTGAGAATCTTCAGGGAGCTGTCCTTGGGGAAGGCGTACTGCTTGTCCAGCTCCAGCGTCACGCGTGCCTGAAACGTCTTGTCGTCAAACGTGATCGACTCCACGCGCCCGACCACCACCCCGGCACTGCGCACCGCAGCCTTGGGCTTGAGTCCGCCAATGTTGTCGAAACGCGCGGTCACGCGGTAGCCTGTCTGGAAATTCAGGTGCAGCAGATTGGCCGCCTGCAGCGCCAGAAACACCAGCGCAGCGGCTCCGAGCATGACAAACAGGCCCACCCAGAAATCGTTTTTGGATTGTTGCATCGTGCTTTCCTTGTCACGCCGGCTGCGCCAGCGTCAGATACTGAACATCATGGCCGTGAGGACGAAGTCCAGCGCCAGCACCGCCAGCGAGGCCATCACCACGGTGCGCGTGGTGGCACGCGAAACCCCTTCGGGCGTCGGCTTGGCCGTGTAGCCCTGCAGCAGCGCCACGAAGGTCACGGTGAAACCAAACACCACACTCTTGATGACGCTGTTGCCCAGGTCACTGAAAATATCCACACCGCCCTGCATCTGGCTCCAGAAGGCGCCGCCGTCCAGCCCGATCATGGGCACCGCCACCATCCAGCCGCCAATCACGCCCACCGCGTTGAACACCAGCGCCAGCACGGGCATGGCGATGACGCCCGCCCAGAAACGGGGCACCAGAATGCGGCGCACGGGGTCCACGGCCATCATCTCCATGGCGCTCAGCTGCTCGCCAGCGCGCATCAGCCCGATCTCGGCCGTGAGCGAAGTGCCTGCGCGCCCCGCAAACAGCAGGGCCGTGATGACCGGTCCCAGCTCGCGCAGCAAACTCAGCGCCACCAGCTGGCCCAGTGCCTCGGTAGAGCCAAAATCCTGCAGCGTGTAAAAACCCTGCAGCGCCATCACAAAGCCCACGAACAGGCCCGACACGGCAATGATGGCCAGCGAATAGTTGCCCAGGAAATGCACCTGGTCGCGCACCAGCCCTGGGCGCTGCAAGGCCGCCGGGAACAGGCGGACCAACCGCCAGAACAGGCGCGCGGCCAGCCCGGCATCGGCCAGCTGGCTGCGCACAGCCAGGCCCACATCCGAAGGGCGCCACCAGCTCATGCAGACCTCCCGTCCAGCGGACCAAAATCACTGGCCGCCGTGGGCCCCGGGTAATGGAACGGCACCGGGCCCGTGGGCAGCGCGTTGACAAACTGGTGCACCAGCGGATCGGTGCTGGCGCGCACTTCGGCGGGGGTTCCCTGCGCCGCCACCACGCCAGCCCCCAAAATGATGACGTGGTCTGCCAGCGCAAAGGTGGCATCCAGGTCGTGCGACACCAAGAGGGTGGTCAGCCCCATCGCGTCGTTGAGTTGCCGGATAAGTTGCGCGGCCGTGCCCAGCGAAATGGGGTCGAGCCCGGCAAAGGGCTCGTCGTACATGACGAGTTCGGGGTCGAGTGCAATCGCCCGCGCCAGCGCCACGCGCCGCGCCATGCCCCCGGAAATCTGGCTGGGCATGAGATCGCGCGCCCCGCGCAGGCCCACGGCATGGAGCTTCATGAGCACGATGTCGCGCACCAGCGCATCCGACAGGTCGGTGTGTTCGCGCAGCGGAAACGCCACGTTTTCAAACACCGTCAGATCGGTGAACAAGGCACCAAACTGGAACAGCATGCCCATGCGCCTGCGGGCCGCATACAAGCCCGCCGCATCCATGCGACCCACATCCTGCCGGTCGAACAGCACTTCGCCTTGCTGCGCCCGGTGCTGACCGCCAATCAAGCGCAACACCGTGGTCTTGCCCCCGCCCGACGCCCCCATGAGCGCCGTGACCTTACCGCGCGGGATCTTCAACGACACGTCGCGCAGGATGACGCGCTCACCGTACCCGAAGGTGACGTTGCGCAGTTCCGCCAGCGCGCTGGCAGGCGATGAGTCGTTGAATGGCATGGTGCAGAACAAAAAACGCCGTCAGTGGCCGAGACCCTGACAGCAGGCCAAGCATCATAGGGGAAACCCCTTGGTGTTGCTCAGCCCATCGTTAAAACCTGTGGTGTGCAAGTGACGCTTGTCCATGCTTGACGGTTATAAAACTTCGGTAGCAAGCGATGCACCTTGGTCGCCATTGCGGAATGGGTTGCAGGGGCGGGTTTCGCAGGGGCTTCGTTGGGGCTGGGAGTGGTTTGAATGTGGCGCCCCCGGGACTCTTACCTCCCCAAAGGCTCCAAAACTATCAAAACAATAGCTACTAGCGCTTTACTGGCAAGCGCTAGAGCCCGATTTCACCAAAAATTCAAAGCATGTGCTGCAAAAACGCCCTGGCCCGCTCATGCCCCGGATCGGCAAAAAACTCCCCCGCGGGCCGCGCAGCAATCAGTTCGCCCTGGTCCATGAAGGCCACGGTGTTCGCCACCTCGCGCGCAAAGCCCATTTCGTGGGTGACCACCAGCATGGTCATGCGCTCATCGGCCAGCTCGCGCATGGTGCGCAGCACCTCGCCGGTGAGCTCGGGGTCGAGCGCCGAGGTGGGCTCGTCGAACAGCATGATGTCGGGCTGCATGCACAGCGCCCGGGCAATGGCCACGCGCTGCTTTTGCCCACCCGACAGGCGCGCGGGGTAGTTGCCCTGCTTGTCGGACAGGCCCACCTTGGCCAGCAGCCGTTCGGCGCGGGCGATGGCCGCTTCGCGCGACAGGCCCTGCACCACCATGGGCGCCTCGATCAGGTTTTCCAGCACCGTGAGGTGCCCAAACAGGTTGAAGTGCTGGAACACCATGCCGGTCTTGCGGCAGATGCGGCGCAACTCGGCGTCCGGCGCGTAGACGCAGCGGCCTTGAGCGTCGGTGGTGACCAGCGTTTCGCCCTCGATGGCGATATGGCCGCTGTCGATGGTTTCCAGATGGTTCAGGCAGCGCAGAAAGGTGCTTTTGCCCGAGCCCGACGGCCCAATCACCGCCACCACTTCGCCCTGGCGCAACTGCAGCGAGACGCCGCGCAGCACCTGGTTGGCGCCGAAGGCCTTGCGGATGTCACGGGCCTCGATCATGGGCGCATCACTGGTCATATTTGGCATAGCGTTTCTCCATGCGCTGAAACCCCCAGGTGAGGATCAGGGTCATGATGAGATAGAAGGCCGCCGCCACGATGAAGGGCGTGGTGGTGAAGTCGCGCTGCACGATGCCGCGCGCGGCGCGCAGCAGGTCGTTCAGGGCCAGCACGTAAATCAGCGAGGTGTCCTTGACCAGGGTGATGGTCTCGTTGCTCATGGGCGGCAATATGCTGCGCACCGTCTGCGGCAGCACGATGCGGCGCATGGTCTGGCCGTAGCCCATGCCCAGTACCTTGGCGGCCTCGTACTGCCCCCGGTCCACCGACTGGATGCCGGAGCGAAAGATCTCGGCAAAGTAGGCCGCGTAGTTCAGCGCAAAGGCCGCCACCGCCGCCGGAAAGTCGGGCAGTCGCACGCCAATCACCGGCACGAACGGAAGTGCAAAGTAGATAAACAGCATCTGCAGCATGAGCGGGGTGCCGCGCATGAGCCAGATGTAGCCGTTGACGGCCGCCGACAACGGCGCAAAGCGCGACACGCGCGCCAGCGCCAGCACCAGCCCGAGCGGCACCGCCAATGCCAGCGTGATGGCAAACAGCTTGAGGGTGACGGCAGCGCCCTGCGCCAGTGGCCCGAGGAGGGAAAGAACGTAGTCCATAGCGGCAACGGTTCAGAGTTGTGTACAGCCTGCTGCCGTCGCAACCGGCGCGGCCCAGACCAGCGACCGCCGCGCAAGGGCCGCCCCGCAGCGCTGGCGGTGCCCCCTTCCCGGCTCGCGCAGCGAGGCGAGAGAAGGGGGAAGCGGCGCAGCCGCTCAGGGGGTTGTACCTTATTTAATGATGTTCTTGCCGAACCATTGCTCGGCAATCTTCGCGGCGACGCCATCGGCCTTCATGTCGGCCAGTGCCTTGTCCAGCTTGCCGTGCAGATCGGTGTCGTCCTTGCGCAGGCCCACGCCATAGTCTTCGGTGCCGAAGTGGTCGTCGAGCACGGCATAGACGTCGGGCTTCTTGGCCACGTAGTACCGGCCCACCACCTCATCGACCACCACGGCATCCAGGCGGCCGGTGGTCAGGTCCATCAGGGCGGTCACGTTGTCGCCAAAGGTCTTGATGTCCTTGAACGACTTGAAGACGGCCTCGTCCTTCTTGATGGCGTCCACGGCACTGCTGCCTTCCTGGGCGCCGACCACCTTGCCGGCCAGATCAGCCTTGGTCTTGATGGCGGAGTTGGCGGCCACCACGATGATCTGGTGGTTTTCCATGTAGGGCGCGGTGAACAGGATGTTCTGCTTGCGCTCTTCGGTGATGGTCAGGCCGTTCCACAGTGCGTCCACGCGCTTGCCCGAGAGCTCGGCTTCCTTGGCGCTCCAGTCGATGGGCTTGAATTCCACTTCCAGGCCCAGGCGCTTGGCGGCTTCCTTGGCCATGTCGATGTCAAAGCCGATCAGCTCGTTCTTCTCGTTGCGAAAACCCATGGGCGGGAAGTTGTCGTCCAGGCCGACGACGATTTTGGTGACAGCCGCTGGCGCGGGTGTGGCGGCGGGTGCGGCGGGCTCCTGCTTGGAGCAACCAGCCAGCACGGCGCCCAGGGTCAGCAAGGCAACAGCGGCAATTTTTTTCATGGTGTAGCGATTTTCAAAAAGAACAGACAGGGGGGCAAAGCCGGACGGGGCATGCACCACCCACTGGTGCAGTGTTCGAAGCCCCGGGAAAACCCTGCATTGTCCCATTGATGTGGATTGCCGGCATCTGGGTCGCCATGCGCCGCCCCGGGAATAAGCAGCAAAATACGGCTTCAGCGCACACTGGATAAGCGCATATAGCTATTTAATCAATAGCAACACAAACGCCAACGGCGCCCGCGGGCGCCGTTGGAGAGGTCGGTGCGGTTGCCGGCTCAGCGCGGCAGGTCGGAGTAGCCCATCAGGAACTCGTCCACCGCACGCGCGGCCTGGCGGCCTTCGCGGATGGCCCAGACCACGAGGCTCTGCCCACGGCGGATATCACCGGCCGCAAAAACCTTGGGCACATTGGTGGCGTAGCCGCCGTCGAACTCGGTGGTGGCGCGGGCGTTGCCGCGCGCGTCCTTGTCCACGCCAAAAGCATCGAGCACGGGTGCCACGGGGCTCACAAAACCCATGGCCAGCAGCACCAGGTCGGCCTGGTAGTGCTTTTCGGTGCCGGGCACTTCCACCAGCTTGCCGTCCTTGAACTCGACCTGCACCGTGGTCAGGCCCTTGACCTTGCCCTTTTCACCCGTGAACTCCTTGGTGGAGATCGCGAACTCGCGCACACAGCCTTCCTCATGGCTGGAGCTGGTGCGCAGCTTCAGCGGCCAGTAAGGCCAGGTGAGGGGCCGGTTCTCCACTTCAGGAGGCTGGGGCATGACCTCGAACTGCGTCACGCTGGCCGCGCCGTGGCGGTTGCTGGTGCCCACGCAGTCGCTTCCGGTGTCGCCGCCACCGATCACGATGACATGCTTGCCCGTGGCCAGAATCTGGCCCTTGAGCTTGTCGCCCGCATTGACCTTGTTCTGCTGGGGCAGGAACTCCATGGCGAAGTGGATGCCGTCCAGCTCACGGCCGGGCACGGGCAGGTCGCGCGACTGCTCGGCGCCGCCGGTCAGCAGCACAGCGTCAAACTCTTTGTTCAGCTGCTCGGGCGTGATGGTTTCCTTGGCCCAGTTGGTGACCTTGGAGTCCTTGCCCAGGCCGTCCTTGGCGGCACCGACGAACACGCTGGTGCGGATGGTGACGCCTTCGGCTTCCATCTGCTTGGCGCGGCGGTCGATGTGCGATTTCTCCATCTTGAAGTCGGGGATGCCGTAGCGCAGCAGGCCGCCCACGCGGTCGTTCTTTTCAAACAGCGTGACGCTGTGGCCAGCCCGCGCCAGCTGCTGGGCCGCCGCCATGCCGGCGGGGCCGGAGCCCACCACGGCGACCTTCTTGCCGGTCTGGTGCTTGGCCACGCGCGGCTGCACCCAGCCCTCGGCCCAGGCGCGGTCGATGATGGCGTGTTCGATGGACTTGATGCCCACCGGGTCGTCGTTCACGTTGAGCACGCAGGCCGCCTCGCAAGGCGCGGGGCAGATGCGGCCGGTGAACTCGGGGAAGTTGTTGGTGCTGTGCAGCACCTCGATCGCGCTCTTCCAGTCGGCGTGGTAGACCAGATCGTTGAAGTCCGGAATGATGTTGTTGACCGGGCAGCCGTTGTTGCAAAACGGCGTGCCGCAGTCCATGCAGCGCGCGCCCTGCACCTTGGCTTGCGCCTCATCGAGGCCAATGACGAATTCCTTGTAGTGCTTCAGGCGCTCTGGCACGGGCTTGTAGCCCTCTTCGATGCGCTCGTATTCCATGAAGCCGGTGGTTTTTCCCATGACGATGTCCTTGTCTGTGAATGCTGTGCGGATGTCTGCGGCGTCGCCTTACTTGGCGGGCGTCACTTCCTTTTTGATAGCTGCTACCGCAGGCGTAGCGGGCTCTTCAAGCACTTTTCGTTCATTAATTTCAGACAATGCACGCTTGTACTCGGTCGGGAACACCTTGACAAACTTGCTGCGCGAAGTGGCCCAGTTGTCCAGCAACTCGCGGGCGCGCTTGCTGCCCGTCCAGCGGTTGTGGTCTTCGAGCAGCTTCTTGAGCTGGGCTTCGTCGGTCTGGCCACCATGCCAGATGGCACGCGGCACGGTCACCTCCTGTTCGGCCGAGGGGAGGATGCGCTCCAGTGTCACCATGGCCATGTTGCAGCGGGTGTCGAACTGGCCATCCTCGTCGTACACATAGGCCACACCGCCGCTCATGCCCGCAGCGAAATTGCGCCCGGTCTTGCCCAGCACGACCACGGTGCCGCCGGTCATGTATTCGCAACCATGGTCGCCCGTGCCTTCGACCACTGCCGTGGCGCCCGACAGGCGCACGGCAAAGCGTTCGCCCGCCACGCCGCCAAAGAAGGCCTCGCCCGTGGTGGCGCCGTACATCACGGTGTTGCCCACGATGGTGTTGCGTACTGCGTCACCGCGGAAGTCGATGCTGGGGCGCACGATCACACGCCCGCCCGAGAGGCCCTTGCCGGTGTAGTCGTTGGCATCGCCAATCAAATACAGCGTGATACCGCGGGTGAGGAACGCACCGAACGACTGGCCGCCCGTGCCTTCGAGCTGGATACGGATGGTGTCGTCCGGCAGCCCCTCTGGGTGTGCGCGGGTGACCGCGCCCGAGAGCATGGCGCCCACGGAGCGGTTGACGTTGCGCGCCACTTCGATGAACTGCACGCGCTCGCCGTTTTCGATGGCGGGGCGCGAGCGCTCGATGAGCTTGCGGTCCAGCGTGTGCTCGATGTTGTGGTCCTGCACATCCACATGGAAGCGCGGCACGTCGGCAGGCACGTTGGGCTGGGCGAACAAGCGGCTGAAGTCCAGGCCACGGGCCTTCCAGTGTTCCAGGCCTTGGCGCATGTCGAGCAGGTCGGTGCGGCCGATCATGTCGTCGAACTTGCGGATGCCCAGCTGGGCCATGATCTGGCGCACTTCTTCGGCGATGAAGAAGAAGTAGTTCACCACATGCTCGGGCTTGCCCGAGAACTTGGCGCGCAGCACCGGGTCTTGCGTGGCCACGCCCACGGGGCAGGTGTTGAGGTGGCACTTGCGCATCATGATGCAGCCCTCGACCACCAGTGGGGCCGTGGCAAAGCCAAACTCGTCGGCGCCCAGCAGCGCGCCGATGGCGACGTCGCGGCCGGTTTTCATCTGGCCGTCGGCCTGCACACGGATGCGACCGCGCAGGCGGTTGAGCACCAGGGTCTGCTGGGTTTCGGCCAGGCCGATTTCCCAGGGGCCGCCGCAATGCTTGATGGACGACCAAGGCGAGGCGCCCGTGCCGCCGTCATGGCCGGCAATCACGACGTGGTCGCTCTTGCACTTGGCCACGCCCGCAGCGATGGTGCCCACACCCACTTCGGACACCAGCTTGACGCTGATGCCAGCGTGCGGTGCCACGTTCTTCAGGTCGTGGATCAGTTGCGCCAAGTCCTCGATGGAGTAGATATCGTGGTGCGGTGGTGGCGAAATCAGGCCCACGCCGGGCACGCTGTGGCGCAGCTTGCCGATGTAGTTGGACACCTTGCCGCCAGGCAGCTGGCCGCCTTCGCCGGGCTTGGCGCCCTGGGCCATCTTGATCTGGATCTGGTCAGCGCTGGACAGGTATTCGGCCGTGACGCCAAAGCGGCCCGACGCCACCTGCTTGATGCGGCTGCGCAGCGAGTCGCCGTCCAGCAAAGGCAAGTCGACCTCGACGTTCTCGGCGCCGATCACGCTCTTCAAGGTGTCGCCCTGCTTGATCGGGATACCCTTGAGTTCGTTGCGATAACGCGCTGCATCTTCGCCGCCTTCACCCGTGTTGCTCTTGCCGCCGATGCGGTTCATGGCCACGGCCAACGTGGCGTGCGCCTCGGTGCTGATGGAACCCAGCGACATGGCGCCGGTGGCAAAACGCTTGACGATCTCCTTGACGGGCTCGACCTCGTCGATCGGGATCGCCTTGGAGGGATCGATCTTGAACTCGAACAGGCCACGCAGCGTCATATGGCGCTTGCTCTGGTCGTTGATGAGCTGGGCGTATTCCTTGTACGTGTTCCAGTTGTTGGCGCGCGTGCTGTGCTGCAGCTTGGCAATGGCGTCGGGCGTCCACATGTGGTCTTCGCCACGGGCGCGCCAGGCGTATTCGCCGCCCGCGTCCAGCATGGTTTCGAGCACCGGGTCGTCACCAAAGGCGGCCTTGTGCATGCGGATGGCTTCTTCGGCGATTTCGAACACGCCAATGCCTTCCACGCGGCTGGCGGTGCCGGTGAAATATTTGCCCACGGTTTCCGTGTTCAGGCCGATAGCCTCGAACAGCTGGGCGCCGCAGTAGCTCATGTACGTGCTCACGCCCATCTTGGACATGATCTTGGACAGGCCCTTGCCAATCGCCTTGACGTAGTTGTAGATGGCCTTGTCGGCCGACAGGTCGCCACCCAGGTCCTTGTGCATGTCGGCCAAGGTTTCCATGGCCAGGTAGGGGTGAACGGCCTCTGCGCCGTAGCCTGCCAGCACGGCAAAGTGATGTACTTCGCGGGCTGTACCCGTCTCCACCACCAGACCGGCAGTGGTGCGCAGGCCTGCAACCACCAGGTGCTGGTGGATGGCCGACAACGCCAGCAGCGCGGGGATGGCCACCTGCGTGGCGCTCACGGCGCGGTCGCTGATGATGAGAATGTTGGCACCGCCCTTGATGGCGTCCACGGCCTGCGCGCACAGCGAAGCCAGCTTGGCCTCGACGCCTTCGCGGCCCCAGTCCAGCGGGTAGGTGATGTCGATGGTCACGCTCTTGAACTTGCCGTTGGTGTGGCGTTCAATGTCGCGCAGCTTGGCCATGTCGGCGAAGTTCAGCACAGGCTGGCTGACTTCGAGGCGCATGGGCGGGTTGACCTGGTTGATGTCCAGCAGGTTGGGCTTGGGGCCGATGAAGCTGTTGAGCGACATCACGATGGCCTCGCGGATCGGGTCGATCGGCGGGTTGGTCACCTGGGCAAACAGCTGCTTGAAGTAGTTGTACAGGGGCTTGTTCTTGCCCGACAGCACGGCCAGCGGGCTGTCGTTGCCCATGGAGCCAATGCCTTCCTCGCCGTTTCGGGCCATGGGCGCCATCAGGAACTTGATGTCTTCCTGGGTGTAGCCAAAGGCCTGCTGGCGATCGAGCAGCGGCAGATCGGCAGGCTGGGCCTCCGCCACTTGCGCGCCAGCGTCGATGCTGTCGAGCTTGATGCGCAGGTTCTCGATCCACTGCTTGTAGGGCTTGGTGTTGACGATGTTGGCCTTGAGCTCATCGTCGTCGATCATGCGGCCTTGTTCCAGATCGATCAGGAACATCTTGCCGGGCTGCAAGCGCCACTTGCGCACGATCTTGTTCTCGGGCACGGGCAGCACGCCCGACTCGGAGCCCATGATGACGAGGTCGTCGTCGGTGATGCAATAGCGCGAAGGGCGCAGGCCGTTGCGGTCCAGCGTGGCGCCGATCTGGCGACCGTCGGTGAACACGATGGAGGCCGGGCCGTCCCAAGGCTCGAGCATGGCGGCGTGGTATTCATAGAAGGCGCGGCGGCGCTCGTCCATGGTGGTGTGCTGCTCCCAGGGCTCTGGGATCATCATCATCACGGCCTGGCTGATGGGGTAGCCGGCCATCGTCAGCAATTCCAGGCAGTTGTCGAACGTGGCCGTGTCGGACTGGTCGGCGAAGCTGATGGGGTAGAGCTTTTGCAGGTCGGCCGCAAGCACGGGCGACGCCATCACGCCTTCACGCGCCTTCATCCAGTTGTAGTTGCCCTTGACGGTGTTGATTTCACCGTTGTGCGCCACGTAACGGTACGGGTGGGCCAGCGGCCACTCGGGGAAGGTGTTGGTGGAAAAGCGCTGGTGCACCAGGCCAATGGCCGAAATGCAGCGCTCGTCGGACAGGTCCTTGTAGTACACGCCCACCTGGTCGGCCAGCAGCAAGCCCTTGTAGACCACGGTGCGGCTACTCATGCTGGGCACGTAATACTCTTTGCTGTGCTTGAGCTTGAGCGCCTGGATGTTGGCGCTGGCCGTCTTGCGGATCACGTACAGCTTGCGCTCCAGCGCGTCCTGCACGATCACGTCGTTGCCGCGGCCGATGAAGACCTGGCGCAGGATGGGCTCCTTCTTGCGCACGGTGGGCGACATGGGCATGTCCACATTCACCGGCACATCGCGCCAGCCGAGCGGCACCTGGCCTTCGGCCTTGATGGCGCGCTCCATCTCCTGCTCGCACGCCAGGCGGGAGGCATGCTCCTTGGGCAAGAAGATCATGCCCACGCCGTATTCGCCGGCCGCTGGCAAGGTCACACCCTGCTTGGCCATTTCTTCACGGTACAGCGCATCGGGGATCTGGATCAGGATACCGGCGCCATCACCCATCAGCGGATCGGCACCCACGGCGCCACGGTGGTCGATGTTTTCCAGAATCTTCAGGGCCTGCGTCACGATGTCGTGGCGCTTCACACCCTTGATGTGGGCCACAAACCCGAGGCCACAGGCGTCGTGTTCGTTGCCCGATGAATACAAACCGTGTTGTTGCAGATGCTGGATCTCGGCAGCCGTGGTCATGGCGCACTCCTATATTTTTCGCAGGGACTGCAAGAATAGTGCAACGCAACATATTGAGGCAAGCACAACAATTGGGGTCAGAGTCCAATTATTCACACCTAATTGTTGAATAGGTTTAATTGGGGACACATCAATTTGAATAGCTGTTACCGCTTATCCATAAAGCGCTATAAGCCAATCTGACTCAATTTTTTGGCGTGATTGCTGGACGCCCAGCCCTGGCCTTGGTGACGCGGCGTGGGGATTTTTTTTGCAACTCCGCTACAAATTCTGTGTCGCCCAACGCCCAGCCGCTCAATGCCGCGTCGGTCAAAGCCGCCTGGTCGCCACAGCCAATGCCTGCCTGCACCAGCCCTGCATAGGCGGCCTCGCGTGCAAACGGCGTGTTGCCCAGTGCCCAATACAGCGCATGCGGGGTCACGAGCTTGTCGATGCGCTGGCCCAGGTAATGGGCGTGGCTGGACCACTGCCAGGCCCCCGGTTGCGCCACCATGCCGGCCCGCACCGGGTTCAGATCGATATACACCATGCAGGCGAGCAAATAGCGCTCCGTCTCGATCAGCGTGGAGCGGTAGCGCCCCTCCCACAGCGTGCCACTGCGGGCGTGGCGCTGGTTGAAATAGCGCACATAACTGCGCCCCACCGCCTGCATCATCAAAGGCAACGCCTCGGCCGTGGCCGGCGTGGCGAGCAGGTGAAAGTGGTTGTCCATCAGCACATAGGCATGGACCGCAACCGCAAACTTATGTGCGTTTTCGGCCAAAAGCGCCATCATGGTGGCGAAATCCTGGGTGTCCGCAAAGATCATCTGGCGGTTGTTGCCGCGCTGAATGATGTGGTGCGGGTAGCCGGGAAGCGTGAGACGGGGCAGGCGGGCCATGGCGATGTACTGAACAAGGAAACACGGGCAATTTTAATTGGGCTCTGACCCCAATTATTGAGTTGGCCACGTATTGCCCCTGAGGAGTGTTTGCACGGACCCTATTCCTGCGGCGACACGGCGGCGTCTGCCGACAGCCCGAAACGCGCTCCCAAAGCCTGCTCGAGCCCGAACTCGCGCAGGATGGCGCGCAGCCGCTCCTGGGCGCTGCGCTTTCTCTGACCGGTGTAGCGGGCGATGATCAGCTCGTTTTTCATGCTGTGCTCCCAACCCACCAGCTCGGTCACTGTGACCTGGTAACCGCTGGCCTCCAGGTGCAGGCACCGCAACACGTTCGTTACCTGGCTGCCCACCTCGCGGGTGTGCAGCGGGTGGCGCCACAGTTCGGCCAGGGGCGTGCGCGCCAGTTGCAGAGCCTTGCCCTGGCGCAGGCAGGCAGCCACTTCGGCCTGGCAGCAGGGCACGATGACCATCGCGCGTGCCTGTTTTTGCAGGCCGAAGGCAATGGCATCGTCGGTGGCGGTGTCGCAGGCATGCAGCGCGGTCACCACATCAATGCGCTCGGGCAGCTCGGCCGCATCGGTGGATTCAGCCACCGACAGGTTCAAGAACGACATACGCCCAAAGCCGAGTTGCTTGGCCAGTGCGCGCGATTTTGCGACCAGTTCGGCGCGCGTTTCAATGCCATAGATATGACCGCGTCCGAGCGCCTTGAAATACAGGTCGTACAGGATAAAGCCCAGGTAGGACTTGCCCGCGCCATGGTCGGCCAGCGTGGGGCTGTGCCCGTTTGCCGACATTTCTTGCAGCAAGGGTTCGATGAAATTGAACAGGTGGTAGACCTGCTTGAGCTTGCGGCGTGAATCCTGGTTCAGCCGCCCTTCGCGCGTGAGGATATGCAGCTCTTTCAATAACTCAACGGACTGCCCCGGGCGCAGCTCGGACAACTCTGCGCTGGCTGCCGGCGGGTTTTTGGCCGACACTTTGGTCGCCGCCTTGTCAGCCGTCTTGTGGTGCGCGGCTTTCATGCCGGGTCCTTCTGCAGTTCAGGCGTGGTTGCCGCCGTGCTCACGCCCACGTCCAGCGCCTGCCAGCCTGGCATACCCAGCTGCTCCAGCACCTCCATGTTGCGCTCGTAGATGGCTTCGGCGTCGGGGTAGGCCTGCACTGCCCGGTCAATGCTGTCTTCGCGCAGCAGGTGCAAGGTGGGATATGGCGCGCGATTGGTGCAGTTGGTGACATCACCCGCATCGGTGCCCGCAAACTGGAACTGCGGATGAAAGCTGGCAATCTGCAGGGTGCCGTCCAGGTCCAGCTCCTCCAGAACGTCTTCGGCCACACCCAGGAAATCGTTGAACTCCAGAAACTCCTGCAGGCAGTCGGGCGCCATCAGCAAGGTGGTGTCGCGCACCTCAGCAGGGGCTGCGGCCAGATCGGCCAGCTCGCGCCGCAGGTCTTGCGCCAGTGCCACGGCATCGGTGGCGGCGCTCACCGCATAGTGAATCTGCCCCTTGGCGTGCACGCCCTTGGCAAACGGGCACAGGTTCAACCCGATCACGGCCCGCTCCAGCCAGCGCACCATGTCCTTCATGATGAGGTCCGCCCGTTCAGAAGGCGCGAGGGGCGGCGTGGGTGCGGCAGCGTTCATGGCAGATCGATTCAGAAGACAACAAAAAGGGGGGGTGAAGTTTAACGAACCGCAGCCACCACGGCGAGCCGCTCGCAGCGGCTGATTCCATTTGCAATTCAGCGATGCCCGTGGCGACGCCGCAGGCAGTGCTGACCCACGGCAAGGCATATCAACAGCAGCACCGGTGATTTGGTGATGGCATCAACCCAGCAGACGCAGGCCGGTCAATCGCTCGTGTTCGCGCCCCGCGAAACGGTCGGTCATTCCGGCGATGTAATCCGCCACCGTCCGGGCGCGTGCCGGGGGCTCGCCTTCCAGTGCCTGGCGGGCAAATCGGGGCTTCATTTCGCCGGGTTGGGCCACATACGCAGCAAACAGCTCGGTTACCACGCGCTGGGCGCGCCCGGTGGTCTCCACCACCTGCGGGTGGCGGTAGAGGTCCTTGAAAAGAAACCGCTTGAGCTCCGATGACTGGGCCCGCATGGGGGCACTGAAGCCCACCAGCGTTGCGGCCATGCGCACGTCGTCCACGCTGCGGGGCGCGGCACTGGCCAACGCGGCGCTGGTGGCCTCGATCACGTCATAGACCTGCGCACTGAGCATGCGCCGGATGGCTTCATACAACAGGCGCCGCTCCATCGCAGTGCCCCCCAGATGAGGATGCTCGGCCTGCGCCACACGGCGATAGTGGTCGAACAGCGGAACATCGGTCAGTTGCGCCAGCGTGATCAGGCCCGAGCGCACGCCGTCATCAATGTCATGCGCGTTGTAGGCGATTTCGTCCGCCAGATTGCACAGCTGCGCCTCCAGGCTGGGCTGCTCCTTGCGCAAAAACCGCCCCCCTACACCGCCGGGTTCATTCAACTCCAGCCGCTGCGCGTTTGCCTGCGAGCAATGTTTAAGCACGCCCTCCCGCGTTTCGAAGGTCAGGTTGATGCCGTCGTAATCGGGGTAGCGCTCTTCAAGGTGGTCCACCACCCGCAGGCTCTGCAGGTTGTGCTCGAACCCGCCATGGGCATGCATGCACCCGTTCAGCGCATCCTGCCCGGCGTGCCCGAAAGGGGTGTGGCCGAGGTCATGGGCCAGTGAAATGGCCTCCACCAGGTCTTCGTTGATGCGCAACGACCGGGCAATCGAACGCCCCAGTTGCGCCACCTCCAGCGAATGCGTGAGCCGCGTGCGAAACAGATCTCCCTCGTGGTTCAGAAAAACCTGGGTCTTGTAAACCAGCCGACGAAACGCCGACGAGTGCACGATGCGGTCACGGTCACGCTGGTAGTCGTTGCGCGTGGGCGCTGCAGGCTCAGGGTAGCGGCGCCCGCGCGAAAGCGCCGGGTCGCAGGCATAGCACGCCAGAGAAGAGTTTTGGGTCAAATTGGCCTCTAGCGCTTTATCAGCAAGCGCTTAAAGCTATCATATTAATAGCAATTGATTCCATGAATACCAGGTGACGGCCTGTCACCCGGCGCAGCAGGCGTCAATCACCTCGCGCACCAGCGCATCGGGTGCGGCACGCACGCAGGCCCGGCCCGGCCCGTCGATCAGCACAAAGCGGATCTCGCCCGCCTCCGCCTTCTTGTCCACGCGCATCAGTTCCAGATAGCGGCCAGCATTGTCAGCAGCATCCAGCACCGCGCCGCGAAGGGGCAATCCAGCACGCTGCACCAGCACCTTCAAACGCGCCACAAACGCCTCATCCACCAAGCCCAGCCTGCGCGACAGCTCGGCCGCCATCACCATGCCTGCACCCACACCCTCACCATGCAGCCAGGCGCCATAGCCCATACCGGCCTCTATGGCGTGGCCGAAGGTGTGCCCAAAGTTCAAAATGGCGCGCAGTCCGGCCTCGCGCTCGTCCTGCCCCACCACCCAGGCCTTGATCTCGCAGCTGCGCCGCACTGCATGCGCGAGCGCCGCGCGGTCGCGCGCCAGCAGGTCATCCATGTGATCTTCGAGCCAGCCCATGAAATCCATGTCGGCAATCGGCCCGTATTTGATGACCTCTGCGAGGCCAGCGCTGAGCTCTCGCGCTGGCAAGGTATCGAGGGTCGCCAAGTCACACACCACCAGTTGCGGCTGGTAGAACGCACCAATCATGTTCTTGCCCAGCGGGTGGTTGATGGCCGTCTTGCCCCCTACCGACGAATCCACCTGCGCCAATAGTGTGGTCGGCACCTGCACAAACGGCACCCCGCGCATGTAGCTGGCGGCGGCGAAGCCGGTCATGTCGCCAATGACTCCACCACCTAGCGCGAACAGCACGGTTTTGCGGTCGCAACCGTGCTGCAGCAGGGCATCAAAAATCAGGTTCAGGGTCTGCCAGTTTTTGTGTTCTTCGCCGTCGGGAAGTGCCACCAAGTGCACCTGTGCGTACTTCGGCGCAAGGGCTGCGCGCAAGGCATCGGCATACAGCGGCGCCACTGTGGTGTTGGTGACGATGAGGGCTGCAGCAGCCGCTGGCAGACCAACATAAATATCGGCAGAGCCCAGCAGGGCCGCACCAATTTCGATAGGGTAGCTGCGGTCCGCCAAGTCAATAAGGACTGTCTGGATACTGGGCATCAAAGAAGAGATGAAAGAAGGCAAATCAGACTGCATGGTGTGAAACGAAGAAATAACTGCGATGTTAGTGCGCCCGGTGAACGGCATGCATAGCGGGTCTGGCCTGACGCAGGTACGCACGCCAACTCAAACTACATCCTGTTGGCCTGCGTTCTACCGAGGGGCATTCGATTTCAGTCAGGCAATGTGCAGACGCACAGCACTGCAGAGTGCCCTGTGCGTTCTGAATGCCCTGACGCTGCAGCGAAGGTTTTGCGCCTCCGATAACGGCTCCGGGGGGCGAACCGCATACAAAACCGCCGGCGTGGTGCCGGCGGTTAGTCAATCCATAACCGCTTCTTCCATGCTCCGAAAGGCGTCTTCGCCCTCGCGCTCAGAGAAGAAGAAAATTGAGCAGCCAATGCGCTGCTCGATCACCTGGTCAGAGTCGGTTAAGCCCACCCCGGCCGCCGAGCGAGTGCCTGCCGACAGTGGCTTTGCTCCAGCCGTGCAGGCCGCGATGAGCGACAGAAGAATGAACCCAGTGTCTGCGTCCGCAGTTGCAGTGAGCATCAAAGCAGAGGAACGATCCGACTGGTTACAGTACCGGTCTTCGGGGTCTTGACCTCGATAACTATTGAATCGCCAACGGCGCAGTCCTTTAGCGATGCCGCCCACGGGAATGGATCCAGAGTGTTGGGAATCACCGCCTTACTACCCGCAGCTACGCCACAAGAGAGGCTGTTAGGAGTTTGATCCACTGCCGTAACAGTGATCTCGCTGCCGGTGGGCATACTGTTGCCATTGACATCGGCAACAACAAAGGAGACACCGGCAGGGGTCGCCGCTGTGGGGGTGATCACTGCAGCGCTGGTAGCAAAGATGATGATGTGCTGTTGACGCACATCCGCGGCCCCCCAGACCCCGTCACCACTGGCGGGGGTAGTCCCCGTACGCGGCACCGAAAACTCAGCATTGTTGTCGAAAGCACTGTTCTCGTTGTCATCACGGAAAGCGGTGCCCAGATCGCTAAAGGTTTCACCAGAGTCATGTACGTTGTTGAAGTTGCCATCATTGAAATCTTCTTCACCAGCAGCGTAGGCCAGGATGCTGACGCGACCTGCACGTGGGGTGAGAGCTTGTGGACGCGGGTTCTGGCTGCGAATCTTCACCGTGCATTGCGAGTTGCCTGCCGCACTGGTGCCCGTGGTACAAACCGGCGGAATCATCACACCGCCCTCGGTGACAAAGTTCACCGCTGTGCCATCGGGTACCGGGTTGCCCTGGCGGTCGGCCAGAGACATCGTTACCGTCGATTCATCGCCATCCACGTTGAAGCCCTCAATGGCAAACTTTTCAATGGCCAAGCTGACACGCGCTTGGGCCGGACGGCCCGAGGCAATGGTCAGCACCGCCGAATCGGTCTGAATAGCAGCATCCGAGGCCAAACGCGCATTGATCAGCACGTTCGTGGGCACCGTCCCCGAGAACACCGGTACCGACACTTCACCGTTGGAATCGGTGGGTGTGGTGATGGGAGCGATGTTACCCACCGTACCAAAGGTAGCCTTGTTGGCATCGAGTGCACCCGTCACCGTCTTGAGGGACAGCACGACATCTCGACCGAGGATCGGTTCGCCCTGGGCATTGACCAGCTTGAACTTGAGCAGCGACTGGGTTGCTCCGCCCGAGTTGGCCAGATAAATGCGGACCGGAGTGGCACTGACAAAACTCATACTGGTGGCGGGAGCTCCCGATACACTCAAAGTTCTGGAAACCACTGTTGCACCCAGAGTGCTGGCCGAAATCTCCACGGACTTGCCGCTGCAACCTTGGGTGCTTTGGGCGGTACCGGGAGCATCGGTGGCCGAGTAGCTGACGGTGACCTTGCCTAGGGTATTCGTCGATGCAGAGGCCGGTGAAATCTGACCACAAGTGGCAGTGAAGTTGACCTGCACCGGTGTGGGAGTGGGCACGCCGTTCAGATTCACCTGTACCGACACCTGGCGGGTACCGTACGCAACAAGAGTGCCAGCACCCACATCCAGATTGTCCAGGGTGATATTGGCGGTGGCCAGTTGATAACCCACATAGGTTGAAATCGTCTTGTCTATTGTGGGTGGCTGTGAGCCATCGGGATAGGAGGAGATGCTCCCCGCCTTGTAGCTGTACGTGACCGTCAAGGCGCCTGCGCCACTGGCATTGAGAGACGCCCGGGCGACCTTGATGCTGGCCACCCCAGCAGCGTTGGTCAGGCCCGAAGCGCCTTCGGGAAACTTTACCTGGGTTTGATCGCCGCCGACGCTGATTAATTGGTTCGCCAACGGTGCACCCGACGGCGATGTCAGCGTAACACTGAGCGTGGTGAAGCCCGACGCGCTAATGGAATTGGTCGCGGCACCGGCACTGTCTTTCAAACCGGGGGCCTTCAACACCGGATCGGCACTGACAGGGGTACCAGGGGTGTCTGTTACCACTTCGACCGAGATGCTCAGGCTGTCACCTTTGGAGTCGGTGAAGCGCAATGTGGATTTGCCCACCTTGGCTGCATTTACGGTAACCACCGTGCCGCTGATGACGGCCATGGCCACGGCAGGATCACTGCTGGTAACCTGATAAGGCTTTGCCCCGCCGCTCAACAGGTAGTTTTGGGCAGTACCTGCATACAGGGTCACGCTGCTGGGTGCAGTGGTGAAAAATGCAGTCGATGAACCGACAGAAACGTTGAGATTCAACGTGCTACCGTCCATGTCACTGACCACTATCGAGGCAGTGCCCCCGATGACACCGGTCAATACGAGGGTACTACCGCTTACGCCCGGCCTCACCACGCCCAAGTCGCTGCTGGTCGCGGTATAGGGAGGGCGTCCGCCGGTGATGGTGTAGGAAGTCACGTCGCCCTGCGCAATGTTCACGCTTGCAGGCGCCGTTGTGAACAGCGGACGCGTTGGATCGGTAGCCTCGGTCGAAACGCTGACACCGATAGTGACCACCGTACCTAGGGCATCGATGACCGAGAATACTGCACTGCCTGAGGACAGCGATTGCACAGTAAGTTTGTTACCGTCAATTTTTGCAGTCCCTACGGCCACGTTGTTGCTGGTCACGCGATAAGGTGCCCTGCCTCCCTCCACTACAAATTCCTGGCTGGTACCGGCAAGCATGATTAGCGCCGCAGGTGCAGTTGTGCGCAGAACCGGCGGTGTTGCGCCACTGGACGTTCCCGCCTCTCCTCCTCCACCTCCGCAGGCCACCAGTGTGGCAGCGAGCATCAGCATCAATATTTTGAATATCTTATGCATCATCTATCCTATTTACAGTTGAATCATTAGCGATTGGATGCGCGGTCCGAAATAACCTTCGGTGTAATAAACACCAGCATCTCTCTCTTCGTGGACTCTTTTGTTCTGCTTTTGAACAAATTACCCACTACTGGAACGTCACCGAGAACTGGAATTTTGTTTTCTTGATTGGTTTCTTCCATCTCGAAAATGCCACCGATCACCACAGTGCCGCCATTTTCAATCAGTATTTGGGTTTTGATATGCTTGGTATCAATAGCTACGCCCTGTGTCGTAGTTTCACCGCGACTATCTTTATTGATGTCCAAATCAAGAATAATATTGCCTTCCGGCGTTATTTGCGGCGTGACCTCAAGTTTTAGCACGGCCTTCTTGAAAGCCAATGTTGTGGCACCATTAGGGGCCGTTACCGAGTATGGATATTCGGTACCTTGTTCAATCAAAGCCTTGGTTTGATCGGCAGTGATAATTCGGGGGCTTGACACAATTTTGCCCTTGCCATCTGCCTCCATGGCCGAGAGTTCAAGCGTCAGGAATCTATTGGCGGCAGAGTTGAATATGGAAAGTGCGAAACTTCCCACGCTGCTGACATTGGACAGGCTTGCGGGCAGATTAACAAAATTTCCGTTTGTGTTTGTCGTTCCGCCTGCGCCACTCGAGGCAACTGCATCACTGTAGCTGGAGCCAAACACAACGCGGTTATTTCCACTAATACCATAACCCCCATCACCACCACGATTGGCGCGCAAGTCTGCACCACCCAATCGCACCCCCAAAGATCTGCCAAAGGAATCACGCGCTTCGACAATACGGGCCTCAATCAACACCTGGCGCACGGCCACATCTAGCGTCAACAGCAATTGACGTACTTCTTCCAGTTTGCTGGGCGTGTCGGTTACAAAAAGCTGGTTCGTGCGGGGTTCAGAAATTGCACTTCCCCGTTCCGTCAAGAATCTAGTGGAAGAACTGCTCCCGCCACTTGAGCTGGTTGTTAACTGCGACACCATATCCGCCGCTTTGGCGTAGTTCAGCTGAAAAGCTTGGGTTTTGAGGGGTTCCAACTTCTGAATGGCCAACGCAGCCTCGAAGTCTTTCTTGGTGCGCGCATCAATTTCGTCCTTGGGGGCAATCCACAACACGCTTCCGGATTTGCGCATGCCCAAGCCCTTGGCGTCCATGATGATCTGAAGCGCTTGATCCCAAGGAACGTCCTTCAACCGGAGTGTCAGCGCACCCGTCACCGTGTCGGAGGTCACGATATTGAAATTTGTAAAATCTGCAATCACTTGCAGCAAAGACCTGACTTCAATATTCTGAAAATTCAGCGACAGCTTTTCTCCGCTGTACCCCGGTCCCTGGGTCAATTTGCTCAAATCCACCTTCTTCTGGCGAATTTCTACGACGAATTGATTATCGCTTTGATAAGCGCTGTGATCCCAGTCTCCAACGGGCTCTATCACCATGCGCACGCGTTCACCCTGTTGGGACGTGGTCACTATTTGGACAGGCGTGCCAAAGTCCGTCACGTCAAGACGACGGCGCAGTCCTTCCGGCAAAGATGAACGCAGAAAATCAATGGTCAAACCTTTGCCTTGCCGGCGTAAATCAACACCAACCTGGTTGTTCGCAAGCCCGACAATAATGCGCCCCGAGCCGTCAGCGCCCCTGCGAAAATCAACATCCTTCAAAGGAAGCGAATCGCTGTTCGCACCCTCTGCAAATACCACAGCAGAAGACTGCTGCGAAGCCGCCATGGAGGTCGTCACAGGCACCAAAGAAATGATAAGTGTCTTGCCTTGCACCTCCGCCTGGTAAGACGTTGCCTGCTTAAGGTTCAAAACCAACCGAGACCGGTCACCGGCTTGCACGATGTTGATGGACTTCAGATTCCCCTGATTCACATCGACGACAGACCGCCCCATTGAGTTGGTGGTGCCGGGAAAATCCAGCGCGATGCGCGCTGGCGATTGAATTGCGAAGCCGGTGGGAACGGCAGCGAGTGGCTGCGATAGCTCAACACGAACAACTTCTGCACCACCCTGCATCGTGCCAGTGACCGCCTCAATGGCGCTTTGTGCCATGGCAGCCGTTGCAGCCAACGTTGCCACTATTGCACATACGGCATTTCTGTAGTGGTTCATAATCCAGATATTTTTCGTTATCATTTCTTACCCTCCTGCAGGTCAAGCGATGCGGTGCGCTCTATCCAATCTCCAGTGGCGTCTTGCACTATTTCGCGCAACTCAACCGCCGTTTCAGAGATTTTGGTAATTTTTCCATAATTCTGACCCAGGTAATTGCCCAACCGAACCTGATACAACAGATTGTCAACCTTGAGAAGGGCGGTGGGTGTTCCTGTCTTGTTGAGACTGCCAACCATTGTCATGGCATCCAGCGGAAAGGCCTCTAAAGGTTCTTTTCTGCGCGCCATTTCCGGAGCAATCAACGAAGCATTGGATGCAATCTGGACAGAATCACGTCTCAGAGCTTGTGTCAGCTTGATTTGATTGAACGGTTCGATTCCATTTTCGACGGTATACGCTTGCGGCTGAAACTGCTTGGGCTCAGTAAGAGGAGTGATGCGTGGTTTGGTTGTGGCACGTTGATCGGCCATCCATTGGCGCAGCTCATCTTCTCCCGTGGGGCCGCAACCGGACAAAAACCCAATACAACCAATCAAAACCAGACGACCGACCCACATCATTTCTTGCCTCCGGCATTCTTTTGCGCCTGAATTTCTTCAGGATCCAGGTAACGGAAAGTTCTCGCGGTAGCGTCCATAGACAACGTTCCGGACTCCTTTCCACCAGGAGCAATCGAGATATTGTTCAGCGTCACGATGCGAGACAAATGTGCAACATCCGACGCAAATGAACCAATGTCATGGTATTTGCCAGTTACCCGAACAGCGATCGGAAGCTCGGCATAATAATCTCTTACAACGATTTGGCCAGGGCGAAACAGATCGAATTGCAAACTCCGACCTAAGCCGGCCTGGTTGATATCAGACAGCAAGGCAGCCATTTCTGCCTTGCTGGGCAATTGCTTTTCCAATTGAATAACATATTGCTGAATCTGCTCGCGCTGCTTCTTGAGCGCCTCAAGACTCACCGCCTTCACGAGCTTCTTCGTATAATCCTCACGGAGAACAACTTCCTTACCACGCTCAAGTTCGAGCTCTGCCTGGTAATCCGTCAGCTTGACAAACCAGAGAGCTACGGCTACGCCAATTGCGATAAACGCACAGAGCAAAACTTTCGGCAAGACCGGCCAAAGCGATGGGTCCTTGGTGTCGAGATTCTTAAACTGTCGTTGCAGATTGCTTTGTAACGCAGCGAAATCAATTTTCGGAGATTGTGTTTTTGCCATAGTTACTTTCCAGCCGGAGCAGCAACATTCGAGCTGGCGGCGTCCATGGTCTTTTGAGCCTCACTTGCCCGTACAAGCTGAAATCTCAAATTGAAAGCGCCCACACGACGCTGATCGCGCGGAGTCAAGGCTACATTGCTGGCGACGATTTCCACCAACTCCGGCTTGGAAAACCAAGGGGTGTTGTTGGTGAGATTGCGCAACATCTCAGAAACACGCTCGTTGGACTGGGCCATACCTTGCATGGTGATGGTCTGCCCGGCTTGCTTTATGCTGGTGATGTAAACGCCATCGGGCAATTGCTTGACGAGTTCGTTCAGCAAGTGCACCGGCAAATTGCGGTCAGATTGCAGGTCCTCAACAGCCTTCTGGCGAGCGCGCAAGGAAGCAATTTCTTCTTCAATGGACGCAATTTCCTTAATCTGATTTTCGAGAACCTTGATTTCACTCTGAAGAAAGCTGTTTTTGCCTTGTTGGTCCGTGATCATCACCTGAAACCACCAATAGATGGATCCAGCGATAGCAAGGCCCAACAATAACGACGCGAACATCGTTGCCTGAAACGCCTCACGCCTGCGTTTACGCGCAGCCTCCCGGTGCGGGAGCAGATTAATCAATATCACTGCAAAAACCTCCGCATTGCCAAACCGCATGAAGTCAAATACGAAGGGGCTTCACGCACCATTTTTTTCAGCCGCACGGAACTTCCAATTTCCATACCATCAAAAGGATTGACCGCACTGCAAGCAAATCCGGTTTGCTGTGTGACGGCTTCCGTCAACCCGGGGAGCGGCGCCGACCCGCCGGCGAGCATGATGTGGTCGACCCGGTTGTGGGGGGTGCTGGTGAAGAAAAATTGCAACGCACGGCCAATTTCTTGCGCCATGTTTTCGACAAACGGGCGCAGTACGGACGCTTGGTAGTCTTCAGGAAGGTCACCATTGCGTTTTTTGCTCTCCGCCTCTTCGATGGAAAAGCCGTATTGCCGCACGATGAGTTGCGTCAGCTGCGCACCGCCGAAAGCTTGGTCTCGGTCGTACAAGACTTCTTCATTTCGAATGACCTGCATGCTCGTGGTGAGCGCGCCGACCTCAAACAGAGCGACCAAGGCATCCACCCCTTTATTGGGTAATGCTTCGATCAAGCGCCCTGCAGCCAGCCGTGATGCGTGTGACTCGATGTCGACAACGACGGGATTGAGACCGGCTGCCTCGGCGAGACCTTGACGGTCTTGCACCTTTTCACGCCGTGAAGCAGCAATCAGCACATCCACGTCGCCTGGCGCATTTTTGCTAGGCCCAATCACACAGAAGTCCAGACTGACCTCATCCAGCGAAAATGGAATGTATTGATTGGCCTCCGACTCGACTTGCACCTCGAGCTCCTGCTCCGTCATCCCCCCCGGCAACGTGATCTTTTTGGTGATCACGGCGGACGGTGGTAAGGCCAAGGCAACGTTCTTGGTGCGCGTGCCGCTCTTCTTGACCAACCTGCGCAACGCTTCGGCGACCTCATCGAATTTTTCGATGTTTCCGTCTGTGATCCATCCGGGCTCCAGCGGTTCGATCGCGCAACGCTCAAGCACCAGCCCGCCGGACTTGTCATGCCCCAACTCCACCAGCTTGACGCTGGAGGAACTGATGTCGATACCCAGCAGCGGTGCAGACTGGCGACTAAAAAAGGACCCCGTAGAGATCAAGATTGGTCTCCTGTAACTTGCCAAAATGACGCAACAAATCTTAACATTTCACATGAATGCTATCAGTAAGGTACTTCACCAGCAAAGGTTTTCAGGCACGCACAATCTTTCAAACGTTGCCAAAAGCAGACGGTTCGTTGCTTCGCGACACTGCCATTGATGCATTCGTCGGCCGTCCTGGCTGGCCGATAAGATTGAGGGCGCACCCCCTACAACTGCATCAGTCGCCGCCGTTTTTATAATGGGGGCTCTTTTCCATTCGGAGCGATATGGCGCCCCCCAAGTCCCCCAAACAACCTCAAAAGCCAGACGCTTCGGCAACTGGTCGACGCCCCGGCTGGTTCCGCTGGATTTTTCGTGCTTTTTTATGGATCGGTGGGCTCGGGTTGGCAGGAGGAATCGCATTGCTGCTGACCGTTGGCGTGGCGCTTTCCATGGCCTACCCCAATCTTCCCGACGTATCAGACCTTGCAGACTACCGACCCAAGCTTCCTCTGCGGATCTACTCGTCGGAAGGTGCTTTGCTGGGAGAGTTCGGCGAGGAAAGGCGCAACCTGACGCCCATAGGCGAGATCCCCACCGTGGTGAAAGACGCAGTGCTGGCCATTGAAGATGCACGGTTCTTCCAGCACGGTGGCGTCGATTACAAAGGAATGATGCGCGCAGTCCTTGCCAATCTGGGCCGCGTCAAAAGCCAGGGCGCCTCGACTATCACAATGCAGGTGGCGCGCAATGTTTATTTATCTTCCGAGAAAACATTTACCCGAAAAATTTACGAAATCTTGCTGACATTCAAACTCGAACATTTGCTCACAAAAGACCAAATTCTCGAGATTTATATGAATCAGATTTACTTGGGCAACCGGGCGTATGGTTTTGCAGCCGCCTCCGAGGCCTATTTTGGCAAGCCACTCAAGTCGGTTTCCATCGCGGAAGCAGCGATGCTGGCTGGTCTGCCTAAGGCGCCCTCGGCTTACAACCCCATCAGCAACCCCAAGCGCGCCCGGTCGCGTCAACTTTACATCATTGAGCGGATGCAAGAAATCGGCTACATCACCGCCGACGAAGCCGCTGAAGCCAAACAGGAAAAAATCACCATACGATCAGGATATGACAACACCCGCGTTCATGCTGAATACGTTGCCGAGATGGTGCGCCAACTGATCTTCAGCCAGTACGGCAATGAGGCATACACCCGCGGCTTGAACGTATACACCTCCCTGAACGCAGGCAACCAGGAGGCTGCTTATGCCGCTTTGAGGCGCGGCATCATGGATTACGAACGGCGCCAACATTACCGCGGCCCCGAACAGTTCGTGAGTCTGCCGACTGCAGCAGAAGAGGTGGAAGACGCGATTGACGAAGCACTGGCCAACCATCCGGACAATGGCGATATCCTGGCTGCGGTGGTGCTGGAGGCCACGTCACGCAAGATCGTGGCGGCGCGCGCCAATGGCGATACCCTCGAAATCACGGGCGACGGACTCAAGCCTGCGCAGTCGGGTCTGAGCGACAAGGCAGCCCCCAACATCAAGATTCGCCGCGGCGCCGTGATTCGCGTGGCCAAGACGCCCAAAAACGCCTGGGAAATCACCCAACTCCCCGAGGTCGAGGGTGCTTTGGTGGCTGTCGATCCACGCAACGGAGCCATCAAGGCGCTGGTGGGCGGTTTTGATTTTGACAAGAACAAGTTCAACCATGCAGCCCAAGCATGGCGCCAGCCGGGTTCCAGTTTCAAGCCCTTCATCTATTCCGCCGCGCTGGAAAAGGGCTTTACCCCGGCCACCGTTGTCAACGACGCTCCGCTGTTTTTTGACGCAGGCGTCACTGGCAGTCAACCCTGGGAGCCCAAAAATTACGACGGAAGATACGACGGCCCCATGACCATGCGAACGGGGCTTGCAAAGTCCAAGAACATGGTCTCCATTCGCATCCTGCAGGCGGTAGGGCCCAAAACGGCGCAGGAGTGGGTCACCCGTTTCGGGTTCGAGGCTGAAAAGCACCCCGCCTATCTGACCATGGCATTGGGTGCGGGTTCTGTTACGCCCTTGCAAATGGCATCTGCCTTCTCGGTGTTTGCCAATGGTGGCTACCGCGTCAACCCTTGGTTGATTACACGCGTGACCGACCACAAGGGTCGGGTGATCTCGGAGAACCCGCCCCCTGACATCAGTAATCTGCCTCGCGCCATTGATGCAAGAAATGCATTTGTCATGAACAACCTGTTGCAGGAGGTCACGCGCTCGGGGACTGCTGCACGGGCGCAAGCCACTCTCAAGCGGACGGATCTGCATGGCAAGACGGGCACCACGAACGACTCCGTGGACGCCTGGTTTGCAGGCTATCAGCCCACCTTGGCGGCCGTGACGTGGATCGGCTATGACAAGCCGCGCAACCTGGGCAGCCGTGAAACCGGGGGCGGACTGAGCTTACCGGTATGGATCAACTTCATGGAACGGGCCCTCAAGGGCGTGCCAGTCATGGAGGCCACTGTGCCGCCAGGGGTGGTGAATGTTGGTGGTGAGTGGTTCTATGAGGAATATTCGCGCAACGCGGGCGTTGCAAACGTAGGCCTGGAAAATCGGCCCACCCCTTCATCGACCGTGGCACCGCAGGCGCCACCGCCACCCGAAGAACGCGGTCGCATACTCGACCTGTTTCGCAACTGATTCTTTGCAAGATGCGGTCCTGCTGTGTTTTCACAGTGGCGCCGCATGTGCAATACATGTCCGGGTCTTGCCACTGCAAGGCTGGCTCGGCTCCCGATCCTGCCAGCGCTAATCAGGCCACGAATCGCAACGGCGTGCCCGACTGCTGTTCGGCATCCCGGCTCAGCCGGTCAAAGAATTCGCCGGCACCTTTGGTGTCTTGCCAGGCCAAGCCATCAAACCGGTAGTGGTATCCGCCCGACTTTGCGGCCATCCACACCTCATGCAGCGGTTTTTGCAAGTTGATGATGATTTGACTGCGGTTGGGAAATGTCAGTGTCACCATGCCGCCTGTGCGCTGGCTGTCCACATCGGCGGCCCCCTCATCGTTGATGCGATCGCAACTGCGTTCAACGGCAAGCAGCAGTTTTTCAGCCTGGTCCAGAAATTCAAGGTCGGTCATTACAATTTACGCATGTTGAGAGCTTCCCAAATTCTAGTCAGGTCTATTGCCCTTGCTGCCAGTGCGGCAGTGCTGTGGGGCTGCGGCCAGCGCGGCCCCTTGTATCTACCTGGGGCGCCTGAAGCCAGTCAACGCGCCACGTTGCCTGAAACGCTGTCCCCTGTAAAAACGGAACCGGCAGCACCCGCCACGGCCGCACCACCCGCTTCCGTACCACGGTGACTGTGCAGGCGGCGGCCTTCAGGTATGTGAAACGCACAGGGCAAACGCAAACTTGATTCTTATCAAGCACTAAGAACGTGGGTAATCGTACAGTCGATGTTTTATTGCATTGCAGCATCGACATGGCCCTGGAACTCTATCGCGACAAGCATCACGCCTGCCTCATGTTTACCGACCTCATCGAGGAGGATGGGCAGGCGGTTCAGGCCAACCAGTTCCTGATCGTCGATGACGACACGGGCGCAATCATCGATCCCGGAGGCAACCTCGCCTTCAATGAATTGTTCATGGGGATGTCCAAGCACTTCCCGCCCAGCAAGCTGGCGTATGTCATCGCATCGCATGCCGATCCAGACTCATTGCCTCACTCGATCGCTGGATGAGCACCACCAAGGCTTCGCTGGTGATTTCTCGGGTGTGGGAGCGGTTTGCCCCCCATTTCACCAAGGTGGGCAAGACAGAAAACCGCGTGATCGGCGTGCCCGACAGTGGCGGCCACCTGCCTTTGGGGCGCCACGAACTGGTGTTGCTGCCAGCGCACTTCATGCACTCCGAGGGCAACTTCCGTTTCTACGACCCGGTCAGCCGCATTCTTTTCACCGGCGACCTGGGCGTGTCAATGACGTCGGGGGCAGAGGCGCGCATTCCTGTCACCGATCTGGCTGCGCATATCCCGCGCATGGAGGGTTTTCACCGCCGCTACATGGTGTCCAACAAGATCTTGCGGCTGTGGGTGCACATGGCGCGCCAGCTGGACATCGCCATGCTGGTGCCCCAGCATGGCGCACCCATCATGGGAAAAAAGGCCATCAGCGATTTTCTGGACTGGATCGAAAACCTCATGTGCGGCATCGACTTGTTTGATGACCGCGCCTACCAGATCCCGACCGCCCACATCGACCCGGTAAGCCGACAAATGCGGCCAGCACTGCACGCGGTGAACGCTTGATGGTTATTGACAAAATCGGCTCCAGCCCTTTCGCATAAAGCGCTAACAGCTACTATTTTAGTAGCATTCAAAATGACTTTGCGGCTTTGCCGTTTCCCGAAGACCGTGCCGCCCTGGAGACCATGCGCCGCCACAGGCGCCAGCCCAGCAGCACCGACAGAATGGCGGCATACACCGCAACTTCCGCAAAGTCGTTTTTGCCCGCGCGCATCCAGAAAAAATGCAGGATCGCCAATCCGGCCACTCCATACACTGCCCGGTGCAGCGCCTGCCACCGGCGCCCTCCCAATGCCCGAATGGCACGTTGGAATGAGGTGGCTGCCAACACGGCGAGCAGGAAAAACGCCAGGAACCCCACCAGGATAAAGGGGCGCTTGGCAATGTCGCGTGCTATCTCGGCAAGGTCAAAGCCCATGTCGAACCCGCTGTAGCTCAACAGGTGCAGCAGCGCATAAAAAAACACAAACAGGCCCACCATGCGCCGAAAACGGGCCAGCTGCGGGCTTGCGGTAATGACGCGCAGCGGTGTCACCGCAAGCACCAAGCACAGGGCCCGCAGGGTCCAGTCGCCTGTGGCACGGATCAGCGCCTCTGCCGGGTTGGCGCCCAGCTGGTTGGTGGCGGCCGCGTAAACCAGCCACACCAAGGGAAGCAGACACAACACAAACAACACCGGTTTGGCCACCGGATGGAGCAGAAGTTTTCTCATGGCACAACGCACCGGACGATTGGCCCGATGTCACCCGCGGCGGTGATCAATAAAACTTCTTGAGATCCATGCCGGCGTAGAGCTGGCCCACCTGGGCCTCGTAGCCGTTGAACATCAGGGTTTTGCGCTTCTTGGCAAACAGGCCGTCTTCGCCAATGCGGCGCTCGGTGGCCTGGCTCCAGCGCGGGTGATCCACCTCGGGATTCACATTGGAATAGAACCCATATTCCTGTTTGGCTGCCTTGTTCCAGGCCGTTCCTGGCTCTTTCTCGACAAAACGGATCTTGACGATGCTCTTGGCACTTTTGAAGCCATATTTCCAGGGCACCACCAGGCGCACTGGCGCGCCGTTCTGGTTGGGCAGCACTTCGCCATACATGCCAAAGGCCAGCAGCGTTAGCGGGTGCATGGCCTCGTCCATGCGCAGGCCCTCCACATACGGCCAGTCGAGCACGCGCGAGCCCACATAGGGCATCGTCGCCTTGTCGGCCAGCGTTACGAACTCCACATACTTGGCGTTGCCCTGCGGCTCCACGCGCTTGATGAGCTCGGCCAGCGAGTAGCCCACCCAGGGAATGACCATGGACCAGCCCTCCACGCACCGAAGGCGGTAAATGCGCTCTTCCTGGGCGCCGAGCTTGAGCAGGTCTTCGATGCCGTATTTGCCGGGCTTCTTGACCAGGCCTTCCACCTCCACGGTCCAGGGGGCGGTCTTGAGGGTGTGTGCGTTGCGCGCAGGATCGGCCTTGTCGGTGCCAAATTCGTAGAAGTTGTTGTAGGTGCTCGCGTCCTTGTAGTCGGTGAGCTTCTCCATCGAGACCGCCCCCGCCACCGCCGACCTGGCACCCGCCAGCGCTGCCAGTTTGCCTGGGCGCGCCACCTGGGCCATGGCCTCACGCCCCGCCCAGGAAGCCAGAGCGGCGCCCGCCGCACCGCCCGCCATGAGCTTGAGCATCTGGCGGCGGTCTTCGTAAACCGAACGTGGGGTGATTTCGGAGGAGTGCGGGTGGATAAAACCCGAATCGCGCGATGGAATCAGCATGGAGGCTCCGGTCATTCTCTGGTTGAAACAGCTGTGCGGTAGAGCAGAACAACTGTTAGTTCGTTCCCTGAGCCGATCAGGTTACACCGAGGACGCGAGAGTTGCAGGCCATGCCCTGCATGGCCTTTGCCATCATCGCGGTATCAAAGCGTGCCGTAGCTGTGCAGCCCGCTCAGAAACATGTTCACGCCCAGAAAGGCGAACGTGGTGACCACCAAGCCCACCAGCGCCCACCAGGCAGACACGGTACCGCGCAGCCCCTTCATGAGGCGCATGTGCAGCCACGCTGCATAGTTCAGCCACACGATCAGCGCCCAGGTTTCCTTGGGGTCCCAGCTCCAGTAACCGCCCCAGGCCTCGGCCGCCCACAGCGCCCCCAGCACGGTGGCAATGGTGAAGAAGGCAAAGCCCACGGCGATGGACTTGTACATCACATCGTCGAGCACCTCGAAGGACGGCAGGCGCTCGCCAATGCGGCGGCGACCCGCAAGAATGGCCCCGACGATGAGCGCGGACACACCGAAATACACCATCCAGTAGCTACTGCCCGCTTCGGTGGAACCCTGGCGGAACACCAGGGGCTCGAAGCACAGCACCACACCCAGCAGCCACAGCGGTGCCAGCTTGTACCAGCGCGTCTCGCCCGCCTGTTGCTTGATGAGGTAGGCAAAAGCCACCATGGCCGACAGCGCGAAGGTGCCATAGCCGATGAAGTTGGCGGGCACATGCAGCTTCATCCACCAACTCTTGAGCGCAGGCACCAGCGGCTGGATCTCATGCGCCTCGCGCACCACGGTGTACCAGAGCAGGAAACCCACGGCCGCGCTCACCACCAGCATCACGAAGGCGCCCAGCGCGCGCGTCTGGTACTGCTCCTCGTAGTACAGGTAGAACAGCGCCGTCATCCAGCAGAACATCACGAACACCTCGTAGAGGTTGCTCACCGGAATGTGGCCCACGTCAGGGCCCAGCAGGTAGCTCTCATACCAGCGCACCATGGTGCCGATCAGCGCCATGGCCACCGCCACCCAGGCCAGCCGCGAACCCAGCAGCGACAGGGTGCTGCCCTCGCCGCGCGAGAACATGCCGATCCAGTAGAAGATCGTGCTCATGAAGAAAACCACGCTCATCCACAGGATGGCGGACTGGCTGGAGAGGAAATACTTGAGACCGAACACCGCCTCGGCGCGCTCCAGACTGCCTGCACCGTCCTGCTGGTACAGGCCGATGGCCATCAGCGACAGCGCAGCCACCACCAGCATCAGGGTGCGCAGCGGGCGCCAGAACCAGCCCAACCAGATCGCGCCGGGGATGGAGCCCAGCAGAATGCCTTTCTCGTACACATCCATGTAGGCTGCGTAGCGCTGCAGCGCGAACAGCCCGCCCGCCACCACGATGGCGGCAAACAGCCAGTCCAGCCAATTCCGGCGTGCGAAGAATCCCTCGTTGAGGGTCACCGTGGTGGTGGTTGCGGTGTTCATGTGGAGCCTCCATGGCGGGCCGTCGGTGCGACCCCGATGAGTTTCTCGGTCAGTTGGGCGAACTCGCGGTCGCCATCCATTGTCTTGCGGTTGGTGGACAGCGCCATGGTGGCGTGCGCGCCCCCATCGTGTGGCTTGACCCAGACCCAGACGCGCCGCTCGCGGATGTAGAGCATGGCGAAGATGCCGACGATCAGCAGGGCACAGCCCAGATACACGATGTTCTTGCCCGGTGCGCGCGCCACCTCAAACACGCTGGCCTGCACCTGTGTGAAGTCCTTGAGCGCCAGCACCACGGGCGCAGGGTAGATCTGCGCATCGCTCAAGGCCACCACCATCTGCGTCATGAAGGCCAGGGTCTGCTCATTGGACTCCAGCGGCTTGAGTCCGGCCTGCTGGCGCGTGAGCTGGGCCAGTTCGTACAAGGCACCGTTGAGAATACGCACCAGCACCTCGCTGGCCCGCTCGCGTTCGGCCTCGGGGACATTCTTTTCCAGGAAGCGGGCAATCGCGGGCAAGCCGCCGATGTACTGGCCATCCTCGTCCGGGCCACCGGCGTAGAGTGCCAGTGTGCGGGACGCCGACTGCGCCAGCTGCTCCACCATTTCCTTGCGCCCACCCTCCATGGCCTGGGTCGCATAGCGCAACACGGCCTGCTCGCGCGCGGCCGGGTCCTGCAGCGCAAGGCGCATGCGCATGAAACCGTCGATACCCCCTTGCTCATCCACAGGCACGCGCAGGTAGCGGAAGGTTTCTGCCTGGCTCTCGCGCACCCCCAGGAGGAACACCGGCGGATTGCCGTCGCCCATGTCCACGGGCAGCATGTAGTTGTGGTACTCCCGCGCCTGCCCTGCCGCATCACGCAGCTTGTAGCCAATGCTGGGGCCGACATTGCGCAGGTCTTTGTTTTTCGCAGTCTTGTTGGCCGCGCCCATGCGCGCACCGATGGATGCCCCCAGATCCACCTTGCGCACATCCGCGCCCGATGAGGTCTTTTCCCCGCTGTCGCTGAAATTTTCGACGTTGATGGTGCGCAGGGACACCAGTTCCAGCGCCAGCGGTTCGCCGTCCGTGTCCTTCAGCGGCTGGGCTCGGCCGCCAATCACCCCCTGCACTTCGAAACCCGAGGCCTTGGGCACCATGGGCAGGGCGCTGAGCGTGACCGAAGAGCCCCCGTCGTCGAAACCCGACTGGTAGATCTCGATGCCCTTGAAACGTGCGGGGTGATTGACCTCGATGCGTTGCTCGGTCTTCTCTCCCGTGGCCTTGTCGTGGATGACCACGTCGCTGGCGAACAGCTTGGGCATGCCCGATTCGTAATGTTCGATGATGAACTTCTTGAGCTCCAGCGAGAACGGCAGCTCCTGCACCAGAATGCCGTCCGACTGGCTCAGGATGGCGGTGCTCGACTGCGTTCCCTCGGTCACCATCAGATTGCCCCGGAAGGTGGGGTTGGTGGCCGCCAGCCGGTGCGCGGCGGGCACGTCGGCAATCATGCCGCCACCCGCAAAGGTGGACTTGCCGTTGAACCACATCTGCGCGCGCACGACCAGGTCGCCATCGAACAGCCCCCCCAGGCAGATCAGCACGATGGCACTATGGGCTGCGATGTAGCCGATCTTGTTGGCCGCACCGGCCTTGGCCGCCACCATCCAGCCCGTGCCCGCGCCCTTGGCCGAATCCCGCTGCTGCAGTTTCACCTTCCAGCCGCCACTGGCCAGCGTGCTGCCAATGCGTCGCGCTGCGGCCTCGGCCGGTTCCGCCAGCGAACCTTCGGCCTTGTGGTGAAAGGACCGAAGGCTTTGCTCGCGGATATTCTCTTTGTAGACCTTCAGATCCACCAGAATTTTGGGCGTGTTGCGCGCGATGCACAACGACGTGCTGACCACCAGAAAGGCCAGGATCAGCAGGAACCACCATGCGCTGTAAACCGCATTGAGCTGGATGGCTGCAAAGAGTTCTGCCCAGAACGGGCCGAACTGGTTCACATAATTCACCGCCGGTTCATGCTGCTTGAGCACCGTGCCAATGACCGATGCGATGCAGATCACCGTCAGCAGCGAAATGGCAAAGCGCATGGAAGACAGCAGCTCGATGCCTGCACGCAGGGCCTGGGAGCCAGACCGGACTTGAACGCCTTGGGTTGTGTCAGACATGAAAGAGGTGAACGCAAGCACTAAAGAAAAAGGGCGGGGCCATCTTGAACGATGGGCCCGCCCGTCTTGGGGTTTTTTATTGGCGGTTGGTTCCAGGGTTCCCGCCTGGCGGGGCCGCCGAAATCACAAAAAAATCAGCGCAGGCCGGCAATGTAGTCGGCAACCGCCTTGATTTCCCGGTCATTGAGCTTTGCGGCTACCTGGGTCATCTGCAGACTGTTGGCACGCGAGCCGTCACGGAACATGTTCAACTGCGACACGGTGTAGTCGGCATGCTGCCCCGAAAGGCGGGGATATTGCGACGGAATGCCCGCGCCATTGGGGCTGTGGCAACCCGCGCAAGCAGCAATCTGGCGGTCTGCGATGCCGCCGCGGTAGATGCGCTCACCCAGTGCCACCAGGGCCTTGTCGGTCGACGTGCCGGGCGTGGCGGGCTTGGAAGCCGCCCAGTACGAGATGTTCTTCATGTCCTCGTCGGTCAGCATCGATGCAAAGCCGGTCATGATGGCGTTGCTGCGTTTGCCGGACTTGAACTCCTGCAACTGCTTGACAAGGTATTCCGGATGCTGCTGTGACAGCTTCGGATTGACAGGAATGGCGGAATTGCCATCTGCACCGTGGCATGCAACGCACACCGCAGCGTAGCTGGCCTCGCCTTTGACCAGGTCGGGCTTGGCCGCCTTGGTCGGCGCCGCAGGTGTTTCACCCGCAGAAAAGGCCGGGAGAGCGGGTGCTGCCAGTGCGGCAGCCATCAGCATAGAGGCAAGCAACTTCATATCGAGGGTCTGTAATTAGGTCCGCAAAACCACGCGATTCTACAATGAGGCTTCAACGTATCCTAACTTTCCATGACGACACCCTCTTTCGCGCCAGTTGCTGGCTCCCTTTCGCCCGCACCAGACGCCAAGATCGCCATGGGCTGGATGCACACCGCCAAGTTCCTCACCACGGCTGCGCAACTGCACCATCTGCCGCCCATCCACGTGCCCGAGATAGCCTTTGTGGGCCGTTCCAACGCGGGTAAATCCACTTGCATCAACACGCTTACCCAGCAAAAGCAGCTGGCGTTCGCCTCTAAAAGGCCCGGGCGCACGCAGCACATCAACCTTTTCTCTCTGGGCAAACACGGCGTGACCGATGCCGTGCTCGCTGATCTGCCCGGCTACGGCTACGCGAAGGTGTCGCGATCCGACAAGGTGCGCTGGCAGCAAGTGATGGTCAATTACCTGGTCAGCCGCCCCGGGCTCACCGGCATCGTCTTGTTGTGCGACCCACGGCTCGGGTTGACCGAGCTGGACGAGGCTCTGCTCGAAGTGCTGCGCCCACGGGTCGAAGAAGGCCTGAAATTCCTCATCCTGCTGACCAAGGCCGACAAGCTCACACGCTCTGAGCAGGCCAAGATCCTGTCGATTACGCGACTGAACGCGGCCGGCGGAGATGTGATGATGTTCTCGGCCCTCAAGAAGCAAGGGGTGGACGAGGTGGCGCAATTGCTGTGGCAATGGGCACACCCGGTGTTGCCTGCAACCGAAGCGGCGCAAGCGCCCCCCGAGTCGGCCCCCGAAGCACCGGAAAATTCTGGGAAATCTGAACCAAACTAGGCTCTGGCGCTTATGCATCAAGCGGCAGCAGCTATTGATTACATAGCACCATGATTTTTTCAGAAGCCATCGACCTGCCGCACGGCATCACCCTGCAGTGCCGCGTGAGCGGCGTGGCGGGGCGGCCTACCCTGTTTTTTTTGCACGGCTTTCCGGAAGGCGCCTTCATCTGGGACGCTTTGCTGCTGCATTTTTCGCGCCCCGAAAATGGCGGCTACCGTTGCGTGGCGCCATTTTTGCGCGGCTTCGGGGCATCGAGCAGTCCGGCGGAAGTGGCGGCTTATCGCGCCAAACACCTCGTGCAGGATCTCGTTGCGCTGATTGCCGCTGAATCCCCCGGCGGCGTACTCGAATGCCTGGTGGCGCACGACTGGGGCGGTGCGGTGGCCTGGAATCTGGCCAACCAGCAGCCCGGTCTGATGAAGCGGCTGGCCATCTTCAATTCACCCCACCCGGGGGCTTTTTTGCGCGAGCTGCAGCACAACCCGGCGCAGCAGGCCAGCAGCCAGTACATGCACTTTTTGTGCAGGCCCGATGCCGAGGCACTGCTGGCCGAAAACGACTTTCGTCGCCTGTTTGCTTTTTTCAACAACCCGGACGGCAGCGCCCCCGCGTGGCTGACCGACACCGTGCGCGCACAATACCGCGCCCTGTGGCAGCAGGGTCTGACCGGCGCCTGCAACTACTACCGCGCCAGCCCGCTACGCCCGCCCCGCGAAGGCGACCCGGCCGCGCAGGCAGTCACCCTGCCCGACACGATGCTGACCGTGGATGTACCCACACTGGTGCTGTGGGGTATCGACGACCCTGCCCTGCTGCCCGGCCTGCTGGACGGCCTGCCGGGCTGGGTGCCGCAGCTGCAATTGCAGCGCGTGCAGGGCGCATCGCACTGGATCGTGCATGAACACCCGGAGCGCGTGGCCGTGGAATTGCAGCGCTTTTTGCAATCAAACTGATAGCTGCTTGCGCTTTATCTATAAGCGCCAGAGGCCATTTTGACTCATATTTTGCAGCACAGGCTGCGCCACACTGCTGCCACCATGGAGCTGTCTTGGCCGGGTTGCCGTCGCCCCCTGCGATAGAAGGCGCGCCGCACGCCATGAAAGCCCCGGGGAAATCAATACACCGAGGGCTCGCCTGCGGGCCGCGTCTTGAACCGCTTGTGCACCCAGTAATACTGGCCGGGCATGGTGTCGATATAGGATTGCAGGCGCAGGTTCATCTGCGCCGTGTCGGCCTCTACGTCTTCAGACGGATAGCCCTCCCAAGCCGGCGTAATCTCGGCCACGTAGCCGATGGGTGTCAGGCGGGTGTACATGCCGATCACCTTGGCCCGCCCCAGCCGTGCAAACCGTGGGAGTGAGGGCACGGTTGCGGTTGGAACGCCATAAAAAGGCACGAAGATCGACTCGCCGGGGCCAAAGTCCATGTCGGACAGCAGGTACAGCAGCCCACCCTTGCGCAGGTTGGAAATGATGGGTTTCACACCATCGGCCCGGTTGAGCATGCGCACATCGCCAAAGCGCTGGCGCCCGGCCATGAACCAGGCGTCTACCGCCGGATCGGGGTGGGTTGAAAAAATGGATGTAAAGGCGCGCGGGGTGTGCAGCGTGAGCGCGGTGCCCCCGGCGTCCATGCCGTAAAAATGCGGGGCAAAAATGATGGTGGGGGTGTCGCCCTCCAGCTCGTTCAGCGCCCCCTGCAGCCGCACGCGCCGCTGCACCACCTCGCGCGGGGCAAACCACAGCCAGCTGCGATCCAGCCAGGTCTGGCAGAACACCACGAAGGTTTCGCGCGCCCAGCGGCGGCGCTGCGCCGCTGTGGCCTCGGGAAAACACAACGCAAGGTTGCGCAGGGCCACCTTGCGGCGCGGCACGGCCAGAACGTAAAGCAACTGCCCAAGACACCAGCCCAGCGCGCGCAGCGCGGGCAACGGCAAATGCGCCAGCACCCGCATGAACCACACCCCCAGGCGCCCGGTCATGCCGCGCCCCCGGGGGTGGCTTCAGCACGCGGCTGCTTGTAGCGGGCATAGCCCCACAGGTATTGCTCGGGACATTGGCGGATGAGGTGTTCCATGGCCTGATTGACCTGCAAAACAGCACTTTCCAGCCGCTCGTCCAGCGGCGCGGGCAAAGGCTCGAAGTGGGTGACGAAACCACGGCCCCAGGGCAGACGCTCGCAGCGCGCCAGCACCACGGCAGCGCCGGTCTGCTGGGCCAGGCGCACGGCCAGCGTCATGGTGTAGGCATCGCGGCCAAAAAAGGGCGACCAGACGCCCTGGCCATCGGGCGGCACCTGGTCGGGCAGCAGCCCCACCGCCTCGCCGCGGCGCAGTGCCTTGATCATCTGGCGCACGCCCGACAGCGTGGTGGGCACGGCCAGCATGCCGGGGCGGTTGCGCGCGGTCTCCATCACCCGCGCCAGCCACGGCTGGCGCGCTGGCCGGTAGAGCACGGTGATGGGGCCGCGCTCAGCGCTCCAGTGGCGCGCCGCCGCCTGGGCAGACAGCTCAAAACAGCCCTGGTGGGGCGTGAGAAACACAATGCCGCGCCCCGCGGCGTACGCCTGCTCTACACAAGCCTCGCCCACCATACCGCAGGGCAGAGGCGCACCCAGCCACAGCCGCGGCAACTCGGCCACCATGCGGCCCGCATGGGCCACTGCCGCGCGCACCGCACCAAACGAATACCCGGCCCGCGCCGAATTCTCGAGAAAGCGGCGCCGGTAGGTGGGCGACGCACAGAACGCCACCCAGCCCATGGCTGCGCCCATGACATGCAGCAACCACAGTGGGAATATGGAGAAGATTCGAAAAACCAATGGCATTAAAATGACCGTGTCGCTGAGTTAAATGAGCAACTTGCAGGGCGACGTTAAATAAATCTGCTAAAGCGTTCGCCAAAGCTCCTTCGGGGTGAGGGCAACGCCCTAAATGCCGGAACACAGGAGTTTATTCAAATGGCGAACGACTTTCTCTTTACCTCGGAATCCGTCTCCGAAGGCCACCCCGACAAGGTGGCCGACCAGATCTCGGATGCGATCCTTGATGCGATCTTCAAGCAAGACCCCCGCAGCCGCGTCGCCGCCGAAACGCTGACCAACACCGGCCTCGTGGTGCTGGCCGGTGAAATCACCACCAACGCGCATGTGGATTACATCCAGGTGGCCCGCGACACCATCAAGCGCATCGGCTACGACAACACCGACTACGGCATCGACTACAAAGGCTGCGCCGTGCTCGTGGCCTACGACAAGCAGAGCAACGACATTGCCCAGGGCGTGGACCACGCCAGTGACGACCACCTGAACACCGGCGCCGGTGACCAGGGCCTGATGTTCGGCTACGCCTGCGACGAAACGCCCGAGCTGATGCCCGCGCCCATTTACTACGCGCACCGCCTGGTCGAGCGCCAGGCCCAGCTGCGCAAGGACGGCCGCCTGCCCTTCCTGCGCCCCGACGCGAAATCGCAAGTGACGATGCGCTATGTAGACGGCAAGCCCCACAGCATCGACACCGTGGTGCTCTCCACCCAGCACCACCCCGACCAGAGCGAGACGCAGCACAAGATGAAGGCCAGCTTCGTCGAAGCGGTCATCGAAGAGATCATCAAGCCCGTGCTGCCCAAGGAATGGCTGCAGGACACGAAGTACCTGATCAACCCCACGGGCCGTTTCGTCATTGGCGGCCCACAGGGCGACTGCGGCCTCACCGGCCGCAAGATCATCGTGGACACCTACGGCGGCGCCTGCCCCCACGGCGGTGGCGCCTTCAGCGGCAAAGATCCAACGAAGGTGGACCGCTCGGCCGCCTACGCCGCACGCTACGTGGCCAAGAACATCGTGGCGGCCGGCCTGGCCAAGCAATGCCAGATCCAGGTGGCCTACGCCATCGGTGTGGCGCACCCGATGAACATCACGGTCTACACCGAAGGCACGGGCGTGATTCCCGACTCCGAGATCGCCAAGCTGATTCAGTTGCCCGAGATCGGCATTGACCTGCGCCCCAAGGGCATCATCCAGATGCTCGACCTGCTGCGCCCCATCTACGAAAAGACCGCCGCTTACGGCCACTTTGGCCGCGAAGAGCCTGAGTTCAGCTGGGAACGTACGGACAAGGCAGCTGCGCTGCGCGCAGCTGCGGGCCTGTAAAGGCCCCGAGCGGAGCGCGCTTGGCTGTTTTTCGGCGCAGGCTCATATCGCGCAGCGATGTGAAGGCCTGCAAGGTCGGCCGAAGCCAACGCACCGACAAGGCGACGACGCTGCAGGCAGCGGCAGGGCTCTAGGCCCGCCGTTTGCCCCACGCAAACCATAAAGCTCCGGCAGGGCTGCACGCCCGCCATGCGGCGGCAAGCGCTCCACCGCCAGCGCAACCGCTATCAAACCAATAGCGGACTGCGCCTGTATATTGAGCACTTAGAACAATAAGCAGTCGAAAACTGATACAGACCAAGCGCAAGGCGCTATTGTTTTTGATGCAGGCCAATCCCTGCTTGCACCAAGGCAGACCGGAGACACATGTACGACACCGCCATCTACATCGGGCGTTTTGAACCCGTCCACAACGGCCACATGGCCTTGCTGCAGCGTGCGCTTGACAGCGCCCGCAACGTGATCGTGGTGATGGGGTCGGCCTGGCAGGCGCGCTCACCCAAGAACCCGTTCACCTGCCACGAACGTGCCGACATGATGCTGGAGGCCCTGACCGAGACCGACCGGGCCCGCGTGCAGGTGCTGCCCATGCGCGACTACTACAACGAGGCGTTGTGGGTGCAGGCGGTGCGCAAGGGCGTGGGCCAGATCGCGGCAGCAGATGCCCACGTCGGGCTGGTGGGCCACTTCAAGGATGCGACCAGCAGCTATCTGAGCGCCTTTCCCGGCTGGGAGTTGATCCATGTCGAGCGCCAGGGCCGCATCGATGCCACAGCCATCCGCGATGCCTACTTTGGCGCCACGCCTGGCACCGTGCGGGCCCGCCTGAGCGACCTGGCCAGCCAGATGCCCGAGAGCACCCTGGGTTTTCTGGAGCGCTTTGCGCAAACCCCCTGCTACCCGGCACTGCAGGAAGAGTGGCGCATGCTGCGCGGCTACCGCGAGGCCTGGGCCGCAGCGCCCTACCCGCCGGTGTTTGTCACCGTGGATGCCGTCCTGCGCTGCCAGAACCATGTGCTGCTGATTCGCCGCGCCCACGCGCCGGGCAAGGGTCAGCGCGCAGTGCCGGGCGGGTTCATCGAGCAACGCGAAACGGTGTGGCAGTCGTGCCTGCGCGAGCTGGCGGAAGAAACCCATTGCGAGTTGCCCGAGTCGCACATGCGCGATGCCCTGCAGTCGGTGGCGGTGTTCGACCACCCCGACCGCAGCCAGCGCGGACGCACCATCACGCATGCGCACTATTTCGATCTGGGCGATGCGCCGTTTCCGGCCGTACGGGCAGATGACGATGCCATGCAGGTGGAGTGGGTGCCCGTGGAAAAACTGGCCGCGATGGAAGAAGAGTTTTTTGAGGACCACTTCCACATGCTGGACCACTTTCTGGTCCTCACGACTCCGCCGTGAACCCAGTCAGCCGCGCTGCACAGCTTGCACCGCCACGGAAACTTTTGCCTTCGCCCAGGGCCCCACTGCCCCTGCCTAAAGCAGGATGACCTCTGCGCGGCCACTCAGGATGGGCTTGCACAGGATCTTGTAGCCGTCCGCATCAAAGCCCGGCGCCACCTTGTCCAGCAGCCGGGCTTCGTCTGCATCACGGACGCTGCCCAGGTAATGCCAATGGTGGATGACGTGGATTTGCTGCCCGTCACCGTCGCGCTCGACCAGTCCAATGGCGCCCGGATAGGGCCAGCAGGCCACCCGCAGCCCTTCAAGGCCGGTGAACAGGCGCTGCCGATGCACATCGGGGTCTTCATCGCCGCGGCACACGCCCGCGCACTGGTGCAGCATGGCCCGAAAGCAGGCCCGGCCCTTGGGGAGCTTCTCCAGGTCCAGGGCTGCGTAGCACAGGCGCTGATCGTCCGCCACTTGGCGCAGCGACTCCAGGGCCGCATGGCGACTGGCGTACAGGCCATACAGGTCGGGCGCGGTGGCAAAGTTCAGGTCTTTGGAATAGACCACCTCGGGCAAGCCACCCTCTTGCACCCGCAGGGAACACAGCTGGCGATTGCGGCGCAGCTTCTGGTTGAGCAGCGGGTGCTGCTGCTTGATCAGGCGCGCTTCGAGCAGCAATGCGCCGATCTCACCGGCGGTGCGGACATGGCTGATTCGCAGGGTCTGGCGCAGCAGGCGCGCTTCATCGGGATTGCGCAAATGGGCCAGCAAGCGGCTGCGCAAATTGACGCTTTTGCCGATATACAACGGCAGATCGCCCTCGGCCCCATGAAAGATATACACCCCCGGCGCGCAAGGCATGCCCTCGATGGCCTCACGCAGGTGATTGGGGTATTCATAGACCCGGGCCTCGTCAAACTCGGGGTGGCGACGGCGGTGCAATTGCATGCTCAGTTCCGAAACAGCGTCAGTGCAGCGGTGACTACACCCCACACCTCGATGGTCTGCCCCTTCCTGGGGCGAATGTCCGGGTAAGCCGGATTGGCGGCCACCGGGCGCACACGGCCATGGTGCGCAAACAACTATTCTGGGTAATTAAAGTCGTAAACCCAGGCCGAGCATCCAGGTGGGTTTGCAGGCTTCCGACTTGCAAGAGTGTCGATCTGAACTCGTAAACACACTACCCAGTCAATGGCATGCCGCGCTATGCCAGCCGATAGCTCCCTTTGCCCCGCTCACGCACAGCCTTAGCGGCAACCAGCCTCCTCATCGCCAGGCCGACAGAACCCAGAGGGATTCCCGCCCCTTGGGCAATGGTCCCCTGGGTCAAAGTCACCCAACTGCGGCGGTCCAATACCTTTTGCAGGTGCGCCAAGACCTTTTCGTCGTTTGAACTCAAGCGTTGAGGCTGGCTTGCTGTTTCCTTCGCCCGCTTTCGCAGCGGTTTGGCCTTGGGTGACTGCCGGTGCAGCGCGGGCTTGACGATCACGTCTTCTGCTTCGTCCAGGTCTCCCGCGCCTTGATGAGCACGAGAGCGCCTTCCATGGTCCGGCAACGCAACAATGACTGGCGTCTCGGGCTGCATCATTTCCGCAGCTCCTCCGTACATAGTCTTGAGTTGCTCTTCGATGCTTTGCAACTCATGCGCCATGCGCGCCACGGCGCGCAATTGGGCATAGGCGCGGTCGGCCTCGGAACTGAAGGGCTCACTGGCAACAATACCGACCACACGGCCGGCGTTGGACTGGACTTCCTGCGCGAATGCCTCTCGGGCGGTGTGCAAGCCCTCCCCCGCCTTTTGCAGGGCCAACAGGGTCGAGGGAGAAATGGACATGGGAGCTCCTGAAATGAGACATTGCGGCTTGGCATGCTGCTCGATGCCATTGCCGTGAAGATTCGAGTCTATTGGAGAGCCGATAAGCCCGCTGCACGAGCCTGTCAGAACACTGCTCCTAGAATCCGAATCGCTTGCCTGAATTCATCAGGCAGCGCATATCAATTCACCAACCCAAAAAGATCCACCATGGCAACTGCAAAGAAGACATCCACTCCCGTCAAGAAGACTACGAAAGCGGCGCCCGCCGCCAAGAAGGTCGCGCCTGTTGCCACCAAACCGGCAGCGGTTGCCATCAAGCCCATCAAGACGGTTTTCAACAAGACCACGTTGATCGCCCATCTGGTCGAGCAATCTGGTGTGGAGCCCAAGGCAGCCAAGGCAGTTTTCGCCGCATTGGAAACCGCCATCCTGGGTTCGGTGCACAAGAAGGGATCGGGGGAGTTCACCTTGCCCGGCCTGATGAAGATCGGCCTGCAGCAGGTGCCTGCGAAGAAGAAGCGTTTTGGCAAGGATCCCTTCACGGGTGAGGAGCGCTGGTTCCCCGCCAAGCCAGCATCGGTGAAGATCAAGACGCGCGCGTTGAAGAAGCTCAAAGACGCGACGCTCTAAGCAACGCTTCAAGCAGGCGCCCCATCCGCGGCACATCAGCGGCAATGTGCTGCAGCACACCAGGCAAATAGGTCACGTTGCGCACTACGTGGTGCGCCACAGCTCAGGGAAAAACTGCCGGGGCTGCTTGAGTCTTTTCCTTGAGGCACTCGCGCTCGATGAGTCACCAGGCAGGCATGTGATGGGTGTTTCGGATTTTGCAGCCGGTCACGCTGCCTCTATGCGCGGGTAGAAGTCGCGGTTCTCGCGCTGCATGCGTTCGTGCACCATGCGCAGTACGCGGTTGGCGTCGTCGCGGAATGCCTGCTCGTCGTGAAGCACACTGTCGGCCCGGTTTCAACGCCGCGCGAAGGCCTCGTAGGCCTGGGCGATGGGCCCCATGTCCGTTTGGTACTGCTGGCCCATGCGCGCCAATTCGGGGTTGTCGCCACGTTGCAAAGCCGGGTACAGCGCCTGGTCTTCCACTGCCAGGTGCAGCTTGATGGTGGAGCTCATGCTGACGATGAGCCTTGCGATGTCGGCGGCGTTTTGCGCCACCCCAGCCTGCGCGAGACGCCGCAGGGCCGAGATGTTGCTCATGATGTCTGCGTGCTGGTGTTTGAACTTGTCGATATTCATGGAATGCTCCGTGGATGAAGAGACTGGCGGGTGTAACCCATGGCCCCCGGTTGGAGGATCTCCTCGTGCACACGCCCTTTGATCAGAACTCCCAAACGACCTGCGACCGTAGCTAGCGAGTTTTCAGTCTCGTTGGTAAGTTTGGATTCAAATGCTGAGCCCATGGGGGCGATCTGAAAAGCGGCGGCTGCACTGCAGAGGGTCAATATACCTGCGCCCACAGCCAGTGCGCGAACGCCATTGAATGCCAGTTGCAGTGAAGACTGGCGATGGCGAATTTTGGTGTGCTCTGTGCCTTGCATGCCTCTCCTCCCGAGCCATAACTTTAGGCAAATTTAGGATTTGGGCAAGAGATATAGGAACAGGGGAAAGCACCCGACGTGCAACCCTGCTGGGGGCAATGTGCGGAGCATGGCACTCCTGTCAGGTTTCGGCTTTAGGCTGACAACAGCTGTTCACACATCGGCGAAGCAGTGGCAACTCTGCTCAGCAGCAGGCGTTCAAGGGGGCGGCTTTCTAAACAAAGTGACTGCACCTGACTATCTTGCATATCTAGCAATGCAGCCCCCACACATCTATTCACCGTCGTCGTAGATGCCATCCGTCATGTCAGTTTGCTGGTGGCACCAGCCGCATTCCGAGTAGATAGCGTCATCCTCGTATGTGTTGCGTTCCGGCTCCCTGTAGCCCTTCTGGTTTGACGGCAGAAGCTTCCGATCTGGCGCTTTGGCGAACCTTCCACAATTGCTGCACCAGTAACCACCATGATGCTCAATCGTGCTGGCCTTCTTGCAGAACGGACACACCACCTGGTCACGGGCAACCACTGGCACCAAGTTGGCCGGCACAAGCTCTGCAATGCTCTCCACCCGTTTGCACGCCATGCCGTTGCTGTTCAGGTGGTTCAGTAGGGGATCAAAGCCTTTGTCGCCACTTAGCACGAAGCACTCTGTGTCTGGAGCCGTCTCAAAGGTCCGGCCAAGCTCAAAGGCAATGTGGAAGTCCAAGGCGTTCTTCCCCGCGCCTGAAATCTTCAGGAAGTCGACACGACTGAACCTGTGGGCCGTAGCAGGCTTCTTCGCAGCCTTGGGAGGGTTCTGGTTGGCCCCCACGAAGATGATGGCCCGAAAGCTCTCATCCAGCGGTGAGAGATCGACCTTGTGCTTGTTCTCCAGATCAACCAGCAAAAGCTTCTTCGTCATTTCGTTACCTTGCCGACAGGTGCCGCTGCCCCCCAACTATTGTCAAGGTCTTGGCCCCACGTGTCATGGCGACGTACAGATTCTTGGCGTCCAGTGAGTCAGCGTCAAGAATGACCGCATGGTCGTACTCCAACGCCTTCACCACAGCGTTGTGCCAATGAGCTTGCGGTGGCTGATCGGCCTTCCCGTGTGTCTCATGTCGCGCTGATATTTATTCGCAGCTTCCGTCAGATTCGCCCCCATACACATTCCGGTGATGATGACCAGTCAGTCCGGCACCATGAACGCCTGCAGCAGGTATCCCCTGTCAACAGCCGCGAGCGGTTTAGTCCTCAGGCTGGTTACAGTCGTTCAACCCCGGTCGTTGAACGACTGCTGTGACCAACAGCAGAAGCTTTTTCACCTCAATATGTGACGCCGCTATCGTGGTTATCCGCCCGGGGCTCTTCAAGAATGTTCCTGACAACGGACTACGACGCTCCAGGTTTCGTCACGCTGCTCGTCCATTCAAAAAGCGCACTCCGGAGCAAAGCTGCGTCTATGGGCAAAGGGGATGGACAACCTGGAGCTGACAGAGACCAACGGCTACACGATCACGGCGGTGTATGGGGTGGGGTACCGGCCGGATGCGGTGAACACAACGGCCCTGAACCGCGCCCCTGCACAGCAACACGCAGCGGCCACCGAAATGCTTTCAGGGTAATGGGCTGCTGCACCTGCTGCACCAGCAGGCAGGGCTCAAGCGGAAGACGCGGCAGTCGGCAGTGACCCGCGCCAGCTGCGAATCAGCACATCATTCACAAATTTGCGGTCCATCCACAGCCACAGCAGGATAGGCACCAGCGTAGGCAGCACCAGAGAGCCCAGCTGGTAGCCATACACAATGGCTTCCATTTGCCATTGGGACACTCTGAGCAGACGGATGTCGGCCTGGGCAGCCAACACCATTTGCATCAGGGCGCTCATCGTCAGGCTGAATGCCTGAAAAGGGAGCAAAGCTGCATAACCTGCAGCCATGCGGCCCACGCGCCCCCGGCCACGGGCCGTCAGTACCAGCGCAACGAAGATTGGCAGCCCATAGGCATAACGCGCTGGGCTGACTTCCACAGTGATTTCCCCCCGGCGCCCATCTGCCGTCGGCACAGAGATCGCCGTGTCCACCTCCATATTGCCCGGCGACAAATGCACCTGCCGCACCCACATGGGGGCGGTTTGCTCCAGCGCCATGTGCGAAAGCAAGCCCACAGGGTAGGACGTCCAGGCGGACACCTGCGACCAGATTGCCGTCAGAGCCACGATCCACCCGAAGGCAGACAGCATGAAGATCGTCAAGGGAGATAGTCGGCGCATGGGCAGTCCGTTGTTTCGCTGGCGGCTCATCGCACTGGTGGCGTCAGGTCCAAAGACGTGCTCACCAGCGGATCGGCAGGCTTTGGCAAGGCTGCGGAGCGCGCCGGGGGCGCAGGGGGGTCTTCAGGCGGCGCAGGAGGCCCGGACGACTCCGGGGACTTGCTGCCTGCGCGCACCCACAGCAGCCAGACCACCAACACGTCCAGCATGATGAGTGCCTGCCACAGATACTCGTGCGCAAAGTTGAACACTTGGGTATTCCACTGCCCCAGGTAAAAGAGGCTGATCACCCGCACCACGTTCAACCCTTGTACCGCTACAAAACCCGCAGCCAGCCCCACCAGCTTGTGCCGCCAGGTGGACGGAAATGCGATGACCGCAGCAAACAGCACGATGCAGGCCTCAATGCCATTGCACCCAGGCTCGATCGACACGCCAAAGCCGCTGACGGTGTTCCACAACACCTTGCCTGCGGCAGCGGCCGAGGCATCGAACAAGGTGACCAGAGCAGCGCAGCCGCGCGCCAGCAGCGCCGTCCAGGGCAGTACCACATGCTGCTGCACCACCCCCAGCATGTTGATGCCGAACAGGGTGAGTTGGAGCACGATAAACGTCAGAAAAAACCGCAGCATGGGGAAACGCCTCGAACAAAACAACAATCACCGGCTCTGCAAATGCCGCCAAAGCGCGCATTATCGGCAAGCAAGAAAAAGGGCCAGCACGCGCGATGCGTACTGGCCCCCTTTGCGCGCACGGCAACCGCACGGCCTCTCATGAAGGGGCTGGCCTCCCCTCTTTCAATCAGCGCTGGCGGCGCACCGCCGACTGCCGCCAGGCCATCCAGCCGAGCAGCACCGACAGCAAGAACATGCCCCACTCCGACAGTGTGGGAATGCTGGCCGCACCATCGGCTGGGCGGCGCTCACCAAAGTTGTACTCCGTGGCTGCATCGCCGGCAACCAGCGTGATGTTGTTGATCACGTCGTTGCCAGCTGTACCCAGGCCGCCAGACGCACCCACGCCCACGGAGTCCTTTCCGTCTGTCCAGCCCGCGGGCTGCATCTCCACCACGGTATAGGTGCCAGGCACCAGGTTGGTAAAGCCGTACCGGCCGTTCGCATCGGTCGTCGTCGTGGCCACGATAGACCCGTTTTGCAACAGGCGGATTTCCACTCCGGCGATTCCCTCCTCGCCCGGGTTGATGGTGCCACTGTCATTGCGGTCATGGTAGACCGTGCCGGACAGCGAAGCCACGTTCCCCGGGGCATTGCTCGTCACCGTAAGGTTCGCATTGGTCGCAACCGCGTTGTTGCCCAGATTCGTCTGCAGAGCACCCACCGGGATGGTGTTGGTGTAAGGCCCCCCGGCGGTTGCCGAAGTCACACGCACCTGGAAGCTGCATCCACCCGCAGGAATCTGCGCACCCGCTGCATAGGTGACCGTGCCGGCACCAGGAGCCGCCACGACATTCGTCGCGAGGTCAGGGCAGGTTCCGGTCACCGCGGCCGGGCTGGCCACAGTCAATTGGGCAGGCAAGGTGTCCACAAGAGCGACCGTGAGGGTAGCGGCGGACGAATTGCCGTTGCCCAGCGAAATCGTGAGGGTCGATTGCTGCCCTGCCACGATGGTGGTGGGCGCAAAACTCTTGCTCACGCTCGGCGGCTGGCCTGGATTGACCAGCAGGTTGGCGGTGGTAGATGCACCGTTGTTGCCAACGCTGGTCTGCAAGGCGCCCACACCGATGGTGTTGACGTACGGGCCACCAGAGACAGTGGACGTCACGTTCACTTCGACCGTGCACGAGTTGTTGGCCGCAATGGTGCCTCCCACCTTGTAGGTCACGGTGTTTCCGCCGGCAACCGCTTCCTTGGTGCCAGAGCAAGTGCCTCCCAACGCGGGCGGCGTGGCCACCAGCACGTTCGCAGGCAACGTGTCCACCAGGTCAGCGGTCAGCGTAGCCACAGAGGCATTGGGATTGGCCAACGTGATGGTCAGCCGGGAGGTACCACCGGGGTTAATCGTGGTCGGGGCAAAGGCCTTTTGCACCGAGGGCTCCCCCGGAGCACGCACCGTCAGACCTGCGTTTGCCGCCACCGGATTTCCGCCTGCCTCCACCGTTGAGAGTCCACCTGCAGGAATGGTGTTGGTGTAGGCGCCAGCCACGCTGGACGTCACGTTCACGGCGATCGTGCAGCCCGATGGCGGGATGGTCGCATTTTGCGCATAGGTGATCGTGTTCCCCCCCGCCGTGGCGCTCACGCCAGCCAGGGTGCAGGAACCAGAGATCCCGGGAGCAGGCGCCACCAGCACGTTGGCCGGGAGGGTATCAACCATCGCACTGGCCAGCGTAAGCGGCGTAGCGTTCGGGTTGCCCAACGTGATGGTCAAGACCGAGGTACCGCCCTGATCGATGCTTGCCGGAGCGAACGACTTGTTGACCGTGGGCGCCGCAGGGCGGCCCACGCCCAGCGTGGCGTTGGCAGGCTCGGGGTTGTCGCCAGCCGTCGTCTTGAGCTGCCCCGCAGCAATCGTGTTGAGATAGCTGCCCATGACAGAGGACGTCACGTCCACCGAGATGGTGCAACCGCCAGCAGGAATGGAAGCACCGTTGGCATAGGTCAGATTGATGCCACCCGCGACCGCAGTCACGCCACCAGGGCATTGGGTCGCGCCACCCAGATTGCCATTGATGTTCGGCACCGCAGCGACGAACACGTTGCCCGGCAAGGCATCCACCAACGCACTGGTCAGCGTGATGGGTGTGGCGTTGGAATTGTCCAGCCGGATGCGCAGCGTGCTGATGCCACCAGAGGCAATCTGGGCCGGATTGAAGCCCTTGCTGATGCCAGGCTGCTCAAAGACCTGCAGCGGTGCGTCGGCGGGATTGCCGTTCGTGAGACCCTGCTGGCTGGTGATGGCATTCTGGCCAATGGTGTTGACGAACGAGCCTGCTTTCGACGCCACCACAAATGCGCGGAATGTACAGCTGTTGTTGGCAGGAACCGTCGCGCCTGCCAGCGACACTTTGGAAGCGCCAGGCAAGGCCGTCACGCTGCCACCGGTACAGGTGGTGCCCGTGTCGCTGGGGTTGGCTACTGCCAGATCAGGCGGCAGATTGTCGGTAAGTGCCACGCCGGTCAGCGCAACGTTGGCGGTATTGGTTACCGTCACAATCAGCTCAGTCCGCTCACCCACCTTGACGGGCGAGGTGGCGAAGGTCTTGCTGATGCTCGGTCCCGGAACCACGTTCAGCGTGGCTTGCCCCGGCGTGTGATTGGTCACGCCCTGGTTGGTGGTCACGCTGTTCGCAGGGATGATGTTCAGGTACTGCCCGTTGACGGCTGCCGTCACGTTCACTTCCAGATCGCAAACCCCGCCCGGGGCCAGTGTGACCCCCGACAGCGTGACCGACCTCTGGAGCGAGTCCACGGTGATCTGGGCGCCCGTGCAAGTGGAGACCGCATTGGGCACTGCAGCAAACACCAGCCCCGCAGGCAACTGGTCGGTATAGCTCACGCCCGTGAGCACCGTGGGATTCACGATGTTCGGATCAAACGTGGTGGCCAGCCGGATCTTGAGACGCGACACCGCGTTGGGCGCCACGTAGGCCGGCTCGAAGCCCTTGGAGACACCCAGGCCCTGCAGCGTACTCAGCGTGGCTGATGTCGGCGTCGCGTTGGTGTAGCCGCCCTGGCTGGAAACCGCTCCGGCAGGAATGGTGTTGGTGAGGTTCAGGAATGCCAGCGAGGTGACCGTGACGGACACCTGGCAAGTGCCACCTGCCGCCAATTGCGCGCCCGTCAGAGAGACCTGGCCGTTGCCGGGGGTGGCCGCCACGGTGCCGCCCGTGCACGTGGTTTGCGCGTTCGGACTGGAGTACACCTGAATGCCCTGCGGGAACACGTCGGTGAACGACACATTGTTGATCGGCACTCCCGATGTGTTCACCACGTCGATGGTCAGCGTCGATGGCTGGTTGCCCGTCACGATGAGCGGGCTGAACTGCTTGTTCAACGCCAGGCTGGCGGTTTGCTGGGTCAGTGTGCGCGTGACCGCTTGGCTGTTGGTGGGGCCTTCAGCGCTGGTTACCTTGTCGGCAGCCAGTGTGTTAGTCCACGGCCCGGCACCTGCGGCCAATACGTCGAACGAAAGATCGCAGCTTCCGCCGGCAGGCAAAGTGGCGCCATCCAGCCGAACACCTGTAGCACCCGGGTTGGCCGTGATGCTGGGCGAGCCGCCACACGAGGTGGCGGCGTTGGCCGGGTTGGCCACCGTCAGGCCGCCAGCCAGGCCATCGTCGTTGATCGACACATTCGTCAGTGCACCGTTGGACTGGTTGGTCACGGTCACGGTGGCGCGCACCACGCCGCCCTGCGCCGTGCTGGCCGGCTGGAACTGCTTGTTGGCCGTCAGACCTGCCGAGACCGTCAGGTTGGCACTCCGGTTAACAGGGATGGTGCCAGCGCTCGACAAGAAGTTGGCCGGAGTGATGGTGTTGGTGTAGGGCGCCGATTGGGGTGCGGTACTGGTCACCCGGACGGTGATCGTGCACGACGCTTCCGTAGCGCTGGCACCCGCACTCTGTCGAGCGGGTGCTGTGGCACCACTCAGCGTGACCTTGGTATCCGAAGGAAACGCTTGCAGCGAGCCTCCAGTACAGGTGGTTTGCGCTGCAGGGTTGGCCGCGAGCACTACGCCAGACGGAAGGTTGTCCGTTAAGTTGATCCCGGTGAGCGGGCTCACTGTTCGGTTGAAGACCGTGATAGTCAACAGCGACGTCTGGCCTGCTGCGATTGAGCTCGGACTGAATGCCTTGCTCAGATCCACCGCGTCGATGACGGGAAGATTGACGCTGCTGGAGTTCGTATTCGTGGGGGTTGTTCCACCAGGGCCGTCGCCAATGACCGCACCGTTGACGGGCAGCGAATTCGTGAAGGTGGTGTTCACTCCAGCGTTGGCAGGAGGCCGAGCTCGGAAGGTAACAGTGCACTCCCCGGGGGTTGTTCCTGATGCAGCCGGAATCGTTCCGCCAGTGCCTGTCAATACCACGGGATCACCTGGATTGGAGCCTTGCGAATCGCTGAAGGAGAAACCGCAGCCTGCGGGTGGAGCCGAAGGATCCAGTTCCATCGCACGGAAGTTCGGGCTCGATCCCACGACAGGAAGGGTGTCGGTGAACATGGCGTTGGTGACGTTGCCAAGCGCGTAATTGCGGATGCGCACCGAAAACGTCGCCCACTGCCCTGGCGCCACTCTGGTAGGCGTCACCGTCTTGGTCACACGCAGTTGTGAATAGGCCTGCAGAGTGGCAGACACCGAAGGACTGCCGATGCCTTGTGCATTGGTCACACCATTGGCGGGCAGCGTATTGGTATATGCGGCCTCCGCCAGTGCGCGGACTTGTGCGGTCACGGTGCAGGTACCACCGCCTGCAGCCACAGTTCCGCCCACGTACTCAAGCCTGTGCGGCGAAACTCCAGTGTTGGCAGTTGCTGTGCCATTGACGCCGCCGTCACACAGCGGCGCACCTACGCTCAACAGCTCAAGGTTTGCAGAGGGGAAGTTGTCGTTGAACGCCGTACTGGTCAGATCCACCGCACCGTTGTTAGTGATGGTGATGGTCATCGTGGCGGCAGCCCCTACTGGAACAGTCGTAGGATTGAACGTTTTGGTGATGGATACCGGAGCCGACACCGTGAGCGAACGGCTGAAAGCCGCACTCGTCAAACCTCGCGTATTGCCGATGGCACCCGCAGGCAACGTATTGTTGTAGGACGATGCAGCAGCCGTCACCACGTCCACCATCACTTGGCAAGTGCCCGGTTGCTGGCCAATGGTGCCGCCAGTGAGGGTGATCGCGCCATCGCCAGGATTGGCGGTTACCGCTCCATCATTCACACTTCCCGTGCCGGTACAAGTGACCGAAGCGTTGGGCACGGGGGCAACCACCATGCCAGCAGGCAGGGTGTCCGTGAAGCTAGTCAACGGCATGTTGCGAGTACCGTTGGGATTGCTCAGCGTAATGGTCAACCGGGTGGGCAGCCCCACATACGATGGGGAAGGACTGAAGCTCTTGCTACCTGCAGGCGCTTGCAGGCTGGTCACCAACATGGTTGCATTGGCTGCCGTTCCGTTGTGCTGGCCAGGGTTGCCGCCCTCGCTGAACTCCAGCCCTGCGGTGGAGGGGCCAGGAGTTGTGTTGGCAGGGATAATCACCGTCTGGTTGCCTCCGGTGGTAGTCGACGAGACCTTCACCGTGATAAGGCAGCGGCCGGCATCTGCCGCTCCAAGACCAACCGCAGCAGGCACACTCCCTCCGGTAAGTACAACGGAGGTACCACCTGGCGTTGCGGCTAACGTACCACCACAGGTATTGGTGGTGCTGCCTGGCACGATGTATATCTTGGGGCTAGGCAGCGCGCCAGCTACGGTAAGAAGCGAAGTGAGATTGACACTACTGAGCGCTGAGCCCGTGTTGTCATTGACGATTTCAATCGTGTAGTCCGATTCGTCTCCCTGCACAATGGTCGCCGGGGTGAAGCTATGGTTAACCGTCGTGGTCGCAAAAGCCATCCCCGGCAAAAGCGCGACAACAGCAAGGTTCAGTATCCACCTCCGCGGCAACCTCAGAGTTGGCATCCCTGCGGGATGTCCACGAAACATCATTCGTGCCATTGGGTTGAACATAAACCTCCCTAATCTGCTTAACGGTTGTATCCAGCAAGGCTATGCCCCGTAGTCTCATTTGTAGAGACCACTGAGTGGGGTGTTACTGGAAGGAAAGAAAGACGTGCCTCGGCAATTTAACTTGAGGCAGCGAGTGCATTTTATGGCACGACAATATTATGGAACCCAAAGCAACAATCGTTAACTATTGACATGCCGATTGGTGTCTCTATTGCAATATAGCAACAAGTCCAATCTAGGCCGAGTCCACGTTCACATGTATAGGTCTTCTTTACCCGTTGAATTCGAGTTTACGACTTTACAGTTACAAGTGACCGCACCGCAAACCCGCATGACTGCTAGAGGCCTGTTTACGACTTTATTTGCGAGTTTACGACTTTAATTACCCGGATTAGCTGGCTGGATGACAGCTCTGTGAACTTGACCATGACCAGCGGGCGCGACCAGCAGCGACCGAGATCGACCCTGAGGAGTCCTCGGCCTCGTACAAAAGCAGTCTTTGGGACAGGGTCGAGCCACGGACCCGAGCCCTCCCATCCTCAGTTCACGCCGTCGGCCCTGGAGTGCGGGCCACATTCATCAGCCAGCACACAAACAACGCCCCAGGCGCGCGCCGGTCATTCGACTGTCACGCTCTTGGCCAGGTTGCGCGGCTTGTCCACATCGGTGCCACGAGCGCAGGCTGTGTGATAAGCCAGCAGCTGCAGCGGCACCACGTGCAGCAGTGGGCTGAGCTGGCCATAGTTTTCGGGCATGCGGATGACGTGAATGCCTTCGCTGCTTTCGATGCGGGTGTCGGCGTCGGCCAGCACATACAGCACGCCACCGCGCGCGCGCACTTCCTGCATGTTGCTCTTGAGTTTTTCGAGCAACGCGTCGTTGGGCGCCACCGTCACCACGGGCATGCTGCTGGTCACCAGGGCCAGCGGGCCGTGCTTGAGTTCGCCAGCCGGGTAGGCCTCGGCGTGGATGTAGCTGATTTCCTTGAGTTTGAGCGCGCCTTCGAGGGCAATGGGGTAGTGCAAGCCCCGGCCCAGAAACAGTGCGTTTTCCATGCGGGCAAAGTCTTGTGCCCAGCTGATGACCTGCGGCTCCAGCGCCAGCACGGCTTGCAGCGCCACAGGCAGGTGGCGCATGGCTTTGATGTGAGCGGCTTCCTGCTCTGCCGTGAGACGCCCCCGGGACTGGGCCAGCGCCAGCGTCAGCAAAAACAGGCCGGCGAGCTGGGTGGTGAAGGCCTTGGTGCTGGCCACGCCGATCTCGACGCCCGCGCGCGTGACATAGGCCAGCTTGCATTCGCGCACCATGGCACTGGTGGCCACATTGCAGATGGTCAAGGTGTGCTGCATGCCCAAAGACTGGGCATGGCGCAACGCAGCCAGGGTGTCGGCGGTCTCGCCCGATTGGCTGATGGTGACCACCAAGCTGCGCGGGTTGGGCACGCTGGTGCGGTAGCGGTATTCACTGGCCACTTCCACTTGGGTGGGGATGCCGGCGATTTCCTCGAGCCAGTATTTGGCCGCGCAGCCGCTGTAATAGCTGGTGCCGCAGGCCAGGATGAGCACGCTGTCGATCTCTTTGAAAACGCGCCATGCCGCTGCGCCGGGCTCGCCGTGCAGGCCGGCACCGTCAAACAGTTCGGGCACGATGCCTTCGACGCCTGCGAGCGTGTCGGCAATGGCGCGTGGCTGCTCGAAGATTTCTTTTTGCATGTAGTGGCGATAGGGGCCCAGCTCTGCCGCACCGCTGTGGGCCTGCACGGTGCGCACGGGACGTTGCGCAGGGGTGAGGCTTTCGCGCCCCTTGCCAACAATCCAGTAACGGCCTCTTTGCAGGTCTACCAGGTCGCCTTCTTCGAGGTAAACAACCTGGTCAGTGACGCCCGCCAAGGCCATGGCGTCGCTGGCCAGAAAGTGCTCGCTGCCGTCCTTTCCCACGCCCAGGATCAGTGGCGAACCCGCCCGCGCACCCACCACGCGTTGGGGTTCGTCCTTGTGCATCACGGCGATGGCGTAGGCGCCACGCAGTTCGGCCACAGTGGCACGCACCGCGTCGAAAAGATCGCCGTTGTAGTGACTGTCCACCAGGTGCGCAATGACTTCGGTGTCGGTCTGGCTGGCAAACACATAGCCGCGCGCCTGCAGCGCGGCGCGCAGCTCTTCGTGGTTTTCGATGATGCCGTTGTGCACCACCGCCACGCGCCCGGGCGTGCTGGCAGATGCATCTGCGCCGGTGCCATGGCTGAAATGGGGGTGCGCGTTGGACACGGTCGGCGCGCCGTGCGTGGCCCAGCGGGTGTGCGCGATGCCGGTGGCGCCTTCAAGGTGGTCGGTCTGCACCTGCTCCAGCAACTCGGCCACACGGGCCGTGCTGCGCGCGCGCCGCAGCCCCGCAGACGACGATGCATTCAGGCTGGCCGCATGCACCGCCACGCCACAAGAGTCATAGCCGCGGTACTCCAGCCGCTGCAGGCCCTGGACAAGGATGGGAACGATGTTGCGCGATGAAACTGCGCCGACGATGCCGCACATAGGAAAGCTCCTGTGAATATGCTGCGATGGTAGGGCGTGCGATATTTAATTTTCAATCAAGATTTGAAGCCACTTGATTGAATATTTCACCAATCTTTTGAAACGACTGAAAATTTCATAAACTCCCGATATATGGAATTATCAACAATCGATGCCATCGACCTGCAGCTGCTCGACCTGCTGCAGCGCGATGCCGCGCAAAGCAACCAGGCGCTGGCGCAGCGGGTGCATGTGTCTGCGCCCACCTGCCTGCGGCGCATCAAGCGCCTGCACACCGAAGGCCTGATCGAGCGCCAGGTGGCCCTGCTGCAGCCCGACCGGCTGGCCGCGCTGCAAGGCCACGGGCTGTCGGCCATTGTGGAAGTGACGCTGGACCGCCAGGGCACCGAATGGCTGGACGGCTTTGAGGCCCGTGCCGTGGCCGAAGACTGCGTGCAGCAGTGCTGGCGCGTGTCGCCGGGGCCGGATTTCATGCTGGTGGTGCACACCCGCGACATGCCAGGCTATCTGGCACTGTCGCAGCGCCTGTTTACCGACGACGCCAATGTGCGCAACGTGAAAGCCTTTTTTGCCACCCGTCGCGCAAAATTTGAAACAAAAGTGCCACTAGCCCTTTCGTAGAAAGCGGCAATAGCTATGTTTTTCATAGCGTTTTAATCCATCCATCTGCACTCCGTACGGGGCGGGTTGCCGTGGTGGCAGGCTGCGGCATACAGTCAGCCCCAACAGCTGCCCCGCGCAGCCCCACCGCGAAGGAAACGCCGCATGGAATTCAAGGACTACTACCAGGTGCTGGGTGTCAGCAAAACGGCCACCGCCGATGACATCAAGAAGGCCTACCGCAAGCTGGCGCGCAAATACCACCCCGACGTGAGCAAGGAAGCCGATGCCATGGCGCGCATGGCCGAGATCAACGAGGCCAACGCCGTGCTCTCCGACCCCGAAAAGCGCGAAGCCTACGACGCCCTGGGCCGCCAGGCACCGCACCGCCCGGGGCAGGACTTTCGCCCCCCGCCCAACTGGGACGCGGGCTTCGAGTTCTCCGACGGGGCCGGTGCAGCCGGTGGAACCGACGGCGAATTCAGCGACTTTTTTGAGCAACTGTTTGGCCGCCAGGCGCGCACGCAGCGCGCGCACCGCGCTACGGGCCAGCACCGCCAGGCGCCACCGGATGCCGAGTGGGGTGGCACACCGCCGCCCACGCGCGGCATCGACCACCACGCCAAGATAGAGCTTGATCTGCTGGACGCCTACCAGGGCGCCGAGCGCACCCTGGCACTGCGCGGTGCCCGGCTGGACGATGCGGGGCATATGGTGCACGAACAACGCAGCCTGCAGGTCAAGATCCCCAAGGGCGTGCGCGAAGGCCAGCTCATCCGCCTGTCGGGCCAGGGCAGCCCGGGCACGGGCGGCGCCCCTGCGGGCGACTTGTTTCTGGAGGTGCAATTCAAGCCCGACGCCCGCTGGCGCGCCATCGACCGCGATGTGTACCAACCCGTGGCCGTGGCCCCGTGGGAGGCCGAACTGGGCGCCGTCGTCGAGGTGCAGACCCCGGCAGGCGCCTTGGAGGTGACCGTGCCTGCGCACTGGAAAACCGCACGCAAGCTGCGCCTGAAGGGCCGGGGCATTCCGGCCGCCACGCCCGGGGATCTGTATCTGGAACTGACGGTTGCCCTGCCCCCGGCCCACACCGATGCCGAACGCGCTGCCTACACCGCGCTGGCCCATGCCTTCCCCCGCTTCAACCCCCGCGCCACCCCGGGAGCCTGACCATGACATCTGCCCACAACACCCCCACCGTGCAGCCGGGCGAGCTGCTGGACGACTCGGCCCTGCTCTCCCTCGAAGACCTGGCCCGCACCTGCCACATGGCGCCGGACTGGGTGAGCGAACGGCTGGAGGCCGGCCTGCTGCAGGCCGACAGCCCGGACGGCCACTGGCGCTTTGTCAGCGCCACTGTGGTGCGCGCACGCCGGCTGGCCCAGCTGGAAACCACCTTCGACGCCGATCCCCATCTTGCAGCCCTCACGGCCGACCTGATGGAGGAAGTGGCACATCTGCGCCAACGCCTGCAGCACCTGGAGGCCGCCACGGGCCCTGGACCACAACCCAGGTGACCTGCGTGGTGACCCGTGTCGTGACATCACCGTGCCATTTTTCGCTGGCGCTGGCGGGAGGCAACCTGTAGAATTTCGTAACAACTCCCTGTCTGCCGGGCTCCCGGCACACCATGCCCCAGTGGCGCCCGACTCACCCATTGACGATGCCCAATCCCAAGCGCCAACTCTCCCGCCGCGTCTATCCCTTGCGCGCGCTGGGCATGGGGCTTGCGGGCCTGGTGGTGGGCGTGGTGCTGTGGGAGCGCAATGCCGGCCTGGCGGCCTGGCTGTGCATGGCTGCGATCTCTTTCGTGTGGCCCCATGTGGCCCACCTGCTGAGCCGCCGCAGCGCTGACCCCTACCGCGCCGAAATACGCAACCTGCTGGTGGATTCGGCGCTGGCAGTGGTCCTGGTGACCCTGATGCACTTCAACTTGCTGCCCAGCGTATTGCTGGTCACGCTGACCATGGTGGACAAGATCACCACCGGCATCCGGGGCCTGTGGGCCCGCTCGCTGCCGGGCATGGCGGGGGCTGCAGTGGCCGGTGCGGCGTTCAACGGCTTTCAGTGGGCGCCAGAAACATCCATGCCGGTGATTCTGGCGTGCCTGCCCGTGATGGTGCTGCACACCCTGTCGGTCAGCTTGGTGAGCTACCGCCTGATCCGCAGGGTGTCACGCCAAAACCAGCTGCTCGACGAATTGCGGCGCATCGACGCCCTCACGGGCCTGTATGACCGCGGCCACTGGCAGGAGCAGGCCGAAGCCACGCTGCGCCGCCACCACGCCACCGATGAACCGGCCTGCCTGGTGATGCTGGACATCGACCATTTCAAGCAGGTCAACGACCAGCATGGCCACACCGTGGGCGACGAGGTGCTGCGCGCGCTGGCGCGCATCGTGCTCAGCAATGTGCGCGCCACCGACTGCGCTGGCCGCTACGGCGGCGATGAGTTCGCCATCGTGCTGCGCGGCATGCACCTGGACGGCGCCACGGCGGTGGCCCATCGCATCCGCGAACAGGTGCAAGCCCTGCAGTTGCACGACATGCCCGGCCTGCAGTTCACCACCAGCATGGGCGTGGCAACGGCCGACCACCGCCACAGCAGCCTGCGCGCATGGACCAACGCCGCCGATGCCGAGCTTTACCAGGCCAAGGCTGCGGGGCGCAACCGTGTATCGGCCAGTTCCATGCCAGACATGGCGCCGGTGGTGTAGCCGCTTCGTCTTGCTGATTCGGCCCCAGCGCCCGGCGCAGGGTGGGGCCGCCAATACGGGTCAATACCCACCAGGTGCCTGCCTGCGCAGGGCGGCGGGTAAAAGCGGCGAAAAAGCTGCAGCCATCAGGCGGCGTCGCTTGGCCACTCCACCCGCACCGTGCAGCCAGCGCCCGGCACGGCGGTGGCCGTGATGGCGCCGCCATGGCGTTGCGCAATGGCCCGGCACGGCGGTGGCCGTGATGGCGCCGCCATGGCGTTGCGCAATGGCGCGGCACAGCGCCAGCCCTGTGCCCACGCCTTCAAACTCGCTTTCGCGGTGCAGGCGCTGGAACACACCAAACAATGTGCCGGCGCGTGCGGGGTCAAACCCCACGCCGTTGTCCTGCACGGTAAAGGCCACATGGCCAGCCGGTGCGACAACAGCCTGCACGGCAATGCAGGGCTGCGCTGCCTGGCGCGTGAACTTGAGGGCGTTGCCCAACAGCTGCACCAGCAGCTCCTGCAGCAAGGCCGGGTCGGCCTGCAGCGTGGGCAGATCCAACGCAATGCGCCACTCCACCGCCCGCCCGGCCTCGACAGCGGCAAGTGAGGCACGCGCCTGAACGATGGCATCTGCCAGCAAGACGGGCTGCAAGCGCAGCGGCGCCCGGCCCGCGCGCACCAGAGCCAGCAGGCCGTCGATCATGAGGCCCATGCGTTTGGCGGACTGGTCCATGGTGGCCAGAAAACCCAGCGCCTCCTGCACCTCGGGACCCTGCGCCACCTCGGGCGGCAAGTCGCCCAGCACCTCGCGCACCAGCGTGCCGTACGAGGTGACATGCCGCAGCGGCGCGCGCAGGTCGTGCGAAACCGCGCGCAAGAACTCTTCTTGCGCAGCGGCCATGTCGGCCACCTGCTGCTGGCTGCGGGCCAGCTCGGCGCGCAGCTCCTGCAGCTGGTGTTCGACGATGGCGTCGGGTTGCGTCATGGCTTGGGCATCTTGGCGGGGCGCTGCCAGTTTTCTTTGGTGATCTGCTTTCCCCGCGCCACGCCCAGCGCACCCGCAGGCACATCCTTGGTGATGGTGGAGCCGCCGCCCACGGTGGCCCCCGCGCCAATGGTCACAGGCGCCACCAGCACGCAGTTGGTGCCGATGTGCACGTCGGCCTCAATCATGGTGCGGTGCTTGTTGGCGCCGTCGTAGTTGGCAGTGATGCTGCCAGCACCGTAATTCACGCGCTCGCCCACGGTGGCGTCACCCAGGTAGGCGAGGTGGTTGGCCTTGGCGCCGTCGGCCAGGGTGCTGTTCTTCACTTCCACAAAGTTGCCGATGTGCACCTCGCGGCCCAGTTGCGCGCCGGGGCGCAGGCGGGCAAAGGGGCCAATCAATGCGCCCTCGCCCACCGTGGCACCGAGCTTCTCGCCGTCGATGTGGGTGTAGGGGTGGATGACGGCGCCCGCAGCGATGCGCGCGTTGGCAATGCAGCAGTTCGCGCCGATGCTCACGCCCTCGCCCAGCTCCACACGGCCGGTAAAGACGCAGTTCACATCCAGCTCCACGTCCTGCCCGCAGACCAGTGCACCGCGCACGCCGGTGCGGGCATCGTCGCGCAGGTCAAACCGTGCGGGGTCGGCCAGGCGCACGCCTTGCTCCATCAAGGCCCGCGCGGTGCGCAGCTGGTGCGCGCGTTCCAGTTCGGCCAGTTGCAGCGGGCTGTTCACGCCCGCCACCTGCAGCGCATCGGTGATGCGGTGGGCCGCCACGGGCACGCCGTCGGCGACGGCCATGGCAACAATGTCGGTGAGGTAGTACTCGCCCTGGGCGTTGTGGTTGGTCAGCCGTGCCAGCCAGCCACGCAACAGGCGCGCGGGCACGGCCATGATGCCGCTGTAGACCTCGGTGATGGCACGCTGGGGGTCGGTGGCGTCTTTGTGCTCCACGATACCTTGCACCGCGCCTTCGGCATTGCGCACGATGCGGCCATAGCCCGTGGGGTCGGGCAGGGTCACTGTGAGCAGCGCCAGCTGCCCGCCGGCGCTGGCAGCCACCAGCGCGCGCAGCGTATCGGCCTGGGTCAGCGGCACATCGCCCGACAGCACCACCACTGTGCCGTCATCGCGCAGGTGGGGCACGGCCTGCTGCACGGCGTGGCCGGTGCCCAGCTGGGGCTCCTGGCGCACGAACTTCAAGTCAAATGTGCCTGTAGCACTTGCTGCACCTACGGTAGCCGCTTCTACTTCTGTAGCGCCGTGGCCGGTGATGACGATGGCGCTGCGCGCCTGCAGGTGCGCGGCCTGGTCCAGCACATGGTGCAGCAGCGGGCGCCCGGCCAGGCGCTGCAGCACTTTGGGGATGCGGCTTTTCATGCGCGTGCCCTTGCCGGCCGCCATGATGAGAATGTCGAGTGAGGTCATGAAAAAGAAGTGTTGTGTGCACAGCAGGCACCCGCCGCGCGGGCATGGCACGAATTATCGTGCGGCACACTGCAATGCACCAAACGCTATAAATACAATAGCTACTAGCGCTTATCCATTAAGCGCTAGAGGCCATTTTGACCATATTTTTAGCAACGCAGGCGGTGCCTACAGCAACGGCATCAGCCGCGGCGGGGTGTCGTAATACTCGGCGATGCGCGCCAGGGCCCGCGTGTTCAGCAGGCGCAGCCGCCCGTTCTTGATCTCGTGCAGGCCCAGCCTCGACAAGCCGCGCAGCGTGCGGTTGGTGTGCACCAGCGACAACCCCAGTGCATCGGCGATGTGCTGCTGGTTGAGCGGAAACGCCACCGTGCCGTCCTCGACCAGCCCGATGCGGTCGAGCCGCCGGTACAGGTGCATGATCAGCATCGCCACGCGCTCGGTGGCGTTGCGGCGGCCGGCGGTCAGCAGGTTGTCGTCCACATGGCCTTCTTCGTGCGCCGACAGCCAGGTGATGTCGTAACCCAGGCGCGGATGTTCGCGAAACAGTGCCCACAGGCTGTCGTTCTGGAACACGCACAAAGAGCAATCGGTGAGTGCCTCGATGCCATGTGCGGACACATCGCCAAACTCTTGCTGCAGACCCACCAGGTCGCCGGGCAGCAAGAAATTGAGGATCTGGCGGCGCCCGTCGCTCATGGTCTTGTAGCGAAATGCCCAGCCCGAATACAGCGTTAACAGCTTGGCGTTGGTCTGGTTCTCACGCACCAGCGCGCCGCCCGCGGCCACCGCCAGGCTGTCGGTACGAAAGCCCTCAATGAAATTAAGCACCTCGGGCTTTACCGCCGTAAATGCGCCGGTCTTGCGCAAGCGGCATTCGCGGCATGTGGGGGGGCACGCGTGGGGCGGCAAGGTGGCAATCATGGTGCGGTGATTCTAGGTGGGGGAAGGCAACCCACCCGAGACTACGCGCCCCGCAGCGCAGCGGGCACGCAACGCCCGCCCCGACTGTGTCTTTTGACATTGCGCGGCTATCGCCCCCCTCCTACATTCAGTCGCTCTTATGACCCATTGCGCCGCCCTCTACGAAGTGCTCTACGTGAGCACCCTCGCCCCCCTTCACCCCCCGACAGTGGTGGCCGAGATTGCCGCAAGGGCGCGCCATGTCAACGCCGAACTCGATGTCACGGGTCTGCTGATATTTGACGGCCAGCGGTTTTGCCAACAGCTCGAAGGCCCGCAAAAGTCCGTGCTCAAACTCATCGAGCGCATCCGCAACGACCCGCGCCACATCAATGTGGAGGTGCTGCACCATGGCCCGCTGGCGGGGCGGCGGTTTCAGCAGTTCACCCTGGCGTTCAGCACCGTGGAGGACTTGGACGCCCTGGCCCGCATGGAGCAACTGGACGGAGAAGCCGCACTGGCCGCGTTTGAGGCCGTGCGCGGAGATGCCCTGCGCTAAGGCAATGCGGATTCAGACCGTGCGGAACAACTAACCCGCTGGCGCCGGGGCATTGCCCGGTAAAGCGCAAACCGGGCCAGGCCCGCGGCACACCGCCCGCCAGCGTGCACGACCTCTGCAACGGCCGTGCCCAGGGCCCGTCCAAGCTGTCCCAAGGCTCGCCCCAGGTCGCGCAGCGGTTGCGCCACGCCATGCTCCCAGTCACGGGCGTCGGCGCTGGCGGCACGCAGTGTGGTGGGGGCGGTCACGCCCTCCCAACGCACTTCCACCGCTTCGGCACAGCCGGGCGGGCTCCAGGCTTCCATCACGACATGCTGGCCGGCAGCGACGGCCAGGCACTCGCCCGCATGCAGCACATGATCAGCCCCGGCCCCCGGCAGGTCGCCCCAACACCCACGCAGGGTGAGCCAGGCGCGCCCCCGGGCCACCCGCAGTGCACCGGGGGTTTGCAGGCGCAGCGACAGCGCACGGCCTGGGGCCAGTTGCCAGCAACCGGCCGCGCTGCGGCCCACCCTGTTGGTCCGAGCGGATTGTTGCAATTCCAGACATGAAAGGGATGACATGGCGGCCTCCTTGGCACGAAAAATAGGCTTTAAAGACAACGCATGGTGCGCCGACCACTGCCCACAGTCCAATAAAAACGCGGTACGCTATTCATTCCACCAACGCATGAATCATCGTTCCCATGGCCACTGCCGAATACGCCCCCGCCGTGCTGCGCACCCGCCCCGTGGCCACCGGCCACTGGCGCGCCTTTCTGGCCGTGGCACGGCACCTGAACTTCCGCGCCGCAGCCGATGAGCTGGCGCTCACGCAGTCGGCCGTGAGCCGCCAGATCCAGGCGCTGGAAGAAGAAGTGGGTGTGGCACTGTTCCTGCGCCATACGCGGGCCGTGGAGCTGACCAGCGCCGGTGCGCAGCTGCAGCGGGCCGTGGCCCCGGCACTTGAGCGCATGGACGCCGCCGTGCGCCAGGTGCGCCAGACGGCGGGGCGCCGCAGCGTGGCCATCACCACCTGGGCCAGCTTTGCATCCATGTGGCTGATTCCGCGCATGGAAGAGTTCCAGCGCGACAACCCGGGCATTGACATCCGCATTGATGCCAGCGACGTGCCGGTGGACCTGGAAACCTCGGATGTGGACCTGGCCCTGCGCTACACCCTGCCAGGCCCGGGCACCCAGGGCGGGCTGCGCCTGTTTGGCGAGCAACTGGCGGTGGTGGCGAGCCCCTGGCTGCTCAAAAGCGGCAAGCCCCTGCGCACCCCGGCCGATGTAGCCCAGTTCACCCTGATCGAGGCGGGCGACGCGCACCGCAGCCAGCACCTGGAGTGGCTCAGCTGGCGCCGCTGGTTTGAAGCGTGCCACCTGACCCGGCTGCAGCCCGAGCGCTGGCTGTATTTCAACTACGCCCACCAGATCGTGCAGGCCGCCCTGGCCGGCCAAGGCCTGGCGCTGGCACGCATGCCGCTGATTGCCGACGCACTGGCCGCTGGAGACCTTGTGGAGGTGCTGCCCGGCCACCGCATCGACTCCCCGCTGGCCTATTGGCTGATGGTGGGGCCGCGCAGCGCACAACGGCCGGAAATCAAGGCGTTCTGTGCCTGGCTGCAGGTACAGGCCGAGGCCACCCGCCAGGCCATTGGCGATGTGCCCGATCCGGATCTGAATGACAACCTGGACGGGGCCTGATGAAGAAAGCGCTGGGCTTTGCGGCTTCAGCGCTTTTATTTTGATAGCTTCCAGCGCTTATTCGACAAGCGCTGACAGCCGATCTGACTTAAAAATCAGGACAAAGTCACTCTTGCAAACTTGCGCTTGCCCACCTGCACCACATAGGTGCCCGCGTCGAGTTTGAGGCCCCTGTCGCTGACCACGCCACCATCCACACGCACGCCGCCGCCGTCGATCAGGCGGTTGGCCTCGCTGGTAGACGGCGCCAGGTTGGCCTGCTTGAGCAAGGCACCAATGCCCAGCGGTGCACCCGTCAGGGCCACCTCGGGAATGTCTTCGGGCACGCCGCCCTTGCTGCGGTTGATGAAATCCTGCTCGGCCGCCTCGGCCGCAGCCGCGCTGTGAAAACGCGCGGTGATTTCCTTGGCCAGCGCCACCTTGGCATCCTTGGGGTTGCGGCCACCCGCGATCTCGGCCCTGAGCGCGGCGATCTCGGCCAGGCTCTTGAACGACAGCAGCGTGTACCAGTCCCACATCAGCGTGTCACTGATGGAGAGCACCTTGGCAAACATGGTGTTGGCGTCTTCGGTGATGCCGATGTAGTTGTTCTTGGACTTGGACATCTTGTCGATGCCGTCCAGGCCGACCAGCAGCGGCATGGTGAGCACGCACTGCGGCTCCTGGCCATATTCCTGCTGCAAATGGCGGCCCATGAGCAAATTGAACTTCTGGTCGGTGCCACCGAGTTCCAGATCGCTTTTCAGGGCCACCGAGTCGTACCCCTGCATCAGCGGGTAGAGAAACTCGTGCACCGCAATCGGATTGCCCGCCTTGAAACGGTCGTGAAAATCGTTGCGCTCCATCATGCGCGCCACCGTGAACTTGGCGGCCAGCTGGATCATGCCCGTGGCGCCCAGCGGCTCGCTCCACTCGCTGTTGTAACGAATCTCGGTGCGCGCCGGGTCCAGCACCATGCTGGCCTGGCGGTAGTAGGTCTCGGCGTTGAACTTGATCTGCTCAGGCGTGAGCGGCGGGCGCGTGCTGTTACGCCCCGACGGGTCGCCGATCAGGCTGGTGAAGTCCCCGATCAGGAAGATCACCTGATGGCCCAGATCTTGCAGCTGGCGCATCTTGTTCAGCACCACCGTGTGGCCGATGTGAATGTCTGGAGCCGTGGGGTCCAGCCCCAGCTTGATGCGCAGGGGTTGGCCGGTGGCTTCGGAGCGTGCCAGTTTCTTGATCCACTCGTCCTGCGGCAGCAACTCTTCCACGCCGCGCAACGAGATTTCGAGGGCCCGGCCTACACCATCGGATACCGGGTTTTTTGTAACAGAAGATTGATTCATAAGGGTTTATGGGATGTCCAGACAGCATGCGCCGCTATACTTCAGCCCACACTTGCAGAGGCGGATTCTAGTGGTCTCGCCGTTTCGACACCTTGGTAACCCTGTCGAATGCCTGCAGCCTGACAGCTTGTACTCCCGGTTTTACCCCGCGTTGCAGCGGGACACATCACCGGGCGTACCTTCACCCTTGGGAACAGACCTTTGATCAACGGCTTCACCACCGCCAGCTTGGCTTTGCTAGACCAGCTGACTCACAGTGTCCAGAAACACCCCAAACGTATCACTGCCGCCGTGGCGGCCCTGCTGCTGACTGGCGGCGGCGGCGCCTTTGCCGTGGCATCGTTGGCACCCGATGCTTCGGACCTGCCGGTACGCCAGATCAGCTACGCCGTGGAATCACTGGCGGAAAGCCCGGCGCTGGCCGCCCTGGAAGCGCCCGGTTTCTCGCTGTACCGCTCCGAGCAGACCCGCAGCAGCGACACCGCGGAATCGTTGCTGCAGCGCATGGGCGTGGCCGACCCTGCCGCCGCTGCCTTTCTGCGCAGCGATGCATCGGTTCGCCAGAACCTGCTGGGCCGTGCGGGCCGCTCGGTCTCAGCCGAAACCACTGACGACCACCGTCTGCTGCGCCTGACGGCCCGCTGGGCCCCGGACGACAGCGGCACTTTCCGCCGCCTGGTGGTGGAGCGCACTGGCGAAAAGTTCTCCTCGCGCATCGAAACCGCCCCCCTCACCACCGGCAGCCGCTTGGCGGGCGGGGTGATCCGCAGTTCGCTGTTTGCCGCCACCGACGCGTCCAGCATTCCCGATTCCGTGGCCGTTCAGATTGCAGAGCTGTTCTCGGGCAGCATCGACTTCCACCGCTCCCTGCGCAAGTCCGACCGTTTTTCGGTGGTCTATGAAACCCTGGAAGCCGACGGCGAACCCCTGCGCAGCGGCCGCGTGCTGAGCGCAGAATTCCACAACAACGGCAAAACCCATCAGGCAATGTGGTTCCAGGACCCCGGCACCAGCAAGGGAACCTACTACACCCTCGACGGCGAAAGCATGCGCCGCGCCTACCTCACCTCGCCGGTGGAGTTCTCGCGCGTGAGCAGCAGCTTCAAGATGCGCTTTCACCCCATCCTGCAAAAATGGCGCGCCCATCTGGGCACCGACTATGCCGCCCCCACCGGAACCACCGTGCGCACGGTGGGTGACGGCGTCGTCGAATTTGCCGGGGTGCAGAACGGCTTCGGCAATGTGATCTTCGTGAAGCACCGCAACCAGCACCAGACCGTGTACGCACACCTGAGCCGCATGGATGTGAAAAAAGGCCAAACCGTCGAGCAGGGCCAGACCATCGGTGCCGTGGGCGCCACGGGCTGGGCCACGGGCCCACACCTGCATTTCGAGTTCCGCGTGAACGGGGAGCACCAGGACCCCCAGACCATCGCCCAGCAAAGCGAAGCCGCCGCCCCGGTGTCGGCTGCAGCACGGCCCGCCTTCGATCGCCTGGCCGCCAACATGCGCGTGCAACTGTCGGCTGCCGCGCTGGTGCTGCAGGCCAGCGCAGAATAAGCCGCTGCAGCACCTGGCACGCAGCGCTGGTGCGATAGGCCATCGGACATGTGCGGCTTGTACATTGGCCTCATGTCGGGCACATCGCTCGACGGAGTGGATGGCGTTCTGGCCGATTTTTCACACGAAAAAATGGCCATCATTGGCCATGCATCAGCGCCTTTAGCTCCTGATTTACGAGCAGAAATGCTCGCACTCAACACCCCCGGACCCAATGAACTGCACCGCGCAGCCCTCGCGGGCAACGCGCTGGCCCGGTCTTATGCCGAAGTCGTGCATACCTTGCTCCAACGCAGCGGTGTTTCTGCCAGCGCCGTGCAGGCCATTGGCGCCCATGGTCAAACCGTGCGCCATCGGCCCCAGGAGTTCGATGGCACGGGTTACACCCTGCAACTGAACAACCCGTCCTTGCTGGCCGAGCACACCGCCATTGCCGTGGTGGCCGACTTTCGCAGCCGCGATGTGGCCGCCGGCGGCCAGGGCGCACCGCTGGTGCCCGCTTTCCACCAAGGGGTGTTTGGCCGTGCGGGTGAGACGGTGCTGGTGCTCAATATTGGCGGCATCTCCAACCTCAGCGTGCTGGGAGCCGACGGCAGCGTGCAGGGCTTTGACTGTGGCCCCGGCAATGCGCTCATGGACCACTGGTGCCAGTTGCATACCGGCCAGGCGTATGACTGCGGCGGTGCCTGGGCCGCCCAGGGCCAGGTCCTTCCCAACCTGCTTGCCACACTGATGCAAGAGCCTTTTTTGCACCAGCCGCCACCCAAAAGCACCGGACGCGACCTTTTCAACCCGGCGTGGCTGGCAGCGGCGCTGGCCGGGTTTCCCATGGCACGGCCCGTTGACGTGCAGGCAACATTAACCGAATTGACCGCTAGCGCTTGTGCAGAAAGCGCTAGCAGCTATGGAAAAAATAGCAAAATACTGGCGGTGTGCGGTGGTGGCGCCTTGAACACGCACCTGATGCAGCGCCTTCAGGCGCTGTTGCCAGGTGTCTCGGTGGTGCCGACCGATGACCTGGGCCTGCCGGCAATGCAAGTGGAGGCTGCTGCCTTTGCCTGGTTGGCTCGCCAGACGCTGCTGGGCCAAACCGGCAACCTCCAAAGCGTCACGGGCGCAAAAGGCGCCCGTGTTCTAGGGGCCGTCTACCCGGCCTGAGGTATCTGCCCGCCCGAGTGGTCAGGCTGAGAAGCTGGAACCGCAGCCGCAAGTGCTGGCAGCGTTGGGGTTCTTGATCACAAATTGGGCGCCCTGCAGGTCTTCCTTGTAGTCAATTTCGGCGCCCAGCAGGTACTGGTAGCTCATGGCGTCGATCAACAGGGAGACACCGTTCTTGGTCATGGTGGTGTCGTCTTCGTTCGTGATTTCGTCGAAGGTGAAGCCATACTGGAAACCCGAGCATCCGCCACCCTGGACAAACACGCGCAGCTTCAGATCGGGGTTGCCTTCTTCGGCGATCAGGTCTGCCACCTTGGCCGCAGCACTGTCGGTGAACAGAATGGGGGTGGGCATTTCGGTCTGGATGTTTTCGGCAACTGCACTCATGGGGTACTCCAATTCAGGATTTCCCGTGAATGCTACTGCAATCCAGTCGGGAATTCAGGCGACCGGCTTTTGACGCCAGTTTCAGTGGGGGCATTGCACCCAACAGCTCGCTGTGCGGCTTGCACACGCACACGCGCCAGCCGGGCACACCAACAAAAAACCGCCCGTAGGCGGTTGTTTTGGCTGCCCACCACCGCAAGGATGATGGGCATGAAGCGCGGCGACAGCGCTTGCGCAGAGGCGAAACTTAACGCTTCGAGAACTGCTTGGCGCGGCGTGCAGAGTGCAGACCGACCTTTTTACGTTCCACTTCGCGGGCGTCACGCGTCACGAAGCCGGCTTGGCTCAGGACGGACTTGAGCGTCGCGTCGTAGTCGATCAGGGCGCGGGTGATGCCGTGGCGGGCTGCACCTGCCTGGCCGGATTCACCACCACCGTGCACGTTGATCATCACGTCGAAGGTTTCGGCGTGGTTGGTCAGCATGAGCGGTTGCTTGGCAATCATGATCGAGGTTTCGCGGCCGAAGTAGGACTGGATGTCCTTGCCGTTCACCGTGATCTTGCCGGAGCCTTTTTTCAGAAACACGCGGGCGACGCTGGACTTGCGACGGCCGGTGCCATTGTTCCATTCACCAATCATCTCAAGGCTCCTTAGATTTCCAGCACTTTGGGCTGCTGGGCGGTGTGGGGATGCTCAGCACCACCGTACACCTTGAGTTTCTTGATCATCGCGTAGCCAAGGGGGCCCTTGGGCAGCATGCCCTTGACGGCCTTTTCCAGCGCGCGGCCGGGGTGCTTGGCTTGCATGTCGCGGAAGTTGGTGGCCGTGATACCGCCGGGGTAACCCGAGTGGCGGTAATACACCTTGTCCAGGGACTTGGTGCCGGTGACCTTGATCTGGGCGGCGTTAATGATGACGATGAAGTCACCGGTATCGACGTGAGGCGTGTAAATGGCCTTGTGTTTGCCGCGCAAACGGAGAGCAACTTCGCTGGCTACTCGTCCGAGGACCTTGTCGGTCGCGTCAATCACAAACCACTCGTGCACGACCTCAGCGGGCTTGGCGCTGAAAGTAGTAGTCATGAGTTTCTCTTATGAAGAGGGTTTGGCGGGTCCTTTTCCACGGTCGGTGCTTCTCTTTCGGAAGCCTCTTAGGTGGGATAGAGTCTTCGCCGCGGGACCACATAAGCGCTGCGAAGCCTGACATTATACGAAGCTGCGCGCTTTTTAGGCAAGGGCGGTCGCCAGAACGCTGCGCAGTGTCAGTTTTGCATCTGCCGACGCTGCTCGTCGGCCTCCTGCCGTCGGCGGACGTCCACGCAGACCGGGTGCCCCGCGAGGCCGGGTTTTTTGCATTCATTGAAGATACACAGCGGGCGGGCCAGAAAGCTGGCGTCAGCGCACGCCTCGTCGGGCCCCACACGCACGAGTGCCACCACGGGCTTGGGTGCCAAGGCCGGCGGGGGTGGCGGCACGGGCACATCCTGCACCACCACTGGCACGGGAGCCGAGGGCTCGGGCGTGTTGCGACGCTGGGCCAAGGCACGCGCGGTGGGGCGGGCCACAGGCGCTTCGGCGGTGGCCGCGCCGCCCAAGGCACCAGCCCCTGCAACCGCCTCCCTTTCGGCGCCGCCCGCCACGGGAACATCACCCAAGGGATTTGCCGACACGACCTGCTCCGACGCGGCAGTCCCGGCTGCGGCAGCGACCGGCACGACCTCTGGCACCTTGAGCTCCGTGATGATGTCGTCTGCGGGCCGCTGCGTAGACCGGCCCTGTGCCCACCACAGGGCCGCTGCCCCGACGATCAAGGCCAATGCAACACCCGTCAGCCACACCGGCGATGGCCGCCGCCGTGCCGTTGCACCTGCGGCAGCGCGCTCTGGCCCATGTTCTCTGTTCGCTCCGTTGCCCGAGGCCGGGCGCGTGCGCTTGGGCCCAGATTGCCCGGCTCGCGAGGCTTGTGCCGCCGGGGCATGGTCCGCTGCGTGGGCATCCTCGAAAACCGAGTCGCCAACATCGATGAACACCGTGTCGGCCATGTCAGCCGCCACCGTGTCCGGCCCCTCGGCAGCACCGTTGTGCTGCGTATCCGGCGCGATCGCGCCAGTCGCAGGCAGTTCGGGCCTGGCAGAGCGGTAGGTCAGGTCCTCCAGATCAGCCTTCTGCCTGGTAGCGGACTTCACGTCCACCGTAGGGGCAGGCACGCCGAGGCGCGGATGGTCCGCAGGCTCAACCCAGATATCTCCCAGATCAGCCCGAAAGTCAAAATGCCCCACCCCCTCGGGTGGCGAAGTCATTTCCATGGTCTGCAGGAACGCATCAATGCTCTGGGGGCGGTCTTCGGGGCGCAGGGCCAGGGCCTGGGCGATGGCGGCCACAAACGGCGCCGAATACTCCACCCCGAACTGGCGCTTGACCGTCTTGGCCACGCGCGAAAACGACACCATGCGGTCCAGGATGGAGCGCAAGGTGGCAGGCAGCGGCGTGTCGTTGCACAGACAGCCGTGCACCACGGCGGCCAGCGAATACAGATCGCTCCAGGGCCCCTGGCGCAATTCATCGTCGCTTTCAGCGTATTGCTCGATGGGGGCGTAGTTCACCTTGAGCACGGCCGTGTGCTTGTGCCCCTGGTCGTTGATGGCATGGCGCGCGGCACCCAGGTCCAGCAGCACCGGTGGCCCGTTGTCCTGCAGGAAGATGTTGTCCGGAGAGATGTCGCGGTGCAGCGTGTTGCCATCGTGCAGCACGCGCAGCGCACCCAGCACCGACCACAGCATCTTGCGCAGCCATGCCTCGGGCGGGGGCGTGCGCATCTGCGCGCGCGCCTGCTTGAACGTCATGCCGGTGTACAGCGGCATCACCATGTAAGCGGTGTTGTTAGCCTCCCAGAAGCGGAACACCTTCACCAGGGACGGGTGGTCAAACTGCGCCAGCAGACGCGCCTCGCCCATGAACGACGTCAACCCGGCCTGGAACGTCTGCTGGTCGGACGACGACCGCACCCACAGCGATTGCCCCTGCGCGCGGCCTGCAAGCGCCGAGGGCATGTATTCCTTGATGGCCACGGCACGGTGCAGAGAGTGGTCGAATGCCTTGTAGACCATGCCAAAACCACCCACGCCCAGCAATTGCAGGATTTCAAACTCGGCCAGGCGGGTGCCCGGTGGCAGCGCGTCCACATGGTTGACGCGGCTGGCAGAAGTTTGACTGGGGCTTTCGATCATCATGGGCAGGGTAAAGAGCAGGCTCGCGTCCGGGGCAGCAACGGGATGGGGGAGGAGACTGCACCTGTGCCGTCACGGCTGCCATCATGAAGCATGCACCAGCGCGACCTGAAACAAAAGGCATCCTGTCTGCGAAAAACATCACCCGCAGCCCGAACAGCGGCCCATTGTGCCGCGACTCAGCCGCGGCGCCCCCGCCCCGCTGGCTACGGCAACCGCTGCGCCACCCATGATATTTTACATAAAAACAGGCTCTAGCCCTTTACAGCAAAGCGCTAACAGCTATGTTTTATACAGCATTGCAATCAAGCATCGCTGGCCCGCGCTGCCTGGCCACCTTGCGCCACGCCGCAGCGCACTACGGCAACCAGGGGCCGAGTCGTTACCATTGCGCCATGTTCAGTTATCGCCACGCCTTCCATGCGGGCAACCACGCCGATGTGCTCAAGCACACGGTGCTGATTGCCACTTTGCAACACCTCACCGACAAAGACGCGGCCCTCACGGTGCTCGACACCCATGCGGGCGCGGGCCTGTACCGGCTCGATGGCGACTATGCCAGCACCAGCGGTGAGGCGGGTGACGGCATCTTGCGCCTCACTGCAGCGGGCGTTGCAGCCCTCACGCCTGCGCTGCAGGCCTATGTGGACATGGTGAAAGCCTTCAACCAGGGTGCCACCACCAAGGTGTACCCCGGCTCGCCCTTCATCATCCAGCGGCTGCTGCGCGACCACGACAAGCTCAAGCTGTTCGAACTGCACCCCACCGATCTGCGCGCGCTGGCCGGCAACGTGGCACAACTGGAGGCCGGCCGCCAAGTGGCCGTACTGCACGAAGACGGGTTCGAAGGCATCAAGAAATTTCTACCCCCACCGGCCCGCCGCGCTTTGGTGCTGTGCGATCCCAGCTATGAAATGAAGAGCGACTATGCCAAGGTGCTGGACATGGCAGCCGACTCGCTCAAGCGCTTTGCCACCGGCACCTATGCCGTCTGGTACCCGATCATTCCGCGCCCGGAAGCACACGACCTGCCGCGCCGCCTGAAAACCATGGCCACCAAGGCAGGCAAAAGCTGGCTGCACGCCACGCTGACCGTGAAATCAAGCAAGCTCACCGAGAACGCCGAAGGCGAACGCAAGCGCCCAGGCCTGCCTGCCAGCGGCATGTTTTTGATCAATCCGCCCTTCACCCTGAAGGCCGCCTTGAAGACCGCCCTGCCCCAGATGGTGGAATTGCTGGCGCAAGACAAGCACGCGACCCACACGCTCGAATCGGGCGGCTAAGCGCCACGACCGCCGCTGCCCCACGGATGCGACGGGGCGGCGAACCGACAGGGCCTGAAAGCGGCTCCTGCCAGGTCAGCGCCCTACGGCGCCGACACCGACAGCGACCGCGGGCAATCGCCCTCGCCTTCCTCCAGCAGCCACAGTTCCACGGGCTTGATACCCAGCCCCTGCATGCCCAGCTCCTGGGCCGCGGCCTGGCTCAAATCAATCACGCGGTTCCCGGTAAACGGGCCACGGTCATTGATGCGCACCACCACAGCGCGGCCTGTAAGTTGGCTGCGCACACACACCCGGGTGCCAAACGGCAGCGTGCGGTGTGCAGCCGTGAGGGCCCGGCGGTTGAAGATTTCGCCACTGGCCGTGCGTCGGCCATGAAAGCGCGGGCCGTACCAAGAGGCCAGGCCCTGCTGGTCGCTCTCGGGCACGGGCTCGGCCAGGGACTCTGGCAACTCTGCGCTGTCGGCCCCGCGCCCGCCTGCACTGTTGCGAACCGGTTCAGGCGGCTGTCTGGCCGTGGACGGTGGCTCGAGTGGCTGGCCAGCCGACGGCGCGCAAAACCGGGAGCTTGGTGCACCACGCTGTTGCGCCAGCTCGCAGGCGTTGCGGGGCTCGATGGGCATCGCGGCAGCCGCTTCAGGCGCCGCCGTTTCCGCCACCGGCATGGGTGCGCAGGCCACCAGAGCGCAGGCAAGCGCCCCCAAACCCGTCAGGGTGCGCCAGCGCCGCATCCGGTCAGACATCTGCATCGATCACCTCTTTGCGAAAAAACGAACGTACCCACCGGGAGGTGACAGTTCCATCCACCCTCTCCAGCGACAATGCAAACCGGCCCCGGCCCAAGCCCCAAGACGCGCCGAGCCCCGCGCCCCATTACAAACCGAGGCGCCGGCAGATTTCCAGTGTGGTTGCACTTTGATTCATGGTGTAGAAGTGCAGGCTGGGCACACCGCGCTGGCGCAGTTGCTCGCACAGCGAGGTCACCACATCCAGGCCAAAGGCCTTGATCGACGCGGTGTCGTCGCCAAAACCCTGCAGGCGCAGCCGGATCCAGCGCGGCACTTCGGCGCCGCAGCTGTCGGCAAAGCGCAACAGGCCGCTGGCGTTGATGATGGGCATGATGCCCGGCACCACCGGCACGTCGGCGCCCAGCTTGTGCGCCTCGTCCACGAAGCGGAAATAGGCGTCGGTGCTGAAGAAGAACTGCGTGATCGCCGAATTGGCACCGGCCTTGACCTTGGCCGCATAGGCCTGCAGATCGGCCTCGGGCGAGCGCGCCTGCGGGTGCATCTCCGGATAGGCGGCCACCTCCAGGTGGAAGCGGTCCCCGGTTTCGGCGCGGATGAAGGCCACCAGATCGGCGGCATAGCGGAATTCGCCCATGCTGCCGTAGCCGCTGGGCAGATCGCCACGCAGCGCCACCAGTCGGCGCACCCCAATGGACTGGAACAGCGCCAGCTTCTCGCGCACCGAATCGCGCGACGCACCCACGCAGGTGAAATGCGATGCGCCCTGCTGGCCTTCGTCCAGGATGGACTGCACGGCCTGCAGGGTGCCGTCCTGCGTGGAGCCCCCTGCGCCATAGGTCACCGAACAAAACTGGGGCTGCAGGGCATACAGCTGCTGGCGCACAGCGCGCAGCTTCTCGATGCCCTCGGGCGTCTTGGGCGGGAAAAACTCGAAACTGACCGGCAGGGCGGCCGGTGCGGTGTTGGCCGCGTTCATGCAGACCTCCTCGCAAAAACAAAAAACTCGCGGTTGCCATCGCCACCGCTGATGGGGCTGTCCAGCCAGGCCTGCACCTCCAGACCCAGCTCAGCGCAGCAATCGCGGATGCGTTGCTCCACCACCGTGTACAACGACGCATCGCGCACGATGCCGCCCTTGCCCACTTGGCCGGGCTGCAGCTCGAACTGCGGTTTGACCAGCATGAGCAGGCTGCCGCCCGGCGCCAGCAGCGGCACCAGCGCGGGCAACACCAACGTGAGCGAGATGAACGACAGGTCGCCCGTCACCACATCAAACACCGGCGCAATGTCCACATCGGCGCACTCGGCGCGGCGGCGGCGCTCAATGGGCAGCGTGCCCTGCTCGCGGGCCTTGGCACGGGCCGCGCGCTCGGACTTGAAGGTCTCGATGTCCTTGTCCTTGGCATCGTTGCTGTCGTCGTATTCCTCGTCCACCTGCCCGCCATTGCGCATCCAGCTGTAGGGCGCCTCGGGCTGGGTCTCGTTGTCCTCTTCGGCCTCGATGACTTCGGACAGCGCCAGATCGCAGGCTTGCTGCAAGGCCGGCGCCGTCAGCGAACGCGCATTCACACCCTCCACACACACCACGCGCAGATCGCTGCGCAGCCGGTCGTGCAGCTGGCCGTGGCCCACGTCCACGCCGATCACCTGCGCCGCGCCGTGCTGCAGCAGGCAGTCGGTGAACCCGCCCGTGCTCTGCCCCACGTCGAGGCAGCGCAGCCCCGTCACCGCCAGGCCGGTGGCCCGCAGCGCCCCTTCGAGCTTGAGCCCCCCGCGCGAGATGTATTTGGCCTCGGCATCGTCGAGCAGCCGCACCTCGGCCACGGACGGTATGTCGTCACCATTCTTGGCAACCTTCTGCCATGGCGCCAGCGGCGACAGGCGCCACTCCACGCCCGCAGCAATCAGCCGCTGCGCCTGCGAGCGCGTGGTCGCATGGCCAAAATCCACCAGAAAAACATCTGCACGCATGCGCCCATCCTTTTTGAATCAAAAGAGCCTCTAGCGCCCGTATATAAAGCGCAGTTAGCTATTATTTCAGGAGCAAATCAACCACTCCTGCATTGCGCATGAAACGGCCATGCCCCAAAAGCCAGCGCCACCGCGAAGCCGGTTTTGCCGGGCAGCTGGTGGCGCCGCCCCCGGGGCTGAGGCCCGAGGCTCCAGGCCTGCCTGCGCAGGTCTGGACAAAACCGAAGAGGCCGCGCCCGTGGCGCGTGCCACCGAGGCGCGCAGCACCTCAGGGAGAATCAATACCTGTAGGTATCGGGCTTGTAGGGGCCTTGCTTGGGCACGCCGATGTAGGCGGCCTGCTCGTCGCTCAGCTCGGTCAGCATGGCGCCCACCTTCTTGAGGTGCAGGCGCGCCACCTTTTCGTCGAGGTGCTTGGGCAGCACGTAGACCTTGCCGTTTTCGTAGTAGTCGCTGTGGGTGAACAGCTCGATCTGGGCAATGGTCTGGTTGGCGAAGCTCGACGACATCACAAAGCTCGGGTGGCCCGTGCCGCAGCCCAGGTTCACCAGGCGGCCCTTGGCCAGCAGGATGATGCGCTTGCCATCGGCAAAGATCACATGGTCCACCTGGGGCTTGATCTCTTCCCACTGGCAGTGCTCTTCGAGCTTGGCGACCTGAATTTCGTTGTCGAAGTGACCAATGTTGCAGACGATGGCCTGGTCTTTCATGGCCTTCATGTGCTCGAACGTGATCACGTCGCGGTTGCCGGTGGTGGTCACAAAGATGTCGGCCTTGTCAGCGGCGTATTCCATGGTCACCACCTTGTAGCCCTCCATCGCGGCCTGCAGGGCGTTGATGGGGTCGATCTCGGTCACCCACACCTGGGCGCTCAGGGCGCGCAGGGCCTGGGCACTGCCCTTGCCCACGTCGCCGTAGCCCGCCACCACGGCCACCTTGCCGGCAATCATCACGTCGGTGGCGCGCTTGATGCCGTCCACCAGCGATTCGCGGCAGCCGTACAGGTTGTCGAACTTGCTCTTGGTCACCGAGTCGTTCACGTTGATGGCACGGAACATCAGGCTGCCCTTGGCCGACATTTCCTTCAGGCGGTGCACGCCGGTGGTGGTTTCTTCGGTCACACCGATGATCTGGGCGCTCTTGCGGCTGTACCAGGTCGGGTCCACGGCCAGCTTGGCCTTGATGGAGGCGAACAGGCAGGTTTCTTCTTCGCTGGTGGGGTTGGCGATGAGCGAGGCGTCCTTTTCGGCGCGCTTGCCCAAGTGCATCAGCAGTGTGGCATCGCCGCCGTCGTCCAGGATCAGGTTGGGGCCTTCGCCTTCGCTGCCGGCGGGGCCAAAGTCGAAAATGCGGTGCGTGTAATCCCAGTATTCGGCCAAGGTTTCGCCCTTGATCGCGAACACCGGCGTGCCCGCGGCGGCAATGGCGGCGGCGGCGTGGTCCTGCGTGGAGAAGATGTTGCACGATGCCCAGCGCACTTCGGCTCCCAGGGCCTGCAGCGTCTCGATCAGCACGGCCGTCTGGATGGTCATGTGCAGCGAGCCGGTGATGCGGGCGCCTTTCAGCGCCTGTTTGGCAGCGAACTCCTCGCGGATGGCCATCAGGCCGGGCATTTCGGTTTCGGCGATGCGAATTTCTTTGCGGCCCCATTCGGCCAGGCCGATGTCGGCAATGATGCAGTCGGTGTTGACGGGGGCGTTGACGCGTGCGTTCATGGTGTGCTCCAAAGCATGTTTGAAAAGCCACTTGACGCGGGGAGACAAAAAAAAGCTCACCACACGATAAGTGGATGAGCGTCGTTGCTTGATGACTCCGAGCCTCACGCCCCGCCAGTAGCTGGGGGCGCTGCAACGCTCCTCGGATACCGGCGATTATAAAAGCAGTTGCGTGGGGCCCGCGCTTGGCCACACACATGCCCGGTAAAATCGCGGGTTCGGCCGCCCTGCCCCCCGCTGTTCAGGTGCTGGCCCACCGTTTGCCCCAGCAGGGATTTGCCGCCCTGCCCACCTTCTGGAACCCCCGTGTCCTACGCCTCTGAAACCCGGCGCCGCCGTACCTTTGCCATCATTTCCCACCCCGACGCGGGCAAGACCACGCTGACCGAGAAGCTGCTGCTGTTCTCGGGCGCGATCCAGATCGCTGGCGCCGTCAAGGGCCGCAAGGCCAGCCGCCATGCCACCAGCGACTGGATGGAAATCGAAAAGCAGCGCGGCATCTCTGTGGCGTCCAGCGTGATGCAGATGCTCTACCGCGACCATGTCATCAACCTGCTCGACACGCCCGGCCACAAGGATTTCAGCGAAGACACCTACCGCGTGCTCACCGCCGTGGATTCGGCCCTGATGGTGATCGACGCGGCCAACGGCGTGGAAGCGCAGACGCGCCGCCTGATCGAAGTGTGCCGCCAGCGCGACACGCCCATCATCACCTTCGTCAACAAGATGGACCGCGAGGTGCGCGACCCGCTGGACATCCTGGACGAGGTGGAGCGCGAACTCGGCATGCCCTGCTGCCCCATCACCTGGCCCGTGGGCCAGGGCAAGAGCTTTGGCGGCATCATCAATCTGCGCACGCAGACCATGACGGTGTTCACCCCCGGCAGCGATCGCGGCCCGAAAGACTTTGAAGTGGTGCCGCTGGCCGAAGCCGACCGGCTGCGCAAGCGCTTTGGCCAGTCGTTTGACGATGCGCTGGAGAGCATGGAACTGGCTGTGGGCGCCTCGGCGGAGTGGAACCACGCCGACTTCCTTGCCGGCAAGCTCACGCCCGTGTTCTTCGGCTCGGGGGTGAACAACTTCGGTGTCATGGAAGTGCTCGATGCCGTGGTGGACATGTCGCCGCCCCCCGGCCCGCGCACCAGCACCTTGCAGGTCAACAAGCAGGCCGTGGTCAAAACCATTCAGCCCGAAGACGAGGGCTTTGCCGGCGTGGTGTTCAAGGTGCAGGCCAATATGGACGCCAACCACCGCGACCGCATCGCGTTTGTGCGCGTGGCATCGGGCAAATACCTGCCCGGCATGAAACTCAAGGTGCAACGCACCGGCAAAGAACTGCGTCCCACCTCGGTGGTGACATTCATGAGCCAGCGTCGCGAAGCCGTCGAAGAAGCTTTCGCTGGCGACATCATCGGCTTCACCACCCACGGTGGCGTGCAGCTGGGTGACACCATTACCGACGGCGCCAACCTGCAATTCACCGGCCTGCCCTTCTTCGCCCCCGAAATGTTCATGACCGTGGTGCTCAAGAACCCGCTACGCACCAAGCAACTGCAGCAAGGCCTGGCCCAGCTGGGCGAGGAAGGCGCCATCCAGGTCTTCAAGCCCGATGCTGGCGGCAACATGCTGCTGGGCGCAGTCGGGCAACTGCAGTTCGAAGTGGTGCAGCACCGCCTCAAGGCTGAATACGATGCCGATGTGCGGCTGGAAGGCTGCCAGTACACGGGCGCCCGCTGGATCACGGCGGACAATGCAGCCGACCTGCGCGCCTTCACCGATGCCTACCCGCTGCGCCTGGCGCACGATGCTGCGGATACGCTGGCATATTTGTGCACCTCGCCTTATGACGTGCGGCTGGCGCAGGAGCGATTCCCGAAGATTCATTTCCATCCGCTGCGGGAGCATGCGGGGTTGGCGTTGCAAGCCAGCTGAATACTGACCAATACCCGACCCATAACCACCTGCATTCAGTTTTTCTAGCGCCAGATGCACAAGAACCAATTCGACAAAATAAGAATACTGGCCGCGCTGGTTGTTATTTTTTCACACCACTTTCCCCTGACGGGGACCCGCGCACCCGCTTGGCTGGAAAACCAGTGGCTGCACTGGAGCGTTACCGGCGGTGTTGGTGTCATGGTGTTTTTTTGCATCAGCGGCTATTTGGTCACGCTGAGTTGGTACCGCGAGCCGCACTTCCTGCCCTTTCTCTGGAAGCGGCTGCTGCGGCTGTGGCCCGGCATGCTGGGCTCGGTGTTGTGCGGCGTCCTCGTGTTCGGCATCGCCTTCAACGCGTTGAGCCTAGGCCAGTACCTGAACAGCCCCACGACATGGCGGTTTTTTTGGACTAATGTGACGCTCCTCAAGGAGTTCCCCTTCCTGCCCGGAACGTTCCCGCTCAACCCCATCCCTCACGTGATGAACGGGGTCTACTGGACGATTCCGATGGAATTCGTCTGCTATTTGGTGCTGGCGCTGCTGGGCTTGGCGGCTGTGCTGCGCCGCCGCCGCTTGGTCCAGACGCTGTTGCTGCTATACATTGCCGGCTTTCTCGGCTGGGCCAACCCTGACTTGACCGGCTACATCCGCCACTGGATCGAATACCCGGCCTTTTTCGCTGCAGGCGCCTTCATCGCGCTGCACAAGGACTGGTTCGACCGGCACGCCGGCAAGCTCCTGCTGGTGGCCACGCCTGTCCTGGTGGCCACCTATTTCCTGACGCCCTACATCGCTACATCGCGCTTTTTGCTGCTGCCGCTGCTGGTGCTGTATCTGGGAAACCTGCCCGCGCGCGACAGCTGGTTCAGCCGTCTGGGCGACCCCTCGTATGGCATCTATCTGTACGGCTACCCCATCGCGCAAACCGTGGTGGCATTGTGGCCAGATATGGATTTCTGGCCCAGCTTGGCGCTGGCGTGCGCACTGGCCATTGGTGCCGGCTACGCCTCATGGCTGCTGCTGGAGTCGCGCGCGCTGCGCTACAAGGGCCTGTTCGCAGTGCCAAAGAGCGCGACGACGCAAATATGGGCCCCCGCGCGCGCCCTACTGGCACGCTTGCCCTGGATCTGGCTGTGGCCGCTGCTGACATGCTTCCTCGGTTTGCGCTTCATCGTGCGGCATCTGGACGATCCAGTCGCGGTCGACGCCACCTACCTGTACCTGCCCTTGGCGCGGGACTTCCTGGAGCACGGCTGGAGCGTGCTGCTGCGGCCCGAGAGCTACCACGCCGCCCCGCTGTCGTACCTGTGGCCAGCCCTGTGGGGCGCCGAGCCGGCCTGGATTCGCGCCGCGCACATGGGCCTTTGGATCGGATGCGTGTTTTTCCTATGGCGCACCTGCCTACTGCTTGGTGGCCCGCGCACCGCCGCACTGGCGATGGCACTGCTGATGGCCTCGGCGTTGGCGCGCTACTTCCCATCAGAGCTGACCGAGCCGATCTACCTGTTTGGCCTGTTCGGGTGGATGCACGCCATGACTCGCATGGTCGCCGACCAGGACCGCTCCTGGGGAGCCATCGCCCAGGGCGCTGCAATGTTGAGCATCACACTGCTGTCGCGCCCCGTACTGCAGTTCATCGCGCCGACGCTCCTCCTGCTGTGCGTGGCGGCCCTGGCCTACTGGGCACTGCCCCGCCGGCGCACGCTTGCGCCCTCCTGGCGGCGCACCGTGCCCGCTTTGACCTGGAGCCTGGGCGCCGGACTGACATTACCGGCGGCAGTGGTGGTCAAGAACGGGCTGATCTTCGGCCTGTGGGCGCTGAGCACTGGCTCGGGCATCGGCCTGTACCTGGGCACGCACCCGCTGACCCAGGGCGCCGAGCCGGCCTTCCTGGGCTTTGGCTACGACGTGAACCTGATGGTCAGCTTGGCGCAGGTGCCGGGCGACTTGCGCGGCGTGGCGGGCGACGCGGCCGCCCGACAGGCGGCCCTGTGGCAGTTGCAGTCCATGTCTCTTTCCGACGCGCTGGTGTTCTTCGGGCGCAAGCTGTGGTGGTGGCTGGCGCACCATCCGGTGCAAATCCAGGACATGAGCAGCGCGCTGCGCAAGGTGCGGCTGCTGCAACTGTATGCGCTGCTGACAGGCCTGCTTTGGCTTGCTTGGCACGTGCTGCGCCGCCCGCGCGCTAGCAGATCCCTGCGCGCCGCGGCCACACCGAGGCAGTGGGCGCTGGCAGGCTTTATGTTCATCATGCTTTTGGGGATGCTGGCGCAGCTGCTGCCCATATTGCACAACAGCCGCTACAGCACCGCGCTGCTGGACCCCTGGCTGCTGCCCCTCTCGGCTTTCGCGCTGGCGATGCTCACCCGCCCGCTCACGCTGCAAGGGCAGCTGGGCAAAGGCGGTGCCCGCTTGATCCTGGCCGGGCGCAGGGGCGTCTCACCTTGGCCAACGCTGGCGGTGCTATGCGCTATCGTGGCCTTGGTCCTGGGTAGCTACAACGTGGCGCGCAAGCGCGAGCGCGTGGCGATCGACGTGGCACGCATGGGCAGCACCCGCACCCTGCTAGAACTGCACGACGCCGGCCTAGCGTACGCGCAGGGCATGGATCGAGACGGCGCTGGCGGCTGGCGATTGGCGCAGTCGCCGGCGGCGCTGCTGGTTCGCGTGGATGCGCAGGCCATCAAGGATGTCGCTGCCGCACATGCGGTCAATGCCCTGTGGGAGACGCAGCTAGCCTTGCAACCGCCGAGTGAGCAGCGCTGCCGCAAGGCCGAGACCGCCTACCAGCTGGACAATGGCGCTGTCGTTCAACCGCACAACGCCTTACCCCTAGCGCAGCGTCTGCGCGCCGACGGCGCGCCCGAGCGCCTGCTCACCCACGCCAACTACCAACTGCGCCCCGAGCAGCCGGGCTACCTGCGCCTGGTGTTCGACTGCCCGGTGGGCACCCAGCTGCATTGGAGCGGCACGCGGCTGCTGGAAAGTCGCCACCCATGGGATGCGGCCCGGGCTGCAGCATCCCCTCCTTCCGCCCTTCCATAGCAACTTTATAGGCGAAATTTTCATGGGCTTACCTCTCGGCTTGGCCACTTTGGCTTGTGTTGTATGCATCTCCATCGGGCAACTGCTGTTCAAGCAGGCCGCCTCCGCGCTGCCGGCGCAGCCGCAGCTGCAAGACTGGCTGCTCAACGGCTGGCTGCTGGCCTCGCTCGCGCTGTACGGCCTGACCACCCTAGGCTGGGTTTGGATCTTGCGCCAAGCTCCGCTGCATCTGGCCTATCCCTTCATGGGCTTGGCCTTCCTCATCGTCCCGACGCTGGCCTGGGTCTTTCTGGGCGAACCGCTGCACTGGCGCACGCTCGCTGGCGGCGTACTAATCATGGCGGGCGTCGCGCTCGCCTCCACGAGTTGAGGAGCTAATCTGTGCGCATTGCCGTCGCCATCCCTTGCTACAAGGTCACTCAGCACGTACTGGGTGTTATTTCCGCTATCGGCCCCGAGGTCGAAGCGATCTATGCGGTCGATGACGCCTGCCCCGACGGCAGCGGCCGTTTCATTGAGGAGCACAACCGCGACCCAAGAGTGCGGGTGCTGTACAACCCGCAAAACCGAGGCGTCGGTGGTGCAATCGTCACTGCGTACAAGGCGGCCATTGCTGACGACATGGACATCGTAGTGAAGATCGACGGTGACGGCCAAATGAACCCCGCTCTGCTGCACCATTTCGTACGCCCCCTGCTGCGCGGCGAGGCCGATTACACCAAGGGCAACCGGTTTTTCCGACCAGAGTCGGTGCAGGGCATGCCACCGGTGCGGCTGTTCGGCAACGCCGTGCTGTCATTCATGACCAAGCTCAGTTGCGGCTACTGGAACATCATGGATCCGACCAATGGCTATACCGCCGCGCGCACCTGCGTGCTGGCCGAGCTGCCGCTGGACAAGCTGGAGCAGCGCTACTTCTTCGAGACCGACATGCTGTTCCGCCTGAACACGGTGCGCGCCGTGGTCAAGGATGTGCCCATGGATGCGGTGTATGCCGACGAGGAATCCCACCTGAAGATTGGCAAGGTGCTGCCGGAATTCTTGCGCAAGCACGCATCGCGGTTGTGGCGGCGCTATGTCTACAGCTACTTGGTGCGCGACTTCAACGTGGGCTCGGTGTACAGCCTGGTCGGCCTAGCGCTGCTGGCGTTTGGCTTGTTGTTTGGTTTGTACGGCTGGATCAACGGGGTGCAACATGCGGCACCAGCCACCAGCGGGACGGTGATGCTGGCAGCGCTGCCAGTGATCATCGGCATCCAGTGCTGGATCGCGTTCCTGCACCATGACGTGAGCAATGTGCCGATCGACCCCTTGAGCCGGTTGCTGGACGAGGCCGAATGACCGCCACGGGGCTGAAGCAAGCCACAGCCGAGGCCCATGTCTCGGCTCTGAATACAAAACTGCGAGTACACACACCTGATGATTGGTCTTAATCGAATCCAGACTGGGCATTCCATGAGCCCCTTGGCCCAATGGCCTGGGAGCGAGCAAGCCGGTTTGATTGGCATTCTCACCGACATCGACGACACCCTGACCAGCGACGGCGCGATCACGCCCGATGCGCTGCAAGCCCTGGCTGCGCTGAAAGCCGCCGGCCTGCATGTCATTCCCATCACCGGGCGCCCGGTGGGCTGGAGCGAGCCGTTTGCGGCGTCCTGGCCGGTGGATGCCATCGTGGCCGAGAACGGCGCGGTGGCGCTGCTACCGGCAGTTAAAAATAATGGTCAAATTGACCTTAATAGCTTATCCAGCAAGCGCGAGCAGCTATCAAAAATATACCAGCAGGATGCCGCTACCCGCGCAGCCAACTACGCGAACATGCAGCAGGTTCTGGCGCAGATTGAGCGTGAGGTGCCCGGTGCGCGCCGCGCCACGGATTCGCCGGGCCGTGAAACCGACATCGCCATCGACCACAGCGAATTCACCCACCTGCCGCAAGAAGCCATTGACCACGCCGTGCGCATCATGCGCGACGCGGGCATGAACGCCACGGTGAGCAGCATCCACATCAACGGCTGGTTTGGGGCGCACAACAAGCTCGAAGGTGCCCGCTGGATCGTGCGCGAATTGTTCGGGCGCAACCTGGATGCCGAGATCGACCGCTGGGTGTATGTGGGCGACTCCACCAACGACCAGGTCATGTTCGAACATTTCCCGCACAGCGTGGGCGTGGCCAACATTGCGCGCTTCGTGCCGCAACTCACACACCGGCCGCGTTTTGTAACGCAGGGCGAGCGTGGTGCGGGGTTTGCGGAGGTCGCGCGCGCGGTGCTGGCTGCACGTTGATGTCATCCGGCAAGGCCGGCAGTGCCCCGGCACACCCAAGCTGCGCTAGAGTTAGGTATGGACTTGATCAACACACTCCGACACTGGCAGGCCATCGACCGGACAAGGGCGCGCCTGCCCAGTGAGAACCTCATGGTGGCGGGCCTTGGGCTGGCCCTGATCGCCGTATCCCTGCGCTCAGAGCGTCGCGGCACGGCCGCGCTACAGGCCGCCGCGGGCGGGGCACTGCTTGTACGGGCCGCACGAGGCAGCCGCTACCTGACCCGCGACCCCGACCCGCGCCTCAGCGGGGCGTGGGACGCCCACTTGGCGGATGCCCGCGAACTGGGCCTGGACTGATGGGGCGACTTCAGCCTTGAAGCCTTTGAGAGCCGTATCGCTTCACAGATAAGCAATACAGGCTACTCAAAATAAAGCATCACGGCGCCTTCGCCAGCCCCAGCTTCTCTACCAGCGCTTTCTCGCGTGCGAAAGTCTCTTGGGCAAACTTCTGGTAGGCCGCTGTGCTCATGTACATGGGCACCATGTCGTAGCGCGCCAGGGCCGTTCTGTAGCTCTCTTGCTCCATGGCCTGCTTGAAGGCGTCGTGCAGGCGCTTGACCACGGGCGCTGGCGTGCCCTTGGGCGCGCCAATGCCAAACGGCGAGTTCTGCACGATGTCCAGGCCCAGTTCCTTGAGCGTGGGCGCATCGGGGAACTTGGCCAGCCGCTCGGCGCCCCAGGTGTTGAGCACGCGCAGCTTGCCGGCCTCAACCTGCGGCGCAAAGCCCGTGGAGTCGGCAGCGGCCATGAGCTGGCCGCCCAGGGTGGCCTGCATGAGGTCGGCACTGCCCTTGTACGGCACGTGCAGCAGCTCGATGCCAAGCTTTTGCGCGACCAGCTCGGTCGTCAGGTGCGGACTGGTCATGGTTCCGGTAGAGCCATAGCTCAGCTTGCCCGGATTGGCCTTGGCCCAGGCAACAAAGTGCGTCCAGGTCTTGAGCGGCGAATCGGCTGGCACCACGATGCCGAAGGCATAGCCCGTGACGTTGAGCACGTAGCTGATGTCCTTGACCGGATCCCAGTTGATCTTGGTGGTGTAGGGCAGGCGGAACACGCCCAGCGGAATCTGCGCCAGCGTGTAGCCGTCGGGCTGGGCTGTCTGCAGCGCCTGCGCGGGCAGCGTGCCACCGGCGCCGGGCTTGTTCTCGACGATCACGGGCTGGCCGAGGATCTTGCTGGCGTTGTCGGCCAGCACGCGCATGGAGATATCGGTGGGACCGCCTGCGGGGAAGGCAATCACCAGCTTGACCGGCTTGGCGGGAAAGGTTTGTGCGTTGGCTGCACCCAGAGAGACGGCGGTGAGTGCGGCTGCGCCCCACTGAATGATGTGTCGACGTTGCATGTGGCGATCCTGAAGGGACTAAAGGTTCCATTGAACCGCAAATGACGCACTGCAACACTCAGGAAAGCACCTAGCGGCTGTCGCCAAGGCGGCAGCCGCCGCGGGCGGCGCTCAGTACCGCTGGGGAACGTACATTTCAGGGGGCACCGGCTGGCGCAGGTATTCGGGGTTGCGCACCCGCTCCGGCAGCTCCACCGGGGGATGCGGCACCTCGTGGTACGGGAATTGATCGAGCAGGTGCGCAATGCAGTTCAGGCGCGCCTTTTTCTTGTCCACCGCCTGCACCACCCACCAGGGCGCCTCGGGGATGTGGGTGCGCTCGAGCATGGTCTCCTTGGCCTTGGTGTAGGCCTCCCAGCGCACGCGACTTTCCAGGTCCATGGGGCTCAATTTCCACTGTTTCAACGGGTCGTGAATGCGGCCCAGAAAGCGCAGGTGCTGCTCGTCATCGGTGATGGAAAACCAGTATTTGACGAGCGTGATGCCCGAGCGCACCAGCATCTTCTCGAACTCGGGCACGGTGCGAAAGAACTCTTCGTACTCGTCATCGGTGCAAAAGCCCATCACGCGCTCGACGCCCGCGCGGTTGTACCAGCTGCGATCAAACAGCACCATCTCGCCCGCAGCGGGCAGGTGCGCGGCGTAGCGCTGAAAGTACCACTGCGTGCGCTCGCGGTCATTGGGTGCAGGCAGCGCGGCCACACGCACCACGCGCGGATTCAGGCGCTGGGTGATGCGCTTGATGACGCCGCCTTTGCCGGCAGCATCGCGCCCCTCAAACAAGATCACCACCTTCTTGCGCGTGTGCTGCACCCAGTCCTGGAGCTTGACCAGCTCACCCTGCAAGCGAAAAAGCTCTTTGAAATAGGCCTGCCGCTCCGCGCGGTCGGTGACGTGGCGGCCCTCCAGCTCGTCGAGGCTGCGGTCTTCCAGCTCCAGCTCGATTTCTTCGTCGTAGCTGTCCACCAGATCGCTCGCAATGCGCCGCATCAGGTCGTCATGGTTGGTCAGTGCACTGGGCAGCGTCATGGAATAAGGACTCCTGAAAAGAACAGGCCATGCTGCCCATGCCCCATGTCATGTGCATGACATCCATAAGGCATCCTGGGCAGCACACAGGATGCCGGTCCACGGTGTCAGAGAAATCACCTACCGCAGGCTAACCCAGTAAGCCAGCAAGATCAACGCCAGCACCAGCGCCAGCCAGCCCACCACCAGCCAGCGCCACAGGGCTGGCGCATGCCGCAACTCCAGAAAATCCAGACACACCAGTACCCCTTTCACGAACGCCAGCGCAAACATGGCCAGCACCGGCCCCATGGAGCCATGGCCGGACAGGCCCGCCTCGCCAATCCAGTACGTTGCAGCCGTGATGGCCAGCAATATGAGCCAGACACGGGTGTGTGAAATAGCAGGCATCTCTTCGCTCCTCAACGCATCACGTAAACCAGCGGGAACAGCACGATCCACAGCAGATCGACCATGTGCCAGAACGCCGCGCCCGTCTCCAACGCGTGGCAATCATGGCTGCCATAGCACCCGCGCCGCGTTTTTACCCACAGATATCCAAGCGCCAGCATGCCCACCACCACATGCAGGAAGTGAAAACCGGTGAGGAAAAGGTAAAACATGTAGAAAGTGTTTGTCGAAAGGTCCACCCCGGACTCCATTTTCTGGGCGTATTCGCCCAGCTTGACCCCCACAAACCCCCCTCCGCAGGCCAAAGCCCCCAGTAACCAGCGCGCCCCCACCATGGATGCATTGCGCCGCACTGCAGACACCGCGCAGGCCACGCACCAACTGCCGGAGATCAACAGCACGGTGTTGAGCGCGCCGGCATTCAGGTTGAGCGTGGCCTGCGAGGCGTTGAACAGTTCCACCTCCCGCGTGCGGGCAAACGCAAATGACACAAAGAGGATGGCAAAGGTCAGCAACTCCAACAAAATGATCAGCCAGACCCCCAGGTCACCTGGGAGCCTGGGGGTGGCATCCTGAACATGCGGGGGAAAGCGTGTGTCGTCCACCAAACCCTCTACTGGCTGCGATTCGTTGCTCGAAGACGACAAATAAGTGGGTACGGGATCGTGCATAGGGATCATCCTGACTGATAATTCGCAGCCTTTTGCAACCAGGGGTTGCAGGCAAGCAACTCCAGGCTCATATTCTGTCGCCGCAAAGTGCCCAGAAGGCACAAGTTCAATGTAAGATTCATACCGAATGAATCTTATTGATTCTAATCAACCATTTGACCCGCTAAGTCATTACGATGCGGGCTCATCACTGCATGAGGTACACCATGAGTCAAGGCTTCACGAGCCAGATGGCGCGCAACATTTTTTACGGAGGCACGGTTTTTTTCGTGCTCGTGTTCGCGAGTCTGATTTTTCACACCGAAACCAAAATCCCCGAGCGCTCCAAATCAGGGGAAATCACGGAAGCCGTAGTCCGTGGAAAGCATTTATGGGAGACGCGCAACTGCATCGGCTGCCATACACTGCTGGGCGAGGGTGCCTATTTCGCGCCTGAGTTGGGCAACGTCTATGCGCGTCGTGGCCCTGATTTCATCAAGGGCTGGATCAAGGCCATGCCCACGCACACGCCGGGCCGCCGCCAGATGCCGCAGTTCAACTTCACCGAAGCACAGCTTGATGATCTGGTCGAGTTCCTGCGCTGGACCAATGGCATCGATGCCGAAAAGTGGCCACCCAATATCGAAGGGTAAGCATCTCAGTGCACTGAGACCTCACATCCAAGGATACAAAAATGCAACCCGCAACCCTTAAATACCAATCGCAGTCTGTCGCCAAGCTGTACTTCATCGCGGCGCTAGGACTGTTCACCGGCCAGATCATTTTCGGTCTGACGCTCGGCCTGCAATACGTGATCGGCGACCTGATGTTCCCGGCCATTCCCTTCAACATCGCCCGCATGGTTCACACCAACCTGCTGATCGTGTGGCTGTTGTTCGGATTCATGGGCGCCGCCTATTTCATGGTGCCCGAAGAGAGCGAAACCGAGCTTTACAGCCCGCTGCTCGCCAAGGTGCTGTTCTGGATCTTCCTGGCCGCCGGAGCCCTGACCATCCTCGGTTACCTGCTGGTGCCCTATGCCACGCTGGCCGAGATGACAGGTAACGACCTGTTGGCCACCATGGGGCGCGAGTTCCTGGAGCAACCCTTGCCTACCAAAGTCGGCATTGTGGTGGTGGCACTGGGCTTCCTCTTCAACATCAGCATGACCGTGCTGAAGGGTCGCAAGACCGCCATCACCCTGGTGCTGCTGCTTGGTCTGTGGGGCCTCGCGCTGCTGTTCCTGTTCAGCTTCGTCAACCCCAGCAACCTGGTGCGCGACAAGATGTACTGGTGGTTCGTGGTGCACCTGTGGGTGGAAGGCACGTGGGAGCTGATCATGGCGTCCCTGCTGGCCTTTGTGCTGATCAAGACGACCGGTGTGGACCGTGAAGTGATCGACAAGTGGATGTACATGATCGTCGCCTTCGCGCTGATCTCGGGCATTCTGGGCACTGGCCACCACTTCTACTTCATCGGTCTGCCGGGTTACTGGCACTGGGTGGGTGGCGTGTTCTCCGCACTGGAGCCCATTCCATTCTTCATGATGACGCTGTTTGCTTTCAACATGGTGCAGCGCCGCCGCCGCGAACACCCCAACCAGGCTGCAGTGCTGTGGGCCGTGGGCACCGCCGTGATTGCCTTCCTGGGCGCAGGCGTCTGGGGCTTCATCCACACCCTGAGCTGGGTCAACTACTACACGCACGGTTCGCAACTGACCGCAGCGCACGGCCACCTGGCTTTCTACGGCGCCTACGTGCTGGTGGTGCTGGCCATCATCAGCTACTCCATGCCCCTGATGCGCGGCCGTGAAGCCAACCCCATGCGCGCTCAACGCGTCGAAATGTGGAGCTTCTGGATCATGAGCATCGGTATGGCCGTGATGGTGCTGGCGCTCAGCGGCGCCGGCATCCTGCAGGTGTGGCTGCAGCGCATGCCCGCCTCGGGCGCGGCGATGTCGTTCATGGCCACGCAGGACCAGCTGGTGTTCTTCTACTGGACACGTGTGGCTGGTGGTGTGATGTTCCTGATCGGCCTGCTGACCTATCTGTCGAGCTTCTTCATCGGTCCTGCAAAAGACGAGCAGGAAGTGGCTGCCATTCCCGGTAGCCGCATGCAGCGAGCCTGACCATGGAACACGCCCATACTGCGGTTTCGTCGGCCTCGGGCGTCAGCACCGGCCCGGGCATGCGGCCCGCAGGTGGGGCGCCGTTCTATGCAGAACAGGGGGGCGAACGAGCGCTCTTTGAGCATTGCTTTGCCCAGCAGCTTCCGCTGCTGATCAAAGGCCCCACTGGCTGCGGCAAGACCCGTTTTGTCGAACACATGGCGGCGCGCCTGTCGCGCCCCCTGATTACCGTTTCCTGCCACGACGATCTCAGCGCTGCCGACCTGGTCGGTCGCCACCTGATTGGTCAAGGCAACACCGTCTGGACCGACGGGCCGCTCACGCGGGCCGTCCGGGAAGGCGCCATTTTGTATCTCGACGAGGTGGTCGAAGCGCGCAAGGACACCACGGTGGTTCTGCACCCGCTTGCCGACGACCGGCGTCTCCTGCCGATTGAACGCACAGGCGAGCTGCTCAAAGCGCCGCCCGAGTTCATGCTCGTCATCTCCTATAACCCCGGCTACCAGAATCTGCTCAAGGGCCTCAAGCCGAGCACGCGCCAGCGCTTTACCGCACTGACGCTGGGTTACCCCGCCCCGGCCGTTGAACGCGCCATTCTGGAGCGCGAAGGCCATGCCTCCCCCGCTCTGGCAGCCCGTCTGGTGCAACTGGCACAGGCGCTGCGCCGCCTGACCGACCACGACCTGGAAGAAACCGCCAGCACCCGCCTTCTCGTGATGGCTGCACGCCTGGTGGCATCGGGTCTGCCCTTGCGCGACGCCTGCCGCGCTGCCGTAGTGGACGCGTTGACCGACGACACCGAGACCATCCAGGCGCTCGATGAAGTGGTGCGCGCGATTGTGGGTGATGAAGACTGATTGTTCTGGCTGTGCCTCGGCTCACGGCTGCTCCAGCGCAGCCACCGCGGCCAGCACATTAGGCGACAGCGCCCCGGTGGCGCTGCCCGCCACCGCGCAACTGCAGCGCCGCCGTCGCTGGTTTCAAGCGGTCTTTTTTGCTGTATTTCTGCTCGCCCCCGCACTCAACCTGCTGCGCTTTGACCTCACCGAGGCACAGCTGTGGGTGCTTGGCTTTCGTTGGTCTCTGGGCATAGAGGCCTTCATGCGCGGCGAAGCCTCGGCAATGCAAACCGCGTGGTCCATTGTGTGGCGCGGCATTTTGCCGGTGTTGACCCTCGTCGTCGGTTTTCTCGCCGTGGCCTACCACTTTGGCCGGCTCTATTGCGGCTGGTTGTGCCCCCATTTTTCGCTGGTCGAAACCCTCAACGACCTGCTTCACCGCGCCACTGGCAAGCTCAGCGTGTGGGACAAATCGCCCACGCCACGTCCTGGCCGCTCGGCTGACAAGCGCTGGTGGCCCGTGTTCCTGGTGGCCTGCCTGGTTTTTGGCTTTGCCTGGGCCATCACGCTGCTGACCTACCTGCTCCCCCCCGCCATGATCTGGGGCAATCTGGTAAACGGCACCCTCACCCCCAACCAGACGCGCTTTCTGGTGGTGGGCACGCTGGTCTTCACGCTGGAGTTCACACTCGCGCGGCACCTGTTTTGCCGCTACGGCTGTGCCGTTGGCCTGTTCCAGAGCCTTGCCTGGATGGCCAACCCCAAGGGCATGGTGGTCTCGTTCACCCGCGAGCGGGCGCGCGAATGCAAGACCTGCGACGCCCCCCGAGGCAGCGCCTGCGACAACGCCTGCCCCATGCGCCTGAACCCGCGCAACATCAAACGCATGATGTTTGCTTGCGTACAGTGCGGCCAGTGCCTGACCGCCTGCGACACCACGCAAACCGACCAGGGCCGCGCACCCACGCTGGAGTGGAAAGTGGGCCTGGATGCCGTGCGCGAAACCATGCGCCAGCGGCGTGAGGAGCAACGCTGATGGAAGAGTGGATTGGCCAGTGGTGGCACCGCGCAGTCACACGGGTCGCAGAACCCGACCGGACCCATGTGCAGGTCACCCTGGAAGAAATGCGCCGCAGCATCGCCTTGCTGTACCGCGCTGGCGGAGGCGACGCCGCTGTGCGCGTGGCGCCGGTAGCCGACAGCCGCCATGGTGGCCCCCGTGGCTGGCTTCAGCGCCTGGCCGGCAGTGGCATCCGCGTGCCCCTGCCGGTGCTCGACTGGGAAACGCTGGCCCTGCCCGCCCAGGTGGCGGTTTTTGACGAACGTGAACTCAACCACGAGTTGTACCTGTGGCTGGCGGCACTGGCTGCAGTGTTTGAACCCACGGGCGACTGGATCGCCGACAACCGCGCCGCCACGGCGCGGGCGTTGCAGCGTTTTGCGGGGATGCGCGGGCGCCACCAGCGCCTCACGCAGGCCCACCTTGCACAGCGCCCCAGCCTGACCAGCCTGCGCGCCGAGTCCATCCCCTGGGAGGCTGCGGTGCAAGCCGCACTGCGTGGCGATGACCACGGCCCTCTCTTCGTGGCGCCCGCCCAGGTAGCACCCGTGTGGCTGTGGCTGACAGCGGGTGTAGGCCAAGGCCCTTCAGGCGCTGCAGGGCAGAGCGGCGATGGCGCTGGCGAGCGCCCAGATGGCCCGCCTGGCGAAGAAAGCAAGCAACGCCGCCGTTCACGCCGCGTCGAGCACAAGGAGGTTCGCAACCCCTTGCTGGTGGCGTCAAAGACCGAGGCCTTGATGAGCTGGAGTGAGCTGATCCGCCTGGACCGCGGCACCGACGACGAGGTCGATCCCAACGCCACGGCGGCTGCCAACGATATGGACACCTTGTCGCTGGCGCGCGGCGACCAGACCACGGCCTCGCGCATCAAGTTCGACCTTGATCTGCCCAGCGCCTCGGCCGACGATCTGCCGCTGGGCCCAGGCCGCAAAACCCCCGAATGGGACTGGCGCCACAGCGTGCTGCAACCCGATCACTGCTCGGTGCAGTGCTCGGTCGCCCGGCCAGGCACGCCCTACATTGCGCCCCAGGCGCTGCGCGCCACCGCACGGCGTGTGCGCCGCCGTCTGGAGGTGCTGCGCGCTGCGCCACGCTGGCAAAACGGCCAGACCACAGGCGACGAATTCGACATCGACGCCTGGGTCCGTTTTCAGACCGAATCCCAGGGGGGTGTGCAACATACCGACTCACCGCCGGTCTACATCCGGCGCCAGCGCGGCGAGCGCAGCCTGGCCACGCTCTTGCTGGCCGATTTGTCGCTTTCGACGGACGCCTACGCCACGTCCAATGCCCGCGTCATCGATGTGATCCGCGACGCGCTCTACGTGTTTGGCGAGGCCCTCTCGGCCACCGGCGACGCGTTTGAAGTGCTCGGCTTCAGCTCGGTACGGCGCCAGCATGTGCGCATCCAGCACATCAAGGGGTTTGGTGAACGCTGGAACGACACCGTACGCTCTCGCGTCGGTGCACTCAAACCGGGCTTCTATACCCGCATGGGTGCTGCGCTGCGCGATGCCACCCGCCGCCTGGGTGCGCGACCCGAGCGCCAGCGGCTGCTTTTGGTGCTGACCGACGGCAAGCCAAACGACCTGGACATTTACGAAGGTCGCTACGGCCTGGAAGACACCCGCCATGCCATTCAGGAGGCACGCGATGCGGGCCTGACACCGTTTTGCGTCACGATTGATCACGAAGCCCACGATTACCTGCCGATGCTGTTTGGCAGCCAGGGCTATGCGCTGGTGCGACGCCCGCAGGATCTGGTGCAGCGCCTGACACAGGCGTGGGCGACCCTGGCGCGCTGAGCGCCGCAACTCACCCGGCACACAGCCTCATTTTGGAGGCTGGTGTGCCAGCACATCGGCATCACACCCTGCCCCCGCAGCGATCCAGCGCCGGGCCAGCCGCCCCAGCCAGCGCACAGCCCAGGGATGCGTCCAGCCGGTAACACCGCCCGGATCGACCACCATTCCGCACAGGTAGCGCCCGTCGGCGTCGCTCCAGCGCAAGGCCAGGCAGGCCCCCGCGCGCCGCCGCGAAACCAGCACACCCAACGGGCAAGGCTCCGCCAGGCAACACAGGCCACAGCCGTTGCACGGCGCCCCCTCAACGGGCTTGGCGGGCGCCTCGGGGTGCAACCATACAACCGTGGGTGCAGAGGGTGGAGGCGTTGGCATGGTCTGCAAAAGTCGCAAAAAAAAGGGTTCTGTTGTTGCTCAAGGGCCGCGCGGATGCGCGAACGCCGGCACGCTTTGGCAACGCGCCAGCGTCCAGATGGCACAGCGCGACATCGCGAGCCGGTGGGACCCGTGGCACTTGCTTGGTGCCCCGCTGCTGAGCGCATGCTAAGGCAAACACCCCCACCACCGTACTGGCCAGGGTCGCCCGACCGGTTGACCCACGTCAAAGCCAGTAACAACCCTGCCCCCACGCCGCACCACCGCTGCAACAATGGCACTCCCTGTTGCCTGGTCCCGCCCGCCATGAACCCTGCCCCTCACACCCTCGCCACCCTTCAGGCGGCGCTGGCCAGCCACCGTGTATGGAGTCAACTGGACGCGGCCACGCTGGACACACTGGCGCCGCAGTGGCGGCTGGAGGCATCGGATGTGGGCACCACGCTGCTGCCCCAGGGCCGCCTGCACAGCCGCACCGGGCTCATCGTGAGCGGCGCGGTAGACCTGCACGACCCCGACCTGGACATGGCCGTGCACCTGCAGCCCGGAGACATGTTCGGCTTTGGCGCCACCCCGGCGCAACACCTCACCACCTGGCAGGCCACTGCCGCGGCCGACAGCCACATCGCCTGGCTGGCCCCCGACACCGTGACCGCACTGTGCCGCGATCATGGCGCCCTCGCGTATTTCTTTCCGTCACTGCCCGGCGTAGGGCAGCCTCCAGCTGCGGTGCAGGCACCCGGCGCGGGCGTGCACCTGAGCCTGCTGGGCACGCCCGTGCGCGCGCTCATCAAGCGCGAGCCGATCACGCTGCCGCCCGACACCAGCATCCGCGCCGCTGCGCTGCAAATGCGCGATCTGCGCGTGTCGTCGGTGCTGCTGGTCGAGCAGCACCATCTGTTTGGCCTGGTCACAGACCGCGATCTGCGCAACCGCGTGGTCGCACTGGGGCTGGATATTGACCGGCCCGTGTCCGACATCGCCACCCTGGCGCCCATGACACTGCAGGCACAAAGCCCCGCCTTTGAAGCCCTGCTGCTCATGGCGCGGCACAACATCCACCATGTGCCGGTGATGGACGGCGCGCGCATCGTCGGCATGATCACCGCCACCGACCTGGCGGAACAACACAGCACATCGGCTGTTTACCTGGCGGGCGATGTTTACAAACAGACCACGGTAGAGGGCCTGGCGCATGCCAGCACCAAGATCAAGGCGCTGCAGCAACACCTGGCCGCCGCCGACGCCAGCGCTTACAGCACGGGCCACATCATCACCACCATCACCGACGCGCTGACCACCCGTCTCATCCACCTGGCCGAGGTGAAGCTGGGCCCGCCGCCGGTGGACTATGTGTGGGTGGCCGCAGGCTCCCAGGCCCGCAGCGAACAGACCGCCAGGTCCGACCAGGACAACTGCATGGTGCTGGACGACCGGTATGACGAAGCACTGCATGGCGAGTACTTTCGTGCGTTTTCGCGATTCGTGTGCGATGGCCTGGCGGCCTGCGGCTATATCCACTGCCCGGGCGAGATGATGGCCATGACCGACAAGTGGCGCCAGCCGCGCGCACGCTGGGCACAGTACTTTCACCAGTGGGTAGACAAGCCCGAACCCATGGCACTGATGCTGACCTGCGTGTTCTTCGACCTGCGCGCCATCCACGGCAAGACCGAACTGCTGGAGTCGCTGCGCAATGAGGTGCTGCAGCGCACGCGGGGCAACAGCCTTTTTCTGGCGCACATGGTGGGCAACGCGCTCAAGCACCGCCCGCCGCTGGGCATGTTTGGCACCATCGCACGCATCCGTGGCGGCGAAAACGCGGGCACCATCGACCTCAAGCACAGCGGCATCGTGCCCATCGTGGACCTGGCGCGGGTGTATGCGCTGGCGGGCGGCATTGCGGCGGTCAACACGCACGACCGGCTGGAGGTGGCTTCACTGGCAGGTGAGGTGAGTGCGCAAAGCGCACGCGATCTGCGCGATGCGCTGGAGTTTTTGTCCCGGCTGCGCATCGACCACCAGGCGCGTCAGATCGCGCAGGGGCAGGCGCCCGACAATTTTCTGGCGCTAGAGGAGTTGTCCAACTTTGAGCGCAGCCACCTCAAGGAGGCGTTTTCGGTGGTGCAGACGCTGCAGGGGGTGTTGGGGCAGCGGTATCAGACGGGAAGGTATTGAGTGTTTTTGGCCTTGGCGCTTATGGATTAAACGCTGGCAGCTATTGTTTTTGTAGTGGCTGATGTGCCTTATTTGGGGGCGGGAGCCGGGGTGTGCGCCCGGCGGCGCAGTAACTTTCTCTTGTCTCGCCAAGAGAAAGTCACCAAAGAGAAGGCGACCCTACTGTGCGTGTCCCTTCGCTGCGCTACGGGCAACCTGCGATGCTCGGGCAGGGGGTGCGCCGCAGAACTCACTGCGCGCTTGCAGCGCTCCGTTCAAACAACTGCGGCGAGTCAGTGCACGAAGTGCGTGTGTCCTACGGCACACGCACGCACCCCCTGCCCTGCGCTTCTCGGCACGCACAGAAGGGAACCCGCAACCGGACATCCACACGGGCCATCGCTTCGCTCGGCCCCGTCTGCGCGGGCGCAAGCGCCTCGCGCTGCGCTATCCAGGCCGAACGCAGCGATGGCCCGTATGGCTGTTGGGCTGTTGGGCTGTTGGGCTGTTGGGCTGTTGGGCTGTTGGGCTGTTGGGCTGCCACCCCCCTTCTGTATGCGCCTGGGGCGCGCAGGAGGCGGGGTGGCGTGGGTGTGCCGCAGGACACACCCGCGCTTCGTCAACTGACTCGCCGCGTCTGTCTGAACGGAGCGCCGCAGGCGCGCAGTGAGTTACGCGGCGCACCCCGCATCCGAGCACCCCAGGTTGCCCCGTAGCGCAGCGAAGGGGTCGCAGACAGTAGGGTCGCCTTCTTTTGCCTACTTTTCTTGGCGAGACAAGAAAAGAAGGTGCGCCGCCGGGCGCACACCCCGGCTCCCGCCCTCCGCAAAAGCACACCATCAACTACAAAAACAATAGCTGCCAGCGCTTACCCCATAAGCGCAAAACCCCAAAAACACTCAATATTTCAACCGCGCGTAATACGTCTTCTGCGCCGCCTCGCGCGCCTGGCGCAGCGTATGGATGCCCTGCTCCTGCAGCAGCGGAATCAGCCGCAGCCAGATCTCGGCCGTCACCAGCGCATCGCCCAGGGCCGTGTGGCGCCCCAGCACGGTCACGTTGAAACGCTCCGCAATCGCTTCAAGCCGGTGCGACTCCTGGTTCGGGTGCACCACGGCCGAGAGCAGCAGCGTGTCGAGCACAGGCTGGTGAAAGACCACCCCCGTGGCCTTCTCCTGCAGCTGCAGAAAGCGCATGTCGAACGCCGCGTTGTGCGCCACCAGCACCGTGTCTTGCGTGAACGCATGGAACACCGGCAGCACCTCGCCGATGCGCGGCTTGCCCGCCACCATGTCGTCGGTGATGCCGTGGATGGGGATGGACGCCGCTGGGATGCCGCGCCCCGGGTCCACCAGCTGTTCAAAGCATTCCTGCCGCAGCAGCTTGCCATTGACGATGCGGGCTGCACCGAGCTGGATGATGGCGTCGCCGCCGGCCGGATTCAGGCCCGTGGTTTCGGTGTCGAACACGGTGTAGGCCAGCTCGGACAGCGGGCGGTCGTCCAGCGCGCTGCTCTGGTCGGCCTGCTTGAACAGATCGAAGTCGTAATACTCGGGGCGGCTGTATTCGCTCTCGCCCAAAGCGGCATCCACCACGCCCTGCACGCTGGCCAGGGGCAGCATGAAGCGGAAGAACGCCTGGTGGCGCACCCGCTCGCGCTCAAACCACATTTCGCCGCCGTGGCGCTCGACCACTTCGCGCACGGTCAGGGGACTGCGTTCCGCGCCAAATCGCATGGCGTCCATCTCCCAGTTCATTACCGTTTCGTTGCTCATGGCCTGGCCGCTCCAGACCAGGTCGAGCTGCGCATGCGTGCCCGTGCTCTGCAGCCGCAGTTGCAAAAAGCGCACCTCAAACTCATCCACCAGCCGGTGCGCCAGATAGGTCAGTGCCTGCAGCAGGGTGTAGCTGTCCACCTTGAGCCACAGGCTGCCGTCGATCGCGTCGAGCGTTACCGGCCGGTCGCACTGCGCGGCAATGCGGCGCTGGGCGGCGGTGGCCAGGTCGGCGCCCAGCATGTCCTCCATGGGCCAGCGCGTCTTGAGGCGCTGCGTGGCGCGCTGCGCCAGGTCGGTGATGCGCCGCCCCATGGCGCCCACCTCGTCGCGCACCACGCCCAGAAAGCGCTCGCGCATGGCGGGTTCCAGGTCGGAAAAGCCCAGCATGTCCACCGCCGCCTGGATGTTGGCCAGCGACGCTCGGCTGCCTTCGGTCAGGCCGTGCAGGAGCTGGTCGCGGGCAGATTCTTCCTCCACGCTGGCCGTCACGTTGTCGAGCATCAGCACAAAGCCGCTCACCACGGACTCCAGCGTTTCTTCGTCGGCCCCCTCGGCCACCGCCGCACGCACCGGCGCCACCTGCACGCGCAGCAACTGCCCACCCTGCGTGGTGGTGACAAACTGCGCCGACGGGCTGGCTACACCCCGCGCCATGCCCTGGTGAATGCGTTCGAGCGCATGGGCCAGCAACTGCTGGTCGAACACGGCGTAGATCGACCGGCCAATGCCGATCAGCTCGGCCCCGGCCGCCAGCGCCGGCCCCTGCGATATCTGCCGGAACTGCTGGCGCGCGCGCTGGTTGTAGAGCAGGATGCGCCCGTCGCGGTTGCACACCACCACGCTCTGGTTCAGCTCGGCCATCAGGGCGGCGAGCCGGTTCTTCTCTTGCTGCACGCTGTGGCTGGCCTGGGCTACCTGGGCGGCCATGTCGCCGCGCAACTGGTCGCGCTGGGCCGCCAGTTCGTTCACGGCGCGGGCCATGGCCTGCATTTCGGCGGTGCCCCTGGGAGTGAGCTGCTGGGGCGTGGTGGCCGTCACCACCACCCGGATTTTTTCGAGCAGGCGGTGCGGGTCGCCCACATAGCGGCGGTGCAGCACATGCAGCGTGCCCGCCACCAGAAACAGGCCCAGCAGCCAGCCCATGACCACCAGCACGGTGCGGGACGCCAGCACCTCGCCCACCGCCAGGCGCTCCTGCGCATCGAGTGTGGACCAGACAATCACGGACATCAGCACCAGCCACAGCGCCATCACCAGGCCTGCAGCGGCCACGGCCAGCACCAGCCGGGGGTCGATCTTTTTCATGCGGGTGCCTCCCCGAGCAGCTCGGCCACCTTCTGCACCAGTTCGCGCGTGGAAAACGGCTTGGTCATGTAAGCGTTGGCGCCCAGGGCCAGGCCCTTGGCCAGGTCGGTCTCGCGGCCCTTGGCCGTGAGCATGAGGATTTTGGTGCCCTGCAGGGCCTCGTCGGCGCGCACGGCCTGGCAGACCTCAAAGCCCGTCTTGTGCGGCATCATCACGTCGAGCAGCACCAGCGCGGGCTGCTCGCGCGCGATGGTGTCGAGCGCCTCCTGCCCGTCGCGCGCCACCAGCACGGCGTAGCCCTCGCGCTGCAGCAGGTATTCGAGCGAGATCACGATGTTGGGCTCGTCGTCGGCAATCAGGATCTTGTGCGTCATGGGTTCTTGTCTCCGGATGAGGGGGCCTGGCGGGGTAGCCAGAAGCAGAAGCAGGCGCCCGGCTGTGCGCCCGGCTCCAGCCACAGCCGCCCACCAAAATGTTCTGCAATATGGCGGCTGATCGGCAGGCCCAGGCCTGTTCCGTGCGCCACCTGGGCACCCAGGTCGGTCTGGTGAAAACGATCAAAAATCATGGCCTCGTGGCCCGGTTGCACGCCCGGGCCATTGTCCTGCACGCACACCGTGATGCCCTGCGCATCGCACGCCAGCCGCACCTGCACCTGCCCGCCGGGCGAGGGCACAAACTTGGCTGCGTTGGACAACAGATTCAGCAGCACCTGCAGAATGCGGTCGGGGTCGGCCTGCAGCACGGGCGCCTCGTCGGGCAACTGCACCTGCACCTGGGCCGCGCGCTCGCGGAACACTTCAGCCGTGGTGGCCACCGCACGCTCCACCAGGGCGCGCATGTCCACCGGCGCCACATGCCATTCGGCATGACCCGACTCGATCTTGGCCATGTCCAGCACCTGGTTCACCAGGCGTGTCAGGCGCTCGGTTTCGGACACGATGATGCCCACGAACTGCTGGCGCTGGGCGGCGGGCATGCTGGCGTCGTCCTGCATGAGTTCGGCCAGCGCGCGGATAGACGTGAGCGGCGTGCGCAGCTCGTGCGTCACAGACGACATGAAGTCGTCCTTGAGCCGGTCCAGGCTCTGCAACTGCTCGTTGGCGGCGCGCAGTTCGGCGGTGGCCTGCTCCAGCGAGCGCGACTTGCCCTCCAGCGCCCGCGAATAGGCGCGGATCTGCGAGGCCTCGTCCAGAATGCGCAGCACGTCTTCGGGCGAGAGCGTTTCTTCTTCGGCCACCGAGGCCACCAGCGCACGGGCCGATGCACTGCCCACGGCACCGGCCAGTTGGGTTTCGACAAACTGCACCAGTCGGGCGTCGGGCCGCAGCGCGTGGGCATGGTGCACGCCCACGCGCTGCGCATAGCCGTCAAAAAGCGCCTGCGCCTTGGCGCCGCCCAGAAAACGCTCGCACAGGCGCAGCAGGTCTTGCGTGTTGGCCCGCCCGCGCCAGAACACCGGGCTCGAAGTGGCCGTACGCTCCAGCACATCGACAAACAACAGGGCTTGGCTGGCCTCGCGGCCCGAAGGCGCGCGCCACAGCGACACCCCGACATACGCCACCACATTGGCCAGCATGCTCCAGAACAGCGAATGCGTGAGGCCGTCGAACCCCTGCAGGCCAAGCAACTGCTCGGGCCGCAGCCAGGCCATGCCCCAGGGCCCGTGTGCGATGAAGCCCATGTCGAGCCAGCCCGACTTGGCAATGGAGGGCAGCATGAGCGTGTAGGCCCACATCAGAAAGCCCGCCAGCAGACCCGCGAGTGCGCCCAGGCGGGTTCCGCCCTTCCAGTACATGCCGCCCAGCACCACGGGTGCAAACTGCGCCACGGCAGCAAAGCTGATGAGCCCGATGCTGACCAGCGCATAGGCCTCACCCGCGAGGTGAAAGTAAACATAACCCAGCACCAGCACGCCCAAAATGGCGGCGCGCCGGATGCCCAGCAGAAGGCGCGTGAAGTCCTGCCCGCCGCCGCTGCGCAGGTGGCGCCAGCGCAGCAGCAGGGGCAGCACCAGCTCGTTGCTGACCATGGTGGAGACCGCCACGGTCTCCACGATGACCATGCCCGTGGCCGCAGACAGCCCCCCGACAAACGCAAACAGCGCCAGCGCGTGCTGCCCGGCCGCCAGCGGCAGCGACAGCACAAAATTCTCAGCATTGCCTTGCCCCGGCCCGAAATACAGCAGGCCGCCCAGTGCAATGGGCAGCACGAACAGGTTGATGAGCAGCATGTAGAGCGGAAACACCCAGACCGCGCGGCGCAGGTGGTCTTCGCGCACGTTTTCCACCACCATCACCTGGAACTGGCGAGGCAAAAACACCACCGAGAACATTGACAGCAGCATCAGCCCGAACCACTGCGCCCAGGCAAACTGCCCGCCCTGCTCCAGGCGCAGCAACTGCTGCAGCTGCGGCACGGCCTGCGCCCGGGCGAACAGGTCGCCCAGGCCATCGAACAGGCCATACACCACAAAGAAGCCGACCATCAGGAAGGCCACCAGCTTGACCACCGATTCAAACGCGATGGCGGCCACCATGCCCTCGTGCCGCTCGGTGGTGTCCAGGTGCCGCGCACCAAATACCATGGCAAAGCCGGCCAGCACCAGCGCCACATAAAAGGCACTGTCGCGGCTCCAGTGTGCGGGGTCGGCCACGCCGCCGGGCACCGTCAGCAGGGCATAGCCCGCCGACACCGCCTTGAGCTGCAGCGCGATGTAGGGCACGATGCCCACCACCGCGATCAGGGTCACCAGCCCGGCCAGCAGCGGGCTCTTGCCGTAGCGGCTGGCAACAAAGTCGGCAATCGACGTGATGCGGTAGGCCTTGGCAATGCGGATCATCTTGCGCAGCACGATCCAGCCCAGCACCATGACCAGCGTGGGCCCCAGGTAAATGGGCAAAAACCACACCCCGCCCGAGGCAGCCCGCCCCACGCTGCCGAAATACGTCCAGGCGGTGCAATACACGGCCAGCGAAAGCGCGTAGGTCCAGGGGTTGGCGATGACCGAGCGCCCCGCTTGCGCACGGCGATCGGCCCAGTAAGCCACGGCAAACAGCAGCAGCAGATAGGCGAACGACGAGGCAATGACCAGTGCGGGCGAGAGCATGCCTAATCCTGCAGCGATGCAGACGGTAGGGGCACCGCTGCCACGCGGTCGTCAGGGCGGTCATCGGGGCGTTCGTCGCTGCGGTCGCCCAAGCGGTTATCGGGCTGCTCCATCAGCCAGGCCAGTGCGGCAATCAGCCCACCCCACAGCAAGAACAGGGCCGCCGGGAACAAGGGAATGCCCCACACGGTGGCATCACGGTCCCACAGGCCGAGCAGCGGAAAATTGAACAGTACCCAGCCGCCAGCAAACAGGGCAACCAGGCGTTGGGAGCCGAGTCCTTTGAGCACAGCAGTCTCCTGGCGGGGAGTCTGGATGCCCCCCTGTTGTCCATTGTGCGCCCGGCACTTACCTCGGTCTTACGTACCGGGCAGTGCAGTCAGGCTTTGACCTTGGGCTTGGCCCTGGCGGCCGCCCCATGCGCCTGGCGCGAAAGCGCGAAATCCAGAAAAAACTTGCACCAGATGGTGCTACCCGCCATGGCGGTCCAGGTGTTGTAGTCGAGCTGGCCCAGTGCCACGCTGACGATCACCACCGCTGCCACCACACCAGCGATGAGGTTGATGACCATCGCATAGGGGGCGTATTTTTCGGGGTTGGGCGGTGACTCACCGCGCCTGATGGCGACCTCGGAAAAATCGCGCTTGACCACGATACGCCACGCCCGGCGGAACCAGAAGAACGCCATCGGGAACAACGCGAGATACAAAATCCAGGTCAATGCGACGCTGACATCAAAAACCATGCAGAGCTCCCAGCTTCGGGGCGCAACGCACAGCGCGCAGGCTCCCCGGAGAATTCAATTAAAAAGGCCCTGCCAGCGCAGCCGGCAGGGCCTCCATTGTCACTGCCGCAGCGCCAGAGCACCACGGCACAGGGGGTTTACCCCCTGACAGACGTCTCAGTGAGCACCCGTCACCAGCTTGGAGCCGCGCGGGACGCGCACCGACTCCACCATGGCTTGGATGTGCTCTGGTGGCTCTTTGGTGACCTTGTCCACCAGGAAGGCGACCAGGAAGTTCACCATGGCACCGGCCGCACCAATCGCTTCAGGCGTGATGCCGAAGAAGCTGTTGGCGCCGCCAATGAGACCCAGATATTCCGTGCCCTTGATGAAGAAGATGCCCTTGTGTGCGAACACATAGAACAGGGTGAAGAACAGGCCAGCCAGCATACCGGCCATGGCGCCTTCCTTGTTCATCTTCTTGCTGAAAATACCCATCATGATGGCGGGGAACAGCGAGCTGGCGGCAATACCGAAGGCCAGTGCCACCGTACCGGCCGCAAAGCCTGGCGGGTTCAAGCCCAGATAACCAGCCACCACAATGGCCACGGCCATCGACACCTTGCCCGCCAGCAGCTCGTTCTTCTCGCTGATGTTGGGGTTGAAGACGCCCTTGACCAGGTCATGCGACACGGCAGACGAAATAGCCATCAGCAGACCCGCAGCCGTCGACAGAGCAGCTGCCAGACCACCAGCCGCCACCAGCGCGATCACCCAGTTGGGCAGCAGCGCGATTTCGGGGTTGGCCATCACGATGATGTCGGCATTCACGTCGAGCTCATTGCCCTTCCAGCCGGCAGCCTCTGCCTTGCCCTTGGCAACTTCGTTCTTGGTCTTGTCGTTGTAGTACTGGATGCGGCCGTCACCGTTCTTGTCGGTGAACTTCAGCAGGCCGGTCTTTTCCCAACGCTTCATCCAGTCAGGACGGTCTTCGTTCTTGAGCGAAGCTTCAGGCGCATACAGGTCGCCACCGGCCTTGACGGCGGTGTTGACGGTGGCATGCAGGTTCAGCTTGGCCATGGCAGCCACAGCAGGTGCCGTGGTGTACAGGATGGCGATGAAGATCAGGGCCCAGCCAGCCGAGCTGCGAGCATCCTTCACCGAAGGCACGGTAAAGAATCTCATGATGACGTGCGGCAAACCAGCGGTACCGATCATCAGCGACATCGTGTACATGAACATGTTGAGCATGCTGCCGGGCCATTGCGTGGTGTACTTGCCAAAGCCCAGGTCAGTGACCACGGAATCGAGCTTGGCCAGCAAAGTCATGTCGGTGCCAACATAGCTGCCACCCAGACCCAGCTGAGGGATCACGTTGCCCGTGAGCTGCAGCGAGATGAACACGGCAGGCACGGTGTAGGCCAGGATCAGCACGATGTACTGCGCCACCTGGGTGTAGGTGATGCCCTTCATGCCGCCGAACACGGCGTAGGCGAACACGATGGCCATACCGACGTAAATGCCGGTGTCGCTGGACACGCCCAGGAAGCGCGAGAAGGCAATGCCCACACCGGTCATCTGACCAATGATGTAGGTGAGCGACGCCACCAGCAGGCACATCACGGCAATGGTGCTGGCGCTCTTGGAGTAGAAGCGGTCACCAATGAACTGCGGCACCGTGAACTTGCCGAACTTGCGCAGGTACGGAGCCAGCAGCATGGCCAGCAGCACGTAGCCGCCGGTCCAGCCCATCAGGAACAGGCCACCGCCATAGCCCATGTTGGCGATCAGACCAGCCATGGAGATGAAGGACGCCGCGCTCATCCAGTCGGCGGCCGTGGCCATGCCGTTGGTGATGGGGTGCACGCTGCCGCCGGCCGCGTAGAACTCGCTGGTGGAACCCGCGCGGGCCCACACTGCGATGCCGATGTAGAGCGCGAAGCTCAGACCGACAAAGATATAGATGGTTGTTTGAAGATCCATGATTTCAGCCCTCAGTCTTCATGCACGTCGAACTGACGATCGATGTCGCCCATCTTCTTCGCGTAATAAAAAATCAGCGCAATGAAGATGTAGATAGAGCCCTGGTGAGCAAACCAGAACCCGAGCGGATAACCGCCCAACTTGATGTTATTGAGCACGTCGACAAACAGGATCCCCGCGCCGAACGACACCACAAACCAGACGATCAGAATCTTGGTTAGCAGGCCCAGCGTGGCTTTCCAGTAGGCGTGACTGCTTTTGTCTTCCTTCATGAATTCCCCTCGTGTATGAGTACAGAACACAGCACCTAGGCACTGCCCCCGCGCATTCCGCAGGCAGCGCCATCGGATTGCGTAAGCGACTGTGTTCACGCTTGCTTACAGCTAACTGATGAAAACGCCCAAACTGCCGTGCGAAGGACGACTCAAGGGAAAACACCGATCAGAGATGTTGCGTGCATCTGAAACGGCCTAGTTAAAGTCCCAATGGCATAAAAAGGGGATGCGGAAACACTCTGTCACCAATTCACTTTTCGCTGAAAGATTGCGCCCCACACCCCATGGCAGATGTTCCCTCCAACCTGACCGCCGCCATTTACGCCAAGACCGCCCAGGGCCAACAAGAAATTCAGTCCCGCTCGCTGGGGCTGACACCTCTTGCACGGCGCATTCTGGTGCTGGTGGACGGCAAGCGCAGCGGCCAGGACCTGAGTACCTTTGGTCCCGGCGGCGAGATCAGTGCCCAGCTCACCGAATTGCTCAGCCGTGACTGCATCGAGGCGGTGGGCGTGGCGCAGCCAGCCGCCAGCCCTGCGGCTGCCCCCGCCAAACCGCACGCCCCCGACGAGATTGACCTTTCGGGCCTGCCACCCGCCGAATCGCGCAGCGCCAAAGAGCTGGACATGGCGCGCAATTTCATGACCAACACGGTCAACAACATCTTTGGCCACCACAACCGCATTTCGCTGTTGGAAGCCATCCACGGCTGCAAAAGCAGCAGCGAGTTGCGCCACGTTTATGTGGCCTGGGCCCAGGCGCTCGAAACCAATGCCACCGGCAAGAAGCGCCTGCCCGAGTTGCGCGAAAAGCTGTTCGCGGTGCTTTGATTTCTTATCCCAATTGCGCGTACGCCGTGTCGGTCGAAGGTGCGGCGCGTTGGGGAATGTTTGCGCTGTGCCGTCGCCCTGCCTCAGCGCAGCCAGCAGGCGCACGCCTGCTGCCATACTGGAGCCGAGGCGGATTTAATTTTTGCACAAATGAGGCGCTAGTGCCCGTATAGAAAGCGTCTAATGCTATTTATTTAATAGCAATAGCTTCCACGCTTCAGGCGAACGGCAGTTCATGCACGCACCACGCCATCACGCCGTCACTCCAATGCGGGCCCCAAACGGCAACGGCCGCAAGGCCGTGGTGCAAACGTGATGTTCGGCGGTGCGCGCTCTGTAGCCTGCACCGCCCCCGCGTATTGTGAGGGGGCGGCGGGCAGCAGAGCCGCGTTCAGCAGCCCATGGGACGGTTGGGGCGCATGGGCACGATGCCCGTCACACGCAGCGTGGCAGCAGAGCCATCGGTGGCGGTGAGCGTCTTGCCTGTCAGACGCACCTGGTCACTCTCGCGCACCACCGCAGTGTCGGTGTCGTCGCTGCTGGCGTATTCCTTGCCGTCAAAAGTCAGGAACGCCTGGTAGAGCTTGGTGACATCGGGACGGTAGCGAATGTCGCCAAACGCGGTGGCGGAAGAGCCCACCTTGTTGGCACCGTCAAAGCGGAAAGCGCACAGCTCTGGCACCGAGCCAATGGGGTTTTGTTTGCTCACATCGGTGAGGTTGAGCGCACCGTTGCCGTACACGCCATTGAGGCCACTGACGGTGGCGTTGGTGACCGTCAGCACACCTGGCTCGTTGCTGGGGGTTGGGTCGTCGTCATTGCCGCCGCCACAGGCAACCAGCAGAACAGAGGCCGCCCCAATGGCGGTACAGGTCTTGAGAAGTTGGAAAGCGTTCATGGTGATGGGCGTCCGTAGCTGTGGATAGAAAGTGGGGGGCCGATCCCCTGCAACCCATCGTAGGAAGCCCACCCCGCGCGGCGCGTGCGCCATGTTCCGCGCTGTGCGTAGGACAGGGGCCGACCACTGCGTATGCGCACCACCGGGCTGGCACCCCGCCCCTCCCTTCAGGCGCACGGGCCATCACACTGCAAGGGCACCTCAGCGCGCCAGCACCGCCGCCAGCGCCTTGCCTGTATGGGTGCCTGCCGCCACCACGTCTTCAGGTGTGGCTGCGGCCACGATGCGCCCGCCTGCGTTGCCGCCCTCGGGGCCCAGGTCCAGAATCCAGTCGGCCTCGGCGATCACATCCAGGTCGTGCTCGATCACGATCACGCTGTGACCACCATCGACCAAGCGGTGCAGCACGCGGATGAGCTTGTCCACATCGGCCATATGCAGGCCGACCGTGGGCTCGTCCAGCACGTACAGCGTGTGCGGCGCCTTCTGGCCCCGGCGGCCGACCTCGTCGCGCACCTTGGTCAGCTCGGTCACGAGCTTGATGCGCTGCGCCTCGCCGCCGCTCAGGGTCGGCGAGGGCTGGCCCAGAGTGAGGTAGCCCAGCCCCACGTCCTTGAGCAACTGCAGCGGGTGCGCAATGCTGGGCATGGTGGCAAAGAAGCCCACGGCCTCGTCCACTTCCATCTTCAGCACATCGCCAATGCTCTTGCCGCGCCAGGTGACGGCCAGTGTTTCGGGGTTGAAACGGGCGCCGTGGCAGGTTTCGCAGGGCACCTTCACGTCGGGCAGAAAGCTCATCTCGATGGTGCGCACGCCCGCACCTTCGCAACCGGGGCAGCGGCCTTCGCCGGTGTTGAAGCTGAAGCGCCCGGCCGCGTAGCCGCGTGCCTTGGCCTCCAGCGTCTCGGCAAACAGCTTGCGGATGGTGTCCCAGAAGCCGATGTAAGTGGCGGGGCACGAACGCGGTGTCTTGCCGATCGGCGTCTGGTCCACTTCGAGCACGCGGTCGATGCTCTCGAAGCCCGACAGGCCTGTGCAACCAACCAGCGGCGGCGCCTTGCCTGCGTCCATCGCATCGCGGCCTGCCTTGGTACTGCGCTGCTGCACCCAGGCCTGCACGTTGGCCAGCAGCACATCGCGCGCCAGGGTGGACTTGCCCGAGCCACTCACGCCCGTCACCGCCACCAGGCGGTGAAGTGGCACGGTGGCCGTCACGTTCTGCAGGTTGTGCAACTGCGCGCCATGCACCGTAAGCCAGCGCATGGCGGCACGTTCCTTGGCCTCGGTCAGCGCGTCGGCGGCCAGCGATGCAGCCTGTGCCGCGCGCTTCTTGACGGCCGCGCTTTGCCGACCGGTGGGCGCTGCCGCCTCGGCCTGGGCAAAGGCCGCCGTGGCCTCGGCGCTCACCTCAACGGGCGCGATGCTGCGGCGCAACTGCAGCGGGTGCTTCATGGCGTGCAGCAGGTAGCGGCCGGTTTGCGAATCTTCTGCGGCCGTGATGTCGGCCACGCTGCCCTGCGCCACCAAGCGCCCGCCGCGTTTGCCCGCGCTGGGGCCAATGTCGATGATGTGGTCGGCGCGGCGGATGGTGTCTTCGTCGTGCTCCACCACCACCAGCGTGTTGCCCTTGTCGCCCAGCTTGTGCAGGGCGTTGAGCAAAATCTGGTTGTCGCGTGCATGCAGGCCGATGGTGGGCTCGTCGAGCACGTAGCACACGCCCTGCAGGTTGCTGCCCAGCTGCGCGGCCAGGCGGATGCGCTGGGCCTCGCCACCGCTGAGCGTGGGCGCCCCCCGGTCCAGCGTGAGGTATCCCAGGCCCACTTCTTCCAAAAATTCGAGGCGGCTCTGGATCTCGGGCACCAAGTCGCGGGCGATGTCGCCTTCGCGTTGGGTCATGCCGCCTTCGATGCGCAGGGTCTCGATCCAGCGGCGCACATCCGTCACCGACAAGGCTGCGATGTCGGTGATGCCCACGCCCGCAAACTTCACGGCGCGGGCCGTCGCATTCAGGCGCGTGCCGCTGCAGCCGGGGCAAGCAGTGTCGGCCAGGTCTTCCACCTCGGGCTCGGCAAAGGTCTGCTCGCGGCCTTTTTCCCTTCCTTTTTCATTGCTGTCCTGCACCGAGTCGTCAAACACCTTGCGCTGGTCGCGGGTGAGCTTGACGCCGGTGCCCACGCAGTCGGGGCACCAGCCGTGTTTGCTGTTGTATGAAAAGAGGCGCGGGTCCAGCTCGGCATAGCTGGTGGCGCACACGGGGCAGGCGCGCTTGGTGGAGAACGCCTGCAGCGTGCCAATGCCCGCCGTGGGCTGGCCGCCCTCCATGGCTTCACGCAGGCCTGCGATGCCTGAGAGAACATGCACCACGCCCTTGCCGTGGGTGAGCGCATCGACCAGCGCGGTGCGCAGCTGCGCTTCGTTCTCTGGCGACACATCCAGGCTGGCCACGGGCAGCTCGATGGTGTGCTCCTTGAAGCGGTCGATGCGAGGGAAGTTGGTGGTGGGCAAAAAGTTGCCGTCCACGCGCAGGTGGGTGTGTCCACGCGGGCGGGCCCAGTCGGCCAGCTCGGTGTACACGCCTTTGCGGTTCATCACCAGCGGCGCAAGCAGCCCGATGTGCTGGCCGCGGAACTGCGTGAGCAGCTGGGCGGCGATGCTCTCGGGCGTTTGCGGCTGCACCGCCGCACCGTCTTTCACGCAATGCTGCGTGCCCAGCTTGACGTACAGCAGACGCAAAAAGTGCCACACTTCGGTGGTCGTACCCACGGTGGACTTGCGCCCGCCGCGCGAGAGGCGCTGCTCGATGGCCACGGTGGGCGGGATGCCGTACACCGCATCCACCTCGGGCCGGCCTGCGGGTTGCACGATGCTGCGGGCATAGGCGTTGAGCGATTCAAGGTAACGGCGCTGGCCTTCGTTGAACAGGATGTCGAACGCCAGCGTGGACTTGCCCGAGCCGCTGACGCCCGTCACCACATTGAACTTGCCACGCGGAATGTCCACGCTCAGGTTTTGGAGGTTGTGCTCCTTGGCGTTGACGATTTGTATAGCGTTTTTGGCCTCTAGCGCTTTACCATCAAGCGCCACTAGCTCTTTTTTTCGTAGCATGGCGGCTTTTTCGTGTGCCGAATGGCCCCCGATGCCCAGCGTGAGTTCATAGTCGCGCAGCGCCTGTCCGGTGTGCGAGGTGGCGTGCTGGCGCACATCCTCCGGCGTCCCTTCGGCCACGATGAGGCCGCCCGCATAACCTCCCTCGGGCCCCAGGTCGATGAGCCAGTCGCTCGCGCGGATCACATCAAGGTTGTGCTCGATGACGATGAGCGAATGCCCAGCGTCGATGAGCTTGCGCAGCGCGCGCATGAGCTTGGCGATGTCGTCAAAGTGCAGGCCGGTGGTGGGCTCGTCAAACAAGAACAGCGTGCCTTTGCGGGCGACGGACTGGCGCGATTTGGATGCGCTGCGCGCGGCCTCAGCCAGAAAGCCAGCAAGCTTGAGGCGCTGCGCCTCGCCACCTGACAGCGTGGGCACGGGCTGGCCCAACGCCACGTATTCGAGCCCCACGTCCACGATGGGCTGCAGCGCACGGATCACGTCACGGTCGCCCGCAAACAGCTCGGCCGCCTCGGCCACGGTCAGCGCCAACACATCCGCCACGTTCAGCGCACGCCCTCCCCGCTCGATGGTGATCTCCAGGACCTCGGGCCGGTAGCGCTTGCCATCACAATCCGGGCAACGCAGGTACACGTCCGACAAAAACTGCATCTCCACATGCTCAAAGCCCGAGCCGCCGCAGGTGGGGCAGCGCCCGTCGCCGCTGTTGAAGCTGAACTTGCTGGCGGTGTAGCTGCGCTGGCGCGACAGCGGCGCCACGGCATACAGCTCGCGAATGCTGTCCCACGCGCCGACATAGCTCACGGGGTTGGAGCGGGCCGTCTTGCCAATGGGCGACTGGTCCACAAACACCACGTCCGACAGATGGTCGGCACCCAGCATGCGGTCGTGCACGCCCGGCGCATCGGTGGCCTTGCCAAAGTGGCGCAGCAGTGCGGGGGCCAGCACATCCTGGATCAAGCTGGACTTGCCCGAGCCGCTGACGCCGGTGACGGTGACCAGGCGCTGCAGCGGGAACTCCACCGACACGTTCTGCAGGTTGTGCTCGCGCGCGCCTTCGAGGATGAGGCGTGGCGTCGCTTCCGTCACCATGCGCTTGAAGCCAAAGCCCACATGCTTGCGCCCGCTGAGATAGGCCCCGGTGAGCGTGTCGGCCTTGCGTAAATCAGCCGTGGTGCCGTCGAACACGATCCGCCCGCCCAGGCGGCCGGGGCCGGGGCCCATGTCGATCATGCGGTCGGCCGCCAGCATCACGGCCGGGTCGTGCTCCACCACCACCAGCGTGTTGCCCGCATCGCGCAGGCGCAGCATGGCCTCGGTGATGCGGTGCATGTCGCGCGGGTGCAGGCCGATGCTGGGCTCGTCCAGCACGAACAGCGTGTTGACCAGGCTGGTGCCCAACGCGGTGGTGAGGTTGATGCGCTGCACCTCGCCGCCGCTCAGCGTGCGGCTTTGGCGGTCGAGCGTGAGGTAGCCAATGCCCACGTCACACAGGTACTTGAGGCGGGTGGTGATTTCTTCGTGCAGCAGTCGAAGCGCTTGTGCTTCACCAGTTTTCGCTTGTGCTTCACCAGGTTTCGCTTGCGCGTCACCCTTGGCGTTGTCGCCCACCGGCAGCTGCATGCGCGCAAAGAACTGGCGCAGGCGGTCGATGGGCAGCAGCATCAGGTCGTGCAAGCACAGGCCGGGCAGCGCTTCGAGCTGCTCGCGCGACCATTGCACGCCCTCGGGCATGAAGCGCTTGCCGGGCTCCAGCGCGGCATCGGCATCTTCCTTGCGGCCAATGCGCCACAGCAGGCTTTCGGTCTTGAGCCGCGCGCCCGCGCAGGTGGGGCATGGCGTGTAGCTGCGGTACTTGGACAAGAGCACGCGGATGTGCATCTTGTAGGCCTTGCTTTCCAGGTACTCAAAAAAACGCTTGATGCCGTACCACTGCTGGTTCCACTTGCCGTTCCAGTTGGGCGAGCCGTTGATGACCCACTTTTTGTGCTCGTCGGTCAGCTTGTTCCAGGGCGTGTCGCGCGGGATGCCCGCGGCCTCGGCGTGGCGCATGAGGTCGTCCTGCGCCTCTTTCCACGCGGGGGTCTGAATGGTCTTGACGGCGCCTGCGCGCAGCGTGAGCTTGTCGTTGGGGATGACGAGGCCGTAGTCCACCCCGATCACGCGGCCAAAGCCCCGGCAGCTGTCGCACGCGCCCACGGCGGAGTTGAACGAGAAGGCCGACGGAATGGGGTCGCTGTAGCGCAGGTCGCTGTCGGGGCAGTGCAGGCCGGTGGAGAAGCGCCACAGCTCGGGCTCGCCCTCCTCCACCAACCGGTAGACATTCAAACGCCCCGAGCCGCGCTTGAGCGCCACCTCAATGGCCTCGATCGCGCGCGCCTTCTCGGCATTGCCCAAACGGAAGCGGTCGGCCACCACATCGAGCACCTTGCGCGGCCCGGTGGGCGTGCCCACTTCGCGCTCGGCCTGCACCTTGGTAAAGCCGCTGGCTGACAGCCATTGCTCGACCTGCTCTGCGCTGGTGTTGGCAGGCAGCTCGACCGGGAAGGTCAGCACGATGCGCGGGTTGACCTCGGCCCCCACGCTCCCCACTGCGTGTGGTTCGCTGCCCCCCAGGGGGGCGCTCGCCGCCTTGGGGCGGCCCGGCGCCGGCTCGATGCCGCAGCGCTGCTGCAGCTCCGCATAAATGGTCTCCGGCGTGTCGTGCCGCACGGGCTGTGCCGTCTGCCTGTCAAACAACTGGCCCGCTCGGGCGAACAGCAGCTTCAGATGGTCGTTCAGCTCCGTCATCGTGCCCACCGTGGAGCGGCTGGAGCGCACGGGGTTGGTCTGGTCGATGGCAATGGCCGGGGGCACGCCCTCGACCTTGTCCACGGCAGGTTTGTCCATGCGGTCCAGAAACTGGCGCGCATAGGCGCTGAAGGTTTCCACGTAGCGGCGCTGGCCTTCGGCATACAGCGTGTCAAAAACCAGGCTCGACTTGCCCGAGCCACTGGGGCCCGTGACCACCGTGAGTTCGCCGGTGCGGATGTCCAGATCCAGGTTCTTGAGGTTGTGCTGGCGTGCGCCGCGGATTCGGATCAGTCCCTGGGTCATGGAAGCAGTCTTTCGGGTGTGAGGCGGAACATTTTAGGGACCAACCGCGGCGGGCGCGCAACACGGCGCAGTATCCCCGGCACCGCTGTGGTGCTTATGCTGCATTGCCGCATTCCACAGGGCACGGTGACGGTCAAAAGATGGCCTTAAGGCCGGTTCACCGTATAGACTGAAAATCAACTTAGAGAGGGGCCTCCGATGAATCAATGGACCAAGCTCTGCGCCAGTGCTGCACTGGCCACACTGATCTGCACCAGCCACGCACAGATCCTGATCGGACAGACCGCCGGATATTCCGGCCAGGTCGCGGCGGGCGTCAAGGAAACTGCGGACGGTGCAATGCTGTACCTCGACGCGGTCAACGCGAAGGGTGGCGTGAACGGACAGAAAATTGAACTCGTCTCGCTGGACGACAAGTTCGACCCCAAACTCGCCGGTGAAAACGCCCGCAAGCTGATTGAAGAGCAAAACGTGCTCGCAATGTTTCTGACCCGCGGCACCCCTCACACAGAAGCCATGATCCCGCTGCTGGAGAAGAACGGAGTGGCGCTCATCGGCCCATCCACCGGCGCCATGGTGCTGCACCAGCCCGTGCGCAAATACATCTTCAACGTGCGCGCCACCTATCAGCGCGAGGCGGAAAAGGCCATGACCCACCTGGCATCCATGGGTATGACACGCATCGCGGTGGTGTATTCCGACGACAGTTTTGGTGCAGACGGCATCATCGGCGCCCAAAAAGGCCTGACCGCCAGCAAGCTCAACCCGGTTGTGCTGGAGAAGTTCAACCGTACCAAACCCGACTTTGCTCCCATTGCAGTCAAACTGGCCAGCGCCAACGCCCAGGCGGTGCTGATGCTGGCATCGGGCGCGGCGGTGGTGGATGCCGGCAATGCGTTTCGGGCAGCCGGGTCGGCCGCACAGATCGTCACGCTCTCCAACAATGCCTCCACAGGATTCATCAAGAGCCTGGGCGCCAATGCGCGAGGGATGATCGTGACCCAGGTCTACCCCAACGAACGTGCCATGACCTACGCCATGGTGAAGGAAGCACTCGACCTGGCCAAAGCCAAGGGTCTCAGTGAGGTCAGCCCAGCCATGCTGGAAGGGTTTGCTGCCGCCAAAGTGCTGGTTGAAGGCCTCAAGCGCGCGGGCCCCAAGCCCACCCGGGAAAAAGTCCACGCCGCGCTGGAGAGCCTGCGCAAGTTTGACCTCGGTGGCCTTGAAATCAGCTACGGGCCCGACGACCATTCCGGGCTGGATTTTGCCGATCTCGCCATCATTGGCACAGACGGCAGGTTCCGCCGCTAACCGCACGGGGGGGGGCTCATCTGCCCTTCAGGTATGAGTTGCTGAGGAAGCACAAAGGCCGCACGCATGCGGCCTTTGCGTTTCCTCATTATCTGGTTCTGCTCTCCGGCCTAAACTCGGACCACTGGATAGATAGGTACACGCATGAAAAAATGGAAACCCTTGTTGGCAGCTTGCGCACTGGCGGCAGGATTGGCTGGCCACAGCATGGCGCAGATCGTCGTTGGACAAACGGTGGGCGTCACGGGCTCTGCGGCCATCACCGTCAAGGAATCCATGCAGGGTGCGTCGCTGTATCTGGATTCCGTCAACGCCCAGGGCGGAGTGGGCGGCCAAAAAATCGAACTGGTGGTGCTGGACGACAAGTTCGATACCAAGCTGACGCTGGAAAACGCCCGCACCCTCATCGAGAAACACGGCGCCATTGCGCTCTTCATGACACGGGGAACCCCACACACCCAGGGCATCGTGCCGCTGCTGGATGAAGCCGGCGTGGTGCTGGTGGGCCCATCCACCGGCGCAATGGCATTGCACAAGCCGGTAAGCCGCCATGTTTTCAATGTTCGTGCGCCCTACCAGGTCGAGGTGGAAAAGGCCATCACCCATCTGAACACGCTGGGGGTTGAGCGCATTGGTGTCATCCACGTCGATGACAGCTTCGGGGCAGACGCCCTGAGCGGCGCCCTGAACGGGTTCAAGGCCCAGGGTACCCAGGCTCTTTTTATTGAGAAATTCGATCGCAGCAAGCCTGACTTCAGCGCCATTGCCCCACGTGCCGCCAAACAGGCGCCACAAGCTGTGATCTTCATCGGCACAGGCGCTGCCGTGGTGGACGGCATCAAGGCCCTGCGCACGGCCGGTGTGTCTGGCCAGATCGTGACCTTGTCAAACAATGCCTCTGGCGGCTTCACCAAGGCCCTGGGAGATCAGGCGCGGGGCGTGGTGGTCACCCAGGTGTTTCCATCCGAGCGTTCACTCAACTACCCCGTTATCAAGGAGGCCATGGGCCTGGCCAAGGCAAAGGGCATTGACGAACTGACGCCAGCCATGGTCGAAGGCTTCATCAACGCCAAGGTGCTGGTCGAAGGCCTGCGCCGGGCAAGCCCCAAGCCAGACCGCGCCCGCATGCTGGCGGCACTGGAGGGAATGCGAAAGTTCGACCTGGGCGGCCTGGAGTTGTCTTACAGCGCCACCGACCACAGTGGACTCGCGTTCACCGACCTGTCCATCGTGGGATCGGACGGGCGCTTCAAGCGCTGAAAAGCAGCTAACCCAAGCGGCGATCACTGGGCTGGGGGTATCCGAGGTGATCTGGCCCGGGGAATGCGCTCATGACGCCCCGATGGTTGGTTTGACTCCGGCCAGGTTTGCTTTCTGGTCACGATGTCTTCAGAAGTCAGACGCAACTGCAGAAATAGCTGCGTTCCTTTCACTTTCGACTGGAGACTGCCCCTCTGCGCTCCGGTGAAAAATGGCCTCTTGAGCCACACAGGAAGCTGCCGTGACCCCTTGACAGCCGTATTCCACCAACCAGCGCTCCGCTCGCTGCAGATACCCATCGACAACACAGCTCTGCGAGCAAGCGCACACCAATGAAAAAGGCCTTGCATCCAAAGATGCAAGGCCTTCACAGATTCCGTTTCGTCAGCTGGCAAAGCCAGCTGGCGATCAGGAATTAGAAGTTGTGGCGAACGCCCACAGCGAACGAGGAGAAATCCTTGCCAGACGCCTGGCCTGCAGCCAACGTGCCATTGAAGCCGTAGCCGTAAGTAGCATTGGCATCGTTGTTCACGCGGGTGTAGTAGGTGTAAACCTTGGTCCGCTTGCTCAGGTTGTAGTTGTAGCCCAGGGTGAATTGGGTGGCGGCCGAGTCAGCCACATTGCTCCAGCTGTTCGCGCGGCCGACATTCAGGTGAAATTCCGATGCCCCCAAATTGTAGGCGCCAGCCAGACGGAAGTTGTTGCGGGTTCCGGCGGAGAACTGGTCGTTTCGCTGGTAATAGCCACCCAAAGTGAACTGCCCAAGGGTATACAGTGCGCGCAACCCCAACTGCTTGGCGCCACCGACTTGGCTATAGCCAGCGCCCAAAGCCAAGGGGCCCGAAGCATAGTTACCGGCCAAGTCATAACCATGTTTGTTCTGGTTACCAACCGTCACGTTATTCTCGTGAAGCTGTACCGCTGCTTCTGCCCAAAAACCGCCGAACTCGGGAGTACGGTAGGAGATTTTGTTAGCTTGCCCCAAATTACCGAACCAGACAGGATCGTGGTACAGGGCATCAGATGAAGACCCCGTGTCGTGGTTATGCATGCTGACGTAGTCAGCCGTGGCGTAATAGGACTCGGGCGTGAAGTTGCCCAAGCGCACCATACCGAAGCCACCCGACAGGTTCACTTCGCTCTGGCGTGCGAAAGACATGCCGGTGGTGGGGTGGGTCCAGCCGGAACCCGTGCCGGTGTCCGAATTGAAACCGCTTTCCAACTGGAAGCCAGCCTTCAGGCCACCGCCCAGGTCTTCCGTGCCCTTGAAGCCGAAGCGCGAAGAGTTGTTGAACATACCGGTAGTGGTGACATCGCCCACTTTTTGGCGTTCCACGGTGGTGTTGACGCGGCCATACAGCGTTACGCTGCTCTGGGCCATGGCGGCGGTGGTGCCGGCAACAGCCAGGACAGCCAGGACAACGCGGGTCATTTTTTGCATGAGAATTCGTTTGAAACTAGTTGCCATCAATAGAAGAGGCGCACAGGTGGCTTCAGTTTTTGGCTGAACCGCCCAAAATGCTATGGGGTCTCGATCTTATTGCGCGTCACGTTTTAACGCACTATTTGCTGAAAGTTTGATGACACGAGTGATGCACTCCTGCAACACTCGTGCTTTCGGCGGTGTGGCCACTGCCCCACGACGGCTCCTGGGCGCATGAACGGCAAACCGACAGAAGTGCTCCAGAATGGTGCAGAAAGCCCATTTTGCGAGCACATCGCGCTCTCACAGGTGGGCGGATGCACCGAACGATGGCAGGTGTTGATCAGTCGTTGCCGTAGATGTCGACATCCTTGGTTTCGCGAATGAACAAGGTGCCGATCACCGCCGTGACGCCCGCGATGATGATGGGATACCAGAGGCCGTTGTACATGTTGCCGGTCTGCGCCACGATGGCAAACGCCATGGTGGGCAGCAAGCCACCAAACCAGCCATTGCCAATGTGATACGGCAAGCTCATGGATGTGTAGCGTATGCGCGTGGGGAACATTTCCACCAGCATGGCAGCAATGGGGCCATACACCATGGTCACCAGAATTACCAGATAAGTCAGGACGACAACCAGCATCACCATGTTTATCTTGGCGGGGTCGGCATGGGCGGGATAACCTTCGGCCTTCAACGTTTCGGCCACGGCCTTCTTGAACGCTGCGTCCTTGGCCCGGGCCTCGTCGGCCGGGATGCCCCTGGATGCATAGCTTGCGATGGTGGTTTCACCCACCTTGATCACGGCAGGTGCGCCCGCGGGGGCTGCTTCGTTGTCATAGCTCACCGACCTGGCGGCCAGCACCTGCTTGGCGACATCGCAAGAGCTGGTGAACTTCGCTGTGCCCGTGGGGTTGAACTGAAAGGAACACTCGGCGGGATCGGCCAGCACCACCACCTTGTTCCTGGCCTGTGCGGCGGCCAGATCCGGATTGGCCGCCTCGGTCAGCGCCTTGAACGCGGGGAAATACGTCAAAACAGCCAGCACACAGCCCAGCATGATGATCGGCTTGCGCCCGATCCTGTCTGACAACGTGCCGAAGACCACGAAAAACGGCGTGCCGATCAGCAGTGCCGCGGCGATCAGCAGGTTGGCCGTGACGGCATCCACCTTGAGCTGCTGCGTCAGAAAAAACAGCGCATAGAACTGCCCGGTGTACCAGACCACGGCCTGGCCGGCGGTCAGGCCGATCAGGGCCAGGATCACGATCTTCAGGTTCTTCCACTGGCCAAAAGATTCGGACAGGGGCGCCCTGGATGTCTTGCCTTCGGCCTTCATTTTCTGAAAGGCGGGCGATTCCGACAACGACAGCCGGATCCACACCGAGACGCCCAGCAGCAGGATGGACACCAGAAACGGAATGCGCCAGCCCCAGTCGCCAAATTCGGCTTCACCCATGAGCGTGCGGGTGCCCAGAATCACCACCAACGACAGAAACAGGCCCAGCGTTGCCGTGGTCTGAATCCATGAGGTGTAGGCACCGCGTGCGCCGTGCGGCGCATATTCGGCCACGTAGGTGGCGGCGCCGCCATATTCACCGCCCAGCGCCAGGCCCTGCAGCATGCGCAGCGCAATCAGGATCACCGGCGCAGCCACGCCGATGCTGGCGTAGGTGGGCAGGATGCCCACGATGAAGGTGGACAAACCCATGATCAGGATAGTGACCAGAAAAGTGTATTTGCGCCCGATCATGTCGCCCAGCCGGCCAAACACCAGTGCGCCAAAAGGCCGCACGATGAAGCCGGCGGCAAAGGCCAGCAGCGCAAAGATGAACGCCGACCCCGCATCCAGTCCGCTGAAGAACTGCTTGGCAATGATGGCGGCAAGCGAGCCATAAAGATAAAAGTCGTACCACTCGAACACGGTGCCGAGCGACGAAGCGAAGATCACATTCTTCTCTTGGGCAGACATGGGCCGCGGTGCGGAATGCTGGGTTGCCATGGTTGTCTCCTGTTCTTTTTTTATGTGAACTTGCAGGCACCGCAAGAATATTTTTGGGGCGACTATCCTTTGCGCCACTGACACCGCTCTGACGCATTTTTTTGCAGCAATTGCTGCAGAGCCTGCGCGAGTTTGCGCAGCGTCAACGGCTGTCTGTGCTCCGCATGTTTCAAGTCAATCAACACGCGGTAACAAATCAGCCCCACCGCCCTCTCACGGCCGCTGCGGCGCTCCTATCTCTGCAGCAATATCGCGGCAAAGCCCCGCGGCGTAAGCACTTGGTCAGTGCGCGTTCGCACAATCGAGACATGCGGTGCGGCATGCCGCCCCATACGACGATTGAATACACCACCTTGAGGAGAGACACCCATGAGCGACCCGATGGTCCAGAAAATACAAAGCCATCCGAAGTACCTGGAGTTGCGCACCAAGCGCAATCGCCTGGGCATCTTCCTGACGGCACTGATGCTGATCGTTTACTACGGCTACATCGCGCTGATTGCCTTCGACAAGAAGTTCCTGGCCCAGCCCATTGGCACGGGTGTGACCACATTGGGCATCCCCATCGGCATGGGCGTGATCATTTTCACAATCGTGATCACCGCCATTTATGTGCGCCGCGCCAACGGCGAATTTGACACCCTGACCAAAGAAATCCTGAAGGACGCAGCGCAATGAACGCCATGGAAAAACGCGGGGTCAGCCTGCTGACGCTGATTGCCCTGCTCGCAGCGGGTGCCGCCCACGCGGCCGGGGCCGACCTGGGCCAATCGGCCAAACAGGCCACCAACTGGACGGCCATCATCATGTTTGGCGTCTTTGTCGCCGGCACACTGTGGATTACCAAGTGGGCTGCGGCCAAAACCAAGTCCGCCTCCGATTTCTACACCGCTGGCGGCGGCATCACCGGATTTCAGAACGGTCTGGCGATTGCAGGCGACTACATGTCGGCGGCTTCGTTTCTGGGCATTTCAGCGGCCGTGATGGCATCGGGCTACGACGGCCTGATCTACTCCATCGGCTTCCTGGTGGGCTGGCCCATCATCACCTTCCTGATGGCCGAGCGCCTGCGCAACCTGGGCAAGTTCACCTTTGCCGACGTGGCCGGCTACCGCTTTCAGCAAGGCCCCATCCGTGCGTTTGCCGCTTCGGGCACGCTGGTGGTGGTGGCTTTCTACCTGATCGCACAGATGGTTGGTGCAGGCCAGCTCATCAAGCTGCTGTTTGGCCTGGAATACTGGATGGCCGTGGTCATCGTGGGCGCGTTGATGATGGTTTACGTGCTGTTTGGCGGCATGACTGCCACGACCTGGGTGCAGATCATCAAGGCCGTGATGCTTTTGGCGGGCGTGACCTTCATGGCCTTCATGGTGCTGGCGCAGTTCGGCTTCAGCCCCGAGGCGCTTTTTGCCAAGGGCGTTGAAGTGCGCACTGCCATTGCCGCCAACACCGGCAAAACACCCGAAGAGGCCGCCCGCGCGGGCCTGGGCATCATGGGCCCTGGTGGCTTCATCAAGGACCCCATCTCGGCCATCTCTTTTGGCATGGCATTGATGTTCGGCACCGCCGGACTGCCGCACATCCTGATGCGCTTTTTCACGGTGCCCGATGCCAAGCAGGCACGCAAATCGGTGTTGTGGGCCACCACCTGGATCGGTTACTTCTATGTGCTGATCTTCATCATTGGCTTTGGCGCCATCACCCTGGTGCTCACCAACCCCGAGTTCGCAGACGTGGTCAAGGGCGTCATCCACGGCGGCGCGGGCACGGCCAACATGGCGGCCGTGCTGGTGGCCAAGTCGGTGGGCGGCAACATCTTCTACGGCTTCATCTCGGCGGTGGCGTTTGCCACCATCCTGGCCGTGGTGGCGGGCCTTACGCTCTCGGGCGCCTCGGCCGTGTCGCACGACCTGTATGCCACCGTGTTCAAAAAGGGCAAGGCCGACAGCGCCTCGGAGCTGAAGGTTTCGCGCATCACCACGCTGGCCCTGGGCCTGATTGCCGTGGTGCTGGGCATCGCCTTTGAAAAGCAGAACATCGCGTTCATGGTGTCGCTGGCATTTGCCATTGCGGCCTCGGCCAACTTCCCGGTGCTGTTCATGTCGGTGCTGTGGAAGGACTGCACCACGCGCGGCGCTGTCATTGGCGGCTTCATGGGTCTGATCTCCTCGGTGGGCCTGACCATCGTGTCGCCCTCGGTGTGGGAAGCCACGCTGGGCAATCCCGTCGGCTCGGCGCTGTTCCCCTACACCTCGCCGGCGCTGTTCTCCATGACCATCGGCTTCGTGGGCATCTGGCTCTTCTCGATCACCGACAAGAGCGCCAACGCCGCACGCGAGCGCGCCGCCTTCCCGGCGCAGCAGGTGCGTTCGGAAACCGGCTTCGGTGCCGCAGGGGCTTCGGGCCACTGACCCGGCGCGGTACAGCGCCCACCTGCAGCGCAGCGGCACCACCGCGGTGCTGCCCCCCTCAAGCCGGGCCCCAGGGTCCGGCTTTTTTCATGCCCATGTTCAGATAAGCGCCGTAACAATTGCTATTAATACAATAGCTTCTTGCGCTTTACAGATAAGGGCTAGAGGTCATTTTTGCTTAAACTTTGCCAACATGGCAATGGCAACCCCGCCATCAGCCTGCGCCGTGCAACTGGCGCAGTTTGACGAAGGCCAGTGCCGCCATCACAGCGTCGTTGAGTGCGTCATGCGCTTCGCGCCGGGGAAGGCCCAGGTCGTCCATCAGGGTGGCAAAGCGCAGGTCGATGTCGGCGTTGGCGTGCTGCTGGTAGGGTGGTAGCTGCCGGAACTTGTGCTCGTAATACATCGCCGAGACTTCAATGGCGGGCTGCGGCAGCCCCATGCCCAGCAGCGGCCACAGCGCCCGATTGAGCATGGCCACGTCGAATTCGAGGTAGTAGCCCACCAGCGGGCGGCTGCCAATGAAGCGCAGCAGCTGGCCCAGTGCCTCTTCAATCGGCAACCCCTGGGCCACGTCTGTGCTGCGCAGGCGGTGGATGCGCACGCTGTCGGCCGGCACGCTCTTGTCGGGGCGCACCAACAGCTCCAGCCGCTCGCTGGTGAGAATGCGGTTGCCCACGATGCGCACCGCACCAATGGCGATGATTTCGTCGCTGCGCACATTCAGGCCCGTGGTCTCGCAGTCCAGCGCCACCCATTCATCGGGCGGTGGGGGTTCCAGCACAAAGGCGTAAGCCGGGTCGGTCAGGCGGTGCAGCAGCCATTGGCGCCGCAACTGCGCCAGCCAGCCGCGTGGGCCGGTGACGGTTTTCACAACAGATCCAGCCGCAGGCGCTGGTGCAGCAGCGCCTTGAAACGCTTGACCACCGCGAGTGCATCCTTGAGCAGGTCGCGCTCGAGGCTGCTCAGGCGCTCGGGATCGACGTTGCCGGTGACCTGCCGGCCGGTGTCGAGCTCGGCCAGGCCCGCCTGCAGGCGCAGGCCCATCAGGAAGTGCAGGCTCTGCACGAGTTCATCGCCCAGCGCCGCATCCAGCACGCCGCCCTCCACCAGTGCAGCAATGCGCTCGGCGGTGCCCGTGGCGGCCACGCGCCGGGCCAGGGCCAGGCTGCGCACGCCGTGAACGATGGGAAAGATGCCTGCCTTTTTCAGGCTGATGGCACGGCCTTCGTCGCCCAGGCCAAACAGGCGGCTCCACCAACCGGCAGGGCCGCCAAAGTTGTCCACCGCAGAGGCGAATCGCGCCAGCACAACGTCGTTGTCGATGGCTTGCGCCGCGACACTCTCGCGCACGACGGCCAGCAGCGCGGCATCGCCCGCCACCGCGTGCGCATCCAGAAAAATGGCCAGCTGCATGAGGCTGTCGCCCACGGGCTGCATCAGCCACTGGCGCACGCGCTGGCTCAAGGTGCTGACCGTGCCGCGCCAGTCGGGGTTGCTGACCATGATGCGGCCGGGGCATTCGGGGTAGCCAAAGCTCGCCAGCACCTCCGAAAAGCGCTGGCAAATGGCTTCCAGGTCGGGCGGCGGCACATAACCGTCGCGCAGCACCAGGCCGTTGTCCTGGTCGGTCTTGAGCAACTGCTCGCCGCGCCCTTCGCTGCCCATGACGAACAGGCAGCTGTTGTCCACCAGATCGGCGGGCGCCACCATGTGCCAGGCGCGCTCGAACAGCCGGGCGTTGAGCTGCTGCACCAGCTTGGCCATGAGGCCGATGCGCGTGCCCCCGCGGTGCAGTGCCGAGATCAGCCGCGTGATCTGCGCCGCCGCCTGCGCCAGTGCGGGCAGGTCCTGCGCATGTTCGATCTGCACTGTGATGAGGTGCGAGTGGTTGGCCAGAAAGCTGAACAGGTCGAGCGCTTCGAGGATGCCCCGCACCTGGCCGTTGTCCTCTACCACCACCAGCCGGTGCACGCGCTGGCGCAGCAGCAGCGCCATGGCATCGCCCAGCTGGTCGGAGGGGCGCACGGTAACCACCGGGCCGCTGGCCAGCTCGCCCACGGCCAGCTGGTCCAGCGGGCGGCCATCGAGGATGGCGCGCTGCAGGCTGGTGTTGGTGAAGATGCCCAGCCCGCCGCCAGGCACGTTGTTCAGCCCCGTGACCAGCACATTGGTGGTGCGCTGCGCCTGGAACAGGCGCACCACCGAAACAATGTCGGTACCTGCATCGACCGTGTGCGCCGGGCGCAGGTACGCCTGGTCTACGCGCGCCAGGGTGAGCGACTGCAGCTCGTGCTGGTCGGCGCGCTGCGCGAGCGCACTGAGTTTCTGGCCCAGGTCAGAAAAAAGCAGCGCACCAAAGGTGGTGTTGCGCGCGATGAGTTCATTGACCGCCTCGCGGGCGAGCTGGTAGGCCACCACCTCCTCGGCGGCCACAAAGCGGCTGCCCACGCGCCCGGTCATCAGGCCGCAGCCGTCAAAGCAATCGTCCGGCCCGTACGTGGCCAGCACCTCGTCGCCCTCGGCCTGCGTGACATAGCCCTTGATGATGACAAACAGGTGGGTGGGCACCACCCCCACGTCCAGCACCACGGCGCCTTCCGGGAAATAGGCAATGTCCACGCTGGCGCGCACCAGACGCTGCTCGTCCGGGGTCAGGCAGTCAAACGGCGAGGCGGCGAAGTTGAAGGCATTGGGCATGGTGGTGCGATGGAGGAGCCGCTAGCGGGACTCAGACCCCGCCATTCAACCGGGCAGGCCTTGCGCCACGCTTGCAGCAGCGTCCCAGTCGTGCCCGAACCAGGTGTCGCCTTCCAGATAGGCGCGCAGCATGGCCAGGCTGTCGAAGCCCCAGAAAACCTTGCCATCGACCTCGAAGGCGGGCACACCAAACACGCCGCGCGCGGCGGCCGCATCGGTGTTGCTGCGCAGCAGCGCCTTGGCGCGTGCGCCATCGGCGTCGTCGGGTTGCAGCTGCGCCTCCAGCGCGGCGGCCAGGTCGGTGAGGCGCTGTGCATCCAGGGCATCGTGCCCGCCCTGCCACACATGGCGCAGCAGCGTGCCCGCGACAAAGCGGTTGACGCTGCCGTCACGGCTGCAGGCCAGGGCCTGGCGCAACAGCGGCAGCGGGTTGAACGGGTGACGCGCCGGCATCTGCAGGCCTACGCCCAGCGAATGGCCCAGCCAGGTGACATGGCGATAGGTCCAGTCACGCTTCGGAGCAATGCCCGCCGGCCCCGGGTTGCCATGCTGCTTGAGCAGCGCGCCCAGCAGCACCGGGCGGTATTCCACGCTGTAGCTCAGGCCCTCCAGCACCTCGGGCAGGCGCTCGAAGGCGAGCCAGGCGTAGGGCGAAACGACGTCGAGGTAGAACGTGATGTGCTTCATGTCGGATCCTTGGCAACGGCTTCAGGGGGAAATGGCATTCCAGCACGCTGCGCCAGCCGCGCCCAGATGGCCAGGCGCTCGGCGCTGTCGGCCAGCGCCCAGGCGCGAATCTCGGGGATGGTGCGAAAGCACCCTTCGCAGCGGCTGCGGTCTTCGGTCATGCGGCACACCGAGATGCAGGGCGAGGGGATCACCTCGTCAGAATCTGCATCAAAATAGCCCGCAGCGCTTAACAGCTGTGCGCGAGCAGCTATTGCTTCTGTAGCACTCATACCGCCACCGCCTCTTGCACCACATCCACCACGGGGGCCCCGGTCAAGCGCTGCAGGTCGCCCGGGTGCAACGGAAACACGCCATGCGGATGCCCGGCCGCCGCCCACACCATGTCAAAGCGCAGCAGGTCGCGGTCGATCAGCGTGACCGGTTTCGTGGCATGCGCAATGGGCGCAACACCGCCAATCGAGAAGCCTGTGCGCTCCTTCACAAACCCGGCGTCGGCACGGCCGATCTTGCCCACATGGGCCTCGACCTTCTTTTCGTCCACGCGCCGGTCGCCCGAGGTGATGACGAGCACGGCCACGTCGTCTGCCTTGCGGCGAAAGATGATGCTCTTGGCAATTTGCCCCAGCGCCACACCCAGCGCATCGGCCGCCTGCTGCGCGGTGCGCGCAGCGTCGTCGAGCATGCGCGGCATGTGCCCATGGCCCTGCGCCTGCAGCGCTGCCACCACGCGCTGCACACCCTCGGGCAGGCCCTGAAGTTCGGCTCCACACATATCCGTCACCCCGCGCGCTTGTTGAGCACGGCCACGGCCACACGCGAGTTGGGTTTGCGGCCCAGGTAGTCGCTGATGTAGGCGCCTGCATCCACGAGCTTGTCGAGATCGATGCCGGTTTCAATGCCCATGCCATGCAGCATGAAGACCACGTCTTCGGTGGCCACGTTGCCGGTGGCGCCCTTGGCGTAAGGGCAGCCGCCCAGACCTGCCACGGAAGCCTGGAAGTTCCACACCCCCAGTTCCAGCGCGGCCAGCGTGTTGGACAACGCCTGGCCGTAGGTGTCGTGAAAATGGCCCGAGATCGCGTCGATGCCGAAATGCTGCAGCGTGGCCTCGATGGCGCGCTGCACCTTGCGCGGCGTGCCCACGCCAATGGTGTCGGCCACGTCCACGCGCTGCACGCCAATGCCTTTCATCAGCCCTGCCAGGTAAGCCACCTGCTGCGGTGCAATGTCGCCCTCGTAGGGGCAGCCCACGGTGCAGCTCATGGCGCCGCGCACGGCAATGCCAGCGGCCAAGGCTGCTTCGACCACGGGCGCAAAGCGTTCGATGCTTTCCGCAATGGAGCAGTTGATATTTTTCTGGCTGAAGGCCTCGCTGGCCGATCCGAACACCACGATCTCGTCGGGCTTATCGAGCACCGCCGCCTCATAACCTTTGAGATTGGGCGTCAACACCGAATACGCCACGCCCGCCTGGCGCGCGACGCCTTCCATGACCTCGTGGTTATCGGCCATCTGTGGCACCCACTTTGGAGACACGTAGCTGGTGACCTCGATCTCTTTCAGGCCCGCCTGCTGCAAGCGGTGCACCAGCTCGATCTTGACGGCGGCAGGCACGGGGGTCTTTTCGTTTTGCAGGCCATCGCGGGGGCCTACATCGATGAGCTTGACGCGTTGGGGAATGTTCATGAAAAGGTCCTTGGAAATCAGCGCTTCGGGCTGGCGGCCCGGTCAGTAACCACGCCCGGCGTCCACGATACCGGCAATGGGCTCGCACCGCGACAGGGCGCCGATCTTGCCCACGATCTGGGCAATGCTTTCCTCGCGCAGCGTGCGCGCCGAGGTATGCGGGGTGATGGTGATGCGCGGGTGGCTCCAGAACGCATGGCCTGCGGGCAGCGGCTCGGTGCGGAACACGTCGAGCGTGGCGCCGGCCACATGGCCGCTGGCTATGGCGGCCAGCAGGTCTTCGTCCACCAGGTGTGCGCCGCGCGCCACGTTGATCACATAGGCGCCCGGCTGCAGGCGAGCGAGCGTGTCCTTGTTGATCAGGTTGGTCGTATCAGATGTAAGCGGCAACAGGTTGACCAGCACGCGGCTGGCCCCCAGAAAAGCGTTGAACTGCTCCGCCCCCGTGAAAGCGCGCACGCCTTCAATGGCCTTGGGGCTGCGGCTCCATCCGTTGATGGGGAACTCAAACTGCACAAGCGCTCGGGCCACGCGCTCGCCCAGCACGCCCAGGCCCATCACGCCGATGGGGAAGTCGCTGCGCAGGCGCGGCTTGCGGTAGCCCCAGCGCCCGGCCGCCATGTCGGCCTCGTAGCCGTCGAATTCGCGGAAGTGGCGGATGACGGCGTGGCACACATATTCGGCCATCTGCACGGCCATGCCCGCGTCGTCGAGCCGCACCACCAGCGCCTGGGGCGGCAGGCGCAGCTTGAGCAACCCATCCACGCCCGCGCCAATGTTGAACAGCGCCTTGAGGCCCGCCTGCTCGTCCATGAACTGCTGGGGTGGCGCCCAGACCACGGCGTAGTCGGCCTGCGGTGCGCCCGGTTGCCACACGGAAATGTCAGCGCCGGGCAATGCGGTGCACAGGCCCTGGAGCCAGGGCTCGGCCTTGGTGTCGGTGCAGCAAAAGGTGATTTTCATGGATTCCCGAGATTCGCGAGCGCTTCGGTGTGTCGAGACCATTCTGTGCAGAGCTTTCGAAACGAGCGGCTGCGGGCGAAGGCCTGCTGCAGGTCCATGCGTGCCGAGAAGCCAGGTTGGTCAGTCGTTTCGCGGTATGCGCCATTCGACATCCGGTCACGCATCCAGCCCTTGGCATTTCGCGGCAATTCAGGATCTACTGCTTGGTCAGAGTGACGATAAGAAAAAGACCGCACACCATCTAACGATTGAGCTGCAGCGATGAACCAAGCCTCGTATTCACGATTTGCCATCACGACGCCAATAGGTCGATGCGGGACCACAGCGGCGGCACGTCGGGCAATGTCACGCCCCTTAGATATGGGGCAGTCATCGTCAGCGTCAAGGAGAATCAATATCCAGCCCCGCTCGCCAGCTTTGGCGGCTGCCAACTTTAAATGCCGAGTGAACTCATCGTCCCTGTTCAAAAATCGATCTTTGTATACGCGAATGGGGGCCAGAACATCAACGTAAACCTCTGGAGTACGCCACTCCGCTATCCGCCGCAAGAGCACAGGTAATGCCGCGACCTCCCCGTCCCCTTCAACGATGGGCGACAGCGAAATCATGAGGACGGGCTTCCGAACAGGTCGGTTTGACGTTGCGCATCCAAGAACGCGCGGTCCGGTGCCAACTGATTTAAACGCAGTAGCTCACCAGCAGAGAAGAGATGGTCCCGCATCACTGATTTGGACGCCTCATCTAGCGGTGCGATCCGGGTCTCCCCTCCTTCCGACACCACCGCGAGCATCTGATCAGGAAGGATGTTCGGGGAATCTAGAAGGTCCGGGCTATGGCTTGTAACGATGATTTGCGTCTGCTCTGCTGCTTTTGAAAGCGCCTCGCGCAAAGCCGCGCTGGCGGCGGGGTGCAGCGCAGTTTCAGGTTCCTCGATACCAATCAGCGTCGGCGCGTAATCTCTATTGCCTTGGAACAGTGCAGTTAGCACGCCCAGCGCGCGAAGCGTCCCATCGGACATGTTTTGTGCAGGAAAGCGCCACCGGTGTTTAGAACCCGCCATGTCTTGGCGAAACTCCAGCGTTTCCAGAGGCCCAATCTGCTTTCGCTCGACTCCATGCACCATAGGCACGACTGTCTGTAGATAGCGTTGTATTTCCTCCATCCGGTCTGGGGCGACTCGCTCGAGATGACCTAAGACACTTACGATGTTTTCACCCACCGGTTTCAGAAGCCTCCCGTCCTGAGGCTTCTGCGGCTCACGCATGAGCTTGGGGTTAAGGTTGTAGAAGCCCATGGCGGTCAAGGCATCAAAAACTGGTCGAAAGACCGACATGCCTGAGACACTTACTAATGCCAGCCTGTCAGACGTAATCGCCGGGAAAGTGGCTTCACTACTGGAATGAAGCTCGCCGCGTTCGACACGAAAATATGGCCCTTTACCTTTTCCGTTGACAACGCATTCTTCCGCCTGAACTTCGTACCCACGGCCTGGGAGCGCCCCAACGTTAAAGACGTAGTAGCCCGGCACGCCATCGGGCAACGTGAATTCGAGACGAATTCCGAAATTTGTCGGATGACCGCTTGAACGCCGGCGGACCTCTGTCAAGCCTCCGCGCTCATTCAAGGCGTTATCCAGCGAGCCCGACAGTGCGTCACGGACTAAGTGGAGCGCATCCAGGAAATTACTTTTCCCGGAGCCGTTCGCACCAACTAAGTAAGTCAACGCTCCCAAACGGACATCGCAGTTCCCGATACTTTTATAGTTCCGTAAGACGATACGGTGCAGGAATATCGGCGATTTCATTCGTGCCTCGCATAGTGTTCCCCATCATGGCGCGGGGCGCATAAAAGAAAAATAAGGTTTTCGCTAGGGAGGAGGGCGCAATTCAGCATGGCGCTATTCTGAGGCAACCCCCGCATCCGGCTAAACAACCAGTTTCAGCAATTCGGCCCCTTCGGTGACCTGATCGCCGGGCGCGTACAGCAGCTCTTGCACCACGCCATCAGCGGGTGCGGCGATGGTGTGCTCCATCTTCATGGCTTCCATCACCGCCAGGGGCTGGCCCTTGGTCACGGCGTCGCCCGCCTTCACGGCAAACGACACCACTTTGCCCGGCATGGGCGCGGTGAGGCGCCCACCCTCGGCCGCGGTCTCTCCCGAGTGGGCCAGCAGGTCGATGGCGGTGATCTGCGTGGCACCCAGCGGGGTGAACACATGGTCCACCTCGCCCTGGGGATAAACGGCGGCGCGGGTGCGCTGGCCGGCAAACTGCAATTCGATACCCTGCGCCACAGCGTTGAACACCAACGGGCCGGCCACGGCGGCATCGCCCTCGCCTACCGCCAGATGCAGGCTGCCGCCGCGCTCGTAGGTCAGCAGCGCCTTGGCATGTTCATCGCCAAATTCAAACTCGAAGCGGCGCTGCACCACGCCATGCGTGTGAAAACCGTCGCGGCGGCTGAACGGGTCCACGCCCTCGCTGGCGCGCTCGTTCAGCAGCGTTTGCGCTACGGCCGCCGCAGCGGCCAGCGGCAGGCCCACCGGTTCCTGGTGGAACAGCACGGCCTGCTCGCGTTGGATGAGTGCCGTGTCGAGCTTGGCCTGGGCAAACGCATCGGTGCGGGCCACGCGGCGCAGAAACTGCACATTGGTCGCCAGGCCCACGATATGGGTCTGCGTCAGGGCTTCGTCCAGCCGCGCCAGGGCTTGCTCGCGTGTGTCGCCATGCACGATGAGCTTGGCGACCATGGAGTCGTAGAACGGGCTGATCGCATCGCCCTCGCGCACGCCGGAATCGACGCGGACCGCGCCCCGCTCGAAGGTCACGCACTCGGGCAGCGCATACACGTTGAGCGCGCCCGTAGCGGGCAGGAAGTTGTTGTCGGGGTTCTCTGCGCAAATGCGCGCCTCGATGGCGTGGCCGTGGATGCGCAGGTCTTCCTGCTTGAGCGGCAAAGACTCGCCCGATGCCACACGCAGCTGCCACTCCACGAGGTCCAGGCCGGTGATGGCCTCGGTCACGGGGTGCTCCACCTGCAGGCGGGTGTTCATTTCCATGAAGTAGAACCTGGCCCCCACGGTCGCGCACTGCGTGTCGCTCCCTGCCCCCCGAGGGGGCCGCGTTTCGCCTTGGGGCGGCCCGGCGGCGAAACCTTCATCTGCACCTTCCAGCCCATAGCCGCCGGGCTGCTCGACGATGAACTCCACCGTGCCCGCGCCCACGTAGTTCACGGCGCGGGCTGCGGCCACGGCGGCCTCGCCCATGCGGGCGCGCAGCTCGGGCGTCATGCCGGGGGCGGGGGCTTCTTCCAGCACCTTCTGGTGGCGGCGTTGCACCGAGCAGTCGCGCTCAAACAGGTACACGCAGTTGCCGTGCGTGTCGCCAAACACCTGGATCTCGATGTGGCGGGGGCGCTGCACATATTTCTCCACCAGCACCGCATCGTCGCCAAAACTGTTGATGGCTTCGCGCTTGCACGAGTCAAGCGCCGCCGCAAAGTCCTCGGCCTTGTCCACGGCACGCATGCCCTTGCCACCACCACCCGCGCTGGCCTTGATGAGCACCGGGTAGCCAATGCGGTCGGCCTCGCGCTGCAGCAGCGCGGGGTCCTGGTCGGCACCGTGGTAGCCGGGCACCAGGGGCACCTGGGCCTGCTCCATCAGGCGCTTGGACTCGGCTTTTAGCCCCATGGCGTTGATGGCGCTGGCGGGTGGGCCGATGAAGACCAGGCCCGCGTCGGCACAGGCCTGGGCGAAGTCTTCGTTCTCGCTCAGAAAGCCGTAGCCCGGGTGGATGGCCTGCGCGCCCGTGGCTTTGGCGGCGTCGATGATGCGTTCCCAGCGCAGATAGCTGTCCTTGGGTGCACTGCCGCCGATGTGCACAGCCTCGTCGCACACGGCCACATGCTTGGCCTGCGCGTCTGCGTCGGAATACACGGCGACGGTCTTCACGCCCAAGCACTTGGCCGTGGCTGCTACACGGCAGGCGATCTCCCCGCGATTGGCAATCAGAATCTTTTTGAACATTTAGGCCACCTTGGCAGAACCAGAAAAGAAAGAAGACAAGCGCCGCACCACGGCGCGCAGAAACTTGAACAGCACCACCAGCAGCAGTACCGACACGATCACCATCACCACCAGGGCGATGCCAAAGGCCACGGGGTACTGCGTGGCCAGCCACACCACTGCCACGACCAGGCCGTCCTCAAAGAACGATAGGCCCCAGTTGGAGAAAGGCTCGGGCGAGGTGTTCACGGCGGCGCGCGTGGTCATCTTGGTGGCCAGCGCCGTGGCCGAGAGCGAGCCACCCAACAGCCCTGCCGCAATTGCCATCGTGGCGTTGTCAGCGCCAAAGACGCCGAAGGCCAGCGCGGCACCTGCGGGCACGCGGATGAAGGCGTGCACGGCATCCCAGGCACTGTCCAGCCAGGGCACCTTGTCGGCAAAAAACTCCACCATCAGCATGAAGCCGCTGACCATCAGCACCACAGGGTGCTGCAACATGGCCAGACCAGGCGGCAAGGGCATCCACCCCAGCACACCCATCATGCCGACCAAAAACACCACGGCATACAACCGAAAGCCGCTGGCCCAGCCCAGCGCGGCGGCCAGCGCCAGCAGGCTGGGCATGTCGAGCTGCGCGGTGGCACGCGCCGCACCCTCAGCCACGCTGCGCGCCGCGCCCGCGTCCACATGCAGCCCCACGGTGTGAAGCCACTGGACGATGGCGAGCCAGAGTTGGTCCATGGTTGTTCAGGCGTATCGCTGCGGGCTCAGACCAGCAACCACGCGGGTTTGCGCTTTTGCAGGAAAGACTGCACGCCTTCCTTGCCCTCATCGCTCGCGCGGATGTCGGCAATGCCCTGCACCGTGGCGGCAATCAGGCCTGCGTTGATCTCGCGCTCGGCCACATCCATGACGAGCTTCTTGCAGGCGCGCACGGCGTTGGGGCTGGCGCTGGTGAGGGCCTTGAGCAGTTCGTCCACCTTGGCGTCGAGTTGGTCGGCCGCCACCACCTCGTGCACAAAACCGATGCGCAGCGCCTCGACCGCACCAAAGCGCTCGGCCGTGAGGAAATAACGGTGCGCGGCCCGCGCGCCCATGGCGCGGATCACGTAGGGGCTGATGGTGGCGGGAATGAGCCCCAGCTTCACCTCGCTGAGGCAAAAGCCCGCCGTATCCACCGCCACCGCCATGTCGCACGCGGCCACCAGGCCCATGCCACCGGCATACACATCGCCCTGCACGCGGGCGATGGTTGGTTTGGGGCACTCGTAGATCACGCGCAACATTTCTGCCAGCTTGGCGGCATCGGCGACGTTTTCAGCGCGCGTGTAGTCGGCCATGCGGCGCATCCAGTTGAGGTTGGCGCCTGCGCAGAACGCGGGCCCCTCAGCCGCCAGCACCACGGCGCGCACATCGGCACGGGCACCCACCTCGGTGAAGGCCGCCGTGATTTCGGCAATGACCTCGTCGCTGAAGGCATTGCGCACCTCGGGCTGGGTCAGGGTGATGGTGGCGCGGGGGCCTTCGTAGCGGATGGAAAGGGCTGCCATGGTCTTCCTCACATGCGGAACAGGCCGAACTTGGTGTCTTCAATCGGCGCGTTGCGCGTGGCCGCCAGGCCCAGCGCCAGCACGCGGCGCGTGTCGGCGGGGTCGATCACGCCGTCGTCCCACAGGCGCGCGGTGGCGTAGTAGGGGTGGCCCTGGTCTTCGTACTGGCGGCGGATGGGGGCCTTGAAGGCTTCTTCGTCCTCCATGCTCCAGGCTTCCTCACCTTTCTTGCCGCTCTTGGCCTCGATGCCGTCGCGCTTGACGGTGGCCAGCACGCCCGCAGCCTGGTCACCGCCCATCACGCTGATGCGCGCGTTGGGCCACATCCACAAAAAGCGCGGGCTGAAGGCCCGGCCGCACATGCCGTAGTTGCCAGCGCCAAAGCTGCCGCCGATGATGATGGTGAACTTGGGGACGCTTGCCGTGGCCACGGCCGTGACCATCTTGGCGCCGTTGCGGGCAATGCCTTCGTTTTCGTACTTGCGGCCCACCATGAAGCCGGTGATGTTCTGCAAGAACACCAGCGGGATCTTGCGCTGGCAGCACAGCTCGATGAAGTGCGCGCCCTTGAGGGCCGACTCGCTGAACAAAATGCCGTTGTTGGCGATGATGCCGACCATCATGCCCTCAATGCGCGCAAAGCCCGTGACCAGCGTGGTGCCGTAGCGCGCCTTGAACTCGTCGAATTCGCTGCCATCGACGATGCGGGCAATGATCTCGCGCACATCAAAGGGCTTGCGCGTGTCCACAGGGATCACGCCGTACAGTTCTTCTGCTGCAAATTTAGGAGCTACTGGCGCTTGATCGGCGGGCGCTGGAGCCTTGTTTTTATTCAAATTTCGCACTGCATTGCGCGCCAGTTGCAGGGCGTGCATGTCGTTTTGCGCCAGGTGGTCGGCCACGCCCGACAGGCGCGTGTGCACGTCGCCGCCGCCCAGGTCTTCAGCCGTGACGACCTCGCCCGTGGCGGCCTTGACCAGCGGCGGGCCGCCCAAAAAGATGGTGCCCTGGTTCTTCACGATGATGGATTCGTCGCTCATCGCGGGCACATACGCACCACCTGCCGTGCACGAGCCCATCACCACCGCGATCTGGCTGATGCCCATGGCGCTCATGTTGGCCTGGTTGAAGAAGATGCGGCCGAAATGGTCGCGGTCAGGAAAGACTTCGTCCTGGTTGGGCAGGTTCGCGCCGCCCGAGTCCACCAGGTAAATGCAGGGCAGGTGGTTTTGCTGCGCCACTTCCTGCGCGCGCAGGTGTTTTTTGACGGTGAGGGGGTAGTAGGTGCCGCCCTTCACGGTGGCGTCGTTGCACACGATCATGCAGTCCACTCCGCTCACGCGCCCGATGCCTGCAATCAGGCCCGCGCCGGGGGCGTCGTTGTTGTACATGTTCAGTGCGGCCAGCGGTGCCAGCTCCAAAAACGGCGTGCCGGGGTCGAGCAGCATTTGCACGCGCTCGCGCGGCAGCAGCTTGCCGCGCGCCACATGCTTGGCGCGTGCGGCCTCGCCGCCGCCCAGGGCGATCTGGTCGAGCTGGGCGCGCAGGTCATTCACCAGCGTGCGCATGGCCGCAGCGTTGGCCAGAAAGTCGGCCGAGCGGGCGTTGAGTTGGGTGTCGAGAATGGTCATGCTGTAGTACTTCTTTGTTTCACGCCGTTTTGGCTTCGACCAGGCCCAGCTGGTCCGTCATCTCGTCGCGGATCTTGAACTTCTGGATCTTGCCCGTCACCGTCATCGGAAAGCTGGTGACAAAGCGGATGTAGCGCGGCACCTTGTAGTGCGCAATCTGGCCCTTGCAGAAGGCGCGGATGTCGTCTTCGGTGGGCTTGGTGCCGGGCTTGGCAATGATCCAGGCGCAGAGTTCTTCTCCGTATTTGGGGTCGGGCACGCCCACCACCTGCACGTCCTGCACCTGCGGGTGGCGGTACAGAAACTCTTCAATCTCGCGCGGGTAGATGTTCTCGCCGCCCCGGATCACCATGTCCTTGATGCGGCCCACGATGTTGACGTAACCCTCGGCGTCCATGGTGGCGAGGTCACCGGTGTGCATCCAGCCATCGGCGTCGATGGCTTCTTGCGTTTTGGCGGCGTCTTCCCAGTAGCCGTGCATCACCGAGTAGCCGCGCGTGCAGAACTCGCCGCGCTGGCCGATGGGCACGACGGCGCCGGTTTCCGGGTCCACGATCTTCACCTCCAGGTGCGGCTGCACCTGGCCCACGGTGGAGACGCGCTTGTCCAGCGGCGTGGAGGTAGCACTCTGGCAGCTCACGGGGCTGGTCTCGGTCATGCCGTAGGCGATGGTGATCTCGCGCAGGTTCATCTGCTCCACCACGCGCTTCATCACCTCGGTGGGGCACGGCGAGCCCGCCATGATGCCGGTGCGCAGGCTACCCAGGTCAAATTCGGCAAAGCGCGGGTGGTCCAGCTCGGCGATGAACATGGTGGGCACGCCATGCAGTCCGGTGCATTTTTCGTCCTGCACCGTTTGCAGCACGGTGAGCGGGTCGAACCCGTCGTTGGGATAGACGATGGCCGAGCCGTGCGTGAGGCACGCCAGGTTGCCCAGCACCATGCCAAAGCAGTGGTACAGCGGCACGGGGATGCACAGGCGGTCGTCGGGCGTGAGCTTCATGCACTCGCCAATGAAGAAGCCGTTGTTCAGGATGTTGCGGTGCGTGAGCGTGGCGCCCTTCGGAAAGCCCGTGGTGCCGCTGGTGAACTGGATGTTGATGGGGTCGGTGGCGCGCAAGGTGGCAGCCACCTGGGCGATGCGGGGGTCGGCCGCATTGCCGCGCGCCATCAGGTCGGAAAAGCGCAGCAAGCCCGGCTCTTCGCCACCCACGCCGGGCTCGTCGATCCACACCACGGTGTTCAGGTGCGGCAATTGCAGCGCCTCCAGCTGGCCCGGCGTGCCATGCACCCACTCGGGCGCCAGCTCGCGCAGCATGCCCAGGTAGTCGCTGGTCTTGAAACGCGCCATGGTCACCAGCAGCTTGCAGCCCACCTTGTTGAGTGCATATTCCACCTCCGAGGTGCGGTAGGCGGGGTTGATATTGACCAGCACCAGGCCCACCTGCGCGGTGGCCAGCTGCATCAGCACCCATTCGGCGTTGTTGTGCGACCAGATACCCACGCGGTCGCCAGGCACCAGGCCCACGCCCAGCAGCGCGCTGGCCAGGCGGTGCGCCTCGGCTTGCAGGCTGCGGTAGGTGTAGCGCAGCCCCTGGTGCCGGCTCACCAGCGCCTCGCGCTCGGGCTGGCGGGCCACCATGTCGGCAAAGAAGGCGCCAATGGTCTGCTCGATCAGGGGAACCTCGGTGGCACCGCAGGCGTAGCTGTCTGCGGGCGGTGCATTGTTCTGTGCGGCTGCAATCGTCATGGTCTTGTCTCCTGGGTCGCGCACCGGGGCACACATAAGTTGGCGCCCCTCAAGCATAGAAGCCTCGTCCCGCGCCGGGTTGCCACAAAGGTTGCAAATCGTGCCACGGCTGGGGCACACTGTGCACCGTGAAATCCCTTGCCCCGTCTCCCGATTCCCTTGTGCAACCGCTTGTCGCCGCAGGCGCATCGGCCGCTACGCCCATCGCTTTTGTGCGCGCCATTGCATTGGCTTACGAAAGAATGGGCCTGAGCCCCCACCGCGCACTGGCCCAGGCACAAATTGCGCCGCAGCTGCTGCAAGACGACAGCGCCCGCATCACCGCCTGGCAGATGGAGCAGATCTCTGATGCCGCCATGCAAGAGCTGGACGACGAAGCCCTGGGCTGGTTCAACCGCCGCCTGCCCTGGGGCAGCTACGGCATGCTGGCGCGCGCGTCCATCAGCTCGCCCACACTGCAGGTCGCCCTGGCCCGCTGGTGCCGCCACCACGGCCTGCTGGCGGACGACATTGCGCTGCACCTCACTACCCAGGGCGAGACCGCCACCCTGGCGATCACCGAGGCCCGCGACCTGGGCGCGCTGCGCGAGTTCTGCCTGGTATCCGTGCTGCGCAATGCCCACGGGCTGGCGTGCTGGCTGGTGGACTCGCGCATCCCCCTCATCGCAGCCGAATTTGCGTTTGACCCGCCGCCGCATGCAGATGCCTACGCCGTGCTGTTCCGTGGCCCCGTCACCTTCCACGCGCCACGCACCGCCCTGCACTTTGACGCCCGCTACCTGCACCTGCCCCTGCGCCGGGACGAGCAGGCCCTGCGCCAGATGCTGCAACACGCCCTGCCCCTGACGGTGCTGCAATACCGACGCGACCGCCTGCTGGTGCAACGCGTACGCCAGCTGCTGGCCGGCCCCATGGCGAGCCAGCCCGCCCACGCCCTGCCCCAGCACAGCGCCGAATCCCTGGCCGCGCTGCTGCATGTATCGCCGCGCACGCTGCACCGGCAACTGAAGGAAGAAGGCGCCACGCTGCAGGGCCTGAAAGATGAGGTGCGCCGTACCCGCGCGGTGGAGCTGCTGCACCGCACGCAACGCCCCATCAAGCAGGTGGCCGAGGCGGCGGGGTTTGAGAACGAGAAGAGTTTTATCCGGGCGTTCCGGGGGTGGATGGGGCAGTCGCCGGCGGAGTTTCGGAAGGGGGGCGCTAGTTTTGGCACCGGACGAAACAAGGCATCATGAGACCCATCTGTGAGAAACGCTATGACCAACGAACAAAGGATAAGCATTGAGCGGTCTTTGGAAAAATTCAAAGAGCTCAGAAAAACCCTCGGACCGGATGCCAGCGTTGACCAAAAACGGTACCTCGAAGAAATGATCTCGATGGGGGAGAGGGCACTGGACAGTACCGTGTTTCGCAACCGAACGACCATAGAACAGACATCGCCGTTTTCGTTGAGCTGGCAGCGAGTGGGGAAGTCTTTGCTGGTGATGACAGTGGTGGCTATCTTGACATTGGCTGCATACGCTTTTTTGGGCTGGGTGTGATTCCCTGGCCGCAGAATCAGGCGCATCAGAGCGATGCTGGAGCGCCGCTCTTTGATCTGCAATCCGAAGCACATTGAGCTGCTAAAAGCCGCAGCCAAACCTTAAGGTAAAGCCATCGACCATGCTCCACCTCCACCACTGCATCAGCGCCCGCTCCTTCCGCCCCCTGTGGATGCTCGAAGAGCTGCAACTGCCCTACCAGCTGCACATGCTGCCCTTTCCGCCTCGGGCGCTGGCGCGCAGCTTTCTGGAACTGAACCCGCTGGGCACGGTGCCGCTGCTGACCCAGGGTGATGTGCGCATGACCGAATCGGCGGCCACGTGCCAATACCTCGCCGCCACGCACCCCGACGCGGGCCTGGATTTACCGCCCACCGACCCCGCCTATGGCGCCTACCTGAATTGGCTACACATGAGCGATGCGACGCTGACCTTTCCGCAGACGCTGGTGCTGCGCTATGGCCGCTTTGAGCCGGCGGAGCGGCAGCAGCCGCAGGTGGTGCAGGACTACACGCGCTGGTTTTTGGCGCGGCTGCGCGCTGTCGAAGCTGCCGTGGCGCACAGCGGGCATCTGTGCGCGGGCCGCTTCACCGCGGCCGATGTGGCGGTGGGCTATGCGCTGCTGCTGGCGCAGCACCTGGGCCTGGCCGCGCAGTTTGGACCGGCCACCCAAGCCTATTGGCAGCGGTTGCAGGCGCGGCCCGGCTACCAGCGGGCCATGGCGGCACAAACGCGGGCCGCCGAAGAACAGGGCGTACCCACCACGCCCGCGCCAGACACGCAGCCTTGAAGGCCTGCACTCTTGCCCCACAACCCCTTCACGGAGCACCCAACATGTTCAAACGACTCATCGGTATCGCGGCACTGGCTCTGTCGTTCACGGCCCAGGCCCAGCCACAGCCACAGCCCACGGTGGTAGACAGAGGTGGCCCCGGTTGTTCAGACAGTTTCCCGGGTTTGCTAAGTGGGACTCTGCGGGGTTGATGTCGGTGTAGGCAACGTTGGGGTTGCCGGTC
>QLTU01000003.1 GCA_003268905.1 Acidovorax defluvii
TCCGCGTCCTGGCTCAATCAGGTGGAGCGTTGGTTTGCAACCCTGACCGAGAAGTGCATCCGTCGCGGCACACACCGATCGACAAGACAGCTTGAGCAGGCAATCCACCAATACCTGGAGTTGAACAATTCACACCCCAAACCGTTCGCGTGGGTCAAGTCTGCCGATGACATCCTGGCGAGTATCGAGAGATTTTGTCTGCGAATTTCTAACTCAGGACACTAGGGGAAACCCGCAAAACGAACTGCTACAGTGCACGCCTCATTCACACCGCACCGCATGTCTGACACGCTCTCGCACCACACGCCCATGATGCAGCAGTATCTGGCCCTCAAGGCCGGGTACCCCGACACGCTGCTGCTCTACCGCATGGGCGACTTCTACGAGGTGTTCTGGCAAGACGCCGAAAAAGCCGCGCGCCTGCTCGACATCACGCTCACGCAGCGCGGCCAGTCGGCCGGGCAGCCGGTGGTGATGGCGGGCGTGCCCTTCCATGCGCTGGAGAACTACCTCGCCCGGCTCATCAAGATGGGCGAGTCGGTGGCCATTGCCGAGCAGGTGGGCGATGTGGCCACGGCCAAGGGCCCGGTGGAGCGCAAGGTGGTGCGCGTGGTCACCCCCGGCACGCTGACCGACAGCGAACTGCTGTCCGACAAGGCCGAGGCCCTGCTGCTGGCGGTGCACCAAGGCGCCCGCGCGCGCTGCGGCCTGGCCTGGCTCAGCGTGACGCAGGGCCGCGTGTTCCTGGCCGAATGTGCGCTGGACGAGCTGGGCGGCTGGCTGGAGCGTGTGGCCCCGAGCGAGCTGATCTACAGCGCGGGCGTCACCGACCGCTTTGAGCAGCAATTGCAGGCACTGCGCCAAGGCGGCTCCTTCACCTGCCCCATGGCCCCGCGCCCCGACTGGCAGTTTGACAGCCAGCTCGGCGAGCGCAAGCTGCTCGAACAGCTCGGCGCCGCCAGCCTGCAGGCCTGGAGCGCGCAAGACCTGGCCCAGGCGCACGCCGCCGCCGCCGCGCTGCTGCAATACGCCGAGCACACCCAGGGCCGCCAACTCACGCACGTGCACAGTGTGCAGGTGCAGCGTGGCGACGACCTCATCGACCTGCCCGCCAGCACGCGCCGCAACCTCGAACTCATCAAAACCCTGCGCGGCGAAGACGCGCCCACGCTGCTCTCGCTGCTCGACACCTGCATGACCGGCATGGGCAGCCGCTTGCTGCGCACCTGGCTGCTGGAACCCCGGCGCGACCGCACCGAGGCCCGCCAGCGCCTGGCCGCCACCACGGCCCTGCGCGGCGCGGGTGGTGCCGGGGGTGGCACCGGCCCCTGGAGCGCGCTGCGCGAGCAGCTCAAGGGCGTGAGCGACGTGGAACGCATCGCCGCGCGCACCGCACTGCGCCAGGTGCGCCCGCGTGAACTGGTGGCGCTGTGCAAAACGCTACAAAAAGCAGAGCTTCTCGCGCATATTGGACAAGCGCCGGAGCCCTATTTGGCTCAAATTTTCAGCCATTTGCAGCCGCCCCCGGGCTGCGCAGATCTGCTGCACCGCGCCATCGACGAAGAACCCGCCGCGCTGGTGCGCGACGGCGGCGTGATCGCCAGCGGCTTCGACGCCGAACTCGACGAGCTGCGCGGCATCCAGAGCAACTGCGACGCCTTCCTGCTCGACCTGGAAACGCGCGAGAAGGCGCGCACCGGCATCCCCAACCTGCGCGTGCAGTTCAACAAGGTGCACGGCTTCTATATTGAAGTGACCGGCAGCCACCTCGACAAGGTGCCCGACGACTACCGCCGCCGCCAGACGCTGAAAAACGCCGAGCGCTTCATCACGCCCGAGCTGAAAGCCTTCGAGGACAAAGCCCTGTCGGCCAACGAGCGCGCGCTGGCGCGTGAAAAATGGCTGTACGAGCAGGTGCTCGACCAGCTCCAGCCGCACATCCCCCTGCTCACCCGCCTGGCCCACGCGCTGGCCACGCTCGACGTGCTGTGCACGCTGGCCGAACGCTCACTCACGCTGGGCTGGTGCGCGCCGCAGTTCTTGCCCGAGCCCTGCATCGAGATCGAGGCCGGCCGCCACCCCGTGGTGGAAGCGCGCTTGGCAGAAACGTCGAGCGGCGCCTTCATCCCCAACCACACGCGCCTGAACGCCAACACGCGCATGCAGCTCATCACCGGCCCCAACATGGGCGGCAAATCGACCTACATGCGCCAGGTGGCGCTGATTGTGCTGCTCGCCAGCATGGGCAGCCATGTACCCGCCGCCAGTTGCCGCCTTGGGCCCATCGACGCCATCCACACCCGCATCGGCGCGGCCGACGACCTGGCCAACGCGCAATCCACCTTCATGCTGGAGATGGTGGAGGCCGCGCAAATATTGCACGCCGCCACGCCGCACAGCCTGGTGCTGATGGACGAGATTGGCCGTGGCACCAGCACCTTCGACGGCCTGGCGCTGGCCAGCGGCATTGCCACTCACCTGCACGACAAGACCCGCGCCTTCACGCTGTTCGCCACGCACTACTTCGAGCTGACCGAACTGCCCGCCAAGGCGCGCCACGCCGTCAACATGCACGTGAGCGCGGCCGAAAGCGGTGCCGACATCGTGTTCCTGCACGAAATCCAGAGCGGCCCCGCCAGCCGCAGCTACGGCATCCAGGTGGCCAAACTGGCCGGCATGCCCGCGCCCGTGCTGCACCACGCCCGCCACACCCTGGCCGCGCTGGAAGAACGCGCGGGCGAGGGCGAATTGCAGGTGGACCTGTTCGCCCCCCCTGAAGTGCCCGAGAGCGCAGGCGCCAGCCCGGTGGAAGCCGCGCTGGCCGCCATCCACCCCGACCAGCTCAGCCCGCGCGAGGCGCTGGATGCGCTGTACCAGTTGAAGGCCGTCATGGGGAAGCCCACGCAAGCTTGACGCCTCCCATTTCATGCCGCATGATGGCATGACGTTGTTTGAAGGATCACGCCATGCTCAAGGAAGTGGGCGCCAGCGGCCAGATATCGCTGGGCAAGAAGTACGCAGGGCAATTGTTCGAGGTGCAAACGGCTCCTGACGGCACCATCACGCTAATGCCGGTGAAAGTGGTGCCCGCCCCCCTCACCGCACAGGAAGAGCCTGCCCGCTACGCCGCAGCGGCGGGCACCGCAGACGGCGGGCTCACCCCCGAGCGCCTGGCGCGCCGCGCTGCCGCCGCCGCACGCAGCCCGGCTGAAATGGAAGCCGCACGCACCCAGTGGGAAGAAGAAAACAAGGAAGCCATTGAGGCCATGAACCAGCGCATGGCCAAGATTGGCTCCATGGCGCGCCGCATTCACGAGTGGCGCAAGGCCAAAGGGCAGCAGGCAGTAGCGACCGATGGCGCAGTTTGACGTTTACCCGAACCCGCTGGAGGAGTTGCGCGCTACCCACCCCTACGTGGTGCAAGTGCAAAGCCATTTCCTCAAGCGCCCTGCAGCCGTCATGGCGGTTCCACTCGCCCCCTTGGACAACCCACAGCACGCCACCGTGCTGAACCCCAAGCTGGAGGTGGCAGGGCAAGCCTTCGTGCTGGAGACATTGGCCATCGGTTCGTTTGAACCCGGCGAACTGCGCAGCCCACTGACCAATCTCGGCCAGGATGCCCAGGCCATCTGGGACGCACTCGACTACGCCATGCACGGCTATTGACCACCCACGGTGCCCCAATGTGCCCAAGGCAAACAACACCCCCAACGATGACCCTGCCCAGGGAAGTCGAGGCCAGCACCGCCCTCATTCCTCCATCCTTGGCCATGGCATCCACCGCTGAAGTCAAGCAATACAACGCTTGGGCCGAGCAACGCGAGCCGTACTCCCAGCGCGTACGCCGCTGGCGTGCAGGCCAACGGCCGAGCAACCAAAGTAACCCATGACCCCCCAAGACTTCATCGCCAAATGGGGCGCGCCCGGTGGCGTGCCCGGCCCGGCCTACGCGCTCAACGAAGAACAAGGCGCGCAAAGCCACTTTCTGGACCTGTGCGAGCTGCTGGGTGTGCCCAAGCCCGGCAGTGCCGCTGACTACCGGTTTGAAGAAAAAAGCGCCGTCATCGGCGGCAAGACGGGCTATGCCGACGTCTTCATGCGTGGCGTGTTTGCGTGGGAGAACAAGGCGCCGGGCAAAAACCTCGACACCGCGCTCAAGCAGTTGCTCACCTACAGCCTGGCGCTGTCCAACCCGCCCATTCTGGTGGTGTCTGACCGGCTTAGCATCCGCATTCACACCCAGTTCACCGGCCACCCCAGCGCCACGCACGAGGTGCGCATTGCCGAGATGGACCAGCCCGCCAATCTGGCGTTGCTGCGCCGCATCTGGACGGCGCCCGAGAGCTTCAAGCCCCGGCAAACCAACCGCGACATCACCGAAGCCGCCGCCCGCAGCTTTGCCGCCCTGGCCGAAGGCCTGCGCCAGCGCGGCAGCGCGCCGGGTGAAGGCGCCACAGACCCGCAGCACCCGCAGCACCGCGCCAACCAAGTGGCGCACTTCCTCACGCAGTGCCTGTTCTGCTTTTTTGCCGAAGACGTGGGCCTGCTGCCCGGCCGCATGTTTGAGCGGCTGCTCAACAACCAGCAGGCCACGCCCGAGCGCCTGACCCAGGGCCTTTCGCAGCTTTTTGGCACCATGCAAAGCGGCGGCCTGTATGGCGTGGACGACATTCCGTGGTTCAACGGCGGCCTGTTCCAGACCATCGCCGTGCCGCCCCTCTCCTCGCCCGACCTGGCCGAACTGCGCCGCGCCGCCGACCTGAACTGGAGCGCCATCGACGTCTCCATCTTCGGCACCCTGTTCGAACGCGGGCTCGACCCCGCCAAACGCAGCCAACTGGGCGCGCACTACACCGACCCGGCCACCATCGAACGACTGATTGGCCCCGTCATCCGTCGTCCATTGCTACAAAAATGGGAGCTGGTAGCGCAGCAAATACGGGCGCTGGCGGCCAAAATCACCAAAAAAGGCGACAAACATTACCGCGCAGCGCACGCATTGTTTGTGACCTGGCTCGACGAGCTCAAAAACTACCGCGCCCTCGACCCCGCCTGCGGCAGCGGCAACTTTTTGTACCTCGCCCTCAAGTGCCTGAAAGACGTGGAACACCACAGCCACCTGCAGGCCGCCGAACTGGGCCTGGACCGCGAGGCCGACCTGGTGACCGGCCCGCACAACGTGCTGGGCATCGAACTGAACGAATACGCCGCCGAACTGGCCCGCGTCACGGTGTGGATTGGCGAACTGCAATGGCGCCTGGCGCACGGCTACGAGTTCAAGACCAACCCCGTGCTCGACACCCTGGAACACATCGAATGCCGCGACGCACTGCTGGACTGGGGCACAGCGCAGACAGCGCCAAAACAAGGCGCAGTGCAGACACCAGCGCCCGCCCCAGGCGCAGCGCAGGTTTCGGGGTCGGATCACGATTTTGCGCAGCAAAACTCGTGCTCTGACCCCGAAACCGGAACCCCGCCCCATCCCGGACCACCGGGCGCAGCCGCCGCACCGCAAGAAGCCACCTGGCCCACCGCCAACGTGGTCATCGGCAACCCGCCCTTCCTGGGCGACAAAAAAATGCGCGCCGAGCTGGGCGACGCCTACACCACGCTGCTGCGCAAAACCTACGAAGGCCGCGTGCCCGGCGGTGCCGACCTGGTGTGCTACTGGTTCGACAAGGCCCGCGCGCAGATGGCGGCCGGGGCTTTGCAGCGCGCCGGGCTGGTCACCACCAACTCGATTCGCGGCGGCGCCAACCGCAAGGTGCTTGATGCGATCTGCGCGCAGACACGCATCTTTGAGGCGTGGAGCGATGAGCCGTGGGTGAACGACGGCGCGGCGGTACGGGTGTCGCTGGTGGCGTTTGGGCAGACCGAGGAATCGATACGGCTGGATGGCGCAGATGTGGCAGCCATCCATGCAGACTTGACCGCCGGGACTGACCATAGCGCGTCCCTTGACCTTCCGAGTGCGAAGCCATTGCCCAGTAACAAGGCCGCATGCTTCATAGGGGCATGAAGAAGGGGCCGTTCGACGTAGACGGCACAACTGCACGAGACTGGCTACGTTTACCCAACCCGAACGGACTCAGCAACAGCGACGTGGTGAAGCCATGGTGCAACGGACTGGACATCACCCGCAGGCCGCTTGACCAATGGATCGTTGACTTTGGATTGGCGCTGCCCGAAAGCGAAGCCGCACTGTATGAAGCACCGTTCGGGCATGTTCACAACACGGTCAAGCCCCAACGAGATGCCGTGCGCAATGAACTGGAAAAAAGCCGCTGGTGGTTACATGCAAGACCCTCCCCTGATCTGCGCCGGGCCGTCGCCGGGCTACCCCGCACCATCGTCACGCCCCGCGTCGCCAAGCACCGATTGTTCTCGTGGCTGGCACCGGGCGTCGTTGTGGACGGGCAACTGGTTCTCACAGCCCGCGCCGACGACACCACCTTCGGCATCCTCCACAGCCGCTTCCACGAACTCTGGGCGCTGCGCATGGGCTCCTCGCTGGAAGACCGGCCGCGCTACACCCCCACCACCTGCTTCGAAACCTTCCCCTTCCCCACAGGCCTCACCCCCTTGGACACCGCGCACCAGCGCACCGAGGCAGTGGACGGCGGCGCGCTGATTCCGGCCAACCTGCCAGACACTTTGCCCGACGCCTTGCCAGCAGAGAATTTAGAGCAAAAACAGGCTCTAGCGCCCGTCCATCAAGCGCCAGCAGCTATCAAAACCATACCAATCCGCCAGGCCGCCACAGCCATTGCCCAGGCCGCCCAGCGCCTGAGCACCCTGCGCCAGGCCTGGCTGAACCCGCCCGAGTGGACGCAAACCGTGCCCGAGGTGGTGCCGCTGGGCATGACCACATCGCCCTACCCCGACCGCACGGTGCCCAAGCCCGGCTTCGAAAAAGACCTGGCCAAGCGCACGCTCACCAATCTCTACAACCTGCGCCCCGCCTGGCTGGCTGCGGCCCACGCGCAGCTGGATGCGGCGGTGGCGGCGGCCTACGGCTGGGGCGACTACACGGCGGACATGCCCGACGATGAAATCTTGCGCCGCCTGCTGGCGCTGAACCTGGAGCGGGCGCGCACACAGGGGTAGTGCATGGCCCGAGCCATGGCTCGCGAAGACCGTGGCTGATAGACTTTGCTGCATGAAAACCGCCCTGAGCCCCGTTGAACACCTTGGCAAGTTTGAGCGCCTGCAACTGGTGGAGGATTTGTGGGACGAGTTCGCCGCCGAGTCCTCATACGAATCGCGTTCTGAAGTGCTTGACGAACTCGAACGCCGCGCCGCCTGGCGCGACCTGCACCCCGGCCAGGAAAAAAGCCTGAGCGCCATTGCCAGCGCGCTGGGCGTTCACTTGTGAACTGGACCGTGGTTTTTGAAGCCCCGGCACAGGCAGAAATTGCAGAAGCTTTCGCTTGGTACGAGGAAAAGTCGTACGGTCTGGGCGGTGACTATCTCCGCGTCATCGCAGCGGCTGCCGAGCAACTGGCACGCAATCCCGAAGCGTTTGCGCCGACGCGGGGCCGATTTCGACGCATCTTGTTGCGGCGCTTTCCGTATGCGCTGCATTTCGAATTGCTGACGGGTCATCGCGTCTCGGTGCTGGCCTGTCTGCACCACCGCCGCAGCCCTGCACGCTGGCCCGGCCCCTGATCGGACTTTGCTTTACACCATGCCCCGCGCACGCCCCGCCTCCCCCGAAGAAATCGGTGACGGCGAGGACCGCCCGGTCAACCCGCACAGCCCCGAGGTGCCGCCCGCCGTGCGCGCCAAGGTGCTGGCCATGGCGCAGCCAGGTGACCAGCTGTGGCGCTGCCCGCGCCGGTCAGCGCCGCGCGGTCTGTTCAGCGTTCTGGGGGTGGGCCCGCGCGATGCGGTGATCGAGTGGTGGCTGCTCGATGCGCAGGGCGAGCTGATCGAGGCGTTCTGGGAGGTTTGAGACCCGCCGCATCGCAGCGGGTGGCCTGTCACCGGCCCGTGCTCATCACAAATCCTGCGCCACAGGCGCCAGCTGCCCCAGCATGAAGGTGATGAACGGCGGCACGCACTGCAGGTGCCCGGAGGGCTGGGCGCGGCAATCGGTCAGGCTGACCAGCTCGCCCGCACCACGGGCCTGCATGGCGCGCAGGGTGTTGACCGAGCTGGCATAGGGCACGGTGCGGTCTTCCTGGCCGTGGAACAGGCGCACGGGCAGGTTGGGCTTCCAGTCGTGGACGCTGCTGGTGTTGGCGATGTATTGCACATCGTCGGCCAGGAAGCGGTCGATGAAACGGGTGTCATAGGTGACGTCGGCATCGCCCGGCAACAGCGCGCGCAACAGCAGGCGGCGCACCTCGCGCTGCGCGCTGCCGCCCAGGTAGCGCAGAAACCCGGGGTTGATGAGTGCGCCCAGCACGGGCTGCTCGTCGCGCACCAGTTCCACCAGTCCGTCCATGGTGCTTTGCACGTTGTAGGGACCGGCACCGGGCACCACCATGCGCAGTTGCTGCAGGTGCGTTGAGCCGCTGGCCTGCAGGGCACGGTGTGCGGCCATGGTGACGTAGCCGCCCTCGGAATACCCGGTGAGGAAGAGTTGCCCGTTGTCGGCCACGTTGGCCTGGCCGCGCCAGGTGCGGGCGGCGGTCAAAAAGTCGACGGTGGCAGCAGCGGATGGCGCCGACAGCAGGTAGGGGTGGGGCGTGCCCTTGGAGGCGCCAAACCCCACGTAGTCGGGCGCCAGCACGATGTAACCCAGCGACGCCAACACCACCGACACCTCAGACGCCACGGCGTTGTTGCTGGGGGCCTCGGCGTCCTTGAAGATGGTGCCGTGCTGGTAGCTCAGCACCGGGCTTTTGGCGCCGGCCGCCTTTTGCGGCACGCTGATGAGGCCCGAGGCGCGCACCTCTTTGCCATCAGCATCGGTGGTCAGGTATTCAAGCCGGTACGAGGTGACGGCGTAGCGCGGCACCAAGTCTTCGGCCAACGATTCTTCGGAGGACAGCGCGGCAGCAATGTCAACGGCGGGGATGGTGCCCAGCAAGGTGGCCGAGTGGAGTTGCCCGGTGCCCGCGGGCACAGTGGGCGGCGCTGGCGGGTTGCCAACGTTGGGGGTGTCTTCGGCACCACCACCGCCGCAGGCAGCCAGTGCGGCAGCCAGGGCCAGCACGCAGGCGCGGCGGGTTCCAGAAGAGATCAAAGAGGTCAACACGGCAGGAACCCTTGCAAGTTAATCAGTGGATGATAGGGCTGTGCGGCCTGCGCTGCCCGGCGCGTGCGCAATCGCCCTGAGCCCGCACCGGCCCGCAGTGGGTGTGGCGCACCGGGGTGCCCCACGGCAAAACTGCTCAACTTCAAGCAAAATTGGCCTCTAGCGCTTATGGGATAAGCGCTGACAGCTATTATTTTTATATTAATTCTGCACCACCGCTGATGGCCGCAGGCTGCACTGAAGCGCAGCACTACACTCTCTGCTTTTCCTCTTTCTCGCATTCCCCATGACGTACTGCGTCGCCATCAAACTCAATGCCGGGCTGGTGTTCCTGTCCGATTCACGCACCAATGCCGGGCTCGACCAGATCAGTTCGTTTCGCAAGATGATGGTCTACGAGAAAGCGGGCGAGCGCTTCATGGTGCTGCTGTCGGCGGGTAACCTGAGCATTTCGCAGTCGGTGCGCGAAATTTTGCAGACCACCCAGATCAAGGACGATGCCGACGGCGAGCCCATCACCATCTGGAACGCCAAAAGCATGTTTGACGCCGCCCGCGTGCTGGGCGCCGCCGTGCGCCATGTGCATGAGCGCGATGGCGCGGCGCTCAAGCGCGCGGGGGTTGATTTCAATGTGTCGCTGGTGTTTGGCGGCCAGATCCAGGGCGAGGGCATGCGCCTGTTTCAGGTGTATTCGGCGGGAAATTTCATTGAATCGACGGCAGAAACGCCGTATTTTCAGGTGGGCGAGTCGAAATACGGCAAGCCCGTGCTCGACCGCGTGCTCACGCCCGAGACACCGCTCGACGAGGCCGCCAAGTGCGCGCTGGTGTCGATGGACAGCACGCTCAAGTCCAACCTTTCGGTGGGGCTGCCCATGGACCTGGTGGTGTATGAAGCCGACCGCTTCACCACCGAAAAGATCGTGTGCATTGACGAGCAGAACCCCTACTTTCGGATGCTGCATGACAGCTGGGGCCAAAAGCTGCGCGCGGTGTTCGACAGCATCGAGGACCCGGCGTGGGACGGCGGCTCGACCGATGCGCCCATTCTGCTGAACCCGGCGCGCAGCAAGCCGCTCAAAAAGATCACCAATTTCCGTGACAAGCTGATCTGAGCTTGCACACACCCTGACTGATTGATGGCCAAGATCGTTTTTTCGCACGGCAACAGCTTTCCGGCTGGCACCTACAACGTCCTTTTCGCGCACCTGCGCCAGCGCGGTTTCGAGGTGACCGCCGTCGACCGCTTTGGCCACGATGCGCAATACCCGGTCACCAGCAACTGGCCGCACCTGGTGCAGCAGCTGGCCGACTTTGCCGCGCAGCAGGTGCAGGCTTCGGGCGAGCGCGTTTTTCTGGTGGGGCATTCGCTGGGCGGCATTCTGAGCGTGATGGCGGCCGCGCAGCACCCCGATCTGGCGCGCGGCGTGTTGATGCTCGACTCGCCGCTGATCAGCGGCTGGCGCGCCACCACCGTGGGCGTGGCCAAGCGCACGCAGGTGGTAAGCGCCGTGTCACCCGGCCGCGTCAGCCGCCAGCGCCGCATGAGCTGGGCCAGCACCGACGAGGCGCTGGAGCACTTCCTCAAGAAGGAGGTGTTTACGCGCTGGGACCCGCAGGTGCTGCACGACTATGTCACCCACGGCCTGCACGACAAGGACGGGCGCCGGGTGCTGGGCTTTGACCGCGCGGTGGAAACCGCCATTTACAACACACTGCCCCACAACCTGGACCGCCTGCTGCGCAGGCACCCCCTGCGCTGCCCGACCGCATTCATCGGCGGGCTCGACTCGGTGGAGATGCGCCAGGTGGGCATGGCGCTGACGCGGCGTATCACCGGCGGGCGCATCATGATGCTCGACGGCAGCCACCTGTTCCCCATGGAGCAGCCGCTGGCCACCGCAGCAGCCATCGAAGCGGCCTTGCTGAACCTGTCTTCGATCGCACCTTGACCCCCAGCCGCGGGGAGGCCGGGGCCAAAATATTGTCGACACACGCTTTTCAAGCGCTTCCGATACACTGAGGCGTTACAAACCGATACGTACCGTCCATAACGCCGCCGCCCTCTGCCCCGGACCTGTCTTTGCAGGACATGCGGCGGCACGCCGACCCCCTGGGCGACGGTACCATCGCCCGGATTCTGGGCGACTGGCCTGCACAGGGCTGGCCGGCTGACGATGCGCCGCAGTGGAGGCGCATCGCCGAGGTCAACCGGCTGTTTGGCGAGTGGGTGGACAACGCCAGCCTCGCGCACTGGCATGCACCCAGCACCGTGCTCGGACAAGAGGCTGCCCAGGCATTGACCGACTATGTGCAGCAGGCCCAGGCGCTGCCGCCCTGGGCCGACCCGCAAAAAATCCAGCGCGCCGAGCGGCTGTTCATGGAGCATGGCGCGCTGTCATGCATCCTGCTGTTTTGCTCCAGCCTGCCCGAGTGCTACGTGCTGCCAGACCTTGCCGACGTGCTGCACACGGCCGGCCAGTTGGAGCAACACACCGAGCACCGCATCCGCTCCACAGCGGCCATGATCTTCCCGGTCATGATGCGCGGTGGCCTGGATGCCAACGGCGGCGCGGGCATTGCGCAGACCCTCAAGGTGCGGCTCATCCATTCGACCATCCGCAACCTGATCTTGCGCGGTGCGCCCCCCGATGCCCTGCAGGCCTGCCTTAGCGCGCTGCCCCCGCTGGCCCAGCCCGCCGCAAAGCCCACGCTCTACCAGACGCTCTTTGCCCGGGGCTGGAACGTGGCCGACAGCGGCCTGCCCTGCAATCAGGAGGAGCTGGCCTACACGCTGCTCACGTTCAGCCATGTGTTTCTGCGCAGCCTGCGGCGCCTGGGCATCGGCCTGCCCCGTGCCGACGAAGAAGCCTATCTACACGCCTGGAACGTGGTGGGCCATGTGCTTGGCATCGAGCGCGGCCTGATGGCCGACACGATGGAGCAGGCGGCCAGCCTGTTCGCGCGGATGCAGGCGCAGGGCCGCAGCCAGGCCCTGGTGCCCGACCCGCGCCCGGCGCTGGGGACCGCGCTCATGCAGACCATGGCCCAGTCGATCCCCTGGCCCGTGGTACAGCCGATTCCCGTGCTGCTCACGCGCTACTTGTGCGGCCGCGAAACGGCGCACGACCTGGGCCTTGATCGACGCGTGCCGCTGGCCTCATCCGCGTTGTTTTGGGCCATGCTGCTGCTGGCCCGTGGAGTCGACACCCTGGTGCGCTGGTGGCGGCCCCGGTTTTCCATCTCGCGAACGTTGACGCGGGTGCTGGGCTACCACTTCATGAGCCGCGTGCTCATGAGCCAGACACGCCCGCTGCAATTGCCCGACGGCCTGCTCAACCAGCTCGATGCCGTCGTCAAGGGCTGGAGCGAAGACCCCCACGCCCCCGCATGGCTCAACCAGCTGGAGGACCGGCTGACCACGCATGGCAGCTGGAACCCGGGCGTGGCGCGCAGCCGCGCAGCGCCATGAAGTTACTCATCCCCTCGCCGATGTTTGCTCGCTACAGCCTTCTCATGACATGGATGCGGCATTGGCACGCTGGGCGCTGCGCTGGCACCAGGCTGTGGCTGCGGTCAGTGCTGTCGGTGCTTTCTGTGCTGGGTTGGCTGACATGGTCGGCGGCGGCCCATGCGGCAGCGCCCCTGCAACTCACGCCTGGCAGCCAGACGCTCGACGCCTGGCCCGCCATCACCCTCCAGGCCGATGACACCCTCGGACGCAGTGCGCAGGAGATGCTGGGACGACTGGAGGATTTCAAAGCACCCGCAAACCTGAACGGATCGCTGGGCGTACGCGACAAGCAAGCGATGTGGCTGCGCGTTCCCCTGGAGGCTTCCCGGACGCCCGGCAGCCCCTGGGCCATCTACGTCGGCTACAGCTCACTGCAGGAAGTGGATATTTACCTCACCAGCGAAGGCCAGGTGCTTCAGCAGGTTTTGCTGGGCTACATGCGCCCGCCCGACAAGACCACCTTGTCGAGCCGTGTCCCGGCCATGCTGCTGAACCTGCAGGCAGGCCAAAGCTATGACGTGTTGATCCGCATCCGCACGCTGGGGCACATGATCTTGCCCATCAGTGTCAGCGAACTTCCCCACGGACTGTACCTGGCCCAGCGCGAACAGATGCTGCAGGGGCTGCTGATCGGGCTGGCGTTTTGCCTGCTGGTGTACAGCTTGATCCAGTGGGCCAGCCAGCGCGAGCGGCTGTTTGCCTACTATGCGCTGGTGGTGCTGGGTAGCACGGGCTTTTCCATCCAGTTTTTTGGTATTGGCGCGCAGTTTCTCTGGCCGGGCAATGTGTGGATGGGGAGCCATGCGGGCATCACGGCGGGGCTGATGGCTCTGGCGGGGTCTTTTCTTTTCCTGAACCACGTCCTGGTGGGGCCGACCACGCAGGGCCTCTACCCACGCGTGATGCACGCCGGTGCTGCGGTCACCACGCTCGTAGGCCTGGCTTTCGTTTTCGACCTTTTGACGCCCCGTGGCGCCACGATTTTCATGAGCCTGGTCGGCCCGCTGCCATCGCTGCTCAGCATTCCTGCAGCACTGCGGCGGGTGCGCGAGAAAGACCCGATCGGCACCACCCTGCTGGTCGCATGGCTTGCCTATGGCTTGGCAGCCGTCGTAATGGTGTGCCTGGTGCAGGGCTGGGTGCCCGCCAATTTCTGGATGATGCACTCGTTTCAGTTCGGCGCAACCATCGACATGCTGCTGTTCATGCGTGTGCTGGGCCTGCGCAGCAGAGCAGCGCACCTCGCGGCACTCGATGCGCACCGCGAGCGTGACGCCATGCACTCGCTCGCCCACACCGATCCGCTGACCGGCCTGCCCAACCGCCGCGGCCTGTATGCGGAGCTGGCCAACAGCCTGCAGCGTTGTGACCCCCACCACCTGGTGGCGGTGTACCTGCTCGACCTGGACGGCTTCAAGCCCGTCAACGACCAGTACGGCCACGATGTCGGCGACGAACTGCTGATTGCCGTGGCGCAACGCCTGCGCGGCCATCTGCGCGAGTCGGACGTGGTGGCGCGCCTGGGCGGTGATGAGTTCGTGGTCATGACCCCCCTGCTCAAACAGCCCGAACAGGCGCACGATCTGGGAATGAAGCTGCTCGACGCTTTTCGCTCGCCCTTCGCGCTGGGCAATCGGCAGGTCTGGGTAGGCCTGACCATTGGCTATGCCCTTGCCCCCCACGACGGCAGTGACGCCATGGGCCTGCTCAGGCTCGCAGACGCCGCCATGTACAGCGGCAAGCAGGCCGGCAAGTTCTGCCTGCGCCGCAACACGGGCGACCTCGCACTGGCTTCCGCCTGAGGCGCGAACCAGCACACGCCCGCGCCGGGCTCAGCTCAACGGCAGCAGCGGTAGGCCAGCCCCAGTGAAGCGGAGAAGGAAGTGGGTCGCACCGTCAGCGGGCTGCGGCGCGCGTCACCCTGAACCTGCGAAGCGCCCACGCCGCCCCACACCACCCAGTGGCGGCTGAGCGCCGTCATGACATCCACGCCCAGGTCAACGCTGTAAAGACCGCCCCCAGGCTCGTAGGCGGGCAACCGGCTGGGCCCCGCACCGCCCGCCACGGCAGGCACACCAAACCTGGCGCGCAAGTAGGTGCGGTCGCCAAAACTGGCGCCTGCACCAAAAACCACGCGGGTCTGCTGGGTGACGGGCAGGGTGTAGGACACGCTGGTGTTCAGCTGCGCCCCCCCGTCGCGCCCCAGAATGTCTTGCGACAACCCTGCGCCCACCGACCACCGGGGAGTGATGGCATAACCCGCGCTGATTCGGGCGCGCAAGGTGGATCGCACCTCGGGCAGTCCGGACAGCAGCGGCGAATCGCCGCTCTTGCGGCCGTTGTCCAGGCGCAGCGATGCGCTCAGGTTGAACTGGTCGTTTTCGGCGAGGACAGCGGTGGCGCCCGATTCGCGCTGCTCCAGCCCGTGCCCCATGAGCGTGCTGCCGCGCGATGTGCTCAGGCGAAACCGCCCATATTCGAGCGCCCACGCCGGGCGCACATGCACCGAACGGCCATCGCCACCCGCGTAGTCCGGGCCGCTGCTGACAATGGCGCCCAGCACATAGTTGAGCTTGGCTGACTCGTTTGCCTTGGGGGTCGCTGGCGCTTCATCGGCCATGGCAGGCAAACCGAAGCCCAGGCCCCACAACACAGTGCAGCCCCAAAGGCCCCGGCAAATACGCAGCATGCAAGTCATGGCGCCATTATCAGCCGACCCACTGCACCAGGCCAGACCATGCCGAAACCAGCACCACCACCCCAAACACGATGCGGTAGTAGGCAAATGGCACAAAACTGTGGGTGCTGATGTAGCGCAGCAGCCAGCGCACGCATAACCAGGCGCTGATGAACGAGAACACCAGCCCCACGGAAAACATCGGAATGTCTGCCGCAGTCAGCAGCGCCCGCTCCTTGTACAGGCTGTAAGCCCCCGCGCCAATCAGCGTGGGAATGGCCAGAAAGAACGAAAAATCCGTGGCGGCCTTGCGCGACAGGCCCAGCAGCATGCCGCCGATGATGGTGGCGCCACTGCGGCTGGTGCCCGGCACCATGGCCAGGCACTGCACCAGGCCCACTTTCAGGGCGTCCAGCGCGGTCATGTCCTCCACCTCATGGATGCGGGTGGCCGTAGACGGGCGGCGTTCGGCCCACAAGATGATGAAGCCGCCAATGATGAAGGTGCTGGCCACCACCACGGGGGTGAACAGATGGGCCTTGATGGCCTTGCCAAACAACAGCCCCAGCAACACCGCCGGCACAAAGGCAATCAGCACATTCAGCGCAAAACGTTGTGCCTGCTGCTCCGTGGGCAGCGCCGCCAGCGTGGCACGGATCTTTTGCCAATACACCAGGATGACGGCAAAGATGGCGCCCGTCTGGATGGCAATGTCGAACACCTGGGCCTTGGCATCGTCAAAACCCAAGAGCGAGCCCGCAAGAATCAGGTGACCGGTGGAGGAGATGGGAAGAAACTCTGTCAGACCCTCCACCACGCCCATGATGGCGGCCTTGACCAGCAAAACAATGTCCACGCGTGCGTCCCTTTTGACCAAATAAAGCGCGGATTATCCGTTGCATCGCCTCCCTGCTACCCCGTCCCGCGCGGACACCGTCGCCATTCACGCTGCTGACAGCGCATTTCACGCCCCGGTCCTGCAGTCTGTCGCATGGTGCTGGCCTGACCCGACACCACTGTGCACAGTGCGCATGAACCCGTGCAGGCCCCGTCTGCATCGCCTACCCCACCAGGAGCGCAACATGCTGATCCAGATCGCCACGCACCAACCGCAGATGCTGTCTGCCATCGTCAAGCACACACCCATCTGGGTGTGGGGTCTGCTGGCGGCCCTGCTGTGGCTGGGCATTCGGCAGATGTTCCCCCGCAGCGTCGGCACACGCCAGGTGTTGCTTTTGCCCCTGGGCATGGCGGTCTTCTCGGCTTACGGTCTGGCCTCGGCTTTCGGGGGCAGCGCAGGCGTTGTGACCACCTGGCTGCTCACCGCGGTGGCTGTGGCCGTCGCCAGCCTGCTCTGGCGGCCCCTTGCGCCCACCAGCATCCGCTACGACGCAGCCCAGGGCCGCTTGCACCTGCCAGGCAGTGCCATGCCACTGGCGCTGATCCTGGGCATCTTCCTCACCAAATACATCGTCGGCGTGGAGCTGGCATTGCAGCCCGCACTGGCACATGACACCGGCGTTGCGCTGCAGGTCGCTGTGCTCTATGGCGTCTTCAATGGCGTGTTCGCCGCCCGTGCGGCACGCCTGTGGCGCCTGGCACAGCGCACCACCGCCAGCCCGCAACCGCTTGCAAGCACCTGAAAGGAAACACTGTGCAACCCCACACCACCCCCTTGACAGTCGACCTCGAACGCCTGGCGCGCAAGCGCGCCGGGGCCAAGCTTGGCTGGTATTTGCACGCCTGTGTCTACGTGCTGGTGAACCTGTTCCTGGCCTACCTCTCCTCGCGGCACAGCACGCACTGGGCCATCTTCCCGGCACTGGGCTGGGGCCTGGGCCTGCTGATCCACGGCGCCGCCGTGTGGATTGCCTTGCCCGGCGGCAGCCTGCACGGCCAGTTGCTCGAGCGCGAACGCGCAGCCCTGCGCCGCCATTGGCCCCGCTGAAGAATCGGCCCGCAGCACCCATGCACAATGGAGAACACTCGCCCCGCCATTGGCCCGCACCCCGCTCCATGCCGCACTTCAACCCACCTGCATTCGCGCGCCACGGACTCGTCACTGCCGTGTTCAGTTGCCTCATCGCGCTGGCGTTGGCGCTGTCCAGGCGCGGCGCGTGGGACGTGCACCTGGTGTATTCACTGGCCATCGGGCTGACGAGCTGGCTCGCCATCGAGCTGGGCCGGTGGTGGCTGTGCGGCACGGACGACATCCCCTGGCCGGTGGGCTGGCGCGGCATTGCGCTCGTCGTCTGCGGTATCAGCGCCGGCTTTGTTTTGGGAAGCGCCATTGGCGATGCCTACAGCGGCAGCAGTCAGGGCCTGCTGCAGCGACACGATGCCGTGACCACCCTGGTCATCACGGTGGTGGCAAGCACGGCCATATCTTTCTTCTTTTACAGCCGGGGCAAGGCAGCGCACCTGCAGGCCCGCATGGCCCAGGCACAGCGCGACGCCACCGAGGCACGGCTGAAGCTGCTTGAAGCACAGCTTGAGCCCCACATGATGTTCAACACCCTGGCCAACCTGCGCGTACTGATCGCCACCGATCCGCCCCGTGCGCAGGCCATGCTGGACCATCTGATCGCCTACCTGCGCGCCACACTGGGCGGCGCACGGGCCACGCTGCACCCGCTGGTGGATGAGTTCGCGCGCCTGACTGACTACCTGGAACTGATGGCCGTGCGCATGGGCCCCCGTCTGGGCTACACGCTGGAGCTGCCCGACACCCTGCGCGAGGTGCCCGTGCCCCCGCTGCTGCTGCAACCGCTGGTCGAAAACGCCATCCGCCATGGGCTGGAGCCCCAGGTGAAGGGCGGTCACATCACCGTGCGCGCCAGCACCCGCCCCGGCGACGATGGCGGCACGCTGCTGGTGCTGGAAGTGCACGACACCGGCGCAGGCCTCAAGACGCCAGCGCCAGCCGTCACAGCATCCGGCACAGGCTTTGGCCTGGCCCAGGTGCGCGAGCGCCTGGCCACACTGCATGGCACACAGGGAACTCTTGAATTGATAGCTGCCAGCGCAAGCGGGACAAGCGCTTTCATCACTTTTCCTTTGAAACTCGCTACCCCATGACCGCACAGCCACCCCGCGCCCTGATCGCCGAGGACGAGCCCCTGCTGGCCGCCGCCTTGCAGCACGAGCTGGCCCGGGCCTGGCCCGAACTGCAGATCGCCGCCACCGTGGGCGATGGCCTCTCGGCCGTGCGACAGGCGCTGGCGCTGCAGCCCGAGGTGCTGTTCTTCGACATCCGCATGCCCGGCCAAAGCGGGCTCGAAGCCGCCGCAGAACTGGCCGACGCCTGGCCAGCAGACCGACCCTTTCCGGTGCTGGTCTTCGTCACCGCCTACGACCAATACGCCGTGCAGGCCTTTGAGGCCCAGGCGGTGGACTACCTGCTCAAGCCCGTGCAGCCCGCACGCCTGCAAAAAACAGTGCAAAAACTGCAGCAAGCGCTTGTCCAAAAAGCGCCAGCAGCTCTTCTTTTAGAAGCAACTTTGACCCAGTTGCGCCACCTGCTGGCCACGCCCGGCTTGGCCGCGCCCGCGCCGACCACGGCATTGGCACCGCCGAGCGCGCCCCTCACCCTCATCCAGGCCAGCAGCGGCAACCAGATCCACCTGGTGCCCGTGGCCGACGTGCTGTATTTCGAGGCGGCCGACAAATACGTCCGCGTGCTCACGGTCACGCACGAGTTTCTGATCCGCACGCCCCTCAAAGAGCTGACCGGGCAGCTCGAAGCCCGCGTGTTCTGGCAAGTGCACCGCAGCACCTTGGTGCGCGCCAGCGCAATTGCCCGCGTCACGCGCGACGATGCAGGAAGGCTGCACCTGGCCCTGCATGGGCGCCCCGAGCAACTGGCCGTGAGTCGGCTTTACGCCCACCAGTTCAAGGCCATGTAGGCGCCGCCACCGTTGACTGCCGGGCTGCCGGGTAAGATGACCCCGGGTGTACGCGCCAGCAGGCGCGACAGGTTCATGCGCTGGTCGGGCCGCCACGCGGTTTTTTCGCGACCGCAAACACATGACACCCACCACCCTTCAATGGATTGCCGCTGCCCTGTTCGGCATCGCCCTGCTCCACACCCTTACCGTCAAGCATTTCGAACGGCTTTCGCACCGATTCCCGCGCCACGCGGGCCTGTTCCATCTGCTGGGCGAGGTGGAAGTGGTGTTTGGCTTCTGGGCCATGGTGCTGATCCTCGCCATGGCGCTGGTGGATGGCGGCGGGCAGGCCCTGCAATACGCCGAGTCGCGCAACTACACCGAGCCGCTGTTCGTCTTTGTGGTGATGGTGATTGCCGCCTCGCGCCCGGTGCTGCGCACTGTGGTGGCTTTGGTAGATATCACAGCGCGCCTCATGCCCTTGCCCACCCCGATGGCCACGGCCTGGCTGGGCCTGGCCGCCGTGCCGCTGCTGGGCTCGCTCATCACCGAGCCGGCGGCCATGACCATCGCCGCCCTCATGCTGGCGCCACAAATCTTTCGTGCCGATGTGCCCGAGGGCCGCAAATACCTAGCGCTGGGGGTGCTGTTTGTCAACGTGGCCAGCGGCCGCCGCACCTGGGCCGAGCACTGGAAGCTGCAAAACGCGCTGGTGCTGTTCAATCCGGCACCGGTGACCTGAGCACCGAATTTGCACCTCCCGGTGCAGCAGCCCGCCGGTGCGCCGTCGCTATCCGGATCTTCAGAGGACCGAACCGGCCACCGGCCGCTGCGTCTAGAGCAGCGGCAACACGGCGACGGTGATCTGCAGGATGGCGCCGAAGCGTATGGGCAGCACGGGGGCTACTCCCCCCTTCAACTCACTTGATGAACCGGACCTGGGCGTTGATGCGCTCCAGAATGGGTTTTTTCTTCTGATTGAAGATCGCCTTGTTTTCCTCGATCAGGTTCTTGCCCTTGGTGTCGATCGAGATGATCAGCGGGCCGAATTCCTTCACCCGGTTCACCCACAGTGTCTCGGGCATACCCAGGTCTTTCCACTCTGCGGCTTCAATTTTCTCCACCTGGGTGGCTGCTAGCACAGCGCATCCGCCGGGGAAAATGGCGTGAACCGCCTTGTTCTCGACGCAACCCTCCTGCGTTTCCGGGCCCATGCCGCCCTTGCCCACGATCAGCTTCACACCCGTTTGCCGGATGAATTCCTTTTCGAACTTCTCCATGCGCATGCTGGTGGTCGGACCAATCGAGACCATCTCGTACTCGCCGTTCTCCTTCTGGCGGACGATAGGGCCCGCGTGGAAAATGGCGCCGCCCTTGAGGTCCACGGGCAACTCGCGGCCGAGCTCAATCAGGCGGCGGTGCGCCACGTCACGGCAGGTGACCAGCGTACCGGTCAGGTAAACGACATCACCAATATTCAGCGATTCGAGGTCTTCGTCCTTGATGGGGGTGGTGAGAATTTTTTTCACAGCTTGAATCCTTCGTGCGAAATGACCTCGTAAGACATGTCGGCCTTGATCCTGATCTTGCCGCGGCGGTGCGCCCAGCAGCCGGTGGAAACCGCCACGCCAATGGTGGAGGGGTGTCGAGCCGAGGACTCGATGTTCACGCCCATGACGCTGGCGTTGCCCGTCAGGCCCTGCGGGCCCAGGCCCAGCTCGTTCAGGCCCTCGGTCATCAGCTCCTCCATCAGGGCTGCGTTGTCGTTGCTGTGGCGCGAGGTCACAGGCCGCAAGATGGCTTTTTTCGACAGGCGTGCCGCTGTCTCGGCCGAGGTCGACACGCCCACGCCCACCAGCAATGGCGGGCAGGCATTGACGCCGCGCGAGGTGATCACGTCGAACACAAATTCGGCGACGCCCTCGTAACCCTGGCCCGGCATCAGCACCTTGGCTGCGCCCGGCAGCGTGCAGCCGCCACCGGCCATGTAGACGTCGATAGTGACGCTGTCATCGTTGGGAACGATTTCCCAGTCCAGCCACGGGATCTTGGTGCCGGTGTTGGTGCCGGTATTTTTTTCGACAAAGGTCTCCACCGCGTTGTGGCGCAGCGGACCGTCCTTGGTGGCGCCTTCGGTAGCGCCCAGCAGGATGCTTTCGAGTTCACCTAGCAGCGGGAAGTTTGCGCCGGCCGTGAGGAAATACTGGATGACGCCGGTGTCCTGACAGCTGGGGCGATCCAGCTTGTCGGCGGCTTCCTGATTCAAGCGCATCGATTCGTAGACTTCCTTGGCAAGGAAGTTCACTTCCTTGTCACGAAGCTCCCCCAGTTTTTGGGTCACGTCGGTGGGTAGCCGCTTGCCGATGTACGAAGTGAACTTCGACATCAGGTAGGTTAGATCCGCGGCTGCTGCTGCTTTGTCCATGAGGTTCTCCTGATATTTGATGCCCGGACTCAGTCCAGGGTGACCCTGCCCGCCTTGACCAGCTGGGCAAACTTTTCGGTCTCTTCCTTGATCTGCCTGGCCATTTCTTCGGGCTTGTTGCCGATGGGCTCGGCACCGATATCCAGCATCTGCTTCCTGAACTCAGGCGAGTGGATGATCTTGACCACCTCGCTGTTCAGCCGTGCCACGACGCTTCGGGGTGTTGCTGCCGGCGCCAGCAAACCAAACCAGGTGCCGATCGCGATGTTGGGGATACCCGCCTCCTGCAAGGTGAGCACGTTGGGCAAGGTGGAAGAACGTTTGGCGGTGGTCACCGCCAGTGCTTTCAGCTTGCCTTCCTTGATGAACGGGAGAACCGGCGTGATGGTGTCAAACGACATGTCCACCTGGCCGCCCAGCAGGTCGGTGGTCAGGGGGGCACTTCCCTTGTAGGGAACGTGCAGCACTTTTGCGCCGGTCTCGATCTGGAACTGGGTGCCGATCATGTGCTGCGCCGTGCCATTGCCGTTGGAGCCATAGGAGAGCTTTTCCGGTGACGCCTTACCGGCGGCCACGAGATCATTCACGCTGTTGTAGGGGCCATTGGCGCTCACCACCAGGACATTGGGTACCAGCGCCACAGTCGTGATGGGGGCGAAGTCCTTCTCGAAGCTGTATTGCAGGTTCTTGTAAACGCTGGTAGCCACGGTGTGATGAACAGCGCCCATCAACAACGTATGGCCGTCAGCCGGTGCCTTGGCAACGACCGCCGCACCCAGCGTGGCGCCTGCGCCAGGCTTGTTCTCGACAATCACCGACTGGCCGATGGCCGCGGACAGCTTGGTGGACACAGCGCGCGCCAGGACATCGGTGGTTCCACCCGCAGGGAAAGGAACCACGATCGTGACATTCTTGGTTGGCCAGGACTGCGCCGAGGCCAATGCAGCCATGCTGCACAGCGCCGCGGCCAGAAATCGTCGGGTGAACTTGCATGCCATTTTGTCTCCTTGGGTCTTGTGAATTTCCTCAACCTGCCGGCATCGGATGGCTTCTAATTTAGGATATTTAAACTTTAAAATTCATCCAGCTTCTCAAATCATTTTTAATAAAAATTTAATAGTTATGGCCAGACTGATCAATCCCGCAGACATTGAGTTCTTCCTGGCCCTGGCGAACGCCTGCTCCATCACCAAGACGGCACGTGAGTTGGGCGTCACCCCGGCAGCCGTCAGCAAGCACCTCTCTCTGATGGAGTCGCGCATTGGCATCCCGCTCTTCAATCGCACGACCCGCAGCATGAGCCTGACCCCTGAGGGCGAGGTCTATCTCGAACACGCGCGGACGATTCTGGGAAACATCGGCGAACTGGAAGACCAGTTATTGGGGTCCACCATTTCTCCGCAGGGGCTGCTGCGGGTGAACGCGACCCTCGGATTTGGGCGCAGCCATATCGCTCCGCTGATCTCGGAGTTCGTCAAGAAATACCCGCAGGTGGACATCCAGTTGCAGCTGTCGGTCAACCCCCCGCCCAGCGGGGATGACACGTACGACATCTGCTTTCGGTTCGGCAACCCGCCAGACTCGCGCTCCATTGCCCGGTTGATTGCGGCCAATCGCAGGGTCGTTGTGGCGTCACCCGCCTACCTGAAGAAACATGGGGAGCCCAGGGTGCCCGCCGACCTTGCCGAGCACAACTGCATCGGAATCCGCCAGGGTGATGAGGCCTACGGGTTGTGGCGGTTTACCGCGACGAAAGGCAAGGGAAAGAACAACGCCGAATCAACGCAGAGCATCAAGATCCGGGGAAATCTGACAACGAATGACGGAGGCATCGCCGTTAACTGGGCCCTGGACGGACACGGCATCTTGCTGCGTGCCGAGTGGGATGTTCAGAAGTATCTGCAGTCTGGGCGCCTGGTCCAGCTGCTGCCCAGCTATAGCAGCCCCGATGCGGACATCTATGCCGTCTATGCGCAGCAGCACCGAACTTCGCTGCGCGTAAAAACGTTTCTCGATTTCGTGGTGGCTGCATCACGAGCTTGAGAGTCCCTACGACCTCTCAACAGCCCACCGCCCCGCTACATTCTTTAGCAGCATGTTCACCGCTGCCAGCCTGCGTGAGTGCACTTCAATCAAGTTGCGCTGGGCTGACAACACGGTGGTCTGGGCGCTCAGCACATTCAGATAGCCGACGGTGCCGGCACGGTACTGGTTGCTCACCACATCCAGCGCGCGCTGGGCGGCGGCCACCGCATCGGTTTGCAGTTGCTGTTCGCGTTCCAGCGCGGTGGCAGCGGCAAGGTTGTCCTCCACTTCCTGCAGCGCGGTCAGCACCGTCTGTCGATAGCTGGCCACGGTCTGGTCGTGCGCGGCGCGGGCCGATTCCAAGGCGGCGCTGCGGGCGCCGCCATCCAGAAGTGAGACGGCCAATGCAGGGCCCAGTGACCAGAACAGGTTGGGGGCGTTCAGCAAATTGGCCAGCTCGGTGCCCCGGTAACCCGCCGCGCCCGACAGCGTGACCGCCGGAAAGAACGCCGCCTGCGCCACGCCGATCTGCGCGTTGGCCGCTGCCACGCGGCGTTCGGCAGCAGCAATATCGGGGCGGCGCTCGAGCAGGCGCGAGGGCAGTTGCGCTGGCACGGCGGGCGGTGCGGGCAGCGCGGCAGTGGCGGGCAGGTTGAGCGCGGCCGGCGCCTGCCCGGTGAGCGCGGCCAGCGCGTGCTCCAGCTGGGCGCGGCTGGTCTGCGCTTCGAGCCGTTGCACCTGGGTGGACTTGTACTGCGCCTCGGCCTGCGCCACGTCGGCCGCCGAGGCCACGCCCGCGCGCTGGCGGTTGCGCGTGAGTTGCCAGCTGCGCTCGTACGCGGCCAGGGTGTCGTCCAGCAGTAGCGTCTGCGCCTCGGCGGCGCGCAGCGCGAAATAGGTTTGCGCCACCGTGGCCTGCACCGACAGGCGCATGGCGGCCAGGTCGTCGGCGCTGGCCTCTACGCTGGCGCGCGCGGCATCCACCCCGCCCGAGAGGCGCCCCCACAGGTCCAGCTCCCAACTGGCGTTCAGGCCCAATGCCTGGCTGTTGCGGGTGCGCGCCTGGGCGCTGCTCTCGGCGTTGGTACCGCTGCGCGAGCGCGTGCTGCTGGCCGTGGCGCCCAGGCTGGGCAGGCCTGCGGCGCCAGCACTGTCGAGCGCGGCGCGCGCGGCGCGCAGCCGGGCCACGGCCAGGGCCACGTTCTGGTTGCCGCTGGCGGCGCGCTCTTGCAGCGCATTGAGCGCGGGGTCGGCAAAGAGCGTCCACCACGCGCTGGGCACGCTGTCCTGCGGCTGGGCGGTTTGCCACACGGCGCTGCCTTGCACGCCTTGCTTGTAGGCAGCGGGCACGTCGAGCGCGGGGCGTTCGTGGGGCAGCGGGTTGCCGCAGGCTGTGAGTAGTGCCAAATTTACAAGCGAAAATGGCATCCAGCGCTTACTGGATAAGCGCAAGCAGCTATCAAAATAATAGTTTTTAGTGGCCATCAGAAATCTCCTTGCAGCGCAGACTTGGGGCCACCAGCCGGTTGGCGGCGCCAGGGCGCCCAGCGCTGCAGGCGCCCGCGCAGCCGGTCCAGCGCCACATACACCACGGGCGTGGTGTACAGCGTGAGCAGCTGGCTCAGCACCAGCCCACCCACCACGGCAATGCCCAGGGGCTGGCGCAGCTCGGCGCCATCGGCCCGGTTCAGCGCCAGCGGCAGCGCGCCAAAGATGGCAGCCAGCGTGGTCATGAGGATGGGGCGCAGGCGCAGGCTGCAGGCGCGGTAGATGGATTGCGCGGCCGTGATGTGGCCAGCGCGCTGCCGCACCAGGGCGAAGTCGATCATCATGATGGCGTTTTTCTTGACGATGCCGATCAGCAAAATAACGCCGATGAGCGCGATCAACGAGAACTCGGTCTTGAACAGCATCAGCGCCAGCAGCGCTCCCACCCCGGCAGATGGCAGGGTGGAGAGGATGGTGAGCGGGTGCAGCAGGTTTTCATACAGGATGCCCAGCACGAGGTAGATGGTGATGATGGCGGCCAGGATCAGCAGCGGCTGGCCCGCCAGCGCGTCCTGAAACGCCCCCGCCGTGCCGCCAAACGTGCCGCGAATTCCCACGGGCACGCCCAGCTCGGCCACCGCGTTGTGCACGGCATCGGTGGCCTGCGACAGCGACACGCCCGGCGCCAGGCTGAAGCTCACGGTGCTGGCCGGCGTGCCGCGCTCGTGGCTGACCGACAGCGGCGTGTTGGTGGTGGTGATGCGCGCAAACGCGGTCAGTGGCACCTGCTGGCCCGCGCTGTTGACAAAGAAGAAGCCGCGCAGCGTCTCGGGGCTTTGCAGGTAGCGCGGGGCGGCTTCCATCACCACACGGTATTGGTTGAGCGGGTTGTAGATCACGCCCACCTGGCGCTGGCCGAACGCGTCGTTCAGCGTGGCGTCGATGGTGGCCATGGTCAGGCCCGCGCGCATGGCGGCGTCGCGGTCGATCACCAAGGTGGTCTGCAGGCCATAGTCCGACACGTCGCTGTTCACGTCTTCGAGTTCGGGCAGTTGCGCCAGGGCCTGGCGGATGCGCGGCTCCCAGGTGCGCAGCTCGGCAATGTCGTCGGCCTGCAGGGTGTAGTCAAACGAGGCGCTGCTTTGCCGCCCGCCAATGCGGATGTCACGCTGGGGCACCATGAACAGGCGCGCGCCGGGCTCGTCTTTCAGTTGCGCGCGCAGGCGGGTGATGACGGCCTCGGACGTCTCCTGCCCCGGCCCGCGCTGGAGCGTCATGAACATCTGCGCCGCGTTGCGCTGCCAGCCACCGGTGAAACCCGTGACATGCTCGACTGCGGGGTCGGCCTGCACGATGGCCAGAAAGCGCTGCAGCCGCTGCTCCATGGCCTGGTATGACGTGGCCTGATCGGCCCGGATAAAGCCCGAGATGCGGCCCGTGTCCTGCTCGGGCATGAAGCCTTTTTCGATGGCGGTGTAGAGAGTCACATTCAGCCCCACCACGCCGGCCAGCACCAGCAGCACCAGCGGCTGGTGGCGCAGGCACCAGGCCAGGCTGCGCCGGTAGCCGCGCAGGCCCCGGGCCTGCAGGCCATCCACCCAGCGCGAGAAGCGCGCCCACCACGCGGCGCCGGGCGCCGTGGCACCACGGTGCGGCTGCTTGAGCAGCGCCGCGCACATCATGGGCGTGGTGGTGAGCGACACGAGCAGCGACACCAGAATGGCCGCCGACATGACGATGGCAAATTCGTGAAAGAACCGCCCCACGATGCCGCCCATGAACAAAATGGGCACGAACACGGCAATGAGCGACAGGCTCATCGACACCACGGTGAAACCGATCTCGCGCGCGCCGTCCACCGATGCCTGCAGCGCCGTTTTGCCGCGCTCCATGTGGCGCATGATGTTTTCCAGCACCACGATGGCGTCGTCCACCACGAAGCCGGTGGCAATGGTCAGCGCCATGAGCGAAAGATTGTCGAGCGTGTAGCCCGCCAGGTACATCACGCCAAACGTGCCCGCCAACGACACCGGCACGGCCACTGCCGGGATGAGCGTGGCGCGCCCGTTGCGCAAGAACAGAAACACCACCAGGATCACCAGCGCCACCGCAATCAGCAGGGCATGCTCCACCTCCTTGACCGAGGCGCGCAGCGTGGGCGTGCGGTCGGAGACGATCTCCACGTCGATCGCCGCCGGGATGGAGGCCTTGAGCTGCGGCAGCAGCGCGCGCACGCGGTCCACCGCCTCCAGGATGTTGGCGCCGGGCTGCTTGTACACCTGCAGCAGCACAGCCGGCTTGCCGTTGGCCACACCGAAGTTGCGCACATCCTGCACCGAGTCGGTCACCTCGGCCACATCGGCCAGGCGAATCGCGTTGCCGTTTTGCCAGCGCAGCACCAGCGGCGCATAGTCGGCCGCCACGCGGGCCTGGTCGTTGGCGGCAATTTGCCAATAGTGGTCTTCGCGCTCCACCGCGCCCAGCGGGCGGTTGGCGTTGGTGCTGCTGATGGCGCCGCGCACCTGCTCCAACGACACGCCGTTGGCGGCCAGTCGCACCGGGTCGAGCGACACGCGCACCGCAGGCAGCGCACCGCCGCTCACCGTAGCCTGCCCCACCCCTTCGACCTGCGAGAGCTTTTGCGCCAGCACGGTGGAGGCCGCATCGTACATCTGCCCGCGCGTGAGCGCGCTGGATGTGAGCGCCAAGATCATGATGGGCGAGTCGGCCGGGTTCACCTTGCGGTAGGTCGGGTTGCTGGGCATGCCCGTGGGCAGCAACGTGCGCGCGGCGTTGATGGCGGCCTGCACGTCGCGCGCGGCGCTGTCCACGTTGCGGTTCAGGTCGAACTGCAGGGTGATGCTGGTGCTGCCCAGGATGGAACGCGAGGTGATCTCGTTGACCCCGGCAATGGCCCCCAGCGAGCGCTCAAGCGGCGTGGCCACGGTGGCGGCCATGGTGTCGGGGCTGGCGCCGGGCAGGCTGGCACTGACCGAGATGGTGGGGTAATCGACCTGTGGCAGCGGGGCGACGGGGAGCAAAAAGTACGACACGGCGCCCACCAGGGCCAGGCCCAGGGTGAGGAGCATGGTGGCGATGGGGCGGTGGATGAAGGGGGTGGAGAGGCTCATGGGGTGGGCCTCTGGGGTTTGAGATGTTTTTGTGTTCTAGCGCTTATTGGATAAGCGCTAGCAGCTACTGAACTGATAGCATCCTGTCTCGCCGCGGTTCGCTCGGGTTGAGCTTGTCGAATCCGGGGCTTGTACGCTGGTTTGGACGCATGCCTGGTTTGAGGGCGGGTGCCGGGATATGCGCCCGGCGGCGCACCTTCTTTTCTTGCGTCGCCAAGAAAAGAAGGCAAAAGAAGGCGACCCCCAGTCTGCGACCCCTGCGCTTCGCTACGGGGCAAACCTGCGTCGGGGCGGTTGCGGGGTGCGCCGTGGAACTCGCTTTGCTGCTGCGCAGCGCCGCTCGGACAGCCACGGCGAGTCAGATCACGAAGCACGCGCGCTCTGACGCGCGTGCTCACCCCGCAACCGCCCCGACGCAGGCGCAGCCAGCAGGGGGTGGACAGCCGAACATCCAAACATCCGCTCGGGCCGTCGCTGCGCTCGGCCCGGCAACAACTGCGCCCAGCGCGAGGCGCTTGCGCCCGCGAAGTGGGGCCGAGCGCAGCGACGGCCCGAGTGGATGTTTGCTCCCCATCCCCTCTGTATGCGCCGAGGAGCGCAGCGGCCAGCGGATCAGGGCTCGCGATTGTCTGAGCGAAGCGAGTTTGAGCGAGACCCCGCTGGACGCGAGCACCGCAGGTTGCCCCGTAGCGCAGCGCAGGGGACGCAGACAGTGGGGTCGCCTTCTTTTGCCTTCTTTTCTTGGCGACGCAAGAAAAGAAGGTGCGCCGCCGGGCGCACATCCCGGCAGACGGCATCAGCAAAGGCATATAGCCAAATAAAACCCTAACGCCCGAGCAATAAGCGCAACAAGCTGCAAAAACAGGAGCATCCATCACACAGCCCCCCGCCGTGCCCGCCACCTCTCAGCCCACCCCTCAAACGTCAAATAAATCACCGGCGTAGTGAACAGCGTCAGCAACTGGCTCACGATCAGCCCACCCACCATCGTCACCCCCAGCGGATGCCGCAACTCACTGCCCACACCCCCACCCAACATCAACGGCAACGCACCGAGCAGAGCCGCCAGCGTCGTCATCAAAATCGGCCGAAACCTCAGCAAACAGGCTTGGTAAATCGCTTCCCGCGCAGGCAACCCCTGGTCGCGCTGAGCCTCCAACGCAAAGTCGATCATCATGATCGCGTTCTTCTTGACGATACCGATCAAGAGCACGATGCCGATCACCGCCACGATGTCCACATCCAGCCCCGCCAGCCACAGCGCCAGCAGCGCCCCCACGCCTGCCGATGGCAAGGTCGAGAGGATGGTGACCGGGTGGATGGTGCTCTCATACAGCACCCCGAGCACGATGTACATGGTGACCACCGCCGCCAGGATGAGCAGCAGCGTGTTCGACAACGAAGCCTGAAACGCGAGCGCCGCGCCCTGAAAGCCGGTGTCCACCGACAGCGGCAGCAACCCGGCCTCACGCGCCGCCGCCTGCTCGGCCTGGATGGCCTTGACGGCATCGCCCAGCGCCACGCCCGGTGCGGTGTTGAACGAGATGGTCGCCGCAGGCAGCTGGCCCACGTGGTTCACGGCCAGGGGCATGGGGCGCTCTTCAATGCGGGCCACCGATGACAGCGCCACCGGTTTGCCGGCGCTGGACGCAACGTAGATGCTGTTCAGCGCCTCGGGGCCCAGCTTGAACTGGGGTGCCACTTCCAGTACCACGCGGTATTGATTGGACTGCGTGAAGATGGTGGAAATAAGCCGTTGGCCAAAGGCGTTGTACAGCGCCGTGTCGATGCCCGCCACCGTCACGCCCAGGCGGCTGGCCTGGGCGCGGTCTATCTGAACAAAGGCCTGCAGGCCCTGGTTTTGCAGGTCGCTGGCCACATCGGCCAGCTGCGGCAAGGCGCGCATGCGCTGCACCAGGTCGGCGGTGCTGGTCTGCAGCTGCGCCATGTCGGGTGACGAAACCAGCAGCTGGTATTGCGTGCGCGCCACGCGGTCTTCGATGGTGAGGTCTTGTACCGGCTGGGCATAGAGGCGAATGCCCACGATGTCCCGCGTTTCATCGGCCAGGCGGCGCAGCACCACGGGGGCGCGGTCGCGCTGGTCATGGGGCTTCAGGTCGATGAGCAGGCGGCCGGTGTTGAGCGTGGTGTTGGCCCCATCCACCCCAATGAAGAACGACACGCTTTTCACAGCCGGGTCTTGCAGGATGCGCTCGACCAGCTGCTGCTGCCGCTCGGCCATGGCGGCGAACGAGATGGACTGGTCGGCCTCGGTGGTGGCCTGCAGCGTGCCGGTGTCCTGCACCGGGAAAAATCCCTTGGGCACCCACAAATACAGCACCACCGTCAGCACCAGCGTGGCGCCAAAGGCCAGCCAGGTCAGGCCCCGGCGGTTCAGCACCCACTGCAGCGCACGGCCATAGTGGGCGATGGTGCGGTCAAAAAACCGGCCGGTGGCCTGGTACAGGCGGCCGTGGCTTTCTTCGGGCGTGTGGCGCAGCAGGCGCGCGCACAGCATGGGCGTGAGCGTGAGCGACACCACGGCCGACAGCAAGATGGCCACCGCCATGGTGATGGCAAATTCATGGAACAGGCGCCCCACCACGTCGCCCATGAACAAGAGCGGAATCAGCACCGCAATCAGCGAGATGGTGAGCGAAATGATGGTGAAGCCGATTTGCCTGGCGCCCTTGAGCGCGGCCTGCAGTGGTGGCTCGCCCTGCTCCACATAGCGGGCAATGTTCTCGATCATCACGATGGCGTCGTCCACCACAAAGCCGGTGGAAATCGTCAGCGCCATCAGCGTGAGGTTGTTGATGGAAAAGCCCGCCAGGTACATCACGCCTAACGTACCCACCAGTGACAGCGGCACCGCAAAGCTGGGAATGAGCGTGGCCGAGGCACTGCGCAAAAACACAAAGATCACCGCCACCACCAAGCCAATGGCCAGGGCCAGCTCGACCTGCATGTCCCTGACCGACGCGCGGATGGTGGTGGTGCGGTCGGTCAGCACCTGCACGTCCAGCGACGCGGGCAGCGTGCTTTGCAACTGCGGCAGCAGGGCCTTGATGCGATCGACCGTGTCGATCACGTTGGCACCGGGCTGGCGGCGGATGTTGAGGATGACGCCAGCGCGCGATCCGGTTTCGGGCGTGCCTGCCCAGGCAGCCAGGCGGGTGTTCTCGGCATCGTCCACCGTTTGCGCCACATCGCGCAGGCGAATGGGATTGCCGTTTTTGAAGGCGAGGATCAGGTCGCGGTATTCCTGCGCGGACTGGAGCTGGTCGTTGGCGTCGATGGTCGAAGCGCGCGCCGGGCCATCAAAGCCGCCCTTCGCCTGCTTGACGTTAGCCGCCGCAATCGCAGTGCGCACGTCTTCCAGCGTGAGGCCCAGGTTGGCCAGCGCGGTAGGGTTGGCCTGGATGCGCACCGCCGGGCGGCGCCCGCCCGCAATGGCCACCAAGCCGACGCCGTTGACCTGCGAGAGCTTGGGCGCGAGACGGTTTTCCACCAAGTCGTTGAGGCGGATGACGGGCAGCGAGGGCGAGGTGATGGCCAGCGTGAGGATGGGCGCGTCCGCAGGGTTGACCTTGCTGTAGATCGGCGGCATGGGCAGGTCATTGGGCAGAAGGTTGCTGCCCGCGTTGATGGCCGCCTGCACCTGCTGCTCGGCCACATCCAGTGCCATGTCGAGCGCAAAACGCAGCGTGATGACCGAGGCCCCGCCCGAGCTGGTGGACGACATTTGCGACAGGCCCGGCATCTGGCCAAACTGGCGCTCCAGTGGCGCGGTGACATTCGATGTCATCACGTCAGGGCTGGCGCCGGGGTACAGCGTGGTGACCTGAATGGTGGGGTAGTCCACCTCGGGCAGGGCCGAGATGGGCAGCAGCCGGTAAGCCAGCAAGCCTGCAATGAGCAGCGCCACCATCATCAGTGACGTGGCGATGGGGCGCAGGATGAAGATGCGCGAGAGGTTCATGGCAGCAGTGCCGGCACGGCGCGGTGCATGATTTCAGCGCGCAACGGCCGCTGCCTCGATCACGCCCACCTTGGTGCCTTCGCGCAGGCGGTCGATGCCGTCTGTCACGACCTGGTCGCCATCTTTCAGGTCGCCGTCCACGCTGACCCGGTCCCCATCGGTCACGCCGACGCGAACGCGCCGCTGGGTCACCGTGCCATCGGGCTGCACCAGGTAGACATGGTTGTTCTGCACCGCCGTGCCCGGCACGGTGAGCGCATTGGGTATCAGGTTGAGCTGCAGCCGCACATTGACAAACTGGTTGGGGAACAGCCCGCCGTCCTCATTGGCAAACGCGGCCTTCGCCTTGATGGTGCCGGTGTTGGGGTCGATGGCATTGTCGACCGCGCCCAGGCGCCCGCGTGCCAGGCGCTGCTTTTGCTCGCGGTCCCACAGCTCCACGGGCAGCTCTGCACCTTGGTGCAGGCGCTGGTTGATTTGCGCCAGATGCGCCTCGGGCACGGCAAAGGCCGCATCGATGGGCTGGACGAGGTTGATGGTGACGATGCCATTGGCGTCCGCAGGGCCGACCACATTGCCCCGGTCGGCCTGGCGCAGGCCCAGGCGCCCGGCAATGGGCGCCGTGATGCGCGTGTAGCCCAGTTGCAGGCGGGCCGCATCCACCTGCGCGCGTCCGGCAGCCACAGTGCCCTCAAGCTGGCGCACCAGGGCCGCCTGCGTGTCCACCTGCTGGGTGGCAATCGAATCCTGGGCCAGCAGGTCTTTGTAGCGCTGCAGATCGAGTTGCGCATTCGTCAGCAACGCCTGATCGCGCTGCAGGTTGCCCTGCACCTGGCTCAGCGCGGCCTGGTAGCTGCGCGCATCGATCTCGGCCAGCAACTGGCCCGCCTTGACCTGTTGGCCTTCCTTGAAATGCAGCGCCGTCAGCTCGCCGCTGACCTTGGCCCGCACCACCGCCGTGGCGCGCGCACTCATGGTGCCAATGGCCTGGACCATTACGCGCACATCCTGGCGCCGCACCACGCCCACCGACACCGGTTGCACCTGCCCGCCAGCACTGAAGCGCCCCGGCCCGCGCGCGCCCGCCGTTGAGGCTCCGGCCGTGGCGCTGGACCCATCTGGGCCTGCCTGGCGCTGTTTCCACCACCAACCCCCGCCCGCTGCGAGCGCCAGCACCACCAGCAACCACCACCAGAACACGCGTCCTTTCTGGCGCAAAGCAGAACGCACCGGGGAGCGAAAAATACGTTGGGACAGCATGGGAGGCGCGGCAAAGTGAAGTCGGGCAATGGTATCCACCCACCGCAACGCCCCTGATTGCATCCGGCAATGGTCGGCTGCTGTGCCCGGGTTTTACAACGTACTCACGTTGTCAGCGGTTGGTGGCCAGTAACAGGCCGCCTGCGCCCATGAAGAACCCGCCGGTGGCCTTGTTCAGCCGCACCACCCCGCGCGAGGTGCGGATGAACCGGCGAATCTGCCTGCCGCCCGTGGCATACGCAGCGGTGGATACAAACTCGCTGGCCAGATAGATGGACCCCAGCACCACAAATTGCCGTGCGGCGGGTTGCCCCGGATCGATGAACTGCGGAAAGATGGCAGCAAACAGGATGATGGCCTTGGGGTTGGTAATGCCCAGCAGAAACTCCTGCGCGATGAGGGCGCGCAGGCTGAAGGGGGCATCAACCGCCAAAGCACCCTCACCTTCCACCAGCGCCAGACCGCTGAACTCGCGGCTGTGCCAGGCCCGCCATCCCAGCCAGAAAAGATAGCCAGCCCCCACCCATTTCACCGCTGTGAAAGCCGCTTCAGAGGCCAGCAGCATGGCGCCCAGGCCCACGGCCGAAATGCACAAAAAAATCGCAAACGCCGCCACACGCCCCACCGTGGCCACCAGGGCCGCACCTACGCCAGCGCGGATGCCGTTGTTGAGGCCACAAAAGTTATTGGGCCCCGGGGTCAGCGAGATGGCAATGGCCACGGGCACAAAAAAAGCGCATCCATGATGAAGCGGTCCTTGCAAGCCAAGCCGATCAGTATAAGAACGTGTTCACGTTCTCAGGCAGCCCCCCGGCGGGCCGTTGGTTTGGCGCCGACTCCCTCAGAGGGCGATCAGGTTCGCGCCAGATCGACCACAGTGCCCCAGGGCACACCGGCCAGTGTTTCGTAGTGAGCGACCACCACCAGCCGGCCTGGCTGGGCAGCCACCGATGTCAGGGCACGCGCGAGGTACTGGATGGACGGTTTGTCCAGCCCCGCCACTGGCTCGTCGATGAGCGTCAGCGGCGCGCCCGAGGCCAGCGCCCCTGCCATCAGCACCTTGCGCTTGCTGCCGGTGGACAACGCATAAAGCGGCTTGTCCAGATGCTCGTTCAGCGAGAACCCCTCGGTGTGCGCGGCCAGCGCAGCGGCATCCCACAGCGGATAGCGTGCGGGCAGGCCATCGAGCCAGGTACGGGCAGTGAGCTTGTCCAGGTCGCCAGAACGCGGATCGACCCAGAAAACCTTGTGCGCGCAGGCCGTGGGCGCGTCACTCAGGCACACCCCCTGCAGCGTGATGCGACCAGCCTGTGCGGTCAGTTCCCCCGCCAGCAGGCGCAGCAGCGTGGTCTTGCCACTGCTCTCATCGCCGCGCACCAGCGCCAGACCTGCGGGCAGCGCCACCGACCACTGGTTGAGCACCCCACATTCGGGATAGGCAAAACACAGGCCCTCCACCTGCAAAACCACGTTGTCGGCCACCATGTTTCCTTTGCGGAAAAAAAGCAATTTTACGAAGCGCGCCGCGCCCACAGCCATCCCCCGGCCTGGTTGACCACCAGGCCACACAGCACGGCTGCGGCGCCCGCCCATTGCAGCGGCGCAGGTGTTTCACCCAAAAATGCATAAGCAGCCCAGAGCCCCACCACGGGCACCAGCAGCGAAAACGGTGTCACCCGCCCGGCGGCATGGCGCTGCAGCAATTGTGTCCACAGCGTGTAGGCCAGCAAAGTGGCCAGAATGGCCAGATAGCCCACCGCGAGAAGCGCCGTGCCATCGATGGCCTGCAACTGCGCCACCACGCCGCTGGAACCGTCGGTCCACACGGCCAGCGCGAAGAACGGAACGATGGGCACCACGCTGCTCCACACGATGAACGAAAACGGCGCATAGGCTCCCACCTGCGCCGCGCGCCGCGCCACCAGGTTGGACACCGCCCACATGAAGGCCGCCCCGAGCGTGAGCACAAAACCGGCCAGCGTCATCTGCCCTGGCCCTTCGCCATGGGCCAGGCCTATGGTCATCAATCCCCCAAACGCCAGCAGCAGGCCCCACCACTGCCAGGGCTTGGCGCGCTCTCCCAGCAAAGGGGCGGCCAGCAGCAACGTAAAAAACGCTTGCGTCTGCATGACCACCGAGGCCATGCCCGCAGTCATGCCCAGCTGCAGTCCGAGGAACAGAAAACCAAACTGTCCCAGCCCCTGCGCCAACCCATAGCCAACCACAAACCGCCAGGGCAAGGCCGGGCGCGGCACGAACAGCAGAAAAGGCAGCGACGCCGCAGTGAACCGCAAGGCGCCCAGCAGCATGGGGCTCAGGCCCTGCAAGCCCAGCTTCATCACCACAAAATTCAGCCCCCAGATAACCACCACAGCCAGCGCGCGCAGCAGGTCGCCACGGCTCAATGCGAGCGCCGTCATGCGGACACCGCCGGCGCCCCGGCAGCAGCCACCGGCCGCCCTTGGTGTGCGCGGGCCGCCACGAAGGCATCGAACGCCTGGGCGCTGGTCTTGCCAGGCACATAGCCCAGCACCTCTTTGAGCGCGGTGTTGAGCAACACGGGGCGGTAGCGCAAAAAGTCCAGCTGCTCCGGCCCGTAGCGGCTCACGCCCAATGTGGAGCCCACCGCCAACGCGGTGCGCAGCAGGCCTGCCGGGAGCTCCAGCACCGGCTTGCCCAGGCGCCGGGCAATCTCGCGCAGGGGCAGCGCGCCATCGCCCGCCAGGTTGAAGCAGCCCGCACGCTGCGTGCGCAGTGCATGCAGGATGGCGCCGGTCACGTCTTCGTCCCAGATGAAGACAAATGGGCTGTCGCTGCCGCGAATGGCCAGCAGACGCGGTTTGTCAAACAGGGCGGTGATCTGGTTGTCCACCCGCTCGCCCAGGATGGTGCCGATGCGCAGAACGGTCTGAGCCAACGCGGGATGGTCGGCACGGTACTGGGCCAGCATCTCTTCGACGAGCCGCTTGTGGTGGGCATGCGCAAACACCTCGTTGCCGCGCAGTGCATCGGTCTCCCGCAGCCAGGCCGGGTGGTCAGCGTGGTAACCATAGGCAGCCCCGCTGGAACTGACCACGATGTGTTTCACCCCCGTGGCCACACAGGCGGCCAGCACATTCTTGCTGCCCAGGACATCCACGGAATATTCAAATTCACGGCTGGAGCCTTTGCCCGGCGTGACGATGGAAGCCAGATGCACCACGCTGTCGATGGCGTGTGCGGCCAGTGTCTGCGACAGCGCCGGGTCGCGCACGTCCTGCACCAGATAGGTCACGCCAGGCAGGCGGCGCTCGGCAGGCACCTCGCGCACGTCGGCGGCGACCAGGGTGGATACGCCTTCGCGCGCCAGCGCCGCCACCACGCCCCGGCCCAGAAAGCCGTCGGCCCCGGTCACCAGGACGCGACGCGTTGTCAATGAAGGTGCAGCAGTCATGCGCCGTGCTCCTGGGCAGCACCCACCGGCGGCACCGCGGCCGGTCTGCGGCCCCACCATCCTGCCAGCACCAGGCCCGCGACGATGTCCCAGAATCCCCAGACACCCGCCACCACGGCCATGCCGCCCAGGCCACCAAAGAAGCTGAAGATCAGCACCAGGCCCAGCCCGGCGTTGCGAATTCCCACTTCAATGGTCACGGCGCGCCGGTCGTAATCCGGCAGGCCACTGAGGCGCGCGCAGGCGTAGCCGGTGCCAAAAGCAAGCGCGTCGTGCAACACCACCGCCAGCAACACCAGCCCCACATAGTCGAGGAAGTAGCGCCAGTTGCCCGCCACGGCGCCGACGACGAAACCGATCAGGCAGACAAAACTCAGGATGCGCACGGGTTTGCTCACCCGCTGCGTGAAGCGCGGCAGCTTCTCGGCGCACAGAATGCCCAGCGCGAACGGTAGCCCGATGATGACCACGATGTGCCCTGCCATCTCCAGTGGGTCCAGCGCAATGCTGCGCAGCAGCGGCGCCGCCGTGGGGTGCAAACCGCCCCAGAACGCAAAGTTGAGTGGCATGAGCACGATGGCCAGCGCGTTGGAGATCGCCGTCATCGATACCGACAGCGCCACATTGCCGCCCGCGCGGTGCGTGAGGATGTTGCTCACATTGCCCGGCGGGCAACAAGCCACCAGGATCATGCCCAGCGCAATGCTGGGGCCGGGCTTGAGCAGCAACGTGAGCACAAAGGTCACCGCAGGCAGCACGATGAACTGCGCTGCAACGCCCACTGCCATGGCTCCTGGCATGCGCAGCACGCGCCTGAAGTCGGCCACACGCGTATCAAAGTGCAATGCCGAACATGAGAAAGCCCAGCACCACGTTGAGCGCCACGAGCGATGCGGGGTTGAAGTTGAGACGGATATCGTCAACAGGCAGCATGGTGAGCCTTTCAGGCCAAAGCGGCGGAGGCTGCCCGCACGGCATTGCGGTAGGTGTCCTTGTGCACGTAGTACGCCATGCGTTCGAGCTTGAGGTACTTGAAGCCGCCCGACAGATCGGGCTGCGGGCCCGCCTTGGCCTGGCGCAGCGCGTCGGCGCGCGGCGATCCCTCTGCCTGCGCCTTGAAAAATCGCGCCATCAGCTCGGCCTGCTCGTAGCGGCCCTGCCAACCGATGCCGCTGGCTTCGATCATGCCCATCACGGCCAGGTTGTCGAAACGCGGCGAGAGGATGTTGAGGTACAGCTGCGGCGCCATGCCCTGCCAGTTGAGCAGGCTGTGGTCAATAAACGGGTAGTGCAGCTTGTAGCCCGTGGCGCACAGCACCAGGTCATAGTCCTGCACGCCGCCGTCCTTGAAGTGCACGGTGTGGCCGTCAAAGCGCGCGATGTCGGGTTTGACATGGATGTCACCATAGCCCAGGTGGTGCAGCACCAGCGAGTTCACCACGGGGTGCGACTCGTACATCTTGTAGTCGGGCTTGGGCAGGCCAAAGCGTACGGGGTCGCCGGTGAACCATTGCAACACCACGCTGTCGATTTTCTGTTTGAGCCAGGGCGGCAACGGGCGCTTTCCACCCAGCGTGTCGGCGGGCTTGCCAAACACGTATTTGGGCACGAAGTAGTAGCCCCGGCGCACCGACAGATCCACACTGCGCGCGTAATGCACCGCATCCACCGCGATGTCGCAGCCCGAGTTGCCCGCGCCCACCACCAGCACGCGTTTGTCCTTGAACAGCTCGGCACTTTTGTAGGCGCTGGTATGCAGCAGTTCGCCGTCAAATTGGCCTTCAAAATGCGGCATGTTCGGCTCGGCCAGTGTGCCGTTGGCAATGACCACGCCCTTGAACTCCGCCGTCTGCGCCGGGCCACCGTGCTGGCTCCAGGTGATGCGCCACAGCGGCGCGGCGCCCTCGCCCACGGGCTCGACTTTGAGCACCCGCGTGCCAAACCAGTAAAGCGGGCGCAGGCCGAAGTGCTCCGCAAAGTCCATGAAGTATTGCCGCATCTCGCGGTGGCTGGGGTACTCGGCCACATCGGCACGCATGGGGAATTCGGTGAACTCAGTGGTGTGCTTGCTGGAGATGAGGTGCGCAGACTCGTACACGGTGCTGCGTGGGTTCTCGATGTTCCACAGGCCTCCCACGTCGGTGTGTGCTTCAAAGCCCTGGAAGGGCACGCCCAGCTTTTGCAGGTTGCGCGCAGCCGCCAGGCCACTGGGGCCTGCGCCTATCAGAGCGATCTGGGTGCGGGTATCTGCCACAGTGGGTGTTGTCTCCGTTGTCATGCGTTTTTGCTTTCGTTCTGTATCGGTGTCTCCGCAGGCAACGGCAGGCCCGGAATGGCCGTGGCCCCCGCCTCGCCCACGCGCGGCTTGCGGGGCTGGCCCAACAGCAGGCGGTCGTGCAGGGCGTCGGGCAACAGGTTCAGCAAGCGGGCCAGCCAGCCGATGCGCGCGGGCAGCACGATGTGGGTACGACCTTGCGCGACGCCCGCCAGCAGAGCCAGGGCAGCGGCTTCTGGCTCCATCAGGCCCGGCATGGCAAAACGGTTGCCCGCCGTGAGCGCGGTGCGAAGGTAGCCAGGGCTCACCGTGCTGACCACAATGGATTCGCCGCGCAGCTCGGCACGCAGGCTCTCCAGGTAGCGGATGAGCCCGCCCTTGCTCGCGCAATAGGCGCCGTTGCCCGGCATGCCGCGCCAGCCCGCAATGCTGGCCACACCCACCAGGGCGCCGCGCCGCTGAGCGCGCATGGCTTTCACAAACGGCTGAAAGGTGGTGGCAGCGCCCAGCAGGTTGATCTCCAGCATGCGGCGCAGCACCGCGAGGTCGTCGGCTTCGGCAGTGTCAAAGCCGCCTGCCACGCCCGCGTTGGCAATGACGAGGTCGGGCACCGCGCCCGAGCGCGCCATCCAGTCGGCCGCCATGGCCTGCATCGCCGTGCTGTCGGACACATCGGGCGTGTACACCGCGCAGCGCCCAGGCGCCAGCGCAGCCAGTGCCTGCAACGTGGGCAAGTGAAGCCCCACCAGCGCCACGGCGGCGCCCTGGCCGATCAGCTCCCGCGCCAGGGCCTGGCCCAGGCCACCACAAGCGCCTGTGAGTACCGCGTTCCGAAAAGTCGCCGCCATGAGCACCCCGTGAAATGTTGGTTTGCAGCTTAGCCACAATGCTCAATAATCCCGAAATGTTTTATGGATTCGTCTCGAATTCCGGGATTTATGACCAACTCATCCCCCAGCCTGCGCCTGTTTGAACTGCTGGAAATCATGTGCGCCCATGGCCGCCCGTTCAGCCTGGCGGACGCCATCGAGGCCACAGGCTGGCCCAAACCCAGCGTGCACCGCATGCTGGGCCAGCTCAAAAGCGGTGGCCTGCTGGCGCGCGAGCCCGATGGGCGCCGCTACCCCCCCGCACCCCGCCTGCTGCGCCTGGCCGAAAGCACGCTCAGCGCGGGCACCCAGCATGGCGTGCGCCATGCGGTGCTGCGCCAGCTGGTGGCCGATATTGGCGAGAGCTGCAACCTCACGGCGCTCAGCGGCGCCGAGGTGATCTACCTGGACCGCGTGGAGTCGGCCTTTCCGCTGCGCATGGAGCTGCGGCCCGGCACGCGCGTGCCCATCCACTGCTCGGCCAGCGGCAAGCTGTTTCTGGCCCACCTGTCGGCCGCGCGCCGGGCGGCGATCCTGGACGGACTGCCGCTGACCCGCCACACGGCCACCACTTTGATCGACCGCACCGCCCTAGAGGCCGAGCTGGAGCAGATCCTGCGGCAGGGTTACGCCACAGATGCCGAAGAGTTTGTGGACGGTCTCGTTTGTGTGGCTGTGCCTGTGCTGGGCAGCGGGCGGCGGCAGGTACGCTGCGCCGTGGCCCTGCAAGCACCGGCGGCACGCATGCCACTGGCCCAGGCACTCCAGCAGGTGTCCCGCTTGAGCGAAGCCGCGCAGGCACTGGGACGCACCTGGACATGACCTTGAATGACACACATGAACCTGAATTACCTGGATTTTGACTACAGCGAAGACGCGGACGGCGTAGGTACGTTTGACGCCATGGCGAGCGTGCAGCCCGCGCAGATTCCCGCATTACATGCCGAGATCAGCGCCGTGCTGGTCTGGGCGCACCAGCATTGGCCCGATGCCTGCGGCCCGTCGGAAGATGGGGGCATATGGCACTACGACCTGCAAGGCGTGCAGGAGGTCAGCACACCGCTGGTGCTGACGTTTGATGACACCGCCGGGCAACTGCGTGCGGCGCCAGCCAACCCCGCCCCATCCCGGACCACGATCACCTTGACAATCAGCGGAAATGCTGACTTTTGCGGTGCGTTGCGCGACGCCTTCGCGATCGAATAGCCTCCATAGCCCCAATTACCAGCAAAAGCCCCACGTTGCGAACAGGTTAGCGCGTCGGCAAGCGGCAATCTCTCGGGCATCGCTACAGTTGTGACTCCTCAGTTCAACTCAAGACCGGAGAGTTTCATGCTGTCACGACGTCACTTCCTGGGCGCAGGTCTGGCCACCACCGTTTACGCAGCGGGCTCTTTTGTCCCGGTGTGGGCGCAGAATGCGCCGAGCTTCGGCACGCCCACCCTGCCCCGCCCCGGCTTTCGCCGCATGAAGGTGGGCGATGTGGAGGTGATAACCCTGAACGACGGCATCACACGCCGCCCACTGGGCGAAGAGTTTGTGAAAAATGCACCGCTGACCGAAGTGCGTGCGCTGCTGGCGTCCCAAGGTCTTCCCACCGACTACATCGATGTGCCTTACACCCCTTTTCTGGTGGTGGCAGGCGCGCGCAAAATCCTCATCGACACCGGCCTGGGCGAGTTTGGCGGCCCCACCACGGGCAAGCTGCTGGACAGTCTGCGCGCGGCGGGCATGCAGGCGGCCGACATCGACACGGTGCTCATCAGCCATTTTCATGGCGACCACATCAACGGGCTGCGCAACAAGGCCGGTGAATGGACCTTCCCAAATGCCAAGGTCATGGTGCCCGCCGCCGAGCACGCCTTCTGGATGGACGACGCCCGCATGGCCGCTGCGCCGGCTGGCATGAAAGGCGCCTTCGAGAACGTGCGGCGCACCTTTGCCAGCATGCCCGCAGACACGCTGGTGCAGTTTGCGGCGGGCGCCGAAGTCGCACCGGGTATCCAGTCGGTGGCGGCCTACGGCCACACGCCCGGGCACACGCTGTTTGAGCTGACCTCCTCGGGGCAGAACTTTTTTTACGTGGCCGACCTCACCAATGTGCCGGCCCTGTTTGCACGCAACCCTGACTGGGCCGTGACGTTTGACATGGATGCCGAAGCCGCGCGCAAGGTGCGGCGCGCGGTGTTCCAGCGCATCACTGCCAGCAACGCCATGTTGGGCGGTTTTCACTTCCCGTTCCCGGCGTTTGGGCGCATGGAAGCTTCCGGCAACGGCTATGCCTTCCTGCCGGCAGCCTGAACCAGCCCTGACCCGCCGCGCCCTGCTGGCGGCAGGGCTTGGCCTTGCCCCCTTGCAAGGTTGGGCCACACAAAACGCCGACGCAGAGGCCCTGCTGCGCAAAGGGGGCGTGGTGGTGGTGTTTCGCCACGCCCTTGCGCCCGGCACGTTCGATCCGCCCGGCATGCGCCTGGGCGACTGCAGTACGCAGCGCAATCTCAGCGACGCAGGCCGGGCACAGGCCCGGCGCATCGGCGAATGGTTCAAGGAGCGACAGTTGCAACCCGCCGCAGTGCGTTCCAGCCCCTGGTGCCGGTGCATGGACAGCGCCACGCTGGCCTTTGGCACCCCAGAGGTGTGGGCCGCGCTTGGCTCTCCCCACGGCGCCCCCGAGACCACGGGAGCCCGCCATCTGCATGAGTTGCGCAAAGCGCTCGTCACCGCGTCTGCGCGCAGCGGCCGGTTCGAGGCGTGGTTCACCCACATGTTCGTTCAGTCCGATCTGGCCAACGACAGCACACGCTCGGGCGAAGCCCTCATTTTGCAAGCCGATCACCTCGCAAAGCCTCAAGTGCTGGCCAGGCTCTCCATAATGGCGTGAGCACAGACAGTCTGCCTGCAGGCCGCTTGGGAACCCGGCCGACCGCTGGGTCGAATTGGACAGCGCCCGGCGCAGATGTACGGTCCCAGCCCCCAATTCATTCACCAGGCGGCGGTCCAAAGAAGACCCACCTGAAGGCACCGAAATCGGCTGTGGCCTAATATCACTCTTTTTTCCACTATCTCAGAGACCTACCATGGGCAACAAGATCGTTACCGAAGCAGACCGCAAGCGCACCCCCCAACCCAAGCCTCTGCCGGGCGTGAGCCTGCCAACGTCTGGCCGTGGTCAGCGCGTCAGCCTGGAGCGTGGCGTGGCTACGCGCAGCAAGAAGAACCCTGGCAAGCGCTCCAAAAAGGGCGGCTGATCGGCGTGGGGCCAAGCCCCCTCGCCAGCCAAAGATGCCCTCGCCTTGAGGGCATTCTTTTTTCTGCCCCGGTAAACCTGAAACCAGGGCGCACCTGCCCGACGCAGCGCCGCTAAGATGGCGCGCATGATCACTGTCCACCACCTTGAAACTTCGCGCTCGCAGCGCGTGCTCTGGTTGCTTGAAGAATTGGGTGTTCCCTACGAACTCAAGGTTTACCAGCGCGACAAGGCCACCAGGCTGGCGCCGCCCGAACTCAAGAAAATCCATCCCCTGGGCAAATCCCCCGTGATCACCGATGGCAATGAGGTGATCGCTGAATCCGGCGCCATCATCGAATACCTGGTGGAAACCTATGGCGCCCAGATCGGCGGCGACTTGGCACACCTGCAGCCGACACCGCGCACCACCGAGCACCGCCAGTGCCGCTTTTGGATGCACTACGCCGAAGGCTCGCTGATGAACTGGCTGGTGATGAAACTGGTGTTCATGACCATTCCGACCCAGCCCATGCCATTCTTCGTGAAGCCCATCGCGAAGGCCCTGTGCGGCAAAGTACAAAAGAAGTTGATCGACCCCAACGTGGACACCGCGCTCGACTTCATGGAGAAGCACTTGGCCACCCACCGCTGGTTTGCGGGCGAGCACCTGACCATGGCCGACTTCCAGATGAGTTTTGCCGTGGAGGCCGTCCTCTCGCGTGCCAGCCAGGCCCGCGCATTCCCCCACCTGCTGGCCTACAAAGAGCGCATGACGGCACGCCCGGCCTACCAGCGCGGCCTTGCCAAGGGCGGACCGGTGGTGATGGGGGCCTGATCGCCGCAGGTGTAGAGATGCACATTCCCACCGCCACCGCACGCCCGCAAGGTGCGGCGCATGACCGGGTTCTGCCAGCGGTTCAACAGCCCCGTGGCACCCGACCCTCACTACAGTGGCCCCGCCGGGTTTGAAGAAGTGCGGGGCCTGGCAGAAGACGCCTGCGAAGGCCTGCTGCTGTATGTGCGAAAGCAGCTGCCATGGCAGGCCCAGACAGGAGCCCAGGCCGCAGCACCCCGTTGGCCTGGCTAAGCTGCCCGCACCCCGCACACCAAACCATCTGTTTCGCCCTGAGGCCATTCGCGGACGTTTTTCGCCTGGGCAACCTCCATGTCGCGCGGCAGGGTGACGCCATTCTTCACGGCCAGGACTTCCGCCATCACGCTCACGGCGATCTCAGGGGGGGTTTTGCTGCCGATGTAGATGCCGATCGGCCCGCGCAGGCGTAGAAGGTCTTCTTCGGTCTGATCGAAGTGCTCGATCATGCGGGCCCTGCGGGCTTGGTTGTTGCGGCGCGAACCAATGCCTCCCACATAAAATGCGTCGGTGCTCAGCGCCTCCAGCAGCGCCAGGTCATCGAGCTTGGGGTCGTGCGTGAGGGCCACCACACAGGTGCGGCGGTCGGGCTTGAAGGCCCGCACCACATCGTCAGGCATGTCGTTGACCACGGTGACGCCCGGCACGCCCCAGGCGGCCCGGTATTCGTCGCGCGGATCGCACACCATCACGGCAAAGCCGCTGAACTGCGCCATGGTGGCCAGGTACTCGGCCAGCTGGCCCGCCCCGATGAGCAGCATGCGGTATTCCGGCCCGAAGCAGTTGGTGATCTGCACAGAATCGGCCACCAGATCGCCGGGGGTGGTTGCCAGCGACAGGGTGACCACGCCGTCGGCCAGACGCACTCTGCGCTGCACCAGCCTGCCGGCTTCCAGCGCCGCCATCAACTCTGCCAGGCTGACAGGATCGGGGTCGTATTCCAGCAGCAATTCCAGCGTGCCACCGCAGGGCAGACCAAAGCGGTGTGCTTCGTCGGCAGACACGCCATATTTCACGAACGTTGGCGGGCCACTAGGAATGCGGTGGTCGGCATCGGTGCGTGCAACGTCTGGCGGCGCACTCTGCGCATAAGCCCGGGTGTGCCGGTCGATCAGGTCGTCTTCAATGCAGCCGCCCGACACCGAGCCCACCACGGCGCCGTCTTCGCACAAGGCCATGATGGAGCCCACCGGCCGGGGCGACGAGCCCCAGGTGCGCACCACCGTGGCCAGCAAAGCACGCCGACCGGCAGCACGCCAGCCGTGCAGGGTGCGCAACACCATCACATCCAGGTTTTCCATGGCACCTTCACCAGTTACAACCGCACCATTTCAGATTTGCATTGCGCTGCGCGCCTTCTGCCGCCCACGCTCATAGGAGCCTGTCGGACTTGGAAATCGTCGGCTGCAAATCGGCCGCAGCGATCCATTTTTCACCATCTTTTTGCCTCATAGCCGGGCTATGGCGCTGCAAATCTGGCAAAAACTGTCCTCGCTGGGGCCGATTTTGGTGAAACCTTCGGTTTTCGCTTTCGACGCTCCAAGTCCGACAGGCTCCTAGTTCACCCACAACGCTAGCACCACCAGCAGCGCAGCGCCAACCACCCACGCCCATACCGGGATGCCTCCAGGGGGATTGTCCTTACCGGCCGCTGCGCCCGATGCATCGTGCAATTGGTCGTATTCCGAGGGCACCGTGTCCGGCGCATCGTCATCGCGGGGGTAAAGGCGCTGCATCTCGTTGTCAAAACGCCTGAAGAGTCTTCGGCCATGCTTTTGGCGGCGCCGTCGATCAGGCGCTGGCCCAGCTGGGCGATCTTGCCGCCCACGCTGGCATGCACCGTGTAGTTGAGCTCGCAACTGTCCTGCCCTGCCCCATCAACGGGCAGCGGCACCAACAGAACCCGCGCCGTGCCCTTGCCAAAGCCGGCCACGCCGCCCGAACCGTCAAAGGCGATGGTGTAGCTCTCGGGCGGCACGATGTCGGCCAGCGTGATCTTGCCCGCAAACTTGGCAGACACCGGGCCGATCTTGACGGCCATGGCCACGGCGTACTGGTTGTTGCCCGCGGGCGCGAACTTGTCGCAACCGGGGATGCACAGCTTGAGCACCTCGGGATCGTTGAGCGCCTCCCAGGCCTGTTGCTGGCTGACGGCTAGGGTGCGGCTGGCTTGCATTTCCATGGGGAATTCCTCTCGCGTGGGTCTGAATCATCGTGGTGATCTGCTGTTTTGTGCAACTACTGGCGCAACACCGCGGCCATGCTGCCCGCCAGATCCTGCAGACGACCCAGGTTGTGCACCGCAACCATGCCGTGGACTTGCCGGTGCAGCACCGACGCCCCACGCGCTGTGGGCGCATAGCCGTCAAAGCGCAGCAAGGGGTTGAGCCACAGCAGACGGCCGCAGTGGCGCCGCAACCAGCCCAGCTCTTGCTCCAGCACATCGGGCGCGCCGGTGTCCAGGCCATCGCTGATCAGCAGCACCAGCGTGCGCCGCCCCACCAGCCGCCGGGCATGGTGCAGGCGCAGTTGCGCAAGGCTGTCACCCATGCGCGTGCCGCCGGCATAGTCGGTGATGGCATGGCTGGCCCGCTGCAGCATGGCGTCGGTGTCGGCCAGCCGAAAGGCGGGCGTGAGGTCGGTCAGCCCTGTGCCAAACGCAAACACATCGCGACGCAAGGCGGCGCCGGTGTGGCGCGGCGCGGTGGCAGCGTGCAAAAACGCCAACAGCAGCCGCGCATAGCGCTCCATCGAGCCCGACACATCCACCAGCACCAGCAGCGGCAACGGTTGCTGGCGGCGCTGCAGCAGTGGGATGCGCAGCACCTCGCCCCCATTGCGGGCCGCGTGGTGCATGGCACCGGGCCAGTGCGGGCGGCTGCCGCGCACGCCCGGCCGGGTGCGGCGGGCCGCATAGCGCGGCAGGGGCAAGGCAATGTCACGCGCCAGGCGCTCCACCAGCAGGTATTCGCTGGCCGAGAGCTGGTTGAAGTCGGCCTGGCGCAGGCGCTGCAGGTCGCTGGCCGTCATGGCGGCGTCGAAATCCACCTTGTCGTCCTCGCGGGGCGGCGCATTGCGCGCGGCCCGCACAGGGGCCAGCGCCTCGCTCACGCGCGGGCGGCGCCTGGCGGGCTCAGCCCTGGATTCGGCGCTTGGCAGCATCTGTGCCAGCAGTTTCTGGGCCACATCGGGGTTGCGAAAGTAGGCGTCGAACAGCTCACGGAACACCAGGCGGTCCTGCTCGCGGCTCACCAGCACTGCCTCCAGGGCGGCGCAAAAATCATCGCGCCGCAGGCCTACCAGCATCACCGCCTGCTGGGCCAGCGCCATGCGGGCCGCATCCACGCACACGCCTGCGCGGCGCAGGGTGCGGCCAAAGCCGCTCAGGTTGTCGGCCAGCTTGCCGGTGCGCGCATCGCCGAGTTGGGAAACCGTGGTCATGATGGCGCTTGACCAGGGTTCACGCGGTTCGATGCGCCGGGCTGGCTGCTGGCCTCAGCCAGCCCAGCCCGGACAGTGCTGGCGAAGGCTCCTGCGCACCGGGCCACGCAGTGCTGCGCGATCCCTCGTTGGCTGCTGAACCGCCGCACGCCTCAGCCCTCTGCCGCCAAGGGTTTGAGCAATTGCGTTGCCATGTCGGCGGTGAGCGCCGCCACATCCTCGCGCTGCTTGAACAAAATGCCCGCCGTATCCGTCACCACTTCAGGGTCTACCACGATGGTGTCGAGCGCCACCAGCGCCTTGGCCCACTCCACGCTTTCGGCAATGCCCGGCGCACGCTGAAAGGCGTTGGCAAACGGCTGGCTGCGCAGCCGGCCGACAAAATCCGCCACCTGTGTGGCCAGCGCTTCGCTGGCACCCGGAACCTGGGCGCGCACGATGGCCAGCTCGCGCTCGGGGTAATCGAGCCAGTGGTAGAGGCAGCGGCGCTTGACGGCGTCCTGCAGGTCGCGCGTGCGGTTGCTGGTGAGGATGGTGACCGGCGTGGCCGTGGCGCGTACGGTGCCAATTTCGGGAATGCTCACCTGGTACTCGCCCAGGTATTCGAGCAAAAAGGCCTCAAAGGGCTCATCGGCGCGGTCTACCTCGTCAATCAGCAGCACCGCGCCGGGCGCGGGCGCCTGCAGCGCTTGCAGCAGGGGACGGCGGATGAGATAGCGGTCCTGGTAGACCTCTGCTTCGATATCGCGCGCAGCAGTGGCCGTGGGCGCTACCGAGCCGCCGCCGGGCCGCCCCAAGGCGGCGAGCGCCCCCTCGGGGGGCAGCGACGACACGTCAGTGCGGAGCGTGGGGGTCAACATTTCAGCCGCACGCATGTGCAGCAACTGGGCGGCGTAGTTCCACTCGTACAGCGCCTCGCGCTGCTCCAGCCCGTCGTAGCACTGCAGGCGGATCAGGCTGCGCTCCAGCACTTTGGAAAGCGCCTGGGCCAGCGCCGTTTTGCCCACCCCGGGCTCACCCTCCAGAAGCAGCGGGCGCTGCAGCTTGAGCGCCAGGAACACCGCCGTGGCCAGCCGCCGGTCGGCAAAGTAGCCCACACCCTGCAAGGCCAACACCAGGGCATCAATGGAGGACAGCGCGGGCGCGGTCATGGGCGCTGGAGGGGAAACAATCATTGCTATATTTTTTATAGCTACTAGCGCTTTATGGATAAGCGCTAGAGGCCAATTTCATTCAAAGAACCGCCCAGGGATACTGTGCGGGTGCAGCAGATGCTCTCCCGCCCGTCAGCCCAACATCTGCGCGACCGCCCGCTGGGTTTGCACGCTGATCAGGTTAGCGCGATACGCCGCACTGGCGTGGATGTCCGCGTTCAGGTCGCTCGCGTCAATCTTCACACTGGCGGCAGACTGGGGCGTGAAGCTCTGGTTCAGCGCCGCCTCCAGCCCGGCATGGCGAAACACGCTGCTGGCTGCGCCCGTGATGGCCACGCGCACACCGCTGTCGGTCTGCGCCACAAACACGCCCACCAGCGAGAAGCGCGAGGCCGCCTGCCTGAACTTGAGGTACGCCGCGCGCTGGGGGATGGGAAAGCGGATGGCAGTGATGATCTCGCCCTCTTCCAGCGCCGTGGTGTACATGCCCACAAAAAAGGCATCGGCCGCAATCTCGCGCTGGTTGGTGATGACCGTGGCGTTGAGGCCGAGCACGGCGCTGGGGTAGCAGGCGGCGGGGTCGTTGTTGGCCACCGAACCCCCCAGCGTGCCACGTGCGCGCACCTGGCGGTCGCCGATGTGCGCGGCCAGGTCGGCCAGCGCAGGGATGGCTGCCTTGACCTCGGCACTTGCAGCCACATCGGCGTGGCGCGTCATGGCGCCAATGACCAGCGCGTTGCCGTCACGGTAGATGCCCGTCAGCTCGGGAATGCTGTTCAGGTCAATGATCTTTTCGGGATTGGCCAGGCGCAGGCGCATCGACGGCAGCAGGCTTTGCCCACCGGCCAGCAGCTTGCCACCCTGGGCGATCAGGTCCGCGGCGGCGGCGGTGGAAGACGGGGCTTCGAAGGTGAATGCGTACATGTTCTGTCTCCTATGGTTTCCGATGCAGGTGCTTGGGTAGCAACCCGCGAACGGCGTGCGGCTCAGGCCAGCGGCCGCCGCGCAAGGGCCGCCCCGCCGCGCTGGCGGCGTCCCCCTGGCGGGAAGGCGCGAAGCGACTAACGGGGGGCTTCATGCTTTTGCGTTTTGAATGGCTTCCCACACGCGGTGCGGCGATGCAGGCATGTCAAAGTCCCTCACCCCCAGCGGGCGCAGCGCATCCAGCAGGGCATTGATTACCGCCGGTGGCGACCCAATGGCGCCCGCCTCCCCACAGCCCTTGGTGCCCAGCGGGTTGTGGGTGCAAGGCGTGCAGACATGGCCCAGCTGGAACGTGGGGAAGTCATCGGCGCGTGGCATGGCGTAGTCCATGAGGCTGCCGGTGAGCAACTGGCCGGTTTCGCGGTCGTACACGCAGTTTTCCATCAGCGCCTGGCCAATGCCCTGCACCAGGCCGCCGTGCACTTGGCCCTCCACGATCATGGGGTTGATGATGGTGCCGAAGTCGTCCACCGCCGTGAACTTGTCCACGCGCGTGCTGCCGGTGGCCGGGTCAATTTCCACCTCGCAGATGTAGGTGCCTGCGGGAAAGGTGAAGTTGGTGGGGTCGTAAAACGCGGTTTCGTTGAGCCCGGGTTCGAGCTTGTCAAGCGGGTAGTTGTGCGGCACGTAAGCCGTAAGCGCCACCTGGCCGAAGGGGATCTTCTTGTCGGTGCCACGCACGGTGAATTCGCCGTTGGCAAAGTCGATATCGGCGTCGCTCGCCTCCATCAGGTGCGCGGCAATCTTCTTGGCCTTGGCCTCGATCTTGTCCAGCGCCTTCATGATGGCCGCGCCGCCCACGCTGATGGATCGCGAGCCATAGGTGCCCATGCCAAACGGCACGCGGCCGGTATCGCCATGCACGATGTCCACGTTCTCCACCGCCAGCCCCAAGCGCGCCGCCACCACCTGAGCAAAGGTGGTTTCATGCCCCTGGCCATGGCTGTGTGAGCCGGTGAACACCGTCACGCTGCCCGTGGGGTGCACGCGCACCTCGCCGCATTCAAACAGGCCCGCGCGTGCGCCCAGGGCCCCGGCGATGTTCGATGGCGCAATGCCGCAAGCTTCGATGTAGCTGCTGTAGCCGATGCCGCGCTTCAGACCCTTGGCCTCGCTGGCGGCCTTGCGTGCGGCAAAGCCTGCCACGTCGGCCAGTTGCTCGGCCTGGGTCATGCAGGCGTGGTAGTCGCCGATGTCATATTGCAGCGCCACGGGCGTCTGGTAGGGGAAGGTGGTGATGAAGTTGCGCTTGCGGATCTCGTCTTGCGCAAGGCCCACGTCCCATGCGCAGCGCGAAACCAGGCGTTCGAGCAGGTAGGTGGCCTCGGGCCGGCCCGCGCCGCGGTAGGCATCCACCGGCGCGGTGTTGGTGAACCAGGCGTCCACCTCCACGTAGACCTGCGGTGTGCTGTATTGCCCGGCCAGCAGCGTGGCATAAAGAATGGTGGGCACCGCGCTGGCAAAGGTGGAAAGGTAGGCGCCCACGTTGGCGTTGGTGTGCACGCGCAGGGCCAAAAATTTGCCGTTGGCATCCATGGCCATTTCGGCGTGGCTTGCATGGTCGCGGCCATGCGCATCCGACAAAAACGACTCACTGCGGTCGGCCACCCACTTGATGTTGCGGTTGAGCTTTTTGGAGGCCCATGTCAGGCACACATCTTCGGCATACAGAAAGATCTTGGAGCCAAAACCGCCGCCCACATCCGGCGCAATCACGCGCACCTTGTGCTCAGGCAGGCCCATCACAAAAGCGGTCATCAACAGGCGCTCGACGTGCGGGTTCTGGTTGCTGACGTAGAGCGTGTAGTCGTCGTTGGCGCGGCTGTAGCTGCCAATGGCGGCGCGCGGCTCCATCGCGTTGGGGATCAGGCGGTTGTTGATCAGATCCAGCTTCGTGACATGCGCGGCGTTGGCGAACACCGCATCGACCGCACCCTTGTCGCCAATCGCCCACTTGAAGCAATGGTTGTCGGGGGCGATGTCGTGCACCGACGCGCCGTCCACGGCACCGGCGGCCGCATCGGCCACGTTGACCACGGCAGGCAGCACGTCGTAGTCCACCTCCACCAGCTCGGCCGCATCGCGCGCCTGTTGCTGGGTTTGCGCCACCACCATGGCCACATGGTCGCCCACGTAGCGCACCTTGCCTTGCGCCAGGATGGGGTGCGGCGGCTCTTTCATGGGCTCGCCGTTGGTGCTGGTGATGACCCAGCCGCAGGGCAGGCCGTTGATGTTGTCGGCCGCCACATCGGCACCGGTGAACACACCCAGGACGCCGGGCGCAGCCTGGGCGGCATCGACGTTGATGCGGTTGATTTTTGCGTGCGCGTGCGGCGAGCGCACAAACACGGCGTGGCTTTGCGCGGCCAGCACCACGTCGTCGGTGTACTGGCCCGCACCGGTCAGGAAGCGGTAGTCCTCCTTGCGCCTGAGCGACTCACCGATGTGCGGCAGCTTGGAAAAGTCGGATGCACCCATGGTCTTGTCTCCTTGGACTCTTGTGTGAATGGGCTGGCGCTCAAGCCGACGCCATGGCCTTTTGGCCCACCTGCACCGCACGCACGATGTTCTGGTAGCCCGTGCAGCGGCAGATGTTGCCTTCGAGAAGCTCGCGGATCTCGCCCTCGGTGGCGCCCGGGTGGTTCTTGCACAGGTCCAGGGCGCTCATCACCATGCCGGGGGTGCAAAAGCCGCACTGCAGGCCGTGGCACTCTTTGAATGCGGCCTGCATGGGGTGCATCGTGCCGTCGGGGGCGGCCAGGCCTTCGATGGTCTGCACATCGGCGCCTTGCGCCTGCACGGCCAGCATCGAGCACGATTTGACCGCCCTGCCGTTGACATGCACGGTGCACGCGCCGCACTGGCTGGTGTCGCAGCCCACATGGGTACCGGTGAGCAGCAAGTGCTCGCGCAGCGCATGGACAAGCAGGGTGTTGGGAGGAACATCAACGCTGACGGCGCGCCCGTTGACGGTGAACTGGACTTGCCTCTGGCTGTCTCCTGAAACGGCGTTGGCTGGAACTGCAAGCCGCATCTTGTGCCGCACACATTCACCCATTCCTAGGGACAACCCTCGTTTTTCCAGAGCCTGCAAGGGATATTCTCAAAATGAAACATGTTGCAGCGCACACCCGCAGCATCATGCGCAATGCTGTCTCGCCTGTACGACTCACCGCATGCGCAATGCGGCGCCGCGCATGCTGGGGGACCAGTGCCCCCCACTTCGGAAGTCCCATGCTTGCCGTTGCACCGCCACCGCCAGCCGAGCGCCAGCACCTGATCGCACAGGCGCGCAGCGCGCTGCTCAGCCTTAAGCCAGAGCCCTCGCCATTGGCCATCGAACCCTGGATCGTGCGCTCGTGGCAGCGTTGCCTGGCCAACGGGCACCAGCCGGCGCAGCCACTGGCCTTCAATATGGTCAGCGCCCCCGCCGTGCAGCGCACGGCCGACCAGCACGCCGCGCTGCTGCAAGCCGCCCGGCCGGTGCTGGCGCAACTGACCCGCGCCATTGCGGGCATGCACTACTTCGCCTTGCTGACCGACGCACGCGGGGTGGTGATCGAGGTGCAGGGTGCGGTGGATCGCAACGACCCCCGCGCCCACGCCATCGGCCGCGTGGGCATCGACCTGTCCGAGGCCGCCGTGGGCACCACGGCCATCGGCGCTGCGCTGGCCGAGCTGCAGCCCGTGTGGCTGCACCGGGGCGAGCATTTTTTTGAGGTGAACAGCGGCTACAGCTGCGCTGGCGCGCCCTTGTTCGGCACCCACGGCCAGTGCGTTGGCATGCTCGACCTGACGGGCGTGGACGTGCCCGAGCGGCCCGAGTTGCGCCACCTGGTCGCCCGGTCGGCCCGAGCCATCGAAGACGCCTTGTTGCTGCAACTGCCGCACGCGCTGCTGCTGCGCATCAACTGGCCGGGCAGCACGCTGGGCGGTGAAGGCAACGGCCTGATGGCGCTGGACGCCGAAGGCACCGTGGTGGGCACCAACAGCATGGCGCGCCAGCTGGTGCCGCAGCCGCTGCGCGATCCCGGTGTGCCGGTGCATTGCAGCGATCTGCTGGCCCTGCCCTGGCCGCTGCTGTTTGATGCAGCGCAGCGCCAGCCTGCCGCGCCAATGGACCTGCCGTTGTGGTCGGGCCTGCGCCTGCAGGGCCTGGCCCAGCGCAACACGGCAACCCGCCACGGCGTCGGCGTGCGCACGCCACTGCCACTGCCGCACGCCGCCCCTGCGGTGCCCGTCCCCAGCGGGCCGGCGCCGCTGCGCGCAGCCGAAGCCGCCCTCATTCGCCAGGCCGTACAGAACGCGCGCGGCAACGTTGCCGAAGCCGCCCGCGCACTGGGCATCAGCCGCGCCACGGTGTATCGAAAGCTCGGCGCCCCTAAAGGACATGGCACAGCAAAAATATGATTAAAAAGTGCCTCTAGCCCTTTATAGATAAGCGCAAGCAGCTATTATTTTGATACTTCTGGTGTGCCACCCGATACCCGCTGGCAGGGCGCTTTGATCCGGGTTTGACCTCGGCTTCGTCGCAGCACCCGGCACGGCCAGCGGCACATGGGTGTCTGCGCCCACCGGTGCGCACCCTCCCCGGCTTGCGGCGACAATGCGCCGGGCAAGCCGCGCACCACCCGAGTACCCCATGTCCAACGAAGAGCCGTCAGGCTTCAACACCCGCCTGTGGCGCCGTTTCGTGCAGATTGCACGACCCTTCTGGCAATCCGAAGAGCGCTGGCGCTCGCGTGGGCTGCTGGCACTGCTGGTGCTGTTGCTGCTGGGGCAAACCGCCTTCAACGTGTGGTTCAACCACGAAACCGGCGAATTCACGTCCGCACTGGCCGCGGGCGACGCAGACCGCTTCTGGGCATCCATCCGGCGCTACACCCTCATCCTGGTGGCGGCCGTGCCCATTTATGCGCTGTATTACTACGTGCGGGACTCGCTGGGCCTGCGCTGGCGGCGCTGGCTCACGCAGCATTTTCTGGGGCGCTATTTCGACCAGCGCGCCTATTACCGGCTGAACGCCATCGTGGGCATCGACAACCCCGACCAGCGCATTGCCGAAGACATCAACGCGTTCACCCAGCAGTCGCTGTATTTTTCGATGATCGCGCTGGGCTCGGTCATTCAGTTGATCGCGTTTTCGAGCGTGCTGTGGACCATCTCGCAAGGGCTGGTCTATTTTCTGATCGGCTATGCCATCTTCAGCACCGTGTTCACTGCCAAGGTGTTTGGCAAGCGGCTGATCGGGCTGAACTACCGCCAGCTGCAGCGCGAGGCCGATTTCCGCTTCAGCCTGGTGCGGGTGCGCGAGCACGCCGAGCCCATCGCCTTTCACAACGGCGAGCAGCGCGAAATGTCGGCCCTGCGCCGCATTTTTGATGCGCTGTATGCCAACTACCAGCAGGTGCTGCGCTGGCAGTTCAAGCTCAACCTGTTCCAGTACACGCACAGCTTTCTGACCATCGTGCTGCCCAGCGTGATCATTGCCAACCAGGTGCTCTCGGGTGAGCTGGAGGTGGGCCGGGCCATCCAGGCCGCTGGCGCTTTTGCCGCCATCCTGAGTGCGCTGACGGTCATCGTCGAGCATTTCGAAAGCCTGAGCCGGTTCTCGGCGGGCGTAGACCGGCTGCACGCGTTTTCCACCACGCTGCACGACCAGGCCCACACTCCCGCGCGCCCCGCGCCGGACGGTGCCAGCGAGCCCAGCCTCGAACCCGCAGCGCAGATCCACACTGCGTCAGGCTTTGAGCTCGGGGTCACGCAGCTCACGGTGCTCACCCCCAACCGCGAGCACCTGCTGCTGCGCGACCTCACGCTCAATGTGTCGCCGGGCAGGGGCCTGCTCATCGTGGGGCCCAGCGGCGCGGGCAAAAGCTCGCTGCTGCGCGTGGTGGCCGGCCTGTGGACCACGGGGTCCGGCGAGGTGAAGCGCCCCGCCGACCCCGACATGCTTTTTCTTCCCCAAAGCCCCTACCTGCCCCTGGGCGACCTGCGCTGCCAGCTGCTCTACCCCCAGACAGAGCGCGAAATCTCCGACGCAGAACTGCAGCAATGGCTGGAACGGGTGAACCTGCCCACACTGGCCGAGCGCTTTGGCGGGCTCAGCGCCCACCTGGACTGGGCCAAGGTGCTGTCGGTGGGCGAACAGCAGCGCCTGGCCTTTGCCCGCGCCCTGCTGGCCAAGCCGCGCTACCTGCTGCTGGACGAGGCCACCAGTGCGCTCGACACGGCCAACGAGGCCCTGCTGTATGGGCAGCTGGCGGGCCTGTCGATCACGCCGGTCAGCGTCAGCCACCACCAGAGCGTTTTGGGATACCACCACCAGGTGCTGGAGCTCACGGGCGATGGCTTGTGGGCCCTGCACGCGGCGGCCGACTACCGCTGGACATGAAGGCCGGGCCGCACACGCACTTGCCCCCATGGCACTGCACTGCGGCGCCCGCGTGCGGGCGCCGGACTATCATTGCTCCATGCTGATCGAGACCCTGGGAACCGCGCGCGATCTGGGCCGCCTGAAAGAAATTTTGGGCGTGATGGTGCGCCATGGGTTTGGCGACACCGTGCGCCGCCTGGGCCTGGCCGACAAGCTGGAGCGCGCAGGCCAGGCCCTGCACTGGGACCTGGCCGGTGACCTGACCCGCATCGAGCCGCCCGTGCAGGTGCGGCTGGCGCTGGAGGAGCTGGGGCCCACATTCGTGAAGTTCGGGCAACTGCTGGCGGGCCGTGCCGACCTGTTCGGCCCCGACTGGATCGCCGAGTTTGAAAAGCTCCACAGCCAGGTGCCGGCCGTGCCCCTGGAGCTTCTGCGTCCCCAGCTGCGCGAAGACTTGGGCGGCGAGCCCGAAGAGGTGTTTGCGCGCTTTGACACCGCGCCCCTGGCCGCGGCATCGATTGCGCAAGTGCACCGCGCTCAGCTGCACGATGGCAGCGAGGTGGTCGTCAAAATTCGCCGCCCCGGCATCAGCGAGGTGATCGAGGCCGACCTGCGCCTGCTGGAGCGGCTGGCAGCGCTGGCCGAAGCCGAACTGCCCGCGCTACAGCCCTACCGGCCGCAGCAACTGGTGCGCGAATTTGCCCGCTCGCTGCGGCGCGAGCTGAACCTGGCCGGCGAATGCCGCAGTGCCGAGCGCATTGCAAGCAATCTCACCAGCCTGCCTTTCATCGTGGTGCCGCGCGTGCACTGGCAGCACACCAGCGAACGCATCAATGTGCAGCAATTCATCGAGGGCGTGCCTGGCGGGCAGCTCGATGCGCTGACACCCGAAGCCGGTTTTGACCGCACCGTGCTGGCCCGGCGCGGCGCCCAGGCCGTGCTCCAGATGATTGTGCAAGACGGCATCTTCCATGCCGACCCGCACCCGGGCAACGTGTTTTACCTCGCAGGCAACCGCATCGCCTTCATCGACTTTGGCATGGTGGGCCGCCTGTCAGAGCGCCGGCGCATCGAGTTGCTGCAAATGCTGCTGGGCCTGGTAGAGCGCCAGCCGCAGGCGGTGGCCGATGTGCTGCTGGACTGGGCGGGCGACGCCCATGGCGTGGACCCAGGGCAACTGGAGATGGAGGTGGAAGCCTTTGTCGACCAATACCACGGCGTGCCCCTGGCGCAGCTGCAGCTGGGGCAAATGCTGGCCGATGTGACCAGCATCCTGCGCGAACACCACCTGGGCCTGCCGCCCGACCTGGCACTGCTCATCAAGGCCTTTATTTCGCTGGAAGGCATGGGGCGCAATCTCGACCCGCAATTTCACATGACCACCGAAGCCCTGCCGCTGCTGCGCCAGGTGCTGCGCGCACGCTACCAGCCGCGCGCACTGGCCGGCCGCGCCTGGCAGACCTTGCGCCGGGCGCTCGACACCGCAGAGCAATTGCCCGACGACCTGGCACGCCTGCTGCGCAACGCACGCCGGGGCCGCCTGCAGGTGGGCATCGAGCTGGCCCACCTCAAGCGGGTGGGCGACCAGATCGACCGCTCTGCCAACCGGCTCGCAATGGCACTGATCATTGCCGCCCTCATCATTGGCTCTTCCATCGTGATGACCGTGCAGGGCGGGCCCACGCTGTTCGGGCTGCCGGCCTTTGGCTTTCTCGGCTTCTTTGGCGCCGTGGTCTGCGGGTTGTGGCTGGTGCGCGCCATCTGGCGCAGCAGCAGGGACCGGTAGCCCCCTGATGCGCCCAGTGCCTTCCCCAGAGGAGTACGCCCCCGGCCCCGGTGGCCTGGCAAATCCAGTTCCACTGGTCGCACGGGTTGGGGCACGCCAGGGGCTGGACCGCTGGATCTTTTTGAATGGCCTTGTTTGACGCGCTTAGACGCGCGACTTGTTACTTCGCAGCGTTCGGGAAGAACAGCTGCTCGCCGCCAATCTTGTAGTTGGCAATCGCCGCCTGGCCTGCGGGCGAGACCACCCAGTCCACGAATTTCTGCGCGTCCTGCGCCTTCACATGCGGGTGCCGGGCGGGGTTCACCACCATCACGCCATACTGGTTGAACAGGCGCGTGTCGCCCTCCACCAGCACGGCCAGATCGGCGCGGTTCTTGAAGTTGAGCCAGGTGCCGCGGTCGGCCAGCGCATAGGCGCCGCTGGATGCCGCAATGTTGAGCGCCGGGCCCATGCCACAGCCGCATTCCTTGTAGCCGCTGCCCTTGGCGGCATCGGCGCCGGCCAGTTTCCAGTAGCGCAGCTCGGCGGCGTGCGTGCCGCTCTTGTCGCCGCGCGAGACAAAATCGCCATTGCCAGCGGCCAGCTTTTTCAGCGCCTCAACGATGTCCTTGCCCTTGACACCGGCGGGATCGTTCTGGGGGCCCACCAGGATGAAGTCGTTGTACATCACGGGGTAACGCTTCACGCCCCAGCCGTCGGCGACAAACTTTTCTTCGGCCACCTGGTCGTGCACGAAAAGCACATCCGCATCGCCGCGGCGCGCCGTGTCGAGCGCCTGCCCCGTGCCCAGGGCCACCACCTTCACATCCAGCCCGCTGGCCTTCTTGAACTCGGGCAGCAGATAACCGAACAGGCCCGACTGCTCGGTGGACGTGGTGGACGCCATGGTGATGGACTGCGCATGGGCAGCCCCACCAACTACAAAAACGATAGCTGGAAGCGCTTTACCAATAAGCGCCAGAGGCCAAAAAGACTTCAAATTCTTCATGCCATTTCTCCTTTGACAAACAATCGGGCGGCGTCGGGCAGGGGGCCGTTGAAAAAATCGTGCACCGGCAAATCGGCCAGCACAGCGCCGTGTTCCAAATAAATCACCCGGCTGGCCAGGCGCTTGACCTGGCCCAGGTTGTGGCTGCTGAAAACCATGGTCACCGGGTGGCCGGGGCCTGCCTGGCCATGGCTGGCGGCAAGGTAGGCCATCAGCAGCTCGACCTCGCGCTTGGCATGGGGGTCGAGGCTGGAGGTGGGCTCGTCGAGCAGCAGCACATCGGGCCGCAGCGCCCAGGCACGCGCCAGCGCCACCCGTTGCTGCTGCCCCCCCGATAGCGTGCGCGCGTTTTGTGCCGCAATGCCATCCAGCCCCACGCGCTGCAATGCCAGCAACGCCTGCGCGCGCGCCTCGCGCCAGCGCACGCCATGCAGCCACAGGCCCAGCGCCACGTTGTGCTGGGCACTCATGCGCAGCATGTGCGGGCGCTGGAACAGCATGGCCTGGCGGCTGCCATCGCCCCGCAACAACTGGCCGCTGCTGGGTTTTGCCAGACCATGCAGCACACGCAGCAGTGTGCTTTTGCCGCAGCCGTTGGCCCCGATCAGCGCCACGCGCTCGCCCGGTGCCACCGACAGATGCACACCCTGGAGCGCCTGCACCAAGCCATAGCGCACTCCCACGCCGTCCAGTGAGAAAACGGGGGGATGGTCGGGCGCAGCCACCGATGTCCGGGCCACCATCTCCACATGGGGCCAGGGCGCAGCGCCATTCACGGACGGAACAGCGCTCATGCCAGCACTCCGGGCAGCGCGCCTTGCGAGGTGCCATCCACGCCTTCACGCCAGCGCCGCAACGCAGCGATCAGCACATTGAGCGCCAGCACCACCGCCAGCAGCACCAGGCCCAGGGCCAAGGCCAGCGGCAGATCGCCCTTGCTGGTTTCGAGGGCGATGGCGGTGGTCATCACGCGCGTGAAACCGTCGATATTGCCGCCCACAATCATCACGGCGCCCACCTCGGAAATGGCGCGCCCGAACGATGCAATCAGCACCGTGAGCAGGGCATAGCGCTCGTCCCAGGCCAGCAACAGGCTGCGCATCACGGGGCCGGCCCCGATCGACTGCAACTGCTCGCCGTGGCCGCGCTCGGCATCGGCCACCAGCTGGCAGGTCAGGGCCGTGACCACCGGCAGCACCAGCAGGGTCTGGGCAATGACCATCGCCTTGAACGTAAAAAGCCACCCCAGGGCGCCCAAGGGGCCGCTGCGCGACAGCAGCAGATACACCACCAGCCCGACCACCACCGAAGGCACGGCCAGCATGGTGTTGAGCAACGCCAGCACGGCGCCCCGGCCCGCAAACCGCGCCACACCCAGCCACGCGCCCAGCACCACACCGGAACCACAGGCCAGCAGGCAAGCCGTGCCACTGACCGCAAGCGAGCGGCCCACAATGGTCCACAACATGGGATCGGCCGAAAACGTGAGTTGCAGCGCCGTGATGGCGCTTTCAGAGAGTGTGGACATGGATTCGACTATCGTATGCACCGAATCAATCTCCAGCGATATGAACACCTGTGCATAGGGTCCAACTTCACTACACGCTCAGCCGCGATGCCGGCGACGCCCTGATCCGCAACCCGCTGCCCGAAATGCTGGAGGCGGTGGCACAGCAGGGCTCCATTTCTGGCGCAGCGCGCGCGCTGGGGTTGTCCTATCGCCATGTGTGGGGCGCCCTGAAACGCTGGGAAGACCAGTTGGGTGGCGAGCTCGTTACCTGGGGCAAGGGCCAGTCGGCGCAGCTCAGCGAGTTCGGCACCAAACTGCTGTGGGCCGAACGCCAGGCCCAGGCCCGGCTAGCGCCCCAGATTGCGGCCCTCCACGCCGACCTGGAGCGCGCCTTCGCGGTAGCGTTTGACGACAGTGCCCATGTGCTGACCATGTACGCCAGCCACGACGACGCGCTGGCATCGCTGCGGGCGCACGCAGCCACCCCCGGCGCATCCGGCGCCCTGCACCTGGACATCCGCTTCACAGGCAGCGTGGACGCCATTCGCGCACTCAACGAGGGCCGCTGCACGCTTGCTGGCTTTCACACGCTCGAACAACCCGCAGCCACATCCCTGGCCGCACGCACCTACAAGCCGTTGCTGCAGCCGGGCTTGCACAAAATCATCGGCTTTGCGCAGCGCACCCAGGGGCTGATCGTTGCCAAGGGCAATCCGCTCGGCCTGCAATCCCTCACGGACGTGGCCCGCACCGGCGCCCGCTTTGCCAACCGCCCCCTGGGCAGTGGCACCCGCGTGCTGCTGGAAGACCTGCTGGCGCAGGAAGGGCTCACAGGCCAGCACATTGCGGGTTTTGAACGCGATGAAACCTCGCACACCGCGGTGGCACAGGCCGTGGTCAGCGGTGCGGCTGACACGGGCCTGGGGATCGAGATGGTCGCCCGCGCGCGCGGGCTGGACTTTGTCCCTCTGGTAGACGAGCGCTACCACCTGGCCTGCCTGAAGGCAACGCTGGAGCAACCAGCCACCCGAGCGCTTCGGGAATTGCTGCTCACGCGGGTCTGGCAAGACCACCTGGCGAGCTCGCCTGGGTATTCACCCATGCACAGCGGGCAAGTGCTGGCGATGAGCAACGTCCTGCCCTGGTGGGATTTCACGCGCCCCAAGCGTCCTTCTGCGCATAGGAAGAAACCCTAATTGCTACGTTTTTGATAGCTGAAAAATCAAAGCTGACCAAGGGATAACACCGTCACGCTGCTGTCAGACTCGGCCTACAGTGCTCCGTAGAATCGAGCCGTGCAAAAAGTTCGGGCTCCGCGCTGGCTATCAGCTGCCGCGAACCGCGCGTTGTAGGCAAAGCCTTTTTATTGGAGACACCATGCAGGCTCTATTGAAGTTATCAAGAGGGATCGACTGGCTTAACACCCAAGTCGGTAAATACGTGATCTGGCTGATCCTCGGTTCCACCTTCATCAGCGGTGTGAACGCAGTGGTTCGCAAAGCGTTCAACATCAGTTCCAACGGTTTTCTGGAAGTGCAGTGGTACCTGTTCGCTGCATCGTTCCTGCTGGCTGCTGGCTACACGCTGCTGCAGGGCGAGCACGTGAAAGTGGACGTGGTTTCCAGCCGCTTTTCCAAGCGCACCCAGATCTGGATCGACGTGTTTGGCTATATCGTCTTCCTCACGCCCATGTGCATGGCCGTGCTGTGGTACGGCATTCCCTTCTTCACCCGCGCTTTTGTGTCGGGCGAAATGTCCAGCAACGCTGGCGGCCTGATCCGCTGGCCCGTGTATCTGATGATGCCTCTGGGCTTCAGCCTGCTGTGGCTGCAAGGCGTGTCTGAACTGATCAAGCGCCTGGCTTTCCTGAAAGGCTTGATCGAAGACCCCACTGCCAAGAAAGCAGAAAAGACGGCAGAAGAAGAACTGGCCGAATCCATCCGCAAGCTGGCCGAGGCAGCCAAGGGCAACGGCAGCAACAAGGCCAAAGCCTAAGAGCGGGAGACACACACCATGGAATTTATTGCCCATAACCTCGCCCCCATCATGTTTGCGGGGCTCATCTGCTTCTTGCTGGTCGGCTTTCCGGTCGCCTTCAGTTTGGGAGCTTGCGGCCTGTTCTTCGCCTTCATCGGCATTGAGCTGAACGTACTGCCTGAGGCACTGCTGCAGGCCTTGCCGCTGCGTATCTACGGCATCATGCAGAACGACACGCTGCTGGCCATTCCGTTCTTCACGCTCATGGGATTGATTCTTGAGCGAAGCGGCATGGCCGAAGACTTGCTGGACACCATTGGTCAGCTCTTCGGCCCCATCCGTGGCGGCCTGGCTCTGGCCGTAATTTTTGTGGGCGCCCTGCTCGCCGCAACCACCGGCGTGGTGGCGGCCTCGGTGATTTCGATGGGCCTGATCTCGCTGCCCATCATGCTGCGATATGGCTATGACCGGCGGCTCGCTGCCGGTGTGATTGCCGCCTCTGGCACTCTGGCACAGATCATTCCCCCATCGCTCGTACTCATCATCATTGCCGACCAGCTGGGTCGCAGCGTGGGTGACATGTACAAGGGCGCCTTCCTGCCTGGTCTGATGCTCACCGGTTTCTATGCCTCGTACGTCATCTTGCTGGCGGTCATCAAACCCCAGTGGGTGCCTGCACTGCCCCCCGAGGCACGCACGCTGCGTGAAGACAACGGCAAGAGCGGTGTGCCATCGCTGCTGGTTTTGACTGCCATCTGCACGGCAGCCTCCATCTATGTCGCCAAGAACATGCCGGCACTGCACACATGGTGGTCTGGCGAAGCGGTGGACAAGGTCGCCCTGGACGAAACCATCGTGGTGTCCATGTGCTTTGGTGTGGCACTGGCTTTCGTTGCCGCCAGCTTCAACAAGATCACTCGCCTGGGTCTGCTGTCGCGTGCGGCTGAACGAGTGACGTTCGTGCTGATTCCCCCCCTGCTGCTGATCTTCCTGGTGCTGGGCACGATCTTCCTGGGCGTGGCAACACCTACCGAAGGCGGTGCGATGGGCGCGCTGGGTGCCATCATCATGGCTGTCATTCGCGGTCGTCTGTCGATGAGCCTGTTGAAGCAAGCCCTCAACACCACCACCAAACTGTCGTGCTTCGTGGTGTTCATTCTGGTGGGCGCCACCATCTTCGGCCTGACCTTCCAGGGCGTGGATGGCCCGCTGTGGGTGGAACATCTGCTGTCGGGCCTGCCAGGCGGCCAGCTGGGCTTCCTGATCGTCGTGAACATCATGGTGTTCTTCCTGGCGTTCTTCCTGGACTTCTTTGAACTCTCGTTCATCGTGGTGCCTCTGCTCGCCCCCGTGGCCGACAAACTGGGCATTGACCTGATCTGGTTCGGTGTGCTGCTGGCCATCAACATGCAGACATCGTTCATGCACCCTCCCTTCGGCTTCGCGCTGTTCTATCTGCGCAGCGTGGCTCCAGCCAAGGAATACATGGACAAGGTCACCAAGAAGATGATTGCGCCCGTGACTACGACCCAGATTTACTGGGGCGCCATTCCTTTCCTGTGCATCCAGATCCTGATGGTGGTACTGGTGATTACCTTCCCTGGCATTGTTTCGAGTGGGCTGGACAAGGCCGAGGTGTATGACCTGGACAAGGTTCGCCTCGAAATGGAAGCCAACGTGCCAGCACCCATGGAGCAGGTGGACCCCACGGCTGGCATGCCCGGATCAGAGGCACCAGCTGAGGATGATCCTCTGAAGGCCATGCAGGAATCTCTGTCGCAGGACGCTGAGAAGAAGAACTGATGACCATGGCAAGGCCTGCAAGGGTCTTGCCATCATGCTCACCTTACAAACCCGCCAGTGGCAGCACTGGCGGGTTTTCTTTTGGGGGGTGCGAGCTACATCAGTTCACATCGTCGATACGACCCCAGCGACTACCCATATCGCCAGCGCACATCCACCGCCATTCATGGTTACGGAGCAAACGCGGCAGCACTGGCATATGAATGGAGCGCGACCACCAAGGCCGAGACATCACTGCAAGAGGCACGGGACGCCTGGCAGCGCCTGTGTCTGGGATACGCACCCCTGAATGCCTTCCCTGGCCCACTCTAGGACGGCATACGCAGAGGGTTATGTTGAGGGGCTATACAACCTCGCCGGCCACTCAAGGATCAGGACGTTTCGCACCTCTCTCTTCATCGAGGTCGCAGGCCCCTCTACAGCACGCACCCACAAAAAAACCCCGCCAAAGCCCAAAGCTTTGGCGGGGTTTTGCATGCCCGGAGTGGCGCTAGGCCACCCGTTTGCAATCAGAGCTTTTGCGACGACATGAAGCTGTCGAAACGCGACTCTGCAAAGCGGAACCAGAGGATCTGATCGCGCTGGAAATTGCGGTAGTCAGCGTAAATCTTCTTCCAGTCTGGGTTGCTCTTGTCGAGGTCGGCATACAGACCCATGGTGGCTTTGAACGAAGCGTCCAGCACCGTTTGCGGGAAGGGCACGACCTTGGTCTTGGCGGCCACCAGTTGCTTGAGGGCGCCGGGGTTGCGAGAGTCGTAGCGGGCCTGTGTGGTGACGTGGGCTTCGTGCGCAGCAGCACGCACAATTGCACGGTTCTCGGCAGACAGGCTTTCCAGAGCCTTCTGATTCACGTAGAACTCCAGATTCAGGCTACCCTCCCACCAGCCTGGGTAGTAGTAGAACGGAGCCACCTTGTTGAAGCCCAGCTTCAGATCGTCGTATGGACCGATCCACTCTGCGGCGTCGATGGTGCCTTTTTCCAGGCCTTGGTAGATTTCGCCGCCAGGAATGTTCTGTGGCACGCCACCCATGCGCTCGATCACCTTGCCAGCAAAGCCACCCACGCGGAACTTCAGGCCCTTGATGTCTTCAGGCGACTTCACTTCCTTGCGGAACCAGCCGCCCATCTGTGCGCCCGTGTTGCCGCCCAGGAAATTGACGATGTTGTATTTGGCATAAAACTCGCGCATCAGCTTGGTGCCGTTGCCGTCCACCATCCACGCCGTGAGCTGGCGGGAGTTCATACCGAATGGAATGGCGCCACCAATGGCGAAGGCTTCATTCTTGCCAAAGAAATAGTAAGGAGCGGTGTGGGCAATTTCAACCGTGCCGTTTTGCACGCCGTCCACCACGCCAAACGCGGGCATCAGCTCGCCAGCAGCATGGACCGAAACTTCAAATTTGCCGCCCGACATTTCCTTGACGGCCTTGGAGAACACTTCGGCAGAGCCGAAGATGGTGTCCAGGGATTTGGGGAAACTTGACGCCAGACGCCAGCGCACAGCAGCCTGGGCGTGAACAGCCGGGGCAATACCCGCTGCGAGCACGCCGGCAATACCGGTCTTCTTGATCAGGGAACGACGATCCATGGTGATTTCCTTCAATACACATGCGCTTTTGGCACACGATGGGCCCAAAAAAACCGGCGTCAGCGCTGCCAAGGGTGTGCAGCACCGGAACCGGATCGAGAAAGAATGGGGCGGGGGCCCACCAGAGGCCTGCCGCCCAAGCGTGGGCTGATTACAGCTTCACGCCCGTCATGTAGTTGTCAAAGCGCAATTCGGAATAACGCGCCCACAGCAACTGGTCGCGCTGGAATGCACGCATGTCCTGGTGAATGGTCTTGAACTCAGCCGACTTGGCTTCGTGCTCGGCAAAGACCTCCATGGAAGCCTTGTAGCCAGCGTCCATGATTTCCTTGGGGAAAGCCTTGAGCTGCGTCTTGGCTGCCACCAGGCGCTTGAGCGCGATGGGGTTGAAGGCGTCGTACTTGGCGGTCATGTCGCGTGCAGCCACGGTGGTGGCGGCATCCACAATGGCCTGGAATTCCGGGGTCAACGCCGCATAGGCCTTGGTGTTGATGAAGAACTCCAGCTCGGCACCACCCTCCCACCAGCCGGGGTAGTAGTAGAACGGCGCAACCTTGTTGAAACCCAGCTTTTCATCGTCGTAAGGACCGACGAACTCTGTAGCATCGAGCGTGCCTTTTTCCAGCGCCTGGTACACATCACCCCCGGGCATGTTCTGCGGGACCACGCCCAGCTTCTGCATGGCTTCGCCGAACAGGCCGCCACCCATGCGCATCTTCAGACCCTTCAGGTCGGCAACCGTCTTGATTTCCTTGCGATACCAGCCGCCCATCTGCGTGCCGGTGTTGCCTGCGCTGCGGCTCTTGATGTTGTAGTTGGCGTAGAACGCATCCATCAGCTTGCGGCCGTTGCCGTGCTCCATCCAGGCGTCCATCTGACGCGCCGTGAGGCCGAAAGGCACCGCGCAACCGAACGCGAAGATGGAGCTTTTGCCCGTGAAATAGTAGGGCGCCGTCTGGGCCATTTCGATCGTGCCGTTTTGCAGGGCATCCACCACACCGAAGGCGGGCATCAGTTCACCGGCAGCATGCACGGACACCTCGAATTTGCCGCCCGAAAGCGCACGCACCGTCTTGGCGAACATTTCGGCGCTGCCGAAAATGGTGTCCAGCGATTTAGGGAAGCTGGAAGCAAGACGCCAGCGCACGGCGGCCTGGGCGTGGACTGCGGGGGCGATGCCTGCGGCGAGAACACCTGCAATGCCAGCGTGCTTGATGACGGAACGACGATCCATGAGGTTCTTTCCAGAATGATGATCACACTGCGCGTTCCAGCCGCCCCAGAGGCCGGGCCCGAACTGCGCGTTTCGAGGGGTGATTGTAGGAAGTTGAAACGGGCATCTCTTGCGGGTTATCCCGCGGAAATACCCCCCTTGTTACCCTGCCTTCAGGGTTTTGCAAGCTTGGGCACATCCCCGCCGTCCCCGCGGACTTGACACAGAGCGCGCCCCGGCCTGCCACGCGCCCGGCTATGAGCCGAATCGCGCGCTGATGGCGAGACGGATGCCATCGGCATCCAGCCCTTGCAACGCCAGGAGTCGGGCAGGGTCGCCATGTTCGATGAACACGTCGGGCAAGCCCAGCTGAAGTACCGGCATGGTCACCTGTGCGGCGGCCAGTGCCTCCATCACGGCGCTGCCCGCTCCTCCCATGGTGGCGCCCTCTTCCAGCGTCACGAGTGCGTGGTGGCGCACTGCCACTTCAAGCAGCAGCTCCACATCGAGCGGTTTGGCCCAGCGCATGTTGACCACCGTGGCATCGAGTGCTTCGGCTGCCTCCAGTGCGGGGTACAGCAAGGTGCCAAAGGCAAGAATGGCAATGTGCGGCCCCTCTTTGCCCTCACCCTTGCGCTCCCGTCGAATTTCGCCCTTGCCGAACGGCAGACCCTCCAGCCCGCGCAGGGGCGCCACGCCCGCGCCACTGCCGCGCGGGTAGCGTACGGCAACGGGATGGTCTTGCGCGAACGCGGTGCTCAGCAGCTGGCGGCATTCGCGCTCATCGGCCGGGCAGGCCATGCTCATGTTGGGAATGCAGCGCACAAAAGGGATGTCGTAGGCACCCGCATGGGTGGCGCCGTCGGCCCCCACCAGGCCGGCCCGGTCCAGGGCAAACACCACGGGAAGGTTCTGCAGGGCCACGTCGTGGATCATCTGGTCGTAGCCGCGCTGCAAAAAGGTGGAATAGATCGCCACCACGGGCTTCACGCCCTCGCAGGCCATGCCAGCGGCAAAGGTGACGGCATGCTGCTCGGCGATGCCCACGTCGTAATAACGGTCGGGGAAACGCTTGTGGAACTCGACCATGCCTGAACCCTCGCGCATGGCCGGGGTGATGCCCACCAGCCGGTCATCCTGCGCCGCCATGTCGCACAGCCATTCGCCAAACACCTGCGTGAAGGTCTGTTTGGGCGCGGCCGTGCTTTTGACCAGCCCCACGGCCGGGTCGAACTTGCCCGGACCGTGGTAGGCCACGGGATCGGCCTCGGCCAGCTTGTAGCCCTGGCCTTTTTTGGTGACCACATGCAGGAACTGCGGGCCTTTGAGCCCCTTGATGTTTTCCAGCGTGGGGATCAGGGAATCGAGGTCATGCCCGTCGATGGGCCCGATGTAGTTGAAGCCGAATTTCTCGAACAGCGTGGCCGGAACCACCATGCCCTTGGCCTGCTGCTCCAGCCGCTTGGCCAGCTCCAGCAGCGGGGGTACGGGGCGCAGCACGGTCTTGCCTACATTCTTGGCGGCAGCATAAAACTGCCCGCTCATGAGCTGGGCCAGATAACGATTGAGCGCGCCCACGGGCGGGCTGATGCTCATGTCGTTATCGTTCAGGATGACGAGCAGGTTGGCGTCGGCCACACCGGCGTTGTTCAGGGCCTCGAAGGCCATGCCGGCCGTCATGGCACCGTCGCCGATGATGGCCACGGCATGCCGGTTTTCGCCCTTGCGCTGCGCGGCGAGCGCCATGCCCAGGGCTGCCGAGATGCTGGTGCTCGAATGCGCCGTGCCAAAGGTGTCATACACGCTTTCCGCACGCTGCGGAAAGCCCGAGATGCCGCCCAGCTGGCGCAGCGTGTGCATGCGGTCGCGCCGGCCAGTCAGGATCTTGTGCGGGTAGGTCTGGTGGCCCACATCCCACACCAGCCGATCCTCGGGCGTGTTGAACACATGGTGCAGCGCCACGGTGAGTTCGACCGTGCCCAGATTGGAGCTGAGGTGCCCGCCCGTCTGGGACACGCTTTCGATCACGAACGCACGCAGCTCGGTGGCCAGTTGCTTGAGATCGGCGCGCGCCAGGCGGCGCAGGTCAGCCGGGTCATTGATGGTCTGCAGCAGGGGGAAGGATGTCGTGGACATTTACTATTATTTTGATAGCTTATAGCGCTTGATACACAAGGGCTAGAGGCCAATTTGACATAAAATTCAACGGCATCAAACCCCACCCGGGCTCAATACGATCGGTTCACCACCATGTCGGCCAGCGCCGCCAGTGCGCGCGTGTCCGCCAGGCCCGAGGCCGCCAGCGCGTCATGCGCCTGCGCCAGCAACTCCTGCGCATGGGCCTGCGCGGGGGCCAGCCCGAGCAACGAGACATAGGTGGGCTTGTCGCTGGCAGCATCCTTGCCGGCGGTCTTTCCCAGCGTAGCCGAGTCGGCGACCACATCCAGGATATCGTCCACCACCTGAAACGCCAGCCCCAGCGCCGCGCCGTAGTCGGCCAGCGCCTTTTGCGCCGCGGCGCTGGACGCCCCGCAGGCCACGCCCATCATCACGCTGGCTTGCAGCAATGCACCGGTTTTAAGGCGGTGCATGTTGCGCAACTGGTCCTGCGTCAGCGCCAGCCCCACGCTGGCCAGGTCAATCGCCTGCCCGCCCGCCATGCCTGCAGATCCGGCGGCGCGCGCCAGCTGGCGGCACAGCGCAGCCTGCACGGTCGCAGGAATGTGTTCATCCTCCGGTGTGAGCAGCTCGAAGGCAAATGCCTGGAGTGCATCGCCCGCCAGCAAGGCCTGCGCCTCGCCAAACTGCACATGCACGGTGGGCTTGCCCCGGCGCAATACATCGTTGTCCATGCACGGCATGTCGTCGTGCACCAGCGAATAGGCATGGATCAGCTCGACGGCGCACGCGGCGCGCAGGGCCGCCTCGTCCATCCCGGCGCGCAGGGCCGCCTCGTCCATCCCGGCGCGCAGGGCCGCCTCGTCCATCCCGGCGCGCAGGGCCGCCTCGCCCAGCCCCGCGCGCGACGCCACCTCGCGGTCCATATCGCCCGCCCCGTTCTGCACCGCCTCATAGGCCGCCAGCACCAGCAACGGTCGCAGGCGCTTGCCGCCATCGAGCACCGCGTAACGCATGGCCTCGCCCAGGCGGGCGGGTGCATCCTTGCCAACCCAATGGCCCAGGGCCTGCTCGACCCGATCAAGGTGGTGTTGGCTCCAGCCTGCCAGGTCGAAGGCCGGTTGGGCGGTCTTGGCGGACATCATTCCTGCGTCCATGGCTGCAACGCGCCTTCGTCCAGCACCTTGATCTGGTCCTGGACCGCATCCAGCCGGTGCCGACAAAAAGCCAGCAGGGTGGCCCCGCGCTGATAGCCGGCAAGCATCTCCTCCAGCGGCAACTGACCTGCCTCGATGCGGCCCACGAGCTGCTCCAGCTCTTCCAGCGCCGCTTCGTAGCTGGCAGGTTCGGCGGGCGGGGCTTTGGAGGCAGGGGCCTTGGGCATGGGCAGGACGGCAGAAATTGCGCAGGTTAAACGCGTGATTTTAGGCGCAGCGACTGGAACGCCGCCGCCGCCCGCCCGCAGGAGTCCCTTGCCCTCACATGGAGGGGGGCATCAGTGCTCCCCGAACCGCCCGGAGGGATACAGAACCAGTCGCTTTAGCTGGTTTGGCAATACACGTAAGAGGGGTGCGGGAATAACCCCACCGCCTATAATCCCATTCCCGTCGAGCCGGCTAGTCACCTAGCCGGTTTCTTTTTTTCCAGATGCGCACAGGCGCACCTCCCTGTGGGGAGTCTTTAGGTCAGGTCACCCATGTCTGATTTAAGTCTTCGACTGCAGCAGGCCGCAAGCCAACTACCAGTTTCAAGCTACTTTGACGAAGCGCTGTTCCAGCGCGAATTGGAAACCATCTTCCAGCGCGGGCCCCGTTATGTGGGGCACCAGCTTTCCGTGCCCAACCCGGGCGACTACCACGCCTTGCCCCAGGAGGGCGAAGGGCGCGCGCTGGTGCGCAACGCCCAGGGCGGTGTAGAGCTGATCTCCAACGTCTGCCGCCACCGCCAGGCCATCATGCTCAAGGACCGCGGCTCGCTGAACACCCAGCAAAAGGGCAGCGCGGGCGGCAACATCGTGTGTCCCTTGCACCGCTGGACCTACAAGGACAACGGCGAGTTGCTGGGCGCCCCCCATTTCTCGCACGATCCCTGCCTGAACCTCAACAACTACAAGCTGCGTGAGTGGAACGGCTTGCTGTTTGAAGACAACGGCATCGACGTGGCGGCCGATCTGGCCGGCATCGGCCCGCGCGCCGACCTTGACTTCACCGGTTTTGTCCTCGATCGCATCGAACTGCACGAGTGCAACTACAACTGGAAGACCTTCATCGAGGTCTATCTGGAGGACTACCACGTCGGCCCGTTCCACCCAGGCCTGGGGCATTTCGTCACCTGTGACGACCTGCGCTGGGAATTTGGCAAAAACTACTCGGTGCAGACCGTGGGCGTGGCCAACCGCCTGGGCAAGGCGGGCAGTCCCGTGTACGAGCGCTGGCACGAGGCTTTGCTGGCCTACCGCAACGGCGAGCCGCCCACGCATGGCGCCATATGGCTCACGCTGTACCCGCACATCATGGTCGAGTGGTACCCGCACGTACTCACCGTGTCCACACTGCACCCCATCAGCCCCACCAAGACGATGAACATGGTGGAGTTCTACTACCCCGAGGAAATCGCGGCCTTCGAGCGCGAATTCGTCGAGGCACAGCAGGCGGCCTACATGGAGACCTGCATTGAGGACGACGAGATCGGCGAGCGCATGGACGCCGGCCGCAAGGCCTTGCTGGCGCGTGGCGACAACGAAGTGGGCCCCTACCAAAGCCCCATGGAAGACGGCATGCAGCACTTTCACGACTGGTACCGCGAAGCCATGGGTACGGTGACTCCAAAGGCCTGAATACAGCGCCCAAACGCACCCAATACGCCATACAGCGCTCGTGCGCTCTTATTACAATAGCTGTCAACGCTTGCAAACAAAGCGCTGGCAGCTTTTTTACTTTCCGACCTAACTTATCCACCTGATCCCATGCAAGCCCTCTGGATGGTGCTGGCCGCGTTCCTGTTTGCGAGCATGGGCGTGTGCGTCAAGATCGCTTCGGACCATTTCAACGCGGCCGAACTGGTCTGCTACCGCGGCCTGATCGGCATCGTGATCCTGTGGATGCTGGCGCGCTCCCAGCGCGTGACGCTGGCCACACGCTACCCCGGCATGCACGCCTGGCGCAGTCTGGTGGGCGTGGCATCGCTGGGAGCCTGGTTCTACGCCATTGCCCACCTGCCCCTGGCCACAGCCATGACGCTCAACTACATGAGCAGCGTCTGGATCGCGGCGTTTCTGGTCGGTGGCACGCTGCTGGCCTGGCGCCCTTCGGCTGCATCGCCGCGTCCGGCGTTTCAGGGCCCGCTGGTGCTGACGGTGCTGACCGGCTTTGTCGGCGTGGTGATGATGCTGCGCCCCAGCCTCGACCAGAACCAGGCGTTTGCGGGCCTGATCGGGCTCATGTCGGGCATGACGGCGGCATTTGCCTACATGCAGGTGGTGGCCCTGTCGCGGCTGGGCGAGCCCGAGTCGCGCACGGTGTTCTATTTTGCGGTGGGCTCGGCCGTGGCCGGCGGTCTTGCCTTGTTGCTGACCGGCACCTCGGCTTGGCCGGGCTGGCCCGCGCTGTGGCTCCTTCCCATCGGGGTGCTGGCAGCGGGCGGGCAGCTGTGCATGACCCGCGCCTATGCCAGCGCCAAAACCCAGCGCGGCACGCTGGTGGTGGCCAATCTGCAGTATTCGGGCATTGTGTTTGCCGCCATTTACAGCGTGGCGCTGTTTGGCGACCAGATTCCGCCCATGGGCTGGGTCGGCATGGCGCTGATCGTGGGCAGCGGCATCGTGGCCACCGTGCTGCGCGCCCGCGCTGCGCCGGGAACTCCGGCCGAAGAACATTGACACAATAAAGGCCATCCTTTTGACCTTGCCGGTGCGTCTGCGCGCACCCGACCGCCCATGACCTACACCACACTGGTATCCGCCACCGAACTGCAATCCCTGGTCGCCAGCGGCGCACCACTGATGGTGTTTGACTGCAGTTTCGATCTCACCCAGCCTTCTGCGGGTGCGCAGCAATATGCCGATGCCCACATTCCCGGCGCCATCTACGCCAACCTCGACACCGACCTGAGCGCGCTGCACGGCGCGCCCGGCGCCACCGGCACCGTTACGGCACACGAGGCCGACGAACCCGCCTCGGGCGGGCGCCACCCGCTGCCCAGCCGCGAGCGCTTTGCCATCTGGCTGTCGAGCGTGGGCTTTGCCAATGGCATGCAGGCCGTGGTGTACGACCGCAACGGCGCCAACTACTGCGGCCGCCTGTGGTGGATGCTCAAGTGGGCCGGTCACGATGCAGTGGCTGTGCTCGACGGCGGCTTGCAAGCCTGGCAAGCAGGCGGTGGTGCCGTTGCCAGCGGTGCCGAACCCGCCCGGTTCCAGTCCAACTTTGAGTTGCGTCCCCCTCTGCGCCAGCTGGCCAGCGCGGCCGATGTGCTGGCCGCACTGCAGCAACCGGGCCAGACCCTGATCGATGCGCGGGGCGCGCCCCGGTACCGCGGCGAGGTCGAGCCACTGGACCCCGTGGCCGGGCACATTCCGGGCGCCCTCAATCGCCCGTTTGGCGACAACATCGGTGCCGATGGCCGCTTCAAGCCTGCTGACATGCTGCGCACCGAATTCGAAGCCCTGCTGGCGGGCCGCAACGCATCCACCGTGGTCCACCAGTGCGGCAGCGGCGTGAGCGCACTGCCCAACATGCTGGCCATGGAAGTGGCCGGACTCGGAAAAACCACGCTTTTTGCAGGCAGCTGGAGCGAATGGTGCAGCGACCCTTCGCGCCCGGTGGAGCGCGGCTAGCGCCTGCAAGCGGGTTGTCCACAGCAGGCCGCTGGCCTGCCAGGAGGGGTTGCGGGGCTGCGGCGCTTGTAAGGTAAATTCCTACAAGCCCCACCCCGAAACCAGACACGCGGCACATCCAAACCCCGACTTAATTTTTGATTGGGGCAGTTTCACAATCCATTTCACCGGATCACGCAAAACCTGCAGTCAGCAGGCAACGCCAGAACCGGCCAAGAAAAGGAAAGCTGCCATGACCAACGAACAACTGCTCGCCGAAATTCGCGAAGCCAATCTCACCTACCTGATGCTGGCGCAAAACCTGATTCGCCACGACAAGGCAGAAGCAGTGTTTCGTCTGGGCATGAACGAAGACGCTGCCGATATTCTGGCATCGCTGTCGGCAGCGCAAGTGCTCAAACTGGCCTCCCGCAACACCCTTCTTTGCAGCTTCCGGGTAGACGACAACCTGGTGTGGAGCTTGCTGACCAACCACTCGGCCAAAAAGGTGGGCAACGAAGCCACCAACACGCTGCACGCCAACATCCTGATGGCCAGCCGCGTGTCCGAAGTGCTGTGATCCTGCACTGCACTTCCCGCTTCCCGCACCCCGCCCTCTGCCACCGAAAGCCACCATGTCCGTCACGCCAGCCACCCCCAAAGCACCCGCCAAAAGCGTTCTGAACGAATCCAAGCAGATTGCACGCGCTGCGATGCTGATCGAGATGGGTGCCCGCATGCAGGTGCTGGAGTCGGAGACCACGCTGTCGTACGAACGCCTGATCCGGCTTTACAAGGAGATCGCTGGCAAGTCCCCATCCAAGGGCCAGCTGCCGTTCTCCACCGACTGGTTTCTGACCTGGCAAGAGAACATCCACAGCTCATTGTTTTTGAACATCTACGAATACCTGTCCAAGGGCGTGGACCTGGATTCGGTGGAGCTGCTGACCAAAGCCTACCGCCTGTACAACGAACAGGTGGCTACGGCCGAGATCGAGCCCCTGCTGTCGTTCACCCGCGCCTGGCGCCTGGTGAAGTTTGTGGACGCCGGCATGCTGACACGCACCAAGTGCAGCCAGTGCAGCGGCCAGTTCGTGACCGAGCTGTACGAAAACCGCCACTTCACCTGCGGCCTGTGCAACCCGCCCGCCCGTGCTGGCAAGAGCAAGTCCGCTGGTGCGTTGATGCTGCACTGAAATTTGAACCAAATTGGCCTCTAGCGCTTATGCAGCAAGCGCTAGCTGCTATCAATTAGTGAGCTACCTTTTACCTGTGCAAGGCGCAGCACAGTTTTTATTCGCTGCCCGGCCGATTCACCGCCCCCTCAGCAACGTGCGCACATCGTCGTCCACTGGCACCACATAGTCATGCGCAGCCACCACGGCGTTGCCCGCTGGGCTGACCAGCTTCAGGCTGATATACAGCTGGCGGGCTGACACGGCATAGGTTCCCACCACAACGGCCTGCGCGTCATGGGCCTGGCCCACTTCATGCCACTCGCGCGGCACCAGCAGTTCGCCGGGATGGCGCTGCTGCACGGCCAGCGGTTCTTGCCACTTCAGTGCGGTGACGCGCACCCCGCGCTGCACCAGGCGACCGGCAATCTGCTCGGCCACGATAAGCCCCAGCTGCGATGGCTCAGAACGCTGATCCACATTCACCAGCGTGGTGACCAGCACGGGCCGTTGCGGCTCCAGGGCCACGGTCTTCAACAAGTTGTCGGTTGCGCGATGGCTGGCCTCCAACAGGTTGTCGCGCAGCATGTTGTCCACCGTGGAGCCCAGCGTGGGGCCGTATTTTTCACCGTAGTAGTAGCCCGCGCAGCCGGGCAAGGCGGCAGCGCCCAGCACGCAGGCGGCCACCAGCATCCAGCGCTTCGTGGTGTGCTCATGGTGGCCATGGGCTATGCCTGAAACTGCATGGGCTGCGGCGGTGGCCTCGGTCACTGGCGCAGCGCTGCGCCGCCGCCCCCAAGGGCGCCCCATGACCGTGCCATCCAGGAAGTTCACGCGGGTGCGCATGGGGCGTCTTGTGTCAGCTTGCATCGCGCAATGCTAGCGGCAAGGCCTCACGACAAACCGGCAAACAACACGGGTTTTGGAGTGCACTTTGACACCACCCGCCTACAGGCGATGGCCGCCTACATGACAGGGGTGGCAGCTGCCGCACAATCCGCGCATGACCGAGCCCACAGAGCCCATCCAGCACCCATCTCCGACCTCCCCGGCGTCACCGGCCTCCTCGGCCCCCGCCGATGCGCCACCCCCCGCCGCCGATGGGCCAGCCGCCACCCCGACGGCTCCCGCACAGCCCGCCGCCCATGCACCACGCCAACGGTTGCCGGTGATGCTGCACATGCCGGTGGATGTGCGCAATGTGTCGCTGGCGTTGCTGGCGCTGTTTGCCAGCGTGGCGCTGCTGCACTGGGCCAGCGCAGTGTTCATTCCCATCATGCTGAGCCTGCTGCTGACCACTGCGCTCAGGCCCACGGTGGAAGCCCTGTGGCGCTGGCATGTGCCGCGCTGGCTGGGGGCGGGTTTGCTGCTGGTGGCCATTGTCTCGGGCCTGGCAACCACCGCCTGGTCGCTCAGCGACGGCGCGGCACAGCTGGTGGACTCGCTCCCCGTTGCCGCCAAGAAAGTGCGCGACAGCCTCAAGGCGCGCACCGGCGCCAGCAGCCCGCTCGACACCATGCAAAAGGCCGCCACGCAGATCGAGCAGGCCACCAACGACAATGGCGCCAGCACCCCGCCGCGCCGTGGCGTGCAACGGGTCATCATCGAACGCCCGCCGTTCAATATCCGCGACTACCTCTGGAGCGGAACCATGGGGCTCATGTCGGCGCTGGGTCAGCTCATGGTGGTGATTTTTCTCACCTACTTTGCGCTGGCCTCGGGCAACCTGTTTCGCGACAAGCTGGTGCGCATCGCCGGCACCACCCTGGAGCGGCGCAAGATCACCATCCATGTGCTCGGCGACATCACCGGCCAGATCCAGCGCTACCTGCTGGTCCAGGTCTTCACCAGTGTGCTGGTGGGGCTGGCGACCGGCACGGCCTACTGGGCGCTGGGCCTTGAAAACGCGGCGGTGTGGGGCGTGGTGGCTGCAGTGCTCAACCTGGCACCCTACATCGGCTCGGCGCTGGTGACGGGGGCCTCGGCGCTGGTGGCTTTTTTGCAGTTCGGCACGCTCGACATGGCCCTCGCCATTGGCGGCGCATCGCTGGTCATTCACACCATCATCGGCAACCTGCTCACCCCCTGGCTCACCAGCCGCGCCAGCAGCATGAGCCCCGTGGCGGTGTTCGTGAGCGTGCTGGCCTGGGGCTGGCTGTGGGGCCTGTGGGGGCTGCTGCTGGGCATCCCGGTAATGATGGCCGTGAAGGCAGTGTGCGACCGGGTGGAAGACCTCAAGGCCATCGGAGAACTGCTGGGCGACTGACCGGCCCCATCCCGTCTGAATAGAACGGGCGGGGCGGGGCCAGCCCGGTTCAGCCGGTGTTGCGCAGGCCCGCCGCAATCCCGTTGATCGAGATGTGGATACCCGTCTGCACGCGCTCATCGCCCTGCCCCGCGCGCCAGCGGCGCACCAGCTCCACCTGCAGGTGGTGCAGCGGGTCGATGTAGGGAAAGCGATGGCGGATGGACCGGGCCAGCGCGGTGTTGTGCGTGAGGCGCTGCTTGTCGCCGGTGATGCGGGTCAGCGCGTCGGCCGTGCGGTGCCATTCGGCCTCGATGGTGCTGAACACCCTCTTGCGCAAGCGGGCATCGGTCACGAGTTCGCTGTAGCGCGAGGCCAGGGCCAGGTCGCTCTTGGCCAGCACCATGTCCATGTTGGAAAGCAGCGTGCGAAAGAACGGCCACTGGCGGTACATCTTTTGCAACAAGGCCATCTGGGTCTTGGGGTCCTTGCCTTCCAGGTTGACAAACGCCTCCACGGCAGCGCCAAAGCCATACCAGCCCGGCAGCGTGAGGCGGCACTGCCCCCAGCTGAAGCCCCAGGGAATGGCGCGCAAATCTTCGATCTTCTGGCTGGCCTTGCGCGATGCCGGGCGCGAGCCGATGTTGAGCTCGGCGATTTCGCGGATAGGGGTGGAGTTGAAGAAATAGTCGGTGAAGCCCGGTGTTTCGTACACCAGCGCGCGGTACGCGCCCATGCTGGCCTGCGAAAGCTGCGCGGCAGCGTCCAGAAACGCCTTGGTGGCCGATTTGGTGGGCTGCAGCAGCGTTGCCTCCAGGGTGGCCGCGACCAGGGTTTCGAGGTTGCGGCGCCCGATCTCGGGATTGGCGTATTTGGAGGCGATGACTTCGCCCTGCTCGGTCAGCCGGATCTGGCCGCGCACCGTGCCCGGCGGCTGCGCCAGGATGGCCTGGTAGCTGGGGCCGCCGCCCCGTCCCACAGTGCCGCCGCGGCCATGGAACATGCGCAGCTGGATGCCATGGCTGGTATCGAGTTCGTCAAACAGCTCCACCAGCGCAATCTCGGCGCGGTACAGCTCCCAGTTGCTGGTGAAGATGCCACCGTCCTTGTTGCTGTCGGAGTAGCCCAGCATGATGTCCTGCTCGCCGCCGCTGCGCTGCACCAGCGCCGCCACGCCCGGCAGGGCATAGAACTCGCGCATGATGGGCGCGGCATTGCGCAGGTCTTCGATGGTCTCGAACAGCGGCACCACGATGAGGTCGTTGCGGGCGCCGGGCCGAGCGCCGGGCCGCCCCAAGCCGGCCCGAGCCCCACGCACCGGCGAAGCATGGGCCCCTTCCCCTGCTTGGGGCAGCGAGGACACGCCAGTGCCAAGCGTGGGGGTACCATCTTCATCCAGCGTGCCACGCATCAGGCCCACTTCCTTTTGCAGCAGCAGCACTTCGAGCAGGTCGCTCACGGTTTCAGTGTGGCTGATGATGTAGTGGCGAATCGCCTCGTGGCCAAAGCGCTCGCGCAGCACGCGGGCGGTTTCAAAAATGGCCAGCTCACCCAGGGTGTGGTCGCCGTAGGTGGCGCCCACTACGCGCAGCGGCCGGGCATCGTTCAACAGCTTGATGAGCAGAGCGCGCTTGGCGGCCTCTCGCAAGCTGCTGTAGTCGGGTTCGATGCGGGCGGTGGCCAGCAGTTCGGCCACCACTTCTTCATGCTTGTCAGAGCTTTGGCGCAGGTCCACGGTGGCCAGGTGAAAGCCAAACACCTGCACGGCGCGAATCAGCGGGTGCAGGCGTTCGGCCGCTAGCGCCTTGCCATGGTGCGATTGAAGCGATGCCTCGATCACGCGCAGGTCGGCCAAAAATTCTTCGGCACCGGCATAGGCGTTCTGGGGTGCCACCGCATGGCGGGCTGCGTCGCCCCCGGTCAGGTCCTTGAGCGTGGCCGCCAGGCGTGCGTAGATGCCGGTCAGGGCGCGGCGATAGGGCTCGTCCTGCCGGTGCTCGCTGGTGTCGGGCGAGCGCTGGGCCAGCGCCTGCATCTCGGGCGACACCGTGACCAGGCGCGCCGACAGCGACAGCTCGCCGCCCAGAAAATGCACTTCAGTGAGGTAGTGCCGCAGCGCCATCTCGGCCTGGCTGCGCAAGGCGTATTGCAGGGTTTGCGCCGTCACGTTGGGGTTGCCGTCACGGTCGCCACCAATCCACTGGCCCATGCGCAAAAAGCTGTGCACGGGGTACTGGCCCAGCTCCCGCTCCAGATCGGCATAGATCTTGGGAATCTCGCGCAAAAAGGTGGATTCGTAATACGACAGCGCGTTTTCGATTTCATCGGCCACCGTGAGCTTGCTGTAGCGCAGCAGGCGCGTTTGCCACAGCTGGGCCACGCGGGCGCGCAGCAGGGCTTCGTTGGCGGCCAGCTCGCGTGGGGTAAGCGCGTCCTTGGCGCTGTTGTAAAGCTGGGCGCGCACCTGGATGTCGTCGCGCACTGCCAGCAGCTGGGCGATGTCGCGCTCGGCGTCCAAAATGCTCTTGCGCTGGACCTCGGTAGGGTGGGCAGTGAGCACCGGGGCCACATAGCTGCTGGCCAGGGTCTGGGCAATGGTCTTGGGCGCAATGCCGGCCCAGCGCAGGCGCGACAGGGCGACCTCGATGCTGCCCTCTTGCGTGTCGCCCGCGCGCTCGTGCACGGCGCGGCGGCGGATGTGGTGGCGGTCTTCGGCCAGGTTGGCCAGGTGGCTGAAATAGGTGAAGGCCCGGATCACACTCACCGTCTGGTCGCCCGACAGCGACTTGAGCAGCTTCTTGAGGGCGCGGTCGGCCTCCTGGTCGGCATCGCGGCGAAAAGCCACTGAGAGCTTGCGCACCTGCTCGACCAGTTCGTAGGCCTCCACGCCCTCCTGTTCGCGGATCACGTCGCCCAGAATGCGCCCCAACAGGCGGATGTCGTCGATCAGGGGCTGGTCCTTGTCGGATCGTTTCATGCGGGTGTCTCCGGATTGAGGGGGCAGCCGGCCGCTGCCAGCCTGCTGTGCAAGCCTGTGCGGACACCAGCCACCGGTGCGGCGCGATGCTAGCATCGCAGCTTGCCCAATGATTACAAATAGGTTACGAACTTGAGCCCGACACAACCCCTTACCCTGGTGATCGCCACGCGCGAAAGCCGCCTGGCCCTGTGGCAAGCAGAACACGTGCAGGCCCTGCTGCGCGCACGCGGCCACACCGTTTCGCTACTGGGCATGACCACCCAGGGCGACCAGATCCTTGACCGCAGTCTCTCCAAGGTGGGCGGCAAGGGCCTGTTCGTGAAAGAGCTGGAAGTAGCGCTCGAAGAAGGCCGTGCCCACATCGCCGTGCACTCGCTCAAAGACGTGCCCATGGAGCTGCCCGAAGGCTTTGCCCTGGCCTGCGTGATGGAGCGCGAAGACCCGCGCGATGCCTTTGTGTCGCACCGTTATGCGTCGCTCGATGCCCTGCCCCAGGGCGCGGTGGTCGGCACCTCCAGCCTGCGCCGCCAGGTGCTGCTGCAGGCGCTGCGGCCCGATCTGCGCATCGAGCCGCTGCGCGGCAATCTCGACACGCGCCTGCGCAAGCTCGACGAAGGCCAATACGACGCCATCGTGCTGGCGGCGGCGGGCCTCAAGCGCCTGGGCCTGCAAGAACGCATCCGCACCGAATTCGCCACCACCGACATGCTGCCGGCAGCAGGCCAGGGTGCCCTGGGCATCGAGATTCGCAGCGACCGGCAAGATTTGATGGATGCGCTGGCGCCGCTGGCCCACCAGGACACCTGGCTCACCGTGACCGCCGAGCGCGCCGTCAGCCGCGCCATGGGCGGCAGCTGCTCGATGCCGCTGGCCGCGCATGGCCGACTGGTGCAGGGCACCCTGCATCTGGATGCCGCCTGGGGCGACCCCGACGCTCGCGTGCCGCTGGTTCGCGCCAGCGCCAGCGCCCCTGTGGCCACGCTGGAATCCGCCGATGCCCTGGGCATCGCCATTGCAGCACAACTGCGCGCCGGCGGTGCCCGGGGCGTTGACCCCGTTGCCGGCTGAACCTGCAGTGACCACCAACCGGGTGATCGTGACCAGACCCGCGCGCGAAGCGGCGCACTGGGTGGAGCAGCTGGCTGCGCGGGGCCATGCCGCCACGGCGCTGCCCCTGATTGCCATTGGCGCCTGCACCGACCCCGGTGCGCGCGCCGCCATCGCCCGGGCCCGGGCCCAACTCGACAGCTACCGTGCCGCCATGTTTGTCAGCGGCAACGCAGTGGACTACTTTTTTGAACAAAAAGAGCCTCTAGCGCTTACGGAACCTGCGCCATCAGCTATTAAAACAAGAGCATGGGCACCTGGCCCCGGAACCCTGCGTGCACTGTTGCGCGCGGGGGTTCCGCTCGACTGCATCGACAGCCCGGCGCCCGATGCAACGCAGTTCGACTCGGAATCCCTGTGGCAGCAGGTGGCGACACAGGTGCGCGCAGGCGACCGCATTCTCATCGTGCGCGGCTGCTCCGAGGGGGCCGAGCCAGGCCCCGGCATCGGGCGCGACTGGCTGGCCCGCCAGATCGAGCAGGCGGGCGCCACGGTGGAGTTTGTGGTGGCCTACACACGGGGTGCGCCGCGCCTCACCGCCGAACAGACCACGCTGGCCCATGCAGCGGCAGGCGACGGTTCGTGGTGGCTGCTCAGCAGCTCGGAAGCGCTTGCGCACCTGGCCAGCGCCGCACCTGGCCTGGCACTGCACACAGCGCGCGCGCTGGCCACGCACCCACGCATTGCACAGGCAGCGCGTGCCGCCGGGTTTGGCCGCGTGCACGAATGCCGGCCCGCACTGGATGACGTGGTGGCCTCGATAGAATCGGCGGCATGAGCCTCGTGCCCCCCAACGATTCTTCCGCAACAGCCGCCCCAGGCAACCCGGTGACCGCCGTCCCGCCCGGCGCTGGCCCGGCGGTGGGCGTCGCACCCACCGCATCGCTGCGGCACACCGGCACCTATCTTCTGGGCGCGGTGGCCATTGCCGCCCTGGTCAGCAGCGGCCTGCTCTGGCAGAAGCTCAACACCATCCAGGAGCAACTTGCTCGCCAGTCGGCTGATGCGGGAGACCAGGCCATCGAGGCCCGCGCCATGGCGCGCCAGGCCCAAGAACTGGTGCGCGACACAGCCGCCCGCCTCTCGGTCACGGAAGCCCGGGTGGGCGAGGTGGCGCTGCAACGCAGCCAGCTCGAAGAACTGATGCAAAGCCTGTCGCGTTCGCGCGACGAAAACCTGGTGGTGGACATCGAATCGGCCATCCGCATGGCACAGCAGCAGGCCCAGCTTACCGGCAGCCTGGAGCCCCTGGTCGCCGCCCTCAAAAGCGCGAACCAGCGCATTGAGCGCGCCGCCCAGCCCCGCCTGACCCCCGTGCAGCGCGCCATCGGCCGCGACCTGGATCGCATGACCCGCGCCACCGTCACCGACACCGCCGGCCTGCTGGCCCGCCTCGATGACCTGGTGCGCCAGGTGGACGACCTGCCCGTGCAAAACGCTGTGGCGCAGGCCGCCGCAACGCGCCGCCTGGCCGCCGCTCCCAGCAACAGTGCACCGGACGCAGCCGCGCAAAGCGAGCAGGCCTGGTGGCTGGCCACGCTGCAACGCAGCTGGGAAGTGGTGCGCGACGAGGCCCGCAACCTGGTGCGCGTGAGCCGCATCGACCAGCCCGAAGCCATTTTGCTGGCACCCGAGCAAACCTTCTTCCTGCGCGAAAACCTCAAGCTCAAGCTGCTCAATGCGCGCCTTGGCGTGCTGGCCCGCCAGTTTGATTCGGCCCGGGCCGACCTGGCGGCCGCCACGGCGGCACTGAACAAGTATTTCGACCCCGCATCGCGCCGCACGCAGGCTGCAGCCGCCGTGCTGCAGACCGCCCAGGCCAGCATGAAGGCTGCCGAACTGCCCCGCCTGGACGAAACCCTCTCCGCGCTGGCAACAGCCGCTGCGGGAAGATGACATGACCCCCCCTGAGTCGCTTCGCGCCTTCCCCCCAAGGGGGACGACGCCCTCACGGCGGGGCGGCCCTTGCTCGGCGTCCCTGGCCTGTGGTGCGCCAGTTTCGAAGATCGCGAACGCGCGCGAAGCATTGGACTACTGATATGCGCGCTGCACTCTGGCTTCTGGCGTTGTTTGGCGTGGCCGTGGCTGCGGCCCTGTTTGCGGGCAACAACCAGGGCACCATCACGCTGTACTGGCCCCCCTACCGCATCGACTTTTCCCTGAACATGGTCGTGCTGCTGCTGGTGACCAGCTTTGTCACGGTGTATGCCGCGCTGCGTGCGCTGGCGGCCCTGCTGGAGTTGCCCCACCAGGCACGCCGGTGGCGCGTGCAGCAAAAAGAGCGCGCCATGCACAGTGCGATGCTGGATGCCCTCACCCACATGCTCGCCGGTCGCTTCATCCGCTCACGCAAGGCGGCGCTGTCCGCCCTCGTCAAAGAAGAAGCACTCGCCGCTGCCAACGAAAAAGTGCCCCATGGTCACCACCTGCGGGCGCTGGCGCACATGGTGGCGGCCGAGAGTTCCCACGCGCTGCAAGACCGCGCCACACGCGAAAGCCAATTGCAGCTGGCCCTGGGCCTGGCCCCGGCCGGTGGCTCCGCCCACGAGCAGGAACTTCGTGAAGGCGTGCAGATGCGTGGTGCGCGCTGGGCGCTGGACGACCGAGACGCCGGCGCGGCCCTCGAACGACTTGCCGCTCTGCCGCATGGCGCCGCCCGGCGCACGCTGGCACTGCGCATCAAGCTCAAGGCCACCCGCCTGGCGCGCCAGACGCAGGAAGCCCTGGACACGGCACGCCTGCTGGGCAAGCACCGTGCTTTCTCGGCCGACGCTGCGCAAAGCATCGTGCGTGGCCTGGCCATCGAGCTCATCAACAGTGCACACGACACGTCCCAGTTGCAGCAGACCTGGCTGCAATTGGAGCAGTCCGAGCGCAACATGCCGGAGCTGGCCATCCAGGCCGCCCAGCGCCTGGTGAACCTTGGGGGCGAGCCCGCACAGGCGAGGGCCTGGCTGGTTCCGGTGTGGGAACGCATGGTGCAGTTGCCCAATGCCCTGCCCGATCACCATGCACTCAAGCTGGTGCGGGCCCTCGAATCGGGTCTGGACACGCTGGATGCAGCCTGGCTTGCACGCATCGAATCCGCGCAACTGGCCAACCCCCGCGATGCCCGTTTGCAATATCTGGCCGGCGTGGCATGCCTCAAACGCCAGCTGTGGGGCAAGGCACAGCAACTGCTGACCCAGGCCATCCCCCATTTGACGGATTCGGGCTTGCGCGCCAGCGCCTGGCGCCATCTGGCCGCACTGGCAGAGCGACGCAACGACGGCGAAGCCGCCGCCGAAGCCTGGAAAAAAGCCGCGCTCGCGCATTAAAGCGGCGCAGAGGGGCTCCACCGCGCTGGCGGTGTGCGCTTGCTGGTCTTTCTGTGGGGCGCCAGCCAATGCACAGCATTGGGGAACTTTGATCACAGACGGTCGATCAATTCAGTTTTTTTGAATCAAGCCGTCAATTCATCTGAAACCCACAAGACCTGTGGCTTCATAGACTTGGTTCTTTGATATACGGCGCCCCCGCCCCAAGGTTGCGCAACTCCCGCAACTTAGCGCCACAGGCACCCATCTCCGCCTTCGCACACATGCACACCACACATCAGAGTCAGGCCTTTGCCACCCCGCGCTACACCCGCACCGCCATGATGCTGCACTGGCTGCTGGGCGTGGCGCTGGTCATCCTGTTTGGTGTGGGCCTGTACATGGCCGATCTGCCGTTTTCTCCCCAGCGTCTGAAGCTCTACAACTGGCACAAATGGGCAGGGGTCAGCATTCTGGCGCTGTCGGTGCTGCGCCTCTTGTGGCGCCTGACGCACCGCCCGCCACAACTGCCCGCCAGCGTGGAACAAGCCATGCCGCGATGGCAGCAACGGGCGCACCACGGCGCGCACCACCTGCTGTATCTGCTGTTTTTTGCCGTGCCTTTGCTGGGCTGGGCCTATAGCTCGGCGGCGGGCTTTCCCATTGTGTTTCTGGGGCTGTGGCAACTGCCCGACTTCGTCGCTGCCAGCCCTGATCTGGCCGACGCCCTCAAGCCGCTGCACAAGCTCAGTGCGTATGCCATGGCAGCCCTCGTGCTGGTGCATGTGGCCGCCGCACTGAAGCACCAGTTTTTTGACCGCGACGGGCTGATGCTGCGCATGCTGCCCGGTCGCCGCTGATCCTGTCACCCGATTCTTCAGGAGTTCCCCCATGCAGATGTCTTCGTTCTTTTCCGCACTGGCCCTGGGCAGCGCAGCCTTGCTGGCGGCCCACCCAGCGGTCGCTCAGCAAAAGCTGGTGCCCGCGCAAAGCGAGGTGCAATTCACCGCGCGCCAAATGGGTGTGCCGCTGGAAGGCCACTTCAAGAAGTTTGACGCACAGGTCAGCTTTGACCCTGCCAAGCTGGCCACGAGCAAGATCGTCTTCACAGTGGATACCGGCAGCGCTACCATGGGTTCGCGCGAGACCGATGCCGAACTGCCCAAGGCCACCTGGTTCAATGTGCCGCAGTTCCCGCAGGCCACGTTCCAGTCCAGCGCCATCAAGGCCCTGGGTGCAGGCAAATTCGAGGTCACCGGCAAACTCAGCATCAAAGGCATGGCACGCGATGTAGTGGTGCCCGTCACACTGGTGCAAAACGGCGCTACCACCTTGGCCACCGGCGCGCTGCCGCTCAAGCGTCTGGCGTTCAAGATCGGCGAGAACGAGTGGGCCGACACCTCGATGGTGGCAGACGATGTGCAGGTGAAATTCAAGCTCGCGCTGACCGGCGTGGGCAAGCTCTGACCAATTTTTCCCGTCCCTTTGGCTTTTTCTACGACTTTCAGGAGAACCTTTCCATGCGCAAATCCCTCTTCGCTCTGGCCGCAGCCGCAACGCTGACCGCAGGTGTTGCCCACGCAGCCCCGGCCACCTACGCCATCGACCCCGCCCACACGTTCGTGACCTTCGAAATCAGCCACTTTGGCGCCTCCGTCAACCGCGGCCGCTTCGACAAGAAAGAGGGCAGCGTGCAATTCGACCGTGCCGGCAAGGCTGGCAAGGTGGAAATCAGTTTCGATGCCACCTCGGTGAACACCGGCACGGCAGCATTCGACAAGCACCTGCAGGGCCCGGACTTTTTTGACGCGGCCAAGCACCCCACCATCAAGTTCACGTCGGACAAGTTCAGCTTCAACGGCGACAACGTCAGCGAAGTCACCGGCCAGTTGACGCTGCTGGGCAAGACGGCGCCCGTGACGCTGAAGGCCAACCAGTTCACCTGCTACCAAAGCCCCATGCTCAAGCGCGAAGTTTGCGGTGGCGACTTTGAAACCATCATCGACCGCTCGGTGTTTGGCATGAACTATGGCATCGAATGGGGCTTCCCCAAGAATGTGCGCCTGCTGGTGCAGGTCGAGGCCGTCAAGCAATAAACGGGTTTTCCCCCTGTAAAGCCGCCTGCCGGGTATTCGGCGGGCGGCTTTTTTTTCATGCAACGGCCCTGCGGCGGGCCTGCCCCCGGTGCCTCACCTGCACGCATCGCGTCGGGTGCAGCACCGTCCAAAATTATTTTTAAGTAAATTAATTACGAATAGTAGAATTTGCGGGATTGATTCGAGGAGCCTCTCCATGACCGCTGCCCCCCGGCCCGCCCCCGCCACCCTGCCCGCCCCGGCTGCCATTCAGCAGTTGCACCACTACGCCTACAAGGCGCGCGATGCCGAGGAGACGCGGCATTTCTACGAAGACATTCTGGGCCTGCCGCTCTACCACATCATCCAGAGCGACTACGTGCCCAGCACGGGCGAATATTGCCCTTACACGCATTTCTTCTTTCGGCTGCAAGATGGCTCGTTCATCGCGTTCTTTGACCTGGGCGACGACGTCAAGCCACTGCCTTCGCCCAACACGCCACTGTGGGTGAACCACATCTCGTTTCGCGTGAACACGGTGCAAGACCTCGAAAACACCAAAACCCGCCTGCAGGCCCACGGCATCGAGGTGCTGGGCGTAACCGATCACCACATCTTCAAAAGCATCTATTTCTTCGACCCCAACGGCATCCGGCTGGAGCTCACCGCCCAGCTGGCCGATGCGGCCCAGATGCACAAAGACAGCACCGTCGCCCACCAGCGGCTGAGCGACTGGACGGCCCGCAAGGAGCAGTGGCGCAAAGAGCGTGCGGCGGGCAACGCCGCCCATGCGCTCAAGCCGCCCACCAACGACCGGCCGGAGTTTGCGCCGGGCAAGGCATGAATGCTATATTTAGCATAGCTACCAGCGCTTTATGAATAAGCGCCAGAGGCCAAAAACACTCATAATTTCAGGGCGTGGGCGCGCCATCCGGGCGCGCCGGTAAAATCAGCACATCCCGCCCCCAGTCAACCTGACGGCATCCTCAGAACGTGTTTACGATTTAGCAGGCATCGCTAAATCGTAAACGCGCTCTTAGGGGATGCCGTTTTCAATTGCGATCCCGCCATGAGCGACACCACTGCACAACCCGGCCTCGACAGCCTCTCCAAGTCCTTCGAACCCGCCGCCCTGGAAGCCCACTGGGGCCCCGAGTGGGAGCGCCGTGGCTACGGCGCGGCGGGTTTTCGGGGCACCGGCGCGCCCCAGGCGGGCGAGCCCGCGTTTTCCATCCAGCTGCCGCCGCCCAACGTCACGGGCACGCTGCACATGGGCCATGCGTTCAACCAGACCATCATGGACAGCCTCACGCGCTACCACCGCATGCGGGGATTCAACACGGTGTGGGTGCCCGGCACCGACCACGCGGGCATTGCCACGCAGATCGTGGTGGAGCGCCAGTTGCAAGAACAAGGCATCAGCCGCTACGACATGGGCCCCACCCCGCCCGAGGCACGCAAGAACTTCGTAAGCAAGGTGTGGGAGTGGAAGGAAAAAAGCGGCAACACCATCACCACGCAGATGCGCCGCATGGGCGACAGCGTGGACTGGAGCCGCGAATACTTCACTATGGATCCCAAGCTGTCGCAAACGGTCACCGAGACCTTTGTGCAGTTGTACGAGCAAGGCCTGATCTACCGCGGCAAGCGCCTCGTGAACTGGGACCCGGTACTCCAAAGCGCGGTGAGCGACCTGGAAGTGGAGAACGAAGAGCGCAACAGCTTCATGTGGCACATCCTGTACCCGTTCAGCGATGGCCCGCAAACTGCGGCTGACGGCACGCCACTGGCGGGCATGCACATTGCAACCACACGCCCCGAGACCATGCTGGCCGACGGCGCTTTGTGCGTACACCCCGACGATGAGCGCTACCAACACCTGATCGGCAAGCTGGTCGACCTGCCGCTGTGCGACCGCAAGATTCCCATCATTGCGGATGATTTCGTCGACAAAGAGTTCGGCAGCGGTTGCGTCAAGATCACTGGCGCCCATGACTTCAACGACTATGCATGCTCGCAGCGCCATGGGCTACCGCTGATCACCATCTTCACGCTGGACGCCAAAATCAACGGCAACGGCCCCGCCGCCTACCGTGGCCTGGACCGCTACGACTGCCGCAAGGCCGTGTTGAAAGACTTGGAAGCACAAGGCTTTCTGGAGAAATCCGTACCCCATAAGAACATGGTCCCGGTGTGCGCCCGTACAGGGCAGGTGGTCGAGCCCATGCTGACCGACCAGTGGTTTGTGGCCACGAGCAAGGTGAGCGACCAGGACCCCACGGGCAAAAGCATCGCGCAAAAAGCCATCGACGCCGTGGCCGCCGGCCAGGTGAGCTTTGTGCCCGAGAACTGGGTCAACACCTACAACCAGTGGATGAACAACATCCAGGACTGGTGCATCAGCCGCCAGCTGTGGTGGGGCCACCAGATCCCGGCCTGGTACGACGAAGACGGCAACGTGATCGTGGCCCGCACCGAAGCCGAGGCCCAGGCCAAGGCCCCGGGCAAAACGCTGCGCCGCGATGAGGACGTGCTGGACACTTGGTACTCGTCCGCCCTCGTGCCGTTTTCCACCATGGGCTGGCCCGAACAAGGCACGGCCGAGACGGACGACTACAACCTCTACCTGCCCAGCAGCGTGCTGGTCACCGGCTACGACATCATCTTCTTCTGGGTCGCCCGGATGATCATGATGACCACGCACTTCACCGGCCGCGTGCCGTTCAAGCACGTGTACATCCACGGCCTGGTGCGCGACGCGCAGGGCAAGAAGATGAGCAAGTCCGAGGGCAACGTGCTCGACCCGGTGGACCTGATCGACGGCATTGCGCTGGACCCACTGCTCGACAAGCGCACCACCGGCCTGCGCAAGCCCGAAACTGCGCCCACCGTGCGCAAGAACACGCAAAAAGAATTCCCCGAGGGTATTCCGGCCTACGGCGCGGATGCGCTGCGCTTCACCTTCGCGGCGCTGGCATCCCTGGGCCGCAGCATCAACTTCGACAGCAAGCGCTGCGAGGGCTACCGCAACTTCTGCAACAAGCTCTGGAACGCCAGCCGCTTTGTGCTGATGAACTGCGAAGGCCAGGACTGCGGCCTCAAAGAGCACACCAAGGCCGACTGCCAGCCCGGCGGCGCTTTCGAGGGCTACATGGAGTTCAGCCAGGCCGACCGCTGGATCAGCTCGCTGCTGCAAAAGACCGAGGCCGAAGTGGCCAAGGGCTTTGCCGAGTACCGCCTGGACAACGTGGCCAACACGATCTACGACTTTGTCTGGAACGAATACTGCGACTGGTACCTGGAGATCGCCAAAGTGCAGATCCAGAACGGCAATGCAGCCCAGCAGCGCGCCACGCGCCGCACGCTGATCCGCACGCTCGAAGCCATCCTGCGCCTGGCGCACCCCATCATCCCGTTCATCACCGAAGCCCTGTGGCAAACCGTGGCGCCCGTGGCCGGCTTGAAGGGCGAATCCGTCAGCATTGCCCGCTACCCCCAGGCACAGCCTGAAAAAATCGACGAAGGCGCCATCGCCCACATGGGCCGCGTCAAGGCCCTGGTGGACGCCTGCCGTGCCCTGCGCGGCGAAATGAATGTGTCGCCCTCCACCCGCCTGCCCCTGTTCACCGTGGGCGACACCGAGTTCATGCGCGGCGTGGCGCCGGTGCTGCAGGCGCTGGCCAAGCTCAATGAAGTGAAGGTGTTTGACGACGAAGCCGCCTGGGCCGCCGCCGCCCAGGCCGCGCCCGTGGCGATGGTGGGCGACGCCCGCCTGTGCCTGCACATGGAAATTGACGTGGCCGCCGAAAAAGCCCGCCTGTCCAAGGAAATCGCCCGCATCGACGGCGAAATCACCAAGGCCAACGCCAAGCTTGGCAACGAAGCCTTTGTGGCCAAGGCCCCCGCCGCCGTGATCGACCAGGAGAAAAAGCGTGTGGCCGACTTTGGCACCACCCTCACCCGCCTGCGCGACCAGCTGGCCCGCCTGGGCTGAGCCGACTCTTCTGCCACCATCCACCCTGCCCACGCACCATGATCCAGCCTAACAACACCCCCGTTCGCAAAGCCGTTTTTCCCGTGGCGGGCCTCGGCACCCGGTTTTTGCCCGCCACCAAGGCATCGCCCAAAGAAATGCTGCCGGTGGTGGACAAGCCGCTGATCCAGTACGCGGTGGAAGAAGCCTACGCAGCGGGCATCCGCCACATGATCTTTGTGACCGGGCGCAGCAAGCGTGCCATCGAAGACCATTTCGACACCGCCTACGAGCTGGAGGCCGAACTGGAGGCCGCCGGCAAAAAAGAGCTGCTGGACCTGGTGCGCTCCATCCAGCCCGACGACATGGACTGCGCCTTTGTGCGCCAGCCCCGCTCGCTGGGGCTGGGCCATGCCGTGCTATGCGCCGAGCCGCTGGTGGGCAATGAGCCCTTTGCCGTGCTGCTGGCCGACGACCTGATGGTGGGCCCGCCTGGCGGCGAACCCGTGCTGGCGCAAATGGCCGCGGCGTTTCGCCAACAGGGGCGGTCGGTGATTGCCGTGCAGGAGGTGCCGCTCGACCAGGTGCACCGCTACGGCATCGTGGCCGGTGAACCCGCTGGCGGCCCGCTGATCCGCATCGAGCGCATCGTCGAAAAGCCCAAGGCCGACGTGGCGCCCTCGCGCATGGGCGTGGCCGGCCGCTACATTCTCACACCCGGCATCTTCAACGAAATCCGCAACCAGCCGCGCGGCGTGGGCGGCGAAATCCAGCTGACCGATGGCATCGCCCGCCTCATGCAAAACGAGGCCGTGTACGCCTTCCAATACGAAGGCAAACGCTACGACTGCGGCAGCAAGGAAGGTTTTCTGGAGGCCACGGTAGAGCTGGCCCTGCAGCACCCGCAGGTGGGTGCTGCGTTTCGCGAATACCTCAAGACACTGGCGCCGTAACTCTTACTGCTTCACTTTTAATAGCTTCCAGCGCTTACCAGATAAGCGCTGGAAGCTATTTTTATTACCGACGCCGCAAAACGTGGATGTATTCGGCCCCCACCGTCTGCTGCTCTACCAGCTCGTTGCCGGTTTGTTTGGCAAACGCCTGGAAGTCGCGCAGCGAGCCGCTGTCGGTGGCCAGCACCTTGAGCAACTGGCCACTGGCCATGTCGGCCAGTGCCTTCTTGGCCTTGAGGATGGGCAGCGGGCAATTCAGGCCGCGGGTGTCGATTTCTTTGTTGGTTTCCATGGTGTTCAATCCTTTGGCGGCAGGTCAAACCCGCGCCGCCGTTCCGCATTTTCTTCGTCTGTAAAAAACACCGGCTCGTGCCCCCGCGTGCGCAACCAGTCGGCCAGCGCATAACCTGTGCCAGCAGGCCAGCACTTGAGGTCTGGCAGATCGTACAACCGGTAGTCCACCAGCTCGGGCGACAGGCGCACCTCGCCCTCGGCCACCACATGGTAGGCAATGATGACCTGGTTCATGCGCAGAAACTCGTAGGCCCCGACCAGCGTGGCAGAGCGCACATCCAGGTTGGTCTCTTCCTTCACCTCGCGCGCAATGCCCTCTTGTGGCGACTCGCCCGCCTCCATGAAGCCGGTAATCAGCGCAAACATCTTGCCCGGCCAGGCCGCATTGCGGGCCAGCAGCACCTTGCCGCCCACCTCCACAATCGCCGCCAGCACGGGCGTGGGGTTGTTCCAGTGCGTCCAGCCGCAGGCGGGGCAACGCAACCGCTCTTTGTCACCGCCGTCTTCGGCCAGGGTGATGGGTTGCAGGGCGGTGCCGCAGTGCGCGCAGTGGCGGGTTTCGTAGTTCATATACTATTATTATGATAGCTGCTAGCGCTTAATACATAAGGGCTAGAGGCCAATTTCACCAAAATACTTATGCCAACGATGGTTTGAGCGCCTCACGCAGGAAACACGCCGGTAGACAGATAGCGGTCTCCCCGGTCGCACACGATGAACGCAATGGTGGCATTGCTCTCGCGCTGCGCGATCTGCTGCGCCACCCAGCAGGCGCCCGCCGCCGAAATGCCCGCAAAAATGCCTTCTTCGCGCGCCAGGCGGCGGCACATTTCTTCGGCGTCGTCCTGGCTCACATAAACCAGCTCATCGACCGCCGAGGCGTCGTAAATTTTGGGCAGGTATTCCTGCGGCCACTTGCGGATGCCCGGAATGCGCGAGCCCTCTTGCGGCTGCGCCCCAATGATCTGGATGGCGGGGTTTTTTTCTTTCAGAAAGCGCGACACCCCCGTGATGGTGCCCGTGGTGCCCATGGCTGACACAAAGTGGGTGATGCGCCCACCCGTTTGCTCCCACAGCTCGGGGCCGGTGGTTTCATAGTGGATGCGCGGGTTGTCGGCATTGCCAAACTGGTCCAGCACCTTGCCCTCGCCGCGCTTTTGCATGGCCTCGGCCAAGTCGCGGGCGTGCTCCATGCCGCCGCTTTTGGGCGTCAGCACCAGTTCGGCACCAAAGGCCTTCATGGTCTGGGCACGCTCAATCGACAAATCCTCGGGCATCACCAGCACCATGCGATAACCCTTGATGGCCGCCGCCATGGCCAGCGCAATGCCTGTGTTGCCCGACGTGGCCTCGATCAGCGTGTCGCCCGGGCGAATCTCGCCACGCTCTTCGGCACGGCGAATCATCGACAGCGCGGGCCGGTCTTTCACCGAGCCCGCAGGGTTGTTGCCCTCCAGCTTGCCCAGCACCACGTTGCCACGCTCGGCATGGCCTTGCGCCCCAATGCGCTGCAGCGCAACCAGCGGCGTGTTGCCCACCGCATCTTCAATCGTCGGATATTTCATGCGCCCTACTGTGCCATAATTTGCGTCTTCACAAATTACCCGCCCGGGTGGTGAAATTGGTAGACGCAGGGGACTCAAAATCCCCCGCCGCAAGGCGTGCCGGTTCGATTCCGGCCCCGGGCACCACAGATAAGGCCGCATGGTTCCACAACCGTGCGGCCTTTTTCTTTTCCCCTATGAGAAGTGGCTTTGACTAGTGCGCGAACGTGCGCCGAAGTGTGCCGGAATCCGGGGGCATGTGGGGGCACATTTAGGGGCTCATTTTCACAAAGTGGGGGCACATGCCGGAAAAGCGGGGGCAACTGGGGGCTCATCCGGGGGGCGCCTTGCGCAAAGGCTGGGAAACTGCAAAAAACCGGACTTCCCACCACCAACCGGAACGGCTTCCGGACTTCCACTGTCTGCGGCGACTGGCGAACGCGCGGGGGCCGAATTACCCCCCTGACAAAGTGCGCCGGGAGTACCTATAGGGGGGTGGGGCGTTGGAAAGGCCAATGCACCTTTTCGGGCAAGAGGTCTGCGCCAGGTGCTGGTCTATTTTCTTGGCACCTTGTAAAAATCACTGCGACAACTGCGGACACTGCGACAACCGCACGGGCATTGGGTTTGCGCGTACGCAGTCACCTGCGGACAGGTGCCGACAAAACCAGAATTGCCCCCATATTCTGCACATTTACGGGCAATGCGTGGGTTAGCTGGCCTTGATGCGGGTTGCTGGCGCTGAAACCAAGGTCAGCAGCATTCCGGTAAAAATGCACCAAAAGGTGCAAGGCGGTTTGCGTTTTTCTGAGCCCCAAGCGTGCACAACGGGCAGCACTGGGTGCCGACAATGGCAGCCCGTTCCATGCTGGTGCCTATGCTCTTTTGGGCGCGAAAGAGGCTTCCCGCCCCGCCCCCACAGGCGGCCCGCTGTGGCTGTGGCTGTGGCTGTGGCTGTGGCTGTGGCTGTGGCTGTGGCTGTGGCTGTGGCTGTGGCTGTGGCTGTGGCTGTGGCTGGTGCACCTGTAGTTGGGCCTGACCTTAGGGCAGCCCATTGGGCAATGGCGCTGCCGCTGGTGCAAGTGCTGGCGACGGTGCTGTCGCACGCCACAGGGTGGGCGGGTGCGGGCGTCTGTACGGGCTGCGCCGTCTATACGTCCAATGCAAAGATGGCGGACGGGATGCGATAGCAGGACGTAAGCCCCAGGCCGGGAAGGCGTGGGCGGCAGTCGAATGGCCGGTTGCTGTCTGGCAGCAAACACTTGTGTTTCAGCAGCACCTTGCACACTGTCTGATAGTCAAAGCCTTGGCACACCTCGGCACGGAACACCTCGGGCAGCACAAAGTATTCAACGCTCGCCCCCTCGGCTTCAAGGTCTGTCATAGCGTCATATACGTCCTGATCCTCTCGGGACACGCCGGGCGTGTAGACCTTCTTTGCCATCTTGATCGGGTTGCCTTCATGGTCTACAAAGCGCCGGTATCCAGCACGCTGCAGCGTTTTGGCGTTGTGGTCATCTTTCGCACGATGCCACCAAGTAAACCGGCCCTCCCCGTGGGACTCAAAGAATCGCCGCACGGCCCGTAGCATGGCCGTTTCCTCGCCATTGCCAGCCCCGCCACGGGAAACCAGCCAGGCTTTGAAACAGGTATGTGCTGCCCGCTCACTCTCGCCAGCTGGCCAGTTGGTAATGCCCGCTTCAGTGGCCATCTCGCCCGCTGCAGCAATCAGGGCAAACCGGCGCCCGCCTCGCTTCACTTGCCCCGAAGCTGCAGCGGGAACCATGCGCGCCTCTATCGCGTCCATGCGTTCACGCAGCGCGGCAGACAGCCCCCCTGTGTTGTCGACAAGGTGTTCAAGCCAGGCGCGGCCCGCCACGCCAAAGCAGCGCGCCGCGTGGCCTTGCACCCATCCGGCGATCTCGTGGCCCGTGTCGAACTCGTGAAAGTATTCCAGCGCGGAACCCTCTCGCACTTCGGTCGGTATGGGGATCAATCGCACTTCCTGCCCGCTCTTCATCTTCTTGCCCACAGACTCCATATGCTGGGCTAGCGTTACCTCACCACTGCTCAAAAACAGCAGGCGCCATGTAGCCTTGGGGCGAAGCCCCCCGGCCCCCTTGCTGCGTGTTTTGCCCATACCGTCAGCCAACATATAGGCCGCGTTCCCTGCATCGCTTGCATCCATCTGGCCTATCTCGTCCAAGATCAGTGTGCAGTCGTTGTGCTGCTCGCCCTGGTACTCCAGGCCGTTGGATGACGCCCGCCACTTTTGCATATAGCTGTCTGGGTCTTTTTCGGTGCCCTTGCCCCACACGCTGGCAGCTAGCAAAAAGCAGGTGGTTTTGCCAATCGAGGAAGAGCCCACATAGTGCACACCGCCGCCCGTCACACCATTGGCCCATGCCAATAGCGGCCCCGCAAAAGCGGTGGCCACAGCAAAGGCCGCACGGGAATTCCCCACGCACAGGCGTGACAGGTTTTGCTGCCACTTTTCCAAGCTTCCCCGCTGGCTGAAATTGGCCTCAACGCCCGCTTCGCTGTGAAAAATTACCCGCTCACCATCGGGATTTGAGCCTAGCGTTTCCTCGGGCAGAACGTAGCAACACCCCACCCAGCCCACGCGCGAAACGTGGCGGATCAGCTCCAACGATTCAGGGTCGCGACTCTGCAAATACTCGGTTAGCCAGGCGCGCCGCCTGCTGTCCGTGGGCGTCATGAAGCCCTGATTTAACAGTGCGGTGCGGTATGCGTTGCCATCGCCTGCCAGCATTGCCAGCGGCATGAGCCAGCGCCGCAATTTGCCAAACTGGGTGACAAACTCCAACAGCAGCGCCGCCTGATTTTCTTGCCCATCTCGGGCCATGCCCGTAACACGCAGCACGCCGCAAACCCTGCGCGGGGCGCCGCCATCGTCGCCGGGCGGGTTGTAATACAGGCCATCGCCGGGCACCTCAAAAAAGCGCTCGAACGTGGCGCCAGGCGGTGGCGCTGAATGCTCGCCCGTGTGGCGTGCACCGCCCGTGCCAACCTTGGGGCTTTGCGGGGCTTGCGGGGGCTTGTTGCTGCTTTCTGCATGCTCTGCCTGGTGCGCAGTAATGGCGGCATCGATGCAGGCGCCCACGGCCTCCAGGCCCTGCGCCTGGTGCATGTCGTTAAAGTCGCTGCCACCATCAGGCAGGCCCTCGGGGAACACTGCCAGGCCACGCACTGTGCGGGCTGCGGCCTCGGCTTTTACGCGGCCGGTGTTGGTGCCGGTGCGGGCCTCGGTGGCTGCATCATCATCGCCACACAGCACCAGCAGCGCGGCCCGGTATTGCTGGCGCAGGGCCTTGGCAACGTGCGCCAGGTTGCCCGCATCAAAGGCCACAGCCACAGGGCGGCCGGTGGCCTGGTGCACGCTGGCAGCGGTGGCGTAACCCTCGGCAATCAGCAGCACGCCAGCCCCGGCCGGATCACCGCACCAGTGCCACAGCCCCGACTTGCGCCCGCCCTTCAAAAACAGTTTGTCGGTGCCTTCGGCCGGGCGCTCGGGGGCAATGCGCTGCAGGTTCAACAGATCACCCGCCGCATCGCGCAAGGGCACCAACAAGCAGCCATCGGGGGCAAAGCGCAGGCCATGGGCTTGCACGCCCTTGCGGGCCAGGTAGGGGCTGGCACCGGTGTCGCTGGCTGCATCCCACTGCGCCACCGCGTCAAGCGCTGCAGCCGCGTGGGCCGCGTCCTGGTGGGCCTTGTCGGCTTGCTGGCGCTCGGCTTTTTCACGGGCGCGGCGTGCCAGCTCTTCGGGGCTGGGTGCGGCCGGGGCTGCGCTGGCCTTGGGCAGCACAAAGCCGTGTTCTTTGGCCAGGTGCAACAGGGTGCCAATGCCCACCCCGCCGCCTGCCTTGATGCTGCGCCAGGTGCTGCGCGTGGCGCCGGCGTCGTGACTGTCTGCGGTGGCGCTCCATGCCTCAAACAGGTCACGACCCGTGTCGTCGGGAAACTCGCTTTTGATGGCCATGCCCACCCGCGCCCAATCTTCACGCGCCAGGCTGGCCGGGATGTGTGCCAGGGCTGCGCGGATCAGGTCGGGGGTGATGTGGGTGGTCATTTATTGAATGGGGTAAGGGCGGGTCTGCGTGCTGCAGTCCGCCATGAATGGCGGTGGCATCAGCAGGCGGGGCATGGGTGGTTCAACACCGTCACCAGCTCCAACACCGCAGTGTCGAAACGGTCGCAGCGCTCGGCATGCGCCGCGTATTCCGCTTCATAGGCTTTGAGGTCTTCCAACAACGCCCGCACCTCCGCAGGCGACAAACCGGCGCCATTGACTGCAGCACGTTCAATGGCCGTGCTCACGTCTGAAAGCGCGTCTTTGTTGTCATAGCCCAGGTAGGCCCTGACAGAACGCGCGGCCTCCACAGCCGCCACCAGCCCACGCAGGCGGGCGCTCATGGTTGCACCTCCACACCCGTAGCGCTTGCGGCTGCGATGCGGTCTTGCACCCACTGCAGCACGGCAGATTCGGGCCAGCCAACCGAACGGGCAGAGAGGCGCACACAGGGCGGGAACTTGCCTTCTTTCATAAATTTGTAGATGGTGCTTTTTTTGAGGCCCGTAGTACCCTCAACTTTAGGTAGACGCCAGATGCAATCACGCGGGACAACGGGGCGGGACTGGTGGACAAGCTGCATAGCGATGGACTCCCATAAACCCCACCGGGATTCGGTGGGCTGGGATGGATTGGGCGCAGTTGCCTCTTGAAAAAACGCGGTGCATTTGGGGTGCATGTCGCCGCTGGCGTCCGTACAGAGTGGAAAAGGGTCGCCATGTTTGCGCCCTATACCCCTTGTTTGTCACCCATGGCCGCCAAAGGGCTAGGCCGCCTTGGGGGGCTTGGGCACCTTTTGGCCGCTGCGGACAATCGTTACCCCGTCCGAAGACGGCGCAGCACTGGGGGATGTGGCCTTGCGCATGCGGACTGCGTCCATCGCCTTCTGCAATGGTTTACGGGGCTCTGCGCCCGTGTAGCCCAACTCCCGGCCCATGGCATTCAAGGCCGCAGACTTGCCCGCACCAGCGGACGTGCGCTGCGCTAACTCGGCCTCCAAAATCCGCAACTGCTTACCCGTCCCACGCCCCCAATCCGGACCGCGCTTGTTCTTCGGGTTCACGTTCGCAAGGCGCCATTCCACCAACTGAGGCCATGTCTCCACGTCTTCCAGCTCCAAAGCCGCCGCAACAGCCACAGCCGCACCCCCTGAGCCCCAGCCCCAAACCGCCACGGCGTCCACCTCACTCACTGCCAGGTAAGCGGCCATAGCCTGCAGGTTGTCCAAACAAGCCGCATCGGTGTTTCTGGCGCCACCCCACACGACACGCAGCCAGGCCGAAGCCCCAGCCACGCCGCGCCCACAGCTTGGGGCCGCTGGGGTAGTCCGGCACCCACGCCCAACGCCGTTACTAAACGTCCGTTCCCGCGTCGGATGGCCGTCGCCCGTGGCGAACCATTCACACACCCCAATGACCACAGCATTGCCGCCCGGCTGCAGAAAGTACAACGCGGGCGGCTCTGCGGCCTCCAAGGGCGGCAAAAGTTTCATTAGCACCGCCTCGGCTCGGGTAATCTGGTGCCGCTCCATGAGATCACGCACCAGCCGTGCAAGACGCACGGCACCGCCGCCCGGCCCGGCCTTGATGCGGGGCGCACCGAAGGCCGATTCATCGGGCCTAGCTGGATTGTGGGGATCTGTCATGTGCTACCCCTTGTGCGTGTCTATCGGCCAATAGGGCATAGTCCATTCAGCCACCCCGCCCACCATGGCCATCTCCCCAAACGTGTGTGCCCCCAGGTCTGCAAGCATGCCCGCCCGCTCTGCAAGCGATTCCAGGGCCACCAGCACAAACGGCTCATCCTCCAGGTTGATGACACCATCCCCGGTCAGCATTGACGTCAGGCGCTTGATGGCGTTGGCAGTGTGGGCGATTTCGGCGAATATCACGCCCGCATGCTCGCGCCCCGCCGCCATGGCGTCAGGCAGTGGTGTGGGGCTTGGGGCTTTGGTGGCCATCGTGGGAGATGCTGCGGTGTGGGTGCGTGCTGCGGTGTGGGTGCGTGCCATGCTCAGCCCTTCCTATCGTTAGTGCGCTGGGCTGCATTCAGCCCGTTGTGCATTGATGAATTCAACGCCTCAGCCAGCGCCAGCAAGTGCTCAATCGCCCATGCCGTGCCGGGCGTCTCGTTATCGCTGCAGGCCTGCGCCGTTTCACAGGCGACAGAACGCACCGTCGACAAAATCAGCGCCATGGTGTCCATTGCTTCGGAAAGCGGCACGCCCCCTTGCACTGCAAACAGCCCCACAGAACCCAGGCTCACGGGCTGGTGCACCGTCAGGGCTGTGGCTATGCCCACAGCCTGATTTTCAGTTTTATGTGCCATGGCCTCATGCCCTCCCTTGCAGTGCATCCGCACAGGCCAGCAGCTCAACAGCTACGGCCCGCGCTTGCTCTGGTGAAAACTCAAGATGCACGCTCATGAAGTCACGCAACATGCACAAATCGACAAGGCGCGTTGACCGTGTGGCGGCTATGCTCAAATGCACACCGCCAGGCAGGGTTACAGACGACTCGCGCACCCGAAGCGAACCAGCCTCATGCAGGCGCGTGGTGAAGGTGGGGCCGCTCATATCACGCCCCCATCTTCAAGGCGGCGCAGCACATCTGCCGCCTTTTCAAGGCCCGCGCTAGGTGGCATTTCACCGCGTTGCACAGCAAGGGAAGAGGCAAATAGATCCTCTGCCAAATCCAGCGCGGCCGGGTCATCTGCCATGCGCACAGCCAACACGCACGCAATCGCCAGCGATAGCGCTGCAGGCGTTGTGCCATCGCGGGCGGGCTCGTCATTGCGCTGGTGGGTGCGCATGGCAGACATGAGGGCCCGCAACATCGTGGGGTAAGTGTTGACCGCCCGGAAAATCAGGTCTTTGTTATGGGCGCCGCTCATGCTGCACCCCCTTGCGTGCTGGGGCTTGTGCACACGTCTACATTGCCCAGGCTGCGCAGCGCTGCCAGGGCCTGCACTGCCTTGCGGGCTGCGCCGGGCACGTTAGCTCGCGGCTGGCGCAGGTAGTGCAGTGCCATGGCCAGCGCGTTATGCGCATCGGCGTGCAACTGGATAGGGTCGGGGGTGCCCGTGGTGGGCGTTGTGGGCGCAGCGCTGCGGCTGGCCAGGGTGGTGACGTTGTTCACGGCTTCTTGCTCCTTTGCGAGACTTGAAACCACCGGCCGCGTTTTCAAGCGCGGGTAGGTGGGCGGGATGTTGAAAACACGCGCAAAGACGTGCGCCAGGTGTTGCCACTCTGACCATCCCGCCCGAAACTTTGAACGCGGCGCGGGGCCGTGTTTGCAGAATGCAGACGTGACAAAACCTCACTATCGGGGAGGTTGCGCCGCTTTGCGAAAGGTGTTTTCAAGCACCGGCCCCGGTCAGGGGTTGCGGCGATTATGGCACGGGGTAGTGGTGCCAGGTCAAGCGCTATCGGTGTGGCTCGTGGGGCTTTATGTTGTGCGCACGGGGCTGGCGCCAGGTTTTTGGGGCGTATTAGTTAATTTATTTGGGGGTACAATAAAAACATGTTGACCGTGATTGAAACCCCCACCTTCCAACGCACGGCCAGCGCCTTTTGGGACGAAGATGAAATTGCCGCGTTTGTGGACTTCATTGCCGCCAACCCCACGGCGGGCGACGAAATACGGGGGACAAAATCGCTGCACAAAGTGCGCTGGAGCCGCAAGGGCATGGGCAAGCGTGGCGGGGCGCGGGTCATCTACTTCACACGCACACAGCGCGGCGAAGTGGTGCTGGTGGTGGCCTATGCCAAGGGGGACGCGGACAACCTGCCCACCGCCTTTTTGAACCGAATAAAGGAGCTTTACGATGCCTAAGACAACCACCCGGCCCGCCGCACCCAGCGGGATAGATGCCGACACGGCGCAGCTCATGCGCGAACTTGAACAAGGCTTGTCAGAGGCCAAGGCGGGGACTTACGCCCGAGTCACCACGCCAGAGCAGATTGCAGCGCGCAAGCGGGGCCGCCCGGTGGGCAGCACCCAAGGCACGACCAAAGAGCCGGTCAAACTGCGCTTGGACGCTGATTTGCTGGCAGCGCTGCGGGCGACTGGGGACGGCTGGCAAACGCGCATCAATGACACGCTGCGCGCATCCTTGCACCTTGCGGGGCGGGTGTAGGCCCCAAGCCACGCGCCCCGCCGTCAGTCACCAAACAGCCCCAACAGCACCAAGCGCAGCCACCACAAGGCCAGCCCAGCCAGCCCCAACGCGAACAGCCCCAGGAAGAAACGCGGGGCCATGTGGCCGAACGCCAGGGGCGCCAGTAGCAGGAACTGCAGGGGCTTGGGGATCATGGGCACATTGTGCTGGGTGTGGGGCTCATTCGTCGCCCGTGGGGGGCACCAGATACGCGGCCTGCAGGCGCTGCAGGTCTTGCAGGTACCAACCCCCAGCCCGTGGGCTAGGTGGCACCACATGGGCGGCCTGCAGGCGCTTCAAGTCAAGCAACAGCCCCAAGTGCTGCGGCACCCATGCGGGTATCTCCACGCCCTCATTGCGCCAGCGGCTGGGGGTGTTGCGGTGCAGGCCCGTGGCCCGGCAAAACTCGCTCACCTTCCAGCCCAGCGCGGACAAGGCAGCGTCAAATTCATCAAGGGTCATGTGTCACATCCTTTGTTGTGTGCCTACATTGTGGCACGCACTCCCGTAAGTGTGCAAAATATACAAAACACGCACAGTATTTAACATAACGCCCGTCGTATCTACTGTGCATTGTGGACAACTTTCGCACAATATCGGGAAACCCAGCATCCATGCGGGTTTGCGGGCGGTGTGCAATTGCTCATTTTTTGCGCACTGCAGCGGGAAAAGTTATCCACAGCGGTACGACGACGCCCGGCCCGCTGCACAAAACACCGCCGCAAACGTTCGGCCCGGCTTTTCCCTTGGGGCTCGCTCGCAGCCGGGCATATGGCAACTTTTGATAATGATTCTCAATAAGTAAATTTGCCACGTCATGGGCTAGTAAATGCCAGTGCACACGCATGCACCGTGGGCCGCCGCCGTAGGTGGTGCAGGGGGAAGCCCCTCATGCGCCCGTTTCCAGCAATGTGCGTGCACGTGCAAAAGAGGTACCGCGCCAGGATGGGGGGCAAGGGGTGGGGAAGTGGTCAGACAAGCCGGAAAAAGCGAACTGGGGAAAGGGAGGAAATACATAAGAAAGAGTGATTTTTCTCTCTCATATCTCACTATATAAAATTTCCTCCATTTGTCCGCACTTTGTCCGCACTTTGTCCGCAGTGTTTTTTGGCAGACTGCGTACACCGTAACCCGCATGAATCCTAGGTTCCGCACTTTGTCGCAGTGTCCGCACCTGTTTTTGCCGTTTCGGCGGCCAAAGTTTTTCAACACCCCGCCATCTCGCCCATAAAAAAAGGGCCTTGCGGCCCTTTGTCTGGTGCTGGTGTGTGCCCCGCCTGGTTGTGGTTCCTGCTTTTTGCACTCGATTCGGTTCCAGCTTGTCAGTCAGGCGGCCCGTGTGGGCATCTTCACCACGTTGCCAGCCTTGCGGCCGTCCAAGTAGTCCGACCACCACTGCATGAGGCGTTCACGGTCTTTCATGTAGGTGCTTCGGTGGTAGGCGGCCCGGATTTCGTTTTGCTCTTTGTGGGCGAGCTGGCGTTCGATCACATCGGGGTTCCAGCCGCACTCATTGGCCACCGTGGAAAACAGCGCCCGGAACCCGTGGGCGGTGGCGGTGTTCTTGTAGCCCATGCGGGCCAGGGCCGAATTAAAGGTGTTCTCGCTCAGGGGCTTGCTGGGGTAAACGGGGCTCGGGAAGGCCAGCTCACGGCCGCCGCTCAGGGCCTGCATGCTGCGCAACACCTCCACGGCCTGCCGTGACAGTGGCACGCGGTGTTCGGCCCGCATCTTCATGCGCTCGGGCGGGATCACCCACAGCGCTGCATCAAGGTCGAACTCTGCCCACCGTGCCCCCCGCACCTCACCCGGTCGCGTGGCCGTGAGGATCACCATGCGCAGGGCGTGCACGGTATGGGGGTCGCCCTCGTAGGCGTCCAACTTGCGCAGGAACTCGGGTAGCTCCTTGTCTGCCATGGCGGCGCGGTGCTGCACTTCGCGTGGCTTGAGGATTTCAGACAGCACCAGATCAAGCATGGGGTTCGAGGCGATGCGCTCATGGATCACCGCCCAACGGTAAACAGCCTTCACCCGCTGCAGCACCCTGCCCGCCTGGTCGGCTGCGCCGCGTGCCTCAATCTTCACGATGGCGGCCCGCACCTCGCCCGGCTTGATGCTGGCCATGGGCCGCGCACCCAGCGCGGGGAAGATGTCAGCAGCCAGGGATGCCAGGATGCGCCCGGCCGTTTCAGGCTCCCACCGGGCGGCCTGGTGCTTGTGCCAGTCACGCGCCACAGCCTCGAAGGTGTTCACCGCCTCGTGGGTGGCCTGCGCCTTGCTGGCCTTGCGCACGGCCCCCGGATCGTCACCAGCCTGCAGCACCTTGCGGGCCTCTGCAGCCTGGTCGCGTGCATCCTTGAGCCCCACGGCCGGATAGACACCCAGCGCCAATTTCTTTTCCTTGCCGCCGTGGCGGTACTTCATGCGCCAATACCGGCCGCCCGCCTTGGTCACATCAAGGTAGAGCCCGCTGCCGTCAAAGTGTTTGCCGGGCTCGGTCAGGTTGCGCAATTTGGCGTCTGTCAGCTTCATGGCGGGGGGTATCCTTCACAGTCTGGGGGCACATTTGGGGGCTCATTTTGCCAAAACCAAAACAGCACCCAGCATTCATGCGGGTTTCAAGGCTTAGTTTGGGTGCGGCCCCGGCACCACAGACAAGGCCGGTAGCTTCCATAAGCTACCGGCCTTTTTCTTTTTGTTGGCTCACTCGTTGTCAGTTGCTTGTTTCGGTTGATGCCCCAGCACTTAACGCAGGCCCAGGGTCAGTTTGCTGGCATTGATCCATTGGGGGCAACAGCTTCTCGCAGGCGCTTTCGGGCACGTGCCAAGCTGGGCGAACGTTCAGCCGCTCTTGCGGGTTCCCAGTCTTTACTCACCCATGAAACAAGGCGGGCGTTATAGCCAAGTCCTTGCCCAATCGCACCCCCGGGGAGGTTCCTCAGCAAATCTGCGCGAATGTCCTTGGGTGCTCCTTTGGCAAGCTTGAGCAACACCTGTTTCGGGTCAGGCAAGGCATCAGGCAATGGCGGCAGAACCCCTTTTGTGCCCACCAAATGACGCATCGCCTTGTGGTCCGCAAGCGCCCAGGCCTCCACTTCCCGCACAGCAATACGCAGCAACAGACGTTGAGGCAATCGCGTCTTACCCGCCCAGTCATCGCGCAATGCCAAGGGGCAAGCAAGCTGGTCCAGATCGGTAAGCACCAGCACTACCTGGTGCATTGCCATCTGGCGCCAGCTGTCCATCTTTGACCGGAGATAGCCGAACCCGTTTTTTCGCAACCTGTGCGTGACACAACACGGCTCAGGCAACTCTGCAACCAGGCGCAAGGCCACCGCCTCGCTCAACTCATCCTCGGTTGCAATCGCGATGGGTGTCATTGCCACAACCCCAGCTGCGATACCGCGCTGGGCCGCGTCTTGGGTAACACCACCTCCGCAACACTCAGGCCGGCGCGCAGCGCAAGCCGCTCGTCCTCGTTCACGATGCGGCCCGTGGTGCCCTGCTTGCCAGACTCCAGCAGTACCACGCCGCGTTCGTCAATGCCCTGATTGCTGAGCAGCGCTTCGCTGTGTGTGGTCAGCAGCACCTGGCGTCGGTTTTTCTGACCGCGCTGTAGGCGCTCGATGATCAGTGGAATCTGCGCAACGATGGCATCGTTCAGCGAAATCTCGGGCTCTTCCAGGAGCAGCATGGAATTACCCCCCTCCAGCAGCATCCACAGCAGCCCAAACAGGCGCAAAGTGCCATCGGAGAAATGCTCCTCTGACTGCCAACCCGCATTGGGCCGGTGGTGTTGATACCGGGCCTGAAGATGCGGGTGGCCCATGTCGTCTTTTTCAAAACGCAGCTCCGAAAACTGCGGCACCGCCAGTGCCAGGGCGAGGCCGATTTTTTTCAAGCGCGCGTTGCGCGTCTTCTCAGGTGTCGCGCTCAGCCGCTCCAGAAAACCTTGGCCGAACGGATCATCCGACAACCGATTGCCGCCAATTCGGTCACCAAACCGCAGCAATTGCGGCACCAGATGCAAATAGGTGATGTCGCTCAAAAAATCCGCTAGCTCGCGAAAGTTCTGGTTGGTCTGGATTTGCTCCAGATGGGTCTGAGTCAACAGCAGCGTGTCTTTTTTGTCCTTGTCGTCGGGCCGGTTCAAGATCAGCTCGCCACCCTGCCACACCTGCTCGCGCGACACCAGCAGACGCTGCGCGCCCTTGCCCTCCGGTTTGAACGCCAGCACATAACGCCATGTCGGTTCGTCCTGATCCAACTCACGGCTGAGCGCAATGTCGATTTCGACCTCAGGATCGCGGCGCGCGTGCAGGCAGCGCACTTTAGAGATACCGCCTCTCTCGGCGATGGCGGCCTGCAACCCACCACCCTGCCTTTTGCTCACATCGCGTAGAAACCGCAGGGCATCTAGCAGGTTGGATTTGCCCGACGCATTGGGGCCCAGCACGTAGGTGACATTGCGCAGGGGCACGTCCAGCGCCTGAAAATTGCGCCAGTTCTTGAGGCGGATATGGCTAAGCAGCATGGCATTCGTCCTCTTGCTGTGTCGAAGTCTGGGCATTATTGGCCACCAGCGCCTCGGCCAGACGGGCCTGCACAGACTGGCGTTCGGCCAGGCGCTGGCGCAGGTCGGCGCACAGGCGGCGCAGCGCGGTGACGCGGGTGACGATGCGGGATTGTTCGGGGAGGGGCGGCAAGGGGATGACCGCATTCCGCATGTCTCCAACATTTACGTGCTTTGCGCCAATGCCTTTATGCATAGCAAGCAGAGCATCAAGAAACGAAGTCGAAGAAATGGCTAATCGCACAAACTCTTTGGAAACTTGAGTAGAAAACCGGAAGAGCATGACTCGCTGGCCTAGACACGCATCCACGCCATCGGGAATCAGGATTGACTCCCCGACAGAACCTTCGCGTGCAAAAACCAAATCACCAGGCTGCGGAGCCAAGCGGGCATTGCGCTCCACAAAAGTTGATTCATCAACAAAGCGAAGCTTGTGCGGCAACAGAACTCCTTGCTTAAAGCTATTGGTGTCGAGGCACAAACGGCCGCTTTCAACGAACTTTGGAGTTGAGTGCGGGCAATCAACAATCGCTATCGATAACTGCTCCAGTCTTCCCCACTCCCACCCCACCGGCAACTCAAACGGCTTTTCCTCGTCGGTGATGGGTGGCAGGGGTTTGCCCTGTTTGATCTGGCCGGTGGCGATGAGACGGTCTTTTTCGGTGCGGATTTTTTGCAGCAGGGCGCTGGCGGGTTCGTCCTGGGGGTCTTGGGGCACGAGCAGGCCGCGCACGGCCAGTTGCAGCAGGGTTTGCTCCAGGGCGTCGATGGCTTCGGGGCGGCCCGCCAGCAGGTCGAAGTGCTGGGCCACGCGCTGCCAGTGGTCGGCCAGCTCTTCGGGCGTGGTGCTGGCGGTGAGCGTGCCCAGCAGGGTGCTGACCAGTTGGGCGTGTTGCGCAGCCTGCAGCTGGCCCTTGACCTCTAGCGCATCGCACAGGCGCATGAGTTCTTCGACGCGGGTGACGATGCGGGATTGTTCGGCGAGGGGTGGTAAAGGAAAAACCGACTTACGAGCATCTTCCGTACCCAATCGCGGCATCTTCATCCCATAGCTCCGCGCATTCACGTATTCCAAGAAGAAAGGGCTACTCAAGACCAGTCGGAAATACTGTGGAACGTAATCGCCAAAACACCGAAACGGGATGATCTCGGTGGTGCAAACCCCGTCTTCGTCGGCCACGAAAACTTTATTCAGATACGGACGCAACTTGCCGTACAAAACATCTCCAGCGAGAAAGCAATTCTTATCGCTTAACGCAGGGCGTTGGGCAAATCGGAGCCGCTGGAGAAGCCGACCAGAGCACCTCTCTATGTCTTCCATGTCCAAAACCCAAGTGTCGGGCTGAAGTTTTTCAACCTTCGTCGTCGTCCCGTAATTGGTGATTTCTCCGAGCCGAACCCACTCCCACCCCACCGGCAACGCAAACGGCTTTTCCTCGTCCGCAATCGCCGCCAGCGGCTTGTCCCGCCTGATCTTCCCCTCGGCCATCAGCCGGTCTTTCTCCGCCCGAATCTTCTGCAGCAACACGCTGGCTGGCTCATCGGCAGGGTCTTGCGGCACCAGCTTGCCTTGCACGGCCAGGGTCAAAATCAGCTCGCGCAGGCGCGCCACGCCGCCGGGGGCGGTAGCCAAAATGTCTAAATTTGATAGCAGCATGCGCTTGATTTGTAAGGGCTAGCACCCGATTTGGCATAAAAACAAACGCCAACACCTTGCGCCGCCCTGGTTTGGGGACCGGCAGCCCGAGGAGCGACGGGGATGTTTTCCAATGAGCAACGACTGTTTTTGAATGGGAAACGTGGTACAGCCCCCAACGGCTTCAAGACCGCACCTCGGCCAGCAGTTCCGGGTGGCGGTCCAGCACCTTCAGCAGCTTGACCAGCGCCAGCGGAGGTTTGGTTTTGCCGGTTTCGTAGCGCGAGAAGGCGTTGACGCCGCCGCCAAATATTTCGGCGGCCTCGCGTTGGTCGAGGGCGAGTTTTTTGCGCACCTCGGTGATGTAGCCGGGGGCGACGAAGGCGGCGTTGACCTGCTGGGTGAAGGCTCGCATCTCGCGCATGACGCGTTCGGTCTCGGCCGGGTCGAGTAAGGATTCATCGCAGGCCGGGCAGAAGTCGCCCGTCACGGCAGGTATGACGGTGCTTTCACCCTTGTAGGTGTAGGTTTCATCGCGGGTGTCGTGAATGAGTTCGGCTGCGCCGCAGACAGGACATTTCATGTCATAGCTCCTTGAAGGACACGACCAGCAGGTCATCGACCACGGTCAACTTGAGATAAACCTCCCCCAGCGGTGAACTGGTGCGGTACACGTCTTGCCAGATGGTGTGATCGGCATGGGTGGTCATGCTTTTATAAAAGTCAGACGCCTGCAGCGCCGAAATCACAGCCAGCATGCCTTGGAAGTCGATGCCCATGGCCTCTGCCCCGGTGCGCGCTGAACGCGTCACGCGAAAGTTGCCAGCTTGCAGCAGGGACTTGACGACGGTCAGCTTGCAATGCGGTGCGCTCTTTTCCATGAATTTTAACCTACTTGGTTATTTTTCACCCAATGACTGCGCCAGGATGCCCTTGAGTTCGTCGCGCAGTGCCTGGGCTTCGGCTTGCAGGCGGGCGTAGTCGGCCAGCAGCACCTCGGGGTCGTGGCTGGTTTGTTCGCCGATGTGGGGGTTTTTCTGGTCGAGGTTGTAGTTGGCGGCTTTGATGGCGTCGATGCTGACTTTCCAAGCCCGTTCGTTTTCCACGCGGGCGGCAAAGCCATCCTGCTCGGTGCCCCACCAGGCTTTCTCGGCGTCGAATTCTTCGATGCGGATGGGCTTGGTCTTGTTGTAGTTTTTCACGCCCGGCGGGTACGGGTGCTCGTAGTACCAAACGTGCTGTGTGGGCTGGCCCTTGGTGAAGAACAGCAGGTTGGTCTTGATGCCGGTGTAGGGCGCAAACACGCCGCCCGGCAGGCGCACGATGGTGTGCAGGTTGCACTCTTGCAGCAACTGCTCTTTGATGCGGCTTTTGACGCCTTCGCCAAACAGGGTGCCGTCGGGCAGCACCAGGGCGGCGCGGCCGTTGGTTTTGAGGATGTGCTTGATGAGCACCAAAAACAGGTCGGCCGTTTCTTTGGTGCGCACGTCGGCGGGGTAGCCTTGTTCGATGCCGGGCTCTTCCACGCCGCCAAAGGGCGGGTTGGTGAGCACCACGTCCACGCGGTCGGCCTGGGTGTAATCGCGCAGGGGGCGCACCAGGGTGTTGTCGTGGCGGATGTTGCTGGGCACTTCGATGCCGTGCAGCAGCAGGTTGGTGACACACAGCATGTGGGGCATCTGCTTTTTCTCTACGCCGCGAATGCTGTTTTGCAGCACGGCCTCTTGGCTTTCGTTGTGCACCTGTTTGCGCAGGTGCTCGATGGCGCAGACGAGGAAGCCGCCGGTGCCGGTGGCGGGGTCGAGCACCACTTCACCCAGTTGCGGGTTGACCATGTCCACCATGAACTGGGTGACAGCGCGGGGGGTGTAGAACTCGCCCGCGTTGCCTGCGCTTTGCAGGTCTTTGAGGATTTTTTCGTAGAGGTCGTTGAACTGGTGGCGCTCGGCCTGGCGGTTGAAGTCGATGGCGTTCAGCTTGTTGACCACCTGGCGCAGCAGGTGGCCGCTTTTCATGTAGTTGTAGGCGTCTTCAAACACGCCGCGCACCACGTAGCCGCGCGGGTTGCGCACGGGGTCGGCGCTGAGGCTTTTGAGGGTGGAGAAGAGCTGGTTGTCCACAAAGTCGAGCAATGCTTCGCCGGTCATGCCCTCGGGGTTGGCCGCCCAGTGGCGCCAGCGCATGGCTTCGGGGATGGGGCTTTGGTAGTGGTCGCGCGTGAGCTCCAGCTCTTCTTCGAGCGCATCGAACACCTTGAGGAACAGCAGCCAGGTGAGCTGGCTGATGCGCTGGGCGTCGCCATCGACGCCGCTGTCCTGGCGCATGATGTCCTGGATGGATTTGATGACGGGGGTGAGGTTGGACATGGATGGCAGAATTTGAGTAAAAAATGGCTCTAGCGCTTATGGGATAAGCGCTGGCAGCTATCAAAATGAGAGTGATTGACGGCGCTGGCAGGGATGGGCTTATTCATCCAGCCAATCCAGCTGCGGGCCTGCCGGTGGCCAGGTGCCAGCTTGCACGCGCTGCGCATACCAACGCAGCATGGCGGCGTCTTCCACGGCGTATTCACTGCGGGCGGATTTCCAGACCAGGCTGGGCTGGTGGGCGCGCAGGCCCTCCAAGGCTTTTTGTGCCTTGGCCACGGTGACTTTGTCGCCCGTTTTGTCGGCGTAGAACTGCAAGGCATCGGCGTCGTAGGGGCGAAACCGGGTGCCCAGCTCCAGCATGCGCCACAGCACGGCTTGCTCCAGTGGGCGCAGGGCGGTGTAGTCGCTCTCCATCTGTGCTTCGTCGCTGCGCTGCTGCTCGGCCGCCTTGGCCAGCATGGCGTCTTCAAACCGGCCCGTGTGCGTGGCCAGGGGGCTGAGCACCTGGCCCAGGGCTTCCATAAAAAATTGCGGGCGCTGGCCAAAAAGGGCAAAAGCCTCGGCCAGGGTGACCTGATTGATCTCGCCCAGGTCGGGCCGCTGGCGAGCGATGAGGCGGGCGATGTGGGCCACAAAATCAGGCCCCAGCTCGGGCATGCGCTGGATTTGCGAGCCGTAAAACGGGGCGGCGTTGGTGTTGACGAGGCGCAGCAGCTTGTCGCGGTCAGAGCCCGACATCACTAGCATGAGCTGGGCGTGGCCTGGCCGGTTGAGCTGGTCACGGGCCGACTTGAGGGCAGCCATGGCGGTTTCGCCCGCTTCGCTGGTGAGGGCGTGCTGGGCCTCATCGATGATCAGCGCCACGGGGCTTTTGGCGGCTTCAACCAGGGCGCGCAAGGCATCGGCCAGTGTGCTGCCATCGGTGCGGCCAATTTTGGAGGTGTCGATCTTGATGCCGCCCACGCTGATGCTTTCCAGCCCTGCGGAGCGGGCGGTTTTGGCCACCACACCGAGCTGCTTCAAGAGCGCACGGCCTACAGCTTCAGCAATCAGGCTGCCGGGGTCGCGCTTTTGGTCGGCCCACAAGTCCACGTACACCACCACCACCTGGCGGTGCGCCAGCTCAGGCATGAGGTCCGACTGCAAAAACGTGGATTTGCCCGTGCGCCGTGGCGCTGCCAGAAACAGGCCGTTGGGTGCATCACTGAAGGCGGCTTTGCCTTGCAGGGCGTCTGCCAGCGCGGCGGCAAGCGGGGTGCGCGGGTAGTAGAGCATCAACTATCCTTTAATATCAATTTTTAGATATTTTATCTTTTTTAAGATAGTTCAAGATAATCAAGGCGGAGTACCTTGCGATGGCGCGTACAGCTCGCGCTCCAGCGTTTGCAGCGCGTTCAGGTATTGCGGGCGGCCGCCAAAGCTGCGCACCAGCTCCACGGGGCTGCCCAGATCGGTGAAAGGCTGCAGCTTGAAGACCTCGTTGCTCTCGATGGTGGCAATGCCTTCGTCGGCGTATTTGTCGAGCAGGGCTTCGAGCACCTTGCGGGCTACGGGGCCGTAGTGGGTGAAGACGTTGCGCTTATGCACGCGGCGGGCGCGTTCGCGGCGGGTGAGCGGGGGCTGGTCGTAGGCCACATGCAGCAGCAGGTCGAACGGGTCGAGGTCCACCATGCCCATATGTGCGACTTCATCGGCCAGGGCTTCGAGCAGCACGCCCTGCCCTTCCAGCTCTTGCAGCAAGGCGGCCTTGCGGTCGGCCTGCTGCCATGCCTGCAAAAACTCGTCGAGCGAGTCGTATTTTTTCAGCAGGTTGATGCGGGTGTAGTCGCGCAGGCTTTCGGTGATGAGCTTGCCATCGGCGTTGAGATACTGCACGCGCTCGCGGGCCACGGACACGGTGACGTTGTTGCCGAGGATGTATTTTTTGGGGCCATCGGCGGCGCCACTGCCGCCCGCGAAGGGGCCGAGCGTGTTCAGGGGGTCCAGCGGGTCTGATGCACCGCCGGGCGGGCCTGCATCACCCGGCATGCCGCCGGGCACCGCTGGCTCAGGTGGCGCCACGGGCTCGCCAATACCGGGTTCGTAGATTTGCACGGGCTCGCCGTCAAAGTCTTTGTCGGCAAACAGTTCGGTGGCGCGCTTGAAATCGAGAATGGTGAACCAGGTTTTGCCCAGGTCTTCGCGCAGGCGGGTGCCCCGGCCAATGATCTGCTTGAACAGGGTCATCGACTTGATGCCCTGGTCCAGCACGATGAGCTTGCAGGTTTGCGCATCGACTCCGGTGCTCATGAGCCGGGAGGTGGTGGCAATCACCGGGTAGGTTTTCTCGGGGTCGATGAAGTTGTCGAGCTCCAGCTTGCCCTCGGTGTTGTCGCCGGTGATCTGCACCACGTATTTGGGCTGGGTGGCGCACAGGTCGGCGTTGGCGTTGCTCAGGGCCTGGCGCATGCGCGCGGCGTGGTCGATGTCTTCGCAAAAGACGATGGTTTTGGCGTAACGGTCGGTGGCCTTGAGGTATTCGGTGATCTTGGCGGCCACGGCCACGTCGCGCTGCTCCAGCACGAGCTTGCGATTCATGTCGGCGCCGGTGTAGATGCGGTCTTCGATGGCGTGGCCGTGTTTGTCGGTCATGCCCGCCGTAGGGCGCCAGCCGAAGGTGTCTTTGTCCAGATCAACACGGATCACCTTGTACGGAGCCAGGTAGCCGTCTTCGATGCCTTGTTTGAGGCTGTAGGTGTAGACGGGCTCGCCGAAGTAGTCGGTGTTGGAAACGTCTTTGGTCTCTTTGGGCGTGGCCGTGAGGCCGATTTGCGTGGCGCTGCCGAAGTAGGTGAGGATGTCGCGCCAGGCGGAGTCTTCGGCCGCGCTGCCCCGGTGGCATTCGTCCACCACGATGAGGTCGAAAAAGTCGGGGCTGAACTGCTTGTAGATGTTGCGCTCTTCCTCGGTTCCGGTGACGGCCTGGTAGAGCGAGAGGTAAATCTCGAAGGCTGTATCCACCTTTTTGGTGGTTTTGTTCACCGCCAACGGAATTTGCTCTACCTCGGTCTGACCCTGTGCGTTGATGCGTTCCACGCCTTTGCCATTGGGGCTGAGCTTGGCCATGGCGCCCTTGAAGGGGCGAAAGTCGTTGACCATGGTCTGGTCGATGAGGATGTTGCGATCGGCCAGAAACAGGATGCGCTTTTTGGCGCCGCTCTTCCACAGGCGCCAGATGATCTGGAACGCGGTGTAGGTTTTTCCGGTGCCGGTGGCCATGACCAAGAGCACGCGGTTTTGGCCAGCGGCGATGGCCTCGACCGCGCGGTTCACGGCATTGAGCTGGTAGTAGCGCGGGGTTTTGTGGGGGGCGTAGTCAAACCCGGCGATGCGGCTTTCTTCGTCAGACCAGCCCTTCCAGGCGCAGTAGCGGCGCCACAACTCTTGGGGCGAGGGGAATTCTTCGAGCGTGAGGTTCTGCTCCAGCACGCCGGTGGCCAGGGTGGCGTCGCGGAACACTAAACCATCGCCGTTGCTGGAGAAGCTGAATGGCACATCGAGCAACTGGGCGTACGCGATGGCCTGCTGCATGCCAGCGCTCATGGAGAGTCGTGATTTCTTGGCCTCGACAATCGCCAGTGGGATGTTGGGCTTGTAAAACAGCGCGTAGTCGGCGCGCAGCACCGTGCTCTCGTCGCGGTAGGCCTTGTTGCCGCGCACCACGACACGGCCCGCGCGCAAGGGGTATTGGGCAAAAATCTGCTCCATGCTGTCCCACCCGACTTGCACCAGAGCAGGGCGGATGAACTTGTCGCCAATGTCGCTTTCGGAGAGTTTTGTTTTGTCCATTCGGCAGTTCGCACCATCCCTGTGCATGCAAAGGCGGCGTGTAGTTGTTACCGGATACTACCGCCCCTGCCCGCGACCGCCGATTCAATCAACGCGGGTCAGGGCGTGCCATATGTTGTTGCGGTGGTGGTGGCAGCTGTTACCCCAAGCCCCGCTCAATCCGGGAGAGCCACCCCCAGCTCGGCGAGCTTTTGCGCATATCCATCCCTGCGTTTGGCTGCTTTGGCGGCCGTATCCACAGCCGCCTGGATGGCCTTGGGGCCCTTGGCTGCTACAGCCTTGATAAGCCCTTGCTTGTGGGCGGCGTCTGCCTGCGCCCTTTTGTAAGTGGCGATCAGCTGGGCATGGGCAACGTGTTGATTCACAGGGGCTTTCCATTGGCTAAAGTGCCATTTTCGGCGCATTTTCCAGGCCCGCCTCGCACCGGCAAAGCCACGCGGTGAGGCGAATGCGACGACACGGACCCCAAGGGGGCATGGACGACAGCCCAGGGGCCGTTCAGCGGCTGGCGTCACCTTTCAACTTGCGCAGTTGTTCCTCGGCCGCTTCCAGCTCGGCCCTCAGTGCCCGTATTTCCCTCTCCAGCATTTGAATGTTGGCGGCACTGCCCTGATCGGCAGAAAGCAGCTTGCAATCGTGTTGCAGCGTGGCGAGTTGGTCAGCGAGTTGCTGGCGAAGCAGCATTCGCCCCTTGGCACGGGCGAGGTCGATGCGCTTTTCGAGTTCGGCCTGCTCTGCAGCGCATGAGGTGCTGTCGTGCACCGCAACCGCGGGCTGCGCCATGGCGGAGCCCGCCAGGGTCATGGCGATGACCAAAGTGCAACAAGAGCGGACGTGCATACAGGTACCAGAGGGATAGAGGGTTGAGCATGACAGCATTTGCGCATGCGCTTGCGCTTGCGGCCGGGATTTGGCGCGCGCAACGGGCGCACACCGCAGCTGGGGCCAGAACCGAGGCCACGCAGTTGCAGCAGCGTGCGGTCTTGTCATGGCTTGTTGTGCTTTGAACAGACTCTTACTGTGCCGCCAGCACCAGGAAGTCCTGTTCATACCCTTTCACCGACTGCACCGCCTTGAACCGCTGCGCCGCCGTCATGGCGTTGTGCACGCGCGAGAAGCCTTCGCAGCCTTCTTCCACCAGCGTCTGCGCATAGCGCTGATAGGCCGCGTCGGGCGAGGTGTTGAAGCGGGCGATGTAGCCGCGCAGCAGGGTGCGGGCCTGCTCGGTGTTGGCGCGGTCTTGGGCAATTTTTTGCAGCATTTGCACCAGGTCTTTCTGACGGCGCAGGCGTTCGGCGTAGGTGCGCTGGGGGTCAAACGATGACTGGGCGATATACGCGCGCAGTGCGGCTTTTTGCGGTTCGTCCAGGGTTCCGTAAAAGGTTTCTGCGCGTGACGAGAGTTGTTTGAAACGCTGCTCGCGCAGTTTGTCGGGCGCGAGGTCGACCCATTCCTTTTTCCAGTCGGCGTTGCTGCTGGCCTGTTTCTTTTGCAGGTTGCGGATCTGGGCGTCGGTGAGCTGGGTTGCCAGCCACACCAACTTGGGCTCGGCCTGGGTTACCACCTTGTCGAGCTGGGTGCGCACCGCGTCGTAGGTGCGGCAGGCCTGGTCGGGCGACATGGCAGACGGCAGCTGCTGCTGCACCTTTTGCAGCAGCTCGGCATGCCGGGGCAGCATGATGCCGCGGTGCCATTGGTGCAGGTCACCCAGTTCGTCACGCACGCGCTCGGTCTGGGTTTCTGACAGGTCGAGGTAGCTGTTGAGCTGCCAGTAGGCCAGGTGCGGCACCTGGTTGTAGGCCAGTTTGATGGTGCTGCAGCCTTGCAACAGCAGACCGCAGGCTGCCAGGGTGGCAGCACACAATGCTGTGCGAACGGGTGACGATGCGCGCACGCAGGCTCCTGGTAAATGAAGAATGACCGAACACCCAGCATAGGGCGATCGCGGTGCGGGGAAATTTGCGGGGTGCAATACCCCGGTCAGTGTGCAAGGATTGACGGTGACAAGGCGCCGTGGGGCGTTGCCGCACCGGCCTTGGCGCTGTGTGCCGGGGGCTGGTACCGAGTGGCGCTGGTGCGCCACAGGGAGCTCAGTTGTCCTGCCGGCGAATCAGTTGCCGCCCCTGGGGGGTGATGGCCATTTCACCGTCCGCCTTTTTGCTGATGAGCCCCCACTCCAGCAGCCGCCCCGACAGGTGCTCTTTGAGTGCGCCGTCCTGGGTGATGAGCTCGCCCATCTCCAGCCGTTTGAGAACATCGATTTCGTCCACGGTGGGGTCGAAATGGGCTGCGTGGTAAGTGTTCGTCATGGTGGGTCTCCGGGTAGCAGTTGTGCATGCCACTGGCAGCATCAGGGTAGACCGATGGCCTGCGCAGCGCAAGCGCCGCCCCAAAGAACCCGCTGGCCGTGTCGGCGATGATGGGCAGGTGCGGGTGGCTGGCGCCCTTATCACAATGCTGCTGTTGCTGGGCGCTTCATGACGCGGCTGCGTCACCCTGCACCATGCCCTGTGCCACGCCCTGTGCCACGCCCTGTGCCGCGCCCTGCAGCCACCGCGCAAACGCGGCCAGCACCGGGGGCTGGGCCTGCGCGGGGCTGATGAGGTAGTAGGCACGTTCGCCGCGCAACGGCCGGGCGCAGGCCACCACCAGCTCGCCACTGGCCAGCTCGGCCTCGATGAGCAGCGGCGGAATCAGCGCCACCCCCATGCCGTGCGTGGCCGCCACGGCCAGCATGGAGAACAGCTCGTAACGCGGGCCGTCGAGCGCGTGCGGGGCGTCCACCCCCATCGCATCAAACCACTGGCGCCAGCCATAGGGGCGCGTGCTTTGCTGCAGCAGGCGCAAGTCGGCCAGCGCCTCGGCGGCGATAGGCTGGTGCGCGCGACCCCGGCCACGGGGAGCAGCGGATTCGAGCAGGCGCGGGCTGCACACGGGCAGCACGTCTTCGTGCATGAGCAGCAGCGCCTGCACGCCGGGCCAGTTGGCCACCTGCTCGGGCGTGCCGGCATACAGCGCGGCATCAAACGTGGTGTCGGCAAACAAAAAGGGGCGCGTCTGGGTTTCGATGTGCACCACGATGTCGGGGTGCTGCTGCGCCAGCTGGGGCAGGCGCGGAATGAGCCAGCGTGTGGCAAACGTGGGCACCGCCGCCAGCGTGAGCGTGCCGCCCTCGCCCTGGTGGGCCATCACGTCGAGGGTGTCGCGCTCCAGGCCCTGCAGCCAGCGCGCCACCTGGCGGCCATAGTGCGCACCGGCGGGCGTCAGCACCACGCCGTGGCGCGTGCGGCGAAACAGCTGCACGCCCAAAAACTCTTCCAGCGCCTGGATCTGGCGCGACACGGCGCTTTGCGTAAGCGAAAGCTCTTGCGCGGCGCGGGTGTAGCTCTCGTGGCGGGCGGCGACTTCAAAACAGGCCAGGGCCTGGGTCGATGGAATGTTGCGGCGCATGATGAACAGGAACTTGAAACCGGCCCAGCACCCTGCATGAGCCCCTTGCGCCAGTATTCCATAAATTCATAAAGCGCATATCTGGATGAAAAGAACTCGCTTGCAGAGGCTCTGGCATCGGCCTACGATCCCGTTCAAGTCATCGCCCAATGCGCATTCTGCAGGGCCTGGCCCCGCCCTTTTCTTGTTCTTGTTTGATCTGGAGACACGCATGGCCCACGCCGCATTTCAATGGGATGACCCCTTTCTTCTCGACCAGCAACTGACCGATGACGAGCGCGCCATCCGCGACGCCGCCAACGCCTATTGCCAGGACAAGCTGGCCCCCCGCGTGCTGGAAGCATTCCGCCACGAGAAGATGGACACCACCATCTTCCGCGAGATGGGCGAGCTGGGCCTGCTGGGCCCCACCATCCCCACGCAGTACGGCGGCGCAGGCCTGAACTACGTCAGCTACGGCCTGGTGGCGCGCGAGATCGAGCGCGTGGACTCGGGCTACCGCTCCATGGCCAGCGTGCAAAGCTCGCTGGTGATGGTGCCCATCAACGATTTCGGCACCGAGGCGCAAAAGCAGAAATACCTGCCCAAGCTGGCCAGTGGTGAATTCATCGGCTGCTTCGGCCTGACCGAGCCCGACCACGGCTCTGACCCCGGCAGCATGGCTACGCGCGCCCACAAGGTCGATGGCGGTTACAAGCTCAAGGGCAGCAAGATGTGGATCACCAACAGCCCGGTGGCCGACGTATTCGTGGTCTGGGCCAAAGAGGTGAGTGAAGGCGGCACCGTCGGCCCCATCCGCGGCTTCATTCTGGACAAGGGCATGAAGGGCCTCACCGCCCCCGCCATCCACGGCAAGGTGGGCCTGCGCGCCTCGGTCACCGGCGAAATCGTGATGGACGATGTGTTCGTGCCCGAAGAAAACGCCTTCCCTGAAGTGCAGGGCCTGAAGGGCCCCTTCACCTGCCTGAACAGCGCGCGATTCGGCATCGCCTGGGGCGCGCTGGGCGCGGCCGAGTACTGCTGGCACACCGCGCGCCAGTACACGCTGGACCGCAAGCAGTTTGGCCGCCCCCTGGCCGCCAACCAGCTCATCCAGAAAAAGCTGGCCGACATGCAGACCGAAATCACGCTGGGCCTGCAAGCCTGCCTGCGCGTGGGCCGCATGAAGGACGAGCACCAAAACGTGGTGGAAATCACCTCGCTGATCAAGCGCAACAGCTGCGGCAAGGCACTCGACATCGCCCGCCTGGCGCGCGACATGATGGGCGGCAACGGCATCAGCGACGAGTTTGGCGTGGCACGCCACCTGGTGAACCTGGAAGTGGTGAACACCTACGAAGGCACGCACGATGTGCACGCGCTGATTCTGGGCCGTGCGCAGACGGGCATTGCAGCGTTTGCCAACTAAGGCACGCTGAAACGGCCCAAGCCGCTGCAAAAACACCGCATTTGCGGTGTTTTTGCCTTCTAGCGCTTATGCAGCAAGCGCTAATAGCTATCAATTAAATAGCAACCGATATCCATGACCAATCGCTCCTCCTCCGCCGGCGCCCTGGCGGGCATCAAGGTGCTCGACCTCTCGCGCGTGCTCGCTGGCCCCTGGTGCACCCAGGTGCTGGCCGACCTGGGGGCCGATGTGGTGAAGGTGGAGCGCCCCGGCCTGGGTGACGACACGCGCCAGTGGGGCCCGCCCTTTCTGAAAGACGCCGAGGGCAACGACACCACGCAGGCCAGCTATTTCACGGCCTGCAACCGCAACAAGCGCTCGGTCACCATCGACATGGCCACGCCCGAGGGCCAGGCGCTCATCAAGCAGATGGCACTGCAGGCCGACATCGTGGTGGAGAACTTCAAGGTCGGGGGCCTGAAGCAATACGGGCTGGACCACGAGAGCCTGCGCGCCCTCAACCCGCGCCTCATTTACTGCTCGGTCACCGGCTTCGGGCAAGACGGCCCCTATGCCGAGCGCGCCGGCTACGACCTCATGGTGCAGGCCATGACCGGCATGATGAGCATCACCGGCCGCGCCGACACCGAGCCCGGCGGCGGCCCGCTGCGCGTGGGCGTGGCGGTGATCGACCTCTTTACCGGCATGTACGCCAGCAACGCCATTCTGGCGGCGCTGCATGTGCGCGACAACGCCGCCACCGGCACGGGCCAAGGCCAGCACATCGACATGGCGCTGCTCGACGTGGGCATGGCCGTGCTGGCCAACCAGGCCTCGGGCTTTCTGGCCACGGGCAAGGCGCCCGGCCGCATGGGCAACAGCCACCCGAGCCTGGCGCCCTACCAGGACTTCCCCACGCAGGACGGCAACATGCTCCTGGCGATTGGCAACGACGGGCAGTTTCAGCGCTTTTGCGCTGCCGCCAACCAGCCCCAGTGGGCCAGCGACCCGCGTTATGCCACCAACACCCTGCGCGTACAAAACCGCACCGCACTGATCCCCGCCATGGAGGCCGTGACCCGCACGCGCACCACGGCCGACTGGATCGCGCTGCTGGAAGACAAGGCCGTGCCCTGCGGCCCCATCAACACCATTGCCCAGGCGTTTGACGACGCGCAGGTGCAGGCCCGTGGCCTGGCCGTGACGCTGCCGCGCTGGAAGGACGGCGAGGCCGCCACCGACAAGGTGCAGCAGATCACCGGCGTGGCCAGCCCGCTGCGCCTGTCGGCCACGCCGCCGGTGCTGCGCAATGCGCCGCCGGCGCTGGGGCAGCACACAGATGAAGTGCTGCGCGAGATGGGGCTGGATGCGGCGCGCATTGCGGCGCTGCGGGCCCAGGGCGTGGTGTAGCCGCTGGCCGGCCGATGGGTGATGTTGCTGGACACCAGATCGCCTCAACTTTCCACATCCGTTCGGGCTGAGCCTGTCGAAGCCTTGCGCGGCGCTTCGACAAGCTCAGCGTGAACGGATGGGGATGTGCATCGCCTCACGACAGCGGCGCAGCAGCCGCCAGCAGGCAGTCCGTCACCTCGTCCGAGAAGCGCATCAGGCGGCCATCCAGCCAGACGGCATCTGACCCACTCGGGTCCGGCGCAGCGGGTGGCAGACCGTGGTCCAGCAGCGCCTGTGCGCAGCCTGCCCAGTCGCCACCCACCTCTGGCGTGTTGATGGAACCCCAGGCGAGCGCACCGCAGGCGTTGTCCTCAAAACCGTGCTGCGCCTGCCAGCGCGCGCCATGCTCCAGCACAAAGCGGGTCAGCGCCGCATCGCCCCGGAAGATCGCATGGTGCAACGCCGTGCCCTCCCAGTCGCCGCCCAGCGTGTCGATGGGCCAGCCCAGGCGCACCATCAGCCGCACGGCATCACCGCAGTCCGGCTGCGCGGCCAGCTCGGGCAACAGGCGCTGATGGGTGGGCGACAAGCCCTGCACCAGGCCGGGCTGCGCGGCCAACAGTGCGCGCGCCTGGGCTTCGTCGCCCTGCGCGCAGGCCGCGACAAAACGCTCGTCGGCGGGCGGCTCTGCCACGCCCAGCACGCCACGCAAAAAAGCCGCCACATCCAGCAAGCCGTAGCGCAGCGCCTGCAGGTGCGCGGGCGTGCCTTCGGCCGTGCACACTTGTGGATCTGCCCCTGCGGCGACCAGCGCCTGCACATGCGCCAGCGACCGGCGGCGGCGCAGCGCCCATAGCAGCGGCGCGGCGCCGGGGGCGCTACCGCCCAGGGGTTCGTTGGGGTCGGCGCCATGGGCCAGCAGCAGCTGCAGTGCGGGCAGGTCGTCCAGGTCGAGCACGCGGTGCAGCGCGTTGGTGCCTGGCACGCGTGCGCCGGCCTGCAGCAGCAGGCGCGTGCACTCCAGGCTGCCCAACGCGTGGTACAGCGACTCGCCATCGTTCGGGTGGGCGCCCGCATCCAGCAGCAGCCGGGTGATGCCCGCGTGGTGCTGGGCACCGGCCGCGCCGTACAGGGCCGACAGCGGGTGCGCGGCATCGGGCGCCTGCAGCGATGCGGGCGGCCAGCGGCTGCCCACGCGCTGGTTTGCATCGGCACCGGCCTCCAGCAGCAGGGCCGCACAGGCCTGCAGCCCATCGGCAAACGCAGGCAGCCGCGCCAGGCTGGAATGGGTGACGGCGAGCAGCGGCGGCAGCTGCAGCGGCCCGCCGGGCTGGTGCACCCAGGCGGGGTCGCGCGCCACCTGGTCGCGCAGCCGGGCCACGTCACCCACGGCGCAGGCGAGCCAGATGTCTTGCTCTGCCTGCGGCACGGCGCCCTCGGCCCAGAGCCGCTCGGCCAGCGCGGGCCGTGCGGTGTGGCTGCCACCGGCAATGTCGCCCGCATAGACCAGGCGCAGCCACAGCAGCACGGCGCGTGCGGGGTCGTCTGCCAGCGCGCAGCGCGCCAGCACAAAGGCCTGGAACTGCGGCCACGAGGCAAAGCCATGCTCACGTGCCAGGCACCACTGCGCGTGGTGCAGGCGCAGGTCGGTGCCTGCGGGCAAGGCCAGCGGCACCAGGCGTGCCAGTGCAGCGGCATCACCTGCGCGGGCTTCGGCCAGCAGGGTTTTGGCTTGTTTCTTGAGATGGCCCAGATCGGGCCGGGGGGGAAGACGTTTCACGAGAACCTCCGTGCATCGGACGCCGACGGCCTGCAGTTCCGGCAGCACAAAGGGGAAGTGATGAAAAACTCAGGGAGTCAGTCGGCAAGTGGGTTGCACCCTGTCCGCAGGCCCGGGCGCGGCTTGCGTCCGCGCAGCGCGGGATCTTACCCGCGCCGTTCACCAAAATGCTTGTACAAAAAATTACAAACAGCCCACAATGCATGAGAACCGGTTCCAAGACACCCCATTGCGCCGCCCACCGGCGCATGTAGTGCCTATCTGCAGTCTTCTTCACTCCCCCACGCTGGTTGCCACAAACCAAGGAGTCCGCCATGAAGCTCAGCCTCAAGCTCCCCCTCACCTTCACCGTGGCTTTGCTGCTGCTGTTTGCGGCGGCGCTGTTCGGGATCAGCCGCCTGAACCAGGCGCTGGACACCTACCAGACCACGGTGGCGCAAAGCTTCGAGAACGAGCGGCTCGCGGCCACCATGCTCAACGACTTCAAGGTGCAGGTGCAATAGTGGAAAAACGTGCTGCTGCGCGGCAAGGACCCGGCCCAGCTCACGCGCTACTGGGCCGCGTTTGAAAAGCAGGAAAAGGCCATCAAGGACGAGGCGCAAAAGCTCATGACCGCCCTGCCCCCGGGCGACGGCCGCGAGCGCGTGAGCCAGTTTGCACAGGCGCACGAACGCATGGGCGCATGCCTATCGCAAAGGGTTTGAGGCTTTCAAGGCCGCCGACCACGACCCACAGGCGGGCGACAAGGCCGTGGCGGGCATGGACCGCGAGCCCTCACAGCTGCTGGACCAGGCGGGCGACCTAATCGCCAAGGCCAGCACCGAGGTGGCCGAACGGGCCGCCGCCACCGCGCAGCGTGCCACCACCATCAGCCTGGGCGTAAGGCTGGTGGTGTGCGCCCTGGGCATTGCGGGGGCCGTGGCCTTCAGCCGCACGGTGGTGAACCCGCTGGACAACGCGGTGCGCGTATCGCAGGCCGTGGCCGGGGGCGACCTGACGGTGGCGCAGCATGTGCAGGGCAAGGACGAGATCGCGATGCTGCTCAACGCGCTGCATGCCATGCAGCAAAGCCTGTCGCGCGTGGTGGCCGGGGTGCGCCACAACGCAGACAGCGTGGCCATGGCCAGCACCGAAATCGCGCAGGGCAACAACGACCTGAGCGCCCGCACCGAGCAGCAGGCCAGCGCGCTGGAGGAAACCTCGGCGTCGATGGAAGAGCTCAACTCCACCGTGCAGGCCAATGCCGAAAACGCGCGCCAGGCCAGCCAGTTGGCGGTGAGCGCCAGCACCGTGGCCGTGCAGGGTGGCGACGTGGTGGCCGAGGTGGCGACCACCATGAAGGGCATCAACGACAGCAGCAAGAAGATCGCCGACATCATCAGCGTGATCGACGGCATCGCCTTCCAGACCAACATCCTCGCGCTGAACGCCGCTGTGGAGGCGGCCCGGGCCGGTGAACAAGGCCGGGGTTTTGCCGTGGTGGCCAGCGAGGTGCGCAACCTCGCGCAGCGCAGCGCCGAAGCCGCCAAGGAGATCAAGGGCCTGATCCACGCCAGCGTGGAGCGCGTGGAGCTGGGCACCACGCTGGTGGACAAGGCGGGTGCCACCATGACCGAGGTGGTGGCATCCATCCGCCGCGTGACCGACATCGTGGGCGAGATCAGCGCCGCCAGCAGCGAGCAAAGCGCGGGCGTGGCCCAGGTGGGCGAAGCCGTGACGCAGATGGACCAGGCCACGCAACAGAACGCGGCACTGGTCGAACAAAGCGCTGCCGCCGCCGACAGCCTGAAGGTGCAGGCGCAGCAGCTGGTGGACGCCGTGGCCGTGTTCCGGCTGTTGCCCGGCGAGGGGCACGATGCAATCGCCCCCGAGCCGGGCCGGCAAGCCCGCCGGCTGACGGCGGCCTGAATCAACGGCCGCCCCCCGGTAGCCCCTCCGTTACCCGAGGGGGCGGCGCCGGGGTGGATTTTTTTCTGTCGCCGAAAATCCGGGGGAAACGGGCTACAGCCCAATAAAATCAAGCGGCAACAGCTATTATTTATATAGCATTCAGACCTGAGAGTCCGGCCCCTGGATATCTCAAGTGTCGTTCTGCCAGATCACTCCGAAGCCCCTGGACGGGTCCCAAGGCGAGCGGCGCAACAAGCCCCAGGCATTGCCGCACAGCCGGGCAGCACAACTCAACGGAGCCGCTCAAAACCGCTTTCCACCCAGGCCAGGGCACTGGCGGGCGTGAGCTTGAAGCTGGGCGGCGCGGGCGCGCGCGCCAGCTCCTCGCCCAGTTCGTCCTGCGCACTCAGGGTGGCCGTGGCGCCTTCTTCATCGGGCACGATGGCCAGAGCCACGCGCAGCCGCTGGCCTTGGGCCGTGGTGATCGTCACATTCTTGTTGAGCTGTGCGTGCAGCTGCTGCTCATGGCGGCGCAGCACCTCGCTGGCCGTCTTGACCAGGGTGTTGAAGGCCGACACATCGAGTGGTTTGGGGGTTTTCTTGTCACGCCCCATGGTCCACGGCCCCACCAGCGCGGGCTCGGCCTCCCCCTGCAGCGTCATCGACACGGCCCAGCCATCGTCGTCCTCGTTCTTGATGACGCGTGCCGTCCAGCGCTCGTCGCTCCAAAGGCGGGGTTCGTGGATGGGGGTGGGGGTGTCGTCGTCGGTGTCGGTGTGGGTCATGGGTGCGGGGCAGAACGGGAAAAAGGCGCAGAGCATACGGCGGTTTGGCCCGGTCTGGCCCGGTGCGGCCCACCACCGCTTGTAACAGCCGCGCATGGTGCGGGGGCTTTCGGCCCTGCACGGTGGGCACCGCCGGCCAGGCTGCGGCCGGCTTTGTCGGCGCGGGCTGATATTTCCCACTGCCCGAGCGCTTCTGCTTCTAAAATTTGTAAAAACGCGTATCCACGCAAAGGACATTCCCATGAAAAACGTGCAGCGAGATATTGAAGAGCGCACCAACCTCACAGGCACCAACCAGTTCGAGCTGCTGCTTTTTCGCCTGGGCGCCGACAGCGCACTGGGCAAATCCGAGCTTTTTGGCATCAACGTTTTCAAGATCCGTGAGATCGTGGCCATGCCCAGTATCACCCCCATTGCGGGTGCAACGGCGTATTCGCTGGGGGTGGTCAACCTGCGCGGGCAGATCATCCCGGTGCTGGACCTGCCGGCCATTGTGGGCTGCAAGCCCAAGACCGGGCTGAACATCATGCTGGTGACCGAATATGCGCGCACCACGCAGGCGTTTGCCGTGGAGTCGGTGGAAGACATCGTGCGGCTCGACTGGAAACAGGTGCTGTCCGCCGAGGCCAGCGGCGCCGCCGGCAAGCTGGTGACCAGTATTGCGCGGCTGGATGGCAACACCGATGGCTCGCGGCTGGCGCAGGTGCTGGATGTGGATGCCATCTTGCAGTTGGTGTCGCCGCCCGAGGGCAACCAGGTGGATGCCCAGAAAGTGGGGCCCCGCCTCCAACTGAAACCCGGCACCATCATCCTTGCGGCCGACGACTCGTTTGTGGCCCGCTCGCTCATCGAACAAGAGTTGCAGTTGCTGCACGCACCCTTCGAAATGGTGAAGTCGGGCAAGGAGGCCTGGGACCGGCTCAATGCCCTGGCCATCCAGGCAGCGGCCGAAGGCAAGACTGTGTGCGACAAGGTGGCGCTGGTGCTGACCGACCTGGAAATGCCCGAGATGGACGGCTTCACGCTGACGCGCCAGATCAAGCAGGATGCGCGCTTTCATGGGCTGCCGGTGATCATCCACTCGTCGCTCTCGGGCTCGGCCAACGAGGACCATGTGCGCAGCGTTGGCGCAGATGGCTATGTGGCCAAGTTTGTGGCCGAAGACCTGGCAGACGCCATGCGGCGGGTGCTGCCCTCCTGACAGGGTCGGCGAGGCGATTATTCAAGCAAAAAATGGCTCTAGCCATTACTGGTAAAGCGCTGACAGCTACATAAATAATAGCATTCGCAACCTCTTTGGCGAGTCGGCGGATCATCAGGGTTTTGCGCGGCACTGTGGCGCGGTGGCGCCAGTCGTCGCACCCACCACGGCGGCGCACCACGAGGCAGGTCAACCGGAATGGCCCGCCAGGCGTCTAATGGATGGCGCAGGACCGCGAAGTTGTAACACCCCGCCGGGGCGCTTTTCACGGGCTTTACGCAATGGGCGGAACGCCATGCGCAACGCCAGAATCTGACCACCATGACACATCACCCGCTTGCCCGCATTGTTTCTGCCGTTGCGCTTGCCGCACTGGCCACGGGCTGCGCCGTGGTTCCTGGCGACCCTTACTACACGCCACAGCCCACCGGCTACGGTGTGTATGAGCAGCCCGCCTATATCTACGGCAGCCCGCCTCCGGTGTATGGCTACCCGGTGGCCCCACCGCCCGGCTATTTTGGACGCCGGCACGACGACCGCAATGACTGGCGCGAACGCGAGCGTGCCCACCGTGAACGCGAAGCCCAACACCAGCGCGAAGCCCAGCGTGAGCGGGAAGCGCGGCGCGAGCGCGAGGCCCGTCAGGCCCGGGAGGCCCACCGCGAACAAGACGCGCGCCGGGACCGTGAGCGCGACCAGGCACGGGACCAGGCCCGCCGTGAACAGGCCCAGCGGGATCATGCCAACCGCCCCCAACGCGACGACGATCGCCGCCAGCGTGGCGACGGCACACACCGACCCGATCGCCCGGCCCAGCCCCGTTGGCGAACCGACGCCCCACGCGGCCAGGGCAGTTGAGAACGTACCCGCGTTCTGAGGACTTCTTTCAGGAAAACCACCATGCCCATCGTGCGCAACTGCCTGGCCGCCTGTGCGGTGCTTGTGTGTTTCACCGCGCAGGCCCAGGTGCTGCGCTGTACCGATGCGCGCACCGGCCAGGTCACCTACACCGATGGCACCTGCCCGGGTGCCGCATCGGTTCGTGAGGTCGAGCCCCGCAAGACGCCGCAAGAAATCCAGCTCGAGCGTGAGCAGGCCGCCCAAGCGCTGGCGCGCAAGCAGCAGCAATTGCAGGCCGAAGCGGTCACCCGGCAAATCGACGCCGATCGCGACGCGCGGCGCGAGCGAGAACTGGCGGCAGGCGCCCCGCGCCCGGCTGCGCGCCCGCAGGACTATGCGCGGTCTGCAGAGTGCGCCCGGTCACGTCGCAACCTTGACGTGGTGCTCGGCAGCGCCGACGGCACCTATGAACAGAACCTGCGCGTCGAAGCCGCACAACGCCAGGTGGACCTGGACTGCCTGGGCCCTGAGGGCTATGCCGAGGTAGAAAAAGCCCGCTCAGGCAGGCAGATGCAGGCGCCTTCGGTCGTGGTGGTTCCGCCGCGCTATCCCGTCTACACCCGGCCGGCTCCGCCGCCGCCACCTCGCCGGATCACGCATTGCAACGTGTTTCGCTGCTACGACAGCCAGGGCAACAGCTACCCGCGCTGAACACCGGGCGGCGCCTTTCAGGGCGCCTGTGAGGGCAATCTTCAGGCGCGCAGGCCCGTGGCCACGGTGGGGTAGCGCAACCGCAGGCCCAGCTCGCCCAGCAGCCGCCGGTTGTCGAGCCGGCGCGATTCACTCATGAAGCTCAACAGCATCACCGGCAGCGCATCCTGCGCCGTGCTGCGCGGCACCCTGGGCGGGCGCGGCAGCCCATACAGGTCGGCGGCCAGATCGAAATAGTCGCCCATCTTCATCGCGCTGGCATCGCTGACGTTGTAAACCCGCTGGGGCTTGCCGCGCCACAGTGCTGCCAGGCAGGCGCGCGCCAGGTCATCGGCATGGATGTGGTTGGTGTACACGTCGTCTTGCGCCGTGAGCACGGGGGTGCCCCTGCGCAGACGGGCCTCGGGGGTTCCGCCCTCGCGGTCAGGGGCATAAATGCCCGGAATGCGCAGAATGCTGGTGCGCACGCCAGCGCGCCCCAGGTGGCGCACGGCGCGCTCGGCATTCACGCGGCGCTGGGCACGGGGCGTGCCGGGTGCCACGGTGCGGGTTTCAGCCACCAGGGCGCCCGCGCAGTCGCCATACACCCCGCTGGTCGAGGCATACACCAGCGACACCGGCAGGCTGCGCAGCCGCAAGGCCCGCGCCAAAGCCACGGTGCGCGGGTCGCGCCACCAGGCGGCACCGCCACCGCCTTCGCCCGGCGGAGGTGCCAGGTGCACCACGCGGGTGGCCAGGCCCGAAAGACGGCGCAGCGTGGCAGCGTGGTCCAGGTTGCCCACCAGCGACGTCACCCCCTGCGCGCGCAGGCTGCCCACGCGTTCGGCCTGGGAGGTGAGTGCCAGCACACGCAGGCGCTGCGCCCCCGGGCCGGTCAGCAGGTTGCGCGCCATGCGCTGGCCCACATCGCCATAGCCCACGATCAGCAGGCGCTCGCGCCGAAACCGGGAGGGCAACGCGCCCAGCCCGCTGGTGACCGCCACGGTGCTCATGGGGTCACCTCCGTGCTGCGCAATGCGGCGCGCACTGGCTGCAAGCGGCGCTGCACGGCGCCCATGCAGTGCCACTGCGCCACAATGGCACGGCGCTTGCCGTGGCTCTGGGGTGCTGCAGGCGCGCGCTGTGGCCATACGCGGTGGCAGGCCGTGGGGCTGTTAAGAGAGCGATCAGGTTCTAAGGGCAAAATCGGGGCCGTTCGCATGAAGACAACTTGAAGAATAGCCCAAGGATACCCACACCATGACCAGCACAGAGACGGCCAACGCAGCGTTCCAGATCACCGTGCAACCCAGCGGCCGCGCATTCAGTGCCAACGCAGACGAAGCCATCCTGGCGGCGGCCATCCGCAGCGGGGTGGGGCTGCCCTATGGCTGCAAGGACGGCGCCTGCGGTTCGTGCAAGTGCAAAAAAATCAGCGGCGCCGTGCACCATGGCGAACACCAGTCCAAAGCCCTGACGGCCGACGAAGAAGCCGCAGGTTTTGTGCTGACCTGCTGCGCCCACCCCCTGACCGACGTGGTGCTCGAATCGCGCCAGGTCACCGACGAAAGCGCCTTCCCCGTCAAGAAGATGCCCGTGCGCGTGGTTGCCTTCGAGAAAAAATCGCACGATGTCATGCAGTTGCGCCTGCAGTTGCCCGCGGCCGACACCTTCCGCTACCACGCGGGCCAGTACATCGAGTTCCTGCTGCAAGGTGGCGTGCGCCGCGCCTATTCCATGGCCAACGCCCCCCACACGCAGGCCGAGGCCCCGGGGCTGGAGCTGCACATCCGCCACATGCCGGGCGGCAAGTTCACCGACCATGTGTTCGGCGCCCTGAAGGAAAAGGAAATCCTGCGCATCGAGGGCCCGTTTGGCAGCTTTTTCCTGCGCGAGGATTCGGCCAAGCCCATCGTGCTGCTGGCATCGGGCACCGGGTTTGCGCCCGTCAAGGCGCTGATCGAGCACATGCAGTTCAAGGGCATCACGCGCCCCACCACGCTCTACTGGGGTGGCCGCCGGCCGGCCGACCTGTATCTGCACGACTGGGTGCTGGCGCGCGCGGCAGAGATGCCGCACCTGACCTACGTGCCCGTGGTGTCCGATGCCCTGCCCGAAGACGGCTGGACGGGCCGCACCGGCTTTGTGCACCAGGCCGTGCTGCAGGATTTTGCCGACCTGTCGGGCCACCAGGTGTATGCCTGTGGCGCCCCCATCGTGGTCGATTCGGCACGCGCCGCCTACAGCGCCGAGCGCGGCCTGCCGCCCGACGAGTTTTTTGCCGACTCCTTCACCTCCGAGGCCGACAAGCACGGCTGAAACCGCCGAGTTTCTGGTGGATAGAGGCCGCTGGCACGGCGCCCAACGCACCCGCCAGCGGCCTTTTTTTTGGGGGGCTCGCTCCGTTTTTTTGCACAATGGCGCCATGAACCGCCGAAACATCCTCCTCGCAAGTGCCGCTGCCGCAGCGGTTTTTTCCTCTTCCCTGGCCCTGGCGCAGGACACGGGCGCACCCATTCGCCTGATCGTGCCCTACGCCCCCGGTGGCCCGCTGGACATCACGGCCCGCGCGCTGGCAGAGCGGGTGCGTGACTCGCTGGGCACGGTGATCGTCGACAACAAGGGCGGCGCGGGTGGCAACATTGGCGCCGACGCCATCGCCAAGGCCGCCCCCGACGGTCTGACCATCGGCATTGCCGCCACCGCCACACACGCCGTGAACCCCTGGCTGTATGCCCGCATGCCCTACGACGCCGCCAAGGACTTTGCCGGTATCACCCAGATGGTGCGCGTGCCCAACGTGCTGGTCATGAACGCAGACAAGGCGGCGCAACTGAAGATCAACACCGTGGCCGACCTGATCGCCTACGCCAAGGCCAACCCCGCCAAGCTCAACTACGGCAGCGGCGGCAACGGCAGCGCGGGCCACCTGGCGGGCGAGATGTTCAAGCAGCGCGCCGGCATTTTTGCCCTGCACATCCCCTACCGCGGCGGCAACCCGGCCCAGCTGGCCCTGCTGAGCGGCGAGGTGGACTTCAATATCGACAACCTGGCCACCGCCGCACCCAACATCCGCGCCGGCAAACTCAAGGCCCTGGCCGTAACCAGCCTGCAGGCCAGCCCGGCCCTGCCCGGCGTGCCACCGCTGTCCAGCACCTTCAAGGGCTTCTCGATCGACACCTGGTGGGGCCTGGTGGCGCCCGCCGGCACGCCCAAGCCGGTGATCGCCAAGCTGAACAAGGCCTTTGTGGCCGCACTCAACGCCCCCGAAACCAGAACCCGCTTTGGCGCACTGCTCGCCGAGCCCGTGCCCACCACCCCCGAGCAATTCGACGCCTTCATGGCCAGCGAACGGGACAAATACCAGTCACTGGTGAAAGCCTCGGGCGCCAAGGTGGATTGATGGATGGGGTGATCGCCTTCCGCCGCGACGGCAGGTAGCGCCCATTTATTTATATGAAATATGGCTGCAGCGCTTTTTCCATAAGCGCAAGCTGCTATATATTCAGGAGCATTGCAACACCTGACTAACTGACTTGACGTGTTGCCTGAATCGCCCAGTCAGCGCCCTGCACCCGGTCGATGCGCTGCGGGGCCACGGTCGCCAGCTGGTGCGCTGGCACCCGGTCAGGGGCCAGCTCGGCCAGGGGACACAACGCAAATGCGCGCTCGTGCAGGCGCGGGTGCGGCACCGTGAGCGTGGGGGTGTCGATCACCTCGTCGCCGTACAGCAGGATGTCCAGATCCAGCGTGCGCGGGGCGTTGCGGTAGGGGCGCTCGCGTCCGGCCGCCTGCTCGATCGCCTGCAGTTGCGCCAGCAAGGCATGGGGCGCCAGGGTGGTTTGCACCTGCGCCACAGCGTTCAGATAGTCGGGCCCGCCCGCATCCACCGGCGCACTGCCATACAGCGATGAAACGCCCTGCACGCGCGTGCCCGGCAGGGCCCCCACGGCCGACAGGGCGGTGCGCAGGGTGGCCAGCCGGTCACCCAGGTTGGCACCCAGGCCGATCCAGGCAGACACGGGCGCAGATGCTGCGGGGGCAGCGGAGGCCTCAGGCGCAAGCACAGGGTTGACCACCGGGGGTGCGGCACCCTGCATGAAGAAAACCCCGCTTATTCGCCAGCGGCGGCAGAGGCAGCGCCTTCGCCATTGCCAGCACCGGGCTTGCGACGGCGGCGGCGGCGCTTCTTGGGTGCATCGCCGTCAGCCAGCGGCGCGGCGCCGTCGGGCAAAGATGCCGTACCGGCGGCCGCCTCACGGGGCGCAGCCCCTGCGGCGGGTGCGCTGCGTGGCACGCGTTTGACTACAGGCTGGGTCTTTTGGCGGGCTTTCTGCTCTTCGCGGGCCTGGTCCATGAGGTCTTCGCGGCGTTCATCGCTGGCGCCCTGGAAGTCTTGCCACCATTCAGCCAGGGCCTCTTCCACCTCGCCCACGTCGGCACGCAGGCGCAAGAAGTCGAATCCTGCGCGAAAACGCAACTGATCGACCATGCCAAAGGGCCCGCTGCCTACCCGCTTTTCAAAGCGCGGCTGCATCACCCAGATCTCACGCATGTCGGCCGCCAGCTTGCCGCGACCCGACACGTCGCCAATGCGCTTGTCAAACACCTCGTCGATGGCCTCCTGCAGCGCCGGCAGAGGGTGCTGGCGCTGGTTCTGGCGCTCTGTCCAGCCATTGCGCACGTCCTCCCACAGCACGCAGGCCAGCAAAAAGCTGGGTGCCACGGGCTTGCCTTCGCCCACCCGGCGGTCGGTGTCGGTGAGGGCGGCGTTCACAAACGGTGTGGCGGCACGCTCCACCACCACGTCCAGCAACGGATAGATGCCCTTGGCCATCCCCAGCTTCTTCAGTTGCTCGATAGTGGCAATGGCATGCCCCGTTTGCAGCAGCTTGAGCATTTCGTCAAACATGCGGCTTTGCGGCACCTCGGCCAGCAACAGTTGCGACTGCACCAGGGGCGCGGCAGTCTTGGTCTCGATGGTGAAGCCCAGGGCGCTGAGCTTGGCCGCAAACCGCACGGCGCGAATGATGCGCACGGGGTCTTCGCGGTAGCGCGTGGCGGGGTCGCCAATCATGCGCAGTGTTTTCTTCTTGGCGTCCTGCAGGCCCTTGTGGTAGTCCACCACGATCTGGCTCACCGGGTCGTAGTACATGGCGTTGACGGTGAAGTCGCGCCGCGTGGCGTCTTCGTCCTGCGGGCCCCAGACGTTGTCGCGCAGCACGCGGCCGCTGGCATCCACGGCATGTTGCATGCCCGACAGCTGGGCCTTGCTGGTCTTTTCGTTGCCCGCCACCTGGCCTGCAGCGGCGTTGTCGAGGTAGGCGCGGAAGGTGGAGACCTCGATCACCTCGTGCTCACGGCCCCGGCCATGCACCACGTGCACGATGCGAAAGCGCTTGCCGATGATGAAGGCGCGGCGAAACAGCCCTTTGACCTGCTCGGGCGTGGCGTTGGTGGCCACGTCGAAGTCTTTGGGGCGCAGGCCCAGCAGCAGGTCGCGCACGGCGCCACCCACGATGTAGGCCTCAAAGCCCGCCTGCTTGAGGGTGGCCACCACGTCGGCGGCGCGGCGGTCCACCAGCTCGGGGTTGATGCCATGCACCGAGGCGGGCACCTCTTCACGCTTGCCGAAATGCGGCTTGCCGCCCGAGGTGCCGGGCGTGGATTTGCCGAGCAGTTTGTTGATGAACTTCTTGATCATGGGTATGCAGTAAACAGGTGGAGCGGCGCAAACATGCGGTCAAGGTGCAGTTTCAGGGTGCGGCATCCTGCGCGGTGGCGGGCTGTGCATTCTGGTTTGTGCCGTCCGAAAACAGGTCCAGTATGCGCCAGCCGCGCTCATGCGCCAGCGCTCTGAGCCGGGCGTCGGGGTTGGTGGCAACAGGGTGGTTGACTTTTTCCAGCAGCGGCACATCGTTCATGGAATCGCTGTAGAAGGTGCTCTCCACATCGCCCCACGAAAGCCGCCGCTCGGCCAGCCATTGTTCCATGCGCCGCACCTTGCCTTCGCGCATGGTGGGAATTCCGTCGATTTCGCCGGTGTACCAGCCCTGCGCATCGCGGGCCAGCTGCATGGCCAGCAACTGCTGCACCCCCAGCGCCTGGGCAATGGGTCGGGTTACGAATTCGTTGGTGGCGGTGATGATCAGCACCTCATCGCCGGCCGCCTGGTGCTGGCGCAGCAGATCGCACGCCTGCGGCTGTATGGCTGGCTCGATCACTTCGCGCATGAACTGGGCATGGGCGGCAGCGGCGGCCTCGGGCCCGCGCTGGCGCACGGCCTCGATGGCAAACCGCACATAGTCGTGCACATCGAGCGTTCCCGCCTGGTAGTGTGCATAGAACTCGTCGTTGCGGCGCGCAAACTCTACGGGGTCGTTCCAGCCAATGCGGATGGTGAACTCGCCCCACTCGTAGTCGGAGTCAATGGGCAAGAGCGTGTGGTCCAGGTCGAACAGCGTCAGCCGGGGGCGATTTGTCTGGGTATCAGTCATTGATTCTTTGGTATGCGATAGACCCTACCCGCAGCAGCAGCAACTGGCGCGGCCCGCGCCAGGGCTCCCGCGCAAGGGCCGCCCCGCCGCGCCGGGAGCGTCCCCCTTCCGAATCGCGCAGCGATTCAAGAGAGGGGGGCAGGCGCCGAAGGCGACACAGGGGGGTGTTCATCACTCCGACTCCAGCATGGCCTTGAGCAGCGGGATGGTGATGGCGCGCTGGGTGCGCAGTGCATAGGCATCGAGTTGATCGAGCAGTTGCATGAGGCTGCCCAGGTCACGCGAGAAGCGGTTGAGCATGAAGTCCATCACCTCATCGCCCAGAAAAACGCCCCGGGCATCGGCCTCCTGGCGCAGCACGGCGCGGCGGGCCGTTTCATCAAGCAGTTGCAGCTGGAACACATGGCCCCAGCCCAGGCGGCTGCGCAGGTCGTCGCGCAGCGGCAGGTCGGCCGGTGGCAGGTTGCCGGCCGCCAGCACCCAGCGCGGCGCACCATTGGCGGGGCTGATGGCATTCACAAACCAGTTGAAGGCCATGGCCTGCTGGGCCGTGCTGTAAAGGTGCACATCGTCCAGCACCACGGCAGCCCAGCGTTCGTCAAACTCGGCCGCGCTGGCCACCGAAGCATCGAGCCAGCCCACGCTGGCGCCCTGGTCGCTCAAGGCTTGGCGCACCGCCTTGAGGAGGTGGGTCTTGCCACTGCCCGCCTCGCCCCACAGGTAGGTGGGCACCGGTGAGCGGGTGTCCGGCTGGCTGCCCTCCCCTGCCCACAGCCGCAGATGCTGCAGCGCGGCCTCGTTGGGGCCGGCGAAAAAACGCGACAGAGTGGGCCCGGAGGCCAGGCCGATGTCCAGGGCCAGCTGTTTCATGGCTGCAGCCTGCTGACACAAGGGCAGGCGCAGGGATGGATCACAGGGGACAGCATGGGCGTGAAAGTCAAAACGAAGCAGGAAGTAAGGGTGAACGGACGGTGCGCGGTGCACAACCCGTAAAATCTGCGCAAATTTTAGTCTGCCGCGCACGCTGGTCCGTGCCATCCCTGCCATGAGCTCTTCCGCATCCACTCCTTCCCCCCTGTCTTACAAAGACGCTGGCGTTGACATCGACGCAGGCGACGCCCTGGTCGAGCGCATCAAACCGCTGGCCAAAAAGACCATGCGCGAGGGCGTTCTGGCCGGTATCGGCGGCTTCGGCGCGCTGTTCGAGGTGCCCAAGCGCTACAAGGAACCCGTGCTGGTCAGCGGCACCGACGGCGTGGGCACCAAGCTCAAGCTGGCTTTTGAATGGAACATGCACGACACCGTGGGCATCGACCTGGTGGCCATGAGCGTGAACGACGTGCTGGTGCAAGGTGCCGAGCCGCTGTTCTTTCTGGACTACTTCGCCTGCGGCAAGCTGGATGTGGATACGGCCGCTGCCGTGGTCGGCGGCATCGCCAGGGGCTGCGAGCTTTCGGGCTGCGCCCTGATTGGCGGCGAAACCGCCGAAATGCCCGGCATGTACCCGGCGGGCGAATACGACCTGGCAGGCTTTGCCGTGGGCGCGGTCGAAAAATCGAAAATCCTGACCGGCAAGGACGTGAAGCCCGGCGACGTGGTGCTGGGCTTGGCATCGAGCGGCGCGCACTCCAATGGCTTCTCGCTGGTGCGCAAGTGCATCGAGCGTGCCGAGGCAGCGGGCACCTTGCCCGCCACACTAGACAGCAAACCCTTCAAGCAGGCCGTCATGGAGCCCACGCGCCTGTATGTGAAGAACGTGCTGACCGCGCTGGCGCAACATCCCATCAAGGCGCTGGCCCACATCACCGGCGGCGGCCTGCTGGAGAACATCCCGCGCGTGCTGCCCGAGGGCACCGCTGCCCACCTGCAAAAAGGCAGCTGGCCCCAGACCGAGCTGTTTGCCTGGCTGCAAAAGACCGCCGGCATTGACGACATCGAGATGAACCGCACCTTCAACAACGGCATTGGCATGGTGGTGGTGGTGGATGCGGCGAATGCCGAAGCCACGGCCGCCACGCTGCGGGCCGCGGGCGAGCAGGTCTACACCATTGGCGCCATTGCGCCGCGCGGCGAAGGTGCCGCCGTACTGGTGGCCTGATCGGCGCCGGGTTCGTTCCATCCCCTCGTCGCGCATGGCGCAACGCCCTTCCCCGGCCCCCAACGCCGCCACACAGCCTGAGCACGCCCCCGCCACGCCACCACCGCGCACACTGAGCCAGGGCATTGTGGTGGCCAGCTACCTGCTGATGGCGGCAGCGCTGCTGCTGGTGATGTGGCGCGGCCTGTTGCCCGGCCTGCTGTGCGTGTGCCTGGGCTTTCTGCTGACCCGCGCGCTCACGGGCTGGTTTGCACAAGGGCTGAGGCGCCTGCAGCGCCACAACGCCCCAACAGCCCCCAGCCTGCGTGCGGCACAGATTGCCGCTGCGGCCCTGGTGATGCTGTTGCCGCTGGCACTGCTGGCGGCGGGCCTCACGCACTCGCGTGGCTACCTGGTCACTGCCCCGCAGCAATACCAGGAACTGCTGAACTACATGGCGCGCACCGTTCTGGAGCTGCGCCTGAAGCTGCCGGTGGATGTGGCCTCCCATCTCCCCGAGGGCGCTGCGGAAATCCAGCGCATCATCGCCAACTACCTGGGTGCCAAGGCGGGCTCGTTGGCCATGGCCGGTCGCGCCTGGCTGGCCGGGTTGTTGTTCGCCTATGTGGGCCTGCTGATCGGTGCGCTCGCCGCTGTGCGGCCACCGGTGCTGGCGCAGGCCCCGCTGGCCCAGCAGCTCAAAACGCGCATTACGCTGTTTGGCGAAGCGTTCCGGCAAATCGTGGCGGCGCAGTTCTGGATTGCCGCCTTCAACACCTTGCTCACGGCCCTGTTCCTGCTGTTCGTGCTGCCGCTGTGGGACCTGCGACTGCCCTACACGCCGATGCTGATCACGTTCACGTTTGTGGCCGGGCTGGTGCCCATTGTGGGCAACCTGGTGTGCAACGTGGTCATCACCATCGTGGGCTTGTCGGTGTCGCCACTGGCCGCCGCCGCCTGCCTGGGGTTCTTGATACTGATTCACAAGGCCGAATACGTCATCAACGCCAAGGTGGTGGGGCGCCGCACGCAGATGGGCGTGTGGGAACTGCTCTCGGTGATGTTTGTGGCCGAGGCCGTTTTCGGGCCTGCCGGGCTGGTGGCAGCGCCGCTGTTTTACGCCTATCTCAAAAAAGAACTGGTGGCGGCGAGGCTGGTGTAGCGGCTTTGGCTGCACGCAGGCGGCATTGGCGGCCTGGTTTCCTGCAGCCGCCGCGTTTGCACAACACCGGTGCGCAAACCCAGAACCCCCAGGCATGCCCGTTGAGTGTTTCAGGCATCAAAGAATAGAATCTGCATGTAACACGCGCCATCTCCCGCCTTGATCCACGGGTTTCTGGTCTTTCATCTCTCTTTTCCCTCTGAAACGCTCCATGACTATTGCAAGAAAGCTGGCACTCCTGGTGCTGTGCGCCCTCCTGGGCATGGTGGTCATGACGGCCTGGTTCCTGGTGTCCGAACGCAAGCTGATCCTCTAAGAGCGTCAGACCGGCGTGCGGCAGGTGGTGGAAGTGGCCCACGGGATTGCAGTGCATTTCCAGGCCCTGAGCAGCAAGGGCACGATGCCCGACGAAGAGGCAAGGCAACGCGCAGCGGCGGCCATTCAGGCCCTGCGCTACAGCGGCAATGAGTACATCTGGATCAACGACATGCATCCCCGCATGGTGATGCACCCCATCCGGCCCGAGCTGAACGGGCAAGACCTCAGCGGCAACAAGGACCCCAACGGCCTGCCGCTGTTCATGGAGTTTGTGCGCACCGTCAAGGCCCAAGGCGCTGGTTTTGTGCCCTACATGTGGCCCAAGGCTGGCAGCGACACCCCGGTGGAGAAAACTTCTTACGTCAAGGGCTTTGAGCCCTGGGGCTGGGTGATTGGCTCAGGCGTGTACATCGACACCGTGAACGCCGCCATCTGGAAACGCGCCATGGGCTTTGGTGCCGTGGCACTGGCGCTGGGTGCAGCGCTGCTGGTGGTGGGCACCCTGATCTCGCGCAACCTGCTGCGGCAGTTGGGTGGCGAGCCCGACTATGCGCGCCACATCGCGCGCAGCATTGCCCAGGGTGACTTGGCCGTGGCGGTGAAGACCCGTCCCGGTGACGAGTCCAGCCTGATGCTGGACATACAGGCCATGCGCGACAGCCTGCACCGCATCGTGCAGCGGGTGCGCAGCGGCACCGAGCACATCGCCAGCGCCTCGCAACAGATCGCGGCCGGCAACCACGACCTGTCCAGTCGCACCGAATCGCAGGCCAGCGCCCTGGAGCAAACCGCCGCCTTGATGGAAGAAATGACCTCCAACGTCAAGCAGAACGCCGACAACGCGCACCAGGCTAGCGTGCTGGCGCAGTCGGCCTCCGACGTGGCACGCAAGGGTGGCGCGGTGGTCGAAAAAGTGGTGCAGACCATGGGCTCCATTGAGGCCTCGTCGCGCAAGGTGGCCGACATCACGGGGGTGATCGAAGGCATTGCCTTTCAGACCAACATCCTGGCGCTCAATGCCGCCGTGGAAGCCGCCCGCGCGGGCGAGCAGGGCCGCGGCTTTGCCGTGGTGGCCACCGAGGTGCGCAGCCTGGCGCAGCGCTCTTCCGAGGCTGCCAAAGAAATCAAGGCCCTCATCGGCAATTCCGCCGAACAGGTCAAGGCCGGAACGCACCTGGCCCATGAGGCCGGCACCACCATGCAGGCGGTGGTGGACAGCGTGCTGCGGGTGTCGACCATGATCGAAGAAATCAGCCAGGCCAGCCGCGAGCAGACCGACGGCATCGAGCAAATCAACCAGGCGGTATCGCAGATGGACCAGGGCACACAGCAAAATGCCGCGCTTGTGGAGCAAGCCGCCGCAGCCGCTGCATCGCTGCAGCAGCAGGCACAAGAGCTGACGCAGGTGGTGGCCACCTTCCAACTGGGCTCCTCACAGGGGGGGCGCACGCCGCACTTTCGGCGGGCACCGCCCCCCTGCGGCTGTCCTGAGCCATTGCACACCCCTCGCCCGCCCTGGCGGGGGGCGGCAATGCGCCAGATCACCGACAGGTTGTGAATGGCGTAGCGGCAATCAAAAATAATAGCGCCTAGCGCTTATCCCATAAGGCCTAGAGGCCTATTTGGTTCAAATTTTCTTGAACTGGCGCGCAACAAACGCCCACACCAGTGACGAGGCGTCTGGCCCCGCCGGATCGCTGTAATTCAGGCCGGGCGCGCCGCCGCTCCAGGCGTGTCCCAGGCCCACAATTTCTCGCAGCGTGACCTGCGCTCGGCCGCGCGCCTTGTACTCGGTCACCCGCACCGCATGGCGCCGGCCGCGCTGCATGGTGCGCACCGGGCCTGCGCGCGCGCCCAAAGACTCGGCCCACAGCACGGCTGTGGCGGCTGCGTTGCGCACCGAGACCACGTTGTCCGCATCACCATGCAGAATCAGCAACGGCGGCAGCGGCGCCATGGCTGCCCCTACGGCAGCCAGCGCCTGTGGCGGGTCAGGCAGGTGCGCTTCCCGGCGCCCATGCATGGCCGCCATGGCGGTGGCGGCAGAGTCGGCCGTGCCGGGGGCCACCCCCGAATGCATGGCCACGGCGCAAAACCGGTCGGGGTAACGCGCCGCCAGCAGGGCAGCCATGCTGGCACCGGCCGACAGGCCCGCCACGGCCACGCGGGCCATGTCCACCGGGTGGCGCCGGGCCACCAGCTCGATGGCAGCCAGCAGCGTGGCCGCCTCGGCATCGGCCTTGCCGCTGCGGCGGTCAAACCAGTTCCAGCAACCATGGGCATTGGCCAGGCGCTCCTGCTCGGGGTAGAGCACCAGAAAGCGATGGCGCACCGCCAGGCGGTTCATGCGCGAACTGGCCGCCAGCTCGCGCCCGGTCTGGCCACAGCCGTGCAGCATCACCAAAAGTGGCAGTTTTTCGCCCGCACGCAAGGCAAGCCCCGGCGGCACATACAGGTGAAAGCGCCGCGCGCCTGCAGGGCCAGGGGCAATGCCGGCAAGCCACTCGCCGCTGGCGGGCAGCGGCTTGCGCGGCGTGCGGGCAACGGGCGCCGCCTTGGGCCGCGCACGCGACACGGCTACCGCCTTGGCACGCACGGGCTTTGCGGCACGCACCGGCTTGGTGACGCGCGCAAAGGCCTTGAGGTTGCGCTGATAGGCGCGCGTCAGAGCGGACAGGGAGAACAGGGGCGAGCGACGGGACATGGGTGCGGGGTGCCATTCATCAGGGAAAACCCTGTCCACAATAGCAGCTTACGGGCCAGCGCGTTTTTTGCCCTGGATCACGTAGCGGCCTGCGCGCTGGCCATGGCGCAGGTGGCGCGCACCTCGCCCCGCCACCTTACCCGGCTGTTGCTGGAAACTGCGGGAATCGCGCCCCTGCAATACCTGCGCCGCATCCGCCTGGCGGCTGCCGGAGCAGCGCTGCGGACCGGGCGCCACGCCACCCGGACGCCTGCGCTGGCGGGTTCAGCTCAGATGCGCGGTTGCGCCGGGCATGGCACCAGTTCGGGCAGCCGGGAACGCGTTCTCAGGGTGGCGAGCCTGATCGCTGAATGCGAGCATCGGCCCAAAAAAGGTCAGCCCCCCAGGCGACGCAACTCCACCAGCCGGTCGGCGATCGCAGCCACGTCAAGTCCGTCTTCCACATGCGCCAGGTAGGTCTGCAGATCGGACACCGCCTGCGCCACGTTGCCGCGCTCGGCATGCGCCAGCCCGCGGTCGCGCCACTCGCCCCAAGCCTGGGGCAACAGCACGATCAGGCGGTCCTGCACGGAGATCAGGCGCTGCCAGTCTTCTTGCGTGCGGTGCACCTCCTTGAGATTGCGCAGCATGCGGGCAATGATGTCGCGCGGCATGGCCGCCTGCAGGTAAAGGCCCAGCGGCACGTCGTAGTCGTCCACCAGGCCGCTCTGGCGCTTGAAAGGCTCCAGCCGCTCGGAAAGCTCTTCCCGGCTGAGCGACTGGCCAGACACGGGGTCCATCACCACCTGCCCCTTGGGCAGCATCACCTTGACCATGAAGTGCCCGGGAAACGCAATGCCGCGGGCCCGCAACCCCAGGCCCTGGGCCAGCTCCATCCACAGCACGGCGAGCGATATCGGAATGCCGCGGCGCGTGCGAAGCACGGCATTCAGATAGCTGTTTTCGGGGTCGTAGTAGTTGTTGATGTTGCCGGCAAAGCCCAGATCGGTAAAAAAGAACTGGTTGAGCATGCGCAGGCGCTGCAACGCGGGCGCATCGGCGGGCAAGCGGCGCTGCAGCCGGGCCAACAGCTGGTCCACATCACCCAGGAGCTGCTGCACATCCAGGTCGATGTATTCGTCTTGCGCCAGGCTGGCGGCGGCTTCGAGCAGGGGAAAGTGCTCGTCGCTTTGCACCAGCGCGGCAAAATATTCCAGTGCGGTCGGAACGGAATAGCTCAGAGACATGGCAGGGTTGTACGGTGGGCGCCGGGGCACGTCAAGCCACACCCAGCGCGGGTTTGAGGGTCATTGCTGTGCGCACGCGGCGCGGCGGCGTCAGCGCCGAAGCATCTGGCGCAGCTTCAATCCGGCGGCCCACAACGCCCCGAAATACAGCACCACCGAGGCGCACAGCACCAGGGCCAGCAGACCCGCACGCTGGCCACTTCGCGATCGCATCTCCAGCCACGGGAAATACTGCGCCGCCCACAGCAACAAAACTGCCAACAGGGTACTGGCGGCCACCACCTGCAAGGCAAAACGTGCCCAGCCGGGCTGGGGCCGGTAACTGCCGCGGCGCAGCAGCCCCACCAGCAACCACAGTGCATTGACCAGCGCACCGAGGCCAATCGACAGCGCCAGCCCCGCGTGGGCCATGAACGGCACCAGAGCCACATTGAGCAACTGCGTGATGACCAACACCACCATGGCAATTTTTACGGGCGTGCGGATGTCCTGGCTGGCGTAATAACCGGGCGCCAGCACCTTGATGGCCACCAGCCCCAGCAAACCGGCCCCATACCCAACCAGGGCGATGGCGATCTTGCTTACGTCGCTGTCGAGCAAGGCGCCGTGGTGGAACAGCGTGGCCACCAGGGGCGTGGCAAAGGTGAGCAGCGCCACCGCGCTGGGCACGGCCAGCAGCACCACGATGCGCAGACCCCAGTCGAGCATGGCCGAATAACGCTGCGAGTCACCCGCGGCCTTGGCGGCGGCAAGCTGGGGCGTCAGCACCACGCCCAGCGCCACGCCCAGCAACGCGGTGGGAAACTCCATCAGCCGGTCGGCATAAAACAGCCAGGTGACGCTGCCCGGCGTCAGGTACGAAGCGATCTGGGTATTGATCATGAGCGAAATCTGCGCCACACCCACGCCCAGCAGTGCCGGAGCCATCAGCGTGAGAATGCGGCGCACGCCGGGCTCGGCCCAGGCGGCGCGCACGGCGCGCCAGCTCACGCCGATGCGCGGCAGCAGGCCCAGCCGGTACAGCACAGGCAACTGCACCGCCAGCTGCAGCACGCCACCCAGCATGACCCCCCCGGCCATCGCGTAAATGGGTTCGATGCCACGGGCGGCCAGTTGCGGGGCACCCAGCCAGGCCGCAGCGATCATGCACAGATTCAGCAGCACCGGCGTGGCGGCGGGCACGGCAAAACGCTTCCAGGTGTTGAGCACGCCCGCCGACAGCGCCACCATCGACATGAAACCGATGTAGGGGAACATCCAGCGCGTCATCAGCACGGCGGCATCAAAGCTGTCCGGGCTCTGGCGCAAGCCGCTGGCCAGCAGCCACACCAAAAGCGGCGCACCCACCACCCCCAGCACGCAAGTGAGCAGCAGCACCCACGCCAGCGCTGTGGCCACTGCGGCAATCAGCACGCGCGTGGCGGCATCACCATGCTGGGCCTTGGAAGCGGCCAGCACTGGCACGAACGCCTGGCTGAAAGCGCCCTCGGCAAACAGGCGCCGGAACAGGTTGGGAATGCGAAAGGCCACATTGAAGGCATCGGTCAGCGCGTTGGCACCAAACATCGAGGCCATCAGGAGGTCGCGCACCAGGCCCGTCACGCGGGAGGCCAGGGTCAGGAGGGAGACGGTGGAGGCGGCTTTGAACAGGGACACCGCGGGAAGTGTAGCCCCCCTGAGGCACAGCGCGCCTTCGCCCAAAGGGGGACACACCAGCCGTGGCCAGCTCAAGCCAGTTCCATAGCGGCGCTGGCGAACGCACGACTCCGGTTCAGCGCCGCAGCCACCGTGAGCCTGATTGGGCTATAATCGTTGGCTTTGCTGGCATCATCCTCAGACACAAGGAAACACATCAATGGCATCCGCTAAACCAAAAAAGAAGAACCCGCGCCTGGCGTCGGGCCGCAAGCGCGTCCGTCAGGACGTCAAGATCAACGCCGCAAACACCTCGCTGCGTTCCAAATACCGCACCGCTGTCAAGAACGTCGAAAAGGCTGTTCTGGCCGGCGACAAGACCAAGGCAACTGAACTGTTCGCCAAGATGCAATCCGTGGTCGACAACGTCGCCGACAAGGGCATCTTCCACAAGAACAAGGCAGCTCGTGACAAGAGCCGCCTGTCTGCCAAGGTGAAAGCCCTGGCACTCGCAGCCGCTTAATTCACCGCCTGCCCCGGCAGGCAAACAGCCCGGACGGGTCACACCGTTCGCCGTTTGTAACGGGTGCGCTGCCAGCAAAGCAAAAAACCGCCTTCGGGCGGTTTTTTGTTGGGCAAAGCCCAAGCGCGCAAAGCGCGCCTTTGCTGGCACCCTGCTGAATCGGGGACAGACCGGGATCGGCTCCAGCCGAGACCGCTCTGTCCTCGACACTTCAAAGGTTTGTGGGCGCAGCCCAAGCGCCCTGCCTGCAGCAGCGGACTGGAGTCAGCGCTGCAGAGGCTCCGCGGGCGGGTCGGGCAGCAGGCAGGCTTCTGCCACCTGCAGGTTGTTGTCGCGTGCGAAATTGATGACGAAATCCCAGGCCATGGGCTCGTGGTCGCGCAGGTCGCTGTTGACCACCACGCATTTCACGCCATTGAGCGTGGTGGGAATGCACCAAGGGGAATAGCTCAGATGGCTGCCAGGCTTGGCGCCGCCGGGCCGAAAGCTGCTCATCACCCCGGCCAGCCGCTCGGCCCAGTCGCTGGGTCGAAAGGTTTTCCCTTCGTGGGTGATGCCCTGAATAAAGACTTCTTTGGAGGAGGGGGAAACCATCGGGGGTCTGATTGGTAGAGGACGGATACCGCAGGATCGCTGCTTGCCACGCCACGCTTTGTATTCTAACTCTTATATAAGAGCTGGCCCGTTCCCTCTCCCCTCGGCGCATTGCAGTGATGCGCAATCGTCATCGTCGGGCGCCTGCGCTCGCCCTAGAATCGTGCATCGTCTTTTCGGGTGGCGGCCAGCACGGGCCGGCCCTTTACCGCAACGTCTGGAGAACACTGCATGACCGCTTTCATTGAGGCCGCCTCGCCCCACGTGATGAACACCTATGGCCGCGTGCCGATTGCGCTGTCGCACGGGCAAGGCTGCCGCGTGTGGGACGTGAACGGCAAGCAGTACCTCGATGCGCTGGGCGGCATTGCCGTCAATACGCTGGGGCACAACCACGCCAAGCTGGTGCCTGCACTGCAGGACCAGATCGGCAAGATCATCCATTCGTCCAACTATTACCACGTGCCCGGCCAGGAGCAACTGGCGGCCAAGCTGGTCGAGCGCTCGGGCATGACCAACGTGTTCTTCTGCAACTCGGGCCTCGAAGCCAACGAGGCTGCCATCAAGATCGCGCGCAAATACGGTGTGGACAAGGGCATCGCCAAACCCGAGATCGTGGTGTACGAGAAAGCCTTCCATGGCCGCTCGATCGCCACCATGTCGGCCACGGGCAACCCCAAGATCTACAGCGGCTTCGGCCCCCTGGTCGAGGGTTTTGTGCGCGTGCCGGTGAACGACATCGACGCCATCAAAAAGGCCACCGAGGGCAACCCCAATGTGGTGGCCGTGTTCTTCGAGACCATCCAGGGCGAAGGCGGCATCAACCCCATGCGCGTGGAATACCTTCAGCAGCTGCGCAAGCTGTGCGACGAGCGCGACTGGCTGATGATGATCGACGAGGTGCAGTGCGGCATGGGCCGCACCGGCAAATGGTTTGCGCACCAGTGGGCCGGCATCGTGCCCGACGTGATGCCGCTGGCCAAAGGCCTGGGCTCGGGTGTGCCGATTGGCGCTGTGGTGGCGGGCCCCAAGGCCGCCAACGTGCTGCAACCGGGCAACCACGGCACCACCTTTGGCGGCAACCCGCTGGCCATGCGCGCGGGCAATGAAACCATCCGCATCATGGAAGAAGACGGCCTGCTGCACAACGCCACCGCCGTCGGCCTGCACCTCAAGACCGCGCTGCAACACGCACTGGGCAGCCTGCCCGGTGTGAAAGAAGTGCGCGGCCAGGGCCTGATGCTGGGCGTGGAGCTGACCAAGCCCTGCGGCGTGCTGGTGGGCCGCGCGGCCGAGGCCGGCCTGCTGATCAGCGTGACGGCCGACAGCGTGATCCGCCTCGTGCCGCCGCTGATTCTCACCCTTGCCGAGGCCGACGAAATCGTCGCCAAGCTGACCCCTCTGGTCAAAGCCCTGCTGGCGCAATAAGCCAGCCGCAACGAGAGCGCCATGAAACATTACCTGCAGTTCAACGACCTCACCGCCGACGAATACGCCTACCTGTTCGAGCGCGCCGCGCTCATCAAGAAAAAGTTCAAGGCCTACGAAAAACACCACCCACTGGTGGACCGCACGCTGGCCATGATTTTCGAGAAAGCCAGCACCCGCACGCGCGTGAGCTTTGAGGCGGGCATGTACCAGCTCGGCGGCAGCGTGGTGCACCTGACCACGGGCGACAGCCAGCTCGGTCGCGCCGAGCCGATTGATGACAGTGCCAAGGTCATCAGCCGCATGGTGGACCTGGTGATGATCCGCACCTATGAGCAGACCAAGATCGAGCGCTTCGCCGCGCACTCGCGCGTGCCGGTCATCAACGGCCTGACCAACGAATTCCACCCCTGCCAGATCCTGGCCGACATCTTCACCTTCATCGAGCACCGTGGCTCCATCCAGGGCAAGACGGTGGCATGGGTGGGCGACGGCAACAACATGGCCAACACCTGGCTGCAGGCGGCTGCGCTGCTGAGCTTCAAGGTGCATGTAAGCACACCCCGCGGCTACGAAATTGATGAGAAATTGGCCGTTGGCGCAGGTGGGACAAGCGCTAGCAGCTATCAATTTTTTAGCAACCCGCTCGAAGCCTGCCAAGGTGCGGACCTGGTCACTACCGATGTGTGGACCAGCATGGGCTACGAGGCCGAGAACGAAGAACGCAAAAAGGCCTTCGCCGACTGGTGTGTGGACGCCGAAATGATGGCCGCTGCCAGGCCCGACGCCCTGTTCATGCACTGCCTGCCCGCACACCGCGGCGAAGAGGTGGAAGCCGATGTGATCGACGGCCCGCAGTCGGTGGTGTGGGACGAGGCGGAGAATCGGATGCACGTCCAAAAGGCGCTCATGGAGTACCTTTTACTCGGCCGCCAAGGCGCATGACCCACCCCTGCCTCACCTGCGGCGCCCGCTGCGCGAGTTTTCGCGTGGACTTCTCGGTGCACGAAACGCAGGAGATGGGCGGCGACGTGCCCGATGGTCTGGTGGTGGAGGTGACGGGCGCCACCAGCCGCATGCGCGGCACCGACCACAGCCCGCCGCGCTGCGCGGCACTCACGGGCAAGGTGGGCACACAGGCGGCCTGCGGCATCTACGAATGGCGCCCCTCGCCCTGCCGCGAGTTTGCGGCGGGTAGCCAGGCCTGCGACCGGGCGCGCATGCGCCAGGGGCTGCCGCCCTTCCCTGCCCAAGCGCATTGGGCCTGACGGCGCGGCAAGGCCCGCGCATTAGGACTGTGCGTTACTGCACCGGAAGCGGCGGCATTGACATGCCATCAGCCTGTGGCGCCTGTGTCGGTGCATCCCCCGCCATGCACACCCGGTTGCGCCCCTCGGCCTTGGCCTGGTAGAGCGCCCGATCCGCCATGTCGATCAGCGCCGCCGGTGCCACCCGGGCGTTGTGTGCACAAGCCACCCCCACCGACAGCGTGACGCCAATCGGTTGACCCTCGGCCAGCCAGCGCCGCTCGGCCACCTGCTGGCGCAGGGCTTGCGCACGCTCCACGGAGGTTTGCAGCCCCATGCCAGGCAAAACCAGCAAAAATTCTTCCCCGCCATAGCGGCAACAGATGTCGCTCGGTCGCATGGACTGCAGCAGCAGGGCCGAGATCTGGCACAGGACATCGTCCCCGGCCGCGTGACCATGGCGGTCGTTGATCTGTTTGAAAAGATCGAGATCGATCAGCAGCAGGGCCAGCGTGGCGCCCTCGCGAGCGCAAGCGTCGGTTTCGCGTTGCAGCGCCGTGGTGAGGTAGCGGCGGTTGTAGAGGCCGGTCAACGGGTCGCGATTGGCCTGCTCGGTCAACTGGTCCTGCAAGGACTGAATGGCCTGCAGCTGGCTTTGCAGCGCCGCTTCGCTCTGGCGCAGCCGGGCCCGCGTGGCGCTGAGCGCGACGGTGCGGGTGTGGGCGTCGCGGGCAAACAAGACCAGGTATGCCGACAGGCACAGCATGCTCATGAGGCTGACGCGCAGCGAGGTCTCGGGGGTAAAACGCCACCCGTCCAGCGCCACCATCAACGTCGCCCCGGCGGCTGCGGCTGCCAATGCCTGCAGCACCCCCTTGAGCGCCCGGAACGCAGTCATGTTGATGCAGCCGCAAATGACCAGGGTGAAAACAATCCACAGCGGAAAACCGAGCGCTGCGGCCCACAGACCGAAACAGAAGTTGTCCAGCAGCAGATTGTGGATTTCCGCCGTCAGCGAATCCCTGGCACGGCGGGCCCGCAAATAAACCACATGCGGATAAACCAGAAACTGCAGCACCATGAGCCACCATGCCCAGGGGCCATGACCGTGCTCCAGAAAGTGAACCGAAAGAACCGCAACGAAGACCAGCCAGGACACGCTGCGATTGCGGTAGTTCATGCGAACGACCCAGTGGGCTGGCGCAGCAGGTTCGGCGGTCATGGAGCAGGTGCGGCGGTGGCGAAAAATGGTCGCCCACAAACGGGCGCAAAAAAACCGCCCCCTCCGCAATCGCATCACGCACAGGAGCAGCCGTTGTCTGGCAAATGTAACAACAATTTTTGGGGAAGATCCAGCTCTTTGGACCTGATAAGACGCGCTGCGCCCGTTCCACCCATCAGCGCTTCGGGACTATCCACACCGCCTTGCGCTGCGGCGACTGCGCATCGGGTGCGTGCAAGGGCGTAGCGCACCCCCCGCAATCGCTGCAAGCCCCGCAAGACGGTGCCTTGCCCAGCCCTGGCCGCAAAGCGCCCAGGCGCCTGCGCAGCGCAGCGGGCAACCAGTACCACGCAGCATAGCCCGCTGCCAGGGCCACGATGGCTCCCACCGCAATGTCTTGCCACATGGTCAGGCACCTCCCCACGCCAGCGCCAACCGGTAGGTCAGCCAGCTGGCGCCATACGCCAGCGCAAAAAGATACGCGGCCATCAGCAAGGCCAAGCGCCACGAGTTGGTCTCGCGCCGCACCGTGGCCAGCGTTGACAGGCACTGGGGAGCAAACACAAACCACACCAGCAGGGACAGCGCCGTGGCCAGCGACCACTGCTGGGCGATCAGCGGCCCCAGCTGGGCCGCCACATCGTCACCCGAGGCCGACAGGGCATACACCGTGCCCAGCGCACTCACCACCACCTCGCGCGCCGCCATGCCGGGCACCAGCGCCACGGCAATCTGCCAGGTGAAACCCAGGGGCGCAAAGATGACCTCCAGCGCGCGGCCCAGTTGCCCGGCAAAGCTGTACTGGATGGCCGGGCCCACGGCCCCCTCGGGTGCGGCCGGATACGACGACAGAAACCACAGCAGCACCGTGAGCGCCAGGATGATGCCGCCCACGCGCTTCAAAAAAATCGTGGCCCGCTCGTACAGGCCCCGCGCCAGGCTGCGCAGGTTGGGCAACCGGTACGGCGGCAGCTCCATCAGCAGGGGCGTGGCCCGCATGGGGCCGCGCCAGATCTTCAGCACCGCCGCCACGGCCATGGCGCTCAGGATGCCGCCCATGTACAGCGCGAACATCACCAGGCCCTGCAGGCTGAAAACGCCCCACACGGTGCGCGCAGGAATGAAGGCGGCGATCAGCAGCGCATACACCGGCAGGCGCGCCGAGCAGGTCATGAGCGGCGCGATCATGATGGTGACCAGCCGCTCGCGCCAGTGGGTGATGGTGCGCGTGGCCATGATGCCCGGTATGGCGCAGGCAAAGCTGGACAGCAGCGGGATGAACGAGCGGCCCGACAGCCCCACCGTGCCCATGAGGCGGTCCAGCAGAAAGGCCGCCCGTGGCAGATAGCCCGAGTCTTCGAGCGCCAGGATAAACAGAAACAAGATCAGGATCTGCGGCAAAAACACCAGCACCCCGCCCACGCCGGCCAGGATGCCATCAACCAGCAGGCTGCGCAGCGCGCCATCGGGCAGCCTGGCATGCACCCACTGGCCCAGCGCCTCGGCGCCGTCCTTGATGGCCTCCATGGGCGGCGCGGCCCAGCTGAACACCGCCTGGAACATCAGGAACATGGTGGCCGCCAGCAGCAGCATGCCCCACAGCGGGTGCAGCACCACGCGATCAATGGCGTCGTCCAGGCGCATCGGTTCGGCTGGCTCGTGCACCGCAAGGCGCAGGATGCGGCGGGCCTCCTGCTGGGTTTTCAGCACCTGCTCCATGCCCTGGGGCTGCCAAGGCCGGGCCTGCACCGCGCCCTGGGCACGCCAGCCATCAAGAAACTGCAGCAGCTCATGTGCCCCGCCCTTGCGGATGCCCACGGTTTCCACCACGGGCATACCCAGCTCGCGCTCGAGCACGGCGCGGTCGATGGTGATGCCCGCGCGGCGCGCGGCGTCGCTCATGTTGAGCGCCAGCACCATGGCGATGCCCATGGCCTGCGTCTCCAGCACCATGCGCAGACCAAGCTGCAGGTTGGTCGCATCGACCACGCACACCAGCAGGTCGGGCGCCGCCTCTCCGGCACGCTGGCCGGTGATCACGTCACGCGTGACGGCTTCGTCGGCGCTCAGGGCGTTGAGGCTGTAAGCACCCGGCAGATCGAGCACGCGCACACGCTGGCCCGAGGGCGTGGTGAGCAGGCCCTCCTTGCGCTCCACGGTCACGCCGGCATAGTTGGCCACCTTCTGGCGGCTTCCAGTGAGCAGGTTGAACAGGGCGGTCTTGCCGCTGTTGGGGTGGCCCAACAGCGCCAGGCTCAGGGGGGCGGCCGACGCGTTCATGCCTGCACCTCACCCACCGGTGCCGTGGTGCTGACACCCACCAGCGCCGCCTCGCGCCGGCGCAGGGCAAAGGTGGTGCGCCCCACGCGCACGGCCAGCGGGTCACCTGCCGGAAACGCCCGCGCCACCACACGCACGCGCTCACCCGGCAGAAAACCGATTTCCAGCAGCCGCAGCAGCACATCGCCATCCTGGGGCGCGGCATCCATGCGCAACGCGCTCACCCAGGCATCCACGCGCAGCGGCAGATCGGCCAGGCCAAGGGGCTGTTCACGGGCGGGGGCGGCGGCAGCGCTGCGGGGCAGATCGGTCAAGGGCTTCACCAGCTTCTAAATGAAAATAGTTCTCATTTTATAATCTCAACCAGATGAACGGAGGCGGCTTCGATGGCAGAAAAGCGCTTTCTTGATGCTGCGCAAATCCATTCACCGGCTTCACGGTGATCGGATTTCGGCCCGCGTTGCCATAAAGCGACACCACGAACGGGCCAGCGCGCTACCTTGTGGTCCATGCAAAAGCTCTGGGACATTTCCCCCACTGTCCACGCCGGCACACCGGTGTTTCCTGGCGACACGCCTTACCAGCAGCATTGGTGCGCCACCATGGCGCCAGATTGCCCCGTCAACGTCAGCGCCATCACGATGTCGCCCCATGTGGGCGCCCACGCCGATGCGCCGCTGCACTACGACGAGCGCGGCGCCGCCATTGGTGATGTGTCACTCGACGCGTTTCTGGGCCCCTGCCGCGTGGTGCACGCCATCGGCTGCGGCCCGCTGATCGAGTGGCGGCACATCGCCCACGCGGTGGACGCCACTTTGCCGCAGCGGGTGTTGGTGCGCACTTACGCCAAGGCCCCCGTGCATTGGGACGGCCAGCTCACCGCCTATGCCCCCGACACCATTGAACGCCTGGCCGACCTGGGCGTGCTGCTGGTGGGCATTGACACCGCCAGCATCGACCCGGCCGACAGCAAGCAGCTTCCCAGCCACCAGGTCATCCGCCGCCGCAACCTGCGCGTGCTGGAAAACCTGGTGCTCGACGAAGTGCCCGAGGGCGACTACGAACTGATTGCCTTGCCGCTCAAGCTGACCACCGCCGATGCCTCGCCGGTGCGCGCCGTGCTGCGCGCGCTGTGATGCACTGATTTCAAGACTTTTTGGCCTCTAGCGCTTATGTAATAAGCGCTAGCAGCTATCAAAACAGAAGCAACCGACCTTGGCTGCCATGACCACCACCCTCCAAGACTGCCGCGCTCTCGACGCGCAAGACCGCCTCGCACCGCTGCGCGAGCACTTCACGCTGCCACCCGGCGTGATCTACCTCGATGGCAATTCGCTGGGCGTGGCACCCAAGGCCACCGCCGCCCGCGTGGCCGATGTGGTCACGCGCGAATGGGGGGCCGACCTCATCCAGTCCTGGAACACCGCCAGCTGGTTTGACCTGCCCCAACGCCTGGGCAACCAGCTGGCCCCTTTGATCGGCGCGGGCCCGAATGAGGTGGTGTGCACCGACAGCACCTCCATCAATCTCTACAAGGTACTGAGCGCGGCGCTGAACATCGCCCGCGAAGACAGCCCCGCGCGCCGCCGCATCGTGAGCGAGCGCAGCAACTTCCCCACCGACCTCTACATTGCCGAAGGCCTGTGCAAGGAGCGCGGGCTGGAGCTGGTGCTGGTGGAGCCCCAGGACATTGCCACCGCCCTCACCAGCGATGTGGCCGTGCTCATGCTCACGCATGTGAACTACCGCACCGGCGCCATGCACGACATGGCCGCCATCACCGCCGCCGCCCATGCGGCCGGCATCCTGTGCGTGTGGGACCTGGCGCACAGCGCGGGTGCAGTGCCCGTCGATCTGCATGCTGCAGGAGCCGATTTCGAGGAATGGAGAGCGTCGAAATCTGCCGATTTCGCGGTGGGCTGCGGCTACAAGTATTTGAACGGCGGCCCTGGCGCCCCCGCCTTTGAGTGGGTGCACCCGCGCCACGCCAGTCGGCCGGGTTTGAAGTTCATGCAGCCACTGTCGGGCTGGTGGGGCCACGCCACGCCATTTGCATTCACACCCGACTACCAGCCCGCACCGGGCATCACGCGCTATCTGTGCGGCACGCAGCCCATCATCAGCCTGTCGGCCCTGCAATGAGGACTGGATGTGTTCACTGCCGCCGAAGCCCTGGGCGGCATGGCGGCGCTGCGCACCAAGTCGCTGGCGCTGACCGACCTGTTCATCCAGCTGGTGGAAGAACGCTGCGCGGGCCACGGCCTGGGCCTGGCCACCCCGCGCGAGCATGCCCGGCGCGGCTCGCAGGTGTGCTGGACCCGTGACGAAGGCGCAGGCGTCCATGGCCAGGGCAGCGGCGCCTACGCCATCGTGCAGGCCCTCATCGCGCGCGGCGTGATCGGCGACTTCCGCAAAGGGGATGGCGGCAACGGCCCGCACAAGGACATCCTGCGCTTTGGCTTCACGCCGCTGTACATCGGCTTTGAAGACGTGTGGAACGCCGTGGAGCACCTGCGCCAGGTGCTGGAGAGCGGCGAATGGCAAAAGCCTGAGTTCAACCAGACCCACGCAGTGACCTGAACCGAGAGGAAAACCACCATGTGCCCCTTTTCCCAAAACCCTGCCAGCGCAACGCCCGAATCCATCGTGCATGCCGAGCGCGCCCAGCTCGACTTCAGCCAGAGCATGAGCTACGGCGACTATCTGCAGCTGGACGCCATCCTCAGCGCGCAAAAGCCGCTGTCGCCCGCGCACGACGAGATGCTGTTCATCGTGCAGCACCAGACCAGCGAGCTGTGGATGAAGCTCATGCTGCACGAGCTGCGCGCCGCCATCGGCCACATCGCAGGCGATGCGTTGCAGCCCGCGTTCAAGATGCTGGCGCGCGTGTCAAAGATCATGGAGCAGCTGGTGCACGCCTGGGATGTGCTGGCCACCATGACGCCGCCCGAATACAGCGCCATGCGGCCCTATCTGGGCAGCTCCAGCGGGTTTCAGAGCTACCAGTACCGCAGCATCGAATTCGCCCTGGGCAACAAAAACCGCGCCATGCTGCAGCCCCACGCCCACCGACCCGACCTGCTGGCCCAGGTGCAGGCCGCCTTCGAGGCCCCATCGTTGTACGACGAAGCCCTGCGCCTGCTGGCCCGGCGCGGCCTTCCCGTGCCCGCCAGCCACACCGACCGCGACTGGACGCTGCCCTACGCCGAAAGCGATGCGGTGGAGCGCGCCTGGCTCACCGTGTACCGCGACCCCGCGCAGCACTGGGACCTGTACCAGCTGGGCGAGGAGCTCACCGACCTCGAAGACGCCTTTCGCCTCTGGCGCTTTCGCCATGTGACCACGGTGGAACGCATCATCGGCTTCAAGCGCGGCACGGGCGGCACCGGCGGCGTGAGCTACCTGCGCAAGATGCTGGATGTGGTGCTGTTTCCCGAAATCTGGAAACTGCGCACCGATCTGTAAAATTTGAGCCAAATCGGCCTCTAGCCCTTGTGTATAAAGCGCGAGCAGCTATTAAAAGCAGAGTGCCACCACCGCGACAGCGCCTGCACGCGGCGGCTGGTAGTCTGCTTCCTGCGCACGACGCCCCGCCCCGCAACCATTTCCGCTTCACCGCCTGTGCCCCATCCCGACACCGCCCCCACACACCCGCCGCCTGCCACGCCAGTGGCACCCCTGCCACCATCGAAGGCCACGCTGTGGTTCATGCTGCTGGCGCTGCTCTCGGCCTTTGCGCTGAGCCAGGCCTACCGCACCGTCACCGCCATCATGGCTCCGGGCCTGCAGGGCGACTTTGGCCTTTCGCCAGCGTCGCTGGGGGCGTTTGCCGGGCTGTTTGGCCTGTCGTTTGGCGTGACGCAATTTTTCATGGGCATCGGCATGGACCTGTATGGCCTGCGCCGCACACTGCTCAGCGCCTTTCCGCTGGCCATTGCCGGCGCTGCCGTGTCGGCCTGGGCACCCAACTACGGCTGGCTGATGTTGGGGCAGCTGCTCATTGGCGTGGGCTGCGCGCCCGCCTTTCTGGCCTGCACGGTGTTCATAGCGCGGCATTTTCCGGCTTCGCGCTTTGCATTTCTGTCGGGCGTGGGCATGGGCGTGGGCGGGCTGGGCCTGCTGCTCACCGGCACGCCGCTGGCCTGGCTGGTGCAGCAGTGGGGTTGGCGCAGCGGCTTTGTGCTGCTGGCCGTGCTGTCGGCGCTGGCGTGGCTCTTGATCTGGCGCCGCGTGCACGAGCCCGCCCTGGCCGGCCCGGCACCTGCACGCGAGCGCTGGGGCACCGCCGTGCGCCGCTACGGCGCGCTGTTCATGCTGCCGCACACGCTGGGCATCTTGCTGCTGGGCATGGTGGGCTACGCCTCGTTTCTGGCGCTGCGCGGGCTGTGGATTGGCCCGATGCTGATCGACCGCTATGCGTTCACGCTGGTCGAGAGCGGCAACATGGCCCTGGGCATGTCGCTGATTTCACTGTTCAGCCCGGCCTTTTTTGGCCGCATCGACCCCGGCCCGGCACGCCGGCGCGCCTGGATGGCCAACTTTTCGCTGCTGGTGGCAGCGCTCTACCTCGCCCTGGGGCTGGTGCACCACGCCACGCTGAACCTGGCGCTGGTGGTGTGCATTGCGCTGCTGTCGGGTTACTCGGTGCTGCAGTATTCGGACGTGCGCTCGTCGTACCCGCCCGACCTGACGGGGCGCGCGCTGTCGGTGTTCACCATGGCCATGTTTCTGGGCGTGGGCCTTGTGCAGTGGCTCACCGGCTGGGTCGCCAGCTGGGCGCAGGACCAGGGGCTGGAGCCCTACCGCGCGGTGATGGCCACCATTGCCGCGCTGTTGGCGCTGGGCTCGATCGCGTTTCGCTGGCTGCCGGCATCGCCGCTGCTGCAACCACCCGGGGCGCCCGGCAAAGAATCTGCATAAAAAGGCGTGTCAGCGCTTACGGGGAAAGCGCTGACAGCTATATTTTTAATAGCAATCAAAGCGAGCTGGCGCTGGAGCCGTCGCCCCGGTACAGCCAGGGCACGTCCAGCAGCCGCTCGCCCAGCAGGCGCAGCGACAGGTCGCGCGCCCAGCGCACGGGGCCCGTGGCGTGAAAGATGCGGCCGTTGCGCGTGGAGCGGGCCTGCACGCGCGCATTGCGCTGCCAGCGGTTGAGCGCGTAGCGGCGCAGGCGCAGCGGCACATCCAGGTCGTGCATGGCCAGCGCGCGTTGCAGCTCGGCGGCGTCTTCGATGGCCATGCCGGCGCCCTGGGCCAGATAGGGGCGCATGGGATGGGCGGCGTCGCCCAGCAAGGCAACAACGCCCTGGGCCATGTCGGCCGGCCCGCGCACAGGGGGACGGTCGCACAGCGGCCACAGGCGCCAGCCACCACCCGCCTCGGCCACACCGCGCACCGCCTCCTGCAGCGCGGTGCAAGTGCCCTTTAGCGCCGTTTCCAGGTCGGCGCTGTTGGCCGCGTGGTCCCAGTTTTCCAGGTCGTTCGGCGCGGGGCCCTGCACGATGACCACCAGGTTCTGCAGCTCGCCCCGGCGCACGGGGTACTGCACCACATGCAGGCGCGGCCCCAGCCAGGCGGTGATATGGCGGGTACGCAGCGCCTTGGGCAACGCATGCTGCGGCACCAGGGCGCGGTAGGCCAGGTGCCCCGTCACACGCGGGCGCTGGTCGCCCAGCAGCTGCGCGCGGGTGCGGCTCCACAGGCCGTCTGCCGCCACCAGGGCATCCCCCTCCACGTCCTTGCCGCGGCTGGTGCGCACCGTCACCACGTCCTCGGCGTCGGTGAAGCGGTCGATCGCGTGGTCCAGATGAAATTGCGTGTCGGTGTATTTGCCAACGGCGGCCAGCAGCAGGCCATGCAGGTCGGCACGGTGGATGGTGGCGTAGGCCGCACCGTAGCGCTCAACTGCCGTGGTGCCCAGGGGCAGCGCAGCCAGTTCATGGCCCGTGAGCGCGCTGCGCACCTGCAGCCGTTCAGGAAATACCGCCACATCCTGCAGCGGCCGCTGCAAACCCCAAGCCTGCAGGCGGCGCACCACATTGGGCCCCAACTGCACGCCTGCACCCACCTCGGTGAATGCGGCGGCGCGCTCATACAGCCGCACCTCCCACCCCGCGCGCGATGCACCCAGGGAGGCTGCCAAACCGCCAATGCCGCCCCCCGCGATCAACAACTGTTTTCTCATCCTCCCATTGTGCCGCGCGCCGCCGACGCCCGGCCGGGTCGCGCGCGTTTGGGCGCTTGGGTGTTTGGGTGTTTGGGCGTTTTTACGCTTTGTCGTTTTGGCGTTTGGCCCTGTCAGGAGCCCGCCAGCAGCTGGCGCAGCACGAACGGCAAGATGCCACCCGCCCGGTAGTAGTCCACTTCGATCGGCGTGTCGATGCGCAGCGTGACCACCACTTGCTGGCGCGTGCCGTCTTCGCGGTGAATGACCAGCGTGGCATCGCTTTGCGGGGTGAGCGCGGCGTCGGGCAGCACATCAATCACCTCGGCACCTGTCAGGCCCAGCGATTGCCACGAATCGGCGCCCTTGAACTGCAGCGGCAGCACGCCCATGCCCACCAGGTTGGAGCGGTGGATGCGCTCAAAGCTGCGCGCCACCACGGCCTTGATGCCCAGCAGCTGCGTGCCCTTGGCGGCCCAGTCACGGCTGGAGCCGGTGCCGTATTCCTCGCCGGCAAACACCACCGTGGGTGTCTCTTGTGCCATGTATTGCATGGCCGCGTCGAAGATGAACATCTTCTCGCCCCGCAGCGGCCCTTCGTTCTGGAACACCGTGACGCCGCCTTCCTCGCGCGAGCCATCGGCCGTGGGTGCAATCATGAGGTTCTTGATGCGCACGTTGGCGAAGGTGCCGCGCACCATCACATCGTGGTTGCCGCGGCGCGCGCCGTAGCTGTTGAAGTCGGCCTTTTGCACGCCGTGCTGCACCAGCCACTGGCCGGCGGGCGAGCTGGCCTTGATGGAGCCAGCGGGCGAGATATGGTCGGTGGTGATGGAATCGCCAAACAGCGCCATGATGCGAGCACCCTGCACTGTTATTTGGCCGTTTTGGCCTGTAGCGCCCACCCCTTCTGCGCTAGCAGCTCCTTTTTCGAGAGCGAAATTGGCAAAAAATGGCGGCTCGGCAATGTAGGTGCTGGCAGGCCAGGTGTAGGTGGTGCCGGCCACCCCCTTGATTTTTTTCCACAGCTTGCCAGGGTCGGTGGCGACCTTGGCGTAGTTTTCGCGAAAGGCCTTGCCCTTCATGGCGAACTTCATGAGCCGGTGAATCTCGTCGCTGCTCGGCCAGATATCGCCCAGGTAAATGTCTTTGCCCCCCTTGCCCTGGCCCACGGGCTCGGTCATCAGGTCCCTGAGCACCGTGCCGGCAATCGCATAAGCCACCACCAGCGGCGGACTGGCCAGAAAGTTGGCCTTGAGGTTGGGGTGGATGCGCGCCTCGAAGTTGCGGTTGCCGGACAGCACGGCCGCGCACACCAGGTCATTGCTGGTGATGACCTCATTGAGCTCGGGCGTCAAATCGCCCGCATTGCCAATGCAGGTGGTGCAGCCGTAGCCCGCCAGTGCAAAGCCCAGCTTTTCCAGGTAAGGCAGCAAGCCGGTTTCTGTGAGGTATTCGGTCACGATGCGCGAGCCGGGTGCGAGCGAAGTCTTGATGTGCGGCTGCACCCTGAGCCCCGCCTCCACGGCTTTCTTGGCCAGCAGGCCAGCCGCCAGCAGCACGCTGGGGTTGCTGGTGTTGGTGCAGCTGGTGATGGCAGCAATCAGCACGTCGCCATTGCCCACCGTGGGGTCGGTGCCCTTGGCAGGCAGCGTGGCCGCGCTGGCCTCTTCATGCGCAGTGGCCAGCGCCGGCTTGTTGGACTCCATCTCGGCCACAAAGCGCGGCGCCCCCATGGGGGTGGGCTTGCCATCTGGCGTGGCGCCAACCACCACCTCATCGCGGCGGTGGATGTGAAAGCGCGTGTGCAGCAAATCGGCTGGGCGGTTGAAGCCGTTGTCGGCATTGGACTTGCTGAACAGGTCGGCAAACTGGCCCGCCACCTTGCCCAGCTCGATGCGGTCTTGCGGGCGCCTGGGGCCAGCCAGGCTGGGGGTGACTTGCCCCAGGTCGAGCTTCACGACCTGCGAGTAATCCACCTCGCCCGCCAGCGGCACGCCAAACAGCCCCTGGGCCCTGAAATAGGCCTCGAATGCTTCGATCTCACTCTTGGTGCGGCCCGTGCCCTTGAAGTACTCGATGGTTCGCTCATCCACCGGGAAAAAGCCCATGGTGGCACCATATTCTGGCGCCATGTTGCCGATGGTGGCGCGATCGGGCAGCGCCAGGGTGCGCGTGCCCTCGCCAAAAAATTCGACAAACTTGCCCACCACCTTGTGCTGGCGCAGGATTTCGGTCACGGTGAGCACCAGGTCAGTGGCGGTGACGCCTTCGCGCAGCTGGCCGGTGAGTTCCATGCCCACCACATCGGGGGTCAAAAAATACACCGGCTGGCCCAGCATGGCGGCTTCGGCCTCGATGCCGCCCACGCCCCAGCCCACCACGCCAATGCCGTTGATCATGGTGGTGTGGCTGTCGGTGCCCACCAGGGTGTCGGGGTAGTACACAGGGAGTGCGCCGGCCTTCGCCGACGCGTAGCCCTCCTTGCGCTTGTGAACGCCGCGCGCCAGGTATTCGAGGTTGACCTGGTGCACGATGCCAAAGCCCGGCGGCACCACGCCAAAGGTGTCAAAGGCCTGCATGCCCCATTTCATGAACTCGTAGCGCTCGCGGTTGCGCTGAAATTCGAGCTTCATGTTCAGGTCGAGCGAATTCTTCTGGCCGTAGTGATCGACCATGATGGAGTGGTCCACCACCAAGTCCACGGGCACCAGAGGCTCGATCTTCTTGGGGTTCTTGCCCAGCTTGGCAGCCACGCTGCGCATGGCGGCCAGGTCGGCCAGCAGCGGCACACCGGTGAAGTCCTGCAACACCACGCGCGAAACGACAAACGGGATCTCATCCTTGCGCGCGGCCTGGGGCGCCCATTGGGCGAGTTGTTGCACATGCTCGGCAGTCACTTTGCGCCCATCGCAATTGCGCAGCACCGATTCGAGCACGATGCGAATCGACACGGGCAATCGGTTGACCTGTGGAAACTGCCTGGCCAGCGCGGGCAGAGAATACAACTGGCCTGCTTTGCCGGACGCAGTCTTGAAACTCTTCAGCGTGGAGGCAAAAGCGTGGCGGGCGGGCTTGGACGACGAGGCCATGGTGAACTCCGGTAAGGAACAACAAGGCCTATTCTGGCAGTCTCACCGGGCGGTGCAATCGTGGGGCCATACAGAAACAGGCGCCATACTGTTTCACGTGCGAGATGGGAGTCGGCCCCGCACGGGCGTTGCACCCGCTATTGCCCATTGCTGCCACAGCGGGCCTGCCATGCAATACCGTGAGCTCTCTAGTGTGCAGCGTTACAAATAGAACGCTTGTGCTATTTCAATCAGGTCGCAGCAGATTCTGCCGTCTTCGTTCAGAACCAGAGAATGACAGGCCGGGTAATACGCGCATCCATTTATGCTTTATCGCACGTTATTGCGGCCGATCAAGACAAAGCGGGCGGGCAGCCATGCGCGCCACCGCGGCAATTGCCACCCACCCCTTGCGGAGTGAATGGCCATAAAAAAAGTCCGCCAAGGCGGACTTTTTGGGCTCTATGCCGTTTTGTGTGGAACTTGACAACCTCAAAGACACCGATGCACCCATCCATCAGCCTGCGGCAATGCTGGTTGCAGCGGATTGAGCGGCAAATGCTTGAGCCTGGACATGCGCAAGTACGCGATGGCAATGAAGTTTCTGGCGGTTCTGAATCCCCTGGCAGCTCGCTTGGCCTGCTGCAGCAAGCCGTTCATGGCCTCCACATAGGCGTTGCTGCGACTGTCCAGCATCCCGCGCACGACCGCCTCGAATCGTTCGCTCAAGGTCTTGGCCAGTTTGCGGAACGGCTCCAGGCGGCTGCGCCGCGCCCAGCTCAGCCAGCCCTTCAATTCCTTGCTGGCATGCTCCCTGTCGTTGCCCGCCGCTGCACTGGCGTAGACCGCGCGCAGTGCCATCTTCAGGCGCCACGCCCGCGCACTCTTGAGCGTGCAGCGCTGCAGCCAGTGCATCGCGCTGGTTTGCCTGGCGCTCCAGTCCCCGGGATTGCGGCGCATACCCCAGGCCAAACTCTTGAGCAGCTTGCGGTCGTTGTCGCCCAAGGCCTCCTTGATCGCCTGGGGCTGGGTGCTCATCTCTTGACGCCGCACCCCATCCATCGCCTCGTTGGCCATGGCAATGACATGGAAGCGGTCGTAGCTGATCTGGGCATCGGGCAACGCCAGTGCTACGCCCTTGGCGTAGGCCGCACTCATGTCCTGGCAGACATGTTCGATCTGGGCTGGATCGCCTGCGTGCGCCTTGAGGTCGGCAGCGAAGTCCACCACGCTTTGGTGATCACGCCCCTCGCAAGCAAACAACAGTCGCTTGGCATCGAGGTCGTGCACCACGGTGATGTAGTTCTGTCCCTTGCGCAGGCTGGTCTCGTCGATCCCCACCGTGCGCACCGTGCTCATGTCGTCCAGGGCGCGGGCCTGATTGACGTAGTACTCGATACGCCGCCACAGCGCCTTGTCCGCACAGCGCAGCAGTGCAGCCGCCTGGCGCACCGGCAGCGTCTGGCACAGAGACAAGGCCAGAGCTTCAAACAAGGCAGTAAAGCCGCTGCCTTCGCGTGCCCAGGGCACCTCCATCTGCGTCGTCTTGCCGCAGGCCGTGCAGGCAATGCGCGGTACCTGGGCGTGCAGCCAGGCCTCGTACTGAAAGAAGTCCAGGTGCCGCCATTGGCGCTTGAGCCGGTCATGCACGCCTTGCCCTGCAGCCTGGCAATGGGGGCACGTCAGGCGATTGGCCTTGCAGGTGAGCTCGAAGTCGATGCGCCGACGTGCGGTGTCCAGTTCCACTTTCTCAACGCTCCACGGCTCCTGCAAACCCAGTGCGCTGGTGAACAGCGCCTCAATGCCAACACCCATCTTGCAATCCTCCTCAGCAAAAAGCACCGCCCGGTGGATTTGTGGACAACTCGGATTGCCGAGTTGCCCACAAGCCCCACCGGGCTCCACTACGATGGATTCTCGCTGTCAAATTCCACACGAAACGACGAGGAACCACTTTTTGAACGAATGCAGAAATGGATTAAATGGCGAACTGCTCGCGGTTCTCATTTTGAATCCACTTGGGAGCCTTGCCACGGCCGGTCCAGGTCTGTCCGGTGGCAGGGTTGCGGTATTTGGGGGCTACCTTGGAACCAGCGCTGGCGCTGCGTGCCTTGCCTGCTGGAAAAACATCCTGCGCGGTGAGGCCAAACTCCGTCACCAAAGCACGAACTTGCGAGACCGCTTCCGACAGCTCATTGCGCCGGGCTTCGTTGATCTTCTGCTCAAGGGCTTCGCGCTGCTTCAGGAGTTCTTTGTAGCTGGACATGGTGTGTAGTTAAAGGTGGTTTTGAAGAAGTCTGCATTATAAGAATAATGTCAGCTTTGTGCAGGCACTCTTCAAACTACCAGTCAATTTCAACAAAATTTTCCGATCCTGTGCGGCGCGCTGGATATTCAGCCTTCCTGCGCCAAGGAGTCGGGTTGCGCGAGCACCTTGTCAATTCGCTTTCCATCCAGATCCAGAATTTCAAATATCCACCCGGCACAGGCAATACGCTCGGCTACTGCAGGCAAATGGCCGGATTCGGCCATCAGAAGGCCCGCCAGCGTGTTATAGCGCCCACGGTCTTCTTCGGGCAAATCCCGAATATCGAGCCTTGCCTTGAGTTCGGTCACGGGCATCAAACCGTCCAATAACCAGGTTCCGTCGTCGCGCATCGTCGCCCAGGCATCAGCCGATGCGCCCGGCTGCAGTTCCCCGGTAATGGCTTCCAGCAAATCGCGCGGCGTCATGATGCCTTGCACGACACCATATTCATCCACCACAAATATCATGCGGCCCGACCGTGCACGGAACTGCTCCAGCAATTCCATTCCACTCAGCGTTTCGGGCAGAAAAGCTGCAGGCTGCGCATAAGACTCCACAGTGCCGGGAGCCTCAGGGCCCAACTCCAGCATGCGCGCCACGCTGATTACACCCACCACCTCGTCAAGCGAACCGCGACACACCGGGTACCACGAGTGGGCGCCCTGTTCGCCGCCAGTGCCCGCCATGCGCAGGCCTTCCAGCACGGTCAGGCTGGCATCGAGCCATTGAACATCGGTGCGCGGCACCATCAGCGACGTCAGGGGCCTGTCGTCCAGACGAAACACGTTTTGCACCATCTGGTGCTCGTGATGCTCGATAACGCCCGCATCACGCCCCTCATCAAGGCTTGCGGTGATTTCTTCTTCGGTCACCATTCGGCCCGCATCGTTGTCCACCCGCAGCAGTTTGAGCACGCCCTGCGTGGACAGCGACAGCAGGCGCACAAAGGGCTTGGCGCCTTGGGCCACCCATGTCATGGGGCGCGCCACAAACCGCGCAACGGTTTCGGGGTAAAGCTGGCCAATGCGCTTGGGCACCAATTCGCCAAACACAATGGTGATGAAGGTGATGACCGTGACCACGATGGCCGTGGCGCTCACGCTGGCCGCGCTTTCCGGCACCCCCATGGTCTGCAACCACACACCCAGGCGGCTGCTGAACGCGGCCTCGCCAATGATGCCGTTGATCATGCCAATGGATGTGATGCCTACCTGCACCGACGACAGGAACTGCGTGGGATTGTCGAGTAAGGTAAGGGCAGCCTGGGCCCCCTTGTCACCGCCCTCCGCCATGGCAGCGAGCCTGGATTTGCGGCTGGAAGCCAAGGCGAGTTCCGACATGGCAAACACGCCGTTGAGCAGTGTCAGCAGCGCGATCAGCAGAAAATCCATGAATCAAAAGGTAAAACGAACACCATGGCACTTTACTGTATTGGCGATATCCAGGGTTGCGACGGCGCATTGGGGCGCCTGCTCGACCTGATCGATTTCTCTGCGAGCAGGGATACCGTCTACCTTTTGGGCGATCTCGTCAACCGGGGCCCCGACTCCGCCGCCGTGCTGCGCCGGTGCATGACGCACGGCGATGCCCTGCGCCCCCTGCTGGGCAACCACGACCTGCATCTGCTGGCGGCCGCACATGGCGCCCGCAAACCCTCGCGACGCGACACGCTGGCCAGCATTCTGGAGGCCCCGGACCGCGACGCGCTGCTGCAATGGCTGCGCCTGCAGCCGCTGGCCCGCCAGCATGTTTACGGTGGAACACCTTTGCTGATGGTGCACGCGGGCGTGCTGCCCACCTGGACTGCGGCCGAAACCCTGGATCTGGCCGACGAAGTGCACCGTGTTTTGCAGAGCGCCGATCTGCCGGCATTTCTGCGGCAGATGTATGGCAACACCCCGGATCATTGGAACGCTTCTTTGACGGGCCCGGACCGCTTGCGCGTGATTGTGAATGCGCTCACACGGCTGCGTTTTTGCTCAGCCCAGGGGGTCATGGATTTCGACAGCACCGAGAGCGCCAGTGCTGCACCACCCGGGTTGATGCCCTGGTTTGACGTGCCTGGCCGTTCCACGGCCGATACCTTGATCGCCTTCGGACACTGGTCCACGCTGGGCTGGCTGAACCGCCCGCATTGCCTGGGGCTGGACACGGGGTGTGTGTGGGGAGGCTGTCTGAGCGCGGTGCGCTTTGGCAGCTCACTCGATGAACGCGAGCTTCTTCAGGTGCGGTGCGAGCAAGCACAAGCCCCTGGCACCTGAAGAAGTCGCCCGGTCGCTTTCAAGCAGTCCCGCGTGACAGTGCCGCGGCCATGCCCGGGGAATACCAAGCGCCGCGGTCGCCAGAGACCACCAGCGCCTCGACCCCCGGCTGGCGTGCCACCAGCGCTTTGCCGCCCTGTGGGCCTTGCACCATCATGGCAGCACCCAGACCATTCACCTGCGCCACGTCACGGGCCAGCAAACTGACGCCATGCACACCGACGGTTGAGTATCCCGTGCGGGGATCCAGAATATGGTGCTCGCGCTTGCCACCCACGAAGAAATAGCGCTCGTAGTCACCCGACGATGCCACCACCGCCTGGCCCTCAACAGACAGCGCACCCAGCAGGCGCTCTGGCGCACGCGGATCACGCAGACCCACACGCCATGGACGCCCCTGCAGCTGCCCCATCACCAGCACGTCGCCGCCACCGTTGATGAGTGCGTTGCTTACGCCCTGCTGGCGCAACACCCGCATGCCGGCTTCCAGGATGGGCAGTTTGGCAATGCCCCCCAGATCCAGGGCCATGCCCTGCCGGGCGAGATAGGCAGTGCCCGCCTGCTCGTCCAGCACCAGGCGACGGGCATCGACCAGTTGCCGTTGTCGTGCCAACACGCCAGCGGGCGGAACCGTCTTTCGGCCGGCCTCGAAGCTCCACCCCTTGAGGGAACCCACGGTGACGTCGAAGGCACCACCACTGAGCCGGAACAACTGCTGCGACGTTTTGAGCACCGCCATCACTTCTGACGGAACGGCTACCGGCTGAACACCGGCTGCAGCGCTGATGCGGCTGACCACGCTGTCAGGCTGGTAGCGACTGAAAAGCGCTTCCAGCCGCGCCATTTCGGCATAGGCGTGGTCAACGGCATGGCGCAGCAAAGGCTCGTCACCACCATCCACCACGATATCGACCTGCGTGCCCATCAAGGCACGCGATTCACGTTGCGGCGCCCGGGAAACCGGGGCCGCCGAAGCCCACGACACGCACCCCAGCAAGGGGAGCGCCATGGCCACCCGGCGCCTGGTCGGGCTGAACATCGTCGATTCAGCGGATTTCATGGTGCGCCCGGATCAGATGGATTGATCAGCCATGAAGTCCACAGCGGCCTTCACTTCATCATCGGTCAAGGATGTACCACCGCCACGCGCCGGCATCATGCCCTTGGAACCCGTGTATCCCTCAATCGCGTGCTTGTACAGCGTTTCCTTGCCCTGGGCAATGCGCGGGCCCCAGTCGGCCTTGTCACCGGGCTTGGGAGCACCCGCCACGCCAGCGCCATGGCACAGGGCACAAGTTTTTCCATACACACTCTTGCCGACCGAGTTTTCCGCTACAGGTGCTGCAGCAGGAGCGGCGGCCGGAGCTGGAGCGGCTGCAGGTGCAGGTGCGGGTGCTGCGGCCGGTGCTGCCGACGGCGCGGCCGCTTCAGTCGACTTCTTGTCGCCACAGGCACCGAGTGCCAAAGAGAGAGCCGCAAGTGCAACCAAACCAGATAGTTTTTTCATGGGGATATTCCTGTACTCAAGGTCAATAAAAAGAAGAACGGAAAAAGCTCCTGGCAAAGCCAGGAAGGCTCTGAGCGCACCAAGGCAATGCCAGGGCGCACCGTCCAGCCACTTTGCAAGGCATCCCATCCCAACTCAACCCTGCCGGAACGACACACCCGGTGAACATCATAAGAACAAGAAGGATGCAATGCATGGTGGACAACGCCCACACTATAGACCGACCGGCTTGACAAGCACCCTCCTTTCGGCCGTCAATATGTGACTTAGATCAATTTGATTCACTTTGAATGAACCTATATTCGACCCTCATGAACACAACCAATCCCATGGCCCGATTCCGTTTGTGGGTGCTGGCGTGGTTTTTGATGTCGCTCGGCGCAGCCACTGCGACGCCAATATTCCAGCCCAAGATGCTGGATGTCGTCTGCACCACCTCTGGGACGCTGAAGTTCTTCGCCCTTAGCGATGACGGAGCGGCAGAGCTCAATACCGACGCGCTGAACTGCCCAATGTGCCTGGTGGGCGGTGCGCCCCCCACCGACGCCTTTTCGCTGCCGCCAGCAACTCCTGCCGCAGCGACCCCTCCGTGCCTGCGTTCTGTTTCCCGCACTGTTGCAACTACAGCCGCGCCTCCACCGGCGCGAGCCCCCCCGTTTTTTCTGAGCCAATCCTAAAGAGGTGAACCATGAGTACTAAGAGAGAAGTGACTACAGAAACCGTCGGCATCGGCCGTCGCCGTTTCATCAATACCGCAGCACTGGCTGGCCTGACCGCAGGCGTAGCAGCTTGTAACGACAAGCCCGCCAACGCCCCCGCCACCGCAGCCTCGGGTCCTGTATCTGCACCCACCGCTGCCCATTCGAGCGCGGCCAACAACACCCACCTCAAGCCCGGCGAACTTGACACCTATTACGGCATCTGGAGCGGCGGCCACACTGGCGACATGCGCATTCTGGGCCTGCCTTCGGGCCGTGAAATTCATCGTATCCCGTGCTTTGTGCCCGATGCACTGGTTGGCTGGGGCATCACCAACGAGTCCAAGAAAGTCATGGGCACCAAGCCCGATGGCAGCCTGAAGTACACGGTTGCCGACACGCACCACACTCACGCTTCGTACAAAGACGGCAACTACGACGGCCGCTACGCCTGGATCAACGACAAGATCAACGCCCGTATCGCACGCGTACGCCTTGATTACTTCATCTGCGACAAGATCACGGACCTGCCCAACGTGCAGGGCTTTCACGGCATTTTCCCGGACAAGCGCGACCCGGTTGATCCCGCCATCAACTACACCACGCGCGTGTTTTGCGGCGGTGAATTTGCCATCCCGCTGCCCAACAACGGCAAGGACGCCGACGCACCGGAAAAGTACCATTCGCTGTTTACCTGCGTGGACGCTGAATCGATGGAAGTGCGCTGGCAGGTTCTGCTCGACGGCAACTGCGACCTGGTGGCCTCCTCGTTTGACGGCAAGCTCGCAGCCACCAACCAGTACAACACCGAAGGCGGCATCCACTACGAAGACATGATGTCGGCCGAACGCGACGCCTGCACGTTCTTCCACATTGCACGCATCGAAGAAGCCGTGAAGGCGGGCAAGTTCAAGACCTTTGGCGACTCCAAGGTGCCCGTGGTCGATGGCACACGCGAATCGAACAAAGACCCCAAGACGGCGCTGACCGCCTACGTGAGCGTGCCCAAGAACCCGCACGGCGTGAATGCCACCCCTGACGGCAAATACTTCATCTGTGCCGGCAAGCTCTCGCCCACCTGCACCGTGATTGAACTGAGCCGCGTGCTCGACTGGTTCGACGGCAAGGCCGAAAAGCTTGACGACTCCATCGTTGCCGAGCCCGAAGTGGGCCTGGGCCCACTGCACACCGCCTTTGATGGCCGCGGCAATGCCTACACCACGCTGTTCCTCGACAGCCAGATGGTGAAATGGAACATTGAAGCCGCTATCAAATTCCACGCGGGCGACAAGAGCGTCAAGTACGTCGTCGACCGTCTGGACGTGCAATACCAGCCCGGCCACGTCAACGCCTCGCATTCTGAAACCGTGGCGGCCGATGGCAAGTACATGGCCGTAGGTTGCAAGTTCTCGAAGGACCGCTTCCTGCCCGTGGGCCCGCTGCACCCAGAGAACGAGCAATTGATCGACATCTCTGGCGACAAGATGGTGTTGCTGGCCGACCACCCAGTGCGTGGTGAGCCACACGACTTCATCATCTTCAAGCGGGACCTGGTGCGTCCAAAGCAGGTCTACTCGCATGACGACTTCCCGCTGGCCATCCGTGATCCGAAAGAAAGCGGCGTGTTCCGCAATGGTAAAAAGGTCACTGTCAAGATCACATCGCAGGCGCCAGCATTCAGCCTGCGCGAGTTCAAGCTGAAAAAGGGTGACGAAGTCACGCTGATTCTGACCAACCTCGACAAGATCGAAGACTTGACGCACGGCTTTGCCATTCCCAAATACAACGTCAACTTCATCGTCAACCCGCTGGAAACCGCTTCGGTGACCTTCATTGCCGACAAGCCCGGCGTGTTCTGGTGCTACTGCACGCACTTCTGCCATGCACTGCACCTGGAAATGCGCACGCGCATGATCGTTGAGGCCTAAGCCCTAGGCCAAAGAGTGGTGCCATGCAGGGCAATTGCATGGCACCACTACCACACAGGAAAGAGTGATGAATTTGTTACGCCAACGGTGCGCAGTCTTCGGGATTGCTTTTTTTATTCTCTTTGCCCTGTTCTCGCCGCGCGTGCAGGCCAATGCCTACGAGGCCGAGCTGCCCGCAGGCCTGGCCAGCGCCACCGACATGTGCGCACTGCTGCCGTGCACCGAAGTCTTCCCCGGTGCCACGCATTTTTCCGAACGCAAGGGCCAACCGCCCTACGTCGAGGCTTACGATAAAGCCGGTGCCGACAAAAAACTGCTCGGCTATGTGATGCTCTCTACCGACATCACCGACACACCCGCCTATTCCGGCAAACCGGTGGTAACACTCATCGGCATGGACACCAAAGGCATCTTTGTCGGTGTCAAGGTGCTCAAGCATTCCGAACCCATCCTGCTGCTCGGCATTCCCGAGTCGGCACTGCTCAATTTCAATGCCCAGTATCTGGGCAAATCCGTGGCCGACAAGATCGAAGTCGGCCAGTCGCGCCCTGATGAAGAAGTACTCGGGCTGGACGCCATCTCGGGTGCCACCGTCACCGTCATTGCCCAAAACCAGGTCATGATGGCCTCGGGCTCGGCCGTCGCCCGCCAGGTCGGAATTCTGGCGCCCACCGTGCGCGATCCGGCCCGTTACGTGGTTACGGGCAAGCGCTGGGGATGGGCTGAACTGGTCAAGCAAGGCGCAGTGCAGCGCCTGCGCGTGATGCCTGAACAGGTCGGTCTGGATCGCAGCCCCGACCCGTTCATCGAGCTGTGGTTTGGCGACCTGAACCAGCCCGACATCGGCAAAAGCGTGCTCGGCGAAAACAGCTGGAACAACCTGCGCCTGCAGCTCAAAGAGGGCGAGAGCGCGTTCTTCGTGGTGCGTACCGGTGGTGCCGAGTCATTCAAGGGCTCTGGTTTTGTGCGCGGCGGCCTGTACGACCGTGTGCAGGTGCGCCAGGGCGCCGACGCCTTCACTTTCCGTGACCTCGATGCCATGAACCTCTATGGCATTGAGGCCGCAGGCGCACCGTCGTTCAACGAGTCCGCCATATTCATCATTCGCTCACCCTCCTTTTCGGCCGCTTACCCCTGGAAGCTGAGCTTCCTGGGCAACCGGGTAGACCGCGCCACGGGAGCCCGCAGCTTCACCAGCTTTGACAGCCCCTACTGGTTGCCAGCCGAAACACTCGAAGGCGGACGCCCGAAGGTGGTCGAGCCCGACGCACCTTGGGTACGCATCTGGAAGACGCGTGCCGTCGAGATCGCACTGTTTGCAATGCTTCTGGTCGCTGTCACGGTGGTCTATGCCTACCGCGAAAAACTCACGCGCCTGTCCACGCACAAGAACAAATGGCCGGTCAATGCCTTCAAGTACACCGCATGGGGCTTGAGCATCGTGTTCGTCGGCTTTGGTGCCATGGCGCAGCCGTCCATCACCCAGGTGCTGACCTGGTTCCATTCGCTGCTGTTCAAGTGGACGTGGTCGCTGTTCCTGTCTGACCCATTCATCTTCCTGTTCTGGATCTTCATCATCGTCACGGTGTTCCTGTTCGGGCGCGGGCTGTTTTGCGGCTGGATGTGCCCGTTCGGCTCGCTCTCCGAGGCCATCTACAAAGTGGCGCGCAAAGTGGGTTTCAAGCGCTTTCAGACGCAGCTGCCGCAAAAGTGGCATGACCGCCTCAAGTGGCTCAAATACGTCATCTTCTTCGGCCTCATCACCGTGTCGATGTTTTCGATGGGTTTGGCCGAAAAGCTCTCCGAGGTCGAGCCTTTCAAAACCACCTTCCTGGTGGGCGTCCAGAACCGCGCCTGGCCCTATGGCTTGTTCGTGGCCGCCATCCTGGGCCTGTCGATCTTCATCGAGCGGCCGTACTGCAAATACATCTGCCCGCTGGGCGCTTCGCTGGCCATGCCCAGCACCTTCCGCTGGTTTGGCCTCAAGCGCAAGCAAGACTGCAACAGCTGCAAGGCTTGCGCCGTGGGCTGCGGTGCGCAAGCCATTGATGCCGATGGCCGCATTGACCACCGCGAGTGCCTGCATTGCCTCGATTGCATGATTCTCTATACCGACACCAAGGGCTGCCCGCCGCTGGCCAAAGAGCGCAAGCGCCGCGAAAAGGATGGTCTGGAGATCACACCAATTGGTGCCAACGGCTACTTCATTCCAATCCATCCCGCGACCAGTTTCACCGAGCAGATCAGCGCCAAGGCCGCTCAGGGACCCGACCCGCGCATGCCCACAGCTCCCATGCTGCCCGCACACAAGAACGGCGCGCGCGGCCTGCAGTGGCTGTGGCTGGAACTGCGCGATCACCTGTGGCCCTGGAGCGTTGACGGCTGGCGTTCACAGCGTGCACTGCAAATCGCCGGTTTGTCGCTTGCCGTGGCCGCCACGGTGGCGTGGTTGATGACGGCCATGGGCACGCTGTCCTCAGGCGCCATCATTGGCTGGTGGTTTGGCTGGAGCGTCTATGAAGTGCTGATCCGCCTGTCGGGCAAACGCTACGTCAAGGACGGCCTGTGGTGGCGCGACCATTACCGCGTTGCCGGTGTCATGGACATGGTGAGCTACGTAGGCTTCAAGAACCTGATGATCGGTGCTGTGCTATTCCTGGCATTCAAGTCCATGGGATGGCTGGTGCTATGAAGGGTGTCTTACTGAGCCTGGCCCGTGCTGTCACGCTGGGCTGGGTGGTTACGCAATATGCCGGTGCTGCCACGGTCACTGTCCAGCCAGGGCAGGACCTGCAAGCCGCCGTGGCCGCTGCAGCGCCTGGCGACGTCATCGAGGTGCAGCGCGGCAACTACCGCGTCAACCTGCTGATCGACAAACCCCTCACGTTGCGCGGCCTGAACCGCCCCACGCTCAATGGCGGGCTGACTGGCGACACCATTCGCGTCACGTCCCCGGACGTGGTTATCGAAGGCCTGATCGTGAGTAATTCGGGCAGCAGCCTGAAAGACCAGAACGCCGGTATCTACCTCTTCCCTGGCGCACACCGCGCCGTGGTGCAAAACTGCGATCTGACCTACAACCTGTTTGGCCTGTGGATCGAGAAGGTCAACGACGTGCGCATTGAGAGCAACCTCATCACGGGCAAGCGCGATTTCGACTCCGCCCAGCGCGGCAACGGCATTCAGCTCTACAACACCCAGCGTGCGCAGATCCTGCACAACAACGTCAGCTTCGTGCGCGATGCGCTGTATGTGGACGTGTCGCACCACGCCACCTTTCGGGGCAACAAGCTGCACCACAGCCGTTACGGCACGCACTACATGACGTCGTACTACAACGTCTGGGAAGACAACGAAACCTACTACAACCGGGGCGGCCTGGCGCTGATGGAAGTGCGCGACCAGGTGGTGCGTGGCAACCGGGCCTGGGGCAACTCAGACCACGGCATCATGCTGCGCTCGGTGCAGGACTCGGTGGTCGAGAACAATGTGGTGGCGGGCAACAACCGGGGCTTTTTCATCTACGACGTCGAATACGCCGAACTGAAAAACAACCTGGTGGTGGACAACGTGGTGGGCGTGCATTTGTCCGCCGGGTCCACGCGCAACGTGGTCGAGGGCAACGACTTCATCGGCAACCGCGAACAGGTGCGTTATGTGGGCGCACGCGACGAACGCTGGGGCGTCGAGAGCGGAAACCACTGGGCCAACTACCTGGGGTGGGATCGCGACGGCAACGGCGTGGGCGACGTACCCTATGAAGCCAACGACATGGTGGACCGGCTCAGCTGGCGCTATCCGAGCATGAAATTGTTGCTGGCCAGCCCCGCAGTGCAGGCATTGCGCCTGGTGGGCCAGCAATTTCCGATCCTTCGCGTGCCCTCGGTCGTTGACCCCAAGCCGCGCATGGTTCCGACCCATCAAAATTGGAGTGAGTGGCGTGGCAAGCATTTCCCCGGTCAATAACAGCATGGCGGTTTCGCTGCGCGGCGTGACCAAACATTACGGCGCCTTGCATGCGGTGGACGGGGTAGACCTGGACATCGCGCGCGGCGAAATTTTTGGCCTCATCGGCCACAACGGCGCGGGCAAAAGCACGCTGTTCAAAATGATGCTTGGCCTGATCCCGGCCACCAGCGGCGAGATCCTGGTCGGCGGTGCTTCAGTTCGCGGACGCGGTTTTCGGGCTGCGCGCCGCCACCTGGGCTACCTGCCCGAGAACGTGGTGCTCTATGACAACCTGAGCGGCCTCGAAACCCTGCGTTTTTTTGCCAAGCTCAAGGGCGCCCCCCTGGCGCAGTGCCAGCCAGCACTTGATCGGGTGGGTTTGGCCCATGCGGGCAAGCGTCCGGTGCGCGAGTACTCCAAGGGCATGCGCCAGCGCCTGGGCTTTGCGCAGGCGCTGCTGGGCTCGCCCCAGGTGCTGTTTCTGGACGAGCCCACCAGTGGCCTCGACCCGCAAGCCATCCGCGACTTTTATGCCACGCTGCGCGGCCTGCAGGCCGAAGGCGTGACCATCATCATCACCTCCCACATCCTGGCCGAGCTGCAAGAGCGCGTCGGGCGCCTGGCGATTTTATCGGCCGGAAAAGTGCAGGCCGTGGGCAGCGTGCAGGCACTGCGCGAGCAAACCCACATGCCCCTGGTGTTTGAGCTGCACCTGCAAGCAGGAGACACGCCCGCCATCGCGCAGGCGCTAGAACACGCCACGGCAGCCACCCCCGAGCCAACCGCCCAGGGCTTGCGCCTGGCCTGCCCGCGTGAGCAAAAAATGGCCGTGCTGGCCGCGCTGGCTCCCTTTGGGGCGCGTGTGCTCGACATCAAAATGCACGAGCCGTCGCTGGAAGACGTGTTCTTCGGGTTTTCGGACTGAAAGGACTGTCCATGGAATTGACACAAATTTTCACCGTTGCCGGCAAGGAATTTCGCGACCGCATCCGCAACCGCTGGGTGCTGGCCGTGGCGCTGGTGTTTGCCGTGTTCTCGCTCGTCATTGCCTACTTTGGCGGTGCGCAGCAGGGCGCGGTGGGCTTTCGCTCCATCGAGTTCACCATTGCCAGCCTGGTCAGCCTGGTGATTTACCTGATCCCGCTGATTGCGCTGCTGCTCGGTTTTGACGCCATCGTGGGCGAACGCGAGCGCGGCTCGCTCGACCTGCTGCTGTCACTGCCCATCACCCGGCTGGAGCTGCTGCTGGGCAAATACCTGGGCCTGGCTGCGGCACTGACCTTGTCCACGCTGGTCGGTTTTGGCCTGGTCGCGGTGCTGCTGTATCAACACGTCAGTTGGTCCGGGCTGTACCACTACATTGGCTTCATGATCAGCTCGGTGCTGCTGGGCTTGGCATTTTTGAGCATGGCCGTGCTGATGTCCGTGATCGCCCGCGACCGCACCCGCGCCTCGGGCCTGGCCATTGCCATGTGGTTCTTCTTTGTGCTGGTGTTTGACCTGCTGCTGCTGGGCGTGCTGGTAGCCACCGGCGGCAGCTTTGGCGGCGATGCATTTGCCTGGCTGCTGCTGCTCAACCCGGCCGATGTGTTCCGTATCCTGAACGTTTTTTCGCTCGACGAAGTGCGCACGCTCTATGGCCTGGCCAGCATCGTTCCGTCTTCGCTGGGCAGTCCCGCCATCATGGGCGGCGTCATGGTGGCCTGGATTGTGCTGCCGCTCGCGCTGGCCCGCTGGAGATTCAAATGAAAAACATGACCTGTTCCTGCCGCCGTCGCCACATTCTGGGGGGGCTGGCAGCGGTGACTGCCCTGGGCGCCTTGGGCGGCCTGACCGGCTGCGGTGAGCAAGGCGGCAGCGCCCAGACACTCGCCCCGGTCGAGATCGACCGCTCCACCAGCTGCGAGCTCGACGGCATGTTGCTGTCCGACTACCCCGGCCCCAAGGCACAAGTGCATTACGCCGGGCAGGCGCAACCGAGCTTTTTCTGCGACACGGTCGAACTGTTCAACACGTTGCTGGCCGGCGAGCAGGTGCGCGCTGCCAAGGCAGTGTTTGTGCAGGACATGGGCAAGGCCAAGTGGGAGCAGCCGGTGGGCCACTGGATCGACGCCAAGACCGCCATTTACGTGCTGGGCAGCAAGCGCCACGGCTCCATGGGGCCGACCATTGCCAGCTTTGCGCAAGAGGGCGACGCTGTGAAATTTGCCGCCGAATACGGTGGCAAAGTGCTGCGCTTTGGCGAGATCACGGCCGACATGGTCGACCTGTCGGGCGCGGCGCTGCACGACACGCGCATGTAAGCCATGCACGCACTGCGACAGCCACCCAACAGGCGCCGGGCCCTATTCGCAGGCCTGGCGGGTGTGGGCGCGCTTGCGGCGTCCGCGGTTGCCTGGAAGTTCTATGCACCGGGGGCGGACCCTCGTGCAGCCGGGCAGGCGCTGCCCGATGATGTGTGTGTGGTGGCGCCGCCCACGCCCTTCGATCCCGCTTCAGGCCAGCGCCTGGAAGCCCCCCGGGCCATCCCGACGGATGCACGCTGCCCGGTGTGCGGCATGTACCCTGCACGATCAGCCGAATGGGCAGCCCAGATCATTTTTGCCAACGGCGATGCACATTTCTTTGACTCCCCGCTGAGCCTGTTCCAGTACCTGGCCGACGTGGCGAAATACAGCCAGGGGCGCACGGCGCAAGAACTGGTGGCGCGCTATGTCACCGATGCCGAAACCAAGACCTGGATCGCCGCCGAGACCGCGATGTACGTGGATGGATCGTCCGCGCGGGGGCCCATGCGTGCGGGCAATCTGCCCGCCTTCGCCTCGACCGAGGCAGCACGCCGCTTCGCCGAGCGGCGGGGTGGAAAGGTGCTCGCTTTCGGCCAAGTGGACGCGGCCGTACTGGAGCGGCTTGCGCCCGGGCGCACCGAAGAACCCCACACACACGAAGCGCATTCAACCAATTAAAGTTATAGCACCTAGCGCTTGCCACATAAGGGCTAGAGCCTTTTTTCGTCAGTAAAAAAAACAAAACCACCGCAGCGCCGACACCGTCGGTACACGCGCGTGGTGTTTTTATGATTCCTAAAAAACGGGCACCTCAAACGCATGAGTGCCACGCTTGAACCCGGGGGCGCTTTCAACAAGCGCGCAGACGCAAGGCGCCAGCGCGCGCCCTGGTCAGCGACTTACTGATCGGAAGTTTCTGGCTGTGGCTGTGCGGCCACCGCTGTCTCTGGCGGTACCGCCTTGAACAGGGCTGCCACCTTGCGCTTGGGCTTGATGTTGGCCGACACGCCACTGCGGGCAGGCGACTTGGCCGCCGCTTCCCAGGCGGGCGCCACATCAGCGGTGCTCGACTCGTAGGGTTTTTCGAAGAAGGGATCGCGCGAAGCCACAGCGGGACGGAAGCCCCGGTATTCACGTGGCTCGCGCGGTTCGCGGCGCTCGCGTTCGCGCGGAGCGGCGTCACGGCGCGCGGCATCATTGCGCGGCTCGGCCGATGCACCGCCCTCACGCCAGGCGCGGCGCCCGTCATTGATGCGCCCCTGCTGCTGGATGTTCGGACTGTCTTCGTCGTATTCGAGGGCCTCGATATCGAGCTTGGTCTTGAGCAGCTTCTCGATGTCAGCCACCAGGCGGGCGTCACTGCCCGACACCAGGGTGACAGCCAAGCCCGACGCGCCGGCTCGACCGGTGCGGCCAATGCGGTGCACGTAATCTTCGGCGTTAAAAGGAACGTCGAAGTTGAACACGGCCGGCACATCCTTGATGTCGAGGCCACGGGCCGCCACATCGGTGCACACCAGCAAATCGACCTCACCCTGCTTGAAGGCATCCAGTGCCTTCAGCCGCTCGTCCTGGCTTTTGTCCCCATGCAACGCGGTGGTTTTGAGGCCTTCGCGCTCCAGGCTGCGGGCCAGGCGTGCACAACCGAGCTTGCTGTTCACAAAGATGAAGGCCTGCTTGATGCCGCGCGTACGCAGCACCTGGTGGATGGCACGGCGCTTGTCGTCGTCATTGGCGCTGTAAAAGCGCTGCTCCACAGTGGACGCCGTTTCGTTGGGACGGGCCACCTCGATGGTGATCGGGTTTTGCAGGTAGCTGCCGGCCAGGCGCTTGATTTCGGGCGAGAACGTGGCGCTGAACAAGAGCGTGGTGCGCTGCTTGGGCAGGTACGAAAGGATGCGCTGCAGATCGGGCAAGAAGCCGATGTCCAGCATGCGGTCGGCCTCGTCGAGCACCACATACTCGACCTGGTTGAGCACCGCGTTCTTGGCCTCGATGTGGTCCAGCAGACGGCCCGGCGTGGCCACCAGCACCTCGACGCCCTTTTTCAGCTCAATGGTCTGCGGCTTCATGTCCATGCCGCCAAAAACCACGGTGCTGCGCAGCTTGGTGTATTTGGCGTACAGCGCAATCTGCTGGGCCACCTGGTCGGCCAGCTCACGCGTGGGCAGCAGCACCAGGGCGCGCACGGGGTGACGGGCGGGAGATGTGGAACTGCTCTCGTGCTTGAGCAGGCGTTGCAGCAGGGGCAGCGAGAACGCCGCGGTCTTGCCGGTGCCGGTCTGGGCAGCGCCCATAACGTCTTGCCCTGTGAGGACCACGGGAATGGCCTGCTCCTGGATGGGCGTCATGGACTCGTAGCCCATTTCGGCCACGGCGCGTGCCAGCGGCTCGGCCAGCGATAAATTGGAAAAAGAACTTGTCATTTAGCCCGCTATTGTCGCACCGGTGGCAAAAGAGGCCTTATTTATGTGCGTTGCCCCTGAACAACGGGCGCAACACCAGAAAAGGAGCGCCATCAGTTGCTATGTTTTACATAGCAAATAGCGCTTTATCCATAAGGGCTTGATACCAATTCAGGTCATTTTTTCTGCACAACCCAGATACCCAAGCCCCCCCGTTGCCACCGTGCGATGCCCCCAAGAATCAGAGATTGCGGCTGGAAAACGTGTCGCAGGTCTTGATATTGCCGTTTTGCAAACCGTTGTTGAACCAGCGCTGGCGCTGGGCGCTGCTGCCGTGGGTAAAGCTTTCGGGCACCACGGCGCCTCCGCCCGCGCGCTGCAGGGCATCGTCGCCAATTTTGGCAGCGGCGTTCATGGCCTCTTCCACGTCGCCCTGCTCCAGAATCTGGCGGGCATTATGGGCATGGTGCGCCCACACACCGGCAAAGCAGTCGGCCTGCAACTCCAGCCGCACCGACAGGGCGTTGTATTCGGCCTGACTCACGCGGCCACGCATCTGGTCCACCTTGCCACTGATGCCCAGCTGGTGTTGCACGTGGTGGCCCACCTCGTGGGCAATGACATAGGCCTGCGCAAAATCGCCAGGGGCCCCGAGGCGGCTTTTGAGCGTTTCGTAAAACCCGAGGTCAATGTAGACCTTCTGGTCGGCCGGGCAATAAAACGGCCCCATGGCAGCCTGGCCCGTGCCGCACGCCGTAGGCGTGGCACCCCGAAACAGCACCAGGCGCGGCTCCTGGTAGGTTGCTCCGCCTTCGCGGAAAACACCTTGCCAGACATCCTCGGTGTCGGCCAGCACAGTCGCTACAAAGCGCCCCATGGTGTCATCGGCAGGCGGTCGCTGGGCCGGGGCCTGCTGCACCTGCGCGGTGGGTGCACCACCGCCACTGAGCAGGCTCAAGATGGTCAGCGGATTGATGCCCAGTGCCCAGCCACCCAGCAGGGCAATCACGATGGTGCCAATGCCGATGCTGCGCCCCCCGAACACGGGCATTCCGCCGCCTGAGCTGCGGCGGTCTTCCACATTGTCCGATTCCCGATTGCCTTCCCATTTCATGACTGTCTCCTGTTCGCCTCGTTTGCAAGAGGCCTGTTCGCCATGGTACGCCCGGCGCCACCCCGTGGACACAAGGAAGCCCCCCCCCGAATGAATGCCACACCCGGCCGCGGGCATGCGCGGCTCAGCCAGGCGCGGGACGCCCTCAGGCCTTGGGCAACGTCACGCCCACCTGGCCCTGGTATTTGCCGCCACGGTCCTTGTAAGACACTTCGCAGACATCGTCCTTGTCGCTCTCGAAGAACAGCACCTGCGCGCAGCCCTCGCCCGCATAGATGCGCGCGGGCAGCGGCGTGGTGTTGGAGAACTCCAGCGTCACGTAGCCTTCCCACTCGGGCTCGAACGGGGTGACGTTGACGATGATGCCGCAGCGTGCGTAGGTGCTCTTGCCCAGGCAGATGGTGAGCACATTGCGGGGAATGCGAAAGTACTCCATGGTGCGCGCCAGCGCAAAGCTGTTGGGCGGGATGATGCAGCTGTCGCCGTGAAAATCGACAAAGCTTTTCTCGTCAAAATTCTTCGGGTCCACCACCGTGCTGTGGATGTTGGTGAACACCTTGAATTCGGGTGCGCAGCGGATGTCGTAGCCGTAGCTGCTGGTGCCGTAGCTGATGATTTTCCGCCCTTCGACCTCACGCACCTGGCCGGGCTCGAAGGGCTCGATCATGCCGTGCTCGGCCGCCATGCGGCGGATCCATTTGTCGCTTTTGATACTCATGGTGGAGTGCTCCTGGCCAATACTACGTTTTTGATAGCTATCAGCGCTTGACCATCAAGCGCAAGAGCCGTATTTTGCTTGAGAAATGACTGTTTTTTCTACCAGCCGGTCGTCGCCCAGCACGATCATGGCAAACAGCAGCTCATCGATGCTGCCCGCCTGTGCCGTGCGGCGCGCCAGCAGCGGCGTGGCCTGGGGGTTGAGGACGATGAAGTCGGCCTCGCACCCGGGCTGCAGATTGCCCACCACGCCCGCCAGCCCCAACGCCCTGGCCGCACCCGCGGTGTGTTGCCACCACAGGTGCTGGGGCGAAAGGCTCAGGCCGCGCTTTGCCTGCCCCTCCCTGCCCACGTAATACGCTGCCAGCATGGTGTGAAACGGGCTGAAGCTGGTGCCGCCGCCCACATCGCTGGCCAGACCGTAGCCCATTCCCACGCGATCGGCCTCGGCATAGTCGAAAAAGCCGCTGCCCAGAAACAGGTTGCTGGTGGGGCTGACAGCCGCCACCGCTCCGGTGTCGCGCATCAGAGCGCGGTCGTGTTCGTCCAGATGGATGCAATGGGCATACACGGCGCGCTCGCGCAGCAGGCCAAAGTCGTCGTACACCGACAGGTAGCTGCGCGATGCCGGAAACAGTTCGTGCGCCCACCGAATTTCATCGAGGTTTTCGGCCACATGCGACTGGATCCACACACCGGGGTAGCGCGCCGCCAGCTCCCCGGCGCCACGCAGCTGCTCTGGCGTGCTGGTGGGCGCAAAACGCGGTGTGATGGCATAGCCCAGGCGGTCCACGCCGTGCCAGCGCTGGATGAGGGCCTCGGTGTCGATCAGGCTTTGCTCGGTGTCGTCGCGCACGCCATCGGGCGAGTGGCGGTCTTGCAGCACCTTGCCGGTGATCAGGCGCATCTGGTGGTGCTGCGCCTCCACAAACAGGGCCTGCGCCGACGCGGGGTGCGATGTGGCAAAGGCCAGCGCGGTGGTCACGCCATTGCGCAGCAGCTCCGCTATGAAAAACTGAGCTACTTGCGCACTATAGTCGGGCGCTACAAAGCGTTTTTCATGGGGAAAGGTGTAGTTCTCCAGCCACGGCAGCAGGCCATCGGCTGGCGAGCCGATCACATCGGTCTGCGGAAAGTGGATGTGCATGTCCACAAACCCGGGGGCAATGATGCGGCCCGGCAGGTGCTCGACAGGTCCGCTGCCAAAGCGGAGGGCCAGGTCAGACCAGGCCCCCGCTGCCAGCACCCGCTGGCGCCCTTGTGCATCGGGGCCCACGGCCAGCAGGCCATCGGGGTCGAACAGGGCCATGCCGTCGTCGGCAAAGCGCAAAAGGGCGGAGCGAAATACAGGCATGGCCGCTAGCTTAGCGGTAGCCAGCGCTGCCGCGCCCGGCCCCGCCAATGCGTATCAGCGGGGCAGCTTGCCCTGCACCCCTTCGGCGAGCCAGTTCATCTGCAAAATCTGCAGGTCCGAAAGGGTTTGCCCGGCTGGGATGACCTCCTGCCCTGCGTTGTCGCGCACAGCGGCCTTGCCCGCACGAAACGGGTGCAGCCTGCCGGCGCCCACCGCCTTTTGTGCGGCCAGCACCTCTTTTTGCACGGCAGAAGGTACACGGCTGCCAAAGTCGCCCACGCGGATCATGCCCTCGCGCACGCCGCCCCACACACTGCCGCTTTTCCAGCTGCCGTTTTGCACGGCGCGCACGCGCTCGGTGTAGTAGCTGCCCCATTGGTGGGTGACAGCAACGATCTGCGCATCGGGCCCGGTGCGGCGCATGTCCGAGTGGTAGGCCACGGCCAGCTTGCCACGCTCTTGCGCCGCCGCCATCACTGCGGTGGAGCCGGTATGGAACGCGATCACGTCCACGTCCTGGTTGAACAGCGCCATGGCGGCGTCGCGCTCTTTGGGCGGATCGAACCAGACGTTGAGCCACACCACCTTGACCGTGGCCTGCGGATTCACCGAGCGCATGCCCAGCGCGAAGGCGTTGATGCCCTGCAGCACCTCGGGGATGGGAAAGCCGGCCACATAGCCCGCCACGCCGGTCTGGCTCATGCGGCCCGCCGCGATGCCCGCGAGGTAACGGCCCTCGTAGTAACGCGCATTGGCAGAGGCCACATTGGGGGCGGTCTTGTAACCCGTGATGGACTCAAACTTGACGTTCGGGTAGTCCTGCGCCACCTTGAGCGTGGGCTCCATGTAGCCAAAGCTGGGCGTAAAGATGATCTGGTGGCCCGTGGCCGCCAGGTCGCGAATCACGCGCTCGGCATCGGCCCCCTCGGGCACGTTCTCGACGAAGGTGGTCTGGACCTGGCTGCCCAGGGCCGCCTCGACGGCCTTGCGGCCCTCGTCGTGCTGGCGCGTCCAGCCCGCTTCGGTGATGGGCGAGACATACACAAAGCCGGCCTTCACCACAGCGGCGGTCGCCGCCGTGGCCGGGGCCTGGGTCTGGGTCTGGGAAAAAACGGGGGCGAAAAAACAGGCGGCCGCGAGCGCGGCAGCGAGGTTTTTGTACATGGTGTTCCTCTACATGGTCCCGGGGACTGAAAAAGCAAAAGACCGCCGGGACAGCGGTCTTTGTGCTGCGGATTTTACCGCAGCCAACCCGGCAGAGCCCGTGCGGGCTACCATGCCGCCGTCATCCCCCCACACGAAGGAGCCGCCGCATGCCCATGTTCGTCGATACCACGCCACCCGGCCAATGCCTGTTTTGCCGCCTGGTGGCCGGCGAGATTCCGTCCGCCCGGGTGTACGAGGATGCGCTGACCATCGCCTTCATGGACATTGGCCAGGTCAACCCCGGCCATGTGCTGGTGGCCACCAAACGCCATGCGGCCACTTTGCTGGACATCACCCCCGAAGAGGCAGCCGCCGTCATGCAGACGGCCCAGCAGGTTGCCCGTGCCGTGCAGGCGGCCTTCAACCCGCCGGGGCTGACCCTGCTGCAGGCCAATGGCCGCGAGGGCGACCAGACCGTGTTTCACTTTCACATGCATGTGGTGCCGCGCCATGCGCAGGATGGCATTGCGCTGTCGTGGCCGCGCAAAGACCCATCGGCCGAGGTGCTGCACGACCATGCGGCCAGGCTGCGCGCGGCCCTTGCCACTGGCTGAGGGCGCACCCGCACCGCACCCGCGCCGGGGATTCGCGGCGACGGCGGGGCGACTGGTCCGTCGCGTGGTCAGTCGTGCTCGACGAAGCGCTCGAAGGTTTCCTTCAGGCGGTGCTCCCACACACGCTTGTCGGCATTGCTCGCAAAGCTGGCCTCGAAACTGTTGAACGCCAGCTGATAGGCGTGCCGGGCAGTCATGTTGGTTGCGGCGAACACCTGGGTGAAGTTCTCGTTGATATAGCCGCCAAAGTAGGCCGGGTCGTCGGAGTTGACGGTGGCGCACAGGCCGGCGTCCAGCAATTGGCGCAGGTTGTGGTTCTTCAGGTCGGGAAACACGCACAGCTTCTGGTTCGACAGCGGGCACACCGTGAGCGGGATGCGGTCCTGCGCCAGGCGCTGCATCAGGGCGGCATCGTGCACGGCCTGCACGCCGTGGTCGATGCGCTCGACCTTGAGTACGTCCAGCGCGCTCCAGATATAGGCCGGCGGCCCCTCTTCGCCTGCGTGGGCCACCAGGTGCAGACCCAGTTCACGGCATCGGGCAAAGACGCGTGCAAATTTCTCCGGCGGATGCCCCAGCTCGCTGCTATCGAGGCCCACACCCACGATCTTGCCGAGCAGGGGCTGCGCCTGCTCCAGCGTTTCAAAGGCCGAGGCCTCGCTGAGGTGGCGCAAGAAGCACAGGATCAGTGTGGAACTGATGCCCAGCTCGGAGCGCGCGTCCTCACAGGCGCGGTGCAGGCCGCTGATCACCGTCTCGATCGCCACGCCGCGTGCGGTGTGGGTCTGAGGGTCAAAGAAAATCTCTGCATGCGCTACGTTATCCATAGCAGCTCGCGCAAGGTAGGCGCGGGCCATATCGTAAAAATCCTGCTCATGCAGCAAAACGCTGGCCCCGGCGTAGTAGATGTCCAGAAAGCTCTGCAGGTTGGTAAAGGCATAGGCCTGCCGCAGGGACTCTACGCTGGCATAGGGCAGCGGAAGATCGTTGCGCTGCGCCAGGGCAACGATCAGCTCGGGTTCGAGCGAGCCTTCAATGTGGATATGCAGTTCGGCCTTGGGCATGGCGCGCAGCAACTCTTGCAGTCGCCGTGCGGAAACAGGGGGCACTTTAAACATCAGCAGACTCCCAAAGTGATGCCGCGGGACAAGGGATGCGGCGCAAGGCACATGATGCCGTGCCCGGCGCAGTATGCAAACGGCGCGCCCGCACCGGCAAGCCACTGCCAGCCAAAAAAAGGCCGCCCGAAGGCGGCCAGGGTGAGACGGTCAGCCAGCGCAGCGCTTACTTTTTGTCGCCACCGGGGATCTTGCCTTCCACGCCCTTGACGTAGAAGTTGATGCCCCCCAGGAACTTGTCGTCGGCCACCACGTCTTTTTCCAGCACGGGCTTGCCGTCCTGGCCCACGATGGGGCCCTTCCAGATGGCGAAGCTGCCGTCTTTCAGGCCTGCCTTGATGGACTCGACCTTGGCCTTGGTTTCCGCTGGCACGTCGTCAGCCATGGAGACGATGTCGATGGCGCCTTCCTTCACGCCCCACCAGTTCTGGCCCGTGGCCCAGGTGCCTTCCAGTGCATCCTTGGTCGCCTTCACGTAGTAAGGGCCCCAGTTGATCACGGCCGATGCCAGGTGGGCCTTGGGGCCGTAGGCGGTCATGTCGCTGTCCCAGCCGAAGGCACGCTTGCCCTTCTCTTGAGCGGTCTTGAGCACGGCAGGCGAGTCGGTGTTCTGGAACAGCACGTCGGCGCCGCCGTTGATCAGGCTGGTGGCCGCTTCGGTTTCCTTGGGTGGGCTGAACCATTCGTTCACCCAGACCACCTTGGTCTTGATCTTGGGATTGACCGACTGAGCACCCAACGTGAAGCTGTTGATGTTGCGGATCACTTCAGGAATAGGCACCGAGCCCACCACGCCCAGCGTGTTGGACTTGGTCATGGCCCCCGCGATCACGCCGGCCATGTAGGCGCCTTCGTAGGTGCGGCTGTCGTAGGTGCGCATGTTCTCGGCCGTCTTGTAGCCGGTGGCGTGCTCAAACTTGATGCCGGGGTTGTCGGCCGCCACCTTGAGCATGGATTCCATGTAGCCGAAGGTGGTGCCAAAAATCAGCTTGTTGCCCTGGCCCGCCATGTCGCGCAGCACGCGCTCGGCATCGGCCGATTCGGGCACGCTTTCGACAAAGCTCGTCTCGATCTTGTCGCCGAATTCCTTTTCGAGGGCCTTGCGACCGTTGTCGTGCGCATAAGACCAGCCACCATCACCCACGGGGCCCACGTAGGCAAATGCAATCTTCAGAGGCTCGGGCTTGGGTGCGGGGGCTTCGGCGGCAGGCGCCGGTGCGGGCGCAGGGGCGGGAGCCGGCTCTTCCTTCTTGCCACAGCCCACGAGCGCGGCAGCAGCCACGGCAGACAGCGCGGCGACCTTGAGCAGGGAGCGTTTCTGGAGATCAGTCATGTAGGTTCCTTATGAATGAGAAAGGGGTTGCAACAATGTAAGCAAAATTTCAGGAGCCAGGATAGAACGGTTTACCCAGCGATGCCGGCATGTTCACCCGAATCCACGCCGGATTGCGTGAAATCAGCGCCAGCACCACGATGGTGGCCACGTAAGGCAGCATGCTCAGCAACTGGCTGGCCACCTGCACGCCGGTGGCCTGCAAATGGAACTGGAGCATGGTCACGCCACCAAACAGGTAAGCACCTAGCAATACGCGTGCCGGGCGCCAGGTGGCAAAGGTGGTCAGCGCCAGCGCGATCCAGCCGCGCCCGGCCACCATGCCCTCCACCCACAGCGGCGTATACACGGTGGAGATGTAGGCGCCCGCCAGGCCGCACAGGGCGCCACCCGCCATCACGGCCGCCAGCCGGATGCGGCGCACGGGGTAGCCCAGCGCATGGGCCGACTCGGGCGACTCGCCCACCGAGCGCAGCACCAGGCCCGCACGCGAACGGTACAGGAACCAGATCAGCCCCGCCACCAGCAGCATGGTGAGGTAGACCAAGGGGTGCTGCTGGAACAGCGCGGGCCCGAGCAGCGGCACATCGCCCAGCACAGGGATCGCGTATTTGGGCAGCTCGGGCAGCTTGGCCTGCACATAGCTGATGCCCGCAAACGCCGAAAAACCCACACCAAACAGGCTGAGCGCCAGCCCCGTGGCGTACTGGTTGGTGTTGAGCCAGATCACCAGCACGCCAAAGATGGCGGCCAGCAACGCCCCGGCGGCCATGCCCGCGGCAAAACCCAGCCAGGTGCTGCCGGTGTGCACCACGGTGGCAAAGCCCGCAATGGCGGCGCACAGCATCATGCCTTCGGCGCCCAGGTTGACGATGCCGGCCTTCTCGTTGATGAGCAGTCCCAGCGCCGCCAGTGCCAGCACGGTGCCCGCGCTCAGCGTGGCGCCGATCAGCAATGCATACGACTCCATCAGTGGTCTCCCTGGTGCGTGCGGCGGGTGCCCACCCAGCGGATGCGATAGGCAATCAGCGTGTCGCAGGCCAGCAGCGTGAACAGCAGCAGGCCCTGAAACACGCCGGTCAGCGACTTGGGCAAGCCCATGCGCGACTGCGCCAGCTCGCCGCCGATATAGAACATGCTCATGAGAATGGCCGAAAACACCATGCCCACCGGGTGCAGGCGCCCCACAAAGGCCACGATGATGGCCGCGAAGCCGTAGCCCGCCGGCACATAGGGCGTGAGCTGGCCCAGGGGGCCAGCCACCTCCAGCGCGCCCGCCAGGCCCGCCGCACCGCCCGAGACCAGCAGCGCCGTCCACAGCGCCCGACGCGACGAAAAGCCTGCGTAACGCGCTGCTGCGGGCGCCAGCCCGCCCACCTGCTGGGCAAAGCCGGCACGCGTGCGAAACAAGAACACCCACAGCGCACCAGCGGCCGCCAGCGCCAGCAGCAGGCCAATGCTCACCCGCGAGCCCTGCATGAGGCGCGGAATCTGCGTGACCTTCTCAAAAGTCTTGGTTTGCGGAAAGTTGTAGCCCATGGGGTCTTTCCAGGGGCCGTAAACCAGGTAGCCCAGCACCAGCGTGGCCACGTACACCAGCATCAGGCTGACCAGGATTTCATTGGCATTGAACTTGTCGCGCAGCAGGGCCGTGAGGCCCGCCCAGGCCATGCCGCCCAGCACGCCCGCCAGCAGAATGGCGGGCACGATCCAGGGGCCCGTGGTCTTGTCGGCCAGCAGCGCCACACCACCGGCCACCACGGCACCAATGACAAACTGCCCCTCGGCCCCGATGTTCCAGACGTTGGAGCGAAAGCACACCGCCAGCCCCAGCGCAATCAGCAGCAGCGGCGTGGCCTTGACCATGAGCTCACCCACAGCGTAGGCCGAGCGCACCGGCTCCCAGAAGAACACCTGCAGCCCGCGCACCGGGTCTTTGCCCAGCGCGGCAAACAAGGCCACACCAATCAGCACCGTGACGGCCAGGGCCAGCAGCGGAGAGCCATAGCTCCACCAGCGCGAAGCCTGCGGTCGGGGTTCAAGTCGGAACATGCGGCACCCCCTGGGTCAGCGCGGCAAGCTGCTCGCGGTTGCGGGCCAGGTGCGCCTGCACGTCGGCGTGCCACAGGCCACTCATCCACTCGCCAATGCGCTCCACCGTGGCTTCGGCACGGGGCACCGAAGGCGACAGATGCCCCTTGGCCACCACATGCAGGCGGTCACAGATTTCAAACAATTCGTCCAGCTCCTCGCTCACGACCAGCACGGCGCAGCCAGCGTCGCGCAAGGCCAATATCTCGCCGCGAATCTGCGCGGCCGCACCCACGTCCACGCCCCAGGTGGGCTGCGAGACGATGAGCAACGTGGGGTTGGCATCGATCTCGCGCCCCACGATGAACTTTTGCAGGTTGCCACCCGACAGCGATTTGGCCGCCGAATTGGGGCCACCCGCCTTCACGTGAAAGCGCTCGATGATGGACTGGGCATGCTTTTGCAGTGCCCCCACCTGGATCCAGCCACTGCCACTGACGGCATTGGTGCGCGTGAGCAGCAGGTTGTGCGCCAGGCCCATGGTGGGCACGGCGCCGCGCCCCAGCCGCTCTTCCGGCACAAAGTGCAGGCCCAGCGCACGGCGCTGGCCCGGGCCCATGCGCCCCGCGTTCTTTCCCGCCACCTGGATGCTGGCCGGCGCGGCGCGCTGGTCTTCGCCCGACAGTGCGTAGAGCAGCTCTTTTTGCCCATTGCCCGACACCCCGGCAATGCCCACCACTTCGCCCGCCTTCACCTCGAACTGAAGGTCGATCAAATCCACCCCGAACTGGTCGGCGCGCGGCAGCGACAGGCCCTGCACGCGCAGCACAGTGGCGCCGGTCTGCACCGCGCGGTGCTCCAGCGCGGGTGGCTCGGCGCCGATCATCAGGCGCGACAGGGACGCATTGGATTCTTCAGTCGGGTTGCACACGCCGGTGACCTTGCCACCACGCAACACCGTGCAGGCCGTGCACAGCGCACGGATCTCGTGCAGCTTGTGGCTGATATAGAGGATGCTGCAGCCCTCGGACGCCAGCTTGCGCAGCACCACAAACAGTTTTTCGACCGCCTGGGGCGTGAGCACCGAGGTGGGCTCGTCCAGGATGAGCAGCTTGGGGTTGGTGAGCAATGCGCGGATGATTTCGACGCGCTGCATCTCGCCCACGCTCAGTGTGTGCACCGGACGCAGGGGGTCGATGTCCAGCCCGTATTCAGACGCCTTGGCCGTAATGCGCTGCGTGACCTCGGACAGTGTGATGCGCTTGTCCAGGCCCAGCCACACGTTCTCGGCCACCGTGAGCGTGTCAAACAGGCTGAAATGCTGGAACACCATGGCGATGCCCAGCGCCCGCGCCTCCTGCGGGTTGCGCACCTGCACCGCCTGGCCGTTGAAGTGCACGCTGCCTTCGTCGGGCTTGACCGAGCCGTAGATGATTTTCATCAGCGTGGATTTGCCAGCGCCGTTTTCGCCCAGCACGGCATGGATCTCGCCGGGCTGCACAGTCAGCGCCACATCGCTGTTGGCCACCACCGCAGGGTAGCGCTTGGTAATGCCCACCAGCTGCAGCCGGGGCGGCACTGCGCCGGACATGCCCGGAGTGCCCGGCGGGCGGGAGATGGGAGTGGAACTCATGCGGGCGATTGTCTCTCAGTTTTCATGAATGTCGATTGGATTCAAAAGGGGTTCCTGCGCTTGTTCCATAAGCGTAAGCAGCTATCCTTTTAGCAGCAAAGCTACCACGGCACAGGGCGTTTTTCCATGCCACGGCGCCCCCGCGTCTGGCGTGGAAATTGCGGTGCTTGCCGGGGCAGCATAAGCTTGCGCTGTCGCCCGTACCGGGTGCGCGCTGGTGCCCCGCGCCCCAACAACCTGTTTACGATCTCCGCGCATCGACGTGGCATTTTTCATATGACAACCCGACCCCTGCAATTTCTGCGCCGAGGCCAGCCGGTGGCGCTGGGCAATGTACCACCCGACCGCACGCTGCTGCAGGTGCTGCGCGAGGACCTGGGCTGCACCGGCACCAAGGAGGGCTGCGGCGAGGGCGACTGCGGCGCCTGCACCGTGGTGCTGGGCGAGGCGCGCGATGGCAAGGTCCACTACAGCGCCGTGAACAGCTGCATCCGCCTGGCCCATTCGATCAACGGCATGGCGCTGTGGACGGTGGAGGACCTGACGGAAGACCCGCTGATCCAGCCGGTTGCCTTGCACCACAAACCGACGCGAGCGGACGGCGGGCTAGGCGCACGGAGCTCAGGAACCGGAATGGGCATGCAGGTCCATGAGGATTACGACGAGCGGGAAGAAAAGGGGCCCGCTACCCTTTCCGGCGCAACGACGCCCCCCGTTCGCGCAGTAGGTTTGCATCCTGCCCAGGAGGCCATGGTGCAGTGCCACGGCTCCCAGTGCGGCTTTTGCACTCCCGGCTTTGTGATGAGTCTCTTTGGGATGTATCAAAACCACGTTTGCCAGGGCCAGCCCGTCACCCGCGCACTGGCGCAGGAAGAACTCTCGGGCAACCTGTGCCGCTGCACCGGCTACCGCCCCATTCTGGACGCCGCGCAGCACATGGCCACGCTGCCTGCTGTGGCGGTCAACGAACCCCAGTTGCTACAAAAATTAGAGCTGCTTGCGCTTACCAGCAAAGGGCTAGAGGCCAATTTTTCATATATTTCACCGACCACACTGCCCGCCCTGCTGGCCGCCCGGGCCGCGCACCCGCACGCCCAGGTGGTGGCTGGCTGCACCGATGTGGGGCTGTGGATCACCAAGCTGCACAAGCAATATGCACAGATTCTGGATGTGACGCGCGTGGCCGCGCTGCGCACGGTAGACACCACGCCGCAGCACATCCGCATCGGCGCGGCGGTCACGCTGACCGATGCCTTTGCCGCCCTCACCGCCCAGTGGCCGCAGCTGCACCGTTTTGCCACCCGCTTTGCCGGGCTGCCCGTGCGCAACGCGGGCACGCTGGGCGGCAACGTGGCCAACGGCTCGCCCATTGGCGACTCTATGCCGCTGCTGATCGCCCTGCGCGCCCAGGTAGTGCTGGCCAGCACGCGCGGTGAGCGCACACTCGCGCTGGAAGACCTCTACACCGGCTACCGCCAGAACGCGATGGCCCCCGACGAGCTGCTGGTGCACATCCTCGTGCCGCGCCCTGCGGACACCGAAAAGCTGGCCGTCTACAAGGTATCCAAACGCTTTGACGACGACATCTCGGCCGTGTGCCTGGCGCTGAATCTGGACATCGCAGGCGGCGTGGTGCAGCGCGCCCGCATTGGCGCGGGCGGCGTGGCCGCCACCCCGGCGCGCGCGCGGCAGGCCGAGGCGGCCCTGCAGGGCCAGCCCTGGACCGAGGCCACCGTGCAGCGCGCCGCGCTGGCACTGCAGGCCGAGTTCAGCCCCATCTCGGACATGCGCGCCAGCGGAGCCTACCGCAGCGCGGTGCTGGGCAACCTGCTGCAGCGCTACTGGCTGGAGAGCCAGGGCCAGCAAGCCGCAAGCCTTGAAGATCTTGACCTGGAGTCCGTGGCATGAACGCCCCCCACACGCCGTTTCCCCAGGTGCCGCCATCCTCCACCGGCCCCGCCATGGGCCAGTCACACATCCACGAAAGCGCACGCGCCCAGGTGGCGGGCGCCGCCCATTACATCGACGACCTGCCCGAGGTGAAGGGCACGCTGTATGCAGCGCCCATCCTCTCGACGGTGGCCCATGGCCGCCTGAACGGCGTGGATGCGCGTGCCGCGCTGGCATTGAGCGGCGTGCGCGGCGTGGTGCTGGCGGCCGACGTGCCGGGCGACAAGCTGCTGGCCGCCTTTGCGCACGACGAACCAGTGTTCGCACTGGACACCGTGCAGCACATGGGCCAGGTGGTGGGCCTCGTGGTGGCCGATTCGGTCATGCAGGCCCGCCGTGCGGCGCGCGCCGTGCAGCTCGACATCACGCCCCTGCCCGCCGTACTTTCGGTGCAAGCGGCGCTGCAGGCCGAAAGCTATGTGCTGCCGCCGGTGTTCGTGCGCCGGGGCGACGCGGCCGCGGGCCTTGCGCAAGCGCCGCACCGCCTTCAAGGCGCCTTCGAAGTGGGCGGGCAGGAGCATTTCTATCTGGAAGGCCAGATTGCCTACGCCATCCCGCAGGAGCAAAAGCAGTGGTCGATCCATTCGAGCACGCAGCACCCCGGCGAAGTGCAGCACTGGGTAGCGCACGCTCTGGGCATCGACAACCACGCCGTGCGCGTGGAGTGCCGTCGCATGGGTGGCGGCTTTGGCGGCAAAGAAACGCAGGCCGGGCACCTGGCCGTGTGGGCGGCCGTGGCGGCCCACAAATTCGGCCGCCCGGTCAAGCTGCGGCTGGACCGGGACGAAGACTTCATGGTCACCGGCAAGCGCCACCCGTTTGCCTACAAATACGACGTGGGCTTTGACGACACGGGCCGCATCACGGGCCTCAAACTGCAGATGGCCGCCAACTGCGGCTTCAGCGCCGACCTGTCGGGCCCCGTGGCCGACCGCGCCGTGTTCCACGCCGACAACGCCTATTACCTGAGTGACGTAGAAATCACCTCGTACCGCTGCAAGACGAACACGCAAAGCCACACGGCGTTTCGCGGCTTTGGCGGCCCGCAGGGCGTGATCGTGATCGAGGCCATTTTGGGCGACATTGCCCGCACGCTGGGGCTGGATGCACTCGCCGTGCGTCTGGCCAACCTGTATGGCAAGGACGCCAGCGAGGGCCGCAACGTCACCCATTACCAGATGACGGTGGAGGACAACATCCTGCACGCGCTGCTGCCGCAACTGGAGCAGACATCGCGCTACCGCCAGCGCCAGGCCGAGATTGCCGCCTGGAACGCGCAAAGCCCGGTGCTCAAGCGTGGCCTGGCCATCACACCGGTCAAGTTCGGCATCAGCTTCACGGCCACGCTGTTCAACCAGGCGGGTGCGCTGGTGCATGTTTACACCGATGGCAGCGTGCAGGTGAACCACGGCGGCACCGAAATGGGGCAAGGGCTGCACACCAAGGTGGGGCAGATCGTGGCCGACGAGCTGGGCGTGCCGCTCGCCCGCGTGCTGGTCACGGCCAGCGACACCGGCAAGGTGCCCAATGCCAGCGCCACGGCGGCCAGCAGCGGCACCGACCTCAACGGCCGCGCCGCCCAATACGCGGCACGCCATGTGCGCGACAACCTGGCCGCGTTCGTCTGCGGGCTCGATGGCTGCGGCGCAGGCGCCATCCGCTTTGCGGGCGGGCAGGTCATCTCGCCCAAGACGGTGCGCAGTTTCGATGCGGTGGTGAAAGAGGCCTATGCCAACCGCATCCAGCTGTGGAGCGACGGTTTTTATCGCACGCCCAAGATCCACTACGACAAGGCCACGCTCACCGGGCGGCCGTTCTACTACTTCAGCTACGGCGCAGCGTGCACCGAAGTGGTGATTGACACCCTCACGGGCGAGAACCGCGTGCTGGCCGTGGACATCCTGCACGACGTGGGCCACAGCATCAACCCGGCCATCGACATCGGCCAGATCGAAGGCGGCTTTGTGCAGGGCATGGGCTGGCTCACCACCGAGCAGCTGGTGTGGAACGACAAGGGATATCTGGCCACCCACGCGCCCAGCACCTACAAGATTCCGGCCACGGGCGACATTCCGGCGCATTTCAAGGTGGACTTGTGGCCCGAGGCCAACCGCGAGGACAACGTGGGCGGCAGCAAGGCCGTGGGCGAGCCGCCGTTCATGCTGGCGATCAGTGTGTATGAGGCGTTGCGCAATGCGGTGGCGGCGGGGCGCGGGGGGGTGGATGCTGCAGCGCCGGTGGTGTTGACGGCGCCGGCGACGGCGGAGAATGTGTTGCGGGCACTGGGTCGGCTGGTGGATTGATTGATTGATTGATTGATTTCCGGCTCTGGCGCTTGTGGATAAAGCGGTAGCAGCTATTTTTTTGATAGCAACCCCCTTCATCGCCCGTTCGGGTTGAGCCTGTTGACGCCTGGGGGCTGATCGGGTTTGGTCTGGGGGCGTGCCTTGGGGCGTGCCTGGGTTCAGGGCGGAGGCCGGGTCTCGCCCCGGCGGGCGAGGTACTTTTCTTTGCTTCGCCAAAGAAACGTACCCAAAAGAAAGGCGACCCTACACGCTGCGTCCCTTCGCTTCGCTGCGGGCAACCTGCGGTGCTCGCGTCCAGCGGGGTCTCGCTCGAACTCGCGCCTGCGGCGCTCAGACAATCGCGAGCCCTGATCCGCTGACCGCTGCGCTCCTCGGCGCATCCTGAAGGGATCCCGCAACCGAACATCCCTTCGGGCCATCGCTGCGCTCGGCCTGGCGCTGCGCGGCGCAAAGCGCCTGCGCCCATCGGGGCCGAGCGCAGCAACGGCCCGTGTGGCTGTTGGGCTGTTGGGCTGTTGGGCTGTTGGGCTGCCCACACCCTTCTGGCTGCGCCTGCGGCGGGGCGTTTGCGGGGTGGCATGCGCGTCGGAGCGCGCATGCTTCGTGATCTGACTCGCCGTGGTTGTCCGAGCGCAGCGCGCCAGCGCGTAGCGAGTTCCACGGCGCACCCCGCAAACGCCCCGACGCAGGTTTGCCCCGCAGGGGTCGCAGACTGCAGGGTCGCCTTTCTTTTGCTTACTTTTCTTTGGCGAAGCAAAGAAAAGTGAGTCGGCCGCCGGGCCGAGACCCGGCTCCCGCCTTCCGCAAAAGCACACCATCAACTACAAAAGCAATAGCTACCAGCGCTTGCCACATAAGCGCCAGAGCCAAAAAACACCAAAAGCCCCCCCAGCAAGAAGGCAGAAAAACCACCGCCCTACACCGGCCCCAACGCCATCCGCCCCGAGGCCGCAGCCTGGTCGGCATGGCGCGTTTCCACCCGGTTGCGCCCCGCCCGCTTGGCGTCGTAGCAAGCCATGTCCGCCGCATACAGCACCGAAGGCACATCCTGCAGGCTGGCATCCAGCACCACCAGGCCAATGCTCACGCCCAGCGTGAAGCTGCGCCCCTGGTACGAAGGCTCCCACGCCTGCACGGCGGCGCGCAGCTGCTCGGCCAGCGCCTGCCCGCGGGCCAGCGAGCAGCCGGGCAGCACCACGGCAAACTCGTCGCCGCCCAGGCGGGCTGCCCAGCCGATCTGGCGCACATGCGACTCCAGCAGGCGCGCCACATGGCGCAGCACGTCGTCCCCCGCATCGTGGCCAGCCAGATCGTTGACCACGGTGAAATGGTCCAGATCGAGGAACAGCATCACACCATCACCCTCGCCCTCGGCGGCATCCACGGCTTCAACGCCGGGTGTGCGCGCCCGCGCCGACCGCTCAGCCAGCAGCACCCCCATGCGCTGGACAAACGCTTCCCGGTTGCACAGCTGGGTCAAGGGGTCATGAATGGCGGCCCAGTCCTGCTGCTGCTGCGCCTCGCGCGCGGCCGTCAGGTCTTCCAGAATCCAGACGGTGCCACCCGCCATGTCGTGCGCCCGCACGCCCCGGCCCTGCACCCGCGCCCAGACGGGGCTGCCGTCCTTGCGCATAAAACACACGTCCCCGTCAAACGCCCCGTGGGCAACAAACTGGGCCTGCACGCGCTCGCCCAGCCGCACATAGTCCTCATCCGACGCATAGAGGGTGCGCGCTGGGCGGCCCTGCAACTCCTCGGCGCTGTAGCCGAGCATCTGGCAGGCCTGCCGCCCTACCACTTCCAGAATGCCCTGCCGGGTGATCACGATACCCACCGAGGCGTTGTCCAGGATGGCCTGAAACTGCCCTTCCAGCTGGTCCCGCTGCTGGCGCTGCTGCGCGCTGTGCTGCACCTGGCCTTCAAACACCTGCACCAGCGCCCCCACCTCACCCGAGGCGCGGGGCCACACGATGCCGTCGCCGCGCTGCCCGCGCGCTAGCTGCAACGCGCTGTGGCACAGCTGGGCCAGTGGCTGCGCCATCCACACCATGAGCCCCGCCAGCAGGGCCATGCTGGCACCGATCAGCGCGGCGGCAAGCCACCACGCCTTGCGCTGCGCACCTTCCAGGGGCGCCAGCATGGCGCGGGCATCGCTCACACGGGCCACAAACCACTGCGGCAGCGGCATTCCGGCCATGCTCACGATGTGCGCCGGCAGCACCTCGGTGGTGCCGCGCCCGGCCACCGGCTGCGCCTGCTGCAGCCACCCGGTGTACACCGGGCCCAGCCCCGTTTCATCGCGCACGTTTCCCAGAATGCGCAAAGGATCGGGGTGCGAGAGGATGGTGCCATCGCGGGTAAAAACAATCAGCCGCGAGTCGTCGCGCGCCGACAGCGTCATGGACGGCGGCAGCAGCCCTTGCGACTGCAGCTTGAGCGCCCCGGCCACCACCCCCATGACCGAGCCATCCTCGCGGCGCAGCGGCATGGTGAACATGACCCGCGCCTCGGCGGTACGGCCCGCCACCAGCTCGGACACCAGGGGTTTGCCCCCCGTCAGCGTGCGCCGCAGGGCATCGCGCTCTGAAGGGTCGAGGTTGGCGGCGTCCTCCAGCCGGCCGGAGTGCAGATTGACACGCAACGCCCCGTCCTGGCGCGCCACCTGCATGGAATCGAAGAACTGCACAGCCGGCAGGCCCTGCTGCAAAAGCCACTCCAGCGACGACGGCGAGCTGAGCATTTCCGGTGTAATGCCCTCGGCCACGGTGCGCAGCACCTTCTGGCTTTGCTCGATCTTGCTGGCCAGCAGCCGCGCCATCACCTCGACCTCTTCGGTCTGCTGGGCCACCAGGCGGCGGACGGCCTCGCGCTCCGAGGCACGCGAAGCCAGCCACGCCGACAGCACCCCGGACAGGGCCACGGCCAGCATGGCCACCAGCACGAGGCGCAGCACCAGCGAGCCGGGCCACTGCCAGCCCGGCGAATCGGCGGCAACCTGCGCGCGCGCCAAAGGCATCATGGGCGCCCCGCACGCGGCAGGCCCAAGGCAGGAGGGGAAAAAAGGTGGGACATGGGTACAGGCGTTGCCAGAGAGTTCTCAGGCAAATATACGCAGCACCCCACCCTGGGCGCATGGGTGGAACCCTCGTTTCAGCCCAAGGAAAAACCCTGAGCCAACAGACTGGGCAATGGGGTCAGCAACCTGCCACGGACTGCAGCGCATGCGGCTGCGGAAGATTGAGCACGTTGCCGGTGCCTGCAATCAGCCCATGCTCGCGCAGGTGGCGCAGCACGCGCGAAAACGTTTCAGGGGCGATGCCCAGCTGCGCGGCAATCAGGCGCTTGCGCTGGTGCAGCGTCACGCTCATGGCACCGCTGTGGTCGGGCTGGGCATGGTTGAGCAGCCACTGGGCGCAGCGCGCCTCGGCATCCTGCGCCAGCCGGCTCACCGCCAGTTCGGACTGCGCCCGATACCCGGTGGCCATGTCCCGCAGCAGCCCCTGGGCCACGGGCGGCAGCGACGCGCATCCGCGCCGGAACTCCTCGATCGGCAGGCGACGCACCTGAATGCGCGTCTCTGCCACCATGTCCACGGGAAAAGGCTTTTCCAGCATCGCGGAAGCCGCATCCAGCCAGAAAGGCCCTTCCACCACGCCCAGCTGGTGGCGCATGCGCCCGTCCTCATAAACGCCGCGCAGTACCCGCCCGCTTTCAAGGTGCAGCACCGAAGTCAGCGTCTGGTTGCGCCTGCGAAGCACTTCGCCGGCGGCGAGCACTTCGATCTGGGCAGGAAGGGAGAAGAATGTGGATGGCAACATGTAGCCCACTTTGCCGCGCGATAGTGCTGCGCGTTTTGAGGAAGATCAAATGTGAGTTTGACCCTGCCAGGGCGCACACCTGCCGTATGCGCCGGATCAAAAACACGGAGAACACGAAAAACAACAGTTGAAGCACTCATGCGGCATAGAACTTGCAACAGATTGTTGGTGACACGATCATGCAGGGCGCAACGCACTGTCATGACGGTGTCATGCCCTTTCTGGCCGGGATAACCGGCACTTACAACCCCCTGCAGGAGTTTCTATGAAAAAAACCTGATTGCCTTGGGCGCCGCACTGCTGTGTGCCGCCGGGGCCCACGCCCAAAGCTCCGTCCAGCTCACCGGTCTGGTGGACGTGTTTGCCGGCTCCATGAAGATGGCTGGCGACGCCTCCAGCAAGTCGGTGGTCGATAGCGGTGGCCTGACCACCTCGTGGTTTGGCATGAAGGGCACCGAAGACCTGGGCGGCGGCCTGAAGGCCCACTTCAACCTGACCTCGTTCATCAAGGTGGACACCGGCACGCAAGGGCGCTTTACCGGCGACACGTTCTTCTCGCGCGATGCCAACGTCAGCCTGTCGGGCGGTTTTGGTTCGGTGCTGCTGGGCCGCTGGATGGCGCCCAACTTCCTGCCTTCGGTGGTGGGCAACCCGCTGGGTGACTCGTTCACGTTCTCCCCGCTGATCCTGCACAAGGATGTGCCGCTGTTCAACGGCACCGGCTGGCGCTCCATGACCCCCGCCGACACGGGCTGGAGCAACCAGATCGTGTACTCCACGCCAGACATCGGCGGCTTCAAGGCCAACCTGCAATACCAGTTTGGCGAACAGGCGGGCAAGAGCGGCAAGAACAACGTGGGCGTCAACTTCTTCTATTTTGGCGGCCCGCTAACCCTGACCGGCTTCTATGAAAACGCCGACATCAACAACCCGGTGAACACGCTGCTGGCCAACAACCAGAAATACTGGATGCTGCTGGGCGCCTACGACTTCGGCATGGTCAAGCCCTACCTGAGCTATGGCGAAAAGAAGATCGACGACACCGCCTCCACCAAGGGCAAGACCTACCAGGTGGGCGCCTCTGCCCCCCTGGGCAATGGCAAGCTGCTCGCCGAGTGGGTGAAAACCGAGTGGTCCACCCCCGACGTGAGCCGCAAGACCTTCACGCTGGGCTACGACTACAACCTGTCCAAGCGCACCGACGTGTACGCCATGTACATGAACGACAAGATCACCAGCCAGACCAACGGCAACAGCTTCGGCGTGGGCATCCGCCACCGCTTCTGATCGCCGCGCCCTCGGGCGCTTGCAAGGCACGGCAGAGCGATCTGCCGTGCCTTTTTTCATGCCACGGCGCTGGCGGCCACCACCCCATCAAATTTGAGTCAAAAGCGCCTCAAGCGCTTATTCAGCAAGCGCTAGCAGCTATAAAACAAGGAGCACCCTGAAGTCATTCACGTTGGTATGCGTGGGCCCGGTGATGACCAGATCACCGAGCGCCTCGAAGTAGCCATAGGCGTCGTGGCGGTCCCGGTGATCGGCCACTGCCCGCTGCGCCGCTGCGGCACGGGCCAGCGTGTCGGGCGTGACCAGCGCACCCGCGTTGTCTTCGATGCCATCAATGCCATCGGTGTCGGCCGCCAGCGCCCACACGCAGTCCATGCCCTGCAGCGCCTGCGCCAGCCCCAGGCAGAACTCGCCGGCGCGCCCGCCCCGGCCAGGGGCCGCGCCCTCACGGCGCGGGCGCACCGTCACGGTGGTTTCGCCGCCGCTCAAAATCACGCAGGGCCGCTCAAACGGCTGGCCGCGCAACGCCACGCCGCGCGCCAGTGCCGCGTGCACACGCCCCACCTCGCGGGATTCGCCTTCCATCTCGTCGGACAGGATGTAGGCCGCCAGCCCCGCCCCGCGCGCCATGGCCGCTGCCGCCTCCAGCGCCTGCCAGGGTGTGGCCACCAGGTGCACTGAATGCCCGGCAAAGGCGCCATCTTTAGGCTTGGGCGTCTCCAGCGCACCGCTTTGCAGGGCCTGGCGCACGGGCGGCGGCACGTCGATGCGGTAGCGCGCCAGAATTTCCAGCGCATCGGCGCAGGTGGTGGCATCGGGCACCGTGGGGCCGCTGGCGATGACCGACGGGTCATCGCCCGGCACATCACTGATGGCAAGCGTGACCACACGCGCAGGTGCGCAGGCCGCGGCCAGGCGCCCGCCCTTGATGCGCGAGAGGTGCTTGCGCACGCAATTCATCTCGCCAATGCTGGCCCCGCTTTCGAGCAGGGCGCGGTTGATGCGCTGCTTGTCTGCCAGCGCCAGGCCGTCTGCGGGCAAGGTGAGCAACGACGAGCCGCCGCCCGACACCAGGCACAGCACCAGGTCGTCGGCCGTCAGCCCCGCCGTGAGCGCCAACATGCGCTCGGCCGCCGCCATGCCTGCCGCGTCGGGCACAGGGTGCGCGGCCTCGACCACTTCAATGCGCTGCACCAGTCCGTCTGGCCGGGGCGGCACATGGCCATAGCGCGTGACCACCAGGCCCGACAGCGGCGCTTCGGGAGGCCACAGGGCCTCCAGCGCCTGGGCCATGGAGCCGCCCGCCTTGCCGGCGCCCAGCACCAGCGTGCGCCCACGCGGCGGCTCGGGCAGCCAGGCCCGCATGCCTTGCAGCGGCTGGGCGCTGCGCACGGCGGCATGGAAAAGCGCTTGCAAAAATGCGCGCGGCTGGGTGCGGTAATCCGGCAGGGCCGCGCCCGAAACGTCAGAAGGTGCTTGCATGGCAACCATTGTCGCCGCGGCCCCGCGCTTTAAAAAGCGGGCGCTGCCGGCACGGCGCAGGCCCCTCTTTAACCCAACCGGGGCAAAAACGCCGCTGGCTAACGGTCAGCAGCCGGGGCCACGCCTCCCCCCCCCGGCAAGCCGCTGTCAGTTTTGCGGGGCAGCGGGTGCGGCGCTGGCCGCGGCATCGCGCCAGCCGCCACCCAGCGCCTTGTACAGCGCCACCTGGTTTTGCCGCTGCGCCAGCTGCGACTGGGCCAACGCCTGCTGTGTGGCAAACAGGGCGCGCTGGGCATCGAGCACGTCGAGGTAGCTGGCCACGCCGTTGCGGTAACGCAGGTCGGCCAGGCGGAAGCGGTCGGCCTCGGCGGTGGCTTGTGCCTGCTGGGCCAGCACCTGCTCGCCCAGCGTGGCGCGGCCGGCCAGGGCATCTGCCACTTCGCGGAACGCGCTTTGAATGGCCTTGTCGTACTGGGCCACCGCAATCTCGCGCCCGGCACGGGCCGAGTCGAGCCCAGCCTGGTTGCGCCCGGCATCAAAAATGGGCAGCACGGCCTGGGGCGCCAGCGTCCAGCCCCACGAACCGCTCTTGAACAGGCCCGACAACGCATTGCTGGCGGTGCCAGCGCTGGCCGTCAGGGCAATGCGCGGAAAAAACGCTGCCCGCGCCGCACCGATGTTGGCGTTGGCCGCAATCAGCTGCTGCTCGGCCTGGCGGATGTCCGGGCGGCGCTCCAGCAGGTCGGATGGCATGCCTTCGGGCACATCGCGCAGCGCCACTGCGCCGCCATCGGCCTGCACATTGGGCAGCAACCGCTCGGGCACGGGTTGCCCCACCAGCAGCGTGAGCGCGTTCACATCGAGCGCGCGCAGGCGTTGCTGCTGGGCCAGGGTGGACCGCGCAGCAGCCGTCAGGGATTCGGCCTGGCGCAGGTCCAGGGCAGAGGTCACGCCCTGGTCAAAGCGCAGACGATTGAGCCGCAGCGAGTCGTCCCGGGTGACCATGGTGCGCTGCGTCAGGCTCAGCAGTTCTTCGTTGGTCTGCAGGCTCAGCCAGGTGCTGACCACCGATGCAATCAGACTGGTCTGCACCGCGCTGCGCGCCTCCTGCGTGGCCAGAAATTGCGCCAGGGCCGCTTCCTTCAGGCTGGCCACACGGCCAAAAAAGTCGATCTCCCAGGATGCCATGGCCAGACCAGCGGTGTAGGCGCTGCTGATACCCCCGCTGCCATCTGCGGCCGGCTGCCGGTTACCGGTGGCGGCAGCGTTGATGGTGGGAAACTGGTCGGCCCGGCGGATCTGGTACTGCGCGCGGGCCTGCTCGATGGAGAGCACCGCCACCCGCAGGTCGCGGTTGTTTTGCAGCGCCAGCTCCACCAGTTCGCGCAGGCGCACATCGCCCACGAAATCCTGCCAGGGCAGATCGGCCGACGCCGGGGTGGCGGCGGTGGCGGCACCTTTGGCAGCGCCCACAGCGGGCCACTGCGCAGCCACGGGGGCCGTTGGGCGCTCGTAGGTGGGAATCATGGAGCAACCGGCCAGCAGCGCCACGGCGGCAAGCGCCGTGGCAGCGGGCAGGCGGGTCGCGCTAGCGCCGGTAGCCCGGCGGGGCGTAAAAATATCAAGCATGGGTGTTTCCTGTGTCCGCCTGGTGCGAGTGCTGGGCATCAAATTGCCGCTGGCGCGCGCTGCCCTTGAACAGGCTGCGCACCACCACAAAGAAGATCGGCACGAAAAACACGGCCAGGAAGGTGCCCACCACCATGCCCGAGATCACGCCGGTGCCAATGGCACGCTGGCTGGCCGAACTGGCTCCCGATGCAATGGCCAGTGGCACCACCCCCAAAATGAAGGCCAGCGAGGTCATGACGATCGGACGGAAGCGCAGGTGGGCCGCAGCCAGCGCCGACTCAATAACGCCCTTGCCCTGCGCCTGCAGGTCTTTCGCAAACTCGATGATCAGAATGGCGTTTTTGGCCGACAAGCCGATGATGGTGATCAGCCCCACCTGAAAGTACACGTCATTCGTCATGCCGCGCAGGGTGATGCCCAGCAGCACGCCCAGCACCCCCAGCGGTACCACCAGAATGACCGACAGCGGAATCGACCAGCTTTCATACAGCGCTGCCAAACACAAAAACACTGCCAGGATGGCAAAACCATACAGCACCATGGCCTGCGAGCCGGCCAGCTTTTCTTCGCGCGACTGACCCGTCCATTCAAAGCCAAAGCCCGCGGGCAGCTGCGAGGCCATGCGCTCCATCTCGGCCATGGCGTCGCCCGTGCTGAAGCCGGGCGCCGCGCCACCGGCAATGCGCATGGCGGGGTACCCGTTGTAGCGCACGGTCTGCATGGCACCGCTGATCCAGCGCGTGGTGGCAAACGACGACAGCGGCACCGCCTTGCCCTGGCTGTTGAGCGCCGTGAGCTTGAGGATGTCATCGGGCTGCATGCGGGCATGGGCCTCGGCCTGCACCACCACACGCTGCAGCCGCCCGGCGTTGGGGAAGTCGTTGATATAGGCCGAGCCCAGCGCCGTGGAGATGGCGTTGTTGATGGCGGAAAAACTCACGCCTTGCGCGCTGGCCTTGTCGCGGTCGATGTCGACCTGCAGTTGCGGGGCGTCTTCCAGACCGTCTGGGCGCACGCCCGCGAGCACCTTGCTCTTGGAGGCCATGCCCAGCATCTGGTTGCGGGCCGCCACCAGCGCGTCATGGCCATTGCCACCACGGTCTTGCAGGCGGAAGGTGAAGCCCGAGCTGACCCCCAGTTCAGGAATGGCGGGCGGGCTCAGCGCGAAGATGAAGGCGTCACGCACACCCGACAGCGCGCCCATGGCCCGGCCTGCAATGGCCTCGGCCGTGTGCTCGGCACCCACGCGCTCGGACCAGTCCTTGAGGGTCACAAACGCCAGGCCGGCGTTCTGGCCCTCGCCCGAGAAGCTGAAGCCCATCACGGCGACCATGTTGCTGACTTCGGGTTGCTGCAGCATGAAGCCCTCGACCTTTTCGACCACGGCCTGCGTGCGCTCCAGCGTGGCGCCCGGCGGCAGCTGAATGTCGACCAGCAGGTCGCCCTGGTCTTCGTTGGGCAAGAACGAGGTGGGCAGGCGCATGTAGAGCACGCCCACCGCGGCAATCAGCGCGACATAGATGACCATCATGCGGCCGCCGCGGCGCAGCAGCTTGGCCACCCAGCCTTCGTAGCCCTTGGCGGTGCGGGCAAAGCCGCGGTTGAAACCGCCAAAAAACCCCTTCTTGGAATGGCCATGCCCGGCCTCAACCGGCTTGAGCAAGGTGGCGCACAGCGCGGGCGTGAGCGACAGCGCCATGAACGCCGAGAACGCAATCGACACCGCCATCACCGCCGAGAACTGGCGGTAGATGTTGCCCACCGAGCCGGCAAAAAAGGCCAGCGGCACGAACACCGCGATCAGCACCACGGTGATGCCGATAATGGCGCCCGAGATCTGGCCCATGGCCTTGCGCGTGGCCTCCAGCGGACTCAATCCTTCCTCGTTCATGATGCGCTCGACGTTTTCGACCACCACGATGGCATCGTCCACCACGATACCGATCACCAGCACCATGCCGAACATGGTCAGCACGTTGATCGAAAAGCCCATGGCCAGCAGCGCACCAAAGGTGCCCAGCAGTGCCACCGGCACCACGATGGTCGGGATGACGGTGTAGCGGAAGTTCTGCAAAAACAGATACATCACCAGGAACACCAGCACGATGGCTTCGAGCAGGGTCACGGCCACCTGCTTGATGGAAATCTTGACGAACTCGGAGCTGTCGTAGGGAATGGTCCAGCTCACGCCGGGTGGAAAGTACTTCTCCAGCTCGGCCATGCGGGTCTTGACCGCCGTTGCCGCAGCCAGCGCATTGCCCGAGGGCGACAACTGCACCCCCATGCCGGTGGCAGGCTTGCCGTTCAGGCGCGCGGTGGTGGCATACGACTGGGCGCCCAGTTCGATGCGCGCCACATCCTTGAGACGCACCGTGGAGCCGTCGGCATTGGCGCGCAGCACGATGTCGCCAAATTCCTTGGTCGAGCTGATCTGCCCCGGCACCACCACGGTGGCCGAGATGCTCTGGCCGCTCATGTTGGGCAACTCGCCCAGGCTGCCCGCCGACACCTGCGCGTTCTGCGCCTGGATGGCGCTGGCCACGTCGGCAGCGGACAGATTGAAGCCCTGCAGCTTGGCCGGATCAACCCACACGCGCATGGCGCGCTCGGCACCAAACAGCTGCACCTGGCCGATGCCGGGCAAGCGCTGCAGTTCGGGCACCACGTTGCGCGCGGCATAGTCGCTCAGCGAATTCACGTCGAATTGGGGATCGGACGACGACAGCATGGTGAACAGCAGGAAGTTCGATTGCGACTTCTCCACGCGCACGCCCTGCTGGTTGACCACCGCCGGCAGACGTGGTGTAGCACGCGACAGGCGGTTTTGCACCTCGACCTGGGCCAGATCGGGGTTCGTGCCCGGCTCGAAGCTCAGCGTGAGGGTGCCCGTGCCATTGGCCTGGCTCACCGCCTCCATATAGGCAAGGCCGGGCGCGCCGTTCATTTCGCGCTCGATCACGGCCAGCACACTGTCTTCGAGGGTCTGCGCCGAAGCACCCGGATAGGCGACGGTGACCACGATGGTCGGCGGCGCTACGGTGGGGTACTGCGAGATCGGCAGCTGGGTGATCGACACCGCGCCGAGCACCATGATGAACAGGGCGACCACCCACGCGAAGATGGGGCGCTCGATAAAGAATTTGGCCATGGGGCTGGCTCCTTATTTCTGGCCGGCGCTGGCGGCTGCAGCAGGGGCACTGGCCGCTGGCGCAGCACCCGATGCAGCTGCAGGCGGGTTAGCAGCCGATGCTGCGGCACTGCCCGGGGCCTGCCATGGCACCGCCTTCACCGGCGTGCCGGGCGGCATCATCTGTAGTTTCTGGAAGCCATCAACCATGACCTGCTCGCCTTCTTTCAGGCCTTCCAGCACGATCCACTGGTTGTTGCGGGCGGCGCCCACCTTCACCGTGCGCTGACTGAGCTTGCCATCGGCGCCCACTACCGTGATGTGGTCGCCCTGCTGGGTGCGCGTCACGGCCTGCTGCGGCAGCGTGATGGCATTGGCCACCCGGGCCTGCTCCAGCCGCACGCGCACATACAGGCCGGGCAGCAAGTCACCCTTGGGGTTGGGCACCTCGGCGCGCAGCGTGATCTGGCCGGTGCTCGGGTCCACTGTCAGGTCGGAAAACAGCAGTTTGCCGGGGAGCGCATATTCGCTGCCGTCCTCCAGCACCACGCGCACGATAGCGGCTTCGCTGCCCCCGGCGCGCTGGAGCTGGCCATCGGCCAGGGCACGGCGCAGTTTCATGACCTCGCCAGCCGACTGGGTGAAGTTGACATACACCGGATCAACCTGCTGGATCACGGCCAGTTGCGTGGCTTCGCCCTGCCCCACCAGAGCGCCTTCGGTGACCAGGGCGCGGCCGATGCGGCCCGAAATGGGCGCCGTGACGCTGGCGTAATTCAGATTGATGCGGCCGGTCTGCACCGCTGCCTTGCCCGCAGCCACGTCGGCCTCTGCCTGTTTGTGCGCTGCCACGGCGTTGGCATATTCCTGCTGGCTGACCGCATTGGCGGCCAGCAAGGGCTTGTAGCGCTCGGCAAGCGCAGCCGCCTGCGTCAGGTTGGCCTGGGCGCGGGCCAGCGTGGCCTCGGCACTTTGCAGGGCCGCAGCATAGGGTGCGGCGTCTATGGCAAACAATGGCTGGCCTGCCTTCACGTCACTGCCTTCGCGGAACAGCCGCTTTTGCAAAATGCCGGCAGCGCGGGCGCGCACCTGCGCCACGCGCGAAGCTTCCAGGCGCCCGGGCAACTCAGTGACCAGACCCACCTCACCCGGTGTGGCCACGACCACGCCCACTTCGGGTGGCGGCATGCCCCCCCCTGCGCCGGCCGCGGGAGCCTCGGACTTGCCACAGGCCGCCAACAGCAATACAACGGACAGGCCACCCGCCGCAACGCCCAGGCGCACACGCGCAGGGGACAAGGCAGAGGCAACAACGGGGGCAGTCTTGACATTGGGCAAGGCAGACATGGTGTTCCTTGGAGAAAAAGGTGCGGCAAATCCGCAGAGTGAACCAGTTTAGTGTGGCGCGCCGATCTGCGCACAGGCCTGCAACATGGCCCACGGCACGGCAACGAAGGCTTGCATTAAAGCATACATACATTCAAGAATGTATGTATAGTGACGAATACACCCCATCAAGTGAGGTATTTCATGGCCCGACGCACCAAGGCGGACGCACAGACCACGCGCAACAACCTTCTGGATGCTGCGGAACAATTGTTTCAATCGCGTGGCGTTTCACGCACGTCCCTGAATGACATTGCCACGGCCGCAGGCACCACGCGGGGGGCGATTTATTGGCATTTCAAGGACAAGGCCGATCTGTTCAACGCCATGATGGAGCGCGTGACCCTGCCGCTGGAGCAAACCCTGGTGGTGGCGTATGTGGAGCAGTCAGCCCACCCCGTGGCCGAGATCCGCAGTGCCATGCAGGAAGCGCTGCGCCTGATTGCCACCGACGAGCAAACCTGCCGCGTCCTCAAGATCGCCACCCACCAGGTCGAATACACCACCGACATGGGCGCCGTGCTGGAGCGCCACCTGAGCGTGCACGGCGGCTGCGTGGCGCGCAACCATGCTGCGCTGCAACGCGCCTTTGCCGCCCGCGGCCAGCCCCCACCCATGGCGCTGGACTTTGCCGCCCGGGGCTTGCAGGTGATGGTGGAAGGGCTGGTGCACCAATGGCTGCTCAATACCGAAGCATTTGACCTGCAGGCCAACGGCCGTGCGGCGCTGGATGTGTACCTGAGGGGCCTTGGCCTGCACGACACGGTACCCGGCTGATCTGCGCGCCGGATCATTGCATCCGGCCCATCCAACCCCGCCACCCGGTCACTGGGTGGCGGCACCCGCCTGGTACCAGCGCCCGATCAGTGCGCGTTCTTCGTCGGTCATCTGTGTGGCGTTGTTCATGGGCATGAGCTTTTGCACCACGGCCTGCTGGTAAATGGCCTGGGCGTGCTGCTTGACCAGGGCGGTCGAATCCAGCCGCAGGTTCTTCATCTGTACCTGCTCGCCATGGCACATGTAGCAACGCTGCTCCAGCACTTTTTGCACTGATTTATAGTCAATTTGACCTGTAACGCTTATGGGATAAGCGCCCTTAGCTACTAAATCAGTAGCGCCCATCTGCACCGTCGGCGGCGCAGGCCGCAGCCAGGCCACCATGGCCACCATCACGGCCACCCCCACCAGCGCATACGGCAGCGGATTGCCGCTCTTGCCCAGCTTGTAGCCATGGCGCATCACAAAGAACTGGCGAATGGCCGCTCCCGCGAACATCATCATGATCAGCACCAGCCAGTTCTGCGGGTGGCTCCAGGTAAAGCTGTAGTGGCCGCTGAGCATGGCAAACAGCACCGGCAGCGTGAAATAGGTGTTGTGCACGCTGCGCTGCTTGCCACGTTTGCCGTGAATCGGGTCCACCGGCAGGCCTGCCTTGATCTGCGCCACCACGGTGCGCTGGCCGGGGATGATCCAGAAGAACACGTTGGCACTCATGGCCGTGGCCATCATGGCGCCCACCAGCAAAAACGCCGCGCGGCCCGCAAACCAGTGGCAGGCCAGCCATGAGGCGATGCACACGAGCACGAAGACGAGCGCGCCCACGATAGCGTCGCCATTTTTCTTCTGGCCGAAGATGCGGCAGATGGCGTCGTACAGCAGCCAGAACACCACGAAGAACGCCAGCGCCACCACGATGGCGGTGGCGGGCGCCCAGTCCATGCGCGACTTGTCGATGAGGTAGGTGCTGGCGCTGTAGAGGTAGGACACCGTGAACAGCGCAAACCCGCTGATCCAGGTGCTGTAGCTCTCCCAGAAGAACCAATGCAGGTGTTTGGGCAGCCGGGGCGGCGACACCGCAAACTTGACCGGGTGATAGAACCCGCCGCCGTGCACGGCCCAGAGCTCGCCGCTCACGCCCTGTTGCTTCAGGTCTTCATCCTCGGGCGGCGTGAGGCTGCTGTCCAGAAAAACAAAGTAGAACGACGAGCCAATCCAGGCAATCGCGGTGATGACGTGGACCCAGCGCAGCAGCAGGTTGGCCCAGTCGAGAAGATAGCTTTCCATGTTTACGGTTCTCAACCTTCGCGGCAGGCCAAAGCGCTTGCCGCATGTGCAACCTGCTCACCACTGCGGGCGCTCTGAGCAGAAACAAGGGCCGCGCACCATGGCAGAACTCTGCCGGGGCACCGCTGCGACCTACCGTCCTCACCTTTCGGCACAAAGTGTATGCAGGAATTGTTCCCGGCCGCCACAGCCGGCACCCTGGCCACACCGCTCGGCCCCCGGCAGGAGCTATCCCGGGTACGGGTGCATGGCGGTTACCGGCGCTTGCGCTTTGACCGAAACCGGCGCGGCGTACAGGGTTTGCAGCAGCTGTGCAGCCACTGCCACCGCAATCACCTCGGGCGCTTTGCCGTGTATACCCGGCACACCGATCGGGCAGGTCACCTGCGCCAGATCGTGCGGCATGAAACCCCGCCCCTGCAGCCGGTTCGCAAACGTGGCCCACTTGGTCTTGCTGCCGATCAGACCGATAAACGGCAGATCGCCCTGCTCGCGCTGGCGGCGCAGGCAGGCGGCCACCACGTCCAGGTCTTCGGCGTGGCTGAAGCTCATGATGAGCACGCGGCTGCCAGGGGCCAGCCGGGGCACGGCCAGCTGCACTGGTTCAGAGTGCTCACACCGCACGCCCTCGGGTGCAGGATCTGGAAAAACCCCGTCGCGGCTGTCGATCCAGGTCAGGGCAAACGGCAGCGGTGCCAGCACGCGTGCCAGGGCATGGCCTACATGCCCCCCCCCAAACAAGGCCACAGGGTAGAGCGCTGGCGCCAGGCGCTGCTGAAGGCTTTGCGCATGCTGCGCCCCGACCAACTCAAACCCCAGGTGCATCACGCCCCCGCAGCACTGCCCCAGGGCCGGGCCGAGTGCGCAGCGCTGCCGCGGCGCACCGGCAAGCCCGCTCAGCCGAAGCCGCGCTTGGGCAATGGCCTGGTGTTCGATATGCCCCCCGCCGATAGTGCCCACCAGACTGTTGGCAAAAACAGCCATCCAGGCCCCCACTTCCCGCGGAGCAGAGCCTTGTGTAGACTCGACGGTCACCAGACAGGCCGGGGCGGCCTTCAGGCCCTCCAGCAATAACAGCAGATCAGTCACAACCAACTTTCAGTATGTTCACGGCACACCATGCACAGCTCGCATGGACCGTGCCCACCAGCATAGCGACCGCACCATGCCACCCACTTTGCCCCAACGTTCTTCCCGAACCGGCCGCCACTGGCTGCTGGCCGGACTCATGGCGGCCGTGGGTGCCATCGTTGCGGCCTGCAAATCTGCCCCGGAAGCCCCGCCGCCACCTCCCGACAGCCGCATGCCCAGCACCAACGCAGGGCAGGCACCGGGCAGATCGGCGTTGCCCAGCCCCTCGGCGGCCATCAGCGCGCGCGCCTATCGCCGCGACGCGGCAACCCACGTGTACAACCTGAACCCCCAGCGGGTTTTCAAGGGCAAGCTGCCGCCCATGCTGTACGCCATTGGCGTGCTGGAAGTAGCCATTGACCGCAGCGGCCACGTCACCAAGCTGCACTGGATGCGCGCACCGCGCCATGCGCCGGAAGTGGTTGCCGAGATCGAGCGCACCGTGCGCGCCGCGGCCCCGTTTCCGGTGCCTGCGCGCATGGGCCGGGTCGTCTACACCGATACCTGGCTGTGGGACAAAAGTGGGCATTTTCAGCTGGACACCCTGACCGAAGGCCAGCTCTGAGAACGTCTTGGCGCCCTGGCACGCCGCGCTCACAAAATCAGAGCTGCTGACGCCTGCGTTTTATAGGTTTCAAGCACTTTCTTGGCACAAATCACCGCCGATAAAGCGCGATAAGCTCCTTTTTCAGGAGCACTCCTCACGATCCTCTGTACGTGGAATAGCTCCACGGGCTCACCAGCAACGGCACGTGGTAGTGCTGGTCGGCATTCGCGATACCAAAATCCAGGCTCACACGGTCGAGAAAGTTGGGTTCTGGCAACACCACGCCCCGGGCCTTGAAATAAGCCGCCACATCGAACGTGAGGCGGTAGGTGCCCTTGCGCAGGCTGGCGTTGTCAAACAGCGGCGCATCGGTGCGGCCATCGTGGTTGAGCACCAGGCGCTGGAGCAGCGTGGCCTCGTCACCCTGGGTGGAAAACAGCGACACCGCCATGCCGGCCGCGGGGCAGCCGTGCATGGTGTCCAGAACGTGGGTGCTCAAGCCCATGGTGAAATCTCCTGAAGGTGGATGGCCGCAAACGGGCCGTGTGGTGCCCAAAGTGTATGCACTGTGCACCGTTCAACCTATCATCCGGTCCATGTTTTCGTCGCCTGCCAGCGCCCTCGCCGAGGCCTTGGCGCGTGCCGGCGCCCTCCAGCACCGGCACCCCAATGCCGGGCTGGCCTGTCATTTGCTTGCCAAGGCTGTGCCCACCGACGCCCCGCTGCCATCTGGCGGCTGCGCTGTCCGCTGACAGACCCTGCACCCGTGACTCTTGCTGCACTCCATGATCTACGACACCACCCTGCCCTACCCGCGTGACCTGATTGGCTATGGTCAGAACCCGCCCCACGCGCAATGGCCGGGCGGCGCCCGCATTGCCGTGCAATTTGTGCTGAACTACGAAGAAGGCGGCGAAAACGCCGTGCTGCATGGCGATGCCGGTAGCGAGCAGTTTTTGTCGGAAATGTTCAACCCCGCCAGCTACCCCGAGCGGCACATGAGCATGGAGGGCATCTACGAATACGGCGCGCGTGCGGGCGTGTGGCGCATCCTGCGCGAGTTTGAAAAGCGCAAATTGCCGCTGACGGTGTTTGGTGTGTCGAATGCCCTGCAGCGCCACCCCGACCTGACGCGGGCGTTTGTGGAGCTGGGGCACGAGATCGCCTGCCACGGCCTCAAATGGATTCACTACCAGAACGTGCCCGAAGAAGTGGAGCGCGCCCACATGCACGAGGCGATGGAGATCATCCAGCGCATGACCGGCCAGAGGGCTCTGGGCTGGTACACCGGCCGCGACAGCCCCAACACCCACCGCCTGGTGGCCGACTACGGCGGCTTTGCCTACGACAGCGACTACTACGGCGACGACCTGCCCTTCTGGATGAAGGTACAGAAGACCGACGGCAGCATGGTGCCCCAGCTCATCGTGCCCTACACGCTGGACTGCAACGACATGCGCTTCGCCCTGCCCCAGGGCTATTCGCACGCCGACCCGTTCTTTCAGTACCTGAAAGACACGTTTGACGCGCTCTACGCCGAGGGCGACCCCGCTGGCGACAACGCGCCCAAGATGATGAGCATTGGCATGCACTGCCGCCTGCTGGGCCGCCCGGGGCGCATCACGGCGCTGCAGCGTTTTCTGGACCACATCGCACAGCGCGACAAGGTGTGGGTGGCCCGGCGCATTGACATTGCCCGCCATTGGGCGCAGCACCACCCCGCCCCGGTTTTATGAACCAAATCGGCCTTCAGCGCTTGTGCAATAAGCGCCAGCAGCTCACTTTTTTGAAGCAACCACTATGCCACTGACTCTGGAACAACTCAACGCCGCCAGCCCCGCCGAGGCGCTGGCGCTGCTGGACGGGCTGTACGAACACTCGCCCTGGATTGCCGAGCAAGCGCTGGCGCAAAGGCCCTTTCGCAGCCTGGCGCACCTGAAGCACGCGCTGGCGCAGGTGGTGCGCACGGCAGAGCTGGATGCGCAATTGGCCCTGATTCGCGCTCACCCAGAACTGGCGGGCAAGGCCATGGTGGCCAATAGCCTCACGGCCGAATCCACCAATGAGCAAAACAAAGCGGGCCTGACGCAATGCACACCCGAAGAGTTTGAGCGCATCCAGCAGCTCAACGCGGCCTACAACGAACGCTTTGGCTTCCCATTCATCCTGGCGGTGCGTGGGCCGCGCGGCACGGGCCTGCCCAAGCAGGAGATCATCGACACTTTTGCCCGGCGGCTGGACAACCACCCCGAGTTTGAATTGGCCGAGGCACTGCGCAACATCCACCGCATTGCCGAGATTCGCCTGGGCGACAAGTTTGACTACGTGCCAGAGCTTGGAAACCTCACGTGGGATGCCCATGAGGAACTCGCCCGATACAGCGACCCCGGTTTTGCCGAGAAAGGCCAGCTCACCGTCACCTACCTCACCGAGGCTCACCGCGAGTGCGCTGAGCGAATCCGCTTTTGGATGGAAGCATCGTGCGGCTTTGACGAAGTGAATATCGACGCCGTCGGCAACGTGGTGGGCCGTTACCACGGCAAAGAACCCACCGCAAAATACCTCATGACCGGATCGCATTACGACACCGTGCGCAACGGCGGAAAGTACGACGGCCGCCTGGGCATCTTGGTGCCCATGGCCTGCGTACGCGAGCTGCACCGCGCTGGCAAGCGCCTGCCGTTTGGCATCGAAGTGGTGGCATTTGCGGAAGAAGAAGGCCAGCGCTACAAGGCCACCTTCCTGGGCTCGGGCGCGCTCATCGGCCACTTCAACCCCGCATGGCTGGATCAGAAGGACGCCGACGGCATCACCATGCGCGCGGCCATGCACAACGCAGGCCTGTGCATTGACGACATTGCCACGCTGCAGCGCGACCCGGCGCAGTACCTGGGCTTCATCGAAGTGCACATTGAACAGGGCCCGGTGCTCAACGAGCTGGACCTGCCATTGGGCGTGGTCACCTCCATCAACGGGGGCGTGCGCTACCTGTGCGAAATGATCGGTACCGCCAGCCACGCGGGCACCACACCCATGGACCGACGCCGCGACGCCGCCGTGGCCGTCGCCGAGCTGGCACTGTATGTGGAGCAGCGCGCTGCGAAAGACGGCGATTCGGTGGGCACCATCGGCCTCTTGAATGTGCCCAGTGGCTCCATCAACGTGGTGCCCGGCCGCTGCCTGTTTTCATTGGACCTGCGTGCCCCCACCGACGCCCAGCGCGATGCAATGGTGACCGACGTGCTGGACGAACTGGCCCGCATCGCCCAGCGGCGCGGCTTGCGCTACACGATCGAGGAATCCATGCGCGCGGCCGCCGCCCCCAGCGCCCCGGCCCTGCAGCGCCACTGGGAGCGCGCCGTGGACGCCCTGGGCCTGCCCGTCTTTCGCATGCCCAGCGGCGCCGGGCACGACGCGATGAAACTGCACGCGATCATGCCGCAGGCCATGCTGTTCGTGCGCGGCCAAAACTCCGGCATCAGCCACAACCCGCTCGAATCCACCACCCACAACGACATGCAGCTGGCCGTGGACGCCTTCACCCAGGTGCTGCACCAGCTTGCCCAGGAAACCCAACCATGACCACCCCCACACAGGCTTCTTACGCCGCGCTCGATGCCTGGATCGACCAGCACTTTGACGAAGAAGTGCGCTTTCTGCAGGCGCTGGTGCGCGTGCCCACCGACACGCCACCCGGCAACAACGCCCCGCACGCCGAACGCACGGCCGAGCTGCTCAAGGATTTTGGCTTTGACGCCGAAAAGCACGCTGTGCCCGCCGCCGAGGTGCAGGCCTACGGCATGGAATCGATCACCAACCTCATCGTGCGCAGGCCTTACGGCCAAGGCGGCAAGACCATTGCCCTCAACGCCCACGGCGACGTGGTGCCCCCCGGCGAAGGCTGGACGCACGACCCCTACGGCGCCGAGATCGTGGACGGGAAAATGTATGGCCGCGCCACGGCCGTGAGCAAAAGCGACTTTGCCAGTTTCACCTTTGCCGTGCGCGCGCTGGACGCCGCGGCCAAGCCCACCAAGGGCGCGGTGGAGCTGCACTTCACCTACGACGAAGAATTTGGTGGCGAGCTGGGCCCGGGCTGGCTGCTGAAAAAGGGCCTGACCCAGCCCGACCTGATGATTGCGGCAGGCTTCAGCTACGAAGTGGTCACCGCCCACAACGGTTGCCTGCAGATGGAAGTGACCGTACACGGCAAGATGGCCCATGCCGCCGTGCCCCACACGGGTGTGGATGCACTGCAGGGCGCGGTGCACATCCTGAATGCGCTGTATGCACAGAACGACGAGTACAAGAAGGTCACGTCCAAGATCGAAGGCATTCAGCACCCCTACCTCAACGTGGGCCGCATCGAGGGCGGCACCAACACCAACGTGGTGCCCGGCAAGGTGATGTTCAAGCTCGACCGCCGCATGATCCCCGAGGAGAACCCGGTCGAGGTCGAAGCCGCCATCCGCCGCGTGATCGAGCAGGCCGCTGGCGAGCGCGCCGGCATCAGCGTGGACATCAAGCGCCTGCTGCTGGCCAACGCCATGACACCGCTGGCCGGCAACCAGCCGCTGGTCGATGCCATCCAGAAGCACGCGCTCGCGGTGACGGGCGAACCCGTGCCCGCAGTGGGCACGCCGCTGTACACCGATGTGCGGCTGTATGTGGAGCGCGGCATTCCCGGCGTGATTTATGGCGCCGGCCCACGCACGGTGCTCGAATCACACGCCAAGCGGGCCGATGAGCGGCTGGACCTGGAAGACCTGCGCCGCGCCACCAAGGTCATCGCGCGGGCACTGAGTGATTTGCTGGCGGGGTGATTTGGGGGTCTTTTATGGCTCTGGCGCTTTGGCAGCAAGCGCAGACAGCTATTGTTTTTATAGCTATCGCTGTACCTGATTTGTCAGCGGGGGCCGGGTGCCTGTGCCCAATCCAGGCGTACCGCCCGCTCACTCCTCAAATCCAGTATCCTCTTGCCCTCGATCTCGGCTGTGGCCCTGAACGTTTTCTTCCATGGCGCCAGCCGCGACACCTCCGCCGCTGTCCCCGCCGCACGCCAGGCCGACGCCCACTCGCGTCCCCCTGCCCGCTGCCGGAGAAACCGCCACAGCCTGCGTGGCATCGCCACCCTGACCGCCCGGGGTACCGGGCAACCTGGGGGTCTGGCTTTGGCCGCACGCGCACCAGCCGACCTGCCAGCCACCCACGCCATCGGGTACCGTTGTTTTGCATTCTGCCGAGGACTTCCAGGATTTCCGTATGACCCAGAACATTTCCGCCGCCGAGCAGGCCCTGCGCGATGCCGCGCGCGAGTACCACCGCAACCCCAGCCGGGGCAAGATCTCCGTTACCCCCACCAAGCCGCTGTCCAACCAGCGCGATCTGTCGCTGGCGTATTCGCCCGGCGTGGCCTACCCGTGCCTGGACATCCAGGCCGACCCGACCAAGGCGTTCGACTACACCTCGCGCGGCAACCTGGTGGCCGTGATCACCAACGGCACCGCCGTGCTGGGCCTGGGCGACATCGGCCCGCTGGCCGCCAAGCCGGTGATGGAGGGCAAGGGCTGCCTGTTCAAAAAATTTGCCGGCGTCGATGTGTTCGACATCGAACTGGCCGAGCGTGACCCCGACAAGCTCATCGACATCATCGCGGCGCTGGAGCCCACGCTGGGCGGCATCAACCTTGAAGACATCAAGGCGCCCGAGTGCTTCTACATCGAGCGCGAGCTGAGTAAGCGCATGAACATCCCCGTGTTCCATGACGACCAGCATGGCACGGCCATCATCTCCAGCGCCGCGCTGCTCAACGGCCTGGAGCTGGTGGGCAAGGACATCGGCACCGTCAAGATCGCGGTGTCGGGCGCGGGTGCCGCCGCCATTGCCTGTGTGGGCGTGATGGTGGGACTGGGCGTGAAGGTGGAGAACATCTTCATGTGCGACTCCAAGGGCGTGATCTACGAAGGCCGCCCCGGCGGCTATGACGAGTCCAAGGCCCGCTACGCCCGGCAGACCGATGCGCGCACGCTGGCCGATGCCGTCAATGGCGCCGACGTGTTCCTGGGCTGCTCTGCCCCCGGCGTGCTCACGGCCGAGATGGTCAAGACGATGGCCGCCAAGCCCATCATCCTGGCGCTGGCCAACCCCGAGCCCGAAATCCGACCCGAGCTGGCCAAGGCCGTGCGGCCGGACTGCATCATCGCCACGGGCCGCTCGGACTACCCGAACCAGGTCAACAACGTCCTCTGTTTCCCCTACATCTTCCGGGGCGCACTCGACTGCGGCGCCACCAAGATCACCGAAGCCATGAAGCTGGCCTGCGTGCGCCAGATCGCCGACCTGGCCAAGGCCGACATCAGCGAAGAAGTGGCCAGCGCCTACGCGGGCAAAGAGCTGACCTTTGGCCCCGACTACCTCATCCCCACGCCTTTTGACTCGCGCCTGATCCTCAAGATCGCGCCCGCCGTGGCCCAGGCTGCGGCAGATTCCGGCGTGGCCACGCGCCCCATCACCGACATGGAGGCCTACAAGGAAAGCCTGTCGCGCTTCGTTTACCAAACCGGCATGCTGATGCGCCCCGTGATCATGGCGGCCAAGGCCCTGCCCGATGCGCAAAAGCGCGTGGCCTATGCCGACGGCGAGGACGAGCGCGCGCTGCGTGCCGCACAGATGGCCATTGACGACAAGATCGCCGTGCCCATCCTCATTGGCCGCCCCGCCGTAATTGCGGCCCGCATCGCCAAGGCCGGCCTGCGCATGCAGCTGGGCAGGGATGTGGAGGTGTGCAACCCCGAGGGCGACCCGCGTTTTCGCCAGTATTGGGAGCACTACCACCAACTCATGAAGCGCAATGGCGCGTCCATCGAAGTGGCCAAGGCCGCCGTGCGCCGGTCCAACACCATCATCGCCTCGCTGATGGTGACGCTGGGCGACGCCGACGCCATGATCTGCGGCCTGGTGGGCACCTACGAGACGCACCTGGAGCGCATCCACAGCATCATCGGCCGCCAGGCGGACGCGCGCGACTACGCCACGCTCAATGCGCTGATGACCAACCGGGGCACGCTCTTCATTGCCGACACCTATGTGAATGAAGACCCCACGGCCCAGCAGCTGGCCGACATCGCCTGGATGTCGGTGCAAGAAGTGCAACGCTTTGGCATTCCGCCCAAGGTGGCATTCCTGTCGCATTCGAGCTACGGTTCGTCCAAGCGCGCATCGGCCAAGAAGATGCGCCTGGCACGCGACCTGTTTGTGGCCGCCCACCCGGAGATCGAATGCGACGGCGAGCTGCATGGTGACGCGGCGCTGGAGCCCAACATCCGCAACGCCTACATGGCGGACTCCACCCTGACGGACTCGGCCAACCTGCTGATCTGCCCCAACCTGGATGCCGCCAACATCCTCTACAACGTGCTCAAAACCACCACCAGTGGCGGCGTCACGGTGGGCCCCATCCTCATGGGCGCAGCCGCCACGGCCTACATCCTGACCCCGGCCGCCACGGTGCGCCGGGTGCTCAATATGACGGCACTGGCCGTGGCCAGCGCGGCAGCGCGCCCCAGGTAAGGGCAAGAGCCAAGGGCGTCGGTAAGGACGCGGACAAGGGCGTCGGCAAGAGCCACGGGCGCCCTGCAGTCCAGGGCGGTGCAGGCACGCAGGGTTTCGCCCCCAGTCGGGAAACCCAGCATGCCCCCATGCACCACTTCGGGGAACAATGGCTTCGTGCCTGGCTCTGCTGCGGCGAAAGCGGGCATTGATTTTGCTGAGTACATGGCCACACGGCCGTGAAGACGGCACCTTTCAACGCCTTTCCCCGACAGGAGCCCCCCCCATGAAGAAGCGATCTTTCCTGCAGTCCGCCGCACTGCTGGCCGCTGTCAGTACGTTCTCGCTGGCCCAAGCGCAAACGCTTACCCCCATCAAGTTCCAGCTCGACTGGCGTTTTGAAGGCCCCGCCGCCCTGTTCCTGCAGCCCGTGGCCAAGGGCCACTTCAAGGCCGCCGGCCTGGACGTGACGGTGGACGCCGGCAACGGCTCGGGCGGCGCCGTGCAGCGCGTGGCCTCGGGCAGCTACGACATGGGGTTTGCCGACCTGGCCGCCGTGATGGAGTTCCACGCCAACAACCCCGATGCGCAGAACAAGCCCGTGGCGGTAATGATGGTCTACAACAACACGCCCGCTTCGGTGATGGCGCTCAAGAAGAGCGGCATCACCAAGCCCGCCGACCTGACCGGCAAGAAGCTGGGCGCACCCGTGTTCGACGCAGGCCGCCGCGCGTTTCCCATCTTCCAGAAGGCCAACGGCATCGGCGCCGTGCAGTGGACCGCCATGGACCCACCGCTGCGCGAAACCATGCTGGTGCGCGGCGACGTGGACGCCATCACCGGCTTCACCTTCACCTCGCTGCTCAACCTCGAAGCCCGTGGCGCCAAAGCCTCCGATGTGTTGGTGCTGCCCTATGCCGACTTCGGCGTGAAGCTGTATGGCAACGTGATCATCGCGTCGCCAAAGCTCATCAAGGAGAACCCGGCCGCCATCAAGGCCTTCCTGTCGGCTTTCACCAAGGGAGCCAAGGAAGTGATTGCCAACCCGGCCGCCGCCATCGAACACGTCAAGGCGCGCGATGGCATCGTGAACGTGCCACTCGAAACCCGCCGCCTGCAGCTGGCCATCGACACCGTGATCAACAGCCCCGACGCGCGCGCCGAAGGTTTTGGCCAGGCCCAACCCGGCCGCCTGGCGCTGATGGCGTCGCAGGTGTCGGATGCGTTCAACACCAAGACGCGCGTGAATGCCGACCATGTGTGGAACGCGAGTTTTCTGCCCAGCGCGGCAGAGCTGAACATCCTGCCGAAGAAATGAAACACCCCCTGAGTCGCTTTGCGCCTTCCCCCTCTCTCAACTCGCTACGCGAGTCGGGAGGGGGACGCCCCCAGTGCACGCAAGCGAAGCGCCGCCTACGCGGCATGGCGGCCCTTGCACGGGGCGCTGGCTTGGGCCGCGCCAGTTTCGTGCGGTGTTGGGTGGCGCGCAGCGCTGTGGATAACTGAAATGCACGGGCCGCACACGCGGTCCTGTGCGCAACCTCTTTATACGGACCCCTGATGCAGGCTGCCGATTCCTATTTTGTGGACTTTCGCGACGTCTGGCTCGCCTACAACGACGAACTGCGCGCGCAGAACCAGTTTGCGGTGGAAGCCATCGACCTGCAGGTGCGGCGCGGCGAGTTCATCGCCATCGTCGGCCCCTCGGGCTGTGGCAAGTCCACCTTCATGAAGCTGGCCACGGGCCTGAAGATGCCATCGATGGGCAGGATCCTCATCGACGGCCAGCCCGTGAAGGGCCCGCTCAAGGTCTCGGGCATGGCATTCCAGGCCCCTTCGCTGCTGCCCTGGCGCACCACGGTGGACAACGTGTTGCTGCCCCTGGAGATCGTCGAGCCCTTCCGCAGCAATTTCAAGCAAAAGCGCAAGGAATACGAAGAGCGCGCCCGCAAGCTGCTGCAAAAAGTAGGGCTGGCGGGCTATGAAGACAAGTTTCCGTGGCAGCTGTCGGGCGGCATGCAGCAGCGCGCCAGCATCTGCCGTGCGCTCATCCACGAGCCTAAGATGCTGCTGCTCGACGAGCCCTTTGGCGCGCTAGATGCCTTCACGCGCGAGGAGCTGTGGTGCATCCTGCGCGACCTCTGGACCGAGCAGCAGTTCAACGTGATTCTGGTCACGCACGACCTGCGCGAGTCGGTCTTTCTGGCCGACACCGTGTATGTGATGAGCAAGAGCCCCGGCCGCTTTGTGGTGAAGAAAGAGATCGAGCTGCCGCGCCCGCGCGAGCTGGAGATCACCTACACCAAAGAGTTCACCGACATCGTGCATGAGCTGCGCGGCCACATCGGCGCCCTGCGCCAGGGTGCAGGCAAAGCTGGCGCCCCCATCCCGCAGTAACCACCCATCGACACACAAGCACCATGCACAAAAAAACCGCAGAACGCTGGTCCCCCTGGATCCTGCTGGGCGCCATCGTCGTGCTGTGGCAGATCATCTGTTCGGCCTTCAATGTCTCGGAGTTCATCTTCCCCAGCCCCTGGGCCATCGGCACGCAGCTGGTCGAGTTTGGCGGCGTGATTGCCGCCCACGCCTGGCGCACCTACTGGGTCACGATGGCGGGCTTTGGCATTGCCATCGTCGTCGGTGTGCTGCTGGGCTTTGTCATTGGCAGCTCGCGCCTGGCCTACGCCGCCGTATACCCGCTGATGACCGCCTTCAACGCGCTGCCCAAGGCCGCCTTCGTTCCCATCCTCGTGGTGTGGTTCGGCATTGGCGTGGGACCAGCCATCCTTACCGCCTTCCTCATCAGCTTCTTTCCGATCATGGTGAACATCGCCACCGGCCTGGCCACGCTGGAACCTGAGCTGGAAGACGTGCTGCGCGTGCTGGGCGCCAAGCGCTGGGACGTGCTGACCAAGGTGGGGCTGCCGCGCTCCATGCCCTACTTTTTTGGCTCGCTCAAGGTGGCGATCACGCTGGCGTTTGTGGGCACCACGGTGTCCGAGATGACAGCGGCCAACGAGGGCATTGGCTACCTGCTCATCAGCGCGGGCTCGTCCATGCAGATGGGCCTGGCATTTGCGGGCCTGATGGTGGTGGGCGCCATGGCCATGGCCATGTACGAGCTGTTCAGCGTGATTGAAAAGCACACCACCGGCTGGGCACACCGGGGTTCGCAGGGCGAATGACACAGGCGGTGACAATGCACCCGGGGCGCCACTGGCGCCTTTTGTCATCCACCCGACGCCCTCCAGGCCGGCCCTGCACCACCGCAGCCTGAAAGACCTTTGCATGCCCCGTTTTGCCGCCAACCTGTCCATGCTCTACAACGATGTGGACTTTATCAACCGCTTTGCCGCTGCCGCCCGTGATGGCTTCAAGGGCGTGGAGTTTCTCTTTCCCTACGCCTACCCGGCGCACGACCTGGCCGCGCGTCTGCAGGCCAATGGCTTGCAACAGGTGCTGTTCAACGCCCCGCCGGGCAACTGGGATGCGGGCGAGCGCGGCCTGGCCTGCCTGCCCGGGCGCGAGGCGGAGTTTCGCGACAGCATTGCCCAGGCCCTTGCATACGCTTGCGCGCTGCAATGCCCCCGCATCCACGTCATGGCTGGCGTGGTGCCGCAGGGCGCTGACACATCCACCGTGCGCGCCAGCTACATCGCCAACGTGCGCCACGCGGCAGAGCAGGCTGCCCCGCACGGCATCCACATCCTGCTCGAACCCATCAACCACCGCGACATGCCCGGCTATTTCCTGAACCGCCAGGACCAGGCCCATGCGCTGATCGCCGAGATCGGCGCGGCCAACGTCAAGGTGCAGATGGACCTGTACCACGCGCAAATCACCGAGGGCGACCTGGCCATGAAAATCCGCCAGTACATCCCCACGGGCCAGGTGGGCCACTTTCAGATTGCGGGCGTGCCCGAGCGCCACGAGCCCGATGTGGGCGAGGTGCACTACCCCTATCTGTTCACACTGCTGGACAGCCTGGGCTATGGTGGCTGGATTGGCTGCGAATACCGCCCGGCACGCGGCGCTGCGCCCCACGCCACATCGGACGGGCTGGGCTGGCTCCAGCCCTGGCTGTAGGCATTGCCGTCGCCAGATGGTTTGGGCACGCCGCTTTGGGTGCATGCACTGTGATCAAAACGAGCCCCTGCAGCCTGTCTGCCAACCCTGATCAGCTATTTTTTCAATAGCAAACAACTCTTATGCCCTGGCACGCAAGCTTGCAACTGGACTACACCCTGGAAGGCACCCGCACGGTCGCCCGCCATGCGCACAACGGCCCGCTGCACATTCTGCAAAGCCTGTACCCCGAGGGCGATGCGGTGTGCCTCAACGTGCTGGCGCACCCACCCGGCGGCCTGGTGGGCGGCGACACGCTGGACATCTCGACCACGGTGGGCCCGGGCGCGCATGGCCTCGTCACCACACCGGGCGCCACGCGCTTTTACAGGTCTACCGGCGAACGGGCCCTGCAGCGCACGCACCTCACCCTGGCCGAGGGTGCGCGGCTGGAGTGGTTGCCACTGGAGGCGCTTTGCTACAACGCCTGCAACGCCGAGAACCACCTCACGCTGAACCTCGCCCCCGGCGCCGAGTGCATGGGTTGGGACGTGACCGCCCTGGGCCTGCCGCATGCCGGGCAGCCCTTTGAAACCGGGCGCTTTGTGCAGCACATCGAGGCGCCCGGCCGGTGGCTGGAGCGCGGCGTGATCAATGCGGCAGACCACCGCCTGCTGGAAAGCCCGCAGGGGCTGGCCGGGCACCGCTGCATGGCCAGCCTGTTCTTTGTGGTGGGCACCCCGCTGGAACGCGCCCGGCGCGACACCGCCCTGGACGCCGCCCGCGCCGTGATGGACGCCCACGCGCTCAAGGCCACCGCAGGCGCCACCAGCCCCAACGGCCAGGTGGTGGTGGTGCGTGCGCTGGCACCGCAGGTGGAGCCCGCCATGCAACTGCTCCGGCAGGTTCGGGCCGCATGGCGCGCAGCGCTGTGGCAGCTGTGTGCCGAGCCGCCACGCATCTGGTCGATGTAGCCCCAAGGCGCAGGGTCGGCACGAGGCTTGCTTTGCAATGTCGAACTGCACCCATTTCATTTTTTCCCCTGCACACCATGGAACTGACTCCTCGCGTTCGGCCGCCCTTGCGGCCGCGCGAGCCAATGACACCAGCATTGAGTGAAACGATATGGAACTGACTCCTCGCGTTCGGCCGCCCTTGCGGCCGCGCGAGCCAATGACACAAGCATTAAGTGAAACGATATGGAACTGACTCCTCGCGAAAAAGACAAGCTGTTGATCTTCACCGCCGCCCTGCTGGCCGAGCGCCGCAAGGCCCGGGGTTTGAAGCTCAACTACCCCGAGGCCGTGGCGCTGATCAGCGCGGCGGTGATGGAGGGCGCGCGCGACGGCAAGACTGTGGCGCAGCTCATGAGCGAAGGCCGCGCCGTGCTGACCCGCGCCGATGTGATGGACGGCATCGCCGAGATGATTCCGGACATCCAGGTGGAGGCCACCTTTCCCGATGGCACCAAGCTCGTCACCGTGCACCAGCCCATTGTTTGACCCGACAGGAGTCCCCATGCCACGCCTATTCACCCCATCCATCCGATCCATAGCGCCTGCCGCCTTGTGGCTGTGCACCAGTGCCACCTGGGCCCATGACGGCCACAGCCAGCAGGGCAGCCACTGGCACGCCACCGATCTGTGGGGCTTTGTCGCCCTGGGTCTGGTGCTGGCCCTGGCTATCTGGCAAGGCCGCAAGTAGCGTCACACAGGAGCCCCGCAATGATCCCCGGCGAACTCTTTACCGACGCGGGCGAACACCTGCTCAACACCGGCCGCCGCACGCTCACGGTGGTCGTGCGCAACACTGGTGATCGCCCCATCCAGGTGGGCTCGCACTACCACTTTGCCGAGACCAACAACGCCCTGGGCTTTGACCGCGCCGCCGCACGCGGCATGCGGCTCAACATCGCATCGGGCACCGCCGTGCGCTTTGAGCCGGGCCAAGAGCGCACCGTGGAGCTGGTGGACTACGCGGGCGAGCGCCGCGTGTTCGGCTTTCAGGGGCTGACGCACGGCGCGCTGTAGAAATTTCAAGCCAAAACAGCCTCTAGCGCTTGATGGATAAGCGCCAGCAGCTATCAAAAACATAGTAATCAGTTCTCGCGGAGCACACCCCATGGCAACCATTGGACGACGCGCCTACGCCGAAATGTTTGGCCCCACCGTGGGCGACCGCGTGCGCCTGGCCGATACCGAACTCATCCTTGAAGTGGAAGCCGACCACACGCTGCGCGCAGGCAGCTATGGCGAAGAGGTGAAGTTTGGCGGCGGCAAGACCATCCGCGACGGCATGGCGCAAAGCCAGCGCACCAACGCCGGGACTGGAACAGGCCCCTGCGGTAGCGGCGCGGTGGACACCGTGCTGACCAATGCCCTGGTCATCGACCACACCGGCATCTTCAAGGCCGACATTGGCCTGCGGGCCGGGCGCATCGCGTCCATCGGCAAAGCGGGCAACCCCGACGTGCAGCCCGGCGTGGACATCATCATCGGCCCCGGTACCGAGGTCATCAGCTGCGAGGGCAACATCGTCACTGCGGGCGGCATCGACAGCCACATCCACTTCATCTGCCCGCAGCAGATCGAAGAGGCCCTGGCCAGCGGCATCACCACCATGCTGGGCGGTGGCACCGGCCCCGCCACCGGCACGCTGGCCACCACCTGCACGCCCGGCCCCTTCAACCTGGAGCGCATGCTGCAGGCGGCTGATGCCTTCCCCATGAACCTGGGCTTTCTGGGCAAGGGCAACGCCAGCCTGCCCGATGCGCTGCACGAGCAGATCAACGCAGGCGCCATTGGCCTCAAGCTGCACGAAGACTGGGGCACTACACCCGCTGCCATCAGCAATTGCCTGGATGTGGCCGAAGCCACCGACACGCAGGTGGCCATCCATAGCGACACGCTCAATGAATCGGGTTTTGTGGAGAACACCATTGCCGCCGTGGGCGGGCGCGGCATCTGCGCCTTTCATACCGAAGGCGCGGGCGGCGGCCACGCGCCCGACATCCTGCGTGTGGTGGGCGAAGACAACTTTTTGCCCAGCTCCACCAACCCCACCATGCCGTACACGCACAACACGCTCGATGAGCATGTGGACATGCTCATGGTGTGCCACCACCTCGATGCCAGCATTGCCGAAGACCTTGCCTTTGCCGAAAGCCGCATCCGCAAGGAGACGATTGCCGCGGAAGACATCCTGCACGACCTGGGCGCCATCAGCATGATGAGCAGCGACAGCCAGGCCATGGGCCGCGTGGGCGAAGTCATCCTGCGCACCTGGCAGACCGCGCACAAGATGAAGCTGCAGCGCGGCAGCCTGCAGGGTGACACCGCCCGCAATGACAACCAGCGCATCAAGCGCTACGTGGCCAAGTACACCATCAACCCCGCCATTGCACACGGCATCAGCCACGAAGTGGGTTCGCTCGAAGTCGGCAAATGGGCCGACATCGTGATCTGGAAACCCGCGTTCTTTGGCGTGAAGCCCGCACTCATCCTGAAGGGCGGGCTGATCGCCATGGCTGCGATGGGCGACCCGAATGCCTCCATCCCCACGCCACAGCCCGTGCACTACCGGCCGATGTTTGGCGCCTTTGGCGGCGCCATTGCCAAGACCTCGCTCACCTTCGTCTCGCAAGCGGGTTTGACTGCGGGCATTGGCGAGCGCTTTGGTTTGCGCAAAACCTTGAGTGCCGTGCACAACATCCGTGGCATCCGCAAACGCGACATGGTGCACAACAGCTACACGCCCACAATGGAAGTGGACGCGCAGACCTACACCGTGCGCGCCGATGGACAATTGCTCACCTGCGAACCCGCCACGGTGTTGCCCATGGCGCAGCGCTACTTCCTTTTCTGACGCTCCATCAATGATCCAGGTCTCCAAACTCATCCCCCATGGCCAAGGCCTTGCACCCGTTTTGCTCAAGCGCGCCACCACGGTCGCACTCGACTGGGACGTTCGCCAGAAAAGCCGCTTTGCCGCCACCGACTCGGCAGGGCGCGAGTTGGGCATCTTTCTGCCGCGCGGCACCCTGGTGCGCGGCGGCGATGTGCTGGTGGCCGAAGACGGCTCGCTGGTCCGCGTGATTGCGGCGCCGCAGCCCGTGCTGGTCATCACCCACTGCGCCAACCATGGCACCGCATTCGACCTGACCCGCGCCGCCTACCACCTGGGCAACCGCCATGTGCCCATCGAACTGCAGCCCGACCACCTCAAGATCGAGCCCGACCATGTGCTGGCCGACATGCTGCGCGCCATGCACCTCATCGTGAAAGCACAAGACCTGCCGTTCGAACCCGAAGGCGGCGCCTATGCGACAGGGCATGGCGGTGGGCATGACCATGGGCATTCCCACGATGCCGGTCACGACCATGCGCATGACCACGCGCATGACCACGCCCACGCTCCGGCCCCTGCCCGCCCCGTGTCCATCCCGGTCGTGGCCCAGGGCCATGTGCATGGCCCCCACTGCAACCACGACCACTGAGCCGTCGCAGCGATTTCATGCGCCTGGACCGCGCCGCCTCCCTGCCCGCCGCCAGCTTTTTGCAGCTGATGTGGCTGGCCTCCCCGGCTTTGCCTGTGGGCGGTTTTTCGTATTCCGAGGGGCTGGAGAGCGCCATTGAAAACGCGGGCATCGCCAGTGAATCCGCCGTGGCCGACTGGCTGCTGGACCAGCTCCACATCACCCAGGCACGCGGCGACATGGCCCTGATCGCCAAGGCCACAGGCGCCTGGCGCCGTGCCGACTGGGTGCATGTGCGCGAACTCAACGACTGGGTGCTGCACACCCGCGAAACCAGCGAGCTGCGGCTGCAGACGGAGCAGATGGGCGGTCGATGGCCGACTGGCTGCGCAACCAGCACCAGGGCAATGAAGAGGTGATGCCCGCCGTGCGCCACCTGGCCGCACTGCCCCCCACCTACCCCGTCGCCTTTGCGCTGGCCGCATCCGCCACGCAGGCCAGCGTGCGCGAGGTGCTGCTGGCCTACGCCTTCGGCTGGGCCGAGAACATGGTGCAGGCCGCCCTCAAATCCATGCAGCTGGGCCAAAGCGCAGGCCAGCGCATCCTGGCAAAACTGGCCGATGCCATCCCCGCCGCTGCAGACCACGCCATCGGTCTGATGGACAGTGAGCGCCAGGCTTTCTCGCCCATGCTGGCCATCCTTTCGGCCCAGCACGAAGTCCTATATTCAAGGCGCGGATTCAAGTACGAAGTGCGCGAGTCTCAAGTCTAAGCGGAGTGATCTCCAGCCCATAGAACACCTCATGCGGAGTACGCCAGCCCAGGCACTTGCGTGGCCGGTGGTTCAGTGCATACACCGCCTCATCCACTTGGTCTTGCGTGACCCCCGCCAGGCTCATTGCCTTGGGGAAGTACTGGCGCAGCAATCCATTGTGGTTTTCGTTCA
>QLTU01000004.1 GCA_003268905.1 Acidovorax defluvii
GCGCTGCTGAAAGACGGCGTGTACGACACGGCAGGCGCCGGCCACATCCTGCGCGGGGGCGGCCCGGCCGACTATTTCACGGTGGGGCCAGAGCAACTGTTCCGCATGCACCGGCCCGCCTGAGAAGGGGTGAACGCCGCAGCGCCGGGGCCGGCCCAATACCCCACAGTGGACGGCCCTGCTCCCCAGCGGGCACACTCGATTCCCTCATGGTTCTGAATCTGGTGTTTTGATGCTGCATTTTCTGATGTTCGCCGGCGGGCTGGCCGCGCTGGTGGTGGGGGCCGACCTGCTGGTGCGGGGCGCTTCGCGACTGGCCCTGTCGTTTGGCATTTCGCCGCTGGTGGTGGGGCTGACCATCGTGGCCTTTGGCACCAGCGCCCCCGAGATGGCGGTGTCGACCGGGGCCGTGCTCAATGGCCAGACCGGCCTGGCCATGGGCAATGTGGTGGGCAGCAACATCTTCAACGTGCTGTTCATCCTGGGCCTGAGCGCCCTCATCGCCCCGCTGGTGGTGCATGTGCAGATCATCCGGCAGGAGGTTCCCATCCTCATGGGGGCCTCGCTGTTGCTGCTGGTGCTCGGGCTCGATGGCCACATCAGCCTGACCGACGGCGCGCTGCTGTTTGGACTGCTGCTGGCCTACACCGTGTTTCTGGTCGTGCAGTCGCGCCGTGAAACACAGGCCGCCCAGGCCGAGTTCGAGGCCGAAATCCACGCCCCCGCTGCCGGCGCCTGGGATGCCCGCCTGCCGGTGCAGATCGCGCTCATCGTCGCCGGGCTCGCGCTGCTGGTGCTGGGCTCGGACTGGCTGGTGGGCGCGGCCGTGGTGTTTGCCAAGGCGCTGGGCGTGAGCGACCTGGTGATCGGCCTGACCATCGTGGCAGCGGGCACCTCCATGCCCGAGGTGGCCACCTCGGTGGCCGCCGCCCTCAAGGGCGAGCGCGACATCGCCGTGGGCAACGTGGTGGGCAGCAGCACCTTCAACATTCTGGGCTGCCTGGGGCTGGCCGGGCTGGTAGCGGGCAGCGAAGGCCTGGTCGTGGCGCCCTCGCTGATGGCCTTCGACATCTGGGTGATGCTGGCCGTGGCGCTGGCCTGCCTGCCCATCTTCCTGTCGGGCCGCGAGATCGCCCGCTGGGAAGGCGCCGTGTTCCTGGGCTACTACGCGGCCTACGTGTCCTACCTCATCCTGGCCGCGCAGCAGCACGACGCGCTGCACACCTACTCGGCCGTGATGCTGGGCTTTGTGATCCCGCTCACGGTCGTCACCTTGGTGGTGTCGCTCATCCGGCCCTCCCGGGGCGTGCAGTAAACCCACGCCGCCCTGCCTCCAGGCGCCTGTTGCCGGGCATGCGGCTGCACCCCTGGCACGGGAAATTCCAGACTCACCAGCCAGGCGCCCGGGGCCATTTCGGCGCAGCCTTTGGCCCAGGCACGTGCCATGCTTTCGGGCCGCTGGAACAGGTACACGAGCTGGTAACCGCTCCAGTCGGCACGCCACATGTCGCCCCAGTGCACCTGCGCCCAGGGGCACCGGCGGGCGCACAGCCAGCGCAGGGGTCGGCTCCATTCCAGCCCCTCCAGCCGGGCCAGGGGGTAGGCCTGGCGCAGCGCAATCAGGCCGTCACCCAGGCCGCAGCCCGCATCGAGCACGCGCGCGCCGGGCTCCAGAGGGGCTGCGTCGGGAAGGTCGTTCAGCGCATCAGGCGGGGTGGGGAACAGCGGGGCATCGCGCCAGGCGTTCAGGGGATACACCAGCAGCAGGGCCAGCGGCGAGTTTGTGTGGAACCTGGCCACTCACGATCTGGCCGACGCCATGAACCAGAGCTGCGCCGCCGTGCCCCCCGAAGTCAGCGAGTTTGAGCTGGCGGGCCTCACCCCCCTGGCCTCCGAGAAAGTGCGCCCACCCCGCGTGGCCGAAAGCCCTGTCACGTTTGAATGCCGCAGCACGCAGATCGTGCAGCTGCAGGGCATCGACGGTGAAAAGGTGCCCACCTGGCTGGTGCTGGGCGAAGTGGTGGCCGTGCACATCGCCAAGGCGCTGCTGAAAGACGGCGTGTACGACACGGCAGGCGCCGGCCACATCCTGCGCGGGGGCGGCCCGGCCGACTATTTCACGGTGGGGCCAGAGCAGTTGTTCAAGATGTACCGGCCGCGCTGAAGTGGAGTGGCCGCAGGCAGGTTGGCCAGGGCCCCCACAAAAGAAACGCGGCACATGGCCGCGTAGATGGGTTCCGCACACGCCCAGGCTGGGCGGCGGCACGGAACCGGTGATGCAATGCGCCTTAGCGCGAGAGCGCGCCTTGCGTGGCAGTGTCCAGACGGCCCGTGGCGGGAATGCCCTGGCCCTTCTGGAACTCGCGCAGCGCCTTGGCCGTGCGCGGGCCGGCCGATCCATCGGGCGTGCCGACGTCGTAGCCGAGAGCGTTCAGGCGTTCTTGCGCCTCCCGCATGGACATGGCAGCACCGGCACGCGTCTGCGACGGTGCAGCAGCGCCATCCACGCCCAGTCGGCCACCACCGCCCAGGCCCTGGCCTTGCACGCTTTGCGCCTTGTAGTTGCGCAGCGCGATGACCATCTGGTTGTAGGCATCCATGAACGCCGCCGTGAGCACCTTGCCCTGCGCGGTGTTCTGGTAGCCGCCGATGGCACCGCCAGCGGTGGCGCCAAACAACCCGCCAAAGCCGGCGAAGTCGCTCTTGGAAGCGCTGCCTTCAGAGGCCGACACCTGCACACCCGAGCGGTTGTCCACCAGCGTCAGCATGGCGCTGGCTTCCCGCGTCTTGAGGCCGCCCCCAATGGCGGCCACGACGGCACCACCACGGCCGCCCAGCAGGCCACCCAGCGCACCGCCAATACTGCCGGCATCGCTGTTGGAGAAGATGATTTCAGGCGAGAGGCCGTAGTCGGACGCGACCATCTGGCCCCGGCCGAAATTGCTGCCGCCGCGCATTTCACCCGAGCCCATGAGCTGGCGCTCGCGGTCCATCGCGCGCATGCCCGCCGCACCGCGTTCAACCACAACGAAGCAGTTGGATTGCTGGATCAGCAGTCGCAGCAGGTTGGAAGTGGGTGGCAACTTGTATTCGTTGCGCAAAATGGTGTACCAGCCCGCATCCTGGTTTTCAACCAGCGACACGGTTCCCAGGGGGCTGGAGCATTTTTGCAACTGCGAGCTCTCGTTGGCTGCCGTTGCGCCGCCAGCAGCACCTGTGGCCACCGTCTTCGCATCGGGACTGCCCATGCGCATGTTGGTGGTTTCGCAGCCTGTCAGCAGCACGGCAGCACATGCAGCCGCCAGCAACGGCAGTGTCTTTTTGGACATGTCGGTTTCCTCTCTTGGTGAATCAGTAGTGCGCGTTGCCAACGAACAGCGACGCAGCTTGAGTGCAATGCCGCAGACAGGGCACATGGGCTTTCCATGGGCGACCTGCGGCCGCGGCTGATAGTGCCGGAGACCGCTGGTCTTTGCCAATTGCGAACTGTTGTTATCTGGCGCATCAAACCATCAAAGTGGCGTGCCACCTGGCATGCGGTACACCCACACCGGCCGCCCGCCCGGTGCGTGGTGCAGCTGCCCATGGGTCGTCCAGCCGGGCACGGCGAACTCCAGGCTCACGAGCCATGCGCCGGGCGCCATCTCGGCCTGTGCCTTGGCGGCGGCGCGTGCCATGCTCTCGGGCCGCTGGAACAGGTACACGAGCTGGTAACCGCTCCAGTCGGCACGCCACATGTCGCCCCAGTGCACCTGCGCCCAGGGGCACCGGCGGGCGCACAGCCAGCGCAGGGGTCGGCTCCATTCCAGCCCCTCCAGCCGGGCCAGGGGGTAGGCCTGGCGCAGCGCAATCAGGCCGTCACCCAGGCCGCAGCCCGCATCGAGCACGCGCGCGCCGGGCTCCAGAGGGGCTGCGTCGGGAAGGTCGTTCAGCGCATCAGGCGGGGTGGGGAACAGCGGGGCATCGCGCCAGGCGTTCAGGGGGTACACCAGCAGCAGCAGGGCCAGCGGCACCAGCCAGGCCCAGGCGGGCAGGCCCGCCGCACCCGTGAGGGCCAGCGACAGCGGAAATCCCGCCGCAATCAGCCCACGCTGCCACCAGGTGCCGCCCAACACGCTGGCAGCCGTGCCCAGGCCACAGGCCAGCACCAGCGCCCATGCCGCGGGCAGGTGCGCGCGCTGCAGGGCCACAAACGCCAGCCACGCCGCCGCCCAGGCCAAGAGCGCCGGCAAGGGCCATGGCAAAAAGCGGCGAACCATGTGGGGCACGGGCCCTGCGTAGCGCCGGTCAGGCGTTGCCGCGCAGCCGGTCGATCAGTCCGTTCAGGGCTTCCAGCGAACCGAACTGGATGGACAGCTCGCCCATGTCTTCCATGCGGCCATTGCGTTTGACGCGCTTTTTCACACGCACTTCCACCTCGGCCATGAGCAGGTCCGAGAGTTCTTCTTCCACCCGCTTGAGGTCGCGCGATTTTTCCTTTTTGGGCCGCGTGGCCACCAGGTTGAACTCGGCACCGATCTTTTTGACCAGGGCCTCGGCCTCGCGCACCGAGAGTTTTCGGGCGGCGATCTGGTTGCCGGCGGTGATCTGCGCAGCGCGGTCCAGCGCCAGCAGCGCACGCGCGTGGCCCATGTCAATGTCGCCCGCCATCAGCATGGTCTGCACGGGCTCGGCCAGGTTCAAGAGGCGCAGCAGGTTGCTGGCGGCGCTGCGCGAGCGGCCCACGGCCTGCGCGGCCTGCTCGTGCGTGAGGCCGAACTCTTTCACCAGCCGCTGCAGGCCCTGGGCTTCTTCCAGCGGATTCAGGTCTTCGCGCTGGATGTTCTCGATGAGCGCCATGGCGGCGGCGGCCTCGTTGGGCACGTCGCGCACCAGCACGGGCACGGCATCGAGGCCCGCCAGTCGGGAGGCGCGAAACCGCCGCTCGCCCGCGATGATTTCGTATTTGCCCGCGTTGTCGCCACCCGTCAGGCGCCGCACCAGAATGGGCTGCATGATGCCCTGGGCCTTGATCGACTCGGCCAGCTCGTAGAGAGCGCCCTCGTCCATGCGGGTACGCGGCTGGTAGACGCCGGGCACCAGCTCGCTCAGGGGCAGGCTGCTGGGCAGGCCCGCGTCGGCGGCCTGGGCCTTTTCGACCCCTTCGGCCACCTTGGGGCCGAGCAAGGCTTCGAGTCCGCGGCCGAGGCCCTTGGGTTTTTTGGTGACCATGTTTTGTTCTTTCTTACTGACGAATCGACGTGTCGTTGATCGAAGCACCCGGTGTGGCCTTGTGCCATTTGGATGGTTTGCGCCTAGCCATACCGTGCGCCAGTAAGCCAGCCCCGACGCCCAACAGGGCGACAGGAATGCCGAACACGGGCTGCAACAGCACCATCATTGCGGAGAAGACCCCGACACGTGTGAGATCGTGTCCGGCTGCCCCCATTGCCGTCGCCAGCAGCACGGACACCATGAACACGGTACCGAGCGCAATGGCACCACCGATGAATGCGGCGCTGATTTGGCCACCGCCCACAAGACCCCGGTGCATGGCTGCAGCCAATACTGCGGCCACCGCCATGGCAGGAAGGCTAAACGGCAGCATATAAGGGAGATCAGCGAAACTGCCCAGTTCACCCATCGCAATGCCCCCCTGGCAAATCAGCGCGGCAACGCCAAAAACCAGCGCAGTGATGCCACGACTGCCGGCCTGTCGAGACTGATTCGCGCCACTGCGCGAAGGAGTTGCCATGATGACGAACGCCACAATCCCCAAGGGTATTGCAACCACAAGGGCCATGACCAGCAGCAAACCCGTCATGACTGCTGGGCTCTTACAGAAGTAGGCTGTGCCCCACAGACCATGAGTTGCTGGAGCACGGCGTGGCCCTCGGGCCAGTCTGCCAGGCCGGATTCGGCATTGATGTGGCCGCGTGCGCCGCCGTCGACAAAGCGTGCGCCCCAGGCCTCGCCCAGGCCTTCGGCGCGCTCATAACTGCAATACGGGTCGTTGCGGCTGCCCACCAGCACGGCAGGAAACGGCAGCGGCTGGCGCGCAATGGGCGCCCAGCCGTGGATTTGCGCGGCGAGGTCGGGGCGCTCCACGTCGCCCGGCGCCACCAGCAGTGCGCCCTGCACGCGGTGGGCATTGGGCGAGTGCGCCGCCCACCAGGCGGTGAGGATGCAGCCCAGGCTGTGCGCCACCAGCACCACGGGGCCGTCGGCATCGACCACGGTTTCTTCGAGCCGTGCCGACCAGTCGCCGCGCAGCGGGCGCATCCAGTCGTGCTGCTCCACGCGGTGGTAGCCGTGGCGGGCCTCCCACAGGCTTTGCCAGTGGTCGGGGCCAGAGTTCTGCCAGCCGGGCAGCAGCAAAATGTTGGACGCCTTCATTACTATTGTTTTGATAGCTGCCAGCGCTTATCCATCAAGCGCTAGAGGCCATTTTGGCCATGGAACTTGCTGCTGCAGGCATGCTTTGCACGCGCTCGACCATCTCTTGCGCAAACTCCACAAACGCCTGGCTACCCTTGGCGGCAGGGTCGAACACCACACCGGGCAGCCCGTAGCTGGGCGCCTCGGCCAGGCGCACATTGCGCGGGATCACGCTGTTGAACACCTTGTCGCCAAAGTGGCCCTTGAGCTGGTCGCTCACCTGCTGCTGCAGTGTGATGCGGGGGTCGAACATCACACGCAGCAGGCCGATGATCTGCAGGTCGGTATTGAGGTTGGCGTGCACCTGCTTGATGGTGTTGACCAAATCGGTCAGGCCTTCGAGCGCGAAGTACTCGCACTGCATGGGCACGATGACGCCGTGGGCGCTGCACAGGCCGTTGAGGGTGAGCATCGACAGGGACGGAGGGCAGTCGATGAGCACAAAGTCGTAGTCGCCCCCCACCTCGGCCAGCGCGGCCTTGAGGCGCTTTTCGCGGTGCTCCAGCGCCACCAGTTCCACCTCGGCACCGGCCAGCTCGCGGTTGGCACCCAGCACCCAGTAGCCGCATTTGTCGGACAGCACTGCTGCCTCTTTGACCGACGCAGATTCGAGCAGCACGTCATAGACCGTCAGGTCCAGGCTACGCTTGTCCACGCCCGAGCCCATGGTGGCATTGCCCTGCGGGTCCAGGTCGACCATCAGCACGCGCTGACCAATCTTGGCCAGGCCCGCAGCCAGGTTGACGGTGGTGGTGGTCTTGCCAACGCCACCCTTCTGGTTGGCAACGCAAAAAATCTTGGCCATCAGAATGTTGCCCCCACGGTCGTGCACTGCGTGTCACTTCCTGCCCCCCGAGGGGGCCGCGTTTTGCCTTGGGGCGGCCCGGCGGCAAAACCGGTCTGGTCGTTCGAGTACCTGGTTGTCATGTGATGGTTCATTTGGAGATGGCCAGCTTGATGCCAAAGCCGATCAAAAAGACGCCGGCTACTTTTTCAAGCACGCGGGCAATGCGGGGGTTGGCGCGCATGCGCTCGGCCAGGTGGTGCGTAAGCAGCACCACGGTGAGGCCGTAGGCCAGGGTCAGGGCGGCAATGGTGGCGGCCATCACGCCAAAGGTGAGCATGCCCTGATGGCGTGCCGGGTCCACAAACAGCGGGAAGAACGCCATGTAGAACACGATGGCCTTGGGGTTGAGCAAGGTGATGAGTGCGGCCTGCTTGAAATAATGGCGCGGCTGGATGTTGAGGATGGGCTGGGCACCCGGCTTGGCCGTGAGCATCTTGAAGCCCAGCCAGGCCAGATAGGCAGCGCCCAGCCACTGCACGGCATGGAAAGCCGTGGGGTAGGTGGCCAGCAAAGCCGCCACACCGGCCACTGCCGCCCACATCAGCACCTGGTCGCCCGCGATCACACCCAGCGTGGCCGCCAGACCGCCACGCACGCCGCCCTTGCTGGTGGAGGTGATGAGCGCCAGGTTGCCGGGGCCCGGGATGGCCAGAAACAACACAATGGCGGCGACAAAGGCGCCGTAGTCTGCAATGCCGAACATGTGGGATTCCTCTGGAAGGCTGGAAGGTCTGCGCAGCGCTGCGGACCGGAGCCCGAGTTTACGCGACCGCCCTTCCCTCCCCTCAAAAAGATCCGTCAGGCGGGCTTCATCCAGACAATGCAGCGCTCGGCATCCAGCCCCGGAACGGTGAGCTGTTCCACGTGAAACACCTGCACTTCGGCGGGCAAGGCGGCGATTTCGTCTGCGGGGTGCTTGCCTTTCATGGCCAGCCAGACCCCGTGCGGCATGGCCAGCGCACTCTGGGACCAGGTCACAAAATCGGGCAACGAGGCAAACGCGCGGCAGCTGATGATGTCAAACGGCGCCGTCAATGCCTCAACCCGTGCGTGCACGCCATGCAGGTTGCGCAGTTTCAGCGCCACCGCCGCCTGCTGGATGAATGCAGCCTTCTTGCCCACGGTATCGACACAGCTCACATCGACCTCCGGGCAGCAGATGGCAAACACCACGCCAGGCAATCCACCGCCCGAGCCTACGTCAAGCAGGCGCACTGCCCCCCCGCCCTCGCCAGTCTGCGCAGCCACATGGCGGCGCAGGGGCCCCACCGCTGCAAGGCTGTCGAGCAGATGGTGGGTGAGCATCTCCTGCGGGTCCCGCACGGCCGTGAGGTTGTAGACCTTGTTCCACTTTTGCAGCAGGGACAGAAACTCGAGCAACTGGGTGATTTGTGCCTCGGTCAGACCCAGGGCCAGGGTGCCTGCACCCGCCTGCAGCTTCGTGCGAAGCGCGTCGTTGTGGACCGCTGCTGCCGTCATGCCACCACCTGCCCTTCGGCCGTGGCAGGCAAAGCCGGGGCCACCGCAAACTCCTTGAACCCGCCCTTCTTCAAATGCACCATCAGCAACGAGATAGCTGCCGGCGTAATGCCCGTGATGCGCGAGGCATGGCCCAGGGTTTCGGGCCGGTGGCGGCTGAGCACCTGGCGGGCCTCTATGCTCAGAGCCGTCACCTGCATGTAGTCCAGGTCTGGGGGCAGGCGCAACTTTTCGAAATGCGCGGCGCGCTCCACCTCGCCTTTTTGCCGGTCGATGTAGCCCGAATACTTGGCGGCAATCTCCACCTGCTCCACCACGGGCACGCTCAGCTCTCCCAACGTTTCACGTGAAACATCGGCCGAAGCGTACTTGCCGCCGTCCATCGACATCAGGTTGGCGTAGTTCACGTCGGGGCGGCGCAGCAGCTCGAACAGGTTGTACTCATGCTCGATGCTCTTGCCCAGCACCCGCTCCGACTCGGCCGCAGGCAGGTTGCGCGGGTTCACCCAGGTGGCTTTGAGGCGCTCTGTTTCACGTGAAACGGCATCGCGTTTGCGGCTGAAAGACTCCCAGCGCGCATCGTCCACCAAGCCCATGCGGCGCCCGGCTTCCGTCAGGCGCATATCGGCGTTGTCCTCGCGCAGTTGCAGGCGAAACTCGGCCCGGCTGGTGAACATGCGGTAAGGCTCGGTCACGCCCTTGGTGATGAGGTCATCCACCAACACGCCCAGGTAGGCCTCGTCGCGGCCGGGCAACCAGGGCGCCTCGCCCCGGCACTGCAGCGCAGCGTTGAGCCCGGCGAACAATCCCTGCGCCGCCGCCTCTTCGTAGCCCGTGGTGCCGTTGATCTGCCCGGCAAAAAACAGACCCTGAATCTGCCGCGTCTCGAAGCTGCCTTTCAGCGCGCGCGGGTCAAAGTAGTCGTATTCGATGGCGTAGCCGGGGCGAAGGATGTGCGCGTTCTCCAGCCCCGGCATGCTGCGCACCAGCTCGTACTGGATGTCGAACGGCAGGCTGGTGGAGATGCCGTTGGGGTAAAACTCGTGCGTGGTCAGCCCCTCGGGCTCCAGAAAAATCTGGTGGCTGTCCTTGTCGGCAAAGCGGTTGATCTTGTCCTCTACGCTCGGGCAGTAGCGCGGGCCCACGCCCTCGATCTTTCCGGTGAACATGGGGCTGCGGTCAAAGCCGCTGCGGATGATGTCGTGCGTGCGCTCGTTGGTGTGGGTGATCCAGCAGGGCATTTGCTTGGGGTGCATGGCCGCACCACCGTACGCATGGGCCATGAAGCTGAACACGGGCACCGTGCCCTCGTTCACACCGCCCGGCATGCCGTCACCGGGCTGCTCGGTGCATTTCGAAAAATCGATGCTGCGCCCATCCAGCCGGGGTGGTGTACCGGTCTTCAGGCGGCCCTGCGGCAGTTGCAATTCCTTGAGCCGTGCCGACAGCGACACCGCTGGTGGGTCGCCCGCCCGGCCAGCAGCGTAGTTGTTCAGCCCCACATGGATCTTGCCGTCCAGAAAAGTCCCGGCCGTCAGCACCACCGTGCGGCTGCGAAATTGGATGCCCACCTGCGTGACGGCGCCCACCACGCGGTCGCCCTCCACCATCAGGTCGTCCACCGCCTGCTGAAACAGCCACAGGTTGGGCTGGTTCTCCAGCATGCGGCGGATGGCGGCCTTGTACAGAATGCGGTCGGCCTGCGCGCGCGTGGCCCGCACGGCGGGGCCCTTGCTGCTGTTGAGAATGCGGAACTGGATGCCGCCCTCGTCCGTGGCCAGCGCCATGGCTCCGCCCAGCGCGTCCACCTCTTTCACCAAGTGCCCCTTGCCGATGCCGCCAATGCTGGGGTTGCAGCTCATCTGCCCCAGTGTCTCGATGTTGTGGGTCAGCAGCAGGGTTCTTTGCCCTAAGCGCGCAGCGGCCAGCGCGGCCTCGGTGCCGGCATGGCCTCCGCCGACAACGATGACATCAAATTCCTGGGGATACAACATCGGACAACTCCGGGGCCACCGGCCCATAACGACACACACCACACACACCACACGGGCCAAATTCTGGCCAAACACCCACCGAGCACCCGCCGCAGCGGCCCGCCCCGCCTGCCAGCCCTGAGGCCCCGCTGCGGGAAACCCGCAATTTTCCCACCTTTGTCTGGCGCACGTCGCCGCCGCTGCAGACAACCTTTGCAGCACACCTGCACTGCGCGCCTGGGGCAGACCGTTTCACGTGAAACACCGCCCGCCAACAAGGCCCCGAGGCGTTGGATCAAAGGGGCTGCACAAGCCCCCATGCGCCGTCAAAGGCCATGACCAGCCCGCCAGCACCCCCGCCACACGCCTGTGCTCCAATGCCAGACATGCACCAACAACTTCTCGTTTTTGCGGGCAGCACCCGCCAGCAGTCTCTCAACCGCAAGCTGGCCCACGCCGCTGCCGCCATCGCCCGCGAAGCCGGGGCCCGGGTCACAACGCTTGAGTTGTCCGACTTTGACATTCCGATGTACAACGCCGACCTGGAAGCGCAAGGCACGCCCGCCGATGTGCTGCGCCTCAAGCAGGTGCTGCACGACCACCCGGCCTGGATCATCTGCTCGCCCGAGTACAACGGCAGCTATACCGCGCTGCTCAAGAACACCATCGACTGGGCATCCAGCCCCGTCCAGGGCCACCCCGACTGGCAGGACGGCACCCGGTCTTTTCGCGGCAAGGTCGTGGGCATGCTCAGCGCCTCACCCGGCGCCTTGGGGGGCCTGCGCTCGCAAAGCCATCTGGCCCCGCTGCTCATCAACCTGGAATGCTGGCTGGCGCCCCGCGCGTTTGCGCTGGGCGGCGCAGGCACCGCGTTTGACGACAGCGGCACCCTCGTCCAGCCCGCCCACCGCGACCGCGTGCGCGCCGTGGTGGACCAGGTGCTATGGGCTGCAGAGCGGCTGCAGCCGGCGGCCGGCTGATGATTTCAAGCCAAAACGGCCTCTGGCCCCCACCTGACCAGCGCAAGCAGCTATCAAAACCGATACCCCTGGATTGCCGCCCCCGATGCGGCGCCTGCTGCACCGCCCCCTCCATCAGCTCGCCCATACCCGGCATGCCACACGGCAAACCGGCGGGTGTGCGCTGCATTCAACTGGGCGATGACGCGCGCTGCCTCATTTTTGGGCAACCCGGGCGCCCGGCAGTTTGCAGCGGGCTGATGCCTTCGGCCGAAATGTGCGGGCATGACACCGGCCAGGCCATGCGCTTCCTGGACGAACTGGAAGTCCTCACCCACCCCTGATGCGGGCGAAGATGCGCGCATCGATCACTGAAACATGCCGACGAGGCACGCAAGCCGCCAGACGGAAAAAATTGAATCGAATAAGGCTCTGACGCTTATCCAGCAAGCGCTCGCTGCTATTATTTTTTGCATAGTCATGGCACGGCAGCTGTTGTCGCCCGTGTAGCCTGCCGGACAGCCGCCTGCGCCGCGCCGCCCTACAGTGGCGCGTCTTACCTTTCCCCAAACCGCGGAGACAAAACCATGCTCAACATCCCCTCTTTGCAAGCCAGCGTCAGCCCCGAAGAATGGCAACTGCGCTGCGACCTGGCCGTGTGCTACCGGCTGGTGGCGCTGTATGGCTGGAGTGACCTGGTCTTCACCCACATCAGCGCCAAGCTGCCTGAATCGGTGTCGGGCGTGGGCGAGCACCACTTCCTCATCAACCCCTACGGCCTCATGTTCGACGAGATCACTGCGTCAAGCCTGATCAAGGTGGACATGCAGTGCAACCAACTGCACGAATCGCCCTTCCCGGTAAACCCTGCGGGTTTTGTCATCCACAGCGCCGTACACGAGGCGCGGCCCGAGGCCGGTTGCGTGTTGCACACCCACACGCGCGCGGGCGTGGCCGTCAGCGCGCAAAAGGGCGGCGTGCTGCCCATCAGCCAGCAAAGCACCTTTGTGCTGGGCTCGCTGGCGTACCACGCGTACGAGGGTGTAGCCTTTCGCGATGCAGAAAAACCGCGCCTGCAGGCCGACCTGGGCGCGGCCAACTTCCTCATGCTGCGCAACCACGGGTTGCTCACCGTGGGCAAGACCATTGCCGATGCGTTTCTGTCGATGTACACCTTCGAGAACACCTGCCGCATACAGATCGACGCCCAGGCCGGTGGCGAGTTGATCGACGTGAACCCACAAATCGTGAGCGGCGTGGCCCAGGCCATGCGCGTGCAAACGGGTGGCCTGGGCGGGGCGTTTGCCTGGCCGGCGCTGCTGCGCAAAGTGCAGCGCGAATTGCCCGGCTGGAACACCTAACCCCTGTGTCGCCTGCAGCGCCTCGGTGCGGTTGCTAGAGGCGCCAGACCTTCGCGCACGTCATGGCCTGCACAGGCAGGCTCGGAGCCGCGGCCCTCAGCCTCAAGGGGATGCCCACCCGTGCAGCCCAAAGGGAACGCAGCCCTTGCGGCGGGGGTAGCCCTTGCACGGCTGCCGCTGGCTTCGAGGGCACCAGTTGCGCGCCCGGGTATCCCTGCCAGCCTTGCCCCGCGCCAGCAAAAATCCGGCGCAGCGCATAGCATCGGGCGCTCATGTTCCGATTTGTTCACAAGGATTCGCCCATGAAGCTTTACTACTCGCCCGGTGCCTGCTCCCTGTCTGCCCACATTGCCCTGCACGAGGCCGGCCTGGCCTGCACGCCCATGCTGGTCAGCACCAAAAGCCACCAACTGCAGGACGGCACCGATTTCTACAGCATCAACCCGCTGGGTTATGTGCCCGTGCTGGAGCTGGACAACGGCGAGCGCCTGCGCGAAGGCCCCGCCATCGTGCAGTACATCGCCGATCAGGTGCCCGCAAAGAACCTGGCCCCCGCCAATGGCTCCATGGCGCGCTACCGCCTGCAAGAGTGGCTGACCTTCATCGGCACCGAACTCCACCAGGGTTTTGGGCCGCTGTTCAACCCCGCCACGCCTGCCGACTACCAACCCCAAGTGCGTGAGCGCCTCCTCAAGCGCCTGCAGTGGATAGATGGCCAACTCGCGGGCAAGCCCTACCTGATGGGCGAGCAGTTCACCGTGGCCGATGGTTACCTGTTCACCGTGGCCAACTGGGCCGGGTTTGTGCGCCTGGACATTTCGGGCCTGAAGAACCTCAGCGCCTTTCAGGCCCGCGTGGCCGCCCGCCCCGCCGTGCAGGCGGCCATGAAGGCCGAAGGCCTGCTCAAGTAAGTGCCAGCGGCCGCTGGCGCGCTGCCACCAGCGCCCCCAGCCACAGCGCGCAGGCCGAATACACCAGGCCGCGCGCCAGCCCGCCGGGACCGTCGGCAATCCAGCCCACCACCGTGGGCCCCACGATCTGCCCGGCAGCGAACACGACAGTGAATGCGCTGATGCCGCCGGCCCACTGCGCGGGCGGCAGGTTGTGGCGCACCAGCGCGGTGGTCGAGGCCACCACCGCCAGGAACACCCCGCCAAACAGCAGGCCCGAAGCCAGCACCACGGGCCAGGCCGAGGTCAGTGCAGGCAGCAGCGTGGCCACACCCAGCAGACCATTGAGCAACGCCAGCGCACGCCCGCCGCGGCTGCGGTCCAGCAAGCCCGCCCAGATGCGCGACGACAGCACCACCGCCAGCCCCAGCAAGGCATAAAACAGCGTCACGGTGCCGCTGGCCATGCCCTGCTCGCGCAGCAGCGCCACCACAAAGGTCATGTAGCCGATGTAGCCCACACCAAACAAGGTGTAGCCCAGCAGGGCCGGTGCCAGCGCGCGCAGGGGCACGGCGGGCACGGGCGCGGCCGAAGGGGGCGCCGCGTGTTGCGCAACGGCCTTCGCGCCCTCAGCCCCACTGGCGCCCACACTCAGGCCTTTCGCAGGGGCGGGCGCGGTTGCAGGCGCCGTCAGCCCGCGCAGCGCCCGCACGGGCCACACCAGCACCACAGTAGCCAGCGCGCACACGGCTGCCAGCGCCCACCAGGCCCAGGTCCATCCGTGCAGCGCCGGGGCCACGGCCAGCACGGGCGGCACCAGCAGTGCCGAAGCGCTGATGCCCCAGCCCACGCCACCGTAATACAGGCCCAGCAGCAGGCCACTGCGGCCCACGTCCAGGGCGCCCAGGCGCGCCGCCATCAGCCCGCCAGCGATAAAGATGACGGCGCTGGCCACGCCCGCCAGCAGGCGTTGCAGCAGCAACGGGACGGCCTCGATGAAGAAGCCGCTCAAGGCCATGAACAGCGTGGCCAGCACCGCACCCCACAGCAGCAGGGTGCCGGGCGCCAGGCGCCGCAGCAGCGCGGGGGCGGCCAGGGCGCCCAGCAGGTAACCCAGCGCATTGACGGTGTTCATGGCCCCGGCCAGGGTGTAGCTCCAGCCCAGGTCGGCGCGCATCACGGGCAGCAGCAGCGCATAGGCAAAACGCGTGATACCCAGCGACACCGCCGCACCCAGCGACAGCGCCAGCACCACGCCCACCGGGTGGGCGCGCAAGCCCTGCAAGCGCCTTGTGTGGTTTGTCTCCATGGGCGCTGATTGTGCCTGCGGGCTGCGCATTTGGCCTGTGGGTGCGCTCAGATCAAATATTGATCAAAATGGCAGATAGCGCTTATGGATAAAGCGCTGGTAGCTATCATTTTTGAACATTCCGGTTCTTTTGCGGCAGTGCGGTTAGCACACAATGGCTTTACCGCGCTGTCCGCCGCGTACTGCAGCGTTTGTGGCACTGCAGTACCCTTATGCCAAACCCTGCCTTCGGGCAAGCCCCCTTTCACTCTCTCGACGAAAGCCTTTCATGCCCTCTTTGTTCGAACCCGTACAGGCCGGTGACCTGCACCTGGCCAACCGCATCGCCATGGCGCCGCTCACGCGCAACCGCGCGCCCGACGCCATCCCCACGCCGCTCATGGCCACCTACTACACGCAGCGCGCCAGCGCCGGCCTGCTGATCACCGAGGCCACCGCCATCAGCCCCCAGGGCCAGGGCTATGCCGACGTGCCCGGCCTGTATGGCACCGAGCAGCTCGATGGCTGGAAGCGCGTGACCAGCGCCGTGCACGCCGAAGGCGGCAAGATCGTGGTGCAGCTGTGGCATGTGGGCCGCGTCTCGCACACCGACCTGCAGCCGGGCAACGCCGCCCCCGTGGCGCCCTCGGCCATCCGCGCGCACACCAAGACGGTGCTGCTCAAGGACGGGGTGCCCACCTTCACCGACACCTCGATGCCCCGCGCGCTCGATCTGGGCGAGCTGCCCGGCATCGTGCAGGACTACCGCCACGCCGCGCGCAACGCCATTGCCTGCGGTTTTGATGGCGTGGAAATCCATGCGGCCAACGGCTACCTGCTCGACCAGTTCCTGAAAACCGGCGCCAACGAGCGCACCGACGACTACGGCGGCAGCATCAAGAACCGCGCCCGCCTCACCCTCGAAGTGGTGCGCGCCATCGTCGATGAAATCGGTGGCGGCCGCACCGGCATTCGCCTGTCGCCCGTGACACCCGCCAACGACATCGTGGACGAAAATCCCCAGCAGCTGTTTGACTACCTGCTGGCCCAACTCGCCCCGCTGGGGCTGGCCTATGTGCACATCATCGAAGGCGCCACCGGCGGCGCCCGCGAGCTGGCCGACCGCCCGTTTGACTACGCTGCCCTCAAGGCCGTGTACCGCAAGGCCGGCGGCAAGGGCGCCTGGATGGTGAACAACGCCTACGACCGCGCACTGGCCGATGCCGCCGTGGCGGCGGGCGCCGACATCGTGGCCTTTGGCCGGCCCTTCATTGCCAACCCCGACCTGGTGGCCCGCCTGGAAAAGAACGCGCCCCTGAACGAGCCCGACCGCGCCACCTTCTACGGCGGCGGCGCTGCCGGATACATCGACTACCCCACGCTGTATTGAGGCGGAAAATTCAGGTCAAAAGTGCCTCAAGCGCTTATACAACAAGCGCTTTAAGCTATTGAATAAATAGCAAACGCCGCCCGAGGGCGGCGTTTTTTCTGGGGCACCGGCAAACCACCGGCCTGCCGCTGGTCCCTCGGTCGCTCAGCCCGCCAGCTGGGGCGTGGCGCGGCCGATCAAGGCACGGTCCGGCGCGGAGGCCGGCATGCGGGACAGGGACGCCATGCCGTTGCCTTCATCGGCCAGGCGGAACTGCTGTACCACCTTCGACAGACGGGCCGCCTGCTCGCGCAGCGACTCGGCGGCGGCGGCGGCGGCCGACTCTTCCACCAGCGCCGCGTTCTGCTGCGTCATGCGGTCGATCTCGCCCACCGACTGGTTCACCTGGCCAATGCCGGCCGACTGCTCCGAGGCAGCGGCAGTGATCTCGCCAATGATGTCGCCCACGCGCTGCACGCTGGCCACGATTTCCTTCATGGCGGCGCCCGCATCTTCGACATGGCGCACGCCACCGTCCACGGCGGTCACGCTGTTGTGAATCAGCCCCTTGATGTCGCTGGCCGCTGCGGCCGAGCGTTGCGCCAGGCTGCGCACTTCGCTGGCCACCACGGCAAAGCCCCGGCCCTGCTCACCCGCGCGGGCCGCTTCCACGGCAGCGTTCAGCGCCAGAATGTTGGTCTGGAAGGCAATCGAGTCGATCAGGCCGATGATGTCGCCGATCTTGCGGCTCGATGCCGAGATCTCGTGCATGCTGGCCACGGCCTGCGCCACCACCGAACCGCCGCGCGTGGCCGTGCTGGACGCCGAGCTGGCCAGCTGGTTGGCCATCTGCGACGACGACGCGGTTTGCTGCACGTTGGATGTGATCTGCGACAGCGAAGCCACCGCTTCTTGGGCATTGCTGGCCGTGGCAATGCTGCCGCTGGCATCGCGCACCTGCGCCACCAGCGCCCCCAGGCCCTGCTGCATGTCGGTCAATGCGCGCTGCAGGTCGGCCACTTCGTATTTGCCCTCGGCGGCAATGCGCTGCGACAGGTCGCCACCGGCAATTGCCAGCGCCATGCGGCGGGCATCGGCCAGCGGGCGGCAGATGGACAGCATGTTCATCAGCGTGGTGGGCACCACCACCAACACGGTGATCAGCACCGCCAGGGCAAACAGCCACAGGGTCTGGTTGGACACCTGGTTCTGGTCGGCCACGGCCGCTGTCACCTCGCCACGCAGCACGCCATCGAGCTCCTTGAGCAGCTTGTCGGCCTCGTCAAACTCGGCCACCGCCTTACCGCTCATGCGGTTGGCAATGGTGGCCGTGTCGTAGCCCCCGGCTTCCAGCTGGCGCGCCACATGCGCAAACTGGTCGCGGTAGCTGTCCAGGCGCTTGACGATGGCCTGGGCGATGGCGTTGTCGGCGTCCTGTGGGCCTTCAAGGAAGCGGGCCGCCACTTTTTTCGACTGCTCCAGGCTGGCCAGCCACTTGGTGTGGGCCGCCTTCACGCTCTCGGGCTTCTCCTACGCAATGATCATGTCCTTTTCATGCTGGCGGATGGCCCCCATCTCGCCACGCAGCTCGGCCATGTGGCTCACCTCGGCAAACGAGTTGGCCATGAAGTCCTCGCTCATGGCGTGGATGCGGAACATGCCCAGCATGCCCGCACCGCCCAGCAGGCCCAACAGCCCCAGCACAACGCCAATGGCCCCCAGCATCCGAAAGCGGATGGTGAAAAGCCGCATGAGCGATAAGAGATTCATGGTGTGTCCCCTTCTGATGTCTGAAAAGTGCCCCGGCCGCTTGTGATGGCCACGGACATGCAACAAAACGTTGCAGCTTGCCAGACATTGGTGACCGCACCGCGCCAAACTGTCGCGGTGGTCACATGCGCCAGCGCTTGAGCAGCAGGGCGTTGGCCATCACGCTCACCGAACTCAGCGCCATGGCCGCCCCGGCCACCACCGGGTTCAGGTAGCCCAGCGCCGCCAGTGGAATGCCGGCCACGTTGTAGAAAAAGGCCCAGAACAGGTTTTGCCGGATTTTCGCTACGGTGCGCCGCGAGATGTCCAGCGCGGCGGCCACCAGCATCGGGTCGCCCCGCATCAGCGTGATGCCGGCCGCGTGCATGGCCACATCGGTGCCGTTGCCCATGGCCATGCCCACGTCGGCAGCGGCCAGGGCCGGGGCGTCGTTCACGCCGTCGCCCACCATGGCGACAATGTGGGCGCCATGCTGGGCCGCTGCGCTGGGGCGCTGCCCCCCCGGGTGGGCTTCTTCGCCATCGCCTTGCTGCAGCGCCACCACCTGGGCCGCCTTGTCGCCCGGCAATACCTCGGCGCGCACATCGGCGGCGTCCAGCCCCAGGCGCTGCGCCATGGCCAGGGCAGCGCCCCGGTTGTCCCCCGAAATCATCACGGTGCGAATGCCGCGCGCGCGCAGCGCCGCCAGCGCCTCGCGCGCCCCGGGCTTGGGCTCGTCGCCAAAGGCCAAAATTGCACGCAGGGCCAACCCGTCGGTGGTGCGCTCGGCCAGGGCCGACACCGTGGCGCCATCGTTTTGCAGGCTTTTCGCCCGCGCCGCCAGCGCGCCCAGCCCAACGCCCAACTCGTCCATCCAGCGCAGGCTGCCCACCAGGTAGCTGCGGGCCTGCACCTCGCCCTCGGTGCCGCGCCCCGGCACGGCGCGCACGCTGTCGGGCGCCATGGGCTGCAGGCCGCGCTCCTGCGCAGCCACCACCACTGCACGGGCCAGCGGGTGCTCGCTGCCACTTTGCACACTGGCCACGGCCGCCAGCACGGCCGCCTCGTCCTGGCCGGGCACCACCTCAAAGGCAGTGAGCCGTGGGCGGCCCACGGTCAGGGTGCCGGTCTTGTCAAACGCCACCACATCCACCTTGTGGGCCAGCTCCAGCGCCTGCGCGTCCTTGATCAAAATGCCATTTTTTGCCGCCACCCCCGTGCCCGTCATGATGGCCGCCGGCGTGGCCAGCCCCAGTGCGCAGGGGCAGGCAATCACCAGCACGGCCACGGCACGGATCATGGCCAGCTCAAAGCCCGCACCCATCCACAGCCAGCCCAGCAGCGTGGCCAGCGCCACCAGCAGCACCACCGGCACAAAGACGGCCGACACCTGGTCAACCATGCGCTGCAAGGGCGCCTTGGCGGCCTGCGCATCCTCGACCAGTCGGATGATGCGCGACAGCACCGTCTCGGCGCCCACCGCCGTCACCTGCATCACCACCCGGCCATCGCCATTGATGGAGCCGCCGGTCAGGGGCGCACCCACCTCGCGCGTCACGGGCAAGGGCTCGCCGGTCAGCATGGACTCGTCCACCTGGGTGTGGCCCTCCAGAATGCTGCCGTCCACCGGAATGCGCTCGCCAGGGCGCACCACCAGCCGGTCGCCCGCCATCACCTCGGCCACCGGCACATCCACCTCGCCGTCACGCCCCAGCATGTGGGCCACATCAGGCCGCAGCGCGTGCAGTGCGCGGATGGCCGCTGTGGTCTGCCGCTTGGCGCGGGCCTCCAGCCACTTGCCCAGCAGCACCAGCGTCACCACCACCGCCGAGGCTTCGAAATACAGGTGCGGGGCGTGCCCCTCGTGCGACGTGAGCCACAGCCACATCGACAGCCCCCAGCCCGCCGAGGTGCCAATCGCCACCAGCAGATCCATGTTGCCCGACAGCGCCTTGAGCGCGTGCCAGCCCGCCTTGTAAAAACGCGCCCCCAGAATGAACTGCACCGGCGTGGCCAGCGCAAACTGCGCCCAGGCAGGCAGCATCCAGTGCGCGCCAAACAGATCGCCCAGCATGGGCAGCACCAACGGGGCCGACAGCAGCAGGCCCACGCCCACCGGCAAAAAACCGGCCCAGGGCGACAAGTCCTCGGGCGCATCGTCCTGCCCCGCCGCGCGCGGCTCGTAGCCCGCATTGCGCACGGCGCGGCGCAGCAGGGCATCCATGGCCGGGCCCTGGGCATCCGGGGGCACCACATAGGCGATGCGCGCGGACTCGGTGGCCAGGTTCACGGCGGCATCCTGCACGCCGGGCACCTTGCGCAGCGCCCGCTCCACGCGGCCCACGCAGCTGGCGCAGGTCATGCCGCCAATGCCCAGGTCCAGGGTGTCCAGCGGTTCGGGGGGGATGACAGGTGTGTTCATAAGGGGCTACCGTAATCCTTGCCATGATGGCAAGGTCAAGCCATGGCACGCATCAACCATGCACCTGCCAGTGCCTTTGTGGGCGCTTGACTATGCCACGATGTCAATGTTCATCATGTGCCTGTTGTCCACCATTTAACGGAGAAACCCGATGCAATACACCCTTCAAGTAGAGGGCATGACCTGCGGCCACTGCGAACGCGCCGTCACGCAGGCCGTGCAGCAGATCGACCCCGCCGCCACCGTGCGCATTGACCGCGCCCAAAACCGCGTCGAGATCGAGAGCACCCAGCCCCGCGAGGCCCTGGCCGCCGCCATTGCCGAAGAAGGCTACACGGTCGCCGCATGACCGCCCGCGCACCCCGAAACGATGGGCCCGTGCCCATCAGCGAGGCCGCCCGGCGCGCCGGGGTATCGGCGCGCATGGTGCGCCACTACGAGGCCCTGGGTCTGCTCAACGGCGTGGCGCGCACCGACAGCGGCTACCGCCAGTACACCGGGGCCGACGTGCACGCCCTGCGCTTTATCGGCCGCGCGCGCACGCTGGGCTTCTCGATGGAAGAAATCCGCGAGCTGCTGGGCCTGTGGCAAGACAAGGGCCGCGCCAGCGCCCATGTCAAACGCATCGCCCAGGCGCACATCGACGACCTGGGCGAACGCATTGCCGCCATGCAAGCCATGCAGCGCACGCTGCAGACACTGGTGTCCTGCTGCCAGGGCAACGACCGGCCCGATTGCCCCATCCTGGACGACCTGGCGGCAGCGCCCGGCACAGACACTACAGCGCGCAGAACGCTATTGCATTCATAGCTGGAAGCGCTTATTCATCAAGCACTAGAGTCATTTTTTGCTTGAATTTGCTGGATGGGCAACGGCAGGCTGGCATTGCGCGGCGGCTGAACTACGATGGCAACCATTTCGTTAATCCGGAGCTTTTGCCATGACCCATCGTGAAGTTTTCGTTGTCAGCACCGCCCGCACCGCCATCGGCACCTTCGGCGGCAGCCTGAAAGACGTGCCCAACACCCAGCTCGCCACCACCGCCGTGAAGGCAGCCATCGCCCGCTCGGGCCTGGCGCCCGACGCCGTGGGCCATGTGGTCATGGGCAACGTGATCCCCACCGACACCAAGGACGCCTACCTCTCCCGCGTGGCCGCCATCGACGCCGGCTGCCCCATCGAGACACCCGCCTTCAACGTCAACCGCCTGTGCGGCTCGGGCCTGCAGGCCATCATTTCGGCCGCGCAGGCCATTGGCTACGGCGACTGCGACGTGGCCGTGGGCGGCGGCAGCGAATCCATGAGCCGCGGCCCCTACTTCGACACAGCCGCGCGCTACGGCGCGCGCATGGGCGACGCCAAGAGCATCGACTACATGCTCGGCATCCTGCACGACCCCTGGCAAAAAATGCACATGGGCATCACTGCCGAAAACGTGGCCGAGCGCTACAAAATTTCGCGCGAACTGCAGGACAAGCTGGCGCTGGAAAGCCAGCGCCGCGCCGCAGCCGCCATAGCCGCCGGTTACTTCAAGGAACAGATCGTCCCCGTCGAAATCGCCACGCGCAAAGGCACCGTGCTGTTCCAGGACGACGAGCATGTGCGCGCCGCCACCACGCTCGATGTGCTGGCCGGCATGAAGCCCGCATTCAAGAAGGACGGCGGCACCGTGACGGCCGGCAACGCCTCGGGTATCAACGACGGCGCCAGCGCCGTGGTGCTGGTGGCGGGCGACCGACTGCAGGCGCTGGGCGTGAAGCCCCTGGCCCGCCTCGTGGGCTACGCGCACGCCGGCGTGGACCCGGCCTACATGGGCATTGGCCCCGTGCCCGCCACGCAGAAGGTGCTGGCACGCACGGGCCTGAAGGTGCAAGACATGGACGTGATCGAGGCCAACGAGGCCTTCGCCGCCCAGGCCTGCGCCGTGGTGCAGGAGCTGGGCCTGGACCCGGCCAAGGTCAACCCCAACGGCTCGGGCATTTCGCTCGGCCACCCGGTGGGCGCCACGGGCGCCATCATCACCACCAAGGCGATTGCCGAGCTGCACCGCACCGGCGGGCGCTACGCGCTGGTGACCATGTGCATCGGCGGCGGCCAGGGCATTGCTGCCATCTACGAGCGGATGTGATCAATATTTGAGTGTTTTTGACCTCCAGCGCTTGTTTATCAAGCGCTGGTAGCTATTATTTATATAGCAATATTACCGCCATGCTGCCCAATCATTTCATCAGCGCCGACGAGCAGGCCGAACTGCAGCTCTTCACCGAGTCGCTGGAGCGCTTCTGCGACGCCGAGATCGAGCCCCACTACCGCACCTGGGAAAAAGCCGGCCGCGTGCCGCGCGACCTGCTGCGCAAGATGGGCGAGAACGGCTACCTCTGCGCCGACGTGCCCGATACCTACGGCGGCCCGGGCGCCAGCGTGCCCTTCTCGTTCGCCGTGGTCGAGGTGCTCTCGCGCCGGGGCTACGGCGGCTTTGTCGGTGGGCTGCAGGTGCACAACGACATCATTCCGCCCTACCTGCTGCACTGCGGCACCGAGGCGCAGCGCGCACATTGGCTGCCGCGCATGGCCAGCGGCGAGGCGATTGCCGCCATCGGCATGACCGAGCCCGGCGCGGGCAGCGACCTCAAGGCCATCCGCACCACCGCGCGACGGGTAAGTGACAGCGACGGCGACCACTACGTCATCAACGGCAGCAAGATCTTCATCAGCAACGGCCAGAACTGCGACCTGCTGGTGCTGGCCGCCAAGACCGATCCGGCCGCAGGCGCCAAGGGCGTAAGCCTGTTCCTGGTCGATGCGGCCACGCCCGGCTTCACGCGCGGTCAGAACCTCGAAAAAATCGGCCAGCACGCGGGCGACACCTCCGAGCTGTTCTTCAACGACATGCGCGTGCCCCTGGATGCGCTGCTCGGCGGCGTGGAAGGCCAGGGTTTCGTGCAGATGATGCGCGAGCTGCCGCGCGAGCGCCTCATCATCGGCGTGCAGGCGGTGCACGGCGCCAAGGGCGCCCTCGATGCCACGCTGAAATACGTGCAGGAGCGCCAGGCCTTCGGCCAGCCCATCGGCCAGTTCCAGAACACGCGCTTCACGCTGGCCCAATGCGCCAGCGACATCGCCGCCGCCGAGGCCTTCCTGAACGCCAGCGTGGCCGCCTACCAGCAGGGCCAGCTCACGCCCGAGGCCGTGAGCGCGCTCAAGCTGCACACCACCGAGCTGTTCAGCCGCGTCGCCGACGCCTGCCTGCAGCTCTTCGGCGGCTACGGCTACATGGCCGAGTACCCGATCTCGCGCTTCTGGACCGATGCGCGCGTGCTGCGCATCTATGGCGGCACGTCGGAGATCATGAAGGAGCTGGTGGCGCGGGGGATGTTGGGGCGGTGAGGGAGGGGTTGCTGTTTGAATTTCGAAAAACCGCGACTCAGATTCATTCGGTGAGGTTGAGGGCCATTCATTGAGCAGTTTGGATGGCGCCTAACGACGCATTGCCAACCGGCGGCAGTTCAAGGCAGGCGACAGCTTTGCAGCGGTTGCAGTAGTTCGCCGGGAACCACACAACGACTGCTCTCGTCGACGAAGCGGTCGCCCAAACGGTCTCGATCTTTTTTTGTCCAACGACTGCGTGTATATCGCGGGAAATCAGTGGCAAACAAAGCACTCCCTTCTTGTGAAGGGGAGGCAGATGTCGTGAACCTTAGTTCCACGCGAAAGGGGTGGCCGCTGGGCGCCCAGTAGAAATCGGCCACTCATACCCTGCTCAAATTTCCGTCTGCTCCGCGATTTCGAGAGCATCATCGAGTTCGATGCCGAGGTATCTCACGGTCGATTCGAGCTTCGAGTGTCCCAGCAGCAACTGCACGGCTCGCAGGTTTTTGGTACGACGATAGATCAGTGTCGCCTTTGTTCTCCGCATCGAATGTGTCCCGTAGTCGGCGCGATCCAGCCCGAGTTCGTCCACCCAGTGCCCAAGAATCCGCGCGTACTGCCGAGTCCCCAGGTGCGGAGACTCGTGCAACCTGCTTGGAAACAGGAAATCATCCGATTTCAACGCTGCCAGCTGGATCCATGCCTGCAGCGCGTCTCGGGTTGCTGCGGTGATTTCGAACTGCACCGGTCGCTGCGTTTTGTGTTGCATGACGATGGCTCGCGCGGCCAGTTGGTCCCCGTGACACACATCACGAACCTTGAGGGCCACGAGGTCGCAACCACGTAGTTTGCTGTCGATGCCCAGATTGAAGAGCGCAAGCTCTCGGACGCGCCCTTGCATCTGTAGGCGCACCCGTAACGCCCATATCTCCTTCAGCTTGAAGGGTGCCTTTTGCCCCACTATCTTTCCCTTGTTCCAAGGCTCGTGGTGAACAGAACTGCTCGGAGTTTCCATGATGGTCTCCCATCGAGTTGAGGGGCCGACAGCTTGCGCCTGATACCTTCCTTCGTCTTGTTCTGGGTCAAGTCGTCATCTGAAACTATGTGACCGGGTGGGTGCGAGCGAGATCGAGACAGACCTGCAGAAGGGGACTCCCCACCCACTAAGCAAGCACTTCAGCTTCAGGAGTGCAGCATTGGAGTGCGGAGTGTCAGCCAATACGAGCCTCTCGCCTGTGCTCCATGCTCCGATGCACGAGCTCTAGGATTGCAACGTTGCCGCTCAAACGCTCCGAGCAATTTTTGGGGGTATAGAATAAAAGCTGTTGGTGCTCGCGATGCTGTTCAGGCATCGCAGTTCAACGGGAAGCAGGAGGGCGAGTCCCACACGGACGAACCTAACCTGCGCTGCCCCCGCAACGGTAAGCAGACGGGTGGTCCAAGGCATTGCCAAGGCCCCCATTTCTCAAAATTTCGCCACTGGGTCACACCGGAAAGGCTTTGAGAAACGTTCTGTCAGCCCGGATACCGGCCAACAAGGAGGCTGCGCCCCAAGCGCAGCCGCATTACCCAAACACCGTCGGGGAAGGCGGTGAGGGGTCTTCGCCGGTGTTCTCATGTCGTCCCTTCGCATTGCTTTGCGAGTCTGTGCCAGCGCATGCGCGTGCGCTCGCCGGGGGCTGTCCGTTCGCCGACGGAACCTGTCCTCACCTCTCCCTTGGGTCTTTGCCGACTTTTTAACCGCGTTGTGTCCAACGCATCCAACCCAAGGAGTCACTTCATGCACATCGAACCAGGTCTGGTGGACGGGGCCAAGCTCGCCCTGAGCTACACCACGGCGGCCGCCTGCATCGGCTACACGGCCAAGCTGTCCGCGGACGCGATCAGAAAGGACGGCGCAGCGGCCCTGCTGTTACGGGCCGCGCTGGCCACGGCGCTGGTGTTCTGCTTTTTCGAGGTGCTGCCGCACCACCCGGTGGGCGTGTCCGAGGTGCACCTGATCCTGGGCACCACGCTGATGCTGCTGTTCGGCGCGGCACCCGCGGCCATCGGGCTGGCGGGTGGGTTGCTGATCCAGGGCCTGTTCTTTGCACCCTTCGACCTGCCGCAGTACGGTATGAACGTGACCACGCTGCTGGTGCCGCTGTTCGCCACCGCGGCGCTGGCTCGCCGCGTGATTCCCGACCAGATGGCCTATGTGGATCTGCGCTACGGCCAGGCCCTGAAGCTGTCGCTGGCCTACCAGGGCGGCATCGTGCTGTGGGTGGGTTTCTGGGCGCTCTACGGGCGTGGCCTGGGCGCCGAGAACCTGGTGAGCATCGGCAGCTTCGGCGCCGCCTACATGAGCGTGGTGCTGGCCGAGCCGCTGATCGATCTGGCCGTGCTCGCACTGGCCAAGACGCTGCGTGGCCTGCAGGGCAGCGCGGTGGTGGATCGCCGTCTGCACCAGGCCGCCTGACCGGGGGCACACCATGGGCCTCGGAACGGTCTGGTTTGTGGGGGCGGGTCCGGGCGACCCGGACCTGGTCACGGTCAAGGGGCGCGACCTGATCGCGCGCGCCGGGGCCATCCTGTTCGCCGGTTCGCTGGTGAACGAGGCGGCCACCCGCTGGGCACCGCCGGGTTGCCTGATCGCGGACAGCAAGGACATGACGCTGGAGCAGATGTCGGCCTGGCTGATCGCAAACGCGGCGCGCTGCGACACCGTGGTGCGCCTGCAAACCGGCGACCCGGCCCTCTACGGCACGCTCATCGAACTGGTGCAGCCGCTGGACGCCGCGGGCGTGCCGGTGGCGGTGGTGCCGGGCGTGTCTTCGGCCATGGCCTCGGCGGCGGCGGCGGTCGAGAGTTTCACCTTGCCCGAGGTCACGCAGACCACCATCTTCACGCGGGTGGAAGGCCGCACGCCCATGCCCGACGGCGAGGACCTCGCCGCGCTGGCGGCGCACCGCACGACCTTGTGCATCTTTCTGTCCATCACGCTGCTGCACAAGGTGGAAGCCGGCCTGCGCGCCGCCGGCTGGTCCGACGACGCGCCGGTGCTCGTGGTGCACAAGGCCAGCTGGCCCGGCGAAGAGCGCATCGTGCGCGGCACGCTGGCCACCATCAAACAACAGTGCCGCGACGCTGGCATCGTCAGCCAGGCCATGGTGATCGCCAGCCCCACGCTGGGCGCGCGCCACTGGCCCGAGCTGACCCGGTCCCGGCTCTACGACCCGGGCTTCACACACCGCTTCAGGAAAGCCACGACATGAATCACACCACGATCCTGCTGGTGGGCCACGGCTCGCGCGAGGACACCGGCAACCAGGAAATCCGCGTCTTCGTCGACCAGTGGCGCGCGCGCCAGCCGGCCTGGCGCATCGAGGTCTGCTTCATCGAATTTGCCGCGCCCTCGCTGCACGATGGCCTGCTGGCCGCGGCGCGGTCGTCGCGCCGCGTGCTGGTGCTGCCACTGATCCTGAATGCCGCCGGTCACGCCAAGATGGAGATTCCCGAGGCCATCGAGCACGCCCGCGAGCACGCACCCGGCGTCGAGTTCCTCTACGGCCCGCACCTGAGCGCCTGCGACCCCGTCCTCGCCATCCTCAAGCGCCGCCTGCGCCAGGCCATGGCCACGCTGGACATGCCCGACCCCACCACCACCGGCGTGGTGCTGCTGGGCCGGGGCTCGTCCGACCGTGGCGCCAACGGCGACATGGCCAAGATGGCGCGCTGGCTGCAGGAAGAAAGCGACCACGAGCTGGTGGACCTGGCCTTCACCGGCATCACCTTTCCGCGGCTGGAGCGCGTGGTGCAGCGGCAGGTGCTGATCGGCCTGCGCCAAGTGGTGGTGCTGCCCTACTACCTCTACACCGGCACGCTGATGCAGCGCATCCACCGCCAGGTGGACCACCTGCGGGCGCAGTACCCGCAGATCCGCTTTGCCTGCGGCACGCACTTCGGGTTCGAGAAAGAAATCTTCGAACTGGTGGAGCAGCGCGTGCACGACCTGCTGGCCGGTGTGCCCGACAGCAAGCTGCCCTGCGACGGCTGCAGCTACCGCGAGCTCGCACACGACATGGGCCATGGGCACTCCCACGAGCACACGCACGCCCCGGTGCACGTGCACAGCCATGCGCACGAGGGTGCTGCCGCATGAGCACGGTCAACACCGTCACCGAGCAGCTCACCGCCGCCGGCCAGGCCATCGAGCACGACAGCTTCGCCATCATCGACGCCGAGGCCGGGCGGCACGCCTACTCGGCCGAGCAGTGGCCGATCGTGCGCCGCATGATCCACGCCAACGCCGACTTCGAGTTCAACGGCCTGACCGACTTCCACCCCGGCGCGGTGCGTGCGGGCGTGGCCGCGATGCTGCGCGGAGGCACCCCCGTGGTGGCCGATGTGGAGATGATCTGTTCGGGCCTGTCGCGGCCGCGCCTGGCGCACTTCGGCATGTCCACGCACCAGTTCATCAGCGACGCCGATGTGATTGCGCAGGCGCAGGCGCAGAACACCACCCGCGCCGTGCAGGCCATGCGCAAGGCACACCGCCTGGGCCTGCTGCAGGGCGCCGTCGTCGGCATCGGCAACGCGCCCACCGCGCTGATCGAACTCGTGCGGCTGATCATGGAGGACGGCGTGCGCCCGGCCCTGGTGGTGGGCATGCCGGTGGGTTTCGTGTCGGCCGCAGAGTCGAAAGACCTGATGGCGCAGATCGCCGACGTGCCCTGGATCGTCATCCGCGGCCGCAAGGGCGGCTCCACCCTGGTGGTCGCCGCCCTGCACGCGCTGCTGGCGCTGGCCGAGGCACAGCAACGCGCCGAGGGCGCCTGAATGGAAAGCACCACCCCGCGCGGTACACGAACCGGCTTCACCACCGGCGCCTGCGCGGCCGCGGCCGCCCGGGCCGCGGCGCAGGGGCTGGAAACCGGGCAGGTGCCCGACGCCATGGAGAGCCTGCTGCCCAACGGCCAGCGGGTGCGTTTTGACGTGCACAACAGGCGCTGCGATGCGCACAGCGCCCACGCCATGGTGGTGAAGTTCGCGGGCGACGACCCGGACTGCACCGACGGCGCGCACCTCACGGTGGACCTGCGCCTGCTGCCCGGCAAGGCAGGTGAGATCGCGTTCGTGGCCGGCGACGGCGTGGGCACGGTGACGCTGCCTGGCCTCGGGCTGGCGGTGGGCGGTCCGGCCATCAATCCGGTGCCGCGCCAGAACATCGCCGACAACCTGCGCGAGGCCGCGCCGAGGCTACTCACACAGCACGGGCTGGAGGTCACCGTGAGCGTGCCCGGCGGCCAGGAGATGGCGAAGAAGACCACCAACGCGCGGCTGGGCATCCTGGGCGGCATCAGCATCCTGGGCACCACCGGCATCGTCAAACCCTATTCCACCGCCGCCTGGCGGGCCAGCGTGGTGCAGGGCATCCAGGTGGCGGCCACGCTGGACCACGGTGTGGTGGCGCTGACCACCGGCGGCCGCACCGAGACATTTGCCATGCAGACGCTGCGTGCGGAACGCCCTGGCCTGCCCGCCGCCTGCTTCGTGCAGATGGGCGACTTCCTGCGCTACGCGTTGGATGAGGTGGTGGCCCAGGGCCTGCCCGAGGTGGTGCTGGGCGTGATGGTGGGCAAGCTGACCAAGATCGCCCAGGGCGAGACCATCACCCACGCCAACCGCAACGTGGTGGACACCGACCTGGTCGCCGAGATCGCCCGGCAGATCGGCGCCACGGACGAAGACTGCGCCGCCATCGCCGCCGCCGAGACCGCGCGCTTCGGCGCCGAGCTGATGGTCGAACGCGGCCTGGGCCCGGCCTTTCACCAGGCGCTCGCACAGCGCGCCATCGACACACTCACCGCGCCCGAGCGCTACGGCCACGCGTTTGCGCTGCGCGTGCTGGTGTGCGACTTCAGCGGCAAGCTGGTGGCCGACGTGCGCTCGGCCCCCGTCGAGGCGCGCCCCCGCCCCGCCACCGCCGGCCGCACCGGCATCGGCCACACCCACCACTTCGACTTCGACACCGAATGAACGACCTGCCCTCCCACGATCCCAACCGCTGCCGCGTCATCGGCGTGCTCGACGACGGCGTGGCCAGCCTCGGCGCCACCGCGCTGGCCCACCTGCGCACGGCCGACGTGGTGATTGGCGGCGCGCGCACGCTGGCGCTGTTCCGCCACGCACTCAAGCCCGGCACCCTCACCCACGACCTGACAGGACAATTGAAGGCCGTGCCCGGCTGGGTGCGCGCCGCACGCGAGGCCCACCAGTCCTGCGTGGTGCTGGCCACCGGCGACCCGCTGTGCCACGGCATCGCACCCTACCTTGCCCAGCACCTGTGCCTGGACGCGCTGGAGATCCTGCCCAACCTCTCGACCCTGCAACTGGCCTGTGCCCGCGTGGGCCTGGCCTGGCAGGACGCACGCATCGTCTCCGTGCACGCCGCCGACGCAGGCGAGTGGCAGCGCGGTGCCCCACCCTCGCACGGCCTGTACGCACTGGCCCAGGCCCTGCGCGCCGAGCAGCGCCTGCTGCTGCTGACCAGCCCGGCCAACTGCCCCGACCGCATCGCCCGCCTGCTGCTGGCCGAAGGTCTGGGCAGCGACTTCCACATGGCCGTGGCTGAAGACCTGCTGCAGCCCGACGAACAGGTGCATGCGCAGCTCAGTCCCACCGAGGCGGCCAGCATGCGCTTTGCCGAGCTGAACGTGGTGCTGCTGTGGCGCACCCGGCCGCGACCGCAACCGGTGCGCTTCGGCCTGGCCGACAGCGCCTTCGAGCAGCGCCAGCCCGAGAAAGGCCTGATCACCAAGCAGGAGGTGCGCGCCGTCAGCCTGGCGCGGCTGCAGCTGCACGCCGACAGCGTGGTCTGGGACATCGGCGCCGGCAGCGGTTCGGTGGGCCTGGAGGCCGCCCGCCTGTGCCCGCAAGGCCATGTGTTCGCCATCGAGAAGAACGAGGCCGACCACGCCATCGCCCGGCGCAACCATGCAGCTTTCGGCGTCAGCAACTACACGCTGCAGCACGGCAAGGCGCCCGAGGGCCTGGAGGACTGGCCCGACCCCGACGCAGTGTTCATCGGTGGCTCGGGCGGCGAGCTGGCCGGACTGATCGAGCAGGTGTTGCGGCGCCTGCGGCCCGGCGGCCGGCTGGTGATGAACTTCGTGACACTGGAGAACCTGGCCACCGCCACCCAGGCCCTGCAGCAGCTGAACGCCGACTGGGACGTGCTGCAGCTGCAGGCGGCGCGCAGCCGCCCCATCCTGCACATGCACCGCATGGCGGCCGAGAACCCGGTGTGGCTGGTGTGCGCCGGCGTGGGCCCCATGGGCCACGGCGAACACGGGCCGGTGGTGGCGGCCGAGGAGACGGCGCATGGCTGACGTCACGCCTTCAACCACCCCGCGCATGGGCACCCTGCACGGCATCTCGCTGGGCCCGGGCGACCCCGGCCTGATCACCCGCGCGGCCTGGGCCGCGCTGGAGTGCCGCGACGCCATCTGGGTCTACCCGGTGCGCAGTGGCAAGACGCCCAGCTATGCGCTGGACATCGTGATGCGCGCCGGGCTGCCGTTGCCCGAAACGCACACGCCGCTGCTGTTTCCCATGACCCACGACGGCGAGAAGCTGGCGCGCGCCTGGCTGAAGGCCGCGCAGACCGTGCTGCCCTGGCTGCAGGCCGGGCGCGAGGTGCTGTTCCTGGTCGAGGGCGATGCCTCCACCTACGCCACCTTCGGCCACCTCGCGCGCACCCTGCGCGGGCTGGACGAGCGGGTGCCGGTGCGCACCATCGCAGGAGTCAATTCGTTCACCGCGGCCTGTGCGGATGTGGGCGAACCGTTCGCCGAGCAGGACGACACAGTGGCCATCGTGCCGGCGGCCTACGGCGTGGGCGCGGTCGACCGGCTGCTGCCCGACTTCGACACCCTGGTGCTGATGAAGATCAAGCCGCTGATCGAGGACCTGCTGGACTGGCTGGAGGCGCGCGACCTGCTGGCCGGCGCGCATTTCGTGGAGCGTGTGGGCGCGCTGGACGAGCGCCGGCTGTCCGGCCCCGAACTGCTCACGCTGCGCGGCAGCAAGGTCAGCTACCTCTCGCTGCTGATCGTGAAGAACCCTCATCGCGTGCGCGGCGAGCGCATCAAGGGCTGCCTGAAAAAGAGCGGCCCACCGCCACTGGAGACCACCCCATGAACCCGGACATCACCGCCCCTCCCCGCGTCTGCCTGGTCGCCATCACGAAACACGGCTCTGCCCAGGCGGCCACGCTGGCGCGGCAGCTGCCTCAGGCGTCGCTCTGTGTCGCGGCCAAGTTTGCAGAAGCCACAAGGGGCCTGTCCAACCCGGTGCAGGCGTACGAAGGCGCGTTCAAGGACCAGATCGGGTCGCTCTTCCAGGCCTTCGACCAGATCGTGTTCTTCGTCTCACTGGGTGCGGTGGTGCGGCTGATCGCACCCCACCTGAAGAGCAAGGACGAGGACCCCGGCGTGCTGGTGGTGGATGACGCCGGCCAGTTCGTCATTCCCGTGCTCTCGGGCCACGTGGGCGGCGCCAACGCCATGGCCGAGACCGTGGCCGCGCTGCTGGGCGCCACGGCGGTGCTCACCACCGCGTCGGACGTGGGCAAGACCATCCCGGTCGACATCCTGGGCCGTGAGCTGGGCTGGCAGGTTGAGGCGCCCAAACTCAACATCACCCGCGTCTCGGCCGCGGTGGTCAACGAGGAACCGGTGGCCGTGGTGCAGGAGGCAGGCAGCCCGCACTGGTGGACCCGCCCCACCCCGCTGCCACCGAACATCCACCGCCACACGCGCCTGGAGGATGTGGATCTGGCCCGCTACCGCGCGGTGCTGTGGATCACCCACCGCCCGGTGGACGACACGCTCTGGCAGACGCTGCACGAGCGGCTGGTGGTGTACCGCCCGCCGCTGCCGGCCGGCAACGACGCCACCACCGAGGCCGCGGCATGAAGGTGGCCCTGGGCATCGGCTGCGACCGCGGCACGCCCCTGGCTACGCTGGCGCGAGCGGTCGACGAAGCCCTGGCCGTGGCCGGCCTTCAGCGCGGACAGGTGACCGGCGTGGGCAGCATCACGCTCAAGGCCGACGAACCCGCGCTGCTGGCGCTGGCCGCGCAGGCCGGCTGGCCGCTGCACTTCTACCCCGCCACCCAGCTGGCCGAGGTGGTGGTGCCCCACCCGTCCGAAACCGTGCGCCGCCACACCGGCACCCCTTCGGTCTCCGAAGCCGCGGCGCTGCTGGCCGCGGGCACCACCGAGGCCTCCGCCCTGTGCGTCGAGAAGCGCCGGCTGCGCGGCGGCGACGGGCGCAACGCCACGGTGTCGGTGGCGCGGGTGATGCCGCGCACAGCCATCCCGCCCTGTGTCGCCAACCCCGATCCGGCGCGCCGTTTCACAGCCAGCGAACGCGAAGCCGTGCAGGCGCTGATGCAGGTGCGGCGCGACATGCGCCACTTCACTGCCGGTGCGCAGGTCGCCGAAGACGTGCGGGCCCGCCTGCAATCGGCGCTGCTCGCCGCGCCGTCCGTGGGCCTGATGCAGCCGCTGCGGGTGTTGCGCATCACCGACCCTGTATTGCGCGACCGGCTGGCCGCTGCCGTGGACCAGGAGCGCATGCGCACCGCGCAGGCCCTGGGCCCCCGTGCGGCTGAGTTCCTGGCACTGAGGGTGGAAGGGGTGCGCGAGTGCGCCGAACTGTGGGCGCTGGTGCTGGCGCCAGACGACGGCACGCTGTTCGGTCGCCGCACGCTGGCGAGCGAAATGGCGTGGTGCTCGGCGGGCGCCGCCGTGCAAAACCTCTGGCTGGCCGCGCGCGCCGAACACCTGGGTCTCGGATGGGTGTCGCTGTTCGAACCCGGCGACCTGCACACGCTGCTGGCGCTGCCCGCGGGCGCCGTGCCGCTGGGCCTGTTGTGCATCGGTCCGGTGGATCGCTTCTACGAAACACCCCTGCTCATCCAGCAACAGTGGCGCCAGGCGCGTCCGGTGCCGGCCCTGTTCACCGAGAACAACTGGGCCCCGTCCTGGAACACCGACACCAGCGCCACCACCGAACAACCGCTGCACAGCTGACCGCGGCCTTGCCATTGAACCCCCGCCCGTCCCAAGGAACGACATGACCACAGACACCCCCGTCACTGCCCCGCGCAACGCGGGCACCACCGGCCGCATCAGCCTGGTGGGCATCGGCCCCGGCCATACCGACCACATGACCGCCCGCGCGCGCGCCGCCATCGCCGAGGCCGACGTGGTGGTTGGCTACGTCACCTACATCAAGCTGGTGGCCGACCTGCTGGACGGCAAGGAAGTCGTGCGCAAGGGCATGACCGAAGAGCTGGACCGCGCCGTGCACGCGCTGGCCGCGGCCCGCGCCGGCAAGAAGGTGGCGCTGATCTCGTCGGGCGACGCCGGCGTCTACGGCATGGCCGGCCCGACCTACGAGGTGCTGTTCCAGGCCGGCTGGACGCCGGAGGACCATGTGGCGGTGGAGATCGTGCCCGGCGCGTCGGCCATCAACGCCTGCGCGGCCCTGGTCGGCGCGCCGCTGACGCACGACTTCTGCTCCATCTCGCTGTCCGACCTGCTGACGCCCTGGCCGGTGATCGCCCGGCGCCTGGACGCCGCCGCCGCGGCCGACTTCGTGGTGGCGCTTTACAACCCAAAGAGCGGGCGCCGCACGCGCCAGATCGTCGAGGCGCAGCGCCTGTTCCTGCGCCACCGCCGGGCGGACACGCCGGTGGCGATCGTCAAGAGCGCTTACCGGCGCCGCCAGCACATCGTGCACACCACCCTGGACCAGATGGCCGAACAGGAGATCGGCATGCTCAGCACCGTGCTGATCGGCAACAGCAGCACCTTCCTGCGCGAGGGGCTGATGGTCACCCCGCGCGGTTACGCCAACAAATACGACGTGGACCAGGGCTTCGAGACCCGCGAAGGCGAGAAGGCCGGCCGCTCGCTCTCCAGTGGCCTGCTGGGCTGGATCGAGGGGCTGCGGGCCGAGCACGCAGCCGGCGCGGGACTGGTCGAACTCGCCAGCCGACACCGCCTGCCCGCCGACTACATCGCACAGGTGCTGGCGGCGCCCGATGCACACGCACCGGCCGAGGCCGGCACAGAGGAGACCGAGGCATGAGCAGCACAGAAAAACCCCGCATCGGCGACTACCGCCGGCACCTGCTGGTCTGCACCGGCACGCGCTGCACGCAGGACGGCGCGGCGCAGGTGCTGTTCGACAGCCTGGGCGAGAAGTTCAAGGCCGCCGGGCTGAACGAAGGCGCGCTTCGCGTCAAGCGCAGCCGCGTGAGCTGTTTTGCTGCCTGCAAGGGCGGCCCCATCCTGTGCGTGCAGCCCGACGGCACCTGGTACCACGGCGTGACCCCCGACAACATGGACCGCATCATCGGGCAGCACCTGGTGGGCGGACAGGTAGTCGCCGATCTGGTGTTCCACCAGGGACCGGGGGTCATCGATGGTGAGTGAGACGCCGGCTGCGGGCTCGGTCTGCATCGTTGGCGCCGGGCCGGGACCGGCCGACCTGATGACGCTGCGCGCGCTGAACCGGCTGAAACAGGCCCAAGTGGTGGTGCACGATCGGCTGATCGCCGAGGATGTGCTGGCGCTGATCCCGGCCGCCGCCCGGCGTGTGTACGTGGGCAAGGCGCTGGGACACCACGCGGTCCCGCAGGAAGAGATTCATGACCTGCTGGTGGGGCATGCGCGCCAGGGCCTGCGCGTCGTTCGCCTCAAAGGTGGTGACCCCTATGTGTTCGGACGTGGTGGCGAGGAAGTGCTGGCGCTGCAGGCGGCCGGCATTGCATTCGAGGTGGTGCCCGGTGTGACAGCCGCCAGCGGCTGCTCCGCCGCGGCTGGCATTCCGCTGACTCACCGCCACCTTGCAGCCAGCTGCGTGTTTCTGCCCGGCCATCTGGCGGACGACCAGGCCAGTCACGACTGGCAAGCCCTGGCGGGTGCGGGGCAGACCCGGGTGTTCTACATGGGCGTTCAGCGTCTGGCGCAGATTGCCCAGGCCTTGATCGCCCACGGGCTGCCGCCCGACACACCCGCGGCCATCGTCCAGGACGGTGCCCGACCCACACAGTCCGTTCTGGCCCACCCATTGCGCCGCTTGGTCGAGATCGCTCCCCCCTACGGTCCTCGACCGGGCTTGCTGATCATTGGCGAAACGGTGCGACTGAGCCCGTCATTTGAAGAATGATGCGAGTGTCTGAGTCGACGGCAAGGGCGCTGACTCTCCTTGGAGCTGATCGCTGCTGCCTGGCGCAGCAGACAATTTGGGGATTCGGACACATTTCCGGCAGCCAACGCTAGTGTTGCACTGCTTCTCGAAGTTAGCGGTGTCCCGTGCGTCCCCTACTCAGTGCTTGTCCTGCAGGAGGACCCGGCGTTCGATCCGCAATCGGTTCAGCGTCAGCTGTGTGTGTATCAGCGATCATTGAGTCGTACACCGAAGGTGACGGCAGTCAGCCTCAACCAGTAATTCGCCCCATGAATTCGAGAGAGGGCAACTGGCCGCAACAGGCCTCTCCAAATCCCCCGATACACGGGTTCAACAAAGCCCCGCCTCCCCCCCCGCACTCGCACGGCGCCTTAAAATCCGCCTTCTGCCGAAAGAACCGTCATGGCCGATGCCATGAAGGGCTTTCATACTTGAAACCCACTGGGGTGAAGATGGACAAGCCTTTCATTTCTCTGAGTCCCGAGATCACTCGGGCCAACGCGCTGACTTTGATGGACTGGTTGGAAGACGAGGGCGTGACGCGCTACCTGAGCGATTCGAGCCATGTCTCCCGGTTCATTGAGCAGGTCATCGGGCGCGTCCAGTTGCCGATTCTCACCCATCTTTTCAACCAGGGCGGCCGGTTCTTCATGGCCTACGACGGGCAGGACGTGCCGGTGGGCTTTGTGCGTCTCGTCAAGAACGGCCGGGACTGCGAAATGGTGCTGGTCATCGGCAACCGCGACAACTGGGGCCGCAAGCTTGGGGCCAGCGCGATCCGCGAAGGCATGAAGCTCGCTTTCTTCGACATGCGGGCCGACAAGCTGATCGCCAAAATCCACCCGGACAACGAGCGTTCGCTGAAGGCCTTCCTGCGCAGCGGCTTCTCGCTCGAGCGCGAAACGCCTGCGATGAAGTCTTTGGCCATGAGCTCGGAGCGGTATCTGCGGTTCTTGCGCGAAAGCCCTGCGGCGCACACCTGTGACATCTACATCACCGAAATCGACAAGGCCCGGCTCAGGAGCCTGGTCGAGGTCGAACAGGATTCGGGAATATTCGAGCTGGAGCACGAGATCGAGCGCGCCATCGTCGTTGATCCGCGCCGAGTGGCGCAGGATGTCGTCACGATGAACTCCAAGGCCCTGCTGCGGGTGGACGACGAGGAACTAGAGGTTGCGCTGGTCTACCCGGAGGATGCGGACGACGGTGCCGGGAAACTATCGGTGTGCTCCGGCATCGGCACCGCGATCCTGGGCTACAAGGAGGGCGATGCCTTCAGCTGGCGGATGCCGCACCGCACCTGCCATATCCGGATTGGGAAAGTGCTTTATCAGCCCGAAGCCGCGGGCGATTTCCACCTGTAGGTTCACCTCTAGGCTTGTTCACACGCTGCACGATCTGCACCACTGCTGCAGATCGTGCGGGAGCGCTCGGGTCGGCCGTGTGTGATTCGGCCGCCAAGGTGACTTCGTCGGACGCCTCCGCAGAGCGGTCATTGAATGCCCAAAGTCAGAACGGCGCTGAGTCGGGGTCGGTGTCCACTGGCGCTTCCCTGGGCCCGGTCACCACGCCACCGCCGGCACTTTTGCGCGCGGGTGCTGAAGGTGCTGAGGAAGGCGTCACCGGGGCTGCGGGCGCAGCGCCTGCGGCAACCGCCTGCGCTGCACTAACCACACCGCTCTCGGCCTCGCCGCCCAGCGCCTCGATCAGGTCGGGGATCAACTTCACCAGCTCGCCCGTGGCAATGGCCACGTCGGTGTCAAAGCCGCCATCGTCGGCCTTGGTGCCTTCGAACACGGTGTCCAGAAACGACACCTTCTTGATCTGCAGGCCTTCGGTCAGCATGAAGCTCACGCGGTCGTCCCAGGTCAGCGCCAGCTTGGTGGGCAGCTTGCCAGCGGCGATGTGGGCCTGCACCTCTTCGATGTCGAGCGGGTGGCGGGCATAGCGCACCACGGCCTTGGCTTCATCGGCGCTTTTCAGCTCGCACTCGCGGTCCACCGTGAAGCCCACGGGCGGCTCTTGCGTGCTCAGCCAGTGCGACATTGCGGCCTGCGGGCTGGTCTGGGTGTTGATAAGCGACACCGCCAGGCCCGGCAGCGATTCGACCAGCAGCGTCACCACCTCATCGGCGCGGCCTTGGGCTGAGGTGTCGAGCACCAGCAGGCGCGACGCGGTGTCGATCCACACCCACATCGAGCCCTGCTTGGTGAAGGCCATGGGCAGCAGGTCGAGCTTGGCCTCGTCTTTCAGCTCCTTGCTTTCCTTCTTGCCCGGCTTGCGGCCGGTTTCCTGCTCGATGCGCTCGGCCTTTTCCTTCACGCGGCGCGCCAGCACGCTGCCCGGCAGCACTTTGGACTCCACCATGAAGCGCAGGATCCACTGCCCGCCCACAGATTCGGCCAGCGGGCCATGCACATCACCGCGCGGGGGCACCCAGCCGAGCGACTTTTCCTGCGTGGCACCACATTCCAGAAAGGGCGCCTTGGCCAGCGCCTCTTCCACCTGCGTCAATTCCACCTGCCATTGCGGCGCAATGCGGTACACGATCATGTTCTTGAACACGGACAACCTTTGTTTCTTCTGGCCATTTGCAGCCATTGCGGAGTACAGGCGACATTGTCGGGGGTCGGCTGGCCCGCCTGCGGGCACAACGGCTGGCTAAACTATATTTTTAATAGCTATCAGCGCTTTAACATCAAGCGCTTGAGGCTATTTTCATGGTGAATACATGAACGCCCCGCGCGGGACTTCTTGTTGCAACTTTACACAGCCACACCATTGCCACACGGGCGGGTTACACGGGCCGCGCACACTGGCTCTCAACCGCTGAAACGGTCGTTCCAGCGGACCAACCCCTTGATAAGGACTCGCACCATGTCTTTCTTCCAAAGCCGTATTGCCGCCGCCGCCATGATGGCCGCCCTCGCCCTGCCCGTGCTGGCCCAGCCAGCTCCCTCTGCAGTCTCGGCACCACCCGCCGCAACGGCCTCGGCCGAGCAGGCTCGCAAGCCGGGCGACCGGCAAGAGCGCCGCCAGGCCTACATGGCCAAACGCGCCGAGGCCTTCAAGGCACAACTCCAGCTGACACCCGCACAAGAACCGGCCTGGGCCGCCTTCACCGCCGCCATGCAACCAGGCGAGCGCTCTGCCCGCCTGGGCCGCGCCGACATGGAGAAGCTCACCACCCCGGAGCGCATCGACCGGATGCGCGCCATGCGCGCCCAGCAAGCCGCTGAAGCAGACCGCCGGGGCGAAGCCACCAAGACCTTCTACGCCGCCCTCACGCCAGAGCAGCAAAAGACCTTCGACTCCCGGGGTCAGAACATGCGCGGCAAGGGCGGGCAACGCAGCGACTGGGGCCATGACAACGGCCGCCACGGCGGTATGCGCGGCTGCGACATGCCCATGGGAGGCCCCGGCCGCTAAAAACCTGTTCAAAGGCCTCCAGCAGTTGTCCACACGGACAGCGCTCCCCCGAGCCCGGTGCCCACCAAAGCACCGGGCTTTTTTCATTGTGGACAAGCCTGGGGATAGTTTTGGCACAACTGGGCGGTTATCCACAGACCAACCGCAAAACCCAAAGTTGTTATCTGCCAGCATCCAAGTTCAGGGGGCCCTGCGCACATACTTTCAGGCAACGCAACTGCGCGCCACCATTCACAAAAATAACCTTGTCCACAAAAAAAGGCGCCCTCTACTACTACTGCTATTTATATATAGAACCATAGAAGAACAACCGAAACCTCCTTCGCGCCGCAGCCAACGCCTTGAATGGCAAAAAAAATGGGGGCACGGCCAGCCCAACCCACCGGAGAAGCCTGTGCACCTGGCAAGTTGTCTGAAAACCTGGGCACAGAGCGTCAAGCGTGACGGCATCACACTGTGGTTTGCCGCACGGCACCTGCAGGCACCCTGGTATGCCAAGGCGCTGGGCGTGTTGGTGGTGGCTTATGCCCTTTAGAGCCTGTTCAAGGTCTTTTTGGAGTCGCACAAGTACCCTGCCGGGATGGGATGCAAGGCGCGGAACGTAGTGGATAGCCCGGCTATCCACAAGCGCCGCAACGCCGCAGACCGCCCGGCAAGGCACTTGCCCGAAGGGTTGGAGTGAAATCGGGCGATTGCACTCCAATGCGATCTCCAAAAAGACCTTGAACAGGCTCTAATCCCCATCGACCTGATCCCAGACTTCATCCCCGTGCTGGGTTGTGTGGACGACCTGCTCTTGCTTCCGGGGATGATCTGGCTGGCAATCCGGCTGATTCCGGCGCCGGTGCTGCAGCAATGCCGCGACCAGGCCGACCTGTGGATAAAAAGCAGCGGCGGCAAGCCCGCCAGCCGCATCGGCGCGGTGCTGGTGGTGGCCGTCTGGGTGGGCGCCGGCCTGGCGCTGTGGCAATGGCTCGCAGCCTGAAAGCCATCAAGATCTGATAGACGCTATTAAATAAATAGCTTATAGCGCTTATTGGCATTGCGCTACAGGCCGATTTGACCCATATTTTCCCGTCCACCACTGCCCGTGCACAACACTGGGGATAGTTTTGGCACAACCGGGCGGTTATCCACAGAAAACCGACGATGGACCGTTTTATCCCAGTCGGGCAGACAGCGGCAGCCGGGCCGGGTCCACAGGGTTGGGTGTGGCGCAAGTGGCTGTCAGGACTGGGCAAAAGACACTTGTCCACAGAAACAGGCGCCTTCTACTACTACGACTATGTATTTATAGAAACCTTTAATTAATAACAACAAAACCACCCGGTGCCGTTTTGGACCCTCTTCACGGACTGCGGTACGGCCTGAACGGGAAAAAAGGGCAAAAAAAACCGCAGGCCAGGCTGCGGTGGGTGGAAAAACCGGCGGGCTGAACCTGCCTCAATGCATGGCGGGGTGCAGGAAGGCCTCCAGAAGGTCCGGGGGCAAGGGGCGGCTGAACAGGTAGCCCTGGTAGAGGCGGCAGCCCGCGCGGGCCAGCAGATCGCGTTGTGCGGGGGTTTCCACACCTTCGGCGATGACTTCCAGCCCCAGGCTGCGCGACAGGGCAATGATGGTGTCCACAATGGCCGCATCGTTGGGGTCGGTGAGCAGGTCGCGCACAAAGCTCTGGTCGATCTTGAGCTGGTCCAGTGGCATGCGCTTGAGGTAGCTCAGGCTCGAGTACCCGGTGCCAAAGTCATCCAGCGCAAAACCCACCCCATAGCCGCCCAGGGCCGTCATGGTGGCAATGGTGGTCTCCATGTCTTCGACCAGCAGGCTTTCGGTCAGCTCCAGCTTCAACAGGCCCGATGGGGCGCCCGTGATGGCCAGCACCCGGGCCACGTCGTCCACAAAGGTGGCATGGCGGAACTGGCTGGAGCTCACGTTGACCGCCATGGTCAGCTCGCGCAGTTCCGGGTCGTCCTGCCAGCTGGCCAGCTTTTTGCAGGCGTTGTGCAGCACCCAGCGGCCCAGTGCAAGGATGAGGCCGGTTTCTTCGGCCAGCGGAATGAACTCTGCTGGCGACACCATGCCCCGCAGCGGGTGGGCCCAGCGCACCAGCGCCTCCACCCCCACGCATTGGCCGGCAAGGTTGACCTGGGGCTGAAAGTGCAGCAAAAACTCATCTTGCGCCAGGGCCGCGCGCAAGTCTTCCTCCAGCGCCGCGCGGGCCGTCACCACGGCCTGCATTTCGGGGTTGAAGAAACGCAAGGTGTTGCGCCCGGCCTTTTTGGCCTGGTACATGGCCAGGTCGGCCTGTTTGAGCAATTCGCCCACGCTGGCCTGGTCACCATCAAAGGGCGCGATGCCGATGCTGGGCGTGCTGCGGTATTGGTAGCCCTTGAGCGCATAGGGCAATGCCAGCATGGTCAGAATTTTTTCGCCCACGCCGTGGGCTTCCCGGGCCAGGTCGTCGGGATGCTGGCTGAGCTCTTCCAGCATCACCACGAACTCGTCGCCCCCCAGGCGGGCCACGGTGTCCACGTTGCGCACGCATTTGTTCAGGCGCACGGCCACCTGCTGCAGCAGCAGGTCGCCCTGGTCGTGGCCCAGGGTGTCGTTCAGGGTCTTGAAGTTGTCGAGGTCGATGAACAGCAGGGCACCACCCTGCTGGCGCCGCTGGACGCTGGCCAGTGCCTGGGTAATGCGGTCCATCAGCAGCATGCGGTTGGGCAGACCGGTCAGTGCGTCATAAAACGCCAGGCGCTGGATCTCGCGCTCGGTGGCCTTGCGCTCGCGGATGTCGGTGTTGATGGCCAGCACCGAATGGTTTTGACCCAGATCGTCTTTCACCAGCGTCCAGCGCCCTTCGACATGGACGGCACTGCCGTCACGGTGCCGCTGCACGATTTCACCGGTCCACTCGCCCTGATCCAGGGTGGCCTGGGTCGCGCGGCGAAACTGCGTGGGGTCGTCGTACAGCAGGGTCTCGATCGACTGGCCCAGCACCTGCACTTGCGACCAGCCATAAAGCCGCTCTGCGCTCTTGTTCCAGTAGATGATGCGGTGCTCCAGATCGCGCACGATGATGGCGTCCTGGGCCTTGTCGAGCAATGATGCCTGGTGGCGAATGCGCATGTCGGATGTCTGCCGGTCGATCTCGGCCGAGGCGCGGCTGGCAAAAATGCGCAGTGTCGAGGTGACGAAATCGTGGTTGGTCAGCGGCTGGCGGAAGAGCACGAAGATCATGCCCACCACCTCGCCGTCGCCGTTGCACAGCTGCTGCCCGGCATAAGCTTGCGCTGCCAGTTTGCGCAGGATGGGCGCCTCGGGGTACAGCTGCGCCACGTTTTCCGTGATCACCACCTGGGGCTGGCTGAGCAGCAGCAGGCTGGGCGTGCCAGCCAGCGTGTATTCGCTGTTGGGCAGCGTCTGGCCATCGAACACGGCGGCCAGTGTCATGGCGCGCGGGGCCTGCCCCGGCTGGGGCGGCAGCAGGCGGCCCACGCAGCCGACCTGCGCGCCCAGGGCCTCGGCCATGTTGCTGGCCAGTTGCACAAAGAATTCGGTGCCCGTGCTGGCCGACACGGCAGCGGCCATTTTGAGCACCGAGGCCTGCAGGCGCTGCTGCTCATGGCGTGCGCGCAGGCTCATGATGCCGAAGGCCAGGTCGTTGGCCAGTTGCTGCAGCAAGGTGGTTTCGTCGCCGCTGATGTGCAAAATTTCTGGCGCATACAGGTACAGCAGGCCAAAGGTTTGCTCGCGTTCGCGCAGGGGTAGGCAGATCACGCCATGAAACCCGTGCTCCAGCATGCGCTCGGTCCAGTCAGTAAAGCTGTCGTCGGTGCGGATGTCCTGCACGATCACGGGCTGGCCGCTGCGCACGGCCACCCCGGCCGGTCCCCGCCCAAAGGCACTGATCTCGGACCAGCTCAGTTGCAGTTGTTCGAGATACCGGTTGTTGTAGCCCGCATGGGCCACCGGTTCGATGGTCTGGGCTTCGTCATTGAGCGCAAAGCCGACCCATCCCATGCGGTAGCCGCCAATGTCCACGGCGATCTGGCAGATTTCCTGCAGCAAAGCGGTCTCGGAGGTGGCGCGCACCAGGGCCTCGTTGCAGGCGCTCAGCAGGCGCTGCGCCCGGCCCATGCGGCGCAGGTCGTCTTCGGTGCGCAGGCGCTCGGTGATGTCAATGGCCAGCACCTGGCGGGCCGGCACCCCATTGAAGCTGATGTTGCCCGCCGAAATTTCCATGTGCATCACTGCACCGCTCTTGTGGAGATGGCGGCGCACCGTGGACGCATCGCGCGGCAGCTGGAACACGTCCTTGAGCCGTTCCCGCAGGCCAGGGCGGTCCTCGGTGGTGCACAGGTCGGGCAGCTCCATCTGCAGCAGCTCGGTTTCGGTGTAGCCATAGTGGGCCACCATGGCCCGGTTCACCGCCAGCAGGCGCAGGCTGTCTTTGGCATACACCCACATGGGATGCGGATGCTCGTCGAACAGCATGCGGTATTGCAGCTCGGAGGCGTGCAGCTTGCTGGCTACCTGGCGCAGTTGCACCATGGTGCCCAGGGATTCGGTCAGGATTTCCAGGTGGGCCACGTTGCGGGCCGAAAAGGCGTGGGGCTGGTCGGAGGTGACCAGCAGCGATCCCACCACGGTATCGCCCGCCCGCAAGGGCACCGCCGCCACCGAGCGCAGGCCGCGCGAGTGGGGAAGGTGCGACAAGTCCCAGCCTTCGGCTTCGATGTCATGGCAAACGATGGTGCGGGCCTGGCTGAGCGTGGGCCACAGCAGGCTCAGGTGCACCGGCAATGGGTGGCCCAGGGGGCGCACCATGACCCCGGCAGACGCATAGACCACCAGGTGCTGGCCTTCGAGCAGGTCCACCTGTGCACCGCGCGCCCCGGTCTGGTCCAGCACCGTGCGGGCCACCATGGCCAGCACTTCGGGCAGCGGCAGGTCGATGGATGACATGCGCTGCTGCAGCTGCAGCAGCTGGGCGTGGTTATGTGCATCGCGCTGCGCTTCGATCTCGGCCAGCCTTTGCGCGCTGATGTCGGCCATGCCGCCCACCATGCGCACCGCACGGCCCTCGCCGTCGCGGATCAGGAAGCCGCGGTCCAGCACCCAGGCATAGCTGTCGTCGTGGCGGCGAAAGCGGTATTTGGCCGACCAGTGGCTGGCGCTGCCCCTCACGGCCGCATGCATGCTTTGCAGCACCTCGGCGCTGTCTTCGGGGTGCAGGCGCAGGGTCCACGAGCGGCTGTCGGGCAGCACCTCGTGGGGTGGAATGCCGAACAGGTGCTGCATGCCTTCGTTCCACCACATGGCGTCGGTGGCGAGGTTCCAGTCCCAGATGGCATCGGCCGTGGCGCGCGCCACCAGATGAAAGCGCTCTTCACTCAGGCGCAGCGCCTGGTCAGCCTGGTGCTGCGCGGTGATGTCCTGGAACGCGCCCTGGATGCGCGTCACGTGGCCCTGCGCATCGCGTACGGCCAGGCCAGCCGTGCGAACCCAGAAATGCCGCTCGCCTGCAATCAGCACTTCGGATTGCAGATCAAAGGGCGTTCCATGGAGGATGCACTCCTCCAGGGCCTGTTCGAGGGCCGGGCGGTAAGGTGGGGTGTGCAGCGCCAGGATTTGCGCCACCGGGCCCGTTCGCCCGGCCAGACCGAAAGTGTCAACAATTTCTTGCGACCAGTTCAGCTGCCGCGCTGGCAGTTCCAGTGACCACCCGCCAATGCGGGCAATGCTGCCGGCCACGCGCAGGGTTTCACTCTGCTCCACCAGCTCCGCGTGCATCTGGTCGCGTTCCTGCACCAGCTGGGACAACAGCCGTTGCTGGCGGCGCAGCTCCAGCAACACCATCACCTGGCCGGCCAGGATCTTCAGGCCCTCCAGCTGTTCATCGGTCAGCGCGCGGGGCACGGTGTCCAGCACTGCCAGCGTGCCCAGTGCGGCACCTTCGGGGGTAATCAGCGGCACGCAGGCATACAGCCGGACATGGGGCTCGTCCACCACCAGCGGGTTGTCGGCAAACAGCGGGTGCTGGCGGGCATCTGCCACCACCATCGGGGCGCGGGTGCCGCTCAGCGCGTGCGTGCAAAACGAAATGGCCCGATCGGTCTGCCGAAACGGCACACCCACTGCCGCCTTGAACCACTGGCGTTCGCTGTCCAGAAAATTCACCACCGCCATCGGCGTGCCGCACAGGCGCGCGGCCAGCGTGGCCAGCTGGTCATACGCTTGCTCGGTCGGCGTGTCCAGAATGGCGTAAGACTCCAACGCCTGCAGGCGCGCGGCTTCCTGGGGGTCGTGCACAGGTGCCATTTGCACTAGCGCCCTGCGCCGCCAGGGCGGCAGGGTGATGCGGGCATGAAGAGTGGCTTTTCCTGCATGGAGTGACCGTAACGCGAAGAACGGGAAAGTGGTTGAACGCTGAAAAAGCCAGGGCGGCGCCAGAGGCAGGCTTTACCCACCGGCGCCTTGCCGGCATGGGGGCTGCAAAAGGTGCGCCTGTGCAACGGAGTGTTAATGCTACACCGCATGACTGTCATCAAGCGTCTCCAAGGGACCACAGTGCAACCACAGCGCGTGGGCGCCGACTAGGCGGCCAGTTTCTGGCGCCGGGCCCGCACGGCGGCGGCCAGGCCTTCCAGCACCGGCAGCGTCTGCGCCAGGCTGATGCAGGCGTCCGTCACCGAAACCCCATGCTGCAGCGGCTGGCCGGGCACGATGTCCTGGCGGCCCTCTTGCAGGTGGCTTTCGATCATCAGGCCGGTGATGCGTGCGTCGCCCGCGGCAATTTGCTCGGACACCTCGGCGGCCACCGTGATCTGGCGCTGGTGCTGCTTGCTGCTGTTGGCGTGGCTCACGTCAATCATCACCTGCGGGCGCAGCCCGGCGGCCTGCAGCATGGCGCAGGCGGCGTCCACATCGGCCTTTTGATAGTTGGGCTGCTTGCCGCCGCGCAAAATAACGTGGCAGTCGTTGTTGCCGCGCGTCTCAAAAATGGCGGCCTGGCCCATCTTGGTCATGCCCATGAAAGCGTGCGATGCCTGCGCCGCCTGGATGGCGTCGCTGGCCACCTTCACGCCGCCATCGGTGCCGTTCTTGAAACCCACGGGGCACGACAGGCCGCTGGCGAGCTGGCGGTGGCTCTGGCTCTCGGTGGTGCGCGCACCAATGGCGCCCCAGCTCACCAGGTCGCTGATGAACTGCGGCGACAGCAGGTCGAGGAACTCGGTGCCCACCGGCAGGCCCACGGCCAGCACGTCCAGCAGCAGCTGGCGCGCCAGCTCCAGACCCTCGTTGATGGCGAAGCTGCCATCCAGGCGCGGATCGTTGATGTAGCCCTTCCAGCCCACGGTGGTGCGCGGCTTTTCAAAATAGACGCGCATCACCACGATCAAATCGTTGCCCAGCGCATCGGCCTGGGCCTTGAGCGCATGCGCGTATTCCATGGCCTGGCCGTGGTCATGGATGGAGCAGGGCCCCACCACCACGATCAGCCGGTCGTCCTGCCCGTGCAGCACGCGCGAGAGGGCGGCGCGGCTCGATTCGACCAGCGCCTGCGCCGCATCGGGTGCGGGCAGCCACTCCTGCAGCAACGCAGGCGTAATCAGCGGGCGCACGGCCTTGATGCGCGTGTCGTCGATGCGCGTGGTGTCGTGCGTGGAAACGGGGGTGGCAGAGTGGTGTGCGTGGGTCATGGTGGCCCCGATTGTCGCGCCGCACCCTCACAGCACCCTGACGGCGCTGCCCAGCGCGTCAAAGTCTGCGAAACGACGCGTTTTGCCGCGACCAGTAACGCGACTGCAGATGGTCCATGCGCACCTCGCCGCCCGCAGAGGGCGCATGCACAAAACGGCCCGCGCCCACGTAGATGCCCGCATGGGTGGGCGTGCGCCCCTTGCCAAACACCACCAGGTCGCCGGTGCGCAACTCGCCATTGGCAACCGGCTGGCCCCAGCCACTGAGCTGCGCCACGGTGCGCGGTGGCGCTGTGCCCACCCGGTGGCGGTAGACATAGCCGATGAGACCGCTGCAGTCAAAGCCCGAGTCCGGCGTGTTGCCGCCATAGCGGTAGGGCGTGCCCACCAGCCCCAGCGCGTGGATGGCGATGTCGTGCGCATGCTCGTCCGACAGCTGCGCTGCCGTGCCGCGCAACGGGGCCGAACGGGACGACGGCGGTGGGGTGCTGCAGCCGCTCAGCAGCAAGGCGGTAATGAGGGCGAAGCAAAGAGCAGGTGCGCGCATGGGTGCCGAGCGTAGCGGATGGGGCACGGGCTCGCAACCGCGGGCGCTGATACCTCTGCATGGCGCTGGGCGCCAACGGGGGCATTGACGGGCACTTGCCTTCCCCCTGGATGGGTGCAAAGCGTCACGGGCTTGTCACCCAATTTGCATACAATCGCAGCTTTTGTAGCCCTTTGAAACACCCACCCCATGCAGCCCTTCACGTTGGCCTCTTTGCGCGCGCCCAGCCGTCTTTTCATCACCACGCTGCTCGCCAGTGCAGCGCTGGTTGCCTGCGGGGGCAGCGATGACGAGCCCCGCACCCCCGTGAGCCTGAAGCTGGAGAAAATCGGCAGCTTTGAGACCGGTATTTTTGGCAAGAGCGCGGCAGAGATTCCGGCGTTTGACGCCGCCTCCAGGCGTGCCTTCGTGGTCAATGCGCAGGCTGGAGCGGTGGACGTGCTGGACCTGAGCAACCCCACGCAGCCCAAGCGCCTGGGGCAAATCAGCTCGGCGCAAGTTCTGCCGGGCTCCAGCATCAACAGCATTGCCGTGCACAGCGGTCTGGTGGCGGTGGCCATTCAGGCAGCCGTCAAAACCGACCCGGGCCGCATGGCGCTTTACCGTGCCAGCGACCTGCAACTCGTCAGCCAGGTGACCGTGGGCGCGCTGCCCGACATGGTGACCTTCACCCCCGACGGCCGCACCGTGCTCGTTGCCAACGAAGGCGAGCCCAGCGACGACTACCAGATCGACCCCGAAGGCTCGGTCAGCATCATTGATGTGGGCACGCCCCAGACCCCCGTGGTCAAGACCGCCGGCTTTGCCGCATTCAATGGCCAGGAGGCCGCACTGCGCGCCAAGGGCGTGCGCATTTACGGCCCTGGTGCCACTACCGCCAAAGACATCGAGCCCGAATACATTGCCGTGGCGGCCGACGGCAAGACCGCCTGGGTCACGCTGCAAGAGAACAACGCCCTGGCCCGCATCGACATCGCCAGTGCCACGGTGAAAGACATCGCGCCGCTGGGGTACAAAGACCACGGGCTGGCCGCCAACGCACTCGACATCTCCGACACCGACCTGGCCGCCAACCTGCGCGCCTGGCCGGGCGTGCGCGGCCTGTATTTGCCCGACAGCGTGGCCAGCTACCAGGCCGGGGGTAAGACCTACCTGGTCACCGCCAACGAAGGCGATGCACGCGCCTGGGGTGAAGGCAACAGCGCCTACTGGACGGGCGATGCCAGCAAGGGTTTTGTGGAAGAGTTCCGCGTCAAGCACCTGATCAACAGCAAAGGCTGGTCGGGCCGCTCGGGCGATGACCTGGCGCCCCAGCTCAAGGCGCTGGCCGCCGGTGGCCTGCTCAACCCGGCGGTGTTTGGCTACTGCGGCGCGGTGGCGGGCAACCCCGGCAAATGCCGCGACGACGACCAGCTGGGCCGCCTGAACGTGTCCTGGACCCAGGGCTACCGCACCGATGCCAGCGGCGCGCCCCTGAAATTCAATGCCGCCGGTGTGCAGGACGCGGCGGGCGACCGCCTGATGTACGACGCGCTCTATGCCTACGGTGGGCGCTCGTTTTCCATCTGGGGCGACGACGGCAAGCTGGTCTGGGATTCGGGCGCCGAAATTGAAAAATTCATCGCCAGCGACGCCTGCCAGGCCGGCGCACAGCGCAACATCCCCTGCAAAACCTTCTTCAACTCCAACCACGAAGAAGGCGGCACGCTGGACAACCGCAGCGACAACAAGGGCCCCGAGCCCGAAGGCGTTGCCTTGGGCCGCATTGGTGCCAAAACCTTTGCCTTCATTGGGCTGGAACGCATGGGCGGCGTGCTGGTGTATGACATCACCTCTCCCACAGCCCCCGTGCGCGTGGATTACCTGAACACCCGCAACGACTGGACCACCAAGAGCCCCGCAGCGGTGTTGGCCCAGGTGGGCGACCTGGGCCCCGAGGGCCTGGTCTTCATCCCCGCCAGCGACTCGCCCAATGGCAAACCGCTGTTGCTGGTGGGCTATGAAGTCCGCGGCAGCACAGCGGTGATCCAGCTCAACCTGGCGTATTGAGCCCGCATTCATCCCGGTTCCGTGGTGCAGCAACGCCACGGGCCGGGGACGCCTTTTCAAGAGCAAAAATGGGTTCTAGCCCTTTATGAATAAGCGCTAACAGCTATTAATATGATAGCTTATCAACCCGCTGGACCGGAGCATTCAGTTCATCCAGCGGTCTGCGCGGTGTTCTTGCTGAAACGCCAGAAACTGCTGTGCCGGCATGGGCCGTGCAAACACATAGCCTTGCAAAATGTCGCAGCCCTGCCCGATGAGGTGGTCTGCCTGCTCGCGTGTCTCCACGCCTTCGGCCGTGACCTGCAGCCCCAGGCCATGCGCCAGCGCCACGATGGCAGTGACGATGGTGCGGCTGTTTTCTTGCTGGGGCAGGTCTTTGACAAAGCTGCGGTCAATCTTGAGCCGCTGCATTGGCAACTGCCGCAGGTACGCCAGTGACGAGTAGCCGGTGCCGAAATCGTCAATGGCCAGGTGGATGCCCAGCTGGCTCAGGCGGTGCAGGGTGTGCGCACCGGCCTCCATGTTGTCCATCAGCACGGTTTCGGTGAGTTCGATTTCGAGCAGGTGGGCGGGCAGGCCCTCTTCGCGCAGGATGTCCATCACGCGCTCCAGAAACTGCGGGTCGCCCAACTGCCGTGCCGAGATGTTGACCGACACCCGGAGCGGCCCGCCCGCCTGCCACCGGGCGGCATCGCGGCAGGCCGTGCGCATCACCCAGTAGCCCAGCGCAACGATCAGGCCGCAGTCTTCTGCCACCGAAATCGCCTCCATCGGGGACACGTTGCCCAGCTCGGCATGGGTCCAGCGCAGCAAGGCTTCTGCGCCCATCAAAGACGCATCGGCGGCCGAAATCAGGGGCTGGTAGTGCATCGACAGCCCGTCGCCATGCTCCAGCTCGGCGCGCAGCGCGATTTCGATGGCGTAGCGCCGCGCCGCGGCCTGGTTCATGGATGCCTCAAAGCGCACGTAGCGGTTCTTGCCCATTTCTTTGGCGCGGTACATGGCGGTGTCGGCATTGCTGATGAGGCCGTCGATGTCAGAGGCATCCTCGGGAAAGGTGGCCACGCCCGCGCTGCAGGTCACGTTCACCTCTTGTCCCCCTTCGGTGTAGGGGGCCTGAAAGACGTTGATGATCCGTTGGCCGTATTTCTGCAGCGCCGCGTCGTCCATGTCGAACCGCAGGATCAGTGCGAACTCGTCGCCACCCAGGCGTGCAATGGCGTCGGTGCCGCGCACCACCGACTGCAGGCGGCGGGCCACCTGGCGCAGCAGGCCGTCGCCTGCGGCGTGGCCGAAGGTGTCGTTGTGGGTCTTGAAATTGTCCAGATCGATATAGACCAGCGCCACCCTGCCGTGCAGCTGAACCGCGCGCCGCATTTCAGCAGCAAGCCGCTCGTTGAAGGCGTGCCGGTTGCCGACGCCCGTGACGGCATCGGTGTGGGCCAGGGACTGCAGGCGGTTTTCGGCATCGCGCACTGCGGTACGGCTTCGCAGCACCATCGCGGTGGCCATGCCCATCACGCCTGCGGCAATCAGCAGGGCACTGAGAAAGCGGATGGCCAGGTTCTGGTAGACCGCGCTCATCGACTTGCGGATGTAAAGCGTGCCGCCCACCGCCGAGGGCGCCACGATGGGCTGGACGATCTCCAGGGTGCGCAGCCCTGCGCGCTCGGAGGCGTCGTCCATGCCCAGCTCGAAAACGGTGGTCGGAAAGCCCGGATCACGCTCGCGTACATAGTGCGCCAGCAGGACCCCGTCCGAGTCGTACACGCCAGCGCCCATCACCATGGGGGACGACCTCAGGGCGCCGAGCATTTCCTTGGCGGTTTGCGTGTCGCGGAACACCACCGCTGCAGAGATGTTGTCCGCCACGATAGCCGCCTCCACCCGGCTGTCTTGCAGCATGGTGGTGCGGGTGCTCCAGTAGTCGATGCCGGTGATGGCCAGCACCATTGTCAGCAGCGCCAGCCCGGCAGCCAGCAGGCTGGTGAAAGCCAGCCGCGAAGACAGCGCGGTCTGTGACGGGCCCGGCGCCTGTTGCGGCTGCGGGTTGTTGGCCTGGGTATTCATTTGCCTGCCTTGGCCAGCCGCAGCAGCCTGGAACTTACGGTAAGGCCCGCCTTGGACGCCGCGCTGGCGCTGATGCCAAAGACAATGTGCCCGTCCTGCTGGCTCAGCGTGATCATGATCTCGGGGCTGGCAAAGGTCATTTCATCGGCAATCGTCAGGATGCCGTGCCCGGCTGGCATGGATTGCAGCGCGCGCAGCATGGGTTCCACGTCGGCATTGTGAAAAACAGCCACCCGGCACTTGTGCAGTGCACCGAGGTCCAGCAGCCTCACCTGGACAGGCTGGCCCTTGCGTGCGGGTTTGCCTTCCAGGGCGCTCAGCGGTCTTTTCAGGGGGCTGAAGGGCGAAACACAAATGCTCCAGTCGCGGCTGGCAACGGCTTCGTTCTCGGGCCATTCGATGAACTGGATGAAGTTAAAGACATAGGCAGCCTTCAGATCGAGCTCTTCAACCAATGCATCGGCGCGGGCCCCCGTGCCGCAGCACAGCGCCCACAGCCCGATCAGGAGCGTGTTGCGCAGGCGCATGGCTATTGGTGTCGGTTTGGGTGTCGGCATGGCTCTCAAAACGCGTAGGTCAGTTTTACGCGGTAGGTCCGGCCGTCCTGCGCAATGGAGTCCTCGCGGATCTCGTACGAGGCGGGGTCTGCGTTGCGGCGGTTGAACAGGTTGTACACACCCACCGACACATCCACATCCGCAATGCGTGCGGAATAGGTGAGGTTGGTGCGAATGTTGGCTGGCAGGCGTGCGTGTTGCAAGGTTCGGCGCGAGCCGACGCCGATCACCTCGACCGCGTAGCGGCCCGATTGCCAGCCCAACCCGGCAGGGGACCGCACAGAGTCCGACCACTGCAGCTTGAGCAAATGCTCGGGAGAGTGCGTCAGCCCGGTGTCTGCCACGGTGTCGCGCAGCTTTTGCCTGCCATAGACTGCGCGCACGCGCGCGCCACCGTCCAGGCGGTGATCTACCGCGGCCTCCAGGCCCTGCATATGCACCCGGCCTGCGTTGGTGAAGGTGTACCGGTCTGGCTGGTGGGCGTTACCCAGGGAAATCAGGTTGGTCACGTTGGACCGGAACACCGTCAGCAGCATGCGGCTTGCGCCCGTGGGGGCGTGTTCCAGCGCCAGCTCGGTGGTGCGCACACGCTCGGATCGCAGGGCGACCGTGTCCACCACGCCACCGGGGGTGTCAACGCGGTAGTCACGCTCGTAGGCGTTGGGGGGGCGGTAGGCGGTGCCATGCAGCACCTTGATGGCGGTGGTGGGGTTCCACCAGTACACCAGGCCCAGCCGAGGGTTCACAGAGCCCTTGCTGCCCGACTGCCGCCCCCAGCGCAGACCGGCGTGCAGCGTGAGATCGGGGCGAAGCGCAAACTCGTCCTGAACAAAAATGCCCAGGGCATCGCCGGTGCGGCGGGCGTCCAGGTTGTCTGTCCGTGGCTCCAGATCGAAATTGAGCTGATCGATGCGCGTGTCACGCCGGTAGTCCACGCCCCACGAAAGCTTGTGGCGTGCCAGTGCCGTGCTGACCCATTGCCACTCGGTTGCCCACCACTGCCCGGTTCCCACATCGCGGTTCACCGTGAGGGGCGGGTAGTCGTAGACATAGTCGCCCACGTATTCGTAGCGGCCCGCATGGACCCGGCCGGTCAACGCCAGGGACGGCCGCACCTGGGTGGTGTATTCGGCCGCCAGGCGCGTGGTGGTGTCGGTCAGCCGTGAGCGCGGGTCGTTGAACACCTGGGAGTAGGCCGCCGTGGGCATGCCTTTGTTGCGCTCGCCATGCGCCAGCGTCAACGTCAAACCGTTCTGGTGCATCCGGGCAAACAGCTGGGTGCTGCGATCAAAATCCAGCCCCTGGGCCACGCCGTTGTGGGTCGATGGCGTGTCGTAAGAGGGGTAATACTGGTCTGCCCCGCGCGTGGTGGCGCGTGTCACGGCAATCAGCCAGTCGCCCCCGTGGGCGTCAACCGTTCCCAGCGAAAACCGCAGCTTGGCGCTGCCGTGGCTGCCGGCCTCGGCGCTCACCTGCGGCCCGGCCAGCTGGCGGCCGTTGCGCGTGATGACATTGATGACGCCAAAGAACGCATTGGCGCCATACACCGCCGACCCGGGCCCGGGCACAAACTCCACCCGGTCCACCAGATCCAGGTCGATCGGAAAATCCGTGCCGATGGTCGCCTGATCGTAGAGGTTGTCGTTGAATCGCACCCCGTTGACCAGCAGCAGCACGCGGGTGTTGTAGTCGCCCGGTGTGGCAAACCCCCGGGTGCCCAGGTAGTGGTAAGTGCGGTCGTACGACACATGCAGCCCGCGCATGCTGCCCAGCACCTCGGAAAGGTTGCGGTAGCCAAAAAGCCGGATGTCGTCGGCGGTGACCACGCTCACGGTGGCGGGCGCTTCGAGGGCCGTTTGCGCATACCGGCTGGCCGTGGTGACCTGCAGCTGCATGAGCTGCTCCAGCGGCAAGTCGGCCATGTTTGGTTGCGCATGGGCGTGGGTCATCCAGACGCAGAGCAGCCAAAGCGCTGTTTGTCGTGGCCACTGTGGCGGGACGTCGGAACCTTGTTTCATGGGAGGCAGAACGGGCTGGCGTGGCTGGCGGGCGCTGGTTCAGGCCACCGTTGGCCGGCGGCAGATTGTGTGAATTGTTACGATAACTTTACAAATTGTATCTAATTGGCTGAAAAAACCAAAACATGAATTGTTAATGGACGTTTGTTCAACCCGGCAAATGGACCCATTCAGGAATCATTGGCCGCGACACGGCGCAGCTCTGCCTCACGGACCTGGGCGTCGCGCCGGTGTTGGGTTGTGTGGGATTTCATTGGTCCGGGCAACCGCCCCGGCGTTCCACCGCACGGGGCGACTGGTGCACACCTGCAGGTAGGGCCGTCTCCGCTCAGGCGTGGAGCGGCAAGCCCCTGCTGGCGCAGCAAATGGTGCTGCGCCTGACTGTCTTACTGCCTTAACGTCCCAGCGGCGCCACGCCGATCAGCCAGACATGCGCCCAGAACGCAAAGCCTGCCCACGCGGCCGTTCCCACCACCACGGCAATGCCCGTGCCTGCCGCCGTGGCGGGCGCGTACACCGAGTTTTGCGCACGGTCGCGCTGGCGCGCAGCGCGAAAGTCAAGCACTGCCCACAGCAGGAAAGCGCCAAACAGCACCACATCGGCCAGGTTGCCGTTGGAGATCAGGTGCGCCAGCGCCCACACCTTCACGCTCAGCACCATGGGGTGGTGCAGCCGGGCCTTGAACACGTTGCGCGGCACATAGGCGGCGGCCAGCAGCACAAAGGCGATCAGCGTGAGCAGCGACGCCGCATGGCGCATGCCCACGGGTGGATTCCACAGCACCACGGGCTGCTGGCGCGCCAGGCCGTAGCCCCAGACCACCAGCACCAGGCCCACCACCGAAGCCACCGAGTACAGCCCCTTCCAGGCGCCTTCGCCCAGGCGGGCCCGCATCTGCGTGCGCCAGCCATCGGCCACGATGCGCACCGAATGCACGCCCAGAAACAGCACCAAACCAAGAACCAGATACGACATGAAAGTCCTTTTGTGGGGAAAGATGGCGCGATTATGGGCAAGGGCGGTGGAAAACCCGATTTAGGAGCAAAAAAGACCTGTAGCCCTTAACGGATAAGCGCTAACAGCTATAAAAATAATAGTAAATGAGCCCAGCGCCGGGGCATGGGGGCTCATTCGCTGGCCGTATGTTGCGCCAGCAGCTTGCCCACCGCGGGCCGGGCGCAGCGCTGCAGCGCCATCAACAGGGAATGGTCGGGCTGGGCCACGCGCCACTGCGTGCGCAGGTCGTGCTGCATGCGCGCCAGCAAAGCCGCCGCCATTTCGGCGTCTGCCAGTGCCCGGTGGGCCTGGCCAGTGCGTGGCAGGCCGTGGTAATCGACCAGCACACCGAGCTTGTGGCTGGGCGCCTGCGGGTACAGCCGGCGCGACAGCAGCACCGTGCAGGCAAACGGCTGGGGCGCGGGCAGCCCGGCCAGGGCCAGCTCGGCCTGCCAGAACTTGCTGTCAAACGACGCGTTGTGCGCCACCATGGGCGCGTTGCCCACAAAGCGCGCGGACTCCTGCATCACGCCCGCTGCGTCGGGTGCCGCATTCACCATGGCGTTGGTGATGCCGGTGAGCTGGGTGATGAAAGGTGGAATCCACGCGCCGGTTTTCATCAGGCTCTGGAACCGGTCCACCACCACCCCGCCCTCCAGCAGCACGATGGCCACCTCGGTGGCGCGCGCACCCTGGCCGGGCGAGATGCCGGTGGTTTCAAAGTCGATGACGGCGATGGGGTGGGACATGCTGCAGCGCAGGTACGGTGGACGGGTAGTCGGCGCTGATATCAAGTGTTTTTGGCCTGTAGCGCTTATGCAACATGCGCTAGCAGCTATCAAAAACAAAGCATCAGGCCTTCTTCAAGAACTCCGACTTGAGCAGCATGCTGCCCAGGTCGGTCTTGCAGTCCACGTTGTGGCCGTCGGCGCCATCGACCAGGCGGATGCTCTTGATCTTGGTGCCCTTTTTCAGGGTGGAGGACGAGCCCTTGACCTTGAGGTCTTTCACCAGAATCACCGCGTCGCCGTCGGCCAGGGGGTTGCCATTGGCGTCACGCACCACGCCGTCGCCTGCATCGGCGGCGTCTGCGTCGGTGGTGTCGGCCACCTGCGGCCATTCCAATGCGCAGTCGGGGCACACGTAGTTGCTGCCATCGGGGTAGGTGTTTTCCTGGCCGCATTGGGGGCAGGCGGGAATGGTGTGGGGCATGGTGGGTCCTCTCTCTGTTCGCTTTTGATGTGCTTGGAAATGTGGTGTGTGAAGTGTCGTGCCATCACAGGGGTGCGCGCAGCTCCAGCGCAAACGCCGGCAGCCCTTTGAGCAGCCGCTGGCCATAGCTGGTGCGCGTCAGGCGCTTGTCGTAGCAGTACACATGGGCCATGTCCTCTTCGGTGCGGATGGCGCGGCCCACCCATTGCGCCAGGCGTATGGCGGTGGCGGGCACCACCAGCTCGCTGAAGGGGTCGCGCCCCACAGCGCGCAGCCATTCGGCACGCGCCTCGCCCACCGGGTCGTCGGGCGGTGCAAAGGGTAGCTTGGTAATGAACACCGATTCGCACAGCCGCCCGGGCAAATCCAGCCCTTCGCCAAACGACTGCATGCCAAAGATGACCGAGGGCTCACCGCCCTCCACCCGCTCGCGGTGCCGCTTGAGCAGCTGCGTGCGCGGCAGCGCGTTCTGCACCAGTACCACGCTGCGCATGGCGGTGGGCAGCGCGTCCACCGCCTGGCGCATCTGCTCGCGCGAGGTGAAAAGCACCAGCGCGCCGTATTCCACGCGGGCAATGTCGTGCAGCAGCGCATCGACCATCTCGGTGGTGAACTGCGCGGCGTTCTTGGGGTCGGCGCGCGTCTCGGCGGCAATCAGCGTGCCCTGCGCGGCGTAGTTGAAGGGGCTGGCCACCTCCAGCGTGGTGGCGGCTTCGTCGCCATGCAGGCCGGCTTCGCGCAAGAAGAAATCGAAGTTGCCGCAACTGGTGAGCGTGGCCGATGTCAGCACCGCGCCGCGCACCGCGCTCCACAGGTTGTTGCGCAGCGTGGTGCCGGGCAGGATGGGGCTGGCGTGGGCCTTCACCACGATGAAGTCGCCATCCACCTCCAGCGTGAACCACTTGGCTGCGGGCACAAAGCTGCGGTCGGCGCCCTCGGGCGCATCCTGCAGCAGCAGCTGGGCGGTGGCGTGCAGCTCTTCCAGGCGCGGGGCCAGCATGCCGATTTGTGCGTACAGCGTGGACAGCCGCTTGGCCTCGTCGGGCTTGTCGCGCATCTCGGCGCGCAGGGCTTTGCTGATGGCGCGCAGGGCTTCCAGAAAACCATCGGCACTGGCGGCCAGCAGGCCCAGCGGGGCAATCAGGGGCTCGGGCAGTTCGCCGCGGGGCACGCGCACGCGCGCCGGGCCCCAGGTGTCCTTCTGGCTTTTGAGGTGGTCGCCATACACGTCCATCACGATGCGCGCCAGGTCCTGCAGCGTTTGCCGCAGCTGGGCCGCATGGCGCGGGATGTCGGCAATCTCTTCCACCTCCAGCAGCGCGCCAATGCGCAGGCCCCGGCTGGAGAGCCGCTCGATCCAGGTGATGCGCGACAAATCCATGCTGCACGCAAACTGGGCAAGCGCCGTGGCGGGCAAGTGGTGTGCTTCGTCCAGCACCAGGAGGCAATTGTCCAGCTCGGGCAGCACACGCGCGCCCAGCGACGACAGCAGCAAATCGTGGTTGGCCACGATGACCTGCGCGCCCACCAGCTCCTTGCGCTTGTCGTAATAGGTGCACTGGCTGAAGGCCGGGCAGTGCTTGCCCGTGCACGATGCACCCTCGGCAGCCACGGGGCTCCACACCTCGGGCTCGGGCGGGGTGTCCAGGCTGTCGCGGTCGCCGTCCCAGGCGCCCTTGGCCAGGGTTTGAGCCATGGTCGAATAAAACTGCATGCGCGCCTCCGTCTCCTGGTGAGATCGTTTGCGGCGGGCGTTGGCGGCCTCTTCGGGAAACAGGTCGTCATCGTCCTCGCCGTGCGCCTCGCCCGTGCCGGCCAGCCGGTCAAGCTTGAGCTTGCACACATAGCGCCCACGCCCCTTGGCCAGCGCAAACTTGAACGGCTGGGGCATGCGCGCGGCCAGCGCCGGCAGGTCTTTGTTGACCAGCTGCTCCTGCAGCGCCACCGTGGCGGTCGAGATCAGCACCCGCGTGCCCCGTGCCAGCGCCAGCGCAATGGCGGGCGCGCAATACGCCAGCGACTTGCCCACCCCCGTGCCCGCCTGGATCACGGCAATGGCGCGCGTGGGCGCGGCCTCGCCGCCCTCTTCATCCACCTTGCCCAGCGTGGCCGTGCTGAAGGTGCGCGCCACCTGCTCGGCCATTAGCCGCTGCCCGGCGCGGCTGCGAAACCCCTCGGTGGCCTGCACCACCGCATCAAACGACTGCAGGGCCGCCTGGGCCCACTCTGTAGAAGACATAACCACCTGTAGTAAGGGCAAGAGTGTGGCACGGGTCAAGCGACAGGCCGTGCCCAGCGTCTCCTTCGGCCGGCGCCCGCGTGGCATGTGGGCCTACACGCCTGCATTGCGGGCGTTTCTACGATGGCCAGGTTGGCAATTCTGTCATCCACCGCAAGGAGACCCCCATGCCCCACACCGCCACCCGCGACCACCCCATCCCGGCCCCCACTGGGCCCGAGCCGTCGATAGACACCACCAAGCGCCAGATGCCGGGGCCCGCCACCCAGGGGCCGTTGCAGACAGACCCCGCGCCCGCCAAAGACACAGAAACCCCCAAGCTGCCCCACGAGCGCGATGAATCGGTGGACATGACCCATGGCGAGCCAGACGCGCAGATGCAGCAGGCCTACCGCGATGTAGAGCGCGGGCTGCAGGACACCGACCAGGACCTGCGCGCCCACCGCGTGGGCCACAAGCCAGCACGCCCATAAATGCTATTAAATTAATAGCTGATAGCGCTTATGCAGAAAGCGCTAGAGGCCATTTTGACCATTGAAGGCGCATGCGCTGCGAGGGCCCGCGCTGCGGTTGGACGGCACCGCGCCATGCAACCTTGCCGCTGCTGCGCCCCCACAATCGGTCAGTCAGTCAATCAGGCCACGCGTCGCCCGTAGGCACAAAACCCCGGCTTGGGGCTCTTTTTTTGCGGGTGCAGGCGGCAGGTGTCGGGCCGCTGTTCATACACCGTGCACAGCCGCGTGGTGGGGTGCAGAAAATTGCAGTCCCCACTCGCCCGCCGCGCCATCGTAAAGATCGCGTTCTTGTGGTTGAAGTGGTCAATCAGCCGCGCCTTTTGCAGCCGCTTGGCAATCTGCCGCGGCTCCTCATGCTCGGCCTCAAACGCATCCACCAACCCCAGCCGCACCAGGTCCGGCAACTGCACCTCCAGCGGCATGGTGCAGCAGTTGGCCGCGCAGGTGTCGCACAAGCCAGCGCGGTAGCGGGACCAGGTGTCGAGGCGGTCGACGTCAACGATGGAGATGGGGGAGCGCATGGGGGTGGGATTGTGCCTAATCTCCATCCACCCAGGCGCGCACGGCGCGGTGTACGGCGTTGGTGGGGACAAACTCTTGCTCCAGCCGCCCCTTTTGCTGCGTGCGCAGGTGGACGCACAGCGTGGCCTCGTCGGGTGCCAACGTGCCGCAAGCGCTGTCGGGGGCATGCACTGGTTCGGCCACTGCCAGGTGCTGGTGGGCGCTGAAGGTGGCTGCGTCCATCAGCAGCGCCTGCAGGTACGGCAGGTGGTGGCGGGCCGTGGCCAGCATGTGCAGGCCCCAGGTGTCGAGGTCGCCCCAGTAAGCCACGCGGCGCCCTTGTAGCCAGGGCGCGGCCAGCCAGCCCAGGTTGAGGCCTGCGCCCAGCACGGCGATGGTGCGTGCCACGGGCTGTGGCAGTTGGTGCAGGCAGCGCTCGTTTTCTACCAGCAGGATGCGGCTGCCGGGCAGTGGCGTGGTGAGCAGCTCGCTGGCGCGCACGCGCATCTGGGCAAAGGGCAGCAGGTCGGGGGCCAGCGGGGCGATGAGCAGCCAGTGGTCGTCTTCGGGCTGCGCGCCCAAAAAACCCACCAGCCCCTGGCGGCTGGCTTCGCCGTCAAAGCGTTCGTCCAGCAAGGCGGTGAGCAGGCTGGCGTGGCGTTCAAAGAACTTGGTGTCGTTGCCCTGCACGGCCAGTGCGCGCAGGGGTTTGCCTTGGGCGCAGCCGGGCTCCAGCTGCAGCGCTGTGTGCGCGGCGGCAATGACGGCTTCGGTGGGCGTTTCGCGCCACTGCACCAGGCGGCGCACCAGCAGGCGCTGAAAGCCGGGGCGCTCTACCCCGGCGATGAGGGTGCTGAGCCGGGCGTAGTCGCTTTTGACCTGCGCATGGCCCGGCACCTTGAAGTGGCTGATGGCGGCGATGCACTGCGAGGGCTTGGCCAACTGCCAGTGCGTGGGCACGGCGATGGCGTCGCTGCTGCCACGGTAGCGACGCTCTTGCCACTGCACGCTGCCCAGGCCGTGCTGTTCTACGGCGCGCCACTGCTGCAAATGGCAGCGCAGCGCGGCGGCGTCGTTCAGAAACACGGCCGTGTCGGGCTGGCCGATGGCCAGGGTCAGCGGCCACGCGGCGGCGGCGCCCAGAAGCTGGCGTTCGCGCCAATCGGCGCTGTTCCAGTGTTGGGCCAGCCGAGCAGCCAGTTCCTGGGGCGACTTCATGCCTCTATGCCGGTGGGGGCGCTTGGAGTGCTTGGAGCGCTGCGGCGGAATGCGTCGATTTCTTCCCAGCGCAGCGACGCCAGCGTGGCCTGTGCGCCGCGCCGGTGCACCACCACGGCGCTGCGCGTGTGGTTGCGCAGCAGGCGCACTTCTTTGTTGGGGGTGACGAACAGCGCGTGCAGGCCAAACTCGCGCAGCGCCTGGATGATGCGCGCTGCCACGGCCTGCGAGCTTTTGGAAAACGCTTCGTCCAGCACGATGGTGCCAAACACCGGGCGGCTGGCGCCGCTGGGGCACAGCGCGTAGCTCAGCGAGGCGGTGAGCACGTAGCTGGCGATGATTTCTTTCTCGCCCCCGCTGCCGCCTTGCGATCCGGTGCGCCGCTCCAGCATCTGGCCGCTGGCCCGGTCGAGCACCAGCACGGCAAATTGCAGGCGGTAGCGGGCGTCCAGCAGCGCTTGCGCGGCCTTGCTGCGGCGGTTGCTGGCGTGGGTTTGCAGCATCTCCACGATGGCGCGCAGCGCCCGGTAGTGGCTTTGGCCGCCATCGTCGCGCAGGCTTTCGGTGCGCAGCTGGGCCTGGGCACGGTTGAGCTCTTGCAGGCTTTGGTGGACGACGGCGCGGGGCTCTAGCTGCAAATACCGGCCGGGCTGGAAGTCCACGCGCTGCAGCGTTTCGTTGAGCTGGGCCATGCGCTCTTCAATGTCGGTCACCTGCGCGGCGATGCCGTTGAGCAGGGTGTCCACGCCCTGCTGCGAGGTGTTGTTGAGGTATTCCTGAAACCGCTGGCGCTTGTGCGGCAGGGCTTCTTCTTCCAGCGCTTGCAGGCGCTGCAGGTAGTGGGGCAGCGCCTCCACCTCTGGCCCATGGTCGGCCAGTGCGCCCCGGTCTTCGTGCTTGGCTTTGCCCATTTGGCGCACGATGTCGGTGTGCAGGGTGTTCAGCTTTTTGCTGGCCTCGGCGGCTTTGGCTTGCACGGTGGCGCTGGCGTCGCGCTCCTGGGTTTCGAGGTTGTCGCCATCCAGCGCGGGCAGGCGGTGCCCGGCGCGGGCCAGATTCGCCGCAAAGTCTGCGGCCAAGTCCGCCGCCACCACGGCCCCGCCAGCGCTGCGTGCCTGGTAGGCGCTGTGCTTCTTTTGCGCGGCGGCCCGCAAGGTGTCGTCTTGCGTTTGGGCTGTTTGCAGTTCGCGCAGTTGCTCCTCTGCCGCGCGGGTGTGCGCTTGCGCTGCGTCCCAGCGGTGTTTGGCCTGCGCGGTGTCTGAGCCGGGGTGCAGCAGCGCCTGCAGTTGCTGCGCTTTGTGCTGCCACTGTGCCTCGGCCGCCGCCGTGTCCAGGTCGTCGTGCTGCAGCGCTTGCAGGGCGGCCCACAGTTGGCGTTGTTCGTGCGCCTGGCGCTGGGCGTTCAGGGTTTGGGTCTTTTGGGCCTCTAGCGCTTGATATTCCAGCGCAAGCTGCTCTCTTTGTTGTAGCAAATGCGCGAGCCGGTCGCGGTTGTCAAACCCCGTCATCCAGTCCTGGTCCAGCCGCTTTTGGTCCTGCTTGTCGAAGTGGCCCGATTGGCTGGACATCAGGCCCTGCGCCGTCATGGCGTGGGGTGTGCGCTCCAGCGTTTGCACATCGGGCACGCAGTGGCGGTCCAGGCCGTGCAGCAGGTGGCGCAGCGTGTTCAGGTGCGCGGCGGGGGTAGCGGGCTTGAGGTTGAGCTTGCGCGCAAAGCCGTCGGGCATGAACGCTGCGGGCGTGGCATCGCGCACTTCCAGCAGGCGCACATGCAAGCGGTTGTGCCGCTGGTTCACCCATTGCAGCGCGGTGTGCATTGCCGCCTGCGGCACCAAAATGCGCAGGCGGTGGCTGCCCAGTGCGCGCTCGATGGCGCCGCGCCACGCTTGTTCGGCCTGGCGCACTTCCACCAGCTCGGCAGCAAAGGGCAGGTCGGTTTCGGGCAAGCCCAGGTGCTCGGCCAGCTCGGCGCGAAAGCGCTGGAACTCCATCGGCAAGTTGGAGCCAGGGCGCTGGCGCACGGCCTCGTATTCGGCCTGGGTCTCGCGCAGGCGGGTGTGGGCGTTGTGGGCCTGGGCGATGGCGTGTTCGGCGCTGGCCTGCAGCTCGGCCTGGCGTGCGTCGATGTGCGCCATCGCCGCCTGGGCTTGGGCCTGGTGGTGGGCGAGGTCGTTGGCACTGGCGTTGTCACCCAGCCCGAGGTTGCGCACCAGCGCTTGGTACTGGGCCAGATGGCCTTCGATGCGGGCCAGCGCTTGGCGGGCGTGGTCCATGTTCTCGCGCAGCACATCGATGTTGGCGCCACCGGCTTGCAGGTAGAGGCCATGCAAGTCCTGCTCGTGCTTGCGTGCGGTATCCACATGCTGCTGCGCGGCTTGCAACAGTGCATCGCGCTGCGCCATCTGTGCCTGCAACTGTGCCACGCGCTGGCCCCACCATTGCACGCCCTGCGCTGCAAACCAGTGCGGTAGCTGCTGCTGCAGCGCCTGCAGGTGCGCCAGGTGCTGGGCCTGCTGCTGCTCGCGCGTGGCCAGATCGCGCAGCGGCAGCAGCGACACATACTGCGCATTGGCCAGTTCCAGGTCGGCGTGGATGGAGGCCAGCTCGGCAAAGCCATCGACCACCTTCTGCGCATCGTCAAAGGCCGAGTGGTCGTCCAGCACCAGCTCGCGAAAAATTTCGTCGATGCTGTTGAGCTGCTTGAGGCCCGCCGCCCGGTTGAGCAGCGTGAAGGCGTTGGGGCCCACTTCAAAAAAGCTGTGCAGCTTGGCCAGGTATGGGGCCTTGCTGCTGAACATCTGCAGGCCGTCGCTGTCTTTGGCCAGCCGCGTCAGGGCCTTGGCACCGCCGCTGTGCTGCTCTTCCAGCCACAGGTCCAGGCTGTGCTGCGCGCCTTGCGCAAAGAACCAGCGCTTTTGCATGTCGGCGGCCGACTGGCTGCTGCCGTCAAACCACAGCAGCGCGCCCAGCCAGACCGTCTCTTGGCCCGCCGCACCCTGGCGCACCAGCTTGGCGGCCACGCCCGTGGTGCAGCGCCCGGCGCGTGCAATGTGGTCGCCGCTGTCGTTGCCCTGGCCGCTGGCACCGCGCACATAGCTCACCAGGTCACGGTCGCTCTCGTGCCCACCGGTCGATGCCAGGTTGTAGCGCGGGCTGGCGCACAGCAGCGTCATCAGCGCATCGACCAGCGTGGTCTTGCCGCTGCCCGTAGGGCCGATGATGGCGCTGTTGCCAGGGTCGATGGCCACCTGGTGGCGGCCCGCAAACGCCCCCCAGTGGTACAGGTGCAGCTCTTGCAGAATGAAGGAGGCGTCGGCGCTCATGGTGTGCCCTCTGGCCTGGCTGTACTGCCTTGTGCACCGCCTTTTTCAGCCACCTCGCGCAGGCGCAGCAGCAGCGTTTGCAGGTTCTCGGGGTTGAGCAGGTGCACGATCATGGGGCGGATGGTGATGCAGTCTTGCGCATCCACCTCGGTCACCATGCCGTGTGTGCGCAGGTTCTCCAGCAACTGGAGCAGGCGCTTGCGCTCTTGCATGTCGCTGCCCGTGCTACCCAGGTAGGTTTCGAGCTGCGGCAACAGGCTGTCCACCGTCACGCGCACCACCGCGCCCGTGCCGCTTTCTTGCTCGCGCTGCAAAAACTCGCGCCGCAACAGGGCCAGCAGCAGCGATTGCTCCAGCGTCAGCCGCTGGCGCTTCATCAGCGGGTGTGTCCAGTCGTCCTGCTCGCTCTCGTCGGTGTCGTCGCCTGCGTAGCCGGGCACCACGGCCAAAAAGGCCAGGCCGCGCACGTCGTCTACCAGCACGCGCAAGTCCAGCGGCTCCAGCAGCGCATCGAGCAGCGTGGTGTGCGCCGCAATCAGCTGGAACAGCTTGGGCTTGGTGGCCGATTCGATCCAGCCGTGTGCCAGCAAAAACTGTAGCGCCTGGCGCACGTTGGGCGGGGTTTTTGAAGCGTTTTGTGCCGAAAAGGCGCTTTCAGCCAGCGCGGGCAGCTCCTCTTTTGATAGTGACTGCGGCGGCTCAACACCTGCGGCCTGGGCGGCCATGCGGTCAAAAATATCCGGCTCTTGTGCTTGTCCTTGCGCCATCACAGCTCCCATTGCCTGTGCGCCAGTTGCGCGCCATCCAGCGCCACCTGCGGCACCGTAAAGCGCCAGTGCGCGTCGCCATCCTGGGTGTCGATGTGCTCTTCGCCCAGCTGCAGCGCCACCCCCGCTTCGCGGGCCATGGCCAGCCACAGCGCAAAGGTTTCCAGGTCGTGCTCGCCCGGTGGCAGCGCAGCGGCCAGCTCGGCCAAGGTCATGGGCTGGCCTCGGTCTGCCAGCGTTTGCAAAGTGCGCTGCACCAGCGCATCGCGGTCCAGCCCCTCAAAGGCCTGCCAAAACTCGCCGTCCATCTGGCCCAGGTCGGTGTATTGGGTGGTGAGCAGCAGCGCGGCCTGCGCGCCGCCGTCCAGCGACTTGGTGCGCAGCCGTTCGACCAACGGCACGCTGCCCAGGGCCACGCCCAGCGGCGGCAGTGGCGCGCTCTGGCGGCGCACGGCCTGGCGCTGCCAGTCGATGCGCAGGGCCTGCTCCAGCACATCGTTGAGCAACTGGCCCACGCGCTGGTTCTCGGCGGCCTGGCCGGTCTTCATGAACTGGCTCACCTCGCGCTCGCTGCGCGCCCGCACGGCCTGCACCACCTTGGCTTCTTTGATGAGCTGCTGCACCAACAGGCGCAGCGTGCTGTGTTGCAGGCCATCCAGCGCCTTGCCCGCAGCCGGGTGCGCCAGAATTTGGCGAATGCGTTGGCGCATCTCGGTCAGCTCGGTTTGCTGGGACAGTTGCTGGTGAAAGCTGTCGAACACGCGGCCCTCTTGCGTGTTGAGCAAGTTGGCGTGGCCATCAAGCAACTGGTCCATCACCGCGCCCCGGTGGTGGCGGGCGCTGATGATGGCCTCGCGCAGCGCCCGGTCGGCCTCGCGCCACGAATCCTCCACCCGCCGAAAGTCCGCCCGCAGGCTGACCGACAGCGCATACACCTCGCGAATGCCTTCCACGGCCTGCTCGGGCGTGAGCTCTGCGATGCGGCCCGCCTGCACATCATCGAGCTGTTGCTGCAGGTCGGCAATGCGGCGCTGCAAATGCTCGGTGCGGCTTTGCGGGTCGGGGTTGAGTGCGGCGGCCAGGTTGTCGATCTCGCGCTGCACCACCGCCAGGCGCGACGCGGTGGAGGTCATCATCCGCCCATCGAGCTGCGCAATGAAGCGCAGCGCGGTCTTGAGCGCATCGGTCTCAAACACCCGCCCCTCACGCTCTACCACCAGCCCGCGCCGTATCCACTCGCGCACCTCGCGCCGGGCCTGGCTCAGGGTGTCGTCGCTGTCGATCTCAAAGTCCACCTCGTTGGCATGCACGGCCAGCATGTCGGCCAGCGCCTGCACGGCCGCATCGAACGGCACGCCATCGCGCTGGTGCTCGAACAACGCATCCAGACAGCTCAACACCAGCGGTGCCCGCCGAGAAGCCAGCAACACCCAGGCCGGGTGCTGCTGGCGGGCGGCGATGTATTTGTGGGTGCGCTGCTGGTTGAGGGTGGCCATGGCGAGGGTGAGTGCGGGGCAGCCGCTCTTACGGTAACAGGGCCGTCAACGGCACTGCTTCCACCTGCTGTGCCAGTGCATACCGGTGCTGCCCTGGATAGACCACATACAGTGCATCCAGTTGCAGGTCTTCCATGGCGATGCGCATGCTGGGCGTGAGCTTGGGCGCGTCGCTGCGCTTGAACTCCACGCCCACGCGCCGCCCGTCTTTGAACAGCAGCAGGTCCAGCTCTGCGCCTTGGTGGGTTGCCCAGAAATAGGCTTCGTCGGGCTGTGCGATGCGCAGAACCTGCTCCAGCGCAAACCCTTCCCAACTGGCGCCGCTGAGCGGGTGCACCAGCAGTTGCGGCAGGCTTCGGATGCCCAGCAGCGCATGCAGCAAGCCGGTGTCGCGGAAATAGATCTTGGGTGCCTTGACCTGCCGTTTGGCCAGGTTCGCATGCCACGGCTGCAACTGGCGAACCATGAAGGTCTGCGTGAGATAGTCCAGATACCGTCGCACGGTGGGTTCGGTGATGCCCAATGACCGCGCCGGCTCGGCGGCGTTCCACGTCTGTCCGTGGTAGTGGGCCAGCATCTGCCAAAAGCGCGTCATCAGTGGTGCGGGTGCGTTCATGCCAAGCAGCGGCAGGTCGCTGCTGACATGGCGCTGAATGGCAGCGGTGCGCCACTGGGTGCTCACTGCATCGTCAGGTGCCAGGTAGGCGGCAGGGAACCCACCGCGCAGCCAGAGTTGTTGCACCGTGTGGGCATCCGTGCCCGTTTCGCCAATATCAAAGCCGCTCACTTCCAGCGTCACCGCGCGGCCCAGCAGCGATTCGCTCTTGTGCATTACGCGGGGCGAGGCGCTTCCCAGCAAAAGGTATTGGCCGTTTTGGTGCATCTGCCCGGGCCGGTCCATCAGCACACGCAGCGTCTCCGGCAATGCGGGCAGGTGCTGGACCTCGTCAATCACCACCAGGCCTTGCAGACCTGCCAGCGTGGTCATGGGGTCCGTCAGCCGTTGGCGCGAGACGGGGTCTTCAAGATCGAAGTAATGAGGGCTGGTGACGTCGATGAAGTGGCGCGCCAGCGTGGTTTTGCCCACTTGCCGGGGTCCTACCAGTTCCACTGCACGAAAGGATGCGAGCAGCCGCGCGAGCTGGTCAATGAGATGGCGGCGTTCGATCAACATGAGCGCCATGCTACCAAACACCATGAAAATCGAAAACGCCATTTTCGATTTTCATGGCAAATCACCTTGTCAAACGTCGATATTCCCAGCGCGCAAAGCGTTGGTTTCGATGAAGTCCCGGCGTGGCTCCACCTCATCGCCCATCAGCATCGTGAACACGCGATCCGCTTCGATGGCGTCGTCGATCTGCACGCGCAGCAGGCGGCGCACGGTGGGGTCCATGGTGGTTTCCCACAGCTGGGCGGGGTTCATTTCGCCCAGGCCTTTGTAGCGCTGGCGGCTGGTGGAGCGTTCGGCCTCCGAGATGAGCCACTTCATGGCCTGGCGGAAGTCGCCCACTTTTTCTTCTTTTTGCTTTTCGCCTTCGCCGCGCATCACCTTGGCGCCCTCGCCCAGCAGGCCTCGGAAGGTTTCGGCGGCTTCGGCCAGGGCGGCATAGTCGGCGCCGTGCACAAAGTCTTGCGTGATGACGCTGCTCTTGATGTTGCCGTGGTGGCGGCGGCTGATGCGCAGCAGGGGCTTGTCGGTGCGGGCGTCAAATTCACCGGCCACTTCGGCGGGGGCGCCGGTGGTGTTGAGCTCACGCAGCTTGGCTTGCAGGGCTACTGCGCTGGCTTCGGCGTCGGCCAGGGTGTCGAGCTTCAAGCTCACGCCGTCGGCAATCGCGCGCAGGGCTTCGGCGTCCATGAAGTTGCCCAGGCGGGCGATGACGCTTTCAGCGATCTGGTGCTTGCGCGCCAGTTCGGCCAGGGTGTCGCCGGTCAGGGTTTGCGGGTTGGCGCCGCCGGTGGTCACGCTGGCGTGGTTCAGCGCAATGCGCAGCAAAAAGCCGTCGAGTGCGGGCGCGTCTTTGAGGTACAGCTCTTCCTTGCCGGCCTTCACCTTGTAAAGCGGCGGCTGGGCAATGTAGATGTGGCCGCGCTCCACCAGCTCGGGCATCTGGCGGTAGAAGAAGGTGAGCAGCAGGGTGCGGATGTGCGCGCCGTCCACGTCGGCGTCGGTCATGATGATGATGCGGTGGTAGCGCAGTTTGGCGACGTCAAAATCGTCGTTGCCGGTGCTGCCGCCGGCCTTGCCGATGCCGGTGCCTAAAGCGGTGATGAGCGTGAGGATTTCGTTGCTGGTCAGCAGTTTTTCGTAGCGGGCTTTTTCCACGTTCAGGATCTTGCCGCGCAGCGGCAGGATGGCCTGGAACTTGCGGTCGCGGCCCTGCTTGGCAGAGCCTCCGGCGGAGTCGCCCTCGACGATGTAGATCTCGCACATCGCTGGGTCTTTCTCCTGGCAGTCGGCCAGCTTGCCGGGCAGGCCCATGCCGTCGAGCACGCCCTTGCGGCGGGTCATTTCGCGGGCCTTGCGGGCGGCTTCCCGGGCGCGGGCGGCTTCCACAATCTTGCCGCAGATGATCTTGGCGTCGCCGGGGCGCTCTTGCAGGTAGTCGGTGAGCAGCTTGCCCACGATGTCTTCCACCGGCGCGCGCACTTCGCTCGATACCAGCTTGTCCTTGGTCTGGCTGCTGAACTTGGGCTCGGGCACTTTCACGCTGAGCACGCAGCACAGGCCTTCGCGCATGTCATCGCCGGTGACCTCGACCTTGGCTTTTTTGGCAAAGTCGTTTTCTTCGATGTATTTGTTGATGACGCGGGTCATCGCGGCGCGCAGGCCGGTGAGGTGGGTGCCGCCGTCACGCTGGGGGATGTTGTTGGTGAAGCACAGCACCTGCTCGGTGTAGCCGCTGTTCCACTGCATGGACACTTCCACGCCGATGTGCGTTCCGGGGATGCCGCCGTAGGTTTCTGCCGGGCGCTCGCCCGCCGCATAAAACGAGGTGGGGTGCAGAACGGTCTTGCCCTTGTTGATGAACTCGACAAAGCCGCGCACGCCGCCGGCGCCCGAGAAGTCGTCTTCCTTGCCGCTGCGCTCGTCTTTCAGGCGAATGCGCACGCCGTTGTTCAGAAAGCTCAGCTCGCGCAGGCGCTTGGCCAGGATCTCGTAGTGGAAATCGCTGTTTTCCTTGAAGATTTCGGTGTCGGGCAAAAAGTGCACTTCGGTGCCGCGCTTTTCGGTGTCGCCGATCACCTTCATGGGGGAGACTTCGACGCCATCCACCGTTTCGATGATGCGGTTTTGCACAAAGCCTTGGCTGAAGTCCAGCACATGCATCTTGCCTTCGCGGCGCACCGTGAGGCGCAGCTTTTTGGAGAGCGCGTTCACGCAGCTCACGCCCACGCCGTGCAGGCCGCCCGAGACCTTGTAGCTGTTCTGATTGAACTTGCCGCCGGCGTGCAGTTCGGTCAGCGCAATCTCGGCCGCCGAGCGCTTGGGTTCGTGCTTGTCGTCCATCTTCACGCCGGTGGGAATGCCGCGGCCGTTGTCGGTGACGCTGATGGAGTTGTCCGAGTGGATGGTGACCACGATGTCGTCGCAGTGGCCGGCCAGCGCTTCGTCGATGGAGTTGTCCACCACCTCAAACACCAGGTGGTGCAGGCCGGTGCCGTCGCTCGTGTCGCCGATGTACATGCCGGGGCGCTTGCGCACGGCCTCCAGGCCTTCCAGGATGGTGATGGCGCCTTCGCCGTAGCTTTCGCTGGCGCCAGCCTGGTTGGTGTCGATTTTTGGCACAACGGGCTCACCATTACCGGTGGAGCCGTTCTCGATGGGCTCGGGTTGCGTGTTGTCTGCGGTCATGGTGGGCCTTGGGATCCGTGGAAACCGGCGGTTTCCAATATGTTCAATGATAAAAAGTGGCTCTAGCGCTTATGGGGTAATCGCTAACAGCTATCAAAACAATAGTGTTCTGGTGGCTGTGCTGCGTCAGATGCGCATGGGCATGACGACGTACTTGAAGGTGCTGTTGTCGGGAATGGTCAGCAATGCCGAGCTGTTGCCGTCCGACAGCTCAACCTTCACCATGTCCTGGCTCATGTTGGCCAGGGCGTCGATGAGATAGGTGACGTTGAAACCGATCTCGATAGTGTCACCGCCGTAGTCGATGTCGAGCTCGTCCACGGCCTCCTCCTGCTCGGCGTTGTTGCTGGCCACGCGCAGGGTGCCGGGCTCCAGGTTCAGGCGCACGCCCTTGAACTTGTCGCTGGTCATGATGGCGGTGCGCTGCAGGCTGGCCAGCAGCGGCGCGCGGCCCAGGGTCACGCTGTTGGTGTGGTTGCGCGGGATCACGCGGTTGTAGTCGGGGAACTTGCCCTCGACCAGCTTGGTGACAAACTCCATGCCACCAAACGTGAACTTGGCCTGGTTGTTGGCAAACTGCATTTCGATGTGGGGCTGGTTGTCGCCACCCGCATCAGACAGCAGGCGCTGCAGCTCGATCACCGTCTTGCGCGGCAAAATCACCTCTTGCTTGGGCACTTCCACATCCAGTGTGGCGCTGGCAAAGGCCAAGCGGTGGCCGTCGGTGGCCACCAGGCTCAGTTGCTTGCCTTCGGCGACAAACAAGATGCCGTTGAGGTAATAGCGGATGTCCTGCACCGCCATGGCAAACGACACCTGGCCCAGCAGGTCTTTGAGCGTCTTTTGCGGCACGCTGAACACGGGGCCAAAAGCCGCCGACTCCTGCACCAGCGGAAAATCTTCAGCCGGCAGCGTCTGCAGCGTGAAGCGGCTTTTGCCGCCCTTCAAGATGAGCTTGGACTGGGCCGATTCCAGGCTCACCGTCTGGTCGCCGGGCATGGTGCGCAGGATGTCGATGAGCTTGCGTGCGCCCACCGTGGTGGTGAAGTCACCGGTGTCGCCACCCAGCTCGGCGGTGGTGCGGATCTGGATTTCGAGGTCGCTGGTCGTCAGCTGCAGGGCATTGCCCGTCTTGCGGATCAGCACATTGGCCAGGATGGGCAGGGTGTGCCGGCGTTCAACAATGCCGGAGACCGATTGCAGAACCGCGAGAACCTTGTCTTGTGTTGCCTTCAGGACGATCATGTCAACCTCTTGTGGTTTTTGGAACGGTGCGTGGACAGCAGCACAGGTTGTGCCTCCTCCCTGCCGCATAAACCGCCATTTTGCCCGTTAACCGGGGCGCTTCCGTTGGGGGCTTGCACCACCTGCATCAACCCTTGAGTGTTTGCTCCAGCACATGCAGCTGCTGGTTCAGTTCGGTGAGTTGCTGACGCTCGCCAGAAATCTTGCGCACGGCATGCAGCACCGTGGTGTGGTCGCGCCCGCCAAACAATTCTCCGATTTCCGGAAGACTCTTTTGCGTCAGCTCCTTGGCCAGGTACATGGCAATCTGGCGCGGGCGGGCAATGCTGGCCGGGCGCTTCTTGCTGTACATGTCGGCGACCTTGATTTTGTAATAGTCGGCCACCGTCTTCTGGATGTTTTCCACACTGATCTGCCGGTTCTGGATGGACAGCAGATCGCGCAGCGCCTCGCGGGCCAGCTGGATGGAGATTTCCTTTTGGTTGAAGCGTGAATAGGCCAGGATCTTGCGCAGCGCGCCTTCGAGTTCGCGCACGTTGGAGCGCACGTTCTTGGCCACGAAAAATGCCACTTCCTCGGGCATTTCGGTGCTTTCAGCGCGCGCCTTGTTGATCAAAATGGCCACGCGCATCTCCAGCTCGGGCGGCTCGATGGCTACCGTAAGGCCCGAATCAAAGCGCGAAACCAGCCGCTCGTGGATGTTGGCCAGACCCTTGGGATAAGTGTCCGACGTCATTACGATATGGCTCTTTTTGGCCAGCAGGGCTTCGAACGCATTGAAGAATTCTTCCTGCGTTCGGTCCTTGTTGGCAAAAAATTGCACATCGTCGATCAACAGCAGATCGAGCGAGTGGTAGCGCTCCTTGAACTCGTCAAAAGTGCGGCGCTGGTAGGCCTTAACCACATCCGACACAAACTGCTCGGCGTGGATGTAGAGAACTTTGGAATCTGGGCGGTCGGCCAGCAGCTTGTTGCCCACGGCATGCACCAGGTGGGTTTTGCCCAAGCCCACACCGCCATAGATGAAAAGCGGGTTGTACAGGTGCCCGGGCATGCCCGCCACGTGCATGGCCGCCGAGCGCGCCATGCGGTTGGCCGTGCCCTCCACCAGGGTCTCGAACGTCAGCGCCGGATTGAGCCGGGTGCGAAAGGCGCCGGCAGGGGCTTCGTCGCTGCTGTGGTTCTGTGCGTCAGAAGGGGCGGTGGGTTGGGTGGTTGCGGGCCGGATGTAAGTGCGCGCAACGGATTCACGCTGAGCAAGCGCTAACTCCAGCGTAACGGATTGCCCGTAAATCGACTCCAGCAGGGCGGCAATGCGGCCCGCGTATTGGGCACGAATCCAGTCGAGCTTGAAACGGTTGCCAACCAGCAGCGTGACCTTGGAAAAATCTTCGGCTACCTGCGCTATCAGGGGCTTGATCCAGGTGTTGAATTGTTGCTCTGGCAGGTCTTGGGCGAGCTGCTCTACGCAGGCCTGCCAAAGGCCCTGGCCGGCGTCAGCGCCGGGCTGGCCCACGGGGCTGCGATGGGATTCCTCTGTCATTTCAGGGGGCATTCTTGTTGTGGATAGGAGGAACGGTTCAAGGCGGCGGATTGTAGCTTGTCAAGGAGTTATCCACAATTTCAAAAGCACCTGCAAAAAACAGGGCGGCGGGACCTGGGTGTGCGGTTTTTTGTGGGTCGACAAAGGCCCACAACGCGGTGGGCATTGCCAGTTGGCATCAAGCCTGCGATAATTTTCGGTTTCCCTGAATGTGTTCAGGGTGATTTGACCCGGCGCGCCGTTATTTCAGCCCCGCAAGTCTTCGGTTGTGAGCGACTCCCGCATGGGGCGCTGCGGCCACGGATGGCGGGGTTCAAGAGCAGTAGCCCGGAACTGAACCTCAAGGAATAGCATCATGAAACGTACTTATCAGCCCTCCAAGACGCGCCGCGCACGCACCCACGGTTTCCTCGTCCGCATGAAGACCCGCGGCGGCCGCGCCGTGATCAACGCACGCCGCGCCAAGGGCCGCAAGCGCCTGGCCGTCTAAGGCCGTTACGGTCTCCGGCCTGCTCCCCGGTTTGCGCCGCCAGGTTCCAAACGGGGTGCTTGCGTGCAACGGTTGAAAACCCGTCCGCAGTTCCAGGCAGCCATGGCGGGAGGCACTGTCTCCCGCACTGCGCATTTTGCGCTGCACCGTCTGGTGCTGGACGCCAACAGCGCTGCTGCCGCAGTGAACCCCATTGCTTCCTCAGGGCCCGACTCCTTGCCATCTGTGCAAGGGTCGCAGGCCCTGTTTGCTGTGCATGAAGTCTGGCTGGGCGCCATGGTGCCCAAACGCTGGGCCAAGCGCGCTGTCACACGCAACACCATCAAGCGGCAGATTTATGCCGTGGCGGACCTGTTCGAGGCCCGTTTGCCGCAGGCGGCCCATGTGGTGCGCCTGCGTGCCACGTTTGATCGCAAGCAGTTCGTCAGTGCCACGTCCGACCCGCTCAAGCTGGCCGTGCGGGCTGAACTGTTGCAGTTGTTTGGCCATGCGGCACGGCGTCCTGCCGTGGCGCCAGTGCCTGAGCAAGTGGCCCCATGATGCGTGCAACACTCATGGGGCTGGTCAAGGGCTACCGGCTGTTCCTCAGCCCCTGGCTGGGCTCGTCCTGCCGGTTTGAGCCCACCTGCTCGGCCTATTCGCTGCAGGCGCTGGAGCAGCATGGTGCTGCGGCGGGCAGTTATCTCACGGTGCGCAGGCTGGTACGCTGCCATCCCTGGTGTGACGGGGGCCATGACCCGGTCCCGCAACAATTGCCGCGCAGCATGCGGCTTTTTTCGCGGCTTTCTCCTTCCAACACCCAACCATCCTCACCAAAGAAGTCTTCATGAACGACATTCGCCGCACCATCCTGTGGGTGATTTTTGGCTTTTCCATGGTTCTGCTGTGGGACAAGTGGCAAGTTCACAACGGGAAACAGGCCTCTTTCTTCCCATCGTCCACAACCGCATCGGCCCCTGCTGCCCCCGCATCGGCGGCCAATGGTGCTGCCAGCACGTCCAGCGTGCCGACCGCCACCACGGGTGGCGCTACGGCTGCGCAGGTGCCTGGTGAAGCTGCACGTGTGAGCCCCGCTGCCCATGAACGTGTGACGTTCAACACCGACGTGCTGGAAGTCACGTTCGACACGCTGGGTGGCTCGATGGTCAAGACATCGCTGCCCCGCTTCAAGGCGCTCGACAAGAGTGGCAAAACCTTTGTGCTGCTCGACGAAAGCGCTGACCGGGTGTACCTGGCCCAGACCGGTCTGGTGGGTGGCGACTTCCCCAACCACAAGACGCCGCTGGCGCTGGTGCCCGGCGACCGCACACTGAAAGACGGCCAGAATGAGCTGGTGGTGCGTTTCGAGTCGCCCGACGTGGGCGGTGTGAAGCTGGTGAAGACCTACACGTTTGAGCGTGGTTCGTACGCGGTGCGTGTGCAGCACGACGTGCAAAACACCGGCACAGCCGCCGTGGCCCCGCAGCTCTACATGCAGCTGGTGCGTGACGGCAACCCGCCCCCGGGCGAGTCCTCGTTCTATTCCACCTTTACCGGCCCGGCCATCTACACCGAAGCCAAGAAGTACCAGAAGGTCGAGTTCAAGAGCATCGAGAACAACAAGGTGGACGTGGAAAAGACCGCCACCAACGGCTACGTGGCCATGGTGCAGCACTATTTCGCATCGGCCTGGCTGCTGGCCGATGGCCTCAAGCGCGACCTGTTCACCCGCAAGGTGGACAACAACCTGTATGCCGTGGGCATGATCACCCCCCTCGACAGCATTGCGCCGGGTGCCACCCAGTCGGTACAGTCCAAGCTGTTTGTGGGCCCGCAAGAAGAAAAAGTGCTGGAGTCGCTGGCCCCCGGCCTGGAGCTGGTCAAGGACTACGGCTGGCTGACCATCCTGGCCAAGCCGCTGTACTGGCTGCTGACGCTGCTGTACGGCTTCCTGGGCAACTGGGGCTGGGCCATCGTGGCGCTGGTGGTGCTGCTGAAGATCGCGTTCTACTGGCTCAACGCCAAGGCCTACGCCAGCATGGCCAAGATGAAGGCCATCAACCCCAAGATCATGGAGATGCGCGAGCGCCTAAAGGACAAGCCGCAGCAGATGCAGCAGGAGATGATGCGCATCTACCGCGAGGAAAAGGTCAACCCCATGGGTGGCTGCTTCCCCATCATGATCCAGATCCCTGTGTTCATTGCGCTGTACTGGGTGCTGCTGTCCAGCGTCGAGATGCGCAATGCGCCCTGGATCGGCTGGATCCACGACCTGTCCACGCCCGACCCTTACTTCATCCTGCCGCTCTTGATGACGGCCAGCTCGCTGCTGCAGACGGCGCTGAACCCCGCGCCACCTGACCCGATGCAGGCCAAGATGATGTGGTTCATGCCGCTGATTTTCAGCGTGATGTTCTTCTTCTTCCCGGCCGGCCTGGTGCTGTACTGGCTGACGAACAACATCCTGTCGATTGCGCAGCAGTGGATCATCAACACCCGCATGGGCGTGCCGCCGCAATTCAATTTGCCGAAGTTCAAGTGATGCTGCAGCGGCAACGCTGACATCCACGAACTGATCCCCGAAAGGCCGCGCAAGCGGCCTTTTTTCTGTCCACCTTGTAAAGTCCTTGCCCATGCTCGCCCGCCACCACGATCCCATCGCCGCCATCGCCACCGCCCCCGGACGCGGGGCTGTGGGTATCGTGCGCGTGTCGGGCAAGGGGCTGGGGGTGCTGGTGGAAGCCGTTTGTGGGCGCACCTTGCGCCCGCGCGAGGCCACTTACCTGCCCTTCCGTGATGCGGTGGGGCAACCCATTGACCAGGGGCTGGCGCTATTTTTCCCCGCGCCCCACTCCTACACCGGCGAAGACGTGCTGGAGCTGCAGGCCCATGGTGGGCCGGTGGTCTTGCAGCTACTGCTGGCGCGCTGCCTGGAGGCGGGCGCACAGGCGCACCCGGCCACAGGCCAGCCCGCCCTGCCCGGCCTGCGCGTGGCCCAGCCGGGCGAATTCACCGAGCGTGCGTTTCTCAACGACAAGATCGACCTGGCGCAGGCCGAGGCGATTGCCGACCTGATCGACGCCTCTACCACTGCGGCGGCGCGCAGCGCCAGCCGCTCGCTCACGGGCGCTTTCTCGCACGAGATCCATGCACTGCGCGATGCGCTCATTCACCTGCGCATGCTGGTGGAGGCAACGCTCGACTTTCCTGAAGAAGAAATCGACTTCCTGCGCAAGGCAGACGCGCGCGGGCAGCTATCGAATTTGAAGCAAACGCTGTCGCAGGTAATGCAGCGGGCCCGCCAGGGCGCGCTGCTGCGCGAGGGCATCAAGGTGGTGATTGCCGGGCAGCCCAACGCCGGCAAAAGCTCGTTGCTCAACGCCTTGGCCGGCGCCGAGCTGGCCATCGTCACGCCCATTGCCGGAACCACGCGCGACAAGGTGCAGCAGACGATCCAGATCGAAGGCGTGCCCCTGCACATCATCGACACCGCCGGGCTGCGCGACAGCGATGACGAAGTGGAACGCATTGGCATCGCCCGCGCCTGGGACGAAATTGCCGGCGCCGATGCGGTGCTGTTCCTGCACGACCTCGCGCGCCGGGATGCGATGGACTGCAGGGCAGCGGACGCAGTGATAGAGAGCACCCTGGCCGAAAAATTGCCTTCATCCGTGCCCGTCATCGACGTATGGAACAAGGTGGACTGCGTGCCGGGGGCCGCACAACCTGCGTCCGCAGGGCGGGCCGCCGTGCACCTGTCGGCCCGCACGGGCGAAGGGCTGGATGCCTTGCGCCGCATTTTGCTGGAGGTGGCGGGCTGGCAGTCGGCGCCAGAAGGCGTGTACATCGCTCGCGCCCGGCATGTGCAGGCGCTGCGCACCGTGCAGCAGCACTTGGAGGAGGCAGCGGCCCAGCTGGATGCCCTTGGCCCCGCGCTGGACCTGTTGGCCGAAGAGCTGCGCCTGGCGCAGAACGCGCTGAGCAGCATCACCGGCGAATTTTCGTCCGACGACCTGCTGGGTGTCATCTTCTCCAGTTTTTGTATCGGCAAGTAACGGTATTGGTCGGCTTTTGTTGTAAACAGTCGTAAAGAATGCTTGTGCCTGCTCTGTTACAAGGTTAGCTTCAACAGACCATGAACGCCATTACACCCATCGCATCCAAAATCGATCTCACGGGCCTGCTGAGCGCCATCGCCCAGGCGGATGCAGACGACAGCATGTCCAATCCTCTGACGCCCGCACAGTGGGATCGGTTTCCGCCTACCTGCAGCCCTATGCCGTGCCAGCCGGCCATGTGCTGTTTTCCCAGGGTGCGACGGACAGAACGCTTTATCTGGTCGAGAGCGGCAGCCTGAGCGTGCACTACCAAGACGAAAAGGAGCGCCTGCGGCTGGCGATTGTGGGGCCGGGGTCGGTGGTGGGAGAAGGCGCCTTCTTTTCGATGCGCCCCCGCAGCGCCACGGTGCAGGCCAGCGCGCCGACCAGGCTGTGGACCCTGACGGCTTTGCGCTTTACCGAGCTGACCAACCGCCAGCCCGCCATTGCGCTGGGTCTGGCCATGGCCGCAGGGGCTGTGCTGGCGAAACGGCTGGGCAACCGCCGCCGCCGCGTTGCAGCTACCTGACACCGGGCGTTCTTCACGCTTTTTCCGGGTTCATTGGGAGGTGCTCGCGTGGGTGCGCCGGGTAAACTCAATTCGGATATTTACCGGTGCCTCCGCCAGAAAGCAAACCATGTCCCTGTTCAGTTGGTTTAGCCGCAAACCTTCACCGTCGAAACCCCGTTCGCCCATCGAACCCTCGGGCCTGCTCAACGCGGATGCCACGGTTCCGCTGGCGGTGGGACGCAATCCGGCCCTGGAACCCCGGCCCGTGGAGCACGCTGCCAACCGCAAGAATGAACGCATGGAGCGGCGCGAACTGCTCTACACCGTGGTGCGGCATGCCATGGTGCGTGCCGGGGTACTGTCGGCCAGTTACAAGTTCAAGGTGTTGTCGCTGGACCAGCGCGGCCGGCAGTTTCTGGTGATGATGGACCTGGCCCGCGAGTTTGGCGGAAAAACCGTGCGGCTCAGCGAGATCGAGGCGCTGATTGCCCGGACGGCCAAGGCCCGTTACGACATTCTGGTGACGGCGGTTTACTGGCGCATCAATGACCATGTAGCAGTGGGCATTCCGCAAAAAGGCATTGCCCCGCTGGGGGCCTCTCTGCCCGCAGCCTCTGCCGCAGCCGGTGTGCCTGTGCGGGCGGCTGCTCCCGTGGCTCCTGCGTTGCGCCCTGCCGGGCTGGTTGCCGCCGCAGCGCCCCCTGTGCGGCCAGCCCCCATTGCGCAGGCCCGCCCCGAGGCCGCTGCGGTGCGCCCTGCGCCGCGCTACGAACCCATCGAGGCCGACGAAGTGGCGGCATTCAAGCGCGCGCTGTCGGATGCCGCTGGCGCACGGGCAGCGCCTGCCGCGGCCAGCAAGCCGGGTGTCCCGTTGCGGTCGGAACCTTTGCTGCCACCCTCCCGGCCGACCGGATTTGAAGACACCGTGATGCCCGGTGCGGATGGGGCATCTCCGGACCTCAGCAGCACCCAATACGGCGACCTCAACTGAAATAGGCTGTGTCGGGCAGCGGCGCCCGACTGCACGCCTTTGCCGGCCCTGCGCTCAACCGGGGGTCAGTGCCCGGCGAAATCCACCAGGGTGTAAAGCGCAAGACCGCTTTCGCGCAGGCGCTGTGATCCGCCCAGCTCCGGCAAATCGACAATGGCGGCGCCTTCGGTGACCGTGGCGCCCAGTTTTTCCAGAAGCTTCTTGCCAGCCATCATGGTGCCGCCGGTGGCAATCAGGTCGTCGATCAGCAGCACGCGGTCGCCTGGTTTGACGGCATCGGTGTGCAACTCTACGGTGGCGCTGCCGTATTCGAGTTCGTAGGTTTCTTCTACCGTGGTGAAAGGCAGCTTGCCTTTTTTGCGGATGGGCACAAACCCCACATTCAATTCGTAGGCAACCACTGCGCCCAGGATGAAGCCGCGTGCGTCCAGCCCGGCCACCACGTCGGGGCGCAGCGCGCGGTCCATGTAGCGGTGCACGAAGGCATCTATCAGGACGCGGAAAACCTTGGGGTCCTGGAGCAGGGGCGTGATGTCGCGAAACTGCACCCCCGGAGCGGGCCAGTCGGGGACCGTGCGGATGTGCTGGCGAAGGAAGTCGTTGACGCTGAGGGGCTGCATGGGATGGCGCGGTGTGGCAAGGAGCAAAGAAGAAGGCGGCGAAGGCATGGTCTGCCATTGGGGGAGTGTAAGAGCCGCTTGCCGATCTGTTGAGGGGATGTGCGTGCCAGAAACACCTATCAGCGCTGCCCCCGTCCACCCCATAATGGGTAAATGTTGTTTCTCCCTGTTCCGCGGGCGGCGTTCGGTCTACCTGCGGTCCGCGCATCGGATTGACCCATGCCCATCTCAGTCCTCTTGATCGATGGTGATTGTGCCCACGCGCAGGCAGTGGTGGGTGCGCTGGTCGATCCCTGGCTGGACTGGGCGGTCGAGGTGGCGCCTTCGCTGGCCCACGCCCGCCCTGTGCTGGCTCGCCAGCAGACCGATGTGGTGCTGACGGTGCGGCGCGTGGTGGATGGCACTGCCTTTGACGTGCTTGAACTGCTTGACAACGTGCCCGCCCTGCTCATCGTGCCTGAGGGAGAAGAGGCGCAGGCGGCACACGCCATGCGGCATGGCTTCTGTGACTTTCTCGTGCAGACCCCGCAGCGGGACCATCTGCTGGCGCTTCCGGCGCAGATTCAGGCGGTGCTGGAACGCAGCACGGGCGCCCGGGCGCGCCAGAGCGCCGAGGCCGTGCTGGCACGCCAGCACCGCTTGCTGCAGGCCATCACACAAGCCCAGGCCATCTTCATTGCCGGCTCGTCGCCTCGCGCCGCGTTTGACGCGGTGCTGCAGGAATTGATGGCGCTCACCGGCAGCGCGTTCGGGCTGGTGGGGCAGGTGCAGCACAAGCCCGAGGGGCAGCCATTCTTGCGCGTGCATGCCATGACCGACATCAGCTGGGATGCCGCTTCGCGCGCCCACTATGCGCAGCATGCCCAGGAGGGAATGGTCTTTGACAACCTGCACACCCTGCTGGGTGCGGTGCTTTTGACGGGTGAGCCCGTCATCAGCAATGACCCCGGCACCGACCAGCGCAGCACCGGGGTGCCGCCGGGGCATCCCGCACTTGAAAGCTATCTGGGCCTGCCCATCCATGCCGCAGGGCGTTTGTCGCCATGGTCGGGCTGGCCAACCGCCCGGGCGGTTACTCGCAGGCAGATGTGCAATTTCTGCAGCCGTTGCTCAACACGGCGGGGCATCTGGAGCTGGCCCGCCGGGCCGAGCTGGCGCGCAGCGAAGTCGAGTCCCAGCTGGCGCGCACCAGTGCGCTGCTGGCCGAAAAAACCCGTGCGCTGGAAGGCACGCTGGCCAGCGTTTCCCAGGGCATCACCAGCGTGGATGCCACAGGGCACATCCGTGTCTACAACCGGCGTTATCTAGAACTGCTGGATTTGCCCGAAGAACTGCTCGCAACGCAGCCGACCGTGGAAGAGGTGGTGCGGTTCCAGACCGGCAGGGGTGATTTCGGACCCGGGTTCGAGTTGATCGAGCCGTCCGCACGGGCGTATGTGGCATCGGATCACTCGTGGCGCGTGGATGGCCCCAGCGTGCCCGAAACCTATATCCGCAAAACACGCGCGGGGCGGTTTCTGGAGGTGCGCACGCGGTTTCTGGAGGCCGGGGGCCGCGTGCGCACTTTTTCCGATGTGACCGAATACCTTGGCACACTGCAGGCGCTGCGGGAGAGTGAGGCGCGCTGGCGCAGCCTTACCCATCTTTCATCGGACTGGTACTGGGAGCAGGATGCCGACTTCCGGTTTGTCCGGTTCGACGGCAGCGCAGAGCGTGATCGGGATATCCCGGATGAATCGCAATACGGCCTGACCCGCTGGGAACTGCCCGACGCCGTGGTGGCGCCCGGGCAATGGAGCAAGCACCGCCAGCAGCTGCAGGCCCACAAGGTCTTTCATGACTTCGAGATGCGGCGCACCGGCAGCGACGGCACGCCCATCTGGGTATCCATCAGTGGCGAACCCATCTTTGATGCCGAAGGCCGGTTTACCGGGTATCGCGGCATTGCACGCAATATCACCCAGCGCAAGAAGGCCGAGGCCGAGATCGAGCGGCTCGCGTTTTATGACGAGCTCACAGGGCTGCCCAATCGCCGGCTGTTGCTGGACCGGCTCGCGCAGGCGGCCCAACTGTGCGCGCGCGAAGAGTGCCACGGCGCCCTGCTGTTTCTGGACCTGGACAACTTCAAGGCCATCAACGACACGTTCGGTCACGAATGGGGAGACCGCCTGCTGGTTCAGGTGGCGGAGCGCTTGCAGGCCGGTGTGCGGTCTGTGGACACCGTGGCCCGCCTCGGGGGTGATGAGTTTGTGCTGATTCTCCAGCACCTGCACAGCGTGGAGCCCGAGGCTGCCGTCGAGGCCGAAGCGATTGCCCAGAAGGTCATCGCATCGCTGAACGAACCTTTTCAGGTGGACAAACGCGAGATTCACCGCACACCGAGCATCGGTATCGCGCTGTTTCGGGACGCGCAGCAGTCGGTGCACGAATTGCTTCAGCGTGCGGACCTGGCCATGTACCAGGCCAAGGTCCAGGGGCGCAATACGCTGTGCTTTTTTGACCCCGCCATGCAGGCCGCCGCCAGCGCGCGGTCGGCGCTGGAGGGGGATATCCGGCTGGCGCTGCAGCGCAACGAGTTTCTGCTGCACTACCAGCCGGTGGTGAACGAGCAGGGCGAGGTGATGGGCGCAGAGGCACTGGTGCGCTGGATGCATCCGCAGCGCGGCATGGTTTCGCCCGGCGAGTTCATTCCGCTGGCCGAGCAGACCGGGCTGATCCTGCCGTTGGGGCGGCTGGTCATGCGGCTGGCATGTGAACAGCTGGCGCTGTGGGCGGCCATGCCCCGCACCGCTGGCTGGAGCGTGTCGGTGAACGTCAGCGCCAAGGAGTTCCGGCGCCCCCATTTTGTGCCGCAGGTGCTGGAAATCTTGCAAGAGTCTGGCGCCGACCCGAGCCGGCTGAAGGTGGAGCTGACCGAAAGCCTGATGCTGCACGACGTGGAGGACAGCATCCTCAAGATGCAGGCCCTGCGCACCCTGGGTGTGGGCTTTTCGCTGGACGATTTTGGTACGGGCTATTCATCGCTGGGCTACCTCAAGCGCCTGCCGCTCGACCAGCTCAAGATCGACCAGAGTTTTGTGCGCGACGTACTCACTGACCCCAACGACGCGGCCATTGCCTGCACCATTGTGGCGCTGGCCCATAGCCTGGGGCTGAAGGTGGTGGCAGAGGGGGTCGAGACCCCGGGGCAGCTCGATTTTCTATTGCGCAACGGCTGCCGCAGTTTTCAGGGATATCTTTTCGGACGTCCAGGGCCTGTTGAATTGCTATATAAATAATAGCTGTAGGCGCTTTATGGATAAGGACTTCAGCCGTATTTCATCAAAATTTTTGCTGACCGCTGCAACGGATACGCCCCCGGCCTGGGCTGCCGTGCTGCGCCTCATGGGGAGGTGCCTTGTTACCCCTGCAGCAGCTTGTCCTCGGCCAGCGCCAGTGCGGCCGGGTGCCCCGAGAGCACCAGTGTGTCCCCCGCCGCCAGCAGCGCTTCGGCCACGGCGGCACTCGGGTGGCCGTCGCCCCGCCGCAAATTGACCACCCGCACGCCCATGGCGGGCAACGCCAGCCCACCCAGCGGCTCCCCGATGACCTTGGCCCCGGGTGGCAGGGTGACGGTGGACAGGCGCTCCTGGTCGCGCTCGTTCACGGTGTCGTCGTCGGCGCCATGGAAGTAGCCGCGCAGCAGGTTGTAGCGCGCGTCACGCTGGTCCTGCACCAGCCGCAACACCCGGCGCATGGGCACCCCCACCAGCGCCAGCGCGTGGCTGGCCAGCATGAGCGAGCCTTCGATGGCTTCGGGCACCACCTCGGTGGCGCCGGCGGCCTGCAGCTTGTCCAGGTGCAGGTCGTCCTGGGTGCGCACCACCACGGGCACCTGGGGCGCATGGGCGCGCGTGTTGGCCAGCACCTTGAGCGCCGACGGCACATCCAGGTAGGTCACGGCCACTGCGCTGGCGCGCACCAGTCCTGCCGCCATCAGTGCCTGAAGGCGCGTGGCATCCCCATAGACCACCGAGTTTCCGGCAGCTGCGGCCTGGCGCACGCGGTCAGGGTCCAGGTCCAGCGCCATATAGGGAATGCCCTCGCGTTCCAGCATCCGTGCCAGGTTCTGGCCGCAGCGGCCAAAGCCGCAAATGATCACGTGCTTGCTGGTGTTGATGGTCTTGCGTGCAATGGTGGTCATCTGCAGTGACTGCTGCAGCCAGTCACTCGCCACCAGCTTCATCACGATGCGATTGCTGTACATGATGAGAAACGGCGTGGCCAGCATCGACAGCACCATGGCCGCCAAAATGGGGTTCATGAGTGCTGGCTGCACCAACCCGTTTTCCAGTGTGAGCGACAGCAGCACAAAGCCGAACTCGCCCGCCTGCGCCAGATACAGACCGGTGCGCAAGGCCACCCCGGTGGTGGCGCCCATGCTGCGCGCCAGTGCCAGGATGAGCACCAGCTTGAGCAGCAGCGGCACCGTGATCAGCACCAGCACCAGCGCCCAGCGGTCCACCAGAATGTGCCAGTCCAGCATCATGCCGATGGTGATGAAAAACAGGCCCAGCAGCACGTCATGAAACGGGCGGATGTCGGTGCCCACCTGGTGCCGGTATTCGGTCTCCGAGACCAGCACCCCCGCAATGAAGGCGCCCAGCGCCAGGCTCAGGCCCGCCAGCTCGGTCAGCCACGCCAGCCCCAGCGTGATCAGCAGCAGGTTCAGCATGAACAGCTCGTCGCTCTTGCGCCGGGCCACCTGCGTGAGCCACCAGCGCATCAGGCGCTGGCCGCCCGTGAGCAGCAGGCCCACCAGCACGGCGGCCTTGAGCAGCGCCAGCCCCAGGGCGGTCAGCAGGCGATCGGGTGATGAGCTGAGCGCCGGAATCAGAATCAGCAGGGGTACCACCGCAAGGTCCTGGAACAGCAGGATGCCCATCACGCGGCGGCCATGTTCGCTTTCGAGCTCGGAGCGCTCGGCCATCAGCTTGACGACGATGGCCGTGCTGCTCATGGCCAGCACGCCCGACAGCGCCAGCGCCGACTGCCAGCCCATCTCCCACACACCACCCACCAGGTGCGCCAGCGCCAGCGCCAGCCCCGTGACCACCAGCATGCTCAGCACCACCTGCGCCAGCCCCAGGCCAAACACCTGGCGGCGCATGGCGCGCAGCTTGGGCAGGCTGAACTCCAGCCCGATGGCAAACATCAGGAATACCACCCCGAACTCGCCCAGATGGCGCACACCCTCCGAGTTCTGGGCCAGTGCCAGCGCATGGGGCCCGATCAGCACGCCCGCGGCAAGATACCCCAGCATCGGCGGCAGTTTGAGGCTGCGGCACACCACCACGCCCAACACCGCGGCCAGTAGGTAAAGCAAGGTCAGCGCTAGTGAGGACATCTACCAATGCTATCCGAGCCCATGCACCCCGGTCGATAGAATCCGCGTATGACTCCCGCCACCCATTCCACTCTTGATCCGGATCAGGCCCTGCACCTGGCGCGGGAAACGTTTGACATCGAGGCGTCTGCCCTGAGGGGGTTGGCTGCCCGCGTGGATGCCCGGTTTGTGCAGGCGGTGCAGCGGGTTTTGCAGACCACCGGGCGCGTGGTGGTCATGGGAATGGGCAAGAGCGGCCATATCGGACGCAAGATTGCGGCCACGCTGGCATCCACCGGCACGCCGGCTTTTTTTGTGCACCCCGCCGAGGCCAGCCACGGTGATCTGGGCATGGTGACCGGCCAGGATCTGGTGCTGGCCATCTCCAACAGCGGCGAAAGTGGCGAACTCACGGCGCTGCTGCCGGTGCTCAAGCGCCTGGGCGTGCCCCTGATCGCCATGACGGGCGGACTGAACTCCACCTTGGCCCGCCATGCAGACCTCACGCTCGACTGCAGCGTGGAGCGCGAGGCCTGCCCGATGAACCTGGCACCCACGGCCAGCACCACCGCCCAGCTGGCGATGGGCGACGCCCTGGCCGTGGTCCTGCTCGATGCGCGGGGTTTTCGGCCGGAGGACTTTGCCCGTTCGCATCCCGGCGGCGCCCTGGGCCGCAAACTGCTGACGCATGTGAGCGATGTCATGCGTTCCGGCGATGCCGTCCCTCGCGTCTTGCCCGAAGCTTCTTTCAGCGAACTGATGCGGGAAATGAGTGCCAAGGGACTGGGCTCCGCCGCAGTGGTGGATGGCGCGGGGCAGGTGCTGGGCATCTTTACCGACGGCGATTTGCGCCGCCGCATCGAAGCGGGCGCCGACCTGCGCACGGCCACGGCCGCCCAGGTCATGCACGCCACGCCCCGCCGCATTGCACCCGACGCCCTGGCGGTCAATGCCGCCGAAATGATGGAGACCCACGGCATCACCAGCGTGCTGGTGGTGGGCGCGAACGGAACGCTGGAAGGCGTGGTCCATATCCGCGACCTGATGCGGGCCAAGGTGATCTGATGAGCGCCATCCCCCCTTCATTTTCAGCAGCCGACAGCAGCCCGGCGCTCAGCTTCGATCCCGTGCTGCTGCTGCAGGCCCAGGGCGTGCGCGTGGCCTTTTTCGATGTGGACGGGGTGCTGACCGATGGCGGCCTGTATTTCAGCGAAACCGGCGAAACGCTCAAGCGCTTCAACACCCTGGACGGGCATGGCCTGAAGTTGCTGCAAAAGGCCGGCATCACCCCGGCCGTGATCACTGGCCGCGATTCGGCCCCGTTGCGCCTGCGCCTGAAGGCGCTGGGTGTCGAGCATGCCGTGTTCGGCACCGAAGACAAGCGCCCCGCGGCCGAGCAGATGCTGGCGAGCCTGGGGTTTTCGTGGTCGCAGGCGGCTGCCATGGGTGACGACTGGCCCGATCTGCCCGTCATGCGCCGCTGCGCCCTGGCCTGCGCCCCCGCCAATGCCCATGTGGAAGCGCGCCATGCAGCGCACCACACCACCGTGGCGCGTGGCGGTGAAGGGGCTGCGCGCGAGTTCTGTGATCTGCTGCTGGTGGCCAGTGGCCGCTATGCAGCCTTGCTGGCGGACTACACGCAATGACTCCCGTGCTGCGCCAAGGCTGGGAAAAGTTTTCACTTTACCTCCCGATCATCCTCATGGGGATGCTCGCGCTGGGCACCTGGTGGCTGGTGCGCAATGCCCCCGCGCCCGTTGCTGCAGCGGCAGCGTCCGCCAATCCCCACCAGCCCGACTATTTCATGAAGCTCTTTTCGGTCAAGAGCTTTGATGCCACGGGGCGGATGCAAAGCGAAATCAAGGGCGAGATGGGGCGGCATTATCCCGATACGGACACCCTGGAGGTCGACAAAGTCCACATGCGATCGGTGACGCCGCAGGGTCTTGTGACCCTGGCCACGGCCGATCGCGCCCTGAGCAACGCCGATGGCTCTGAAGTGCAGTTGTTTGGCAATGCGGTGGTCACGCGCGAGGCGCTACCGGGAGGCGCTGGCACGGCGCAACCGCGCCTGGAATTCCGTGGTGAATTCCTGCACGCCTTCACACAAACCGAGCGTGTGCGGTCAGACCAGCCGGTCGTCCTCATCCGTGGCAACGACCGGTTCACGGCCGACGCCATGGAATACGACCACCTTGACCAGGTGCTGCAATTGCGCGGGCGTGTGCGTGGCATTCTGATGCCTGCTGCGTCGCGATAAGTCGCGCACAGCGCCGAAGCCGCCCCATGACTGCACCACTGGTCTTCATTACCGGCGCCTCCAGTGGAATCGGCCAGGCGCTGGCCCTGCGTTTTCATCGGCAAGGCTATCGGCTGGCGCTGGTGGCGCGGCGCACATCTGAGATTAAATCATGGGCTAGCGCCCAACAGATAAGCGCTGATAGCTATGAAATTTATAGTGCAGATGTATCCGTGCCCGTAAGCATCATGGCGGCGGGCCAGGATTGCAAGGCACGCCAGGGGCTGCCCGATGTGGTGATTGCCAACGCCGGCATCAGTGTGGGCATGGACACCGCCTTTGGCGCAGATATTGAGGTCATGGCGCGCACCTTTGCCACCAACACTATCGGCATGGCTGCCACCTTCCAGCCGTTTGTGGACGGCATGGTGCAACGCCGGTCCGGCACCCTGGTGGGTATTGCCAGCGTGGCGGGAGTTCGAGGCTTGCCCGGGCATGGGGCCTACTGCGCCAGCAAAGCGGCGGTCATCAGCTATTGCGAGAGCCTGCGTGGCGAAATGCGCCCGCATGGGGTGCGTGTGGTCACCCTCTCGCCCGGCTATATCGACACGCCGCTCACCCGCCAGAACCGCTACGCCATGCCGTTCCTGATGCAGGCCGATGATTTTGCAGACCGTGCTTTCAACGCCATTGCCGCAGGTGCACGCCACCGGGTCATTCCCTGGCAGATGGGCATCGTCGCCGGGCTGCTGCGCATGCTACCGAACGCGCTGTTCGACCAATTGTTGGCAGGCCGCCCGCGCAAGCACCGCCAGGGTGAGGTGCAATAGCCCGAAGGGCGGGGTCAAGCCTGTCATGCGATGGCGTGCCGGGTGCCGACATTTTTCAATAAGGCCGCCTGATTTTTCCAAACCCTTGGCCATGAAAAAAGCCCCCGAAGGGGCTTGTCTCAAGAAAACCTGTAGGTGAGTGGTTCAGTAGCCGTTGCCGCCACCGTAGCCACCACCGCCGCCGCTGCGGCCACCGCTGCCGCCGCCATTGCGTGAACCCGTGCCATAGGGGCTGCGAAAGCCGCCTTCACTGCGACCGCCGCCACCGTAGCCGCCACCATCACCTCGGCCACCACCTCCATAGCCACCGCCGCCGCCTTCACGGCCACCTCCGTAGCCACCGCCACCGCCGCCATAGCCGCCTCCACCACCACTGCGGCCTCCGCCACCGTACCCACCACCGCCGCCACCGCCACCAAACCCACCGCCACTGCGGGGCGGACGGGGCTCCATGGGGCGCGCTTCGTTGACGACGATACCGCGGCCTCCCAAGGGCTGGCCGTTCATGCCCTGAATGGCAGCCTGCGCCTCGGCATCGCTGCCCATTTCGACGAAGCCAAAGCCTTTGGATCGACCGGTGTCGCGCTCCATCATGACCTTGGCGCTCGTCACTGAGCCAAATTGGCCAAAAGCCTGCTCCAGATCGCTGTCACGTACCGAGTACGGCAGGTTGCCCACATACAGTTTGTTGCCCATCACGGGACTCCTCAAAAACACATGGAAAAAGCGATGGAGTCCAGAAAACGCAACCAGCTAATCTCAATGACGCCCTATGCGCGAAACTGACGGATCACCGCAAACTTGAAGGCGAGAAAACCCCGCAGCGGCAATTTTTCTCATAGTTCTTGTAAAAAGGCAAGTGCCTTTGGCTGTTGTGGCAGCAATGCTGCAGCCATAAAAAAAGGAGCCCAAAGGCTCCTTGTTTTGCCGGCAGCAGGTGCAAGCACCTGCCTTGACGGTCTTAGTAGCTGCTACGGCCACCGCCGTAACCACCACCACCGCCGCCACCGCTGCGGCCACCGCCGTAACCACCACCGCCGCCGCCACCGTAGCCGCCGCCACCACCGCTGCCGCCGCCGAAGCCGCCGCTACGTGGAGCGCGTGGCTCCATGGGACGGGCTTCGTTGACCACGAGGTCACGGCCGCCGAAGTTGGTGCCATGCACGCCTTGGATGGCGGCTTGGGCTTCAGCATCGCTGCCCATTTCGACAAAGCCGAAACCCTTGGAGCGGCCGGTGTCGCGCTCCATCATGACCTTGGCGCTGCCGACCGAGCCGTACTGGCTGAAGGTCTGCTGCAGGTCTTCGTCGCGGAAGGAATAGGGCAGATTGCCCACGTAAAGTTTGTTGCCCATGAAGGACTCCTAGAAAAACATGAAAACGCGATGGGAGTCCGACGCAATCAACAAACCTGTGACGACTTCAAAGACGCGAAACTGACCAATCACCGCTAGCTTAACTACTTTCCTGCATTGCAGAAAAGCGAAGCCATTATTAATCACTTTTCTGCGCCGCGTGGATATTTATTTCCAAGGGGGGTTTTTGAAGGCAGGCACAGTTGTCGGTGATGCCAGAGCGATCCGTGAACGCGTTGCACTAAAATCGCCCGGTCTTTGGGGAGTAGTCCGTCCGGCCGCACGCAGCGCCGGGGGCATGCGTCAACACACTTGGGCTCTCACAGCCTATGGCGCATGCGGCTTGCAATGAGCTGGGCGAGACCATTGACTGCATGCCGATCCATTGGCCGGAGTTGGCGTGCAGTCAATGCGTTCACCACCCATCCGGCCGGATTGGATAACCCCTCCCCATGGAAGCCTTTTTTGTTTCAACCGCCATCGTCGCCCTTGCCGAGATGGGTGACAAGACCCAGTTGCTGGCGCTGGTGCTGGCCGCGCGTTTCCGAAAGCCCTGGCCCATCGTTCTGGGTATTCTGGTCGCCACGCTGGCCAACCACGGGCTGGCGGGTGCGCTAGGTGCCTGGGTGACCACGGTGGTGGGGCCGCAGGTGCTGCGCTGGACATTGGGCGTTTCGTTCATTGCCATGGCGGTGTGGATGCTGATTCCGGACAAGCTCGATGAAGGCGATGCCGACGGCGCGCCGCGCTGGGGCGTTTTTGGGACGACGCTGGTGGCCTTTTTCCTGGCCGAGATGGGTGACAAGACGCAGATTGCTACCGTCATGCTGGCGGCGCAATACAACGCCTATCTGTGGGTGGTGGCTGGAACCACGCTGGGCATGATGCTGGCCAATGCGCCCGTGGTCTGGCTGGGCGACCGCATCACACGCCTGGTGCCCATTCGTGTGGTGCACGGTGTGTCCGCGGTCATTTTTCTGGTCCTTGGGCTGGTGGCGATCTTTGCGCCGGTGTGACCGTGCGGGGTGGCCGCAAGGCGACCCTTTTGGTATATTTGCGCTTCGCGCCGATTTGCTACAGCTTGCGGGCGCTTTATAAATTCTGCTAAAGACCCGTCCGACACTGCCCGGCCTCGTTTTTAGCGATGCCGGGTTTTTTTATGTCGTTCATTGCCACGCCCCAGACCATGCATTTTCCGGAGGTGCTGCCGCTGCAAAGCGGCGCCTCCATCCGCGATTACCACCTCGCTTTCGAGACCTACGGCCAGCTCAATGCCGACCGCTCCAATGCCGTGCTGGTGTGCCACGCGCTCAACGCCTCGCACCACGTGGCCGGTGTGTACGAAGGCCAGGACAAGAGCGAAGGCTGGTGGGACAACATGATCGGCCCGGGAAAGCCGGTGGACACCAACCGCTTCTTTGTCATCGGCGTGAACAACCTGGGCTCGTGCTTCGGCTCCACCGGCCCGATGCACCTGCACCCCGACACCGGCGAGGTCTACGGTGCGGATTTCCCCGTGGTCACGGTGGAAGACTGGGTCCACGCCCAAGCCCGCCTGCTCGACCGCCTGGGCATTACGCAACTCGCCGCCGTGCTCGGCGGCAGCCTGGGGGGCATGCAGGCCCTCTCGTGGACGCTGCAATACCCCGAACGCGTGCGCCATGCCGTGGTGGTGGCCAGCGCACCCAACCTCACGGCCGAGAACATCGCCTTCAACGAGGTGGCGCGCCGCGCCATCGTCACCGACCCCGACTTCCACGGTGGCCACTTTTACCGCCACAGCGTGATCCCCAAGCGCGGCCTGCGCATCGCCCGCATGATCGGCCACATCACGTACCTGAGCGACGACGTGATGAACGAAAAGTTCGGTCGCCAGCTCAGAGAGGGTCTGGACCTCAAATACTCTACACAGGACATCGAATTCCAGATCGAGAGCTACTTGCGCTACCAAGGCGACAAGTTCAGCGAATACTTCGACGCCAACACCTACCTGCTCATCACACGTGCGCTCGACTACTTCGACCCCGCGCGCGCCTTTGGTGGCGACCTCACCCAGGCCCTGGCGCGCGCCACGGCCAAATTTCTGCTGGTTAGCTTCACCACCGACTGGCGCTTTTCGCCCAAGCGCTCGCGCGAGATCGTCAAGGCGCTGCTCGACAACCGCCGCAGCGTGAGCTACGCCGAGATCGATGCACCCCACGGGCACGATGCCTTTTTGCTCGATGACGCCCGCTACATGGGTGTCGTAAGCTCATATTTCGATAGCATTACAAAGGAGCTGGCATGACCGAGAAAGCCACCATGGAAGCCCTGGCGCGCCTGGTGCCCGAAGGCTCGCGCGTGCTTGACCTGGGCTGTGGCGACGGCAGCATGCTCGACTACCTGCAGCGCAGCAGGGGTTGCAGTGGCTACGGCATCGAGATTGCCGATGCCAACGTGCTGGCCTGTGTGCGCCGGGGCGTCAACGTCATCCAGCTCAACCTCGACGAAGGCCTGGCCATGTTTGGCGACAACTCATTCGACGTGGTGCTGCAGATCGACACCCTGCAGCACCTTCGCAACGCCGAAGTCATGCTGCGCGAAACCGCGCGCGTGGGCCGCACCGGCATCGTCGCGTTCCCCAACTTCGCGCACTGGCCCAACCGCCTGTCGGTGCTGCGCGGGCGCATGCCGGTCACGCGCCGCCTGCCCTACCAGTGGTATGACACGCCCAATATCCGTGTGGGCACCTACAAGGACTTTGAGGTGCTCGCGCTCAAAAACCAGCTGCGGATGATCGATTCGTTCGGCCTGCAGAACGGGCGCGCGGTCCGTTGGTGTCCCAACGCACGGGCGGGCACGGCGGTGTTTCATTTCGAGCACGCCTGAGCGCCACGACGGGGCAAATCCTGACAGGATTTTTGCTATATAAATAATAGCTATTGACGCTTTCTGGATAAGCGCAAGAGCCATTTTTGTCCCAAAATCCGTAGGGCATGCATCCAAAGCGTCGGCGCCACTGCACTGTTGCGCGACTTCGCGAATGCAGCGCTGAAGAAAAGTGCCTGCCCTGGCGGGCCATGGCGCCTTGTCTGGCACGCAGCGGCTTTCCCGATGGCGATCGGTGTCATGGGCCTGGCTGCAGCGAGTGAGCGCCGACAGCGGTATCGCGTGGCGCAGGGGGCCGACGCGCCATTGGGCCGCGGTAGGCTGCGGGGATCAATCCGGGGCCGTCCCAGGCGTCTCCCCGTGAACCGTGGCGCCCGAGGGCGCGTTGTGGTCGAATGCGGTTTTCGAATTGCCGCTGGAGCCCGCCCATGAACGCCCGAGTCCCCTCCCAAATCCTTCAACCTGCGCTGGCACTGGAGCGGGTCGGCCAGGCGTGGGATGACGACATCCTGCGCCAGCTCACCGAATACATCGTCATTCCGGCCAAGTCGCCCACCTTTGCCCCCGACTGGGCGCAGCTGGGTCTGCTCGATACCGTGGTGCGCAATGCTGCCACCTGGGTCGAGGTGCAAAAAGTGGCCGGTCTGCGCCTGGAGGTCGTGCGCCTGCCCGGCCGCACACCGGTGCTCTTCTTCGAGATCGAGTCCACCGAGGCCGCCGCCACCCAGACGGTGCTGATGTATGGCCACCTGGACAAGCAACCCGAGTTCTCCGGCTGGCGCGGCGACCTGGGCCCCTGGACACCCAAATACGAAGACGGCAAGCTCTACGGACGCGGCGGTGCCGACGATGGCTATGCCGTCTACGCCAGCATTGCCGCGGTGCAGGAACTCAAGCGCCAGAACGTGCCGCACCCGCGCATCGTCGGCCTCATCGAAACCTGCGAGGAAAGCGGCTCGCGCGATTTGCTGCCCTACATCGACGCCCTGCGCACCCGCCTGGGCGATGTGGGGCTGGTGATCTGCCTGGACAGCGGCGCGGGCAACTACGACCAGCTGTGGCTCACCACCAGCCTGCGCGGCATGGCCAGCGGCACGCTCAAGGTTGAGATCCTCACCGAAGGCATCCACTCGGGCGATGCTTCGGGCCTGGTGCCGTCGTCGTTTCGCATCATGCGCCAGGTGCTCGACCGGCTCGAAGACAGCGCCACTGGCCGCCTGCTGCCCCAGAGCTTCCATTGCGAAGTGCCCGCCGAGCGGCTGGCCCAGGCGCAAGCCACCGCCGCCATCCTGGGCGAAGAGGTGTACCGGCGCTTTCCGTGGGCGCACTACGACTGCGGCGGCTCCACCCAATTTGCGCTGCCCACCACCACCGACCCGCTGCAGGCACTGCTCAAGCGCACCTGGGAGCCCACGCTCAGCGTCACCGGCGCCGAAGGCTTTCCTGCGCTGCAGGACGCCGGCAACGTGCTGCGGCCCTACACCGCCTTCAAGCTCAGCCTGCGCCTGCCCCCGCTGGTGGATGCCGCCCAGGCCGTGCAAGAGCTCAAAACCCTGCTCGAAGACAACGCGCCCTACCAGGCCCGGGTCACGTTTGAAAACGGCGGCGGCGCCACGGGCTGGAACGCCCCGGCCACCACGCCATGGTTCGAGCAGGCGCTCAACGAAGCCTCGCAAGCGCACTTTGGCGCATCCTGTGGCTACATCGGCCAGGGCGGCACCATCCCGCTGATGAACATGCTCAGCGAGGGCTTTCCGAAGGCCCAGATGATGGTGTGCGGCGTGCTCGGCCCCAAGAGCAACGCCCACGGCCCCAACGAGTTTTTGCATGTGCCCTATGCCAAGCGCCTGACTGCCTCGGTGGCGCAGGTGATCGGCGCCATGGCAAAGCAGGCCGCATCGGAGCCCGCCGTCTGAACCGCTGGCAGAGCGGCGCGCGCAGCGCTGGCCCCGACGCTCAAGCTTTCTCCGCAATCTGCGGGTGTTTTCACCGTAACGCGTGCGGTCCATGTTGCCCGCGCTGCCCCCAAACCTTTCCCGACCTATGTCTGACACCGTTGTTTCCACCTTGAGCACACTGACCACTTTCACCGCGGCAGATGGCGAAAACCTGGCGGTCCAGGACTGGCCGCTGTTGGAGGGCACATACCGCGGCACCGTGCTGCTGGTGCATGGCCTGGGCGAGCATGTGGGGCGTTACGACGCTGTGGCACGGCGCCTCAATGCCTGGGGTTTTGCCGTGCGGGGCTATGACCAGTATGGCCATGGCGAGTCGGGTGGCCCGCGTGGTGGCCTGACAGGCGAGATGCGCCTGCTGGACGATCTGGCCGACATGGTGGACGCCACCCGCGCCCGCATGGCGGCCCACCAGCCGCTGGTGCTGCTGGGCCACAGCATGGGCGGCCTGGTCGCGGCGCAGTTTGTGTCGATGCACCTGCGGCCGGTCGATGCGCTGGTGCTCTCGTCGCCCGCACTGGACCCGGGGCTCAATGCCGTGCAAAAGCTGCTGCTGGCCACGCTGCCGCGCATCTTGCCCAACCTGCGCGTGGGCAACGGGCTCGATGCGCAATACCTCTCGCACGACCCGGCCGTGGTGGCCGCCTACCTGGCAGATCCGCTGTGCCACGACCGCATCAGCGCCCGCCTGGCCCGGTTCATCGCCGACGGCGGCCCCGCCACCGTGGCGCGTGCCGCGCACTGGAGCGTGCCCACCCTGCTGATGTGGGCCGGTGCAGACAAGCTGGTCAACCCCGCTGGCAGCCGGGCGTTTGCTGCGGCGGCGCCCCGGGGCGTGGTGCAGTCGCATGGCTTTGAGCCTTTGTTCCATGAGCTGTTCAACGAAAGCCCCGAACTGGCCGACCCGGTGTTTGCCCTGTTGCGCCAGTGGCTGCTGCAGCACTGCCCCGCCGTGGATTGACAGGATGCGGCGGGTTGGCCGGATTTTGTTAAAAACAGGCTCTAGCCCTTGCGTGTAAAGCGCTAATAGCTATTTTATTAATAGCAATCAATGCAAATGGCGGCCGACGGTTCGTGGCGCAGCGCCCGGAGCGCGGTGTTGGCGCGTTCACCCACCGCCGGGTTCTGGCCCTCAGGCGGCCTGCACCCGGCGCTGGCGCAACGCCAGCCACAGCAAGGCTGCCCCGGTGATCGCAATGGGCGCCAGCGAGCCGTAGTTGAGCAGCGTCCAGCCCTGCGTGGTGACCAGCACGCCCGAGAACAGCGAGCTCACCGCCAGCGTGGCAAACACGCAGAAGTTCAGGGCCGCCTGGGCGCGGTCCTTTTCTTCGGGGCGGTAGGCCGTCATGGCCAGCGCGGTGCTTCCGGTGAACAGAAAATTCCAGCCCACCCCCAGCATGAACAGCGCAATGCCAAAGTGGTGCAGCTCCACCCCCATCAGCGCCACGGCCACACAGGCCAGGTTCAGCAGCACGCCCGCCCCCATGATGGGCAGCACGCCATAGCGCTTGATGAGGTGGCCCGTGAAGAAGCCCGGCGCAAACATGCCGATCACATGCCACTCCAGCACCAGCGCCGCGTCATCAAAAGCGAAGCCGCACACCTGCATGGCCAGCGGGGTGGCGGCCATCAGCAGGTTCATCACGCCATAGCCCAGGGCGGCGCCCAGCACGGCCACGAGGAAGGCAGGCTGCCGCATCAGCTCAGGCAAGGGCCGGCCACGGGCGGGCTGGCCCGCCGCGTTGAGCACCTGCGGCGGCGCCTCGAAACGGATGGCGGCCATGCACGCCATGGCCAGCAGCGCCACCGCCATCAGCGCCACATAGGCGCCCGCAAACGCTGCGGGAAATAGCGTGCGCGTGGCGCTGGCCAGGTTGGGGCCGGCAATGGCGCCCAGCAGGCCACCGGCCAGCACCAGTGAAACGGCCTTTTCCCGGTAATCGGTGGCTGCCAGTTCGGCCGCCGCAAAGCGATAAAGCTGGCCGTTGGCACTGTAGTAACCCGCCACTAGCGTGGCCGTGCACAGCAGCCAGAAGTTGCCCGCAAACGCCGCCACCGCGCACAGCAACGCCGACAGCAGCGCCACGGCCAGCCCGATCTGGAACGACACCTTGCGGCCCCAACGCATCTGGGTGCGCGCCACCAGCGGGGTGGACAGCGCACCGCCCACCACATAGGCCATCACGGGCAGCGTGGCCATCCAGCCAAACGGTGCCAGCTGCAGGCCCACCAGGCCGTTGATGCCGATGAAAACGACGTTGTTGGTCAGGAAAAGGCCCTGGCATAGGGCCAGTAGCCACAGGTTTTTGTTCACGGCGGGAGGGCGATGGAGAGGGGGTGGATGAAGGGGCTCAGCACGGCAGTGTCGGCGGCACCGGGGCATGGCCTGCATCAAAGTCCGACTGCGTTTGTCTGGCATTGTGCGCTGCAATTGACTCAGATCAGCCCCCACCCGGCCCTGGACCGGTAATGTGGCCACCAGTGCCGTGGCTCCAAGCCCGGAGCCGGCTATTGATCGCTTGTGATGGAATCCCTGAACCCTACTGCAGTGCCCCCCGTGGCGCCCGCCTTTGAACTGGTCTGCCCCGCCGGCAGCCTGCCCGCCCTGAAGGCGGCGGTGGACAACGGCGCCAACTGTGTCTATCTGGGCCTGCGCGACGCCACCAACGCGCGCAACTTCGCCGGGCTCAACTTCGACGAAGCAGCCATCGCCAACGGCATCCGCTACGCGCACGAGCGCGGCTGCAAGGTCTTCATGGCGCTCAACACCTACCCGCAGGCCGCCAACCCCGCGCCGTGGCGTGCGGCCATGGACAAGGCCGTGGACATGGGGGTGGACGCCGTCATCCTGGCCGACCCGGGCCTGATGCAATACGGCGCGCAGCACCACCCCAAGCTGCGCCTGCACCTGTCGGTGCAGGGTTCGGCCACCAGTGCCGACGCCATCAACTTCTACCGCGAGCAGTTCGGCATCGTGCGCGCGGTGCTGCCGCGCGTGCTGTCGATGGAGCAGGTGCAGCGCGTGATCGACGCCACCCCGGTGGAGATCGAGGTGTTCGGCTTCGGCAGCCTGTGCGTGATGGTCGAGGGGCGCTGCGCCCTGTCGTCCTACGTGACGGGCGAGTCGCCCAACACCCACGGAGTGTGCTCTCCGCCCAAGTCGGTGCGCTGGCAGGAAACGCCCAAGGGGCTCGAATCGCGCCTGGGCGGTGTGCTCATCGACCGCTACGCCCCCGGCGAAAACGCGGGCTACCCCACGCTGTGCAAGGGGCGCTTTGACGTGGGCGAGGACGAAAACTACTACGCCATCGAAGAACCCACCAGCCTCAATACCCTCGAACTGCTGCCAAAACTCATCAAGATGGGCGTTCGCGCCGTCAAGATCGAAGGCCGCCAGCGCAGCCCCGCCTATGTGGCGCAGGTCACCAAGGTGTGGCGCGACGCCATCGACAACTGCCTGGCCGACCCGCTGCGCTACGCCCCCAAGACCGCCTGGATGGCCAGCCTCGACCAGGTGGCCGAAGGCCAGCAGCACACCCTGGGCGCCTACCACCGCCCCTGGAAATGACGAACATGATCAAGCTCTCTTTGGGTGCGCCGCAGTACTACTGGCCGCGCCAGACCTATTTCGACTTCTACGAGGCCATGGCGGCGTCGCCGGTGGACATCGTTTACCTGGGCGAAACCGTGTGCTCGCGCCGCAAGGAGCTGCGCCTCTCGGACTGGCTCGACATCGCCGACCTGATGCGCTCGGCTGGCAAGGAGGCCGTGCTGTCCACCCAGGTGCTGCTCGAATCGGGCGTGGAAGTCAGCACCATGCACAAGGTGACGGCCAACCCCGATTACCTCATCGAGGCCAACGACATGGGCGCTGTGCAGCGCCTGTCGGGCAAGCGCCCTTTTGTGGGTGGCCTGCACCTGAACATTTACAACCAGCCCTCGCTGCAGTGGCTGGCCCAGTTGGGCGCCACGCGCTGGGTGGCACCGCTGGAGATGAAGCACGAAGACCTTTCCGCCCTGATCCAGAACGGCCCGCAAAACCTGCAGACTGAAGTGTTTGCCTATGGCCGCATGGCGCTGGCGTTCTCGGCGCGTTGCTTTACCGCGCGCCAGCGCAACCTGCCCAAGGACGACTGCCAGTTCAGCTGCCTGGACCACCCCGACGGCCTGATGCTCAAGACCCGCGAGAGCGAGGAGTTCCTCGTGCTCAACGGCATCCAGACGCAGTCGGCCCGCGTGCACAACCTGATCGACGAACTGCCGCGCATGCAGCGCATGGGCGTGGCCGTGGCGCGCATCAGCCCCCAGGCGCAGCACACGGGCGAAATCGTGGCCCTGTTTGACGCCGTGCGCCAAGGCAGCCTGGCCCCGCGCGATGCCCGCGCCCAGCTGCAGCCGCTCATGCCCGAGCAAAGCTGCAACGGCTACTGGCATGGCCGCCCCGGCCTGGACCTGGTCGATTCCGAGGCCCTGGCCGCGGCCTGAACGCCATGGCCGGCCTGCTCCCCTGTCACTTCAGCGGCGCCAGCAAGCGCCGGGCTGGCGGCTTGGGGCGGGCAACGATGAACCCATCCCTCGCGCGGTGCGCATCCCGGGGGCTTGTTCAGCGTCAATTTTGTATAAAAATAGCATCTACCGCCTTACTGTATTGGTTTTTTTGCTATCAATTTTTTAGTCTCTGGCAGCGCGTTGCACCGCCCCGCAGCGTGCGCGCCGCCGCTTGAACAGGAAAACCCATGAACGCCTCCACCACGCCCCCGGCTCCCTTCGTCCTGCCCTCTCCCGTGGCGGCGTTCACGTCGCGCCTGCCGGCGTTTCCGGGCTCGCTGCTGCTGGTCACGGCGCTCAACCTGGGTGTGGCGCGCCAGTTGCCGCGCGATGTGGGCGACATGCTGCTGAACAAGCGCCTGCGCATCCATGTGCGCGATGCCGGGGTCACCTTCGACTTCACCTGGACCGGCGGTGCCTTTGCCCCGCGCGCGCGCCACGCCGAAACCGACCTGTGCATCAGCGCCTCGGCGCACGACTTTGTGCTGCTCGCGCAGCGCCAGCAGGACCCCGACACGCTGTTCTTCAACCGCCGCCTGGTCATGGAAGGCGACACCGAGCTGGGCCTGGTCGTCAAAAACACGCTCGACGCGCTGGAGCTGCCCGTGCTCGACCTGCAACAGTGGGCGCCGCGCCAGGTGCTGGCGCGCCTGTCGGCACTGCGCCCTGGCGCCCGGTCCGCACACAGCGCCTCGGGTGCCGATCCGCTCTATCCGGGTACCCTGCCATGAACCGCGCGGCCGACCCCCGTCCGCTGGTCTATTCCTGCTCGGGCTGCTCCAGCGCCGCGCAACTGGCCAACCATGTGGCGCTGCAGCTGGATCGACGCGGCGTGGCCGAGATGTCGTGCATCGCCGGGGTGGGCGGTGATGTGCCGCACCTCATGAAGATCGTGCGCTCGGGCCGCCCCATCATTGCACTCGATGGCTGCCCGCTGGTGTGCGTCAAAAGCACGCTGGCGCGCCACGGCATTGCGGCCGACCGCCATTACCAGCTGCAGCAATACGGCGTGAAAAAACGCACCCACGAAGATTTTGACCCCGCGCAGGCCGCCCTGGTGCTGGAGCAGGTAGAGGCCGACCAGCAGGCCGAGCCCTTGCGCGCCAGCGCCGCCGAGATGGCCCCGCATGGCTGAGCCGGTGCGCACCCGCCGCATCATCGTCGCCATATCGGGTGCCAGCGGCGCCGTGTATGGCGCACGGTTGCTGCAGGTGTTGCGGGGCCTGCCCGGCATCGAGACGCACCTGGTTGTCTCTGACGCAGGATGGCGCAACCTGCAGCATGAGCTGGGCATGGAGCGCCCGGCCGCCCAGGCCCTTGCCCACCAGGTGCATGACGTGAACAACGTGGGCGCCGCGATTGCCAGCGGCTCGTTCCAGTGCCATGCCATGGTGGTGGCGCCGTGCTCCATGCGCACGCTGGCGGCCATCGCCCATGGCCTGGCCGACAACCTGCTCACCCGCGCGGCCGACGTGATGCTCAAAGAGCGCCGCCGCCTGGTGCTGATGGTGCGCGAGACGCCGCTGCACCTTGCCCACCTGCGCAACATGGTGGCCGTCACCGAGATGGGCGGCATCGTGTGCCCACCGCTGCCCGCCTTTTACCTGCGCCCGCAAACGGTGGATGACTTGGTGAACCACAGCGTGGCGCGGGTGCTGGACCTCATCGATGTCGAGCACCAGCTGGCGCCACGCTGGCAGGGCCTGGAGCCGAATGCTCCTTGATTCATAGCTGTAAGCGCTTGCTCCATAAGCGCTAGCGGTCAATTTCACTCAAAAACATCTAAACCCCATGGCTTACCGCGACCTGCGCGATTTCATGGCCCAGCTCGAAGCCACGGGCGAACTGCGCCGTGTGCACGAGCCCGTGTCGCCGCATCTGGAGATGACCGCGCTCAGCGACCGCGTGCTGCGTGCGGGCGGCCCGGCACTGCTGTTCGAGCAGCCCACGGGCCACCACATGCCGGTGCTCACCAACCTGTTTGGCACCACCGGGCGCGTGGCCCGCGCCATGGGTGTGCCCGACCTGCGTGGTGTGCGCGCCTTGGGTGAACTGCTCGCTACCCTCAAGGAGCCCGAGGCGCCCAAGGGCTTCAAGGACATGCTGGGCATGGGCCAGCTGCTCAAGACCCTGTGGAACATGGCGCCGCACGCCGTGGGCCGGGGTGCACCCTGCCAGCAAGAGGTGTGGGAAGGCCCCGATGTGGACTTGGCCCGCCTGCCCGTGCAGCACTGCTGGCCGGGCGACGTGGCACCGCTCATCACCTGGGGCCTGACCATCACGCGCGGACCACGCAAGGCGCGGCAGAACCTGGGCATCTACCGCCAGCAGGTGATCGGGCGCAACCAGGTCATCGTGCGCTGGCTGGCCCACCGGGGCGGCGCGCTCGATTTTGCCGACCACTGCGCTGCAAATCCCGGCAAGCCGTACCCCGTGGCCGTGGCGCTGGGCGCCGACCCGGCCACGCTGCTGGGTGCCGTCACGCCCGTGCCCGACTCGTTGAGCGAATACCAGTTCGCGGGCCTGCTGCGCGGCGCACGCACCGAGGTCACGCCCGCGCTGGGTCTGCCGCTCACCGTGCCCGCCACAGCCGAGATCGTGCTCGAAGGCCATATCCAGCCCGACGCCAACCATGCCAGCGGTTGGCAGCACGCGCTGGAAGGGCCGTATGGCGACCACACCGGCTACTACAACGAGTGCGCCGAGTTCCCCGTGCTCACCATCGACCGCATCACGCTGCGCAAGGACCCGATCTACCACAGCACCTACACCGGCAAACCGCCCGACGAGCCCGCCGTGCTGGGCTTGGCGATGAACGAGCTGTTCATCCCGCTGCTGCAAAAGCAGTTTCCCGAGATCGTGGACTTTTACCTGCCGCCCGAAGGCTGCAGCTACCGGATGGCGGTGGTGAGTATCCGCAAGGCCTACGCGGGCCATGCGCGGCGCGTGATGATGGGCGTGTGGAGCCACCTGCGCCAGTTCATGTACACCAAGTTCATCGTGGTGGTGGACGCCGATGTGGATGTGCGCGACTGGAAGGACGTCATCTGGGCCATCACCACCCGCATGGACCCGGCGCGCGACACCATGATGGTGGAGCACACGCCCATCGACTACCTCGACTTCGCCTCGCCCGTGAGCGGCCTGGGCAGCAAGATGGGCATGGACGCCACCAACAAGTGGCCCGGCGAGACGCAGCGCGAGTGGGGCCGCCCCATGCAGATGACCGCCGAGGCGACGGCGCGGGCAGAGCAACTGTTTCAGGCGCTGGGGCTGTAAGGCGCCAAAGCGTGGCGTCGGTGCTTTCTTTCGGCGTGCCGAGGGGCTGTGCAGGCGGTGCGCGCCGGATTTGAAAAGCCAGGCCCGACGGGCCCGTGGTCTCGCCTGTTTTGGCGCCATCCGTCCAATAAAAAGCCCCATCGGGTGGGGCATGTCAGGGCACCTGGGCAGGTGGGTTTGTTGTGCTTTCAGGCTTTCACATCGAGCAGCGAACCCAGCATCTGGTCTTGCGTCTTGATGGTTTGCAGACTGGCCTTGAAAGCATAGGTGGCCGACATCTGCTCTACGGCCTCCTGCTCCAGTGCCACCCCCCGTTCATTGGCCTCGCGCTCCACCGTGGCACGCACGCCCGCGCTGTCGGCCACGGCTTGCTGCGCCACAGACAGGCGGCGGTAGCCGGGCGTGTTGGCATTGGCCACGTTGTTGGCCGAGGCATCCAGCCGCAACTGGGCGGCCTGCAAGCCGGAACTGCCAATCGAAGACAGGGATGCCATGGAACGCCTTACACAAAGTTGCAACTACAGCCTGCATTCTGCCGCCTGCCGCAGGGTGCGCGCAAGGCCGCCTGCCCATCAACCATGCGCGTCCAGCAGGCACTGGGCAAACGCCTGCGCAGCGCGCGTCGGCTGGGGCGACTTGCGCAGCACGCTGACGAACTGGCAGCGGTAGAAGAACTGAGCAGGCTGCACGGCCTGCATCTGGCCCTGGCGCTCGAAGGCTTCGGCATAGTGGTCGGGCAAAAAACCCAGGTAGCGGCCTGACAGAATCAGCGTGGCAATCGACTCCTGGTCAAACCCCGTGGCCTTGCGCGGCAGGCGCGTGCTGTGGCTCAGCTCCATGTTGGGCGAGTGGTAGCCCAGCCCGGCAAACTGGTAGGCGCGCAGCGATTCCCAGGTCAGCGCGGCATGCTCCTGGCCAAACAAAGGGTGGCGCGCGCCGCAGTACAGCAGCATGGTTTCGGCAAACAGGTCGGCGTAGACCAGGCTTTGCGAGGTGCGGTGCGCCGGGATGATGCCCACATGGAAGCTTCCATCGATCAGCCCGCGCTCGATCGCCGGGATCGACGCCACATGCATCTGCAGGCTGACCTCGGGCGCTTGGCTGGCAAACAGCGCAATGGCGTCGCCAATGTGCGCGGCCGGGTTGCTGGCCGTCTTGTCGAACACCGCCACGTCAAGGCGCCCGCCCATGCGGCGGTGGATGTCGTCGATGCTGCTGCGAAACGCCTCCACGGCCGACAGCAGCCGCAGGGTTTCGTCGTAAACGCGCTGGCCCTCGGCCGTGAGGGCAAAGCCCGCGCGGCCCCGGCGGCACAGCGTGAGGCCCAGGCGGGTTTCCAGGTCTTTCATGTGGCGGCTGACGGTGCTGGTGCCGATATTCAGCTCTAGCTCGGCGGCCGACATGCCGCCGCACTCCACCACGGCCTTGAACACCTGCAGCAGGCGCAGGTCCATGTCGCTGAGCTGGCCCAGCACGGCGCGGTGTTTGGTGGGCGGTGGGATCGCGACGCGCGACGCAGGTGGTTTTACTTGCATAAAACGTCAAGTAAACATTGATATTGAATTATTTGAGAGATTAACAGCCGGCGCAACAATGCCCTGCGTCCTGCCCTGAACCTATGGGGTGGAGCGTCTTTTTATCGCCGTCATGCACTGGAGAACCCCATGAGCTTTGCCCCCATCGACACTCCCGCAACTGGTGCCGCTCCCCGCATGGACGCTGACTGGCTCGACGCGCACTGGATGCCCTACACGGCCAACCGCCAGTTCAAGGCCAACCCGCGCATGATTGTGGAGGCCAGTGGCGCCTATTTCACCGACAGCGAAGGCCGCAAGATTTTTGACGGGCTCTCGGGCCTGTGGTGTTCGGGCCTGGGCCACGGCCGCCGCGAGATCGCCGAAGCCATTGGCAGGCAGGCGATGAAGCTGGACTACGCGCCCGCCTTCCAGTTTGGCCATCCGCTGTCGTTCGAGCTGGCCAACCGCGTGAAGGAGCTGACGCCTGCGGGGCTGGACTACGTGTTCTTCACCGGTTCGGGGTCTGAATCGGCCGACACCTCGCTCAAGATGGCCCGCGCCTACTGGCGCGCCAAGGGCCAGGGCACCAAGACGCGCCTGATTGGCCGCGAAAAGGGCTACCACGGCGTGAACTTTGGCGGCATCTCGGTGGGCGGCATCGTGGCCAACCGCAAGCTGTTTGGCCAGGGCGTGGAGGCCGACCACCTGCCGCACACCCAGCCACCCGCAGGCTCGTTCCACAAGGGCATGCCGCCCACGGGCAAAGAGCTGGCCGACCGCCTGCTCGATGTGATCGCGCTGCACGACGCGAGCAACATCGCCGCCGTGATCGTCGAGCCATTCTCGGGCTCGGCCGGCGTCGTCATCCCGCCCGTGGGCTACCTGCAGCGCCTGCGCGAAATCTGCACACAAAACAATATTTTGCTGATTTTTGACGAAGTGATCAGCGGTTTTGGCCGCTCGGGCGCGTTCACCGGCGCCGAGGCCTTTGGCGTGACGCCTGACATCCTGAACTTTGCCAAGCAGGTCACCAACGGCGCGCAGCCCCTGGGCGGCGTGGTGGCCAGCAAGGAAATCTACGACACCTTCATGGCGGCGGGCGGCCCCGAGTACATGCTCGAATTTCCGCACGGCTACACCTACTCGGCCCACCCCGTGGCGTGCGCGGCAGGCCTTGCGGCGCTCGACATCCTGCAAAAGGAAGACATGATCGGCCGCGTGAAGGCCCTGGCGCCGTACTTCGAGCAGGCCGTGCACAGCTTGAAGGGCGCCAAGCATGTGGCCGACATCCGCAACTTCGGCCTGGCTGCTGGCTTCACCATTGCGCCGCTGCCCGGCGAACCCGCCAAACGCCCTTACGAGATTGCGATGAACTGCTGGAAGAAGGGCTTTTACGTGCGCTACGGTGGCGACACCATCCAACTGGCGCCGCCGTTCATCAGCGAGCGCGCCGAGATCGATCGCCTGGTCAACGCATTGGGTGACGCGCTGGCGGAAACGGCGTAACACACGCCTGCATCGCCCAACAATTCTCCAGCTTGCTGAAGGTTGTTTGCTATAGTAATAATAGCTATTGACGCTTTATAGGTAAGCGCTAGAGGCATTTTTTATTCGTATTGTGGCCGGTCCTGCCGAGCATCTGCCAGGCCGATGGATTTGCGCTCCCCGCAGCGCCGCTTCGCTCCTTTTCGCAAACAGGTGCTTTCACCGGGCAAGCGCCCTGGCGGGTCAGGGTTTCTACCGCGCGAAGCCTACAATGCACCTCCCCCTTACAAGCTGACGGCCCGCCCCGAGCAGATCCACCGCGGACCCCGGCACTTTCTGAAAGCTGGAGACGCTTGATGCCCGAGAACACCACGGCCGATCACAACAACCTTCCCGACAAGCGCGCGCTGCTGCGCAAGGCAGCGCTGGAGTACCACGAGTTTCCCAAGCCCGGCAAGATCTCGATTGCCGCGACCAAGCAGATGGTCAACCAGCACGATCTGGCGCTGGCCTATTCGCCCGGTGTGGCCGCACCGTGCGAAGAAATCGTCAAAGACCCCAGCGCCGCCTTCAAGTACACCAGCCGCGGCAACCTGGTGGGCGTGGTCACCAACGGCACCGCCGTGCTGGGCCTGGGCGACATTGGCCCGCTGGCGGGCAAGCCGGTGATGGAGGGCAAGGCGGTTCTGTTCAAGAAGTTCTCGGGCATCGATGTGTTCGACATCGAGATCAACGAGAAGGACCCCGAAAAGCTGGTCGAGATCATTGCCAGCCTGGAGCCGACCTTTGGCGGCATCAACCTCGAAGACATCAAGGCGCCCGATTGCTTTTATGTCGAGCGCAAGCTGCGCGAGCGCATGAAGATCCCGGTCTTTCACGACGACCAGCACGGCACGGCCATCACCGTGGGCGCGGCCATCCTGAACGGCCTCAAGGTGGCGGGCAAAGACCCGAAAAAGATCAAGCTCGTCACCTCGGGTGCGGGTGCCGCCGCACTGGCCTGCCTGGGCCTGCTGGTCAAGCTGGGCATTCCGCGCGAGAACATCTGGGTGACCGACCTGGCGGGCGTGGTCTACGAAGGTCGCACCGAGCTGATGGACGAGGACAAGATCCAGTTTGCGCAAAAGACCACGGCGCGCACGCTGGGCGAAGTGATTGCGGATGCCGACGTCTTCCTGGGCCTGTCGGCCGGTGGTGTGCTCAAGAAAGACATGGTGGCCAAGATGGCCGCCCGCCCGCTGATTTTTGCCCTGGCCAACCCCAACCCCGAGATCCAGCCCGAGGACGTGAAGGCCGTGCGCGATGACGCCATCATTGCCACGGGCCGCTCGGACTTCCCCAACCAGGTCAACAACGTCCTGTGCTTTCCCTACATCTTCCGGGGCGCGCTCGATTGCGGCGCCACCACCATCACGATGGAGATGGAAATCGCCGCCGTGCACGCCATCGCCGAGCTGGCCCAGGCCGAGCAGAGCGAGGTGGTGGCCGCGGCGTATGTGGGTGAGCCGCTGGCCTTCGGCCCGGAATACCTGATTCCCAAGCCGTTTGACCCGCGCCTGATGATGATGATTGCCCCGGCCGTGGCCCAGGCCGCTGCCGACAGCGGTGTGGCGCTGCGTCCGATCGCCGACATGGACGCTTACCGCGACCATCTGCAGACCTTCGTGTACGCCTCTGGCACCACCATGAAGCCCATCTTCACCGCCGCCAAGGCTGCCACCAAGAAGCGCGTGGCCTATGCCGAGGGCGAAGAAGAGCGCGTGCTGCGTGCCGCACAGATCGTGGTGGACGAAAAAATCGCCCGCCCTACGCTGATTGGCCGCCCGGCCATCATCGCGCAGCGCATCGAAAAGTTCGGCCTGCGACTGCAGGAAGGGCGGGACTACGACATCGTCAATGTCGAGCAGGACCACCGCTACCGCGACTTCTGGCAAACCTACCACCGCATGACCGAGCGCAAGGGCGTGACCGCCCCGATCGCCAAGATCGAAATGCGCCGTCGCCTGTCGCTGATTGGTGCCATGCTGCTGCACAAGGGCGAAGTGGATGGCCTGATCGCGGGCACCTGGGGCCACACGGCGCACCACCTGAACTACATCGAACAGGTGATTGGCAAGCGCCCCGGCGTGACCACTTTTGCCTGCATGAACGGCCTGCTGTTGCCCGATCGCCAGGTGTTTCTGGTGGACACCCACGTCAACTACGACCCCACGGCTGAGCAGCTGACCGAAATCACCATGATGGCGGCCGAGGAAATGCTGCGCTTTGGCATCAAGCCCAAGGCGGCCCTGTTGTCGCACTCCAACTTTGGTTCCAGTGACCAGCCCAGCGCCGTCAAAATGCGCCGGACGCTGGAGCTGCTGCGCGTGCAGGCGCCCTGGCTCGAAGTGGATGGCGAGATGCACGGCGACGTGGCTCTGGACGGCAAGGCGCGCGCCGCGCTCATGCCCCACAGCACCCTGGCGGGCGATGCCAACTTGCTGGTGCTGCCCAACATCGATGCGGCCAACATTTCCTACAACCTGCTCAAGACAGCGGCCGGCGGCAACATTGCCATTGGCCCCGTGCTGCTGGGTGCGGCCCAGCCGGTGCATATCCTCACGGCCAGCACCACGGTGCGGCGACTCGTCAATATGACAGCCATCACCGTGGCCGACGCCAACGCAGCACGATAAGCCTCCAACAAATAGCGTGCACTAACTCTGGTGCACCACTAATGCCCTCGGCGCCTGCCCAATCTTTGTGCAGGCGCTTGCTTTTTGGGGGGCTTTGAGCGACACTAGCCCGTTGAAATTTCGGGTTAACCCGTAGTTTCTGAAAGGTGTCGTTGATGCTCAAGGCTGTAGCCACCCAAGTGCGAAAAGCAGGGGTTTTGTGTGTTGTGGGTGTTGCGTTGGTCCTGGGCCCGGTTGCCGGACATGCCCGGAAATCTCCGTCTCACGACGGCTCCATGGCTTCCATATCCGTGGCAGAGCTGCCCCCCCAGGGACGTTCGACGTATGCGCTGATCCACGATGGCGGCCCTTTTCCGTACGACAAGGACGGAACCGTGTTTGGCAACCGTGAACGGTTGTTGCCGGCCCACCAGCGCGGCTACTACCGTGAATACACCGTCAAGACCCCCGGCGCGCGCAATCGTGGCGCCCGGCGCATTGTGTGTGGAGGCAAGCCCCGGGTGCCGGACGCCTGCTATTACACCAGCGACCACTACGCCAGTTTTCGCAGGATTGTCGAATGATGTCCGAAGTGTTGTCCGCCCGCCCCAGCCGGGGCAGTGGGCAGCCAGGCCCCTTGTTTTCCCGACCCGAAACACGCATCCTGCGGTTTTGCGGTCAGCCAGAAGTTTTTGGACCTAATAAAGAAAGAGCAACGGAGATGCAGACGCCCCTTCGTAAAGACCAGGAAACGCCACTGCGTGGCGTGCGCACCAACATCGTGCAATCCATTCGCGCTTTCCGCGTGCAGGATCTGCAAGATGCGGCAGCTTCCCTCGGTCAACATTTTTTGTATGCCAACCTGGCCCATGCCCAGTCCAAACAGGACGTGCTGGACCTGATTGCCGCGCAGTTCACGTTTCCGTCGCACTTCGGCAAGAATTTCGATGCGCTTTACGACTGCATGACCGATCCCCTGCACAAATCCGGGCCGCAGCCGGGCTTCATCGTGGTGCTCGAGCAGATTCCGGCCACGGGCAAGTTCGACAAGGAAGCGCGCGAGCAGCTGCTCGATATCTTCCGCGATGCCGCAGATTTCTGGGGCGACCGCAAGATTCCGTTCCGCTGTTTCTATTCTTTTCTGTAGCCCGTTCTGCAACCACCAGCCAAGCAGAACGGGCGAACGAGGCTAAGGAAACGGTAGCGGTCCAGGGCATTGCCATCGATCCCGAAACCGCCGAGAAGATGCCCACCGACAAACTGGTCGATATCTCTCCCATGGCGCTGCGCATGAGCAGCCCGTTCAACGCGGGCTACTGGCTGACCGCCGCCTGAGCCCCGCGCCGCTCAGAAAGCGCGCGCATGAAAAACCCGCCATTCGGCGGGTTTTTTGCATCAAAACGGGCTCTGGCCCTTTTGGGGTAAGCGCTAGGCGCTATGCTTTTTGATCAAGCGACAGGGCCAGCGCCAGATATTCATGCACTGGCACTTCTTCTGCGCGGCGCTGGGTGTCAAAGGTGCCGGCAAAGCCCCGGCCTTCCAGCCAGCGGCCCAGGGTGTGGCGCAGCAGTTTGCGGCGCTGGCTGAAAGCCACCTGCACCAGCTCGGACAGCAGTGCCGTGCGCACCGCCGCTGGTGCGGCATGGGGCACCATGCGCACCACGGCACTGTCCACACGCGGCGGAGGATCAAAGCTCTCGGGTGGCACGAACAGCACGTTCTCCATGGCATAGCGCCACTGCAGCATGACCGAAAGGCGCCCGTAGTCCGAGGTGGCTGGCGACGCCACCATGCGGTCTATCACCTCTTTTTGCAGCATGAAATGCTGGTCTTCGATCACCTGCACATGCTCGAGCAGGTGGAACAGGATGGGCGTGGAGATGTTGTAAGGAAGGTTGCCGACCACCCGGATTTTGGGCACGCCCAGCGTGTGGGCCATTTGCGTGAGATCGACCTTCAGCACGTCCGACTCGATGACATCGAGCTGCCCGTGCAGCCGCAGCCGAAAGGCCAGGTCGCGGTCGAGCTCAATTACTGTCAGGCGCCCCAGGCGCTCCACCAGCGGCTGGGTGAGGGCGGCCAGGCCAGGGCCAATTTCCACCATCGGCTGGCCGGGCAGCGGCGCGATGGCGCTCACGATGGATTCGATGATGCCGCCGTCCGCCAAAAAATGCTGGCCGAAGCGCTTGCGGGCAATGTGTTTCATGCAGTGGCCATCTTCACTGCGGTGCTTCGCGGTATTCGACGTAGGCCCGGCCCCGCAACTCCTGCATCCAGGTGGTGAGGGCTTCCTCGACCTTCTTTTCGCGCACCGTGTCGCGTGCCATGTCCCGCTGCTCACGCTGGGTGAGCTTGGCCTCGCGGCGCTCGACCAGCTGGATCAGGTGCACGCCAAAACGCGACACCAGGGGCTCGCTGATGTCGCCGGGCTTGAGCGCATTCACGGCCTGCTCGAACTCGGGCACGTAGCGGCCCGGATTGGCCCAGCCCAGATCGCCGCCCTGCTTGGCGCTGCCATCCTGTGAGTGCTCGCGCGCCAATTCGGCAAAGTCTGTCTGGCCCGCAACGATGCGGCGCCGGTAATCGGCCAGCCGCGCTGCAGCAGCGCTTTCGGTGAGCTGGGGGCCCGTGCGCAGCAGGATGTGGCGCACATGGTTTTGGGTCACCAGGGTGGGAATGCCGGTGGTGGACTTGTCGGCCAGCTTGAGCACATGGAAACCCGCCCCGGACCGCACGGGCCCGGCGATGCCGCCCACGGGCAGCTGCGCCGTGGCACTGACAAACAGTTCGGGGTAGCGGTCGGCCGGGCGCATGCCCAGCAGCCCGCCTGCCGTTTTGGCCTCGGGGGAGTCCGAGAACTCGGCGGCCACGGCCGCGAAGTCCTCGCCGGCACGCACCTTGTCGGCGGCGCGCTGGGCGCGGGCCTGGCGCTCGGACACCTGGGCAGGGCTGGCGTTCTCGGGCACCGCCACCAGAATGTGGCCCAGGTTGATGTCGAGCCGGGAGGCGTCGGCACCCGATTGCTGCTCGCGCAGGTACTGGTCCACGTCCAGATCGCTCACGCGCACCCGGGACTGCACGTCGCGCTCGCGCAGGCGCTGCAGCAGCAGCTGGTTGCGCAACTCTTCGCGAAAGCGCTCCTTGCTGATGCCGTCGGCGGCCAGCCGGCGGTGCATCTCGGCGAGGCTCACGTTGTTTTGCTTGGCCACGCTCTCCTCGGCCTGGCCCACGGCAAAGTCGTCCACCTTCATGCCGACTTCGCGGGCCAGTTGCAGCTGGATTTTTTCCAGGATCAGCCGCTCCAGCACCTCACGCGCCAGCACGTCTGCGGGCGGCAGGGCAGCGCCCTGCTGGGCCATCTGCTGTGCGATACGCGTTGCCCGGGCCCGCACCTCGTTGTTGGTGACGGGCTCTGAGTTGACCACCGCCACGATGAAATCGGCTTGCCGCAGCGCCGTGCTGGCGCCAGATGCGGGCAGGGTGAACGAAGGTGCTGCAGGCAACATGCGCGAGAGGCCAGTGCCTGCAGCCCCCGAGGGGCGCAGACCCTGCGCCGCAGCGCCCTGGGTCAAGAAAGAGGCCAGGCACGCCAGGCCCAAAGCAATTGCACGGTGGTTCATGGTGTCAGGTCAGTCATAGTTGCTGAAGCGGCTGGGGGTGCTGACCTGCTCGCGCAGGTATTGGTAGCGCGGCACATTCCGCCTCAAGGTTTCCAGGGGGCTTGCGCCCAGGCTCAGGCGCGAGAAGCCCACAAATTCGATCTGGAACAGCAGCCGCGTGTTGGAGGTGGTCACGCTGCTTTGCAGGCGCTCCAGCACCACGCGGCCAATCCAGCAGCAGCTGTCGTATTCAAAGCCCACCACGGTATCGACGAGCTTGCGGTCCTGCAGGCTGTAGTTCAGGCGGCCCACGGTGTACCAGCGGCCGCTGCCTTTGCCCTGGCCTTGGGCGCGCTCGGGGCCGCGGTCTGCGCCCTGGCCGCCCCACAAGGCCGCCAGCGGCCACTGCCAGCCCACGTCGATCTGCTCGCTGGTGCCGCGCTGCAGCCGGTAGACCGCGTTCACGGTGCGGTAGTTGCCCGGGCTGTAGCGCGCACCCACGGTGGAGCGGATGGAGCGCTGCGTCTTGGGGTTGTATTGCACGGTGGAGTCAAAGCCCCACTGCGGTGTCCAGTTGATGCCCGCCCCCAGCAGCACATCGGACACGCGCTCGCCGACGGGCGTGTTGTCGAGGGTCACGTTCTGGTCGGAGAACCGCAGGCGCTGGGCGATGCCCAGGCGCAAGGCCTCTGCGCCGGTGTCGGGATTGAGAAAACGCGTGGTCACGCCCAGGGTGAGCAGGTTGTTGTCGGCCAGGCGGTCATTGCCGACATAGGGGTTCTCGGTGTAGATGGAGCCAAAGTTGAAGTCGGTAGCCCCGGTGTCATACAGCGGCAGGCGGCTCTGGTCGCGAAAGGGCGTGTAGGTGTAGAACGCGCGGGGCTCCAGCGTCTGCGTGAAGGCGCGCCCCAGCAAACGTGCGTCGCGCTCGAACACCAGCCCGCCGTCCAGGCTGAAGGTGGGCAGGGCGCGGCTGGCCGAGCGCTCCCCGCTGACCAATGGGTTGTCGAACTGGTATTGCGTGGCGTGCAGCTGCAGCTTGGGGATGACGAAGCCCCCCGGCGCCAGAAAGGGGCGGCTCAGCTGGGCCTGCACAAAGCTGCGCTGGCCGTCGGCCGGGTTGGGCAGCGCACGGTCCGCCTCGAAGCGAGTGGTGTCGGCCACCATGCTGAAATCCAGGCCCCGCCCCAGATCCTGGGGCGTGTAGCGCCACAGCAGCTGGGGCATGAGGTTGTAGGGCGGAATGATGGGCGAAGCCACATCCTGCAGGGCCTGCCACTTGAGCGTGCGCACCTGGGCCGACATGTTGCCGCCCGCCCACGACGCCGTCGCGTCGCTGGGCAGCAGGCGCTGGCGCAGCGGCAGCGCGGCGCGCCCGAAGTCGCGCCAGTAGTTGTCGTCACTCACCCGGTTGAGGTTGAGGTTCAGGCCCACACCGCCCATGGGGGTGCTGATCATCCCCTGGTGCTGCGCCGAATACCCCCAGCGCACGCGGTCGCGCTGGCTGTCGGTGGGCATCAGGCTGGCGTCCACCTGGCCCTGGTAGTTGGTTTCGAGGTAGCGGAACTCGCCCCCGACTTCAATGCCCCGCTTGGCCATGATGGCGCCGCGCAGCGTGGCGTCCCGGTTGGGGGCGATGTTCCAGTAGTAGGGCTGGATGTATTCGAGGCCATTGCGGCTGTCCAGGCCCACCGTGGGCGGCAGCAACCCGGACTTGCGCTTGTCCGACAGCGGAAACGTGATGTGCGGGATGGGCAGCACCGACACGCCCTTGAACTCCAGCACGGCACCTTCGGCAGTGCCTACTTCTTCGACGTTGTCCAGGCGGATGGACTGGGCGCGCAGCACCCAGTCGGGTTCCCAGCTGGCGGAGTCGTCGCGCTGGCAGGTGGTGTAGGTGGCGTTGTGCACCACGGCGCGGTCGCGGTCCAGAAAATCCACCCGCGTGGCATCGCCATGGGCACCGGTCTGCAGGAAGCGGTAACGCGCGTCGCTGAAAAACCCCTTGAACGCATCCACATGCAGCGCCAGCTCCGAGCCGTCATAGGTGTTGCCGGCCCGGTTGATGTGCACCTGCCCCTGCGCCTGGGCCAGATCGTCGGGCACGGTGTACTCCAGCCGATCGGCACGGATCACGGTATCCCCGCGGCGCAGTTCGGCATTGCCGTCGATCACCGCCTTCACATCGGGCTGGCCGGTGATGCGGTCTCCCGACACAAACACCGGCAGCTGTGGGCGCACCTCTGCCGGCAGGGTCTCTTGCAGTTGCGGGCTGCGGCGCAGTGCGGGCGGAGCATCCCACGCGCTCTGTGCATCGGCCTGCGCGAGCGCAACCAGCGGCACGCCGCACCACGCCAGCGCCACGGCATACGCCAGAGGGTGCAACCCCGGCCGACGGGCGCGCGCAGCGGCTTGCGGCAACGGCCGGGAAAGGGGGTGAGATTTCTGCACGAAAGGGGGCTGGCAGCGGGGCACGTCGGGCAATATGGACAGGGCTTTGGAAACGGCCCGCGCCAGGCAGGGCGGGTTTGTAAAATGGGATTATCCATGAGCCACCCCTCCTCCCCCCCAACGCCCCTTGCCGCGGCATCGCCCGCCCCCGCCAGCCCCGTCAGCTGGCCCGATGCGGCCCGGCAAGCCGCGTTCGAACAATGGCTCGCGCCGCTGGTGCAAAGCCACCAGCTGCTGCCCGCCAGCCTGCGCCCGGCCTCGGCCGACGCCAGCTTTCGCCGCTACCTGCGCATCGACAGCGCGGCGGGCGCCAGCTGCATCGTGATGGATGCGCCGCCCGACAAGGAAAACTGCCGCCCCTTTGTGCAGGTGCAAGCGCTGATGGCAGCTGCCGGCCTGAACGTGCCACACATCCTGGCCTGGGACGAACCCGGCGGCTTCATGCTGCTGAGCGATCTGGGCAGCACCACGCTGATCGAGTTGCTCACCCCCGAAGCCCCCCAGGCCGCGCTGGGCTGGTATCTGCAGGCCACCGATGTGCTGCTCGATTGGCAAAAGGCCTCGAAGCCGGGCGTCCTGCCCGCCTATGACGAAGCCCTGCTGCGCCGCGAACTGGCGCTGTTCCCTGACTGGTATCTGGGCCAGCACCGCGGCATCACGCTGGATGACAAACAGCAGGCCACGCTGGCCAGCGCCTTCGATGCCATCGTGGCCCACAACCTGGCGGCTCCCAGCGTGTTCGTCCACCGCGATTTCATGACGCGGAACCTGATGGCCCCCACGCTCCCCGCTGCGCGTGGTTCGCTGCCCCCCGGGGGGGCGCTCGCCGCCTTGGGGCGGCCCGGCGGCGGCTCGGTGATGGCCCCCACGGTCGGCACTGGCGTGTCCTCCCTGCCCCCCGGGGGGGCGCTCGCCGCCTTGGGGCGGCCCGGCGGCGGCTCGGTGATGGCCCCCACGGTCGGCACTGGCGTGTCCTCCCTGCCCCCCGGGGGGGCGCTCGCCGCCTTGGGGCGGCCCGGCGGCGGCTCGGATGGCGCTGCCGATGCGCCCCTGGGCGTGCTGGACTTCCAGGACGCCGTTTACGGCCCCATCACCTACGACATCGCCAGCCTGCTGCGCGACGCCTTCATCAGCTGGGAAGAAGAATTCATCATCGACGTGACCGTGCGCTACTGGGAAAAGGCGCGCAAAGCCGGCCTGCTGGGCGCGCACAGCGCCAGCGGCTGGGGCGACGACTTTGGCGAGTTTTACCGCGCCGTCGAATGGATGGGGCTGCAGCGCCACCTCAAGGTGGCCGGCATCTTTGCCCGCCTCACGCTGCGCGACGGCAAGCCCAAATACCTGGCCGATGCGCCGCGCTTCATGGGCTACATCCGCGCCACGGCCCACCGCTATCGGCAGCTCGGGCCGCTGCTCAAGATGCTGGACCAGATCGAAGGCACCGAACCCGTCACGGGTTTTGCCTATGGCCGCATGTAGAAGCTGAAATCGATCCCATCGCTCAATATTGAGTCAAAACAGCCATTGGCCCTTATAAATAAAGCGCTAATAGCTATATTAAAGATAGCAAATGCCCCGTTTCCATTGCCCGGCGCCCCTGGCCACAGGGGCCGAGATTGATCTGCCCCCCGGCGCCGCGCGCCATGTGCAGGTGCTGCGCCTGCAGCCGGGTGACGGCATCACGCTGTTCCATGGCGGCCAGGATGCCGACAGCCCCGGGGGCGAGTTCGATGCCACCGTGCTGCGCATGGGCCGCAGCGATGTGCGCGTGCAGGTGGGCGCCCACCACGCCATCGAGCGCGAAGCCCCGCGCGCCGTGCACCTGCTGGCGGGCATCACCGCCAACGAGCGCATGGACTGGCTGGTAGAAAAAGCCACCGAGCTGGGTGTGGCCAGCATCACGCCGCTGGTGGCCGAGCGCAGCGTGCTCAAGCTCAAGGGCGAGCGTGCCGAGAAAAAACTGGCCCACTGGCAGGCCGTGGCCGTGGCAGCGTGCGAGCAGTGCGGGCGCAACCGCGTGCCCGTGGTGCATGACGCGGTGGACCTGGCCGGCTGGGTGCGCGCCCAAGCCCCATTGCAAGCACAGGGCACACGGCTGCTGCTGTCACTGCGCACCGGCACACAAGCGCTGCGCATGGCGGCGGCGGGTGGCGGCGGGCTGATTTTTCTTTCGGGCCCCGAGGGCGGGCTGAGCAGCACCGAGGAAGACCTGGCCCTTGCGCACGGTTTTGCACCCGTCACCCTGGGGCCCCGCGTGCTGCGCGCCGAGACCGCGCCGCTGGCCGCTCTGGCGGCGCTCACGCTGCAATAGCTGCCGCAGCCGCGCCGCGCGCGCTACATGCCGTAGTCGCGCTCCACGCGGGCAATGCGCGTCTTGAAGCCTGCGTACCACTGCGCCCGGCCCAGGCGCTGGGCGTCCTGGTGCTCGGCATTCGCTTTCCAGGCGGCGATGGAGGCGAGGTCCGCCCAGTACGACACCGTGATGCCCAGGCCCTCGCGCGCCGACTCCACGCCCAGAAAGCCGGGTTGCTGCGCGGCCAGCTCCACCATGCGCTCGGCCATGGCGCCATAACCCTGGTCGCCCTCGGTGCGCAGGCTGGTGAAAATCACCGCGTAATACGGCGGCGCGGGGGTGTGGGCGAAGCCGTCCATCTCAGCGCCCAGTTCAGCGCCCACCTCATCGTCCCATCGGCACGGGCTTGATCGCGCCGCAGTTGTCCGACAGCCATTTGCCGGACTGCGCCATGTCAATCTGCTCGGGCTTGCCCTCGTTTTCGGTCTTGATCTTGAATTGACCCGTGTAGGCCGTGGGGCCCTGCATGCTGACCGTGCCCTCGCCACTGGACGGCGGCTGGCCCTGGCCGCCCTTGCAGCTGAAGGCGACTTTCATGGTGGTGGCGTTGATGCGCTGCACCTTCTGCGTGCAACCCTCCTGCTGTGGAACGGTGTCCCTGTCGGCCTGCTCCTGGGTGACGCAGACCTTCACCGTCTGGCCCTTGGGCCCCATGCCCACGCCCTGCTGGGCCATCATCTGTTCCATCTGCTTGCGCTGCGCGGGCGGCATGCTGGCCAGGGACTTCTGCATCTCGGCCATGGCGGCTTCCATCTGCCCACTCTGGCTTTTCATCGCCATGCTGTGTTCCCACAGCCCGGGGCGCATTTTTTGCGGCTGGGCGTGGGCCAGGCCCATGGCGCTGGGCAGCAGCACGGCAGTGGTGACGGCGATGGCAAATAGGTGCATGGCAAGGCTCTCCGGGCGGGTTGGCGAAAAACCGACAGTATCCCCAAGCTGAGCAGGGCTGCCAAGGGCCCGTGCGCGGGCGCGCAGCGGTTGCAGCAACCGGATGCGCAGGTGTGCGGCGCTCAGGCGCTCAGGTGGGGCGGCGCACGCAGTTGCTCGGGCGTGGTGAACCATGCGGCCGAAGCGCCCAGGCCCGCACGCGCCTGGGCCAGCTCGTGCCGCGCCACGGTGCGCAGGTGCACCTCGTCGGGCCCGTCCATCAGGCGCAGGGCGCGGCCCCAGGTCCACAAGGCGGCCAGCGGCGTGTCGGGCGACAGGCCCATGGCGCCAAAGATCTGCATGGCGCGGTCCACCACGCGCTGCTGCAGGCGCGCGGCCACCACCTTGATGGCGGCGACCTGGGCACGCACCTGCCGGGCATCTGCCCCATCGGCTGATGCGCCCTGGTCCAGCAACCAGGCCGCCTGCAACACCAGCAGGCGCGCCTGGTCGATCTCGATGCGCGACTCGGCAATCCACTCCTGCACGTTGGCCTGATCGGCCAGCGGCTTGCCAAACGCCGTGCGCTCCAGCGCGCGCTCGGTGGCCAGTTGCAGCGCCAGCTCGCACTGGCCGATGGTGCGCATGCAGTGGTGCACCCGCCCCGGCCCCAGGCGTGCCTGCGCCATCGCAAAGCCTGCGCCCCAGTCGCCCAGCAGGTGGCCGGCGGGCACGCGCACGCCCTGCAGCAAGATCTCGCAATGTCCCTCGGGCGCATGCTGGTGCAGCACGCTGATGTTGCGCACGATCTGCACGCCCGGCGCATCCACGGGCACCAGCACCATGCTGTGGCGGTGGTGGCTGTCGGCCCCATCCGCATCGGCGTTGCGGCACAGCACGATGAGCAGCCGGCAATGCGGGTGCGCCGCGCCGGTGATGAACCACTTGCGGCCACTGATCACCAGGTCGTCACCATCACGCCGCACCGTGGTCTGCAGGTTGGTCGGGTCGGACGAGGCCACGTCCGGCTCGCTCATGGCAAAGGCCGAGCGCATGCGCCCCTCCAGCAGCGGCGCGAGCCATGCGGTGCGCTGTGCGGGCGTGGCAAAGCGGTGTAGCAGCTCGATGTTGCCGGTGTCGGGCGCGTGGCAGTTGAACACCTCTGCCGCCCAGGGCAGCCGTCCCATTGCCTCGGCCAGCGGCGCGTAGTCGAGATTGTTCAGGCGCGTGCCCGGTTCGTCGCGCTGCAGCGTGGGCAAAAACAGGTTCCACAGTCCTTCCTCGCGCGCCAGGGCCTTGAGGTCTTGCAGAAACGGCGGCGGGTAGTCGCCCGCCTGCACCGCTGCGTGCCAGGCCGCGTTGTAGGGCAGCAGGTAGCGGTCCATGAACGCCAAGAGGCGCTCACGCAGTTGCCGGGCCAGGGGAGAAGGTGCGAAGTCCATGCAGGCATTGTGAAAACCCGCGCGGCCCGTGTCACAACGCAGGCGACATGGGGCTTGATGCACGTCACGGTTTCACGCTGGAAACGGCTGCGAAAAGGGCCCAGAAACAGGCTTCGCTCAAACCGCTTCGCTTTTCATAGCTGTCAGCGCACATCGGACAAGCGCCAGAGGCCTTTTTGACTCAAACTGCCGCGCACGCAGGTACCATGCCCCGATGAGTACCCATTACGAAACCCTGCAGCAAGCCGACACCTACCGCGAGGCGTTTGCGGTGGAGCCCCCAGCGGCCCTGGGCGAGCGCCACCTGTGGCCGCGCAAGCCAGGCTTTTTTATCGTGCATGAAGCCACGGCGGCGGCCATGGCCAATCCCTCGGCGCAGCCTGCGCAGCCGTCACAGCCGCCACAAACGCCCCTCGCGCCACAGACCGATCTGCCAGCGCCACCGGCGGATGCGGGCACCGAAGCCACCAGCGAAGCACCCGCGCGCCCTGCGCAGCAGCGCGTGCTGGTGCCCGCGCAGTGGGGCCTGGTGCCGCACTGGGTCAAGTCGGCGTCCGACGCCAAGCTGCGCGCGCCCAAGCTGGTCAACGCCAAGTCGGATACCGCCTCCACCGGCACGCCGTTTCGTGATGCGTGGCTCAACGGCCAGCGCTGCATCGTGCCCATGGCCGCGTTTTACGAAGACGACCTGCGCAGCGGCAAGGCCGTGCCCACCCGCGTTGCGCGCGTGGACGGCAAGCCCATGGGCGTGGCAGGCCTGTGGGCGCGCTGGCAAGGGGCCGATGGCGAAGTCATCATCAGCTATTGCCTGCTCACGGTGAACGCCAACAACCATGCCCTGTTGCACCGCTATGGTCAGCCGGGCAGCGAAAAGAGCATGCCCGCCATCCTGAACGAAGGCGCCTACGACGCCTGGCTGACGGCGCGCCCCGACAAGGCCAAGGAATTCATGCGCCAGTACGCGGCCCAGTGGCTGCTGGCCAACCCGGTGGAAAAGAAGGCCGACAAGGTGCCCAAGGGGTTGCTGGGCTGAGCAAGGGCTGGACGCGGGCCAGAGGACCGGGTGGACCCGGTCGACCAAGGTGCGATGGCCGCACGAACGCCATCGAAGCCACCGGGCCTTTCACGCCTGTCAAAAGCGCAAGGCCAGGCTTGCAAAGGCTGAAAAGCGGAACGGCATGTTGCGATGCCTTACTCGGCCCGCGCCAGCCCCGCCAGACGGTGCACAAGCCAGCGCTGAAAAGCCAGGCCGGCTGCGGATCGGCTGCGCAAGGGGATGGTGTACATGGTGAACTCCTTAAAGGGTTGAACGGCTGCGCACTGTTCACGCGCCTTGCAGTGCCGCAGCCTCGGCTGCATTGCGGCGGGCTGCCCGGTCCCAGGCCTTTTCATGGAAGAAAAAGGCCACGGCCTGCACCGTGGGCTCTAGCAGGCTCAGCGTGAGCGATGCCCACAGGTTGCCGGTGACGGCATAAGCCACCAGAGCCGCCACACAGATGTGGATGGGGTAGTAGCTGCCCGTCTTCATCAGCATGGTCTTGTTCTGGCGGGCAGTTCGGCGGATGAGAGACATGGCGGACTCCTTGGATTCAACAGGGCCTGCAGTGAAAAGCAGGCACGGTTAAATAATAGTCATTCGCAACAAAATAGGCCAATTGATCGTGCCTAAATCGCGGATAGCCGCTGCCGTTCGATGGCGAGGGCCCCCAAAAAAGCCCCGTCTGCGCAGGTCGCGTTGCTATGATGGCCTCTCTTTTTGCCCTCAACCCCTCACTGCACCCTGGAGCACCGCATGGCACTCATGGACTTCATCAAGAAACAGTTCATTGACATCATCCAGTGGACCGAGGAGGGGGACGGCACCCTGGCCTGGCGCTTTCCGATGGCCGAGATGGAAATCCAGAACGGCGCCTCGCTCACGGTGCGCGAGTCGCAGATGGCGGTGTTCGTGAACGAAGGCCAGGTGGCCGACGTGTTTGGCCCCGGCACCTACAAGCTCACCACGCAGACGCTGCCGGTGCTCACCTACCTGAAGAACTGGGACAAGCTTTTTGAGTCCCCCTTCAAGAGCGATGTGTACTTCTTCAGCACGCGCCAGCAGATTGACCAGAAGTGGGGCACACCGCAGCCCATCACGATCCGCGACAAGGACTTTGGCGCTGTACGCCTGCGCGCGTTCGGCAATTACGCATTCCGCATTGCCGACCCCAAGCTGTTCCACACCGAGATCTCGGGCACACGCGAGAGCTACCCGGTCGCCGACCTCGAAGGCCAGCTGCGCGGCCTGGTGCTGCAGAACATCAGCAACGCCATCGCAGGCAGCGGCCTGCCGTTTCTGGACCTGGCGGCCAACCAGGTGGCCTTTGCTGATGCGCTGGCCAAGGAACTGCAACCGGCTTTCGCCAAGATCGGCCTGCAGCTTGAAGGCATGACGGTGCAGAACGTTTCGCTGCCCGAAGAGCTGCAGAAAATTCTCGACCAGAAGATCGGCATGGGCATGGTCGGCAACGACATGGGCAAGTTCATGCAGTACCAGACGGCGCAGGCGATTCCAAAGTTCGCCGAAGGCGCTGGCAGCGGTGGTGGCGGCATTGCGGGCGACGCCATGGGCCTGGGCGCCGGTATGGCGTTGGGCCAGGTGCTGGCGCAGAACCTGCAGGCCGGCCTGCAAGGCGCCGGCGTGGCCGCACAGGCGGCGCCTGCTGCGGCAGCCGCCTCGGTGGGCGTGAAGCCCGAGGACGTGATGGCCACGCTGGAGAAGCTGGGCGAGCTCAAGGCCAAGGGCATCCTCACGCAGGAAGAGTTCGACGCCAAGAAGGCCGAGCTGCTCAAGAAGCTTGTTTGAACTCATTTTTTCATAGCTTCTAGTGCTTATTAAATAAGCGCTAGAGGCCGAAAACACCCTCCATCAGACCCATGGCGACCAGCGCTACCCAGCGTAGCTACCGCGCGCCCTGCCCCGGCTGCGGCGCGCCCGTCGAGTTCAAGAGCGCGCAGTCCACACACGCCGTCTGCGGCTACTGCCAGAGCACCGTGGTGCGCAGCGGCGAGGTGCTCACGCGGCTGGGCAAGATGGCCGAGCTGTTCGACGACCACAGCCCGCTGCAGCCCATGGCCAGCGGGCGTATCACGCTCGATGGCAAGGACCTGCCTTTCATCCTGATTGGCCGTCTGCAATACAAAGGGGATGCGGGTGTCTGGACCGAATGGGCCGCCTTCCTCAACGACGGCACGCTGGCCACGCTGGGTGAGGACAACGGCGCCTACGTGTTCACCCGGCCCATCGACCCCGGCCGCGATTTGCAGACCCTCAAGACGCAAGACGAAATGATGGGGTCGCTGCTGGATGTGAAGGCCTGAGTCGGCCTTTTTTGCGCCACGCTGTGGCCTTGCACATGCCCCGACCGCCGGGGCATTTTTGCGCGTACGCCCAGTGCGCAGCGGGGAGCCCGGCCAGGTGGTGAACCCGCTGGCGCTGTAACGCCACACTCGACGCACATCCAACATACAAAGGGATGTTGTACAGGGCGTAGCTCTTGGGCTGTCCACGGGAACACTGATGGATGAGGAAGGTGAAACGGTCGCTCGGCTGTGTGCCCGTGGGCATCAGGTCGGGAAACTTGAAGCCTCAACTTTCAAACACCGCAACCGCACAGCGGTGCAAGTGCACCGCTGTGGGCCATGTGATGCCGCAGATTTGTCCGCCGGGGCACAGGCCTCAATTGTCAAATTCGACTTCTTGCGCCACCACCACGGTACCGTTGCTGGCCAACTGGCCTTTGACATCGACCTTCACGCCAACCACCAGGTTGGCGGCCGTGCCGTCTTCAAAGCGTGCGTTGGCAAAGTTCACCACCACACCGCGCACGGTGAAGGTGCGTGCGGCGGTGTCGATCTGGGTGATCGCGCCTTCAATCTCAAAGCCACCGTCATCAACACCGCCATCGTCGTCTTCGAGTTCCACCTCGCGGGCGGTGATCTGCCCGTTGGTCAGCACGCCCTTGACCTCCACACGTTGGCCGAGGGCGAGCCCCGCGGGCAGTCGCACGCCGCCGGGCACCTGCACGGACGTGCCGTTGACACTGAACTGTGTGGTGCTGACGTAGGCAGTGATGTAGCCCTCCAGCTCCACGTTCACGTTGCCGATGGTGGGCAGGTTGGTACCAGTGGAGGTTACCTGCAGGCGGCTGGCGCGCCACTGTCCGCCTGTGGGGGTGGTGAACAGTTCAACGCGGGCGTATTGCCCATCTGCCAGCGGCACGGCCTGGTTGGCCACGTCGCCATAAAAAACAACTGCCGTGCCGATGCGGAAGGTGCGTGCCGTGGTGTTGAGCCCGCTGACCACGCCACGCAGCTTGTATTGGCTGGTGAAGCTGTCTTCGCGCTCAATGCGGGTGGCGGTGTACTGGCCGGCACTGTTGAGCAGGCCATAGACCTCCACGATCTGGCCGACAGCCAGGCTCGCCAGGCCGCCGCGCAGGTCGTCATCAAACACGGTGTTGGCGGTCACCTGCACGCGTTGCCCCAGCACCGTGAGGGTGCCTGCGGCGGTGTCGATAGCGGTCAACGGGCCTTCGACTTCGCTGCGCACGCTGATGGCAGACGCAGTGGCGCGGCGTTGACCGGTGGTGTCTGTGGTGATGTCTGAGCCCGTCACCTCTGCCACCATGCCCAATTTCAAATCGGCAGCGCGGGCTGTCTTGCCGCCCTCGGTGGCGATGCTGGCGGTGCTGTCGTCATAGCGCACGTTGTTGATGATGACCGAACCAAAGCCGCGGATTGGCCCGCTCGCAAACGAGCCGGTACCGCCACTGCCCACGCCTGCCAGGCTGTCACTGATGCCTGCGCCGCCCCCACCCCCGCAGCCGAGCAATCCCAATGCCGCAGCCGCAGCGGTGCCCGCGAGGAGGTGGCGCCTGGCCCAGAAGGTGGGGAGACTTGGTTTGAATATCATGGTGACGCTCCGTGTGTAAATAGTGAAGAACGGGGGTTGAAAAACGAGAAGGAAAAGAAAGAGGGCGCGGTGAGCAGCGCGTGATGCCTATGGCGCCGTAGTGGCAGTGGGTGTCAGTCGGCTTCCTGGACGGGTGTGGGCGGGAGGTTGTCGGCACTCCCATCCGCAGGCGATCCCAATGGGGGCGAATGCGCTGGCTGCCCGCCGTGCGCACCGTGACCGGCTTGCACCGTGTGGGTCATGGCCTGGTTGAACGAATACAGCCCAATGCGTACGCGCTGGTCTTGTGGCCGCCCGGCGGCCTGGTCGTCGGCAATGAGTCGCTCCAATGCAGGAATCAGGCGGCCATACATCTGTGTCCATTGCGCGGTGATCAACGGTTGCAGGGCTTGCACCGACTGCTGCGACAGCTCATCGCCATAGATGGCTTGCTCAAAATGGGCCTCGCCGTCGCCCAACACGTTGTCGACCGCGGCGTGCAGGTGATCGCCCACGTTGTCGGCCAGCAGCGCCACCATGCGCGTGAAGTCCGCGCGGGGCACAAAAGCATCGCGCTGGAGCCCCACGGTGTCGTCCTGCGCATTCCACTGCGCCAGCCCGAGCCGGCACAGCTCTTCCAGCAGTGCGCGCGGGTGCACGTCGCGCGTGATCGACTGGGCCAGCGACTCGAAACTGGGCGCCGCACCCTGCCGCGCCAGCCGCAACGGCTTGCCCGCTTGCAGGTAATCGGGGTCCGTCATCCAGCGGGCAAACAATTCGCCGCTGAGCCAACGCTGCGCCGCTGCGCCGCCGTCGCCAGCAGCTGCTGCCAACAGTCGGCCCACTTCGCGACGGTTCAACCCCGTGGCCGTGCTCACGCGGCTGACCATGCCATGGGCGGGCGTGTTGGCGTTCAACAGAATCGCTTCGTTGACCAGCGCGGCACGCAGCAACTCATCCATCGCCGTATAGGGCAATCCGCGCGACAGCGCCAGGCGTGCCAACGGCTTGAGCAGTGCGTCAAAGGCGGCGCGCAGAGCTGTTTGATCGGGGCTATCGAGCATGTGTTTGCAGCGGGCGATATGCCCGCGAGAGCGTCAATGTCGCAGAGTGTACTGTAAATGTGCGTTTTGCACGTTTATTGTTGCAGTATTTTTGACAGGTGCGTGCGGTGGGTTCCATCGCGCACATGACAGCCTTTCGCACTGGGCCCCGTTGCTATGATGGCCAACTCGTTCAATCGCCTTCTTCACCACCGGAGCACTTCATGGCACTCATGGACTTCATCAAGAAACAGTTCATTGACATCATCCAGTGGACCGAGGACGGCGACGGCACCTTGGCGTGGCGCTTTCCCATGCGCGACATGGAAATCCAAAACGGCGGCCAACTGGTGGTGCGCGAGTCGCAGATGGCGATCTTCGTCAACGAAGGCCAGGTGGCTGACGTGTTCACGCCCGGTACCTACAAGCTGACCACGCAGACGCTGCCGGTGCTGACTTACTTGAAGAACTGGGACAAGCTGTTTGAGTCCCCCTTCAAGAGCGATGTGTACTTCTTCAGCACACGCCAGCAGATCGACCAGAAGTGGGGCACGCCCCAGCCCATCACGATCCGCGACAAGGACTTTGGCGCTGTACGCCTGCGCGCGTTTGGTAACTACGCCTTCCGCGTGGCCGACCCCAAGTTGTTCCACACCGAGATCTCGGGCACCCGCGAGAGCTACCCCGTGGCCGACCTGGAAGGCCAGCTGCGCGGACTGGTGTTGCAGAACATCAGCAACGCCATTGCGGCCAGCGGTTTGCCATTTTTGGACCTGGCGGCCAACCAGGTGATGTTTGCCGACGCGCTGACCAAAGAACTCGCACCGCTCTTTGCCAAGCTGGGGTTGCTGATTGAAAACCTGACGGTACAGAACGTCTCGCTGCCCGAGGAGCTGCAAAAGATCCTCGACCAGAAGATCGGCATGGGCATGGTCGGCAACGACATGGGCAAGTTTATGCAGTACCAGACGGCGCAGGCGATTCCGAAGTTCGCCGAAGGCGCGGGCAGCGGCGGTGGTGGCATTGCGGGCGACGCCATGGGCCTGGGCGCGGGTGTGGCGCTGGGCCAGGTGCTGGCGCAGAACCTGCAGGCCGGGCTGCAGGGGGGCGGTGCGGCCGCACAGGCAGCGCCTGCCGCTGCAGCCCCTGTGGGCGTGAAGCCCGAGGACGTGATGGCCACGCTGGAGAAGCTGGGCGAGCTCAAGTCCAAGGGCATCCTCACGCAGGAAGAGTTCGACGCCAAGAAGGCCGAACTGCTCAAGAAACTGGTTTGAACTCATATCTGAACTCATTTTTTTATAGCTGCTAGTGCTTATGAAATAAGCGCTAGAGGCCAAAAACACCCTCCATCAGATCCATGGCGACCAGCGCCACCCAGCGCACCTACCGCGCGCCCTGCCCCGGCTGTGGCGCGCCGGTGGAGTTCAGGAGCGCGCAGTCCACCCACGCCGTCTGCGCCTACTGCCAGAGCACCGTGGTGCGCAGCGGCGAGGTGCTCACGCGGCTGGGCAAGATGGCCGAGCTGTTCGACGACCACAGCCCGCTGCAGCTCATGGCCAGCGGGCGTATCCAGCAGGGTGGCAAGGATGTGCCCTTCACCCTGATCGGCCGCCTGCAATACAAGGGCGACGCGGGCGTCTGGACCGAATGGGCCGCCTTTTTGCAAGACGGCACGCTGGCCACGCTGGGCGAGGACAACGGCGCCTACGTCTTCACCCGGCCCATCGACCCCGGCCGCGAGATGCCCGAGGCCGCGCGGTTTCGCATCGGCACCACCACGGCCATTAACGGCAAGCCCTACAGCGTGGCCTACACGGGCCAGGCCCAGCTGATCTCGGCCCAGGGCGAGCTGCCCAAGCTGCCGCCGCTGGGGCAGCCGTTCGACATGGTCGAGCTGCGCAGCGCCGACGGCGAAGTGGTCAGCATCGACTACGGCCACAAACCGCCCAACGTCGAGCGCGGCCGCGCCGTGCTGCTGGACGACCTGCAGCTCACCGGTCTGAAGGGCGAATCGGCCAAGGACGAAAAAGGCCGCCAGTTCAACTGCCCGCACTGCGGCGCGCCCGTGCAGGTGCAACTGGCCACCTCCAAAACCGTGACCTGCGGCTCGTGCGCCAGCATCATCAGCCTGGAGAGCGGCGTGGGCGGCGAACTGCGATCGGCCGAGCAGGACGAGCCCGTGCAGCCCATCATCCCGCTGGGCGCCAAGGGGCAACTGCAGGGCGTGCACTGGCAGGTGGTGGGCTTTCAGCACCGCATGGGCGTGGAGCCCGGCGACGACGAGCACTTTGGCTGGAGCGAGTACCTGCTCTACAACCAAAAGCGCGGCTTTGCCTTTCTGGTCGATTCGGAAGAAGGCTGGAGCATGGTGCGCCCCACCACGGGCGCGCCGCAGCTGGCCGCCAGCGGCCGCAGCGCCACCTATCTGGGCACCACCTACCAGCTCAAATACCACTACGACGCCGAAACCACCTACGTACTGGGCGAGTTTTATTGGCAGGTCGAGCGTGGCCAGAAAACCAGCAACCGCGACTTCGCCAGCGCCAAGGGCTTGCTGTCGATGGAGCAAAGCCCGAACGAGGTCACCTGGTCGGCGGGCGACAAGCTGTCCAGCGACACCGTGGCCAAGGCCTTCAGGCTCGAAGACAAGAAAGACGTGCTGCAGCGCGACGACCCCGGCCCCTTTGTGGCCGCCAAGGGGATGGGCTGCGGCACCATCATCCTGATCGCCGTCGTGATCCTCATCCTGCTCATCATCCTGAGCGACTGCTCAGGGTCGTCCGGCAGTGGTTACCGCAGTTCGGGCGGCTCGTTCGGGGGCTACTCCTCCGGCGGCAGCCACAAATGACATTTCAAGGAGAAACACACCATGATGGGAATCGAATGGCTTCGGCCCGCGGCCTTTCTCGGGTCCATCCTCTACGCCATCATTGGCGTTTTCATCTTCTGGTTGTGCTTTGTCATCGTCGACAAGATCACGCCGTACGACCTGTGGCGCGAAATCGTTGAAAAACAGAACAAGGCCCTGGCCATGGTGGTGGCCGCGATGTGCCTGGGAATCAGCATCATCGTGGCGGCAGCGATTCATTGACGATGAAAGATGGGGGGGTGCGGCGGGTCATGCCCACGCGCCCGCGTGAACCTCACGGCGCACTCGCCCCTTGCGCCCTGGCGCTGGCTGTGGCTGGCCCCGCGCACTTCCAACGCTGCCACACTCGGCTATCGGCAGCCCTCTTCACACCCTAAAGGCCATGAACGATTTTTTTCAGTGGGTCATGCTCCACAACCGCCCCTGGGACACGCACCCGCCCCTGAGCGACGCAGAAACCGAAGAACTGTTTGAGCTGATGGCCGACCCGTCGTTGGACGACGACGCCATGACCATCGACATGGCCGATGGCTACATGACGGCCTGCGCCATCGGCCCCTCTCCGGTGCCCGTGCACCTGTGGCTGGAGGACATCTTTGCCCAACCCACGCTGCCCCTGCCGCACGACCCCGTGCGCCAGCAGCGGCTGCTGCAACTGCTGATGCGGCGCTACAGCGACATTCAGGCCGCCCTGTCGGTACCGCCCGCCGAAACGACGGTGGACACGCTGTACACGCCGCTGTCGTCCGAGCTGGAAGAAGGCGACTGCATCACCCCGCACCACTTGAATGCCCGGGGAGACCGCATCGGCGACTGGGAGCTCAAATACTGGGCCGAGGGGTTTCGCCGGGCCGTGGCGGCCGACGATGAATGGGAGCCGCTGCTCATTGACCCCGAGGCCGCCCCATTGCTCGCCCCCGTGGTGCTGTACTCCACGGGCTACAACCCTGACAACCCCGACTTCCAACTGGAAGCCGAGAGCCACACGCTGTTGCCCGCCCTCATCGGCTCCCTGTATGCCCTGCGCGACTGGTGGCGCCAGTACCGCCAGACCCATGGATCACACCAGGCGCACACCATCACGCCAACGCTGGTACGCGACACCCCCAAGGTGGGCCGCAACGACCCCTGCCCCTGCGGCAGTGGCAAAAAATTCAAGAAATGCTGCGGCGCCTGAGCCCCCCGGCCTGAGCCCCTTGTTCACCCCGCACCGCCCGACTGCCCCCCCTCCATGCCCACGCTTGACTGGCTCAACCGCGCCCACGCCTTCACCACCGCTGCCCAGGTGCCCTACCGCCTGCTGGAGAGCGTCTCCACCCACGGCGAGCCCGCCAGCGCACAAGGCAACCTGCTCATCCAGGGCGACAACCTCGAAGCCCTCAAGGCGCTGCTGCCGTTTTACCGGGGGCAGGTCAAATGCATCTTCATCGACCCGCCCTACAACACGAAAAGCGCGTTTGAGCACTACGACGACAACCTGGAGCACAGCCAGTGGCTCAGCATGATGCTGCCGCGCCTGCAGTTGCTGCGCGACCTGCTGAGCGACGACGGCTCGATCTGGGTGACGATTGACGACAACGAGGGGCATTACCTCAAGGTGCTGATGGATGAGGTGTTTGGGCGGGGGAATTTTGTGGCGACGTTCGCTTGGGAAAAGGACAAAGGGAGACGAAACGACACGGATATTTCTAGCGCGCATGACCACGTTTTATTGTTTGCGCGTGAACGACGCATTTGGTCCCAAAAACGCAACTTGCTAGTTCGCACGGAAGCGCAAACAGCTCGATATAAAAACCCTGACAACGATCCCAGGGGCCCTTGGCTGCAGGGAGACAACGGCACTGCCAAAAGCGGATCAGAGGCACTCAGGTTTGAAATCACCCTGCCCTCTGGCAGAGTGGTCGTACCGCCCAGCGGAAACTACTGGCGCTTTGCCAAAACCACTCTTGAATCTGCCGTTGCAGAGGGCCGCGCTTATTTTGGAAAAGATGGAAATCGATTGCCAATCATCAAACGCTACCTTTCAGATGTTCAGCAAGGTGTGGTCCCGAGAACATGGTGGACGGCAGAAGAGGCGGGGACAAATCAGTCTGCAAAACGCGACCATTTGCGCAAGTTACTTCCCGAAATTGAACCGTTCGGGACACCCAAACCAGAAGAGTTGCTAAGTCTCATCCTCCACATCGCCACCAACCCCGGGGAGCTCGTCCTCGACAGCTTCCTCGGCTCCGGCACCACGGGCGCCGTCGCGCACAAGATGGGCCGGCGCTGGGTCGGCATCGAAATGGGTGAGCACGCCGCCACGCACTGCCTGCCGCGCCTGCAAAAGGTGATTGACGGCGAACAGGGCGGCATCAGCCAGGCGGTGAACTGGCAGGGCGGCGGCGGCTTTCGCTTTATGCGCCTGGGCGCGCCGATCTTCGACGCCGACGGCTGCATCCACCCCGAGGTGCGCTTTGCCACGCTGGCCGCCTTCGTCTGGCAGCAGGAAACCGGCACCGCCTTTGACCCCGCGCACGCCACGCCGGGCACGCCACACCTGGGCACGCACTCTGTTTTTGATAGCTACGAGCGCTTGCCAGATGAGCGCCAGGTGCCGATTTCGCCTAAAACCCCGCCCCCCACCCCGTTGGCCCAGGGTGAACTCGGGCTGCAGGCGCCCGGCGCGCTGCCCTCGCCCGAACCGGCTCCCACCCCCGTGCTGCGCAGCCGCACGGCGTACTACCTGCTGTTCAACGGCATCCTGGGCGACAAGCGCCCGGCCAGCGGCAACGTGCTGACCTCGGCCGTGCTCGACGCGCTGCTGCAGCTGCACGCCCGCACGCCGCACCCTGAGGCGCCGCTGGTGGTGTATGGCGAGGCCTGCCGCCTGGGCGATGCGCGCCTGGCGTTGGCGCGGGTAACGTTCAAGCACATTCCGTATGACGTGAAGGCGCGGTGAGGATCGGTATGGCTAAAGCACCAACGGCGCCTCCTTCCGGCATTGCCCATTACTTTGTCGATGAATCGGGGGATGGCGTGCTCTTCAATGCGAAGGGGCAAGTACTGGTGGGACAGCCGGGGGGGGCCATGGGCCATTTCATCTTGGGGTTGCTGGAGGCCGACGATCCAGCGGCATTGTCTTTGGATCTGGAGCAACTGCGTGCCGATCTGAAGGCCGACCCGTACTTCAAGAACGTTCCCTCGTTTCAGCCAGAGCGGGGCAAAACGGCGGTGGTGTTTCACGCCAAGGACGATTTGCCAGAAGTGCGCCGTGAGGTGTTTAAGTTGCTGCTGCGGCACGCCGTCAAGTTTTATGCCGAAGTGCGCGACATGCGGGCGGTGCTGTCGTATGTGCGCGAACGCAATGGGCGCAACGGCACCTACCGCTACCACCCCAACGAGCTTTACGACAGCAGCGTGGCACGGTTGTTCAAGAACCGGCTGCACCAGTACGAAAGCTGCCGTGTCTGCTATGCCGTGCGGGGCAGTTCAGATCGCACCAAATCATTTGCCGACTCGCTGGTGCTGGCGCGTGACCGTTTTGCGAAGCAATGGGACAAGCAAGTGGCCACGTCCATTGAGGTGACCGCAGCGCAGCCGTTCCAGCAGGCGGGCCTGCAAGCGGTGGACTACATGCTGTGGGCGCTGCAAAGACACTACGCCCGGCAAGAGAGCCGCTTTCTGGAGTTGGTCTGGAGCAAGGTGAGTCTCATCCACGCGGTCGACGAAACCGACACTGCACCGTATGGCGTGTATTACTCAAAAACAAAGCCGCTCGTAGGAGCGGCTTTGAAAAACAAGGTGGGAATATAGGATCGCCTGACTGGGTTACCCCGTGGTTCCAGCTTTCACACGGCATGGAGCCGAATTTTGTTCCCACGCGTTGATTGTAATGCGCCTGTGGATAACTTTGTTGTTGCGCCGTGTTGACTGAATTTCTTTCCATGACCCCCATCACCCTCAAAACCTACCAGCAAACCGCCCTCGATGCGCTGGGCGCGTTCGCCCGCGCAGCCCGCACCAAGGGCCCGGCGCTGGCCTTTGGCGAGCTGGCGGGCCGCCCCTACAACCTTGACGCCTTTGGCGCGCAGGTGCCTTGCGTGTGCCTGCGCATTCCCACGGGGGGCGGTAAAACGGTGCTGGCGGCGCACGCGGTGCCCCTGCTGGCGCGTGAGTGGCAAGGCAGCGATGCGCCGGTGGCCGTGTGGCTGGTGCCCAGCGATGCCATTCGCCAGCAAACGCTCAAGGCCTTGCAGACGCCCGGCCATGCCTACCGCACCGCCCTGACCGATGCCTATGGCGAGGGCTTGCAGGTGTGCACGCTCGACGACGTGGCGCAAATCGCCCCGCCCGATTGGGGGCGCCACGCCGTGGTGGTGGTGGCAACGATCCAGAGCTTTCGCATCGAGGACGCGGGCCAGCGCAATGTGTACAGTTTTTCGGAGAGTTTTGAACCGCACTTCAAGGGCGCGCCAGAGGGCAGCACTGCCTGCCTGCAGGGATTGCCCGATGCCGTGGTGACGGCACACGACGCCGCGCAGGACGCCACGGGCGTGCTGGCGGGCTTTGTGGGCCAGCCGCGCTGGAGCCTGGCCAACTGGCTGGCACTGCACAGCCCCCTGCTCATCGTGGACGAGGCGCACAACACCAAAACGGACAAGAGCTTCACCGCGCTGCAGCGCCTGAACCCCGCGTTCATTCTGGAGCTGACGGCCACGCCGATTGCTGCCAAGACCAATGTGCTCTACCACGTCAGCGCGCAGGAGCTGGCGGCCGAGGACATGATCAAGCTGCCCATCGTGCTGGCCGAGCACCCCGAGGGCTGGCCCGCCGCCGTGTTTGGCGCCGTGCAGACGCAACGCAAGCTGGAGGCCGAGGCCCTGAAGGACGAGGCCGATGGGCACGGTCATGTGCGGCCCATCGTGCTGTTTCAGGCGCAAAACCTGGGCGACGAAATGCCGCCCGAGGCCCTGCGCCGCTATCTGGTGGAGGAGCTCAATCTGCCAGACAACCAGATCGTGGTGGCCACGGGCACCCAGCGCGGGCTTGACGACATTGATTTGGCGGCGCGCACTTGCCCGGTGCGCTATGTGATTACAGTGCAGGCGCTGCGCGAGGGCTGGGACTGCCCGTTTGCCTATGTGCTGTGCAGCCTGCAAAAACTGACCAGCGCCACGGCGGTGGAGCAGTTGCTGGGCCGCGTGCTGCGCATGCCGCAGGCGCGCCGGCGCGGGCGCGAGGCGCTCAACCGCGCTTATGCCCATGTGTGCGCGGCGGAGTTTTCTGCGGCGGCGCATGCGCTGGCCGATCGCCTGATCCAGCACATGGGGTTCGAGGCGCTGGATGTGGCCTCGATGCTTGCGGCGCCATCGAGCTATCCGCTGTTTGGCGAAGAATTTGATACAAATTCACCCCTAGCGCTTGCCCCACAAGCGCTAATAGCTACTAATTTTGAAGCAATTGCAGCCACCCCTGAGCTGCTGGCAGTGCCCGGTGTGCAGCAGCAGACCATTGCGGGCGCGGCGCAGGTGGTGGTGGCGGGCCACATCGAGGCCAGCACCGAGGCGCTGATGCTGGCCCAGGTGCGCGGGGCCAAAAAGCAGGAGCAGCTGCGCGATCAGGTAGCCCAGCACAATGCGCTGGTGGCCGCCAGCGTGGCCCCCGCATCCCGCGGCGTGCGCTTTGCGCCCGTGCCCACGCTGGCCTACCGCACCGACGCACAGGCGCCGCTGTGGCCGCTGGAGCAGGGCGCGGTGCTGGGCACGGTGGAGCTTGATCTGCTCAGCCCCCAGGCGGTGCAGCTGCCCGGTTTTCATGTGGCGCAAGAGTCGAACGTGATCGAGATCGACGTGAAAGACGCACGCGTGACGCTGCGCCCCACCGATGTGCAGCAGATGGCCATGGACTACGGCGCCAGCAGCATCACGGCCGACACACTGGTGCGCTGGCTGGACCAGTCGCTTCACAAGGCGCTGCACGCGCCGCTGGCGGGCATCACCCAGTCGCAGCGCCGTGCTTTTCTGGCGGCCGTGGTGAACCACCAGCTTCATGCCTGCGGCCTGCCGCTGGTGTTGCTGGCGCAGGCACGGTTTCAGTTGGCCCGGTGCATCGCATTGCATGTGGGCGACCTGCGCGACCAGGCGGCCACGCGGCAGTTTCGCCAGCTGGTGCTGCAGAACGGCCAGGTGGGTGCCTGGTTGCTTGAGAGCGACTGGCTGCACCCCCATGTGTTTGAGCCTGGCCGCTACCCGGCGCCGGTGGCGTCGCGCTACAGCGGGCGCTACCAATTCACGCGGCATTACTTTGCCGTGCTGGCCGACTTGAAAGATGGCGGCGAAGAGTTTCAGTGCGCGCAGTTGATCGACCGCCACCCCAAAGTCCGGCAATGGGTGCGCAACCTCGATACAGCGCCCTGCGGCTTTGCCCTGCCCACGTCGCGCGGCCGGTTTTTTGCCGACTTTGTGGCCGAGCTGGTCGATGGCCGTGTGGCTTTGCTCGAATACAAGGGGGCGCATTTGCTGAACGACCCCTACGAAATTGAAAAGAGCCAGGTCGGTGCGCTGTGGGCCCAGGCCAGCGCGGGCAAAGCCGTGTTTGGCTGGCTGACCCGGCAGCAAGACGGCAAGAGCCTGGCGCAGCAGCTCGATACGGTGCTGGCATGACACCTGCCACAGTGCCTGCCATCGCCCCCGGCGGCGCCCGCCCCATCGATATTGCCCTGCTCGCCAGCGTGTTCGTGGTGGCGGCCTGCGGCCTGCTTTACGAGCTGGCGGCGGGTGCGCTGGCGTCGTATGTGTTGGGCGACTCGGTGCTGCAGTTCTCCACCATCATCGGCACCTACCTGTTTGCCATGGGCGTGGGCTCGTGGCTGTCGCGCTATTTCGAGCGGCAATTGCCCGCGCACTTTTTGCGCATCGAACTGCTGGTGGCGCTGATCGGCGGGCTGCTGCCGGCCACGCTGTTTCTGGCCAATGCGTATGCGCCGGGGGCGTTCCGGTTTTTGCTGTACGGGATGGTGCTGGTGGTGGGAACGCTGGTGGGCCTGGAGATTCCGCTGGTCATGCGCATATTGAAGCGCAACGTGGCCCTGAAAGACCTGGTCTCGCAGGTGCTCACGTTCGACTACCTGGGCGCGCTGGCCGTGTCGCTGGCGTTTCCGCTGCTGCTGGTGCCTCAGCTGGGCCTCATTCGCACGGGGCTGCTGTTTGGCCTGATGAATGCGCTGGTGGCGCTGTGGGCCGTGTGGCTGTTTCGCTGGGAGTTGCGGCGCCTGGGCGCGCATGTGGCGGCCTGTGTGATGGTGCTGGGCCTGCTGCTGGCCGCGCTGGTGGGTGCCGAGAAGATCACCACCTTTGCCGAAGACAAGTTTTACCAGGACAGCATTGTCTTTACCGCGGCCTCGCCCTACCAGCGCATCGTGGTCACCAACGGCAAGCTCGGCCACCGGTTGTTCCTCAACGGCAACTTGCAGTTTGCCGAGCGCGACGAATACCGCTACCACGAGGCACTGGTGCACCCGGCCATGGCGGCACACGGCGCGCCCAAAAAGGTGGCGGTGCTGGGCGGCGGCGACGGCATGGCGGTGCGCGAAATTCTCAAATACCCCTCGGTCGAGTCGGTCACGCTGGTCGAGCTGGACCCGGCCATGACGCAGCTGTTCAGCCAGCACGAAACGCTGACGCGCCTGAACGGCGGGGCGCTGAACAACCCCAAGGTGCGTGTCGTCAACACCGACGCCTTTCAGTGGCTGCAGGACGGGCAATCGAGCGCCGCCGGGCCGCCCCAAGGCGCGAGCACCCCCCGCGCCGGTATCGCCGGGGCCCCTCCCCCTGGCCCGGGCAGCGAACCACGCGCAGCGGGAAGCGTGGGGGCTCCCGATACATTTGACGTGATCGTGGTCGATTTCCCCGACCCCACCAATTTCTCCATCGGCAAGCTCTACACCAACAGCTTTTATGCCCTGCTGGAGCAGCGCCTTGCAGCCAGCGGCTACGCCGTGGTGCAGACCACTTCGCCGCTGGTGGCGCGCCAGAGCTTCTGGACGGTGGTGCAGACCATCGAATCGGTGGGCCTGCGCACCACGCCCTACCACGCCCATGTGCCCAGCTTTGGCGAGTGGGGCTTTGTCATCGCCAGCCGCAGGCCCTGGCGCCTGCCCGAGGCGCTGCCGGGCGAGCTGCGGTTTTTGAGCGCCGACACGCTGCCGCTGCTGTTTGACTTTCCGCTGGACATGGCGCGCGTGCCCGCCGAGGTGAACCGGCTGTCGAACCAGGCCTTGGTGCACACCTATGAGCGCGAATGGGGAAAACATTGAGACACCCCCCTGAGCCGCTTCGCGTCTTCCCCCCGCTCTCGCAGCGCTGCGCGCTGCGGGCAGGGGAACGCCCCCTGCGCGGCGGGGCGGCCCTTGCGCGGGGGCCGCTGGCCTGGGCCGCGCCCGTTTCATGCGTCGCGGGTGGTGCGTACACCCTGCAGAACTGACGCCATGCAGCGCCGCCACTTCCTCACCGCTGCTGCCTCGGCCGCCACGGCGGTGCTTTCTTCGGGGTGTGACCCGGCGCCGCGCACGCTGGCAGGCGGCTTTGCCGGTATCGACATGGCACGTGGCCACCAGCTGCGCGACCTGCTGGCCCAGGGCACCCTGCCCGCGCCCGCCGTGGTGCGCCGCGCGCAGGTGGTGATTGCGGGCGGTGGTGTGGCCGGGCTGGCGGCGGCGCGCTCGCTGCGGCTGGCGGGGGTGGATGACTTTGCCCTGCTGGAGCTGGAAGACACCGCCGGTGGCAACAGCCGCGGCGGCCAGGTCAACGGCATTGCCTGCCCGCTGGGCGCGCACTACCTGCCTGTGCCCGGCGACGACGCGCGCGAGGTGCAGGACCTGCTGGAAGAACTGGGCCTGCGCCAGCGTGTGGCCGGGCGCTGGCAATACGACGAGCGCCACCTGTGCCACAGCCCGCAAGAGCGCCTGTTTTTTCAGGGCGATTGGCAAGAGGGCCTGCTGCCCGTGCAGGGCGTGGGCGAGGCCACACTGGCGCAATACCGGCGTTTTGCCGAACGGGTGCAGGCGCTGGGCAAGGCCGCGCGCTTCACCATGCCCATGCTCAAGTCTTTTGATGCAAAACGGCCGCTGGCGCCCATCCATCAAGCGCTGGATGCTATGAGTTTTGCTGCTTGGCTAGGCCAAGAGGGGCTGGATGACCCGCTCCTGCGCTGGTACCTGGACTACTGCTGCCGCGACGACTACGGTGCGGGCACGGCGCGCGTGTCGGCCTGGGCCGGCATTCACTATTTCGCCAGCCGCCACGGCTTTCATGCGCCGGGCGAGGCCGCCGCCGAAGACCGCGAGGGCGTGCTCACCTGGCCCGAAGGCAATGGCTGGCTCACCCAGCGCCTGGCCGCGCCGCTGCACGACGGTGGCCAGTTGCGCACGGCCTGCAGCGTGCTGCGTATCACCGAGGGCCGCCATGGCGTGCAGGTGGACGCCTTCAACCACGCCACCGACAGCGTGGAGCGCTGGCAGGCGCAGCGCTGCATCGTGGCGCTGCCGGTGTTCATGGCCGCGCGCGTGGTGCAGGGCCCGCCCGCCTTTTTGCGCGAGGCCGCGCAGCGCCTGTCGTGGGCGCCGTGGCTGGTGGCCAACATCCACATCGACGCGCCGCTGGCCGACCGCCCCGGCGCCGCGCCCGCGTGGGACAACGTGCTCTATGGCGATGCCAACCCCGGTGGCCTGGGCTATGTGGATGCCGGCCACCAGCGCCTGGACCCGCGCGCCGTGCTGGCCGGCCCCACCGTGCTCAGCTACTACCAAGCACTGGGCGATGCGCCACAGGGCCGCGAGCAACTGGCCACCCAGCCCTGGACGCACTGGGCCAACGCCACGCTGGCCGCCTTGAGCGTGCCCCACCCCGACCTGCCGCGCCGCGCCACCCGCGTGGACATCACCCGCTACGGCCACGCCATGTCCATCCCGGTGCCGGGCACACAGCAATTTTTAAGCCAAATTGGCCTCCAGAGCTTATCTGGTAAGCGCAAGCAGCTATCAAATGGTGAGCAAGCTGCCTGGATGCCCACACCCGCCACCGCACGGCTGGCGTTTGCGCACAGCGACTGGTCGGGCTATTCGGTGTTTGAAGAGGCCTTTACGCGCGGGCATGGGGCGGGACTGGCGGTGGCGCGGTAGTGCGGTAGTGCGGTAGTGCGGTAGTGCGCCACACAGCGCCAAGGCATTGCACTCTGGCGCAGGTTGGGCGCGTGGCATGTGTTCGCATGCCACGCCGGTCTTTACCTCAGGGCAGCACCACGCCGGCCTTGGTGATGACCTTCTGGTGCGCGTAGTCGGCTGCCTTGGGGCGGGCGATGGTGCCCTGGGCGATCACATAGTCCACGAAGCTCTGGGTGTAGAGCAGGTAGGTGTTGACGTAACGGCCTGCGGTGTAGATGGGCTTGAGCGTGGCGTAACCATCACCACCCGCGGCCACGAAGTCGTTGGTCACCAGCACATAGGTCTTGGCGGGGTCGATGGCGGTCCAGGCGCCGGTGGTCTTGTTGCGCGCCTGCACGTTGCTGAAGCGCTGGCCCTTGGCTTTGCTCATGTCCAGGTCCCAGCGCAGGCCTGCGGCGTAGGGGTGCGCGCCGTCTGATGGCACGGCCGCGTCCAGATGGGCGGCCACGCCGTCTTCCAGGGCGGCAATCACTTCTGAACCCTTGAGGTCCATCTCGACCAGCACGTTGGTGAACGGCAGCAGCGTGAAGGCCGTGTTCATGCTGAGCGAGCCGGCGGCAATCGGCGTGCGCACACCACCCGCGTTTTGCAGTGCAAAGTCTGCGCGCTTGCTGGCCCGCAGGAAGGCTTCGGCCACCACCTGGGCGGCGTCGCTGCCGCGCGCCAGGGTGTTGGCGGTTTCGCAGCCTGCCACGCCGGTGTTGCGGCTGTTGGAGCCACCGGGCACGCGCATCAGGCACAGGGCTTCGCTGGCCGTACCGATGGTGATGGCCTTCTGGGCCGTGACCTGCGAGGCGTAGGTGGAAAGCGTCTGGGTTGCAGCGGCGTCGGGTGTGACGACCTTCACGTTGGCATGGGATGCCAGCTTGGCAACCAGCGCAGTGCGGTCGGCATCGGCCAGGGGCTGCCACACGCCAGCGCTGTCCTTGCGCTTGAAGCTGTCGCCAATCACCAGCTGGCTCTTGCCTGCGCAGCTGGCCACGCTGCCCTGCGCATCGAACTTCACGTTCATGAGACCGTAGGCCTTGGCGTATTCCCAGGCCTGGCCGATGCACACGGTTTCGCCCGACTTGTTCTTGACCACCGTGGGGTAGGTGCCAGTGGCAGAAGCAACCCCGACCGCCTTGAAGTCACCCAGCAGGGTGTGCGAGTCGCCACCGATGACCACGTCCACATCGGTCAGTTGCGCGGCGATCCGCTTGTCGTTGTCGTAGCCCAGGTGCGACATCAGCACGATGTGGCGTACGCCCTTGGCCTTGAGATCGTCGATGGCCTTCTGGGCCGCTTTCGCTTCGTCCTGGAACTGGGTGGTGGCCAGCGGGCGCGACGAGTTGGCCGTTTTGGCGGCAATGGTCACGCCCACGATGCCCACGTCCACGCCGTCGATCTTCTTGATGGTGTAGGGCTGCAGGTAGGCGGCGGCGCCGGCCGGGGCCAGCGGCGTGCCGGCCTGCGTAACGATGTTGGCCGACACGGTGGGCGTCTTGCAGTTGCCGCCGTTGGCCGGGTCGGCCAGGGCATCCAGGAAGCCCTTGAAGACGCCGTCGCCGTCGTCAAACTCGTGGTTGCCGGGAACGAGGGCGTCAAAGCAGATGCTGTTCATCATCTGCGCATCGGCCTTGCCCTTGAAGAAGGTGTAGTACAGCGAGCCCGTGATGGCGTCACCCGCATGCAGCTTGAGCAGGTTGGGCGTGCCGGCAAGCCCCTTGAACACCGCCGTCTGACGCGCAAAACCACCCAGCTCGACCTGCGTGGCCACGCCGTCGAGCGTCAGCTCGGTCCCGGCAAACGCATCGAGCTGCGAGTGGTGGTCGTTGATGTGCGCGATGTTGAGCTCGATGGTCTTGAAGCTGGGGGCATCGTCACTGCCGCCGCAGGCCACCAGGCCCATGGTGAGTGCGCCCGTCAGGGCCAGGGCCAGCGGACGGCGGGGCAAAGAAAACGGGGCGTGCAGGTGCATGGGAGGCCTTCAGTAATGTGACGACTTGAAACAGCAAAGGCGCAGTGTTTTGCCATTGCGTGACCGCCGTGTGACGGTGTGCCAATCCCCCTGCAAAGCCCGCACCACACTTGTGCACGGCCGGTTGCCAGTGGCGCCAGGCCACTGCGGCGCACCGCGCATGTCATCGCTGCGTCACAGCCGGTGGCTATCTTTGCGGCATTGTTTTGTTGTCTGAATGCTGTTGCCATGCCCATCCTCTCCATCCCACCCCTGAACACGACCATTGCCGCCGTGCTGACCGTGACCGCCAGTGCCTGGGGCCTGCCCGCCGCCGCGCAAGCCGCCTGATAACGCGCGTGCGGTTAATGGGCGTGCGCCTCGCGCGCCAAGGGGTTGGCGCATTGCCTGACAATCCGGCGCTTGTCTATTGCAGCCTGCCGTGATGACCTTCTCTGCCACCCTCCCGCCCCCGGTTCGTTTGCGTGCGCTGGTGCACCCCGATCTGGCGGATCTTCTTGCCGTGCAGCGGGCCTGCTATGGCCCGGGCTTTGTCGAGAGTGTCGAGGTGTTTGCTCGCCGTCTGGCCAGCCCGGCCAATTGCTCGCTGGTGCTGGAGCGCGATGGACAGGTCTGCGCCTATCTGGCCGCCTACCGCTCGGCGCTGGGCAAGGTGACGCCTCTGCACGGTGATTTCGAGGCGGTGCCACAGGCCGACACCTTGTACCTGCATGACATGGCCGTGCTGCCCACCTGCGCCGGGCAGGGCTTGGCGCAGGCGCTGCTCAAATCGGTGTGGGACCATGCGGCGGCGCAGGGGCTGCGGCACACGGCGCTGGTGTCGGTGCAGGGCTCACAAACCTATTGGGAGCGGCATGGCTATGCCCAGAGGCCGCTGGTCGACGCCGCACAGCGCGAGCGCCTGGCCAGCTATGGCGCGGGCGCGGTGTACATGGCGCGCGCCATGGCGGCTGCAGCAGATACGCCCCCCATGCGATAACGACATGGCTGCCCCGCGTCGATCAGGCCGGGTGGCAAAATCTGCGTAACCCCTTCAGGAGTGCTGCCCGCCCCCGCAGGCCCTGCGCTCCGCAACGCACCCGGAAAGCCGCGCCACCATGTTCACAGGCATTGTTCAAGCCACCGCCACCATCGCCGCCATCCATGACCGCGCAGGCCTGCGCACCTTCACGCTCGACTTTCCCGAGGGTTTTTGCCAGGACCTGGGCCTGGGCGCCAGCGTGGCAACCGACGGCGTGTGCCTCACGGTGACGGAAATCCTCTCGCCCACGCGGGCCAACTTTGATGTGATGCTGCAAAGCCTGAACATCACCACCCTGGGCAGCTACCAGCAGGGCGACCGCGTGAACGTGGAGCGCGCAGCCAAGGACGGCGCCGAGATCGGCGGGCACCCGTTGTCGGGCCATGTGGACTTCACCGGCACGCTGATCGAGCGCCGCGAATTCGACAACAACCTCGTGTGGCGCATCGCCGTGCCCGAGGCGTTTCGCCGCTACATCTTTGCCAAGGGCTACATCGCCATCCACGGCGCCAGCCTCACGGTGGCCGAGGTGAACCGCGCCGAGGGCTGGTTCGAGGTGTGGCTGATCCCCGAGACCCGCCGCGCCACGGTGTTTGAAGACAAGAGGGCCGGCGACGTGCTCAACATCGAGATCGAGCGCAGCACCCAGGTGGTGGTGGACACCGTGCGCGAGGCCGTGCACGAAAGCCTGGGCCGCCTGCAGCCCGTGCTGGAGGCGCTGCTCAAGGAAAAAGGCCTGTCGCTGGACGACTTTGTGCAGGCCCCCGTGGTGCCGCACTGAGCGACCTGGGCGGCGCAAATACAGCGTGTTTATTCGCGCTACAGAGCGCGCCCCAGAGCGACTTCAAAGGCCCTTGCGATCCCCTGACCGGGCCCCATCAGGCGCCTGTCATGGCCCGTGGTCATAATGCGCGCCATGCCAAATCGCTGGAAACCCAACGTTACCGTGGCCGCCATCATCGAACGCGATGGCCGCTTTCTGCTGGTCGAAGAAGACACGGCCGACGGCCTGCGGCTCAACAACCCCGCCGGTCACCTGGACCCGGGCGAGTCGCCCATCGAGGCCTGCGTGCGCGAGGTGCTGGAGGAAACGGCGCACGACTTTGCGCCCGCGGCCCTGGTGGGCGTGTACCTCAATCGCTTCACGCGCACGCGCACGGGGCACGACATCACCTACCTGCGCTTTGCTTTTGCCGGCACGGTGGGCACGCACCACGAATGGCGCGCGCTCGATGAAGGCATCGTGCGCACCGTGTGGATGACGCTGGACGAGCTGCATGCCAGCGCCGCCCGCCACCGCAGCCCGCTGGTGCTGCAGTGCATCCAGGACTACCTGGCCGGTCAGCGCGCTCCGCTGGCGCTGATCCACACCGACGCGAGCGTGCTGCAAGCCACAGCGGCCCTCTGAAGGGGCCGCCAAGAGTCTGTCGGACTTGGAGCCGACGATTTCCAAGTCCGACAGGCTTCTGGGTTGCTGCGAGCCGAAGTCAGTCCGCCGTGAGCTTGCGCTCCTTGATGATGGCGGCCCACTGGGTCGATTCCTTCTTCATGAACGCCGTGAGCTCGGCCCGCGTGGTGGGCTGGGGGGTGAGGCCGTGCTTGTTCAGCGCATCCTTCACGCCGGGGTCGTTCAGCACCTTCACGATTTCCTTGTTCCAGCGCTCCAGCAGGGGCGCGGGGGTCTTGCCAGGCGCCACAAAGGCGTACCAGTTCAGCGCCTCAAATCCCGGAAAGCCCGACTCGGCCACGGTGGGGATGTTGGGCAAGTAGGCCGGGCGCGTCAGGCCCGTGGTGGCCAGCGGGATCAGCTTGCCCGACTCCACATGCGGCATGGCCGTGGGTGGCGCGGCAAAGTACGAGGTGATGCGCTCGCCCAGCAGGTCTTGCAGCGCGGGCGCGCCGCCCTTGTAGGGCACATGGGTCATGTCGATGCCTGCACGCTGGTTGAACAGCTCGCCTGCCAGGTGCGATGCCGAGCCCGCGCCGGTGGAGGCAAATTCCACGCTGCCAGGTTTCTTTTTGGACAGCTGGATGAACTCGGCCAGCGTCTTGGCGCCTGCGGCCTTGTGCACTACCAGCACGTTGGGGAAGTTCACGCCGCCCGAGATGGCCGCCAGATCCTTGAACGGGTCATAGGTCAGCTTCATGAGGTGCGGCGCAATGGTCAGCGGGCCGACCGAGCCGAACAGCAGCACCGAGCCATCGGGTGCGGCATTGGCGACGAACTGGTGGGCGATGTTGCCGCCCGCGCCGCCCTTGTTGTCCACCACCACGGTCTGGCCGATGTTCTCGCCCAGTTTCTTGGCGATCAGGCGCGCGGCCGCGTCGGCAGCGCCGCCTGCGGCAAAGCCCACCACCAGCGTGACGGGTTTCTTGGGCGGAAAGTCCTGCGCGCTGGCCGTGCCGGCCAGCAGCAGGGACGAGACGGCGAGCGCAGTGGCGCGCAGCAGGTTGCGTTTGTTCATCATGGTGAGGGTCTCCTCGTGGTGGGGGTCGGACTAAAAAATGCGCTGGGTGCGGGTGCTCAATCAGCGCCCAGGCCAATCGGGTTGGGCTGGCGTTTTTCCACGGCATGGCGCAGCAGCGATGCGGTGCGGAAAACACCGTGCGCAAACTTGCCGTAGGGCAGCGTGGCAAACAGCGCCATCACCGCGCCCAAGTGCAGGCACAGCAGCAGCGCCAGGGCGGGCGTGCTGCGCGCCAGCCAAAGCGCCAGGCCGCTGGACGACACCAGGAACAGCAGGGCGATGAAGCCCAGATCCATGGGCTTTTGCTGCGCATCGCCATGCAGCGCGTGGCGCGTGCGGTTCAGGTGCCACAGGCCTGCCGTGCCCAGCATCAGCATTACGCCGCCAACGGCGCCCAGCAGCTTGGGCACGCTGGGCAGATCGTAGGGCGCCGCCCAGCCGAAGACATAGTGGTACACCGTGGCCAGGCTGGTGGCCGCAAAGCACAGCATGAAACCGTAGAACGTGAGGTGGTGCGCACGGCGGCGCTTCAGCGTGTAGGCGTCGTCCTCGTTGTGGCAACCGTCGCCGTGGCCGCCGTCCAGGTATTTGAGGCGCAGCACGGCATCGGTGGCTTCCAACGTGGCGGGCGCGGAGAGCGGCGCGCCGCTGGTGGCGGGCGTCACATCGCGCCAGAAGCGGCGCACGCCCATGGCGAGGGCAAACACCACAAACAGGAACACTGGCGCAAACAGCCCCACCAGCAGGTTGTGCGGGAACAGGTGGTAGAAGTTGCCGCCCAGGTGGGCGCCCCACAGCGCACCCAGGCCGCCGCCTTGCAGCACGGCCCCCAGCACCAGGAACAGCGCCAGCCCCGCCGCCAGTGCCAGCGACAGCGTGAACCCCTGGCGCTGGTACAGCTGGCCCAGCGCGGGCGGCCAGGCGTAGTCGGCATAGGTCTGGCCGCGCACCTGGGCCATGGCCTGCGGCACGTTGACGGCAAACTCGTGCGGCGGCGCGTACTGGCAGGCGTGCAGGCAGGCGCCGCAGTTGTGGCACAGGTTGGCCAAAAAGTGGATGTCGGCCTTGCCAAATTCGAGCCGGCGCGTCATGGCCGGGAACACGGCGCAAAAGCCCTCGCAGTAGCGGCAGGCGTTGCAGATCTGCATCTGGCGCGCGACCTCGGATTCGGCCCCGGTGAGGGGTGCGGCGGGCACCACGTCACCGTTCGCCAGCGCCCGGGCGTCGCGCGTCAGGGCTTCAAGCGACTGCATTGTTTGCTCCTGTTTTGTCGCCGGGCCGCCCCAAGGCAAAACGCGCCCCCTCGGGGGGCAGCGCAGTACACGAAGTGACAAGCGTGGGGGCTTCATTTTTCATAGCTATTGGCGCTTTACCAGTAAGCGCTGTAGGCCGTTTTGATGCCAATGCCGCGTTGGTGCCCGCAATGCGGCCAAACGCCGTGCCAATGCTCATGCCCACGCCGGCCGTGTAGCCCTTGCCCAGCACGTTGCCGGCCATCATTTCGCCGGCCACAAACAGGTTGTCGCTGGGCTGGTTGTTGAAGCGCACGGCGGCGGTGTCGTCGGTGTGCAAGCCCAGGTAAGTGAAGGTGACGCCCGGCTTGAGCGCGTAGCCGTAATAGGGCGCCGTGTCGATGGGCCGCGCCCAGTGCGTCTTGGCGGGCATCACACCCTCGGTGTGGCAATCGTCCAGCGCGGTGTGATCGAACGTGCCGACGCGGCAGGCGGCGTTGTAACTGTCGAGCGTGCGAATGAAGGTATCCACATCCAGGCCCAGCTTTTGCGCCAGCTCAGGCAGGCTGTCGGCCTTGACGCCCGGAAACACCGGCGGCATGAAGCGGCCAATGGCCTTGCTGTCGATGATCGAATAGCCAATTTGCCCCGGCTGCTGCGCCACCAGGCGCCCCCAGATGGCGTAGCGCTTGGGCCAGAAGTCCTCGCCCTCGTCATAAAAGCGCTCGGCCTCGCGGTTAACCACCACGCCCAGCGAAACGCAGTCGATGCGGGTGCAAATACCGCCGTCGTACAGCGGCGCACGCGCATCAATGGCCACCATGTGCGCCTGCGTCGGGTCGCCAATGCGGTCAGCGCCGTGGTCGTCGAGCAGGTGCTTGAGCAGCACGCCCTTGTTGTAGGCCGTGCCGCGAATCAAAAAGTTGTCCGAAGGCCACTCGCCACGCTCGTTCTGGCCCCAGGCCTCGCGCAGCCATTCGCGGTTCGATTCAAAGCCGCCCGCCGCCAGCACGCAGGTCTTGGCGGTGATGCGCTCGGGTTTGCCGTTGACGGTGCAATGCGCGGCAATGAAACGGCCGTTGTCGATTTCGATGCGGTCCACCGGCGCTTCGTAGCGGATTTGCACGCCCAGTTTTTCTGCACTGCGGTAATACGCATTGACCAGCGCCTTGCCGCCCCCCATGAAGAAGGCATTGGTGCGCGCCACATGCAGCGCGCCCGACAGCGGCGGCTGAAAATGCACACCATGGCTGCGCATCCAGTCGCGGCAGTTGCTGGAGGCGCGAATCACCAGGCGCGCCAGGTGTTCGTTGGTCAGGCCGCCCGTCACCTTGAGCAGGTCTTGCCAATACTCTTCTTCGGGGTAGGCCTCAACCAGCACATCCTGCGGCGCATCGTGCATGCAGCGCAGGTTGCGCGTGTGGGCCGAGTTGCCGCCGCGCCAGGCGCGCGGGGCCGATTCAAGCAGCAGCACGCTGGCACCGGCCTCGCGCGCCATCAGCGCGGCGCACAGGGCGGCGTTGCCACCGCCAATCACCAGGACGTCGGGGCTCATGGGCAGTTCTCTTCATTCATGAACCTGAATGTAGAAAGAATGCCCCCGCTTGCGCAGGGGTTGCGCCGGCATGGCCCCATCACAAATCGTGATGGGCTGGCCGCCAAGCCGGCTCATGCCAGTTTGCTTGCGCCCGACAACATCCGTTCGACAGGGCGCGGCCCAGGCCAGCGGCCGCCGCGCAAGGGCCGTCCCGCCGCGCTGGCGGCGTCCCCCTTAAGGGGGAAGGCGCGCAGCGCCTCAGGGGGTAGTCAAACGTGCGCCAATCCACCGGCCCGACTGCACCAGCTCGCGCACGCAGTCGCCCAGCACCACGCGCGCGGCCAGCGCGGCGGGTGAAAGCTCGTCGTCTGACAGGCTGCACAGCGCCGCGGGCCGGTAGGCCGGGCCATCTTCGATTTCGGCCAGCACAAAGCGCTGCGCCGCGTCGGGGTAGCGGCCCACCGCCGCCCAGGGCTGGATGGTGCTGCCCAGGCCCATGTCCACCGCATCCATCAGCAGCGCCAGCGAATCAATCTCCATGGCCATGCGCGGCGCCACGCGCGCCTGGGCAAAGGCGGCATCCAGCCGGCTGCGCAGGCCGTGCGGGCCGGTGGGCAAAATCAGCGGCTCGTCGCCCAGCTGCGCCAGCGCCACCTTGCCCGCTGGCAGTGGCTGCTGCGCCGGGTGGTGCGCCGAGCGGATCAAAAACAGGCGCTCTTCCAGCAGCGGCAGCACGCTCCAGCGGCGCGCGGGCTGGGTGTCAAACAGCACGGCCAGGTCGAGCTGGCGCGCGTTGAGCATGTTCGACAGGTGGCCCGACAGGCTGCCCACCATGTGCAGGCGCACATCGGGGTAGCGCTCGTGCATGGCGCGCATCAGCGGCACGCCCAGCACCGACGCCGTGGTGGGCGACAGGCCCACGCTCACGCTGCCCGTCAGCCGCGCCTGCTGCGCCGCGCGCGCTGCCTGGTCGGCATGGCGCAGCGCCAGTTGCGCCTCGCGAAAAAACGCCAGCCCGGCCTCGGTGGGCACGGCGCCCTTGGCCGTGCGCTGCAGCAGCCGGGTGCTGAGTTCGCCCTCCAGGCGGCTGATCTGCTGGCTCAGCGCCGACTGCACCATGTTCAGGTCGAGCGCCGCCCGGCCCATGGAGCCGAGTTCGACGATGCGGACGAAGTAGCGGAGTTGGCGCAGTTCCATAGGGCGATGGTCGCACAGCGGGTCATTTGACTGGCGTGGTTCTCTCTGCCACAGGGTGGCTGCGCTCTTTGGGAGGGCTCAAGGACCGTTATCGACCCATGGCGGTCCTACACACCTCCTAAATCAACGCCTTGAAGCCGGCATAAGTGAGGAATACCAATCTAGCAGTGTGACGGGCTGCAGTACGAGCGGCATTTAAATGGGCGACTTTAGTCAAGTACATCCGTACAGTCGCGCAAGGATTTATCGCCAGCTTGCTTAGAAAAAGCACTCCGAGCGTTACCTTACTGGAAACGCCTTTCTCGGTTGCGTTTCATGCGGTATTAGCGGAAGTTTGAAACCATCCCATCGCATTTGCAAGAGCAATTGAAGCTGCGAAGCTAAACCCTATCTCCACGACCGAAGCGAGCTATCAGACCACAATCGTTCGGTGTTTCAAAACCTGAGCTACCCTGCAGATACGCCTTTGCCTTTCGGCCTATTGATGAAACAATTTCCTTGTCCGTACTAATGAATCCAATAGGCACTGTTACTGGAAATGTGTCATGGAGGGCCATGTGGTAAACGACAACGACGAAGCTACCGTCTAAGTGCAAAATTTCTACATTTCCCCCGAGAAAACCTTCGGTAAGCCCGTGAACTTCGTTGCTATGTAGGTCCAACTCCTGCTTCCACTGATTGGCGGCTCTGTAGTCACTCTGCCCGGAAACCGGCAGGTAAACAGTCGGCGAATAGAGCTTCTTTTCCTTGGTACTTGCTTTATGAAAAAAGTCACTAAGGGATATCTGAAGTCGATTGCTCTTACACCAATATGGATCACTTGGAGCGAGCCAAACAAAGGAGTCCTGACCCACATCCGCGCTTGCTTCGATACGCGATTTGAGTGCAGGTGCCAACAGTCTTTGCAGTAAACTCCAATTTGCTTGGGAGTAAATTGGGCCTAGAAACGTTGTCCTTTTCTGTGGGCCGTTTACTTCAAGCTTTGCGAGGTCGGCAAGGTATCGCAGATTTACAGAATTGGTCTTCGAGTCAATCAATCTGAGGGTGTCGCTGTCACCCAATTCCAGCATTGCTTTTGCGATTTCAATTGTGTTGGTCGGTCTCGCCAAACGGTCAAGTTCCACTGCAATGCGTTCGTGCACGTAGTCAGAGCTTTTCAGTGATTCAAAGTCTTCGCGCTCTACGCTCCTACCATCCATGTCAACCTGAAACTTCATGGAAAGTCGAAGGGGTATTTGCCTTATTTTGTTGACCGAATTCACCGTATAGACAGTTGGTGAATCTTTTTCTTCTTGCTCCAGCGATTTTGAAAGAAATCCCTTATGGAAAATTTCATTGAACTGACGTTGAAAATGCTTTTCTACGTGCGCTTCACTGCGAGCAGCATTCTCATCATCGACCTTAATTTGAATCCCAGTCTTCCATTTGTCTGAAGATATATCCTTCCCCAGACAAGTGAAGGTAGCAAGATCGAAAGACAGACAAGCGCCGCTGTCCCGAAGTAGAGATAGTCTGGGCACCTCTCCGATATCAGTGAAATAGCCCTTTGATTTGTCTGTAAGCGTCAATCGACCGCTCTCGTTAAGTGTTAACTCGTCTCGTTCGACCAGGTCATCAATGGCTTCTTCAGTTTCCTTCAGACTAAAGCCGAAGAATGTTGCAATTTGTGACTTTGACATTGGACCCAGATGTACAAGTCTGAGCACAAACTCCCTTACAAACGGGAGTCCTTTTTGAGTGACGTACGTGAAATTAATATTGAAACGTTGCGCTGGCAACAAGAAATCAATCTCGTGATAGGTAGTTGTGCTTTCCATCGCAGTCTCCTTATTTGCTTACTTGTGGAGATGTGAACTTGTAGCCTGCGGACTCACCCCTATCGAGCATGTAAGAAACAACCTGACCAAGTGGTTTTTCTTTATTGTGGTTGCTCCACATGTTGCAGTTTCCGACGATCAGCAGTCTGTCCATAGCCCGTGACATCGCCACGTTTATTCGATTTGGGGTCCGCAAGAAACCTGGACTGCGCGATGGATCGGAGCGAGTAAGGCTCACGATGATGAGCCTATTTTCTTTACCCTGATAGCTATCTACGGTGTCAATTTTTACCAACTCTTTGAAGCCTTCATTCCAAAGTTCTTGATTGAATTTTTGCCGTATTACCCTTTTCTGTTCGGCATACATGCAAATGACTCCGATGAGTGCATCGTCTCTTTCTTTGAGTTTATTCAAGTCACCAAGAAACTGACCGCTAAGTGAAATTTGCTTCAGCACTTCTATGACCTGATCAGCCTCACATCGGTTGTAAATGCTGACCCCGCGATCATCTTGGTGGTCTGCACGTTTACCAAGGGAAGAGGTATCCAGCCACGTTACTGGAGAGCGAAGATGCGACGGGGCATTCTGATATATATCAGGTATCGTTCTAGGACCATTTTTTAGCTTTCCTTCATAGAACGTATTCGATACCAAATCTCCAATAGGGGGAGCCATGCGGTACTGGGTAAGTAACGTAGCACTTGCCTGCAGACCGTATGTCGAGTTGAAAGCCCGAGCGAAATCACTTCGGAGCGCGGTATCAATTTCTGTGCGTTCATTATTGATGCCCAATCGTCGTGCAAGTGCTGCCTTGTGCGCATCAGAATATAGCGGTGGCAGCTGCAAATGATCGCCGACCAATAGCACACGCTTTGCAGACTGCATTGCTATCGCAAGCTCGCTCGAAATAGAGCGAGCCGCTTCATCGATGATGACGAAGTCGTAAATATTTTCGTGAATTCCAATATGTCCTTGCCCAATTCCGACGCAAGTACCTGTGACTAGTTGTCTAGAACGTGCATAAAACTCATCGCAATTAACTCTCTCTGCAGAGAGTGCGTCTTGCATATCCCTAGAAATTCTTGCCAAAGCACGAACCTGTCTCGCTTCGTTCGGTTTAACACTGTATTCGGTGCAGAGATTTGAAAGAAGGATTGACTTGGCATCTGAAAGATTGCTTTCCTTAGGCAAGGTAACTCCATAATCGGAAGAAAGCCTTGTCCGAATCGCTAGGTCCAATTCAGCCGAAATAGTTTTAAGTGACTTGATGTCGTCCTTGTCGGCGATACTGGAAACGCTTGCGAGTAATGATTCCAGATGGTCGATTTGCTTAAATATCTTTAGCTCTGCTTCGACAACTTTGGCAATGAACGACGCATCAAGTCCAAGCGCGTCTGATAGTGCTTCGACGCGATACCGATACTCAGCATTGAACAGTTCACGCTTCTCAGCCGTGATGGCATGGGAATACACGTCCTTGAGTCCATGAGATACAGCACCTTCTCGATTACTGAAACGGACCACCTCCAGCGTTGTTCCAAGCCTTCCGCAGTGCTTTCTTATTCGTTCTGCAGCCGTATTAACCGCCTCATGAGATTGGCTGACTAGAAGAATGCGCCTGACTTTCTGTGTCTCAACGAGGAAGTGAACAAAAGCAGCGATGAACTCTGTCTTGCCCGTTCCGGGCGGCCCTTGCAAAAGAGACAAGGGGCCGAAAGTGAGCAGCTTTTTGAAAGCATCTCGTTGTTGCTCATTGAGGCTAATCTTGTTTCCGTGCTGATCTTCGCGGTCGTATCGAGCGAAGTCCGCATCAGTCACCGAAATGTCATACCTCGTCGCATCCTTCGTGCACGTTGGGTCAAACAAGTCGAGTAGATCAGGTAGAACACCTTCATGATCCAACAGACGTTCGAGAGCCGCTTTTCGCTTCCTGTAGGACGCTCGGTCCTGCTTGGTGCGAAAGAAAACGGTGTCACCCTCTTTAAGGCTATTCGCGGCAGAACGTACCTTGATGAGTCGGACTTCGTTCAATGCAGATTTTTTTAGCGATACCTCCCCGAGGCTTTTTTCTGATCCCTCGCTATCAATCAGGAGGACTTCAACTTCATCTGTGCTTGCGAACGTTCCTAGCGGATCGATGTCAGATTCATAGGGCAGTATCAGTCCTGACTCAGAGTCATTGGGAGAAATTGCTGCGCCGTTCAGTTCTATATAGGGACTGGCCTCGGTTTCCGTGTCTAGTATTGCTCTCCACAACGCTTGGGTGGAAATCTCAATAGCGACATCTGAAGGTGCGTTGCTGTCTGCTCCTTCGGCGCGCTCGAAAACATCTTTGAGTTGACGGCTTAACTCTGGGTCTTCGTTTTGCGGTGGCAATTCTTTGAATGCTTCAACTGCCCGGTTAAACGCTTCGTCGGAACATAGATGCTCAGACAACTTTGTGAACTGAGCAGGACGTCCAGGTCTGATCTTGATAGCGACGCCAATTTCAAACTGACTTTGCTCGACATCCTTGAAATGGACCGTGGAGCGTATGCGCGGTTGCAGTCCACCATTGAAGCACTGCTGTGCTTTATTGTAGAAAGCAGAAAATGAGCCCCCTATGCCAGAGAATGTCACCAAAAGTATGTCGCTTCCCTGTCTAGAGGGTTCAACTTTTGCATAGAGATGCCCGTTGTCGGGCAAGATTGTTATCTCTTCCTGGATGTTGTTCAAGAAGACTTCGATGACCCTTTGCTCCAATACATCTGCACCAGAGGTTAGAGAGCGCCTGAATCGACTCAAGTCCTTGAAGCCAAACTCCACATCGTCCAATTCGGCCCTAATCGCCTCAGCAATTGTTGTGTACTTTTCGGATACTCCGCCCCAAGTAATCCCAAGCAACTCGCTGGACATGCGAAGCACCGCAAAATTGTCACGTTGATTTGCTGAGCTACCGTCAATATTTTCCGGACTATATCGATGGTTTTTGACATCTTCGGCGTTGTGTGAAAAATCTGGAATGTCAATCAGATACACACTTTCATCATCTCCTCCAAACATGACATTGCCCGGATGGATGTCCCCATGTGAAATCCCAAGGCCATGGAGGTGTTCGACCGCAGCAGTCAGCTTTTCTATAACACTGACTTTGTTAGCTTCGTCAATTTGTGCATTGCTCCAAGTTAGACCATCAACAACATCTGTCACAAGGTACATGCTCTCGGACTTTGATGCCAGCCCGTATTCATGAATTCGTGGCAGATACGCCGGATTGACAGCGGCCAACTTGCCTACACGCTTTAGGAATGAGAGGACTTGAAAGTTGCCTACCGGATCACCGCCGACCCCTCCCACGTTCAACCACGCTTTAACGAGTCGACCCCCTGATAGATAGACTTCTTTATCGGATGTTTCAACAAGGAACTCACCATCTTCCCGAAACTGACGAGAGTGATTTATCGCATGCCGATACATCAATAGCTCGCTATCGTCAAACGTAGGTATCTCTTCACCCTTTGGTTCTGAACGCATCAGAGCATCAAAGAATGTCGATGCATCCTTAAATCGGGCTGACACGGCGTCGAGTAAGACTCCCGCGTACCATTCACTGCTTGACAACATGTTGTCAGAGACAGTCGCTAGGCTTTTGGGGGACATTCTTTGAGCAGAAAGTAGATGCCAAGAAACAACCCCAAGGGCATGAACATCCTGCTGGAACGGAGATAGCGCAGACCCGTCCAGCATCTCTTTAACTTCCACCGCACCCACAGACAAGCCACTACGATAGTCGCCGACTGTTCCAATTGGTTGGTGGTAAGCGGAAATGAAGTTCGATAGCGCAATTTCCTTGGACGGCGACAGCCAGAGACTGTGATCGGCAACATCACGGTGCGCAATTTTTATTTCGTGCAAATCACCGAATTTCGCAAGGAGGAGTTTTGTGAGGTTTAGCCTGTCTGTAGGGTTCAGTGACAGACCGTACTTACCCACAAATTCGTTAAATCGTACGTGTCCTGGAGGTAGTTCATAGACCTCGCTGTATTGCGACGTTACATCGTCTCTCTCGAAACTTGTGAGTGATCGGAGGCAGTGGTTATAGAGATCACGATTCTGATGATTTATGAACTGCAAGATTTCACGCTCGCGGGATACGATCTCAGATCTTCCCTGCAAAGTAAAAGCTTTATTACCTTGAACATTCTTAAAATTCCAAACGCGCAGTAGTGCTTCTGTACCTTTAGATATTTCAGAGCTTGCTAAATATTCTTTGTAGACATGCTTCGGATGCTCAAGAATTTCTTCAACGGCGGTATATCCTCCAATGCGCAGTGCTTTTGGTGCGGTATTTCCGTTAAGAAAAAGCTCGTCAAAAATCAGGAAATCCTGATTCAGGACTTGTTCATTAGGATGTGGATGAAAGTACTCGTTAAACCTGATCTTGTTTGCAAACGCTAGAAAATCACCTATGGAACGCGTATGAAATTGTTCAACTTCCGGCAATCGACTGAAGTCAGCATTGCCCGTCATCACAACAAAGAAGTAGACGCGCGGGATGTATCCTTTATTTGAAAATTTATGACCAAGCTTTTTTAACTTGTTGTCTAGTGTGAATTTTTTACTTCGCGTGACACTTACAGGCGAACGGCCCATATTTTTGTCGCCTTTGAACCAAATATCGCCGTGCGCAGTTACAGGCGCATGATTCCAGTCTTTCAGCTCAACGATGATTACGTTGCAGTGGGTGATGATTACAAGGTCAAATTCGCCCTCTTTTCCCTTGGAGTCCACGAATCGAAATCCGGCATATCCCTTCCATGGGAACATGCCATTTCTGCCAAAATTTGTTTGAAGTTGATCTCTAAGAGATGCACCTCTTCTTGGGGCATTTCCTTCATGCGTCCTCTCCGTGAAAGCCGCTTTGATTTTGTTGATCGCTTCAATCTCTTGTTCTTGTAGTCCGCCGTCCCAAATTTCGATATCCACGATGTTCTCCATCTATGTTTATGCATGCGTGTCTCTGGAAAGTAGCCTTGGCAAACGCACGTTCAAAATGATATGGAGCGAGCATACCGGATCACACAGTCTTGACGATGATCACTCTGCCTCCAAGAAAGTAGCTCTGCTCGGCCTTCTAGTGTTCGACCGGTCACATCATGCCTAGTTAGATGACCGATGACCTTCAGGCAAATTGCCGTGTCCGTTACTCGCACCATCCGCAAACTCACGGCCACTAAGCAGTCGTTCGCGATAGTCGGCTTCTGGCCGATAGCTGTCCACCCCGCCCTGCCGGCTGTATGCCCTGTAGATCGCATGCGTTCTGCACACCTGCGCAAGCCCGCCAACGCATAAAAAATACAATCGGGGCAATGACTGCCCCTACCAAACAGCGCGTTGTCGTCGGCCTCTCCGGTGGCGTGGACTCCGCCGTCACCGCCTACCTTCTCAAGCAGCAAGGCCACGAGGTGGTCGGCATCTTCATGAAGAACTGGGAAGATGACGACGACAGCGAGTACTGCTCGTCCAACATCGACTTCGTGGATGCCGCCGCCGTGGCCGATGTGATTGGCATCGAGATCGAGCATGTCAACTTCGCCGCCGATTACAAGGACCGGGTGTTCGCCGAGTTTTTGCGCGAATACCAGGCCGGGCGCACGCCCAACCCCGATGTGCTGTGCAACGCCGAGATCAAGTTCAAGGCCTTTCTCGACCGCGCCATGCGTCTGGGCGCTGAGAAGATTGCCACCGGTCACTATGCGCGGGTGCGCCAGAACGCAGCCACGGGCCTGTTCGAGCTGCTCAAGGGGCTGGACCCGGGCAAGGACCAGAGCTATTTTTTGCACCGGCTGAACCAGGCGCAGCTGTCCAAAACGCTGTTCCCGGTGGGCGAGCTGCACAAGACCGAGGTGCGCCGCATTGCCGAAGAAATTGGCCTGCCCAACGCCAAGAAGAAGGATTCGACCGGCATTTGCTTTATTGGCGAGCGGCCGTTTCGTGAGTTTTTGAACCGCTACATCAGCCACGCGCCGGGCCCCATCCAGGACGACCGGGGCCGCACGCTGGGCAAGCATGTGGGGCTGAGTTTCTACACGCTGGGTCAGCGCCAAGGGTTGGGCATTGGCGGTGTGAAGGCCAAGGGCGCCGAGCTGAAGGCGGCGCTGGACCGGGGCCAGCGCGGCGTGGGCGAGCACGCGCCGTGGTTTGTGGCGCGCAAGGATCTCGAGAAAAACGTGCTGCGCGTGGTGCAGGGGCACGACCACCCCTGGCTGCTGTCGCATGGGCTCGATGCCCAGGATGCCAGCTGGTGCGCTGGCCATGCGCCCGCGCCGGGCCAGTACGCCGCCAAGACGCGTTACCGCCAGCAGGATGCGGCCTGCACCGTGGTGAGCGCGGTGGGTGCGGACTTTCGCCTGGAGTTTCCCGAGGCGCAATGGGCCGTTACGCCGGGGCAAAGCGCCGTGCTGTACGACGGCGAGGTGTGCCTGGGCGGTGGGGTAATTGCGGCGGTGGACCCATCGGCCTGAATATTTTGAAGAAAATGGCCTCTAGACCTTACTGCATAAGCGCAAGCAGCTATTAATTTTGATTTAGCCGCATGTCAGCACGGCACATGGTTTGCGCTGCGGTCGAGATTCGGCGCGGGTGCCCAGGCGTGGGTCCACAAAAAAAAGCCTGCCAACACGAAGTTGGCAGGCTTTTTTGTTCGCTGAAGCGTTGGCTCTTAGAACGGAATGTCGTCATCCATGTCGTCAAAACCCGAGGCAGCGCGCGGTGCTTGCGCCACGGGGGCCGGTGCGGGCCGGGGGGCGGGTGCTGGGGGGCGTTGTTGCATGGGGGCTGGCGCGGGGGCAGCGCGGCGCGGGGCCTGGTCGTAGCCGCCGCCAGCGTCGCCGCCATAGCCGCCGCCGTCGTCATGGCCGCCACCTTGGCCGCCCATGCCTTGGCGGCCGCCCAGCATCTGCATCTGGTCGGCGCGGATTTCGGTGCTGTATTTCTCCACGCCAGCCTGGTCGGTCCACTTGCGGGTGCGCAGGCTGCCTTCCACATACACCTGCGAGCCCTTGCGCAGGTATTGGCCCACGATTTCGGCCAGGCGGCCGTTGAAGACCACGCGGTGCCACTCGGTGGCTTCCTTCATTTCGCCGGTCTGCTTGTCTTTCCACTTGTCGGTGGTGGCAATCGTCACGTTGGCCACCTGATCGCCACTGGGAAAAGTGCGCATTTCAGGGTCGCGGCCCAGGTTGCCGACGATGATGACTTTGTTGATGGATGCCATGGTGGTGTCTTTGCCTTCAAGGGATGAAAAGCGCCGGATGTGAGGGAATTCCAGGCGCCAAAACGTGCATTGTGCCGCAACCGGGAGTGGTGTTCACCCCCTGCGGCAGTGCAATCTTTCAGTGCCCGCCGCCGGCGTTGCGGCCCACGGGCTGCAAGGGCCAGGTCAGCACCAGCCACAGGGCGGTCAGCACGGCGGTGGTGGCAAAAAGACCGGGGTCGCCCGCCCATTTGACCAGTGCGCCGCCCAGTGCGCCGCCGGCAAACAGCCCCAGCGACTGCAGCGTGTTGTAGCTGCCCAGCGCAGCCCCGCGCACCGGCGCCGGTGCCATGCGCGAGACCAGGCTGGGCTGGCTGGCTTCGAGTGCATTGAAGCCGCAGAAAAATAAAAACATCAGCGGTCCCAGCACCCACAGCGTGGGCGTGGTGCCGCTGGCAGCCAAGGCCCCCAGGCCCACCTGCACCAGCAGCACCAGTGCAATGGCGCCCAGCAGCGCGCCGCGCAGGCGGCCGCGCCGCTCCAGCGCAAACAGCCCGCCCATGGCCACGAAAGACAGCACCACGGCCGGCAGATACACCTGCCAGTGGTGGTCTTTGGTCAGGCCCGCCTGCACCAGCATGGCGGGCACGGCCACCCACATCGACAGCTGCACGGTGTGCAGCACAAACACGCCCAGGTTCAGGCGCAGCAGATCGGGGTTGCGCCACACGTCGGCCACACGGCCGCGCGGGGCGTTTTTGTACTCGGCGGACTCGGCCGGCACCCACCACAGCACCACGGCCACGCCCGCCAGTGCCAGCGCGCAGGTCAGGCCAAAGAGGCCCGCCAGACCGATGTGCGCCGTCAACAAGGGGGCGGCCACCAGTGCCACGGCAAACATCAGGCCAATGCTGCCACCCACCAGCGCCATGGCCTTGGTGCGCACGGCGTCGCGCGTCTGGTCGGCCAGCAGGGCCGTTACGGCGGCCGACACGGCCCCGGCGCCCTGCAGCGCGCGGCCCACCAGCAGCCCGGTGAGCGAATCGGCCAATGCCGCCATCAGGCTGCCGGCCGCAAATACCAGCAGGCCCAGCACGATCACGCGCTTGCGCCCGAACCGGTCGGAGGCCATGCCCAGCGGCAGTTGCAGCACGGCCTGGGTGAGGCCATAGATGCCCATGGCCAGGCCCACCAGCGCGGGGTCGTCACCGCCGGGGTATTTGCGGGCTTCAAGGGCAAACACCGGCAGCACAAGGAACAGGCCCAGCATGCGCAGTGCAAAGATTAGCGCCAGGCTGATGCTGGAGCGGCGCTCCAGCGGCGTCATGGCCGTGGAAGCGGGGGCAACGGGGGGTGTTGGGGTTGGGGGGGGCACGGTAGTGTCTGACACGCTCAAAAAGGGGCCGTTGGGTCTGTTGGTAGGGCCTGCTGAAACTCGAACCGTTCGCCCCGTGCTGGTCGAGGGGCTTCGACCAGCACAGTCTGAACGGTGGTGGAGACTTTAAAGGGCCAGAACAACAGGCAACTGAAGCGATAAAGCGCCTGATTGTCCGCGATCTGTGCAAGGGGTGCCCGGGCGCTGGCCCACGCGAAATGCCCTGCGTCACTATCATGATGGGTTTTTCTGCTTTTCTGGCGTGCGCCCACTGTGAACCCTTCCTTGCCCCACCGACCTGCTGATGATCAGCCCTCTGGCCCCTCAGATATTTATCTTGGGCACGCCTTGGCGCAGCAGCGCATCAGCATCCGCGGCGCGCGCACGCACAACCTCAAGAGCATCGACCTGGACATCCCGCGCAACCAGCTGGTGGTGATCACGGGGCTGTCGGGCTCGGGCAAGTCCAGCCTGGCGTTTGACACGCTGTATGCCGAGGGGCAGCGGCGCTATGTGGAGAGCCTGTCGGCCTATGCGCGGCAGTTTCTGGGGCGGCTCGACAAGCCCGATGTAGACCTGATCGAGGGCCTGTCGCCGGCGATTTCCATCGAGCAAAAGGCCACCAGCCACAACCCGCGCTCCACCGTGGGCACGGTGACCGAGATCCACGATTACCTGCGCCTGTTGTACGCCCGCGCGGGCACCCCGTTTTGCCCCGACCACGGCCTGCCGCTGGCTGCGCAGACCGTGAGCCAGATGGTGGACGCCGTGCTGGCCCTGCCCGAGGACACCAAGCTGATGATCCTGGCGCCCGTGGCGCGCGAGAAAAAGGGCGAGTTCACCGAGCTGTTTGCGCAGATGCAGGCGCTGGGCTACATCCGCTTTCGGGTGGATGGCCAGACTTACGAGCACGAGAATCTGCCCGCGCTGAAAAAGACAGAGAAGCACAACATCGACGTGGTGATCGACCGTGTGAAAGTGCGGGCCGACCTGCAGCAGCGCCTGGCCGAGAGCATTGAAGCCGCCCTGCGCGTGGGTGGTCACGAGGGCAACGGCCGCGTGCTGGCGCTGGAGATGGACACCGGCCAAGAGCACCTGTTCAGCAGCAAGTTCGCCTGCCCGGTGTGCAGCTACTCGCTGGCGGAGCTGGAGCCGCGCCTGTTCTCGTTCAACTCGCCCATGGGTGCGTGCCCTGCGTGCGACGGCATTGGCCAGCGCGAGGTGTTTGACCCGGCGCGTGTGGTGGCCTTCCCCACGCTCAGTCTGGCCAGCGGCGCCATCAAGGGCTGGGACCGGCGCAATGGTTACTACTTTGCCATGCTCGAAAGCCTGGCGCGGCACTACGCGTTCGACATTGATGCGCCGTTCGAGTTGTTGCCCGCGCCGGTGCAACACGCCATCCTGCACGGCTCGGGCGAGGAAGAAATCGCCTTCAGCTACATCATGGACAGCGGCGCCTCCAAGGGCAAAGCGGTCGTCAAAAAGCACGTGTTCGAGGGCATCCTGCCCAACATGGCGCGCCGCTACCGCGAGACCGATTCGGTGGTGGTGCGCGAAGACCTGGCCCGCTACCGCAGCACCCAGCCCTGCCCCGAATGCCACGGCGTGCGCCTGCGCCGCGAGGCCCGCCATGTGAAGCTGGGCGAAGGCACACAGGCCCGTGCCATCTATGAAGTGAGCCACGCCACGCTCAGTGATGCGCACGCCTGGTTCCACGCGCTGAAGCTCTCCGGCGCCAAGGCCGAGATTGCCGACAAGGTGGTGCGCGAGATCGCCACACGCCTGCAGTTTTTGAACGACGTGGGCCTGAGCTACCTGAGCCTGGACCGCAGCGCCGAAACGCTCTCTGGCGGCGAGGCACAGCGCATTCGCCTCGCATCGCAAATCGGCTCGGGCCTGACGGGCGTGATGTATGTGCTGGACGAGCCCAGCATCGGCCTGCACCAGCGCGACAACGACCGGCTGATCGCCACACTGCAGCACCTGCGCGACATCGGCAACAGCGTGATCGTGGTGGAGCACGACGAAGACATGATGTGCGCCGCCGACCATGTGATCGACATGGGCCCCGGCGCGGGCGTGCACGGCGGGCGCGTGATGGCGCAGGGCACTTACGACGAGGTGCGCGCCAATGCACAGTCGCTCACGGGCCAGTACCTCTCGGGCGCGCGCTCGATTGCCGTGCCCAAGCGCCGCACGCCCTGGCTGCCGGTGCTGGAACAGGCCGCACCTGTGGTCGAGGCCAAAGCCAAGTCGCGCTTTCCGCAAACCGAAGCCAGCAAACGCCGCGCCGAACGCATGGCCGAGCACCACGCGCGCCAAGGGGCGGTGCAGGCGCTGCGCGTGGCGGGTGCCACGGGCAACAATTTGAAGGGCGTGACGGTGGACTTCCCCGTGGGGTTACTGACCTGCGTGACGGGTGTTTCGGGCTCGGGCAAAAGCACGCTGGTCAACGACACGCTGTACGCCGCCGTGGCGCGGCAGATTCACCGTGCGCACGAAGAACCGGCCGAGCACGAAGAAATCGTGGGCATCGAGTACTTCGACAAGGTCATCAACGTGGACCAGAGCCCCATTGGCCGCACGCCGCGCAGCAACCCGGCGACTTACACGGGCCTGTTCACCCCCATCCGCGAGCTGATGGCCGAGACCAACACCGCCAAGGAACGCGGCTACGGCCCCGGCCGCTTCAGCTTCAACGTGTCGCAGTCTTCGGGCGGTGGCCGCTGCGAGGCCTGCCAGGGCGACGGCGTGGTGAAGGTGGAGATGCACTTTCTGCCCGATGTGTACGTGCCCTGCGACATCTGCCACGGCCAACGCTACAACCGCGAGACGCTGGAAGTGCTGTGGAAGGGCAAGAACATTGCCCAGATTCTGGAGTTGACGGTGGAAGACGCGGCGGCGTACTTCAAGGACGTGCCCACCATCGCGCGCAAGCTGCAGACGCTGCTGGATGTGGGCCTGTCCTACATCCGCCTGGGCCAGGCGGCCACCACGCTCTCGGGCGGCGAGGCGCAGCGTGTGAAGCTGGCGCAGGAGCTATCCAAGCGCGACACCGGCCGCACGCTCTACATCCTGGATGAGCCCACCACCGGCCTGCACTTTGCCGACATCGACCTGCTTTTGAAAGTGCTGCACCAGCTGCGCGACGCGGGCAACACCATCGTCATCATCGAACACAACCTCGACGTGATCAAAACCGCCGACTGGCTCATCGACATGGGCCCCGAGGGCGGCGCGGGCGGCGGCACCGTGGTGGGCGTGGGCACGCCGGAGGAACTGGCGGCCAACCCGGCGAGCCACACGGGGCGGTATCTGGCACCGTATTTGCGCAAAGAATCTGAATAAAAACGGGCTCTAGCGCTTATTCAACAAGCGCTAGCAGCTATTAATTCAGTAGCAAACTACCTTTGCATCACTGCAGGTGGCGGGCCACCTCGGCGTCCAGCGATCCCATGAAGGCTTCCACAGCGCGGGTGTAGTCGCTGTCCAGGCCCAGCCGGGCATTGATCTCGCCGTGGCTCAGGGCCTGGGGCAGCACTTCGGCGCGGCCGCCCTGGCTGCGCACGTGGCGGGCCATGGCTTCGGCCTGGGTGCAGGGCTGGTCTGCGCGCTGGGTGGAGCACACCATCTGCAGCGGGGGCGCGCCCACCGCCCACTGGTGGAACGGGGACAGCGCGGCCCAATGGGCGGGGTCGCTGCCAAACGCATCGTCATAAGCCGCGGGTGCCGCGCGCGCATGGCGGCGGGCACGTTCATCACAGCACTGTCGAGCGCCACAGCACCCAGCCACGGCACCGCCCCTTCGCGCTGTGCCTGCGGCGCGCGGGCGTTGAGCAAGGCCACCAGATGGGCGCCTGCCGAATGGCCCATGAGGATGAAGCGGCCGGAATCCCCACCCCAGGTGCTGGCACGCTGCTGCGCCGCCACCAGGGCAGCCTGCACATCGCGCGCCTGCGTCGACACGGGGGCCGCAGGCAGCATGCGGTAATTGGCAGAGATGAGGATGAAGCCCTTGGGCACCCAGCGGTTGACCTTCTCCTGCACCACGCGGCCCATGGCCTTGTCGCCAATCCGCCAGCCACCGCCGTGCACCATGAAGATGACGGGTGCACGCAACGCGCTGGCGCCTGCGGTGGTACCGGCGGGCACATACACATCCATGCGCTGGGCCGGGTCTGGGCCGTAGGGCACATCGGCAATGCGCTGCACTCCTGCCGGTAGCGGCGCTGAACGCTGCTGGGCGTGGGCAGGCCAAGCCGCGGCGACAACCCACAAGGTGGCGACCACGGAAGCGGCGTGGCGAAGGGATGCCCGGCGCAGCGGTGAAGGACTGGCGGACACAAGCCCCCTGAAAACAGAAAGAAGCATAAATGGCCTGTAGCGCTTGATGGATAAGCGCAAGCAGCTATGTATTCAATAGCAAATCAATGCACCCGCGCAGCCAGCTTGCGGTACAGCGTCTGGCGGCTGATGCCCAGCTGGCGTGCCGCCTGCGAGACATTGCCGCGCGCGCTTTGCAGCGCCTGGTCGATGGCGGCGCTGGAGAGCTCTTGCAGGCTGAGCAGCGCGGGGGCGTGGCCATGCGCAGGGCCTTGCAGACGCTGGTTCGGGGCTGGGGACATTCCGTGGGGCAGCCCTGCGGGCTGGGGCCTGGGGGCCGCTTGCAGCGCCTGCACGATGTCGTCGCCCAGGTGTTCCCAGCCCAGCGTGTTTTCGTCCTCGGCGAGCATGGCGCAGGCGGTGCGCAGCACGCTGGCGTATTGGCGCAGGTTGCCGGGCCAGGGGTGGGCGGCCAGGCGCTGCAGCAGGTCAGGCGCCACCTGCACGGGGTGCGGCAGGCCTTGTTCGGTGGCCAGGTCGGCCAGCAGTTGCTCCGTGAGGGCGGCGAAGTCGGTGCGCTCGCGCAGGGCGGGCAGCTGCACCGTGAGGCCGTTCAGGCGGTAGTACAGGTCGTGCCGGAAGCGCCCCTGCTCGGCCGCCTGCAGCAGCTGGCAATGCGTGGCGCTGATGAGGCAAAAGTCCACCGGCACGGCGTGGCCTGCGCCCACGGGCGTCACGCTGCGGTCTTGAAGCACGCGCAGCAGACGGGTTTGCAGGGGCAGCGGCATATCGCCGATTTCATCGAGGAACAGGGTGCCGCCGTGGGACTCGCGCAGGCGGCCCAGGCTGCCTTCTTTGCGCGCACCGGTGAAGGCACCGGCCACATGGCCGAACAGTTCGGATTCGATGAGGTGCTCGGGGATGGCCGCGCAGTTGATGGCCACAAAAGGCCCGGCGCGGCGTGGGCCGCTGGCGTGCAGGGCGCGGGCAAACACCTCCTTGCCCACGCCCGATTCGCCCTGGATGAGCACCGGGATGGGCTTGCCCACCACGCGGCGGGCCTTGTCGGCAGCGGCGCGCCAGCGGGCGTCGCCGGTGTCGAGCCGGGCCAGTGCGTCGTCTGGCGCGGCCGCAGAGCTGGTGTTGGCAGTGGGCTTGTGCACGGCAGGCCAGGCGGCGGCGTCCAGTTGCACCTGGGCATACAGCAGGGCCCCGCCGCGCAGGCGCAGGGCTTGGGGCTGCTGGGGGCGACGGCGGTGGTGCGAGAGCAGGTCATCCAGCCGCACGTCCAGCACCTGGGCCAGCGGGGTGGCGCCCACATCGCCCATGTGCAGGCCCAACTGGGTGAGGGCCACCCGGTTGGCGCCCACGATCCAGCCATCGGCCGACACAGCCACGATGCCTTCGGCCACGCTGCCAATGCCCTCGGGCTCGCGGTGCAGGTGCAGGCGGATGTTGCGCGTGCAGGTGGCCACCAGCAGGCGGTTTTCGATCATGCGGGCGGCCGTGCTGACCAGGCCCAGCGTGTGGGCGTGGCCGTTGCGGTGGTCGCCCGAGATGTCGAGGATGCCCAGCAACTCGCCCGTGGCCGAGAGGATGGGTGAGGCCGCGCAGGTGAGAAAGCTGTTGCGCTCCAGAAAATGCTCGCCGCCATGCACCTCCACCGCGTTGCCCTCGGCCAGCGCGGTGCCGATGGCGTTGGTGCCCCGGTGGGATTCGTGCCACGATGCGCCGCAGGTCAGCGCCACGCGCTCGGCCTTGTCGATGAAGCCGGGGCTGCCCAGCGTGTGCATGAGCATGCCCGCACGGTCGGCCAGCACCACCACGCTGTGGCTGTGGCGCACCTGGTCGAACAGGTATTCCATGATGGGGCGCGAGTGGCTGAGCAGGCTGTGGTTGCCCGCCATGGCCTGGCGCAGGTCGCCGGGGCTGGGCAGGTCGGCCATGGCGCGCCCCGTGGGGGCCAGGCCCGCGGCCATGCTGCGCCCCCAGGAACGGGCCAGGCGCTCATCCACCAGGCCCGTGGGGCAATGACCGTGTTCCAGCAAATGTCGCCGGGCCTGTTGCAAGGCCAGCAGGGGGGATGGGGTGGTGCGCACGCTGTCTCCTGAGCGGGCCTCATGGCGTCCCGCTTCAAGGGGCAGTATGGCCGGGCCTGGGGGGCAGGGCAAGAGCGTTTGCACCGGGGGGTGTTCCAACTGTTCCATTTCGTGACAGGTGTTCTGTGTTGGAACGTAACGCAGTGGCCCGGGAGCACCCCCACGGCGCCCCTGGAAGCCAAAAAGCCAATGGAATCAAAGGTTTGCCAGCCCCATCCTGCGCAGCCAACGGCTGGCATGGGTCTTGTATAGCACCTGACATCTGACTGCCGCAACCGCCCAGCGAGATGCGTGCACCAGATGCCAACAACACCTACAGGAGACACCGCATGACCGTTTACGCAGCCCCCGGCGCCGCTGGCGCCAAGATCGCCTACAAGCCCCAGTACAACAACTTCATCGGCGGCAAGTTCGTGCCCCCGGTCAAGGGCCAGTACTTTGATGTGATCTCGCCCGTCAACGGCAAGGTCTACACCCAGGCCGCCCGCTCTACCGCTGAAGACATCGAACTGGCGTTGGACGCCGCCCACGCCGCCGCCGACGCCTGGGGCAAGACCGATGCCGCCACACGCAGCAACATCCTGCTGAAAATTGCCGACCGCATCGAGCAGAACCTGGAGCTGCTGGCCTATGCCGAGACGGTGGACAACGGCAAGGCGATCCGCGAGACGCTGAACGCCGACATCCCGCTCACCGTCGATCACTTCCGCTACTTTGCGGGCTGTGTGCGCGCGCAAGAAGGCGCCCTGTCGAACATTGACGAAAACACCGTGGCGTACCACATCCAGGAACCGCTGGGCGTGGTGGGCCAGATCATTCCGTGGAACTTCCCGATCCTGATGGCCGCGTGGAAGCTGGCCCCCGCGCTGGGTGCGGGCAACTGTGTGGTGCTCAAGCCCGCAGAGAGCACCCCCATCTCCATCCTCATCCTGGCCGAGCTGATTGCCGACCTGCTGCCCCCCGGCGTGCTGAACATCGTCAACGGCTTTGGCCGTGAAGCCGGCATGCCGCTGGCCAACAGCAAGCGCATTGCCAAGATCGCGTTCACCGGCTCCACCAGCACCGGCCGCGTGATTGCGCAGGCTGCTGCCAACAATCTCATCCCCGCCACGCTGGAGCTGGGCGGCAAGAGCCCCAACATCTTCTTTGCCGATGTGATGGACAAGGACGATGCGTTTCTGGACAAGGCCGTCGAAGGCCTGGTGCTGTTCGCGTTCAACCAGGGCGAGGTCTGCACCTGCCCATCGCGCGCGCTGATTCAGGAATCGATCTACGGCAAGTTCATGGAACGCGTCTTGAAGCGCGTGGCCGCCATCAAGCACCAGAACCCGCTGGACACCGACAGCATGATGGGCGCGCAGGCCAGCAAAGAGCAGCTCACCAAAATTCTCTCGTACCTGGACCTGGGCAAGCAAGAAGGCGCTGAAGTGCTGGCCGGCGGCGGCCAGGCCCACCTGGGTGGCGACCTGGAAGGCGGCTACTACGTGCAGCCCACGCTGTTCAAGGGCCACAACAAGATGCGCATCTTCCAGGAAGAAATCTTCGGCCCCGTGCTGGCCGTGACCACCTTCAAGGACGAGGCCGAAGCGCTGGCGATTGCCAACGACACGCTGTATGGCCTGGGTGCCGGTGTGTGGAGCCGCAATGGCAACGTGGCCTACCGCATGGGCCGCGCCATCAAGGCCGGGCGCGTGTGGACCAACTGCTACCACGCCTACCCGGCGCACGCCGCGTTTGGCGGCTACAAGGAATCGGGCATTGGCCGCGAAACCCACAAGATGATGCTGGACCACTACCAGCAGACCAAGAACCTGCTGGTGAGCTACAGCGAGAACAAGCTGGGCTTCTTTTAAGCCCATTTGACGGGGGTCAACGGATGGCCTGAGCCCCCCGCTTTGCCAAGCCGCAGCGGGCGTACGATTTTGGCAAAGCAACCCCCTGCCTTGGGCGCTGAGACCTGCTTCTCACGCCACGGGCCGACCGCCCCGCCACTCGCATGGCGGACCCGGATCGACCCGCAGCACCCCAAGGCAAGGGCAGCCCCGCCCTGCTGCGACACACCGACCCAACCCTTTCCCCATACCTTACCAAGGAGTTTCACGATGACCAGTACGTTCTTCATGCCCAGTGTCAACATCATGGGCGCAGGCTGCCTGCAAGAAGCCATGGTGGCCCTGAAGGGTCACGGCTTTCGCAAGGCGCTGATCGTTACCGATGCCGTGCTCAGCAAGCTCGGCGTGGCGGCGCGCATCCAGGCCCAGCTGGCCGGGCACCAGATTGCATCGGTGGTGTTTGATGGCACCCAGCCCAACCCCACGGTGGGCAATGTGCGCGCCGGGCTCGCGCAACTGAAGGCCGAGCAGTGCGACTTTGTGATCTCGCTGGGCGGCGGCTCGCCGCACGACTGTGCCAAGGGCATCGCCCTGTGCGCCACCAACGGCGGCGAGATTGCCGACTACGAGGGGGTGGACCGCTCTGCCAAGCCGCAGCTGCCCCTGGTGGCCATCAACACCACGGCAGGCACGGCCAGCGAGATGACGCGCTTTTGCATCATCACCGACGAGACGCGGCACATCAAGATGGCCATCGTGGACCGCAATGTCACGCCCATCCTGTCCGTCAACGACCCCGAGCTGATGCTGGCCAAGCCCAAGGGCCTGACGGCTGCCACCGGCATGGACGCGCTGACCCATGCGGTGGAGGCCTATGTGTCCACCGCCGCCACGCCCATCACCGATGCGTGCGCGCTGAAAGCGGTGGAGCTGATTGCCCGCCACCTGCGCACCGCCGTGAACCATGGCGACGACCTCAACGCCCGCGAGCAGATGGCGTATGCGCAGTTCCTGGCGGGCATGGCGTTCAACAACGCATCGCTGGGCTATGTGCATGCCATGGCACACCAACTGGGCGGCTTTTATGACCTGCCCCACGGCGTATGCAATGCGCTGCTGCTGCCGCATGTGGAGGCATTCAACGTGCCCACATCCGCCGCACGCCTGCGCGATGTGGCCCATGCCATGGGTGTGAACGTGGCGGGGCTGGACGCCGAAGCCGGTGCACAGGCCTGCCTCGCTGCCATTCGCCAGCTGGCACTGGACATTGGCATTCCCAAGTGCCTGAGCGACCTCGGTGTGAGGGAGGCCGACATTCCGCTGCTGGCGACCAACGCGCTCAAGGATGCGTGCGGCCTGACCAACCCGCGCACGGCCACGCAGGCCGACATTGAAGGCATCTTCCGCGGGGCCATGACGGCCTGACGCCATGAAGGCCATGGACACCGCCACGGCAACCCAGAGCACCCCACCACCGCCCCGGGTGGTGGCCACGCCCGCCGCACTGGAGCTGGTGGCCTTGCTGCAGGCCAAGCATGGCCCGGACCTGATGTTTCACCAAAGCGGCGGCTGCTGCGACAACAGCGCCGCCAACTGCTACCTGCCCGGCGAGATCACCATGGGTGCGGGCGATGTGTACCTGGGCGACATCGGGGGCTGCCGCTTTTACATCGGCAAAGCCCAGTACGAGACCTGGAAACACACGCAACTCATCATCGATGTGATCGACGGGCACGGCGGTGGCACCTTCTCGCTGGAGGGGCCGGAGGGCAAGGCCTTCCACACGCGCTCTCGCGTGTTCACCGCGATGGAGCTGGCGGAGCTGGCAGTGCAAGAAGACCGGTGCGCTCCACCATCACCGCTGTGAAACGGCGAAAAATAGTGCTAAAACAGCCTCAAGCGCTTACCCAGTAAGCGCAAACAGCTATTGAATTTGTAGCGATTGGCGTGCGCGCTGCAGCGATGCGTGACCCAGGTGGCTGTTGCCGTCGTCTTCCAGCTGGAACACCGCCACCACGCGCACCAGGTCTTCGGCCTGGCCCTTGAGGCTGCTGGCTGCGGCGGCCATCTCTTCGACCAGCGCGGCGTTTTGCTGCGTGACCTGGTCCATCTGCGTCACCGCCTCGCCCACCTGGGCCACGCCCAGTGACTGTTCGTGGCTGGCCGCGCTGATCTCGCCGACGATGTCGGTCACGCGGCGGATGGAGGCCACCACTTCGCTCATGGTGGCGCCGGCGCGGTCTACCAGGGCGCTGCCTTGGGCCACGCGCTCCACGCTGGCGCTGATGAGCGACTTGATCTCGCGCGCTGCTTCGGCGCTGCGCCCGGCCAGGCTGCGCACCTCGCTGGCCACCACGGCAAAGCCCCGGCCCTGCTCGCCCGCGCGGGCGGCTTCCACGGCGGCATTGAGCGCCAGGATGTTGGTCTGGAAGGCAATCGAATCGATCACGCCGATGATGTCGGAGATTTTTTGCGACGACGCGTTGATGCCGTGCATGGTGTCCACCACTTGCGCCACCACCTCGCCGCCCTGCACGGCCACGGTGCTGGCGCTGGCGGCCAGCTGGCTGGCCTGCTGCGCGCTGTCGGCGTTTTGCCGCACGGTGGCGTTGAGTTGCTCCATGGATGCTGCGGTTTCCTCCAGCGCGCTGGCCTGGCTTTCGGTGCGGGCCGACAGGTCGATATTGCCCTGGGCGATCTGCACGCTGGCCGTGGCCACGCTTTCAGACCCACCGCGCACATTGCGCACCACATCGGTGAGCTGCCGGCGCATCTGCAGCAAGGCCTCGAGCAACTGGCCGACCTCGTTGGTGCCGTGGGCGATGGGGCCACCGCTGAGGTCGCCCTGGGCCACGGCGCGCGACAGCTGCACGGCCTGCGCAAGCGGTTGCGTCATGGAGCGCACAAACACCAGGGCCACGCCGGTGGTGAGCGACAGTGTTGCCACCAGTGCCACCGCCACCCACAGCAGGCTTTGCTGCAGGTTGGAGACGCGGTTGTCCAGGGCCTGTGTCAGGTTGCCTGCGGCCTGGGCGTTGAGGGCGTACAGCGCTTCGATGGTGCGGGTGAAATGGTCGAAATAGTCCTTGGCCGGCAGCTTGAATTCGGTGGCGTTGATCACCTCGCTCTCCAGCAGTTGAAGCGACTGCGTGATCAGGCCCTGGATTTCCTGGGTCTTGCTGCCCATCGATTGGCGAAACTGCGGGTTGCGTTCCAGCGCCCGGTCGAAGCTGCGCAGTGTTTCTGCCTGCAACTCGGTGACGCGCTGGCGCAGCACCACCAGCTGCCCCTTGTCTTGCGGGGGCAGCTCGCCGCGCCCCAGAAACCCCGAGCCCTGCGCCCGCAAAACGCCCAATTTTTCACCCAACATCGGGGCATGGACCAGCGATGCCTGGATCAGCGCATTGGTGTCGGCATCCGGGTCAGTCTGCAGGCCGTAGGCGTGCAGCAGGCCCTCGTTGATCAACATGATCGAAGCAATCAGCTGGGTGTGCTGCGCCGTGCTTTGCGCAGTCTGCAGGCTGCGTGCGGCCACGGCCTGCTCCAGGGCCTTTCAGGTTTGCTGGGCTTGTGCCCACGCACTGGTCTGCGCGGCCGGCACCTGCGCTGCGGCAAAGCTGGTTGCCACTTCTGCCATGGCTTTTTCCAGGGCGTCGCGGGCCGCGGGCCGGCGCGCCGCCAGCGCCTCGTCTCCGCCCAGCATGCCGGCCGACAGACCCCGGTGCACCTGCATCAACTGCACCACCTTGTTCACCACCAGTGCGGGCACGGCACCCACCGATTCATGCCGCGCTGCCGCAATGGCGCCCAGTGCATCGCTCACGTAGAGGTACGTGGGCAGGGCGCTCATCATCAGCCCGAACGCGCCCAAGATCATGAATTTCTGAAACAGGCCAAGGCGATGGAGGATGGACATGGCAATAAGCGCGCACATGCGCAGGTGTTGAAAACACAAAGACCGAACCGTGTTGTCGGCCACAGTAAGCATGCAGACCCATGCCGGGCATGGCAAGCTGTAACGTAATGTACGGAGATTGGCATCGGACCGGGTTGACGCATATCAAGTCAAGACGCTGTCGGCGGACCATGACAGGGCCCTCCAAATCGTTGGAGGGGCGCCGTCCCCGGGTTGGGCTGGCGCAGCCGATGCGGGCGCTGGTGAATAATGTCCTGACTGTCCCAACTGCGGAGAATTCCCGGCATGCATTCCATCACCTTGCGTTTCATGGCCGCATCCGGCGCCTCATCGGCCTCGGGCCGCATTCAGGGTGGGGCCGTGTTGCTGTGGGTGGATGAAGCCGGGCTCGCCTGCGCCCGTGCCTGGGCGCACTGCGCCTGCGTGACGGTCTTCATGGGCAGTGCCAGCTTTTTGCGGCCCGTTCGTTGCGGGGATCTGGTGGAGGTGGAGGCCCGCATGGCCTACACCGGCAGCAGCAGCATGAGCATGACGGTGGAGGTGCGCGCGGGCAGCGTCCAGGACAGGGACTTGCAGCCCGTGACCCATTGCGTGGTGGTGTACGCCGCGGTGGACGACGATGTCCAGCCCCGCGCCGTGGACGTCTGGACTCCCGAGACTCCCGGCGACATCGCGCTGGCCCAGCGCGTCAAGGCCCAGATCGAAGCTGCGCGCGCAGCGCAGTGAAGCCGCCAATGGGCACTGCGCCGGGGCCGATGCGGGTTCGAGATCTTCTGGCCGCGCTCGCAGTGGTCGTGCTGTGGGGCGTGAACTTCGTGGCCATGAAGTGGGGCCTGCGCAGCTTCACGCCATTTCAGCTGGGCGCCTTGCGCTACCTCTGCGCGGCCCTGCCCCTGGTGCTGCTGGTGCAGGCACCCCGCCTGCATTGGCGCTGGGTGCTGCTGTTTGGCGCTTTCCAGGGCGTGGGGCAGTTCGGCTTTTTGTTTGTGGCACTGCAAATGGGCATGACGGCGGCACTGGCCAGCGTGCTGCTGCAAACGCAGGTGTTCTTCACGGCGCTGTTCGGTTTTGGTGTGCTGCACGAGCGCCCGGGCCGGCCGCTGGTGCTGGGGCTGGCGCTGGCGGGGGTGGGGCTGCTGTGTTTTGCCATGAACCATCTGCAGCCCGGCGCTGCCACGGCCGGCACCACGCTGGCGGGCCTGCTGCTGACGCTGTGCGCAGCGGCTTCGTGGGCGGCATCGAACATTGTCTCGCGCCTGGCGCAGCAAGCCTCGCCGGGCTACAACCCCTTGTCTTTCGTGATCTGGAGCAGCCTGGTGCCCGTGCTGCCCTTTGTGCTGCTGTCGCTCTGGTTTGATCCGGACGCGGGCCGCTGGATCGATCCCGCCGCCTGGGCCGCCGTGCCGCTGGTGGCCTGGCTGTCGTTGGCCTATCTGGGCTGGGCGGCCACGGTGCTGGGCTACGGCATGTGGACCAGCCTGCTCAAGCGCTACCCGGCCAACCGCGTGGCACCCTTCAGCCTGGGCGTGCCGCTGGTGGGCATGGCGGCGGGCCTGTGGGTGCTGGACGAGGTCGTCACCGCCTGGCAATGGGCGGGTGTGGCCTGCGTGGTGCTGGCCCTGGTGTGCGTGGTGCTGGGGCCAAGATTAGGCATGAAATAGCCCTGTAGCGCTTATCTGGAAAGCGCTGACAGCTATCTATTTAATAGTGGCAGTGGCTGGCCGCACCCCAGTGCCGGGGGCGGGGGCATCACAGCAACCGACGGCGTGCGTAGCGCACCACGGTAACGCCAGCGCGGGCCTGGCGCGTAGAGGGCATCACCAGCACGCAGTCATCGTAGGGCGTGGCGACGGGTTCGCCATCGTTGTCGCCTATCACCGTGCCTGCCTGCGCGATCACTTCCAGCCCGGTGAAGGGTGCGTTGAAACGGAAGGCGCTGCTGCGGGCGACCACGGGGCCCGTGACCTCAAGCGCCCACTGGCGGGGTGCATCGGCCAGGCGCCAGCCGGGCAGCCTGCGGTCCAGTTCCGCCGCTTCGACCACGCCGGCTGTTTCGAGAAAGCGCACGCACTGGTCCTGCGCGACGGCGCGGCTGGCGGGGTCGCCGTGGAAGCCGCACTCGATCAGCAGCGAACGCGTATCGCCGCCTTGCCCCGGGGCCTGGCCATCGGGCAGGCCAAAGCGCCCATAGTCGCGCATGCGTACGCCGTCTTTGTGCCCGGCATCGATCACGATGTGCTCGGGCGAGCGCATGGCGCGCGCCAGTTGCAGGTTGCGTGGCTGGACCCCGGTGAGCAGCAGCGGGGCCGAGGGCTCATGCATGGAGTGGATGTCGAGCAGCCAGTCGGTCTGCGCTACCCACGGACGCAGCGCGGCGGCGCGGCGGCGCTCGTTGGTGTCCGCGGCGTCGATGCGCTCGTCCAGCCATTGGCGGTTCAGGTCTTCGTCGGTGAAGCGCGAGGCGTCGTGGTTGCCGGCGTCAAAGCGGTCGAACGCATCCAGGTTGCAAAAGGCCAGGGTAAGCCGACCTTTCTGCGGGCGCAGCGCGGCCTCCAGCAAACCCTTGAGGGCCCAGGCGCCGCACAGTTCATTGCCATGCACCAGGGCGCTGATCATCACGTGGCGCCCGGGCACACCCGAGTCGAAGTGCCACACGCCTGGCGTGCCGGTGTTGCCTGCACGCCAGGCGCTCAGGTCCGGTGCGGGCAACGTGAAGCTGAGGGCCGTTGGGGGAGGGAGGACGGTGCTCATTCTTCGATCTTGGCGAATTCAACAATCTGTTTGTACTTGGCCACTTCGGCGGCTAAAAACTTGTCGATGTTCACGCTGGGTGACGACACCGTCGAGCCGCTGCTCTCCAGCTTCTTGCGCAGCTCGGGTGCCTGCAGTGCTTCGTTCAGCGCTTTCTTGAGTTTGTCGAACACCGGTTTGGGCAAATGCGCGGGGGCCATGAGCGCGAACCAGACGCCAATGTCCACGTTCTTGTACTGGGCCGATTCAGAGATCGCCGGGATATCGGGCGTGGCGGCCGAGCGCGTGGCTTCGGTGGTGCCCAGTGCGATTACCTTGCCGCTCTTGATGTGCGGCAGACCGCTGGACAACACGAACACGCCGTACTCCAGGTTGTTGCCCATCAGGTCGTTGGTGAGCGGCGCCACGCCGCGGTAGGGAATATGCGTCATGAACAGCTTGCCCTGTTCTTTGATCATTTCGCCCGCCAAGTGCAGCGAAGTACCCACGCCCGAGCTGCCGTAGCTGAACTTGCCGGGGTTCTTGGAGACTTTCTGCGTGAACTCTGCCAGGTTCTTCACCCCGGAGCCGGTGGACGCCACCAGCACCAGGGGTTGCGAGGCGATCAGGCCAATGGCTGTGAAGTCCTTGATGTCGTACTTGACCTTCTTGGTCACCAGCTTGTTGATGGCGATCTCGTTGCTCGCGCCCACCAGCAGGGTGTAGCCGTCCGGTGCGGCGCTGGCCACTTTTTGCGCGCCAATGGCACCGCCGGCGCCGCCAATGTTCTCTATCACCACCGGCACGCCCAGGCGGTTGCCCAGCTCGGTGGCCACCACCCGGCCCGTCAGGTCGGTGCTGCCGCCTGGCGGATAACCCACCACGATGGTGATGGGCTTGCTGGGATACGAGGCTTCCTGTGCGACGACCGGGGCGCTGGCCAGCACGGCCAGACTGCAGGCCAGGGCGGCACGGCGAGAGAGATGGAGGGTGTGCATGGCAGGTTGTCCTTGTGGTGGGGTTTGCCCATTGTGGGAACGCGCACAGGCTTCGTTGGTGCCGAAACGGCACCAGTTGGTGCGTAGTTGGGCCAAGTGCTGGCGCTGTTGCTGTCAGCGCAGCGTCACGGTCTGCCACAAGGCTTCGGCGAGCGGGCCCAGGCGGCGCTTGGGCCGGTACAGGCGCACGTCAAAGCGCACTTCCATTTGCTCGGCACCCGCGCGTGCGAGGCGGCCGCTCTTGCAGTCGGCATGCACCATCGACCAGGGAAGCCAGGCCACACCGAGCCCCTTTTGCACGTATTCGTAATGGGCGTCTGCCGAGTCGCATTCCACCAGGCGCTGCAGGCGCGGTGCATGGGGGTTGTGCGCCAAGTGGTCCTCGACCAGGCGCCCCAGCGCCAATTGGGGCGCGTAGGCCAAATACGGCACGGGTTGCCCTTGGGCAAAGGCGTGCAGCGCCAGCCCTTGCGGCGTGGCGCGGGATACGGGCACCAGGCGATCCGTGGCCATGGTGACATGCATGAACTGCCGAGCGTCCAGCCCAATGGCCAATGCCGGGTGGTGGTACACGAGCGAGAAGTCGGCCTCGCCGCGCTCCAGCATGGCGACGGTGTCCGCCAGTGCGCGCGTCAGGATGTGCAATTGCCCGTCTTGCAGAACCGGGCGCAGGCGCACCAGCCAGTCAGCCACCACGGTGCGTGCCAGGGTGCGACCGGTGGTCAGCGTCACGGTGCGGCCCTGGCGCCCGGCCAGGCTTTGCAGCTCTTCGTGCGATTGCGCCAGGTTGCGCGCCAGTTCCGCGGCGGTTTCCAGAAAACTGGCACCCGCCGCGGTCAGTGTGACGGGACCGCCACCGCGCTGTACCAAAGGTGTTCCAGCCCAGGCCTCAAGGGCGCGGATGCGACGCCCGAATGCGGGGTGGGTGACGTGGCGCAACTCGGCAGCACGCGTAAAGCTGCGCTCCTGCGCCAGCGTGATGAAATCCTCCAGCCACTTCAGCTGCATGGCCCGGCAGGCTGTGGATGCATGGGTTCACCAAACCCTCTATCCCTGCTGCCCATTCCTGTTGGCTGCATGTGGGGTTGGTACGGCGAGGCGTCGCCATGCGTGGCCTGATCCCGGGTGGTTTCACCGCACTGCAACACAGCTGGTGTCTCCACGGTTGTCGGGCGTGTCAGCCGCACGCCGCCTGCAGCACAGCGCGGGTGCGCAGGGCCTCATGGCGGGCGGCGGCGGCAAAGTCGTCCCCGCCCGACGCATACAGAATGGCCCGCGACGAGTTCACGATGATGGGGCCGTCAGGGCGCAGCCCGGCGCGCACGGTGGCCACGGCATCGCCGCCCTGCGCGCCCACGCCGGGGATCAGCAGCGGCAGCGTGGGGGCAATGCTGCGCACGCGTTCAATTTCCTGGGGGTAGGTGGCGCCCACCACCAGGCCGAGCTGGCCGTTGCGGTTCCAGGGGCCTTGCGCGAGGCGCGCCACATGTTCGTAAAGCAGGGGCTGCCCCTCAATGCTGGCCAGGCGCTGGTTTTGCAAGTCGTCGCCGCCGGGGTTGGAGGTGCGGCACAGCAGGAAAGCGCCTTTGCCGTGGTAGGCCAGGTAGGGTTCGATGGAATCAAACCCCATGAACGGCGAGAGCGTGACGGCGTCGGCGCCGTAGCGCTCAAAGGCCTCTTTGGCGTATTGCTCGGCCGTGGAGCCAATGTCGCCACGCTTGGCATCCAGAATCACCGGCACCTGGGGCGCATTGCAGCGCATGTGCTGCATCAGGCGTTCGAGCTGGTCCTCGGCGCCGTGGGCCGCAAAGTAGGCAATCTGGGGCTTGAAGGCGCACGCCACATCGGCAGTGCTGTCGACAATCGCGGCGCAAAAGTCATAGATCTTGCGCGGATCGCCGCGCATGCCTGCGGGAAGCCGGTTGGGTTCGGGGTCCAGCCCCACGCAGAGCATCGAGTTGTTCTGCGTTGAAGCAGTGCGCAGCATGTCGAGAAAGGTCATGGGGTGTAATTTTAGGCGGCACCATGGCGGATGTGACAAGCTTCCCGGCAGCGCAGTGTGGGCGTTTGGCACAGACCCGCCCCGGTGGTCCACTTCCCCGAAGCGCTGCGCCCATAAAAAATGGCCGTTGATCGGCCATTTTTCTTTCAAGGCCCCCTGAGGGCGAAATCGATCAGCGGGGTACGGTCAGCAGGCGCTGGACGTCGCGGTCATTGGGCAACGCATAGTCGTGTCCGCGGACGATGCTGCTATCTTCGGTGCGCACCAGCTTCAAGCTGACGAAGGTGTAGCTGGCAGCGGCAGAGTAGGTGCCGACCAGCACCAGCGACGCATTGTGGTTGCGGGCGATGTCCTTGATCTCGCGCGACAGCAGCAACTCGCCAGCGCCTTCCTTCACGAACACGTCTCCGCGCAGCTTGAGCTCCTTCACGTTAAAGCCGCTGGCAGCCATTTGCGAAGCATAGAGCTCCGACAGGGTGCGCCCCAGAGGGGCGGAGCGGCTCAGATCGTTGACGTTGACAACGGTAGCCACCAGCACCGGGGCGCCGCCCAGGCCGTTCAGGTCAAAGCCTGCCACCAACTTGTTGACGGCCTCACGGCTGCTTTGCAGGAACTGGTTGCTGGCAGCCTCCTGGTAGGTGGGTTCGATGCGAACGGTGCCATTGTTCGCGGCACAGCCCGTCAGCAGCACGGCGGCCAGTGCGGTCAGAAGTGCGGTGGATTTCATTGCGAGACTACCTTCAGGTTGACGTTGCGATACGACGGACGCATGAACAGAGGGGTATCTGCGTTTTCGAGGTAGTAAACGTCGGTCTTGCGTGCCACGTATTGGCCACCACGGGTGACTGTGGTGGTCAAGATCATTTCGGTGTGGGTGGGGCCACCCGAATTGACGCTGCTGGCATAGTCAGCAGCGGCGGTCAGTCCCAGCGTGGCGAGCAGTTGGGTATCGAGATGCTCGTGGCGCAAACCGTAGGCAGCCATCAGACCAGCCGCGATCATGGTGTATTGGCCAGGAACGAAGTGGGGGCGGTCGCTGTTGTGGCGAATAATCTGCGCGTTGTAGGTGACGTCGAGGGTCTGGCCTGGAACCTGCTGCACCTGGGCGCCGCTCTGGACCAGCTTGGTAATCAGGAAATCACGAAACGCCAGTTCAAACGAGCTGGGGTTGGGTGGAAGCGCCACGTGCAACTGGGTGCCTGGCGCAATGCCAGCCTTGTCCAGGGTGCCAAGGGTCTGGGCCACCACATCGCGCGACAACAGATTCCAGTGACCGGCTGAGCGGACCTTGGGCTGCACAGTCAATTCGAAATTTTCTGCAAGGGGAATTGGCGACTTTGCAGCGCACCCCACCAAGGTAGCCACAGCGCCAGCCACTACGGCCAAGCTGATTGCCTTTGAAAACGACATGATTCCCTCCTACGGACTTGAGAGGCGGGGATATGAGAAGTTACATCCCTCGCGTTTGAAAAATAATTCTGGGCGGGATGCTCAACAAAAACAAGAAAAAAATGCGCTAACTGCGCTGTGGGGCAAAGCGTTCGTTGTTTTTGGACACAGTTTGGTGCGCATTTTTACGCGAGTACCGTAATGGCTTCTGTTTGGCAATCAACGAATGATCGGAATTTTGAAACAACGCGTTTTTCAAGCACGCCAAAAATCGGCCGACCGACATGTTCATGCAATGGAACTGCGGGAACAGCATTCACAGCGCACGCCGCCGATCTGCGGGAGCGTGAGCGGTGGGCCGCGCTGGACAGCTCTTTGCATCGGCGTTCTTGGTCACCTCGCCGCTGCACATGACACGGTAGGCCGCGATGGCGTGGTCCCGCAGCACTTCGATGAGCGGCTTTCGCATGTTGTCGGGACGCACCACGCCGTAGCAGCAGGCACACATCTTCTCTGGGTGATATCAATGTCGCCAAACCGCCGGTTGACTCTTCCCGTTGGGCCACTTTTCTTTGCCCGCCGACGGGTGCAATGGCTATTGCAGCGAAAGCGGGCGTGGCAGCAAGGACACCCTCTGGGCGTTAAAAGGGCCTGAAAGTGCTGTATCCATGGGGTGATGGGAAAGCCCGTCCAAAATAGTGCCAAAACAGCCTCTGGCCCTTTTCATTGAAGCGTCAGATGCTACGAATGTGGATGCTCGACACCTGCTCAGCCCTTCACCAGTCCGCCATCCACAATCAGGTTTTGCCCGGTCACCGCGCGCGACCAGGGTGAGAGGAAGAACAGCACGGCGTCGGCAAACTCGGCCGGTGTGGTCACGCGGCGCAGCGGGGTCAGGCTGGCGATGAGTTCGAACACCGCCTCGGGCGTGGCGCTGCTGGCGTCGGTGCTGCGCAGCAGGCCGCCCGAAACCATGTTCACGGTGATGCCGTGCGGCCCCAGGTCGTTGGCCGCCGTGCGTGTGAGCGACAACAGCGCTGCCTTGGCGGCGGTGTAGTCGTGGTACGGCACCACGGGGTTCTGAAACAGGTTGGTGCCCACGTTCACGATGCGGCCAAAGCCCTGCGAACGCATTCCGGGCAACGCCGCCTGCAAGGTGTTGAGCGCACCCTTCACGGCGCCTTCGATCTGCTGGTTGAAGCGCTGCCATGCAATGTCGCCAATCTGTGGGCGCGCGTCGCCGTCGAACTGAAAGCCCACCAGTGCGTTGTTCGCCACGCTGCTGATGGGCTGGCCGGTGCGCTCATGGGCCTGCGCAAACAGCTTGTGCACAGCGGCGGTATCGGTCACATCGGCCTGCAGAGCCATGGCGCGCGGGCCCAGTTCTTCGGCCAGCGCGGCGGCGGCCTTGTCGCTGTGGTGGTAGTTGATGACCACGCCCGCGCCTTCGCGCGCCAGCGCCCGTGTGATGGACTGGCCCAGACCACGGGCGCCACCGGTCACCAAAACCCATTGTTCCGCTATCAGCATGTCGATTCCCAAAATGGAGGCAAGCGCAGATTGTGGCGGCAAATAGTGCCCTGCCAGCTGCCTTGTCCCGGCGCGGTGGACGGCCAGCACGGGTCTGGGCAAGTGGCTGGATTTGCCACCGTTGCAGCGGAAAACCCGGTGGGAGAGCAGGAACCCGTGGGGGCGTTGATTGGGAGTCTGACCCCGATTTTTAGATTGGGAGTCTGACCCCGATTTTTACTGGGAGTTCGACACCGCACCGGACGAGCTGCGCACGCTGCACTACGTGGCGGGTGGGCAGTTCTATGCCACGGGGGCGTCGGTGACGGTGTAATTTTGGTAGCAGTGCGCGGCGCCGGGTGTTGATCCCTCGCCCCTTGCGGACGAGGGCGCATTACTCCTCATCCGAAATCTCCAACTGCTTGAGGTCCGCAAACTTGGCCGCCATCGTCGGGTTGCCGCGTGTGAGCTTCTTGATCGTCAGGTCTTCGGCCTTGTCGTTGGCCAGGCGCAGGTTGTTGGCCGACTTGTGCAGCGCTTCCTTGGTCTTCTCCAGGTCCTTGATCGCATCGTCAATGCGCTTCACGGCCTCTTCAAACCCGTCGGACGCCAGGCGCCAGTTGCGACCAAACGCGCCCTTGAACTCCTCCAGTTGCGATTCGAACCTGGTGATGTCCAGGTTCTGCGCCTTCACCAGCGCCAGCTCTGACTTGTATTGCAGCGACTTCATCGCCGCGTTGCGCAGCAGCGTGATGATGGGAATGAAGAACTGCGGCCGCACCACGTACATCTTGGGGTAGCGGTAGAACATGTCCACGATGCCGGTGTTGTACAGCTCGCTCTCGGGCTCTAGCAGCGACACCAGCACCGCGTATTCGCAGCCTTTTTCACTGCGGTCTTTGTCCAGCTCTTTCAAGAAGTCTTCGTTGCGCTTTTTGGTGGCGGTCTCGTCGTTTTCGTTCTTCATCTCGAACATGATCGAGACGATCTCGTTGCCCGACTCGTCCAGGTCGCGAAAGATGTAGTCGCCCTTGCTGCCACTGCGCGCGTCGTTGTCCTTCTCGAAGTACGCGCGTGCAAACGCGGTGGCGCGGATGCGGTTGAACTCCGTCTCGCAGTGCTGCTCCAGCGTCTCGCCCACCATCTTGGTTGACAGGCGCGCCTTCATGTCCCGCAGCCGCGCAATCTCGCCATCGCGGTCGCGCAACTGCAGGGCGAACTGCTCTTTGATGGCGGCCTCCTCCAGCTGCTTTTTCACCACCACCAGGTTCAGATCGTTCTTGAATTCATCGCGCTCGCGGGCCACCACCGTCACTGCCTCGGTCACCGCCAGCCTGCGCGCCACCTCGCCCGCCTCCAGTTGTGATTTGAGTTGCTGGATTTCGGCGTCCTTCTTGGCGGCCACGCCCTGCAGCTCTTGCGCCAGCCGCGCTTGCGCCAACTGCTCCGCCGCCTGCTGCGCCTGCCGCGCACGCTCCAGCTCATTCGCCAACGCATCGCGCTGCTTCTCCACCGCGCTAAGGGCCTGCGCCACCGCCAGGTCGCGCTCCACACCGCCTGCATCCAGCTGCGCCTTCAGGGCTTGAATCTCGGCATCTTTAGCCGCTGCCGCCTTCTGCAACTCGTTGGCCACCTGGGCCTGCGCCAGCGCCACCGCACTGCGCTTGTCCTGCTCAGCCAGCTCCAGCCGCTCGTGCAACTGCGCATGGAAATCCGCATCGCGCACCTGCTTGAGGATGTCGGCGTAGCCGGATTCGTCCACCTTGAAGGCTTTGTGGCAGTGGGGGCAGATGATGTCGTGCATGGCGGTCGCTGTGTGTTGTGTTTGGTTGGGTGGGGAGCATAGCGGGCACCAAGCAAAGCAATGGGGTGCGCTGCACGCGCGCTAGGGATGTCCTGACATGGACGTCTCCAGAAGAGCAAGATTCGGCAGCGCCAGTTGTGCGGCGAAAAGCACGTTTATTCACCGCATATTTTGCGGCGAATAACCCGCATAATCACCGCATGCGTCCCCACCGCCCCACCCGCACGCCCCGCTACCTCTGGCAATTGCCCGATTGGCCGAACCTGACTTTTGATGCCGCAGCCCTGGCCGCGCCACTTGCGCAGGTGCATCGCGCACAGGGCATGCTGGCCGGGCGCATGGCCGAGCTGGGCCTGCCGCAGCGCGACCAGGCCACCCTGCAAGTGCTGACGCAAGAAGTCATCACCACCAGCGCCATCGAAGGCGAACGGCTGGACCTGGACGCCGTGCGCTCCTCCGTGGCCCGCAAGCTGGGGCTCGATATTGGAGCCCTGGCACCCAGCGACCGGCATGTGGACGGCGTGGTGGACGTGGTGCTGGACGCCACCCGCCACTTTGACCAACCCCTGACCCCCGAGCGTTTGTTTGGCTGGCACGCCGCGCTGTTCCCCACCGGTTACAGCGGGCGCATGCGCATCACCGTGGCCGCGTGGCGCACCGATGCCAGCGGCCCAATGCAAGTGGTGTCTGGCCAAAACATTGACGATATGGGCAGAGAGAAAGTGCACTTTGAAGCCCCACCCGCCGCCACCCTGCCCGCGCAAACCCAGGCCTTTTTTGACTGGTTTGAAGCCGCCCCGGAGGGCGACGCTCTCATCAAAGCCGGGCTGGCCCACCTGTGGCTGGTCACCCTGCACCCGTTTGACGACGGCAACGGCCGCATCAGCCGCGCTGTGGGCGACATGGCCCTGGCCCGCGCGGAGGGAACGCATCAACGCTTCTACAGCTTCAGCGCCCAGATCCAGCGCGAACGCAAAGACTATTACGACCAGCTAGAGGCCACCCAAAAAGGCCCCTTGGACGTCACCCTGTGGCTGCACTGGTTTTTGGGCTGCCTGCTGCGCGCCGTGCAGGGCGCAGACGTCACACTGGCGGGCGTGCTGGACAAAGCCCAGTTCTGGCAGCGATGGGCGGGCACGCCCATGAATGCGCGGCAAACCCTGGTGCTGAACCGCGTGCTGGACGGCATGGAGGGCAAACTGACCAACGCCAAGTGGGCTGCGATAGGCAAATGCTCGCCCGATACGGCACTGCGCGACATCAACGACCTGTTGACCCTGGGCGTGCTGGCGCGGCTGGAAGGTGGCGGGCGGAATACCGCCTACATCTTGGTCAAATAAGCCGCTAGCGCTTAAACCATAAGCGCTAGCGGCTATCAAATCAGAAGCAATTCACGGCCTAGCGACGCCGCAATTCACCACCACCTACCCCAGCGCATACCGCGCCAGCCGCTGCGCCAGCGTGCCGGTGTGCAGTTCAAACAGGTGGTTGTCAAAGTCGTAAAAGTACAGCGACTGCCCCTCGCCCTCCACCCGTGGGCGGGGCGGCTTCACCTCCGCCCCCAGTGCGCGTAGCCGCGCCTCGCAAGCGGGCAAATCCTCGTCAGCCACGGCAAAGGCAACGTGGCGGTAGCTGCGCTGTGCCGGTGGCTCGCCCTCCATGAACGCCAGCCACAGCCCGCCCAGCAATACAAACTTTTCGCGGGAGAGGGAGAAATTGCGGCCCTGGCTGTCGTAAACCTCTTGCGCGCCCAGGCCCTCGCAGAACAGGCGGGCGGTGCGGCCCACGTCGCGCACGATGAAGGTGAGGTGGCTGAGGCCGAGGATGGGAGCGGTTGCCATGGGGGAGCCTGTACTCATCAATGTGCTGAGGGGTGGGTTGTAGCGCATTCGCGCCGCCTATGGGCGCATGCAAGCTGAACCCATAGAAAAATGAACCAAAAAAAGTAACTTAACTTATTGTCAATATTCACTTTTCGGTAAAAAATCTAAAAACACAAAATATACCGAAATGCTCGAACTCAGCCCTACCATCACCCGCCAGTACATAGACGCCGTTGCCGTGTTTGACGCGCGGGCCGAAGCCACCGAAGAAGCCGCCCAGGTGCGCGGCGGCATGTACTGGCACGCGGGGCCTGCGTCGTCGCCGCAGGCGCAATACCTGGTGCGTACCTCGCCCGCCGGGGCCGAAACCAGCCTGGGGCCCCGCACCCCCGAGACACAGGCCATCTACGACAAATTCATGCAACGAAAGCAGGCCAGCGCCGAACGGCTCACCGGCCTGAAAGCCGCGCTAGACCAGCAACAGCGCATGAACCGCGCCCTGCGCGTCGGCAGGGTAGACCCGCTGGTGGTGGCACTGCTTAACCGCCTGGCCAGCACCCACCTGAGCGAGCACTTCCGCGTGGTGGGCACCCACGCCCTCTACGCCTACGAGGCCGCCGCCGGGGTGCGGCTGGAGGCCGACGCACTGGCCACGCGCGACATTGACTTGCTGTGGGACACCCGCAAACGCATCATCTTCTCCACCCAGCTCGCCCGGGTGGATAGCTCCATGCTGGGGGTGCTCAAAAAGGTAGACCCCACCTTTCGCATCAGACAGGGCCAAAAGTACACCGCCGTCAACAAAGACGGCTTTGAGGTGGACATCATCCGCCGCGAGCGCACCGGCGACGACCCCCACCCCATCAAACTCAGCGACGCGGATGAAGACTTCTGGGTGGCCCAGGCCCGCCGCGCCAGCGTGCTGCTGGACTCACCGGGCTTCTCTGCCGTCATCGTCGCCACCAACGGCACCATGGCCCGCATGCACACCGTGCACCCGGCCACGTTTGTGGCGTTCAAGCGGTGGATGGCAGGGCAACCTGACCGCGACCCGCTGAAGCGGCGGCGGGACGTGTTGCAGGCCGATGCGGTGCAGGTGCTGTTGGAGCAGTATTTGCCGCAGGTTTGAGTATCAAATCGACCTCTAGCGTAATCAGGATAAGCGCTAGCAGCTATCACATGCGTAGCGAAAACCGCTTTTGCATCCGCACCTACCCCTGCGCATACCGCGCCAGCCGCTGCGCCAGCGTGCCGCCGGTGAGGTTGCGGCACCCGAGCCCACAAAACCGACGCCATACACTCGCACCATGTCTGAAAAGCCGCTCTCTACCCCCCTGCTCCACACCCCCAGCCCCGCCGCGCACAAGCTGGAGCTGCTGCGCCAACTCTTCCCCCAAGCCGTGCAAACCGACCCCGACGGCAGCGTGCGGGTGGATGCGGCGCAAATCCAGCGTGCGCTGGACCCCGCCAACGCCCAAGGCATTCGGGTGGAAGAAACCGGGTACGAGCTGCGCTGGGTGGGCAAGCAAGAGGCCTACCACACCGCCTTTGCGCGCACCGACAAAATCGTGGCCCCTGTGCCTGCCGACAGCAAAGCGTGGGACAGCACGGGCAACCTGCTCATCAAGGGCGACAACCTGGATGCCCTGAAGCTCTTGCGCCAGAGCTACTTTGGCCAGGTCAAGCTCATCTACATCGATCCGCCCTACAACACCAAGAGCGACGAGTTCATCTACCGCGACGACTTCACCGCCCGCCAGACCGACATCCTGGCCCAGCTGGGCTACAGCGCCGACAACGTGGAGTACATCCAGAACATCTATGGCGCCCGCACGCACAGCGGCTGGCTGTCGTTCATGTACCCGCGCCTGCTGCTGGCCAAAGACCTGCTGCGCGACGATGGGGTGATCTTTATCAGCATTGACGACAACGAGCAGGCGCAATTGAAGCTGCTGTGTGATGAGGTGTTTGGGCAAGATAACTTCGTGGCAAATGTGATTTGGCACAAGCGCTATGCAGCATCTAATGACTCCAAAGACATACCGTCTATGCACGACTACGTTCTTGTCTATCAAAAGTCAGAAACGTTTCTCAGAAACCTTCTTCCTAGGACTGAAAAGCAAGATGCGCTGTACAGGTACGACGACAACGATGGAAAAGGTAAGTGGCGTCCTGACAACCTGAGTGTGAAAACAGTCTCAAGCGCATACCTTTACCCTGTTATCAACCCAAATACAGGCGAGACCTACTCACCACCAAAAGGGCGATGCTGGCTTACCAGCTCCGCAAAAATGCAAGAGTGGATTACCGAGGGTAGGGTCTATTTTGGCCAAGATGGTCAGGGGGCACCACAGCTCAAGCGCTACCTGAACGAGGTTCAACAAGGAATTGTTCCAACCACTTACTGGGGCTACGATGAAGTGGGACACACGGACAGTGCGCGAAAAGACTTGAAGAGCGTTTTTGATGGTGTCGCGCCATTCGACAACCCTAAGCCAGTCGGTGTCATTCAAAAATCATTGTTGGTGGGTGCGACCAAGGACGCCATCGTGCTCGATTTCTTCGCAGGCAGCGGCACCACAGGCGAAGCCGTCATGCGCCTGAACGCCGAAGACGGTGGCCAGCGCCAGTTCATCCTGGTGCAAATCCCCCAGCCCATCGACCCCAAAAAGCAGAAAGAAGCCCACAGCTTTGTGACGCAAACACTGGGCAAGCCCGAGGCGACGATTTTCGAGATCACCGCCGAGCGCCTGCGCCGTGCGGGCGACAAGATCAACGCCGCCCAACGCAGCCAAGGCAAGCCCGAGGTGGATGCGGGTTTTCGTGTGTACACGCTGGCCGACGACCCGCATGCCCTGGTGCACCGCACCCGGCTGGACCAGGCCACCCAGGCCGATGTGGCCGCGCTGCAAACCGCCATTGCCACGCCCCAGCCCGAACAGCGCCCCGTGGTGCTGGCCAACCTGCTGCTGACCGAGGGCCTGCCCCTGTCGGCCACGCTCACGCCCCTGGCGGCAGGCAGCGTGGCCGATGCCCTGTGGCAAGCGCAAGACACCTTGCTGGTGCTGGACGCTGTGCCGCTGGACGCTTTGGTTGACCTGCTGCGCCAGCGCAAGGCGGCGGGCACCCCGGTGCACCATGTCAGCGTGTACGCCCCGTGGGTGCACGACGACAACTTTTTGCAAGGCGTGCAAACCTTGCTGGAGGCCGAGGGCTTTAGCGCGGACCGCTTGCGGCTGCGGGGGTGATGAACATGGCCAAAACAACCCTCACACCCCGGTTACCCCAGCTACCCCAGTTTCAGTACACCCGGCTCGAACACCAAACCCAGGCGGTGGACAGCATTGCCAGGGTGTTTGACAACGTGCCCTTTGTGGCCGCCACCGCCAGCCACACCAACCCCACCTGGGTGCCCGCGCGCGCGGGCGACGCCATTGAGGCCAACCTGCGTAGCATCCGGGCGGGCAACCAGGTGACGGCGGGGGCGGTGATGGTGCCCTACACCGCAACGCCTGCGCTGAACCTGGATGTGCTGATGGAGACGGGCACGGGCAAGACCTTCACGTTCATCGAAACGATGCACCGGCTGCACCAGCGCTACAGGCTGTCCAAATTCATTGTGCTGGTGCCCACCAACGCCATTCGCCAAGGCACGCTCAAGAGTTTGCAGACCACGGCGGCGTTTTTTGCACGCGAGTACAACAACCAAAAAATCAATGTGTTCGACTACTCCGAACGCACGGTGGCCGGGTTTGTGAATGCGGCCAATGCGGGCATCAGCGTGCTGGTGGCAACGTTTGGCTCGTTCAACAAGCAAAAAAACGTCATCAACAAACGGGGCGTAGAGGCCAACCTTTTTGGCCAGGCCAAAAGCTACATGGAAGGGCTGGCCGCGTTGCGCCCGGTGCTCATCATTGACGAGCCGCACCGCGCTGAGGGTGAAAAAACCCAGGAGTATTTGCCCAAGTTCAATCCGCTGCTGACCATTCGGTTTGGTGCCACCTTCAAGAACAAGGAATACAAAAACCTGGTGTACGCGCTGGACAGCGTGCAGGCGTTTCGCAAGCGCTTGGTCAAGGGCATCACGGTGGACACGGTGGGCGCCGGGCAGGCCGCCATGCATGCGCTGGTGCTGAACCGGGTGAGCGGCACGGCCAGCGCCCGCGTGGCGCACCTGGCCTACCAACGGCCCGATGGCAAAGCGGCCAGTGTGGAGCTGGCCAAAGGCGACAACCTGGGCGAGAAAACGGCGCTGGGCTACTTGCGCGGCCATGTGGTGGAGGCGGTGACGGCCAAGGAGCTGCGTTTTACCAACGGCTTTTCGGTGCTGCTGGGCGAGGCGACTAACTATGGCGTGCTGGCCGATGAGGTGCAGCAGCTCATCATCCGCACCACCATTGCCAACCACTTTGAGCGCGAAGAGGCGCTGTTTAGGCGCGGTATCAAGGCGCTGAGTTTGTTTTTCATCGACTCGGTGGGCAAGTATTTGCCCGAAGGGGGCAAGCCTGCGGTGCTGCGCGATGTGTTTGAGCGCGAGTACGCGGCGCAGTTGGCGCAGGTGCTGGCAAAAGGCGACCTGGACACGGAATACCGCGCTTACCTGGAGCGCACCCAAAGCCGCGTGCAGGATGTGCACAAGGGCTACTTCGCCCGCTCGCTGACCGAGAAGGGACAGGAAGAAGCGGTGCAGCTCATCTTGAAAGACAAGGAGCGGCTGCTGTCGTTTGACACGGATTTGCGATTCATCTTCTCGATGTGGGCACTGCAAGAGGGGTGGGACAACCCCAACATCTTCACCCTGTGCAAGCTGGCCCCCAGCGATTCGAGCATTACCAAGCTGCAGCAAATTGGGCGCGGGCTGCGCTTGGCGGTGAACCAGCAGCTAGAGCGCATTGAAAGCGACGACGCCACCTTTGACGAAGTGAATGAGCTGGTGGTGGTGGTGCCGCAGAGTGAAGGCGATTTCGTCAAGTCGATTCAGGACGAGATCAAAGAGCACAGCGTGGGTAGCGTGGCCGCTGAGTTTGATGACGTGACATTGCAGGCGTTTGGTGCAGCGCCCAGCACGCGGGTGGCAGGCAAGGTGCTGGACTTGCTGGTGGAGATGAAGGCCATTGATTTGGACGAGGTGTCGGGCCAAGCCACTTTGCGATGGACCGAAGCTGAGTTTGCAGCGCGGCGGGACAAGCTCCAACACGAGTGCCTGAAGGTGGCAGGCATGACCGCAGCGCATGCCAGCAGGGTGCTGGAGTACTTCGACCAGTATTTCGGCAGCAGTGGCCGCATCAAGCACAAAACCAAGCGCCCGGTGCAGGTGCTCACGCCACGCGCTGACCAGTTCGCCAAGTTCAAGCACCTGTGGCAAGAGTTGAACCGCGAGGCGGTGCTGAAGTACGAACTGAACACACCGCTCTTGATTGACAACATCGTGGCGGCGATTGCCAAAAATTTCAACGTGCGGGCGTTGACGCTGGATGTGACCCGCACTGAGCACGCACAAGAAGTGAATCTGGCGCGCAGCACACAGGCCAGCTACACCATGAAGCCTCACACGATTTACTCGCTGAGCGAGTTTGTGCGGGAGCTGAGCCAAAGCACCAAGCTGTCTATGGCCACCGTGTGCGCGGTGCTGCAGCGCATGCCCGCCGAAAAATTTGCGTTGATCGCGAAGAACGAAAACCGTGCCCTGGCTGCACTCAAAGATATTTGTCTGCACTGTGTGTACGACACCATCATCAACAAGCTGAGCTACGAGCTGCGCGAGGTACGCATCAAGACCGGGCTGACAGACGCCAAGGGCAACCTTTTGCCCGAGGTGGCTGTGAGCGAGATGGGTAAAGAGCTTTATGCCATCGCAAACCCAGCGGCGGCAGAACGATCCCTGTACGCAGAACCCCAGATACCTTTGGACAGCACGATTGAACGCACCACAGTGGACGAGAGCCACCACCGGGCTGTGCAGGTTTTTGCCAAGCTGCCGCGCATTCGCATCCCCACGCCGGCGGGGGAATACAACCCTGACTTTGGCTATGTGGTGCAGCGCGATGGCAAAGCGCGGGACCTGTATCTGGTAGTGGAAACCAAGGGGTACGACCAGCAAAGCGGGATTGCGGCCCGAGAGCAGCTCAAGATTGATGCGGCCAAGCGGTTCTTTCAGGCATTGGCAGATAGTGGGGTGCCTGTCACGTTTGAGACCAAGCTGAACCAGGAAAAATTGGCGGAATTGATCGAACAGCTGGGCCAACCCTGAATCAGCGAATCCCCCCCCCCATTTTGGGGCTGGGCCTGAGGATATGCATCACAGGCTCAGCCCCAACTCCTTGCAAGACTCAAGAGCGCTGATCAGTACCCAGCACCAACCTCTGCGTAGCCCTCGTCGCCGCCATATACAACACCCGCACCGCATCCCTGCGCGCCTGCGCCTCGGCCTCTGACAGCTCCTGCGCACCCTCTCCCGGCTCGGTGGCCTCCGCCCCCATGTGCTCCAGCCGCTCCACCCCCGGTATCGCCACCACCGGAAATTCCAGTCCCTTGCTGACCTTCATGGTCATGATCTTCACGCTGTTGGCCAGCGGGTCATAGTCGCCCGGCCCCAGGCGGTTTTGCACGGGCACGCCACGCTTGGCCAATGTGCGCGCGCACAGGTCACGAGTGTCTTTGTCGCGGCACAGCACGGCCATGTCGCCCCAGGCAAAGCCATCGGCATGTGCGCCTTGCAGCAGCTCGGCGATCTTGGCGGCCTGTTCGGGCAGGGTGGGCAAATTGATGACGATGGGCTCGGGGCCGTCGCGGCCGCAGCTCACGGGTTTGACGAGGGGGATGCCGTCGTCGTCGCGGTCTTCGGCGGTGAGCAGGTCGCCCGCGATGGCGTTGGCGGTTTGCAAGATTTGCCGGGTGTTGCGGTAGTTGATCTTGAGGATGGTGGTGCGCCCCTGCGCCTGGATGCCTACGCTTTTGAAGCTGAATTGTTTGCTGCGCGCGCGCTCGTAAATGCTTTGCGCATCGTCGTACAGCACCAGCAGGCTGTTGGTGGCGGGGTCCACCATTTGGGTGATGAGCTTGAGCCATTCGGGCGCGAAGTCGTGGCCTTCGTCGATCATCACCGCCTGGTATTGGCCGCCGGGGATTTGGCTGCGCTCTACGGCGCGGATCACGTTGCCCACCAGGCCTTCATAAAAGCCGCCGCCTTGGGGTGGCAGGGCCTGCCCGTAGGTGGTGAGCTGGCGGTGGCACCAGCTGTGAAAGTGCCGCACATGCACGCGGTCGCTCAGGCCCTTGGCGTCCATCACGCTGGCCAGCTTCACGCCCAGCGGCTCGTTAAAGCAGAGGATGAGGATGGGTTTGCTGGCCGGGGTGCTGGCCCTGGCCAGGTATTCGGCACGGTAGCCCAGGATCATGGTTTTGCCCGAGCCCGCTACGCCGTGGATGACGCGGTGGCCGTCGCCCAGGCTGCGGGCCAGCTGCTCTTGCTGCAGGTCCATCACACGCATGATGTCGGGCAGCTGGGCGTCGGCATCGTTGTCGTCAAACAGGGCGCCCTGGGTTTGCACGCGCACCTGGGGGAACATGATCCAGCGCACCCGGTCGAGCTGCGGCAGGGTGATGGCGCCGCCGAAGCGGTGGGCAAACATGTTCCACAGCCGCTGCTGAAATTCTTCGGGGTCGGCGTGTTCGAGCATTTCGTCCTGGCAGATGACGTAATGCGGGTCGATGGTTTCGGCCAGGCCCGAGGTTTCAAACTCTTTGCGGGTGATGCGGGTGAACACCACGCCGTGCCCCCACGGAAAGGCAAGCTTGCCTTGGTGCGGCCCTTCGGCATGCACGAGTTGCGGGTCGCGCTCTAGCGCGTTGACCACCTGGATGGCGCAGTGGCGGGCTTGGGCCAGGGGGTTGATGACGACTTTGGGGCGGCCGTTGTCCAAAATGGTCCACGCCTGCCGGGTGGCGTTTTGCACGGTTTGCAGGCGCCAGTCTTTGGTCTCCAGCACCAGCAAACCCCTGCGGGCGTGCAGCACCACAAAGTCGGGGTGGGTTTGCTTGGGGCCGATGGGCACGTTGTGCCACAGCAGGTAGTCGGCATCGAGCTTTTGCTCCAGCCGCTCGGCCAAGCGACGCTCGCCCGTGGAATCAAATGCGGACGAGCCTATCGCCGGTATCAATGTCGCCATGCTGCTGGTCGCCCCTATGTTGTGCGCTGCATATGTTTGTATGCAGTTGTTAATGCACTGTAGGGGGTGTGGTGGCGGGGCGCAACCTTTGAAGATAAGCCGCATGAATAGAGCGAGCCCGCGCGAGGCAATGGATTGCGGTGCATCACCCCTCGCAGGTTTAAGTTAGATTGGCCTCTAGCGCTTATGCAGAAAGCGTTAACAGCTATGAATTGGTGAGCAAACATCGAGCTGGCGCTGAAGGCCCGCTGTGTTGGGCTGGCTCAGCGCCCGCTAGCCCAAATGCCCGCACGCCGGCGATCCGCTGCGCCGCGATAAGGCAAAAGCGATGCGGCAAGGCCGTGCCAAAAACCAGTTTGGCAGTGCGTGCAGACTTGTAGTGCGCACATCGGTGCGACACGCGCCACCAGCAACCGGCCACGCCATCGGCGCCCTCACCCGCGCGAACGCGTCACACCGCCTGCAGATACCGCCCCGCCAGCTCTTTCTGCGCGGCGGCGTCCACGCCCAGCACATCCACCAGATACGGCTGCACGCCGCCATAGTCGTTGTCGACCCGGTGCAGCGCCGCATCCAGAAACTCTTCTTGCACGCGCCACAGCACGCGCAGCACTTCTTCGGGCGCGTGGCTGCCCATGCCGGGCGGGCGCTGGTAGAGCGCGTTGGTGAGCAGGTAGTCGTGCATGACCACGTCGCGCGGCACGCCCAGGGCGAGCAGGATGAGGGCGGCGGCAAAGCCGGTGCGGTCTTTGCCGGCGGTGCAGTGGAACACGGTGGGCGCGTCGCTGGCCAGCAGCAGTCGGAAGAGCTCGGCAAAGCGCGGGGCGTTGTCGTGCACAAAGCCCAGGTAGGTCTCTTGCATCAGCCCCACGGCATCTTGCGCGGTGAGCTGGCGGCCGGTGCGCTGCAGGTCGAGGGCGCGCTGGATCACGGTGGGCTCAATGGCCAGCGGGTGGTAGGCCACGCCGGGCAGCGCGTAGGCATGGGCCGCGCTTTCGGCCTGGCCGCGAAAATCTACCGCGCGGGCCACGCCCAGCTCGGCCAGCAGCGCCTGGTCCTGCGGCGTGAGCGCGGCCAGGTGGTCAGAGCGGAAGATGCGCCGCCACTTCACCTGCTGCCCGCGGTGGCCGATGTAGCCGCCCAGGTCGCGGAAGTTGGTGGCCCCGGTGAGCGGGAGCGAGCGCGTGGGGCGGGCGGAAGGCGCGTGGGGTTGTTGCTGCATGGTCAGGGCGTGGTGGGCGGCGCGAATGCGCAGGGGTTCAGCTTATCCCAGGCAGGTGACATGCCGTGTCTCGCAGTGGCACAGAGCCCTCCTGCGCGCCCCGGCGGTCTGAATGTCAGCGTGGCAGCGAGGTCACCGCACCGTCCACCGCCTGCTCCTGGCTTCCCGGGGGGCAGAGCAGGTCGGTGTAGATGGTGCGACCGTCCTTGAGGCATTTGCGCGGAGGACGGGCCACGGGCCCTGAGGCGCCGGATTGCGCTGCGCCCGCCTGTGCGGGGCGCTTCTCGGGTGGCAGGGTGTCGGGGCCGGGGCGGGTGATTTTCTTCCAGGCCTGCCGGGTCCACGGCCCGGCATGGGGCACCCACTGGTCGGCGGTCCACCAGGCTGCCGCGGCAGCGGCCACGAAGGCCACTGCCAGTGCAGTGAGAAGGGCGCGTTCGGCTGGGCTGCGCATGGTGCTGGCGGATGCTTGCGACGGTTACCGCTTTTGAGTGGTGTCGTGATCAGGCAGCCGGTCAGCCCAGGTGGTTGCCCAGAATGCCCGCCAGCTCGAACATGCCCGCGCTGTCCTTGCCGAACACGGCGCGCAGCTTGTCATCGGCGACGATGGTGCGCTTGTCCTTGGGGTCTTGCAGGTTGTGGGCCTTGATGTATTCCCACATCTTCTTCACGGCCTCGGGGCGCGCCACGGGTTCGTTGCCGATCACAGCAGCCAGCGCGGCACTGGGGGCCTTGCCAGCGGCGGCCTTGCGCGGTGCCTTGGTGGCAGCGGTCTTGGTGGCCGGGGCCTTTTTGGCAGCGGCAGGTTTGGCGGATTTTTTGGCTGCAGCGCTTGTCTTTCCTGCCTTAGCAGCTATCGTTTTAGCAGCAGCGCCTGGGCGCGGCGGGAACTTGCTCGGCGCAAACTCAAAGTTGACCTTCCCCGCCTCCTTGTCCCACGCCAGGTGGGCCTTGAAGGCGCGGCGCGTGCGCATGCTCACGAACTTGTCGAGCAGGTCGGTCTTGCCGGTGTCCAGCAGCTTGGTCATCTGCTCGCGCTCCACAGGCTGTTGCAGGATGATCTTGCCGCTTTTGAAGGTGCAACTCGGTGTGGGCTGCGCAGCGGTGGGCACGGCCTTGCTGCACACGTAGTTGCTGCCGTGCTCGTGCACTTCCGATCCGCAGATCGGGCAGGCGCCGAGCGAGGCATCTTCAAACTCGACGATCTCGCCGGACTCTTCGCCCTTCTTGTCGTCGCCAAAGTCGAACTCGAGCTTGTAGTTGTGCGCCTCGTCGTCGTACTTGATGACGATCTCGGACGTGAAGGGCCAGCCCGCCTTGGAGCGAAAGCCCTCCAGCGGGCCGATCTTCTTGTCGCGCAGCAGGGCATTGGCCTCGGCGGTTTCAAAGGTGCGGCCTGCGGGCGATTTGCCGAAGCTGAAGCCGCATCCGTCGCCGGAGCCGCCCGCGTCGGCTGGTCGGCCGACGCATGCGTACCTGCGGTAGTTTTCCTTCACCACGCCGCCGCAGTTGGGGCAAGGCGATTCGAGCGTGGCGTAGTCGCCGGGGATGGTGTCGCGGTCGTATTCCTTGGCCTTTTTCACCATGCGCTCGGTCATGGCGGCGATGCCGGCCATGAAGTCTTCGCGGCTGAGCAGGCCCTTTTCCATTTGCGAGAGCTTGAACTCCCACTCGCCGGTCAGGTCGGCCCGCGAAAGCTCTTCCACACCCAGCCCGCGCAGCAGCGTCATCAGCTGAAACGCCTTGGCCGTGGGGATGATCTCGCGGCCTTCGCGCAGCATGTACTTTTCGGTCAGCAGACCTTCGATGGTGGCTGCGCGCGTGGCGGGCGTGCCCAGGCCTTTTTCCTGCATGGCCGAGCGCAACTCTTCGTCGTCGATCTGCTTGCCGGCGCTTTCCATGGCGCCCAGCAGCGTGGCTTCGGAGTAACGTGCGGGTGGCTTGGTCTTGAGGCCCTTGGGGTCGGCTGCCAGGGTGTGGACCATTTCGCCGGGTTTCACGGGGACCAGGTTCTGGCCCTTGTCGCCGTCTTTTCCACCCTCCACTTCATCGGCCGCTTCTTTGCCGTAGATGGCCAGCCAGCCCGGCTTGACCAGCACCTTGCCTTCGGTCTTGAAGCTATGGGGCGCCACGGTGCTGATGCGCGTGGTCACGGTGTATTCAGCGCTGGGGAAGAACACCGCCATGAAGCGGCGCACGACCAGGTCGTACAGCTTCTGCTCGGCTTCCGAGAGGCCCGAGGGCGCCTGCAGCGTGGGGATGATGGCAAAGTGATCGCTCACCTTGCTGTTGTCGAAGATGCGCTTGGACGGGCGCACGTAGTTGTTGTTGAGTGCCGTGAGGGCGTGCGGCGCCAGGTGGCGCATGCCGCTGTCGGCCAGCATCTCGAAGGTCTGCTTGGCCACGGGCAGGTAGTCCTCGGGCAGCGCGCGCGAGTCGGTACGCGGGTAGGTCAGGGCCTTGTGGCGCTCGTACAGGCTTTGCGCCAGCGCCAGCGTGGTCTTGGCAGAAAAGCCGAACTTGCCGTTGGCCTCGCGCTGCAGGCTGGTCAAATCGAACAGCAGGGGCGACGCCTGGGTGGTGGGCTTGCTTTCTTCAGTGACCGTGGCCTGCTGGCCGCGCACGGCGTTGGCAATCGCCGTGGCTTCGGCGGCAGACCACACGCGGTCGGCGCGTGCTTCCACGTCTTCCGACTTCTTCCACTTGGGGTCGAACCACTTGGCGGGGTATTCGCCCGCCTGGGCGCCGAAGGTGGCGTGGATTTCCCAGTAGTCGCGGCTGATGAACTTGCCGATCTTTTCCTCGCGCTCCACCACCAGCGACAGCGTGGGCGTCTGCACACGGCCCACGGTGGTCAAGAAGAAACCGCCATCGCGCGAGTTGAACGCCGTCATGGCGCGCGTGCCGTTGATGCCCACCAGCCAGTCGGCCTCAGAGCGGCTGCGCGCGGCGTGGGCCAGCCCCGCCATCTGCTGCTCGGTGCGCAGCGCGTCAAAGCCGTCGCGGATGGCCTGGGGCGTCATGCTCTGCAGCCACAGGCGCTTGACGGGTTTGCCCAGACCTTTGCCATCTGGTTTGCTGCCACCGGCGTATTGCTCGATCAGACGGAAGATCAGCTCGCCCTCGCGGCCCGCGTCGCAGGCGTTGATGAGTTCGGTCACGTCCTTGCGCTTGGCCTGTTTGACCACCGCGTTCAGGCGCGTCTTGGTCTTGTCCACTGGCTTGAGGTCAAAGTACGGCGGGATGACGGGCAGGTGGGCAAAGCTCCACTTGCCGCGCTTCACATCAAATTCTTCGGGCGCCTGGATCTCCACCAGGTGGCCCACGGCGCTGGTGACTACATAGCGGTCGTTCTCGAAGTGGTCGTCGTGCTTTTCAAACTTGCCGGCCACGGGGGTCAGTGCGCGCACGATGTCTTGCGCGACGGAGGGTTTTTCTGCAATTACCAGGGTCTTGGTCATTTTGGGGCTCTCGCCAGTCATTCTGGTTGCCCGGGTTGCGGGCGCTTCTACAATTCGGGTCTCACGCGCATGCACACGCATGTACGCGCACGCACACACATGTGTGCACCATCAAGTTAACAGAGTTTTTGCCATGCCCCGCTCCGCATCGCCCGCCGCCCCCACTGTTGCACCGGGCCGCCGTATCCAGACCCGGCGCTCGGGCGTGCATGGCAAGGGCGTGTTTGCCGTGCAGGATATTGCAGAGGGCGAAGTCCTTGTGGAATACACGGGTGAAGTGATCGGCTGGCAGGAAGCGCAGGACCGGCACCCGCACGACCCCCTGCAACCCAACCACACGTTTTACTTTCATGTGGATGAAGACCGCGTGATCGATGCAAAGTTCGGCGGCAACTCCTCGCGCTGGATCAACCACAGCTGCAACCCCAATTGCTACGCCGACGAGCGGGACGGCCGCATTTTCATCACCGCGCTGCGCAATATCCAGGCGGGCGAAGAGCTCAACTACGACTACGGCCTGATCATCGAAGAGCGCTACACCAAGAAGCTCAAGGCCGAATACCCCTGCTGGTGCGGTAGCACCAACTGCCGGGGCACGCTGCTGGCGCCCAAGCGCGGCTGGGCGCCGCCCGTGCCGCTGCCGCCTTCAAAGCAAAAGGCCCAGGCCAAAACAAAGGCAAAAACGAAGGCCAAAGACGCTGCTCCCAAAAAAGCCAAGGCAGCCAACGAGGCGAAGAAAACCAGGGCGCCCGCCCCGCCTGCGGCCCCCCAACCCCGCCGCAACCGCCCGCAGTGATGCCGCAGCAGAAAAGTCCCATTCGCTGGCCCGCCGAGGCCGTCTGGGAGGCCGTGGCGCCGCTGCTGCCCGGCTTCACGGTCGAGGTGCTGCCCAGCATCGACTCCACCAACACCGAGCTCATGCGCCGCGCACGCGCCGGCCAGTGCGAGCCCACGCTGCTGGTGGCCGAGCAGCAAACAGCAGGGCGCGGGCGGCTGGGGCGCGTGTGGCAAAGCGATGCAGGGGCATCTTTGATGATGTCCCTGGGCCTGCCACTGGCGCCTGCCGACTGGTCTGGCTTGTCATTGGCTGTGGGCGTGAGCGTGGCCGAGAGCCTGCAACCCGTGTTGCCCGCCCTGGGTAGTGGCCACGCGGCGCGCATTGGCCTCAAGTGGCCCAACGACCTGTGGCTGGACGGCGCAACGGGCGAGCGCAAGCTGGGCGGCATTTTGGTGGAGACCGCGAGTTTTGTGGCGCCCCAGGCGCCTGCTGCCACCCGCGCACCCGCCGCCCGCTATGTGGTGGTGGGCATTGGCATCAATGTGCTGCCACGCAGCCCCGAGGGCCTGAGCATGCCGCCCGGCAGCCTGCAGGATGTGGAACCCGGCCTGGACGCCCCCACCGTCCTGCTGCGCATCGCTGCGCCCCTGGTGGCCATGCTGCAGTCGTTTGAAGGCTATGGCTTTGCGCCCATGCAGGCGCGCTTTGCCGCGCGCGACGTGCTGCAGGGCCGGGCCGTCACGCTGAGCGACGGGCAGGCCGGCACGGCGCATGGCGTGGCCGAGGACGGTGCGCTGCTGGTGCACACCGCGCAAGGCATGCAGGCCATCACCAGCGCTGAAATCAGCGTGCGGCCCGCAGCCGCCCGCGCCCTCTGAAAGACCTGCCCATGCTGCGACTTGCTGTCATCGTCCTGCTGCTGGCCAATGCCGGCTATTACGCGTGGTCGCACGGCTGGCTGCGCTCGTGGGGGCTGGCGCCGGTCGAACAGTCCGAGCCGCAACGCATGGCGCAGCAAATCCGCCCCGAAACGCTGCGCATTCTGCGAGCCCGCGAAACCCCGCCGGTGGCGCCATCCGTCGCCAGCGAGGCCCCGGCTTTCGCCCCACCCGCCCGCGCACCCGCCGCGATGGCGGCTTCCGCGCCTGCCACGGTGTGCCTGCAGGCCGGCACGCTGGACCAGCGCCAGGCCGACGCCGTGCGCACCGCTGCCGCGGCCCTGCCGCAGGGCAGCTGGAGCCTCGAATCCACGCCCATTCCCGGGCGCTGGATGGTTTACCTGGGCCGCTTTGCCGATGACGAGGCGCTTGACAAGAAGCGCGCCGAGCTGCGCGCCCGCAAGGTGCCCTTTGACCGCCCCAACAACCCGACGCTGGAGCCGGGCCTGTCGCTGGGCCGCTTTTCCTCGGAAGAAGCCGCCCAGCGGGCGCTGACCACGCTGGGCAACCAGGGCGTGCGCACCGCGCGCGTGGTGGTAGAGCGGGCCGAGGCCCGAGGTTTCACGCTGCGCCTGCCCGCCCTCGACAGCGCCACGCGCGCGCAGGTCGAAACGCAGCTGCGTCCGGCCTTGGGCGAAAAGAGACTGCGCACCTGCCCTTGATATTTGAGGCAAAAACGGCTGCAGCGCTTGATGGGTAAGCGCAACATGCTTCTGTTGTTATAGCATTCAGGCCCTGCTGTCCGTCCACGCCCGCAAGGGCCTGTGTGGCGCACGCGCGCCCGGGCCGTGCTTATCCCTGTGGCGCGTCGGTGTCCGGCATGCGGGCGGCAAAGCGCACCGTGAAACGTGCGCCCGGTGGCTGCTGGCCGGGGTTGGCGTCTTCCAGCGTCACCTCGGCCTCATGCTGGCGCGCAATTTCCATCACGATGGGCAGACCCAGGCCCGAGCCGTCGGCCTCGCTGCCCAGCGCCCGGTAAAAAGGCTGAAAAACCAGCTCGCGCTCGGCCTCGGGCACGCCGGGGCCAGAGTCTTCCACCTGCAGCAGCAGCACATGGCCAAAGGTGTCGGCCAGCACGCGGGCGGTGACCATGCCGGGCTTGTCGGGGGACGAGGGGGTGTAGTTGATGGCGTTGTCCACCAGGTTGCGCACCAGCTCCTTGAGCAAGGTGGGGTTGCCGTCCATCCACACACCGGGGGCGCCCGGCTGGGCGCCGTCGTAGCCCAGGTCGATCTGCTTGTCGAGCGCGCGTGGCACCGAGTCGCGCACCACCTCGATGGTGAGTTTGGCCAGATCGCACGGCACGCGCGCAATGCCCACGCCGCTGCCTTCGGCACGCGCCAGCGCCAGCAACTGGTTGACGGTGTGCGTGGCGCGGATGCTGGAGCGGCCAATCTGTTGCAGTGAGCGCTTGAGCTCTTCGGTGCTGGTGCCTTCGCGCTGGGCCAGGTCGGCCTGCATGCGCAGGCCGGCCAGCGGCGTCTTGAGCTGGTGCGCCGCATCGGCCAGAAAGCGCTTTTGCGTGGCCAGCGAATCGCCCAGGCGCGTGAGCAGGTCATTCACGGACGACACCAGTGGCGCCACCTCCAGCGGCACGGTGCGGTCGTCCAGCGGCGAGAGGTCGTCGGGGCTGCGCTCGCGGATGCGCTGCTCCAGCTGGTTCAGTGGCTGGATGCCGCGCGCCAGCGCCAGCCACACCAGCAGTACCGCCAGCGGCAGGATGACGAACTGCGGCAGCATCACGCCCTTGATGATTTCGGTGGCCAGCACGCTGCGCTTTTCGCGCGTTTCGGCCACCTGCACCAGGGCCAGCGGCGCATCGGGCAGCGCCAGCCGCACCCAGATGTAGGCCACGCGAATCTCCACGCCGCGCAACTCGGCATCGCGCAGGCGCACTTCGCCGGGCGCAGTGTGATCGTCATCGTCGGGCAGGGGCAAATCGCGTTCGCCCGAGAGAAATTTGCGCCCCGGCCCGGTCACCTGGTAATAAACGATGTCGGAGTCGTCGGCGCGCAGGATCTCGCTGGCAGGCTGGGGCAGGTTGAACTGCACCTTGCTGTGCTGCACCGTCACCAGTTGCGCCAGCGCATGGGCGTTGTATTCCAGGGCGCGGTCAAACGGCTTGTTGGCCAGGCCCTGCGCCACCAGCCAGGTCAGCGCCAGGCTGACGGGCCACAGCAGCAGCAGCGGCGTGAGCATCCAGTCCAGGATCTCGCCGAACAGCGAGCGCTGCTCGCGCTGGAAAATCTTCACTGCGCCCCCGGTTTGTAATGAAATAAGGCTATAGCGCTTATTGGATAAGCGCTAACAGCTATTAATTTCATAGTGAATGCAGCCTGGATGGATGCGGCTAGCCGGGGATTTTTTCCAGGCAGTAGCCCAGCCCGCGCACGGTGGCAATGCGGATCGGGCCCTTCTCGATCTTTTTGCGCAGGCGGTGGATGTACACCTCGATGGCGTTGTTGCTCACCTCTTCGCCCCACTCGCACAGGCGCTCCACCAGCTGCTCCTTGCTCACCAGGCGGCCGGCACGCTGCAGCAGCACTTCGAGCAGCCCCAGCTCGCGCGCCGATAGCTCGACCATCTTGCCGTCGATGGTGGCCACGCGGCCGGCCTGGTCGTACACCAGCGGGCCGTGCTTGATGGCGCTGCTGGTGCCGCCCATGCCCCGGCGCGTGAGGGCGCGCACACGGGCTTCGAGCTCTTGCAGTGAAAACGGCTTGGCCATGTAGTCGTCGGCGCCGTAGTCCAGGCCCTTCACGCGCTCTTCCACGCTGTCGGCGGCGGTGAGGATGAGCACCGGAAGGGCCGTTCCCCGGCTGCGCAGGCGCTTGAGCACCTCCAGGCCGTGCATCTTGGGCAGGCCCAGGTCCAGGATGAGCAGGTCGAACTCGTTGTTGGTCAGCAGGGCGGCATCGGCTTCGCTGCCGCTGGCCACATGGTCCACCACCGCCCCCGAGGCGCGCAGCGTGCGCAGCAGGCCATCGGCCAGCACCTGGTCGTCTTCGGCAATAAGAATGCGCATGCGGGAGTCTCCTGGTGGGTGGCGGCGGTCTGGTGCCGCGCCTGTGCCACGATTTTAGGCGGCGCCGCGCCGCAGTGCAGGCGCTTTGCAGCGAGGGCTGGGGTGGCGGGCCCACCCCGGCGCAGCCAAGGCCCTTCAGCGTGGGTCGGTCACCAGCAGCTTGTGCACCAGCGCCTGCAGGTCGGCCTGCAGGCGGGCCATGCCCTCGGGGTGCTGCTCCAGGGTGGTTTCGTCCATGTAGAGCTTGCGGTTGATCTCGACCTGGATGCTGTGGCGGTGCTGCGCCGGGTTGCCGTAGCGGCGCACCAGCTCCACGCCCTTGTAGGGGTGGTTGTATTCCACGCTGTAGCCACAGCCGCGCAGGTGCTCGCAGATCAGGGCCGACAGCGCCGGGCTGGCGGTGCTCCCATCGCGGTCGCCCACCACGAAGTCGGCATGCACCATGCCCGGAAACTCGGTGGCATGGCTGGCGGCCACGGCGGGCATCGAATGGCAGTTGATGTGGATGCTGTAGCCATGGCGTGCATGGGCCGCGTCAATGGCCTGCGCCACGGCGCCGTGGTAGGGGCGCCAGCAGCGGTCAATGCGCGCGCGCACCTCGGCCACCGAGAGCAGGCGGTTGTAGATGGGCTCGCCTTCGTCCGTGAACTTCCAGATCAGGCCCTTGCCCAGGCGCACCTTGCTCAGCACCTTGGGGTCGGTCGATATGGGGTCGGTCCATTCACCATCGAGCAGCGTGGTGTCGAGCTCGGTGGTGTCGCGGTTGGCATCGAGGTAGATGCGCGGGAAATGCGCCTCGACCCAGGCCACGCCCAATGCGGGGGCAAAGGCGTAGATCTTTTCGACGTGGGTGTCTTCCGCACGGCGCAGCGTGGGCAGATCGCAGACCGCGCCAAAATCGTGTGGGTAGAACGTGCCGCTGTGCGGCGAGTCCAGCACCAGCGGGGTGGTGCCGGGCTGTTGCGACACCATGCTGACGGGGGGCGCGGCAACGCCGGGCGTGCCGGTGGCACCGGGATCAGGTTGTTGAAAGCGGTGGTTGATCAGTTTCAAGGCTGCATGCATAGGCAAAGTGTGCGCAATTTGGGGCGGCCGGCCTAGCCGCCCAGACCCGAAAGACCCTGTGGTCATCCCTGAGTCTTTCTGGTTGTGGCCGTCGGGCCCGCAGGCCCGCTGCTGAAATCAGTCGAGGCTGACCTTGGCGAATGCCGCCACGCCTTTCATCTTGTCGATTTCGCGGGCGATTTGGGTTGTGAATGCCTTGGGCGTCGTTCCCGAGGGGTACAAGCCTTGCCTGGCCAGCCGCTCGCGCACGTCGGGTTCCTGCAGGGCCTGGGCCACGGCCTGCTGGATGCGGTCCACCGCCGCAGCGGGCGTGCCGGCAGGCGCCACCAGGCCAAACCACGACGGATCGTTGTTGGCAGCATGGCCCAGTTCGCCATATGTGGGCACATCGGGCAGCACGTCCAGCCGCTGGGGCCACGAAACGGCCAGCGCCTTGACCTTGCCAGAATTGATGTGCGGCAGTGACGAAGCCACCTGGTCAAAGTACACCGCCACCTGTCCCGCCAGCACATCGTTGATGGCCGGGCCCGCACCACGGTAGGGGATGTGCACCATCGAGGTGCCGGTGCTGCTCTTGAACAGCTCGCCCCACATGTGGCCGATGGTGCCGTTGCCCGGCGTGGCATACGACACCTTGCCGGGGTTGGCCTTGAGGTATTTCACCAGGTCGGCAAAGTCCTTGACCGGCAGTGCCTTGGGGTTGACCACGATGACGCCCGGCGCTTTGACGATCTCGGTCACGCCCACGAAATCCTTGGTGGGGTGGTAGGGCAGTTTGCTGTACACGGCGGGGTTGACCCCGTGGGTGGACAGCGTGGCCACGCCAATGGTCAGGCCGTCTGCCGGGGCGCGGGCCACTTCGGCCATGCCGATGGAGCCACCCGCGCCGCCGCGGTTTTCCAGCACCACGGGCTGCTTGAGGATGCGGGCCAGTGACTCCTGCAAGCTGCGGGCGGTGATGTCGGTAGCCCCGCCGGGGGGAAAGGGCACGATGATACGCAGAGGCTTGACCTCTTGCGCCAAGGACATTCCAGGAACGAAAGATACAGCGGCCAGCGCTGAGAGCATGTGACGGCGTTGCATGGGCTCTTCTCCTATAAGGAGCCACAAGGTTAAGTGAGGCATACACAACCGCCAAGCAATGGATACGCCTGATAACATTCCATTCTGGAATGATTAAATCCAACAACCATGTCCTCCCTTCGTCGGCTGTCGCCCCCTTTGCACCTGTTGCGCGCGTTTTCCATGGTCACGCGGTTTGGCAGCGTCTCGCGCGCTGCCGAGGCCTTGCACCTCACGCAAAGCGCGGTCAGCAAGCAGGTCAAGGAGCTGGAGGGCTGGGTGGGCGTGGCATTGTTTGAGCGCAGCCGCAAGCGCTTGGCGCTGACGCCCGCGGGCGAACGCTACGAGAAAGCCGTGCGCGCTGTGCTGGCGCAGCTGGAGGCCGCCACCCTGGAGCTAATCACCAGCGACGATGGTGGCGGGGCGCTACACCTGTCCAGCCTGCCCACGTTTGCGGCCAAGTGGCTCATCCCGCGCCTGCCGCAGTTCCAGCAGCTGCACCCGCAGGTCACTCTGCACTTCGTGCCCTACGTGCACAGCTACGACTTCGAGCGGCCCGAGCTGGACTGCTCCATTCTGTTCGGTGAAGGCCACTGGCCCGGCGCACACGCGCACTACATCACGGGCAACGAGGTGGCCTTGATCGCCCCGCGCACCCGCGTGGCCGACTGGACCATCGACACGCCAGGCGATGTGGCCCACCACACACTGATGCGCCACGTGACGGTGCCCGAGGCCTGGCTGCGCTGGAGCGAGACACACGGGGTGGAGTCCCTCATCGACCCGCTGGCCGGGCCGCAGTTCGACCAGTTCCAGACCATGATCCGTGCCGTGATGGCGGGCATGGGCCTGGCGCTGGTGCCGCGCTGCCTGGTGCAGGACGAGATCGCCGCAGGCGTGGTGCGCGAGCCCCTGGCCGATGCCGCCCGGCGCGGCGGCTACCAGAGCGATGTGGGCTACTGGCTTTGCTACCCCGAAGGGCGCATGCAGCTGCATGCGCTGCAGTGTTTTCGGCAATGGGTGCTGGCCTGCGCGGAGCCCGTGGACGCTATGGACGCAGCAGCTGCGCTTCAACCACCCGCTGCCCCGGCATAGGCCTCCAGCCCAATGGCCACCACCGTGGCCACGTCCTGCCCCACCTCTTCACGAAACTCTGCTTCTGCCTGCGCCACAGCATCGTGAAACGCCTGCAGCCAGGCCAGGCCCGTGGGCGTAAAGCACACGCGCCGCGCGCGCGCATCCAGCGGGTCGTCCGCGCGCGTGACCAGGCCCCAGGCCTCGCACTGGTCCACCAGGTTGGCCATTGCCTGCTTGGTCATGCCTGCGCGCTGGGCCAGGTCGGTCAGCCGGTCGCCCTGCAATGCCAAGTGCCGGGTGATGTGCACATGGGCTGCCGTGACCTGATCGCGCGCCGCCAGGTTGGACAGCGCCAGCGGCACCTCGACATTGCGCGCCATGAGCTGCAGCACCCGGGCATCGAAGCGGCGCAGCGCACTGCCCATCAGGCGGCCCAGGTGGGTCTGGCGCCAGCGGTCGTCGGGCGTCGAAATGGCCGGGATGGGGGGCGTGATGGAGAGGGTCGCGGGTGAAAAATCATCCATGCCACATTGTCAGGCAAACTGACTAAAAATTGTTTTATCCCGATCCCATTGCTCGCATAAACTACTGTTCAAGCATCCAGCCTGTGATTAACCGCAGAGCGATGCCAGCATCCAACCTGTTGTTTTTCAAGGAGTTTCTCATGGACGTCGCAGTCAAAGGCACCAACCCCGCATTGCCAGTGAACACCGAAAAGGCCAAGGCCCTGGCCGCTGCGCTCGCCCAGATCGAGAAGCAGTTTGGCAAGGGCACGATCATGCGCCTGGGCGAAGGCGAGGTGATCGAGGACATCCAGGTCGTCTCCACCGGCTCGCTGGGTCTCGACATCGCGCTGGGCGTGGGCGGTCTGCCCCGTGGCCGGGTGGTCGAAATCTATGGCCCGGAATCGTCAGGCAAGACCACGCTCACGCTGCAGGTGATTGCCGAGATGCAAAAGCAGGGCGGCACCTGCGCCTTCGTCGATGCCGAGCACGCCCTGGATGTGCAATACGCCCAGAAACTCGGCGTGCAGCTCTCCGACCTGCTCATCAGCCAGCCAGACACCGGCGAGCAGGCGCTCGAAATCGTGGACAGCCTGGTGCGCTCGGGCGCCGTGGACCTGATCGTCATCGACTCGGTGGCCGCCCTCACCCCCAAGGCCGAAATCGAAGGCGAAATGGGCGACAGCCTGCCCGGCCTGCAGGCCCGCCTGATGAGCCAGGCGCTGCGCAAGCTCACCTCCACCATCAAGAAGACCAACTGCATGGTCATCTTCATCAACCAGATCCGCATGAAGATTGGCGTGATGTTCGGCAGCCCCGAGACGACCACCGGCGGCAATGCGCTCAAGTTCTACGCCTCGGTGCGCCTGGACATTCGCCGCACCGGCACCATCAAGAAGGGTGAAGAGGCCATCGGCAACGAAACCAAGGTCAAGGTGGTCAAGAACAAGGTCAGCCCGCCCTTCAAGACGGCCGAGTTCGACATTTTGTTTGGCGAGGGCATCTCGCGCGAGGGCGAGATCATCGACATGGGCGTGAACGCCAAGATCGTTGAAAAAGCCGGTGCCTGGTATGCCTACAACGGCGAGAAAATCGGCCAGGGCCGCGACAACGCCCGCGAGTTCCTGCGCGAGAACCCCGACCTCGCCCGCGAGATCGAAAACAAGGTGCGCGAAAGCCTGGGCATTGCCCTGCTGCCCGCCGCCCTGGAAGCTGCCCCCGCCACCAAGCCAGCCAAGGCCGAGAAGGGTGAGAAGGAAGACAAGTAAGAGCGGTAGCAAGAGCGGCAGCGGGCGCCTTTCATGCAAGGCGCATCGGCTATTTTTTTGAGGCCAAATAGGCTGCTGGCGCTTACCCAATAAGCGCGAGCAGCTATTAATAGTATAGCAACAATATCGCCATGGCCTTTGGCACCCTCTCCCTCAAGGGCCGCGCGCTGCGGCTGCTGTCCCAGCGCGAACATTCGCGCACCGAGCTGGCGACCAAGCTGGCGCGGCACGTGCAGGAGGGCGACGACCTCAACGCCGTGCTGGACGACCTGCAGGCCAAGGATTTCATCAACGCCAACCGCGTGGCCGAATCGCTGGTGCACCGCCGCGCTGGGCGCCTGGGCACGCAGCGCCTGGTGCAGGAGCTGCGCAGCAAGGGGCTCGATGATGATCTGGTGCGCGCCACGGCCGAGCGCCTGCGCGCCACCGAGCACGAGCGTGCCCAGGCCGTGTGGCGCCAGCGCTTTGGCAGTGTGGCCACCGATGCACAAGAGCGTGCGCGGCAAATGCGCTTTCTGGCCGCACGCGGGTTCTCGGGCGACGTGGTGCGCCGTGTGGTGCGCGACGGCAGCCCCGACGACGAGCCCACGTGAAAGATGGGGCCACTGCCAGGGAACTGGATTGCCGGTAATTTTGGATAAAAAAGGCCCTCAGCCCTTTATCCATGAGCGCAATAAGCTATCAAATACTAAGCATTTCAACCGCCAGTCAAGCCAGTCGGCTGCGTCAGGCCCCGCTGTCGCAGGGCTTGCCCATTCACAAACCCAGCATCAACTGCAGGTTTTGCACTGCCGCACCGCTGGCGCCCTTGCCCAGGTTATCCAGGCGCGCCACCAGCACGGCGTGGCGGTAGGTTTCGTTGGCGAACACCCGCAACTCCAGCTTGTTGGTGTCGTTGAGCGCGGTGGGCTCCAACTTGCCGTCTTCGGTGGGCGGCAGCACGCTTACCCACTGCGCGGGCGTGTTGCTCTGGGCGTAGTGCGATGCCAGCGCGTCGTGCAGATCGGCCGCCTTGGGCTGGCCCGGCAACAGATCAAGGTGCAAGGGCAATTGCACCAGCATGCCCTGGCGGAAATTGCCGACGGCGGGAACAAAAATGGGCCGGCGTGTGAGCCCGGTGTATTGCAGGATCTCGGGCAGGTGCTTGTGCGACAGGCCCAGTGCATACAGCTCAAACGGTGCGGCCTGGCCTTGCTCATAAGCCTCGATCATGGTGCGGCCGCCGCCCGAATAGCCACTGACCGAAGGCAGCGCGAGCGGAAAATCCTTGGGCACCAGGCCAGCATCCACCAGCGGTCGCAGCAGGGCAATCGCGCCGGTGGCGTAGCAGCCGGGGTTGGAGACGCGCAGCGCCTCACGCACGGCCTGCGCCTGCCCTGCGGCCAGCTCGGGAAAACCAAACACCCAGCCGGGCGCCGTGCGGTGCGCGGTGCTGGCGTCAATCACCTTGACTTGGCGGCCAGTGGTCTTTTCGATGTCGTCGACCATGGCCACGGTCTCGCGTGCCGCGTCGTCGTGCAGGCACAGCACCACCAGGTCCACGCCCGCAATCAATTCGCGCTTGGCGGCAGGGTCCTTGCGCAACTCGGGCGCAATGCTCACCAGCTCGATCTGGGGCATGGCCTGCAGGCGCTCGCGGATCTGCAGGCCCGTGGTGCCGGCTTCGCCATCAATAAAGATTCTGGACATGTGAATGCTCCTGCAAGGGGGGTCGCGTTCTGGCCACCCCTGTAAGCTTGGCACAAGGGATGGTGCATTGCAGCATGATACATTCACAGGCTGCCATGTCCCCAGCCCGCGGCCAGACATTCTTTGTCCATGGTAAACGGGTAAACACCACCCTTCCCTGAGAGAGACCTCATGAAGATTCACGAATACCAAGGCAAGGAAATCTTGCGCAATTTTGGTGTGCCCGTTCCGCGTGGCATTCCCGCATTCACGGTGCAAGAAGCCGTGGAAGCAGCACAAAAACTTGGCGGCCCAGTGTGGGTTGTCAAGGCCCAGATCCACGCCGGTGGACGCGGCAAGGGCGGCGGCGTGAAGGTTGCCAAGACCATCGAAGACGTCAAGCGCATCGCGGGCGAAATCCTGGGCATGCAGCTCAAGACGCACCAGACCGGCCCCGAAGGCCAGAAGGTCCGCCGCCTCTACATCGAAGACGGCGCCGACATCAAGAACGAGTTGTATGTATCGCTCGTGACCGACCGCGCTACGCAAAAAGTGGCCCTGATCGCATCCAGCGAGGGCGGCATGGACATCGAGGAAGTGGCCCACTCCACCCCCGAGAAGATCATCACCGAGATGATCGACCCCCTGACCGGCATCACCGCCGAGCAGAGCAAGAAGGTGGCCGCAGCCATCGGCCTGACCGGCGCTTCCATCGACCAAGCTGTAGACATCTTCGCCAAGATCTACAAGTGCTACATGGAAACCGATGCATCGCTGGTGGAAATCAACCCCCTGAACTGCGACTCCAAGGGCAACCTGATGGCGCTGGACGCAAAGTTCAACTTTGACCCCAACGCGCTGTTCCGCCACCCGGAAATCGTGGCTTTCCGCGATCTGGACGAAGAAGATCCCGCCGAAGTCGAAGCCAGCAAGTTCGACCTGGCCTATATCAGCCTCGATGGCAACATCGGCTGCCTGGTGAATGGCGCTGGCCTGGCCATGGCCACCATGGACACCATCAAGCTGTTTGGCGGCGAGCCAGCCAACTTCCTGGACGTGGGCGGTGGCGCCACCGCCGAGAAGGTCACCGAAGCCTTCAAGATCATGCTGAGCAACCCCAAGGTGGAAGGCATTCTGGTCAACATCTTCGGCGGCATCATGAAATGCGACACCATCGCCAACGGCGTGATCACTGCCTGCAAGGCCGTGAACCTGTCGGTACCGCTGGTGGTGCGCATGAAGGGCACCAACGAAGAGCTGGGCAAGAAGCTGCTGGCCGAATCCGGCCTGCCCATCATCGCGGCCGACACCATGGCCGAAGCCGCGACGAAGATCGTCGCTGCCGTCAAGTAATGACCCGACCAGAACGCTAGGACACGCACATGTCGATCTACATCAACAAAGACACCAAGGTCATCACCCAGGGCATCACGGGCAAGACTGGTCAGTTCCACACCGAAAAGTGCCAGGAATACGCGAACGGCAAGAACGCCTTCGTGGCCGGCGTGAACCCCAAGAAGGCCGGCGAGTCGATCTTCAACATCCCGATCTACGCATCGGTCAAGGAAGCCGCCACGCAAACCGGCGCCACCGTGTCGGTGATCTATGTGCCGCCCGCAGGCGCAGCTGCCGCCATCTGGGAAGCCGTCGAGGCCGACCTGGATATGGCCATTTGCATCACCGAAGGCATCCCCGTGCGGGACATGCTCGAAGTGCGCAACAAGATGAAGGCCAAGGAAGCCGCCGGTGGCAAGAAGACGCTGCTGCTGGGCCCCAACTGCCCCGGCATCATCACGCCCGACGAAATCAAGATCGGCATCATGCCCGGCCACATCCACCGCAAGGGCCGCATCGGCGTGGTGAGCCGTTCGGGCACGCTGACCTATGAAGCCGTGGCGATGCTGACCGAAGTGGGCCTGGGCCAGTCGACCGCCGTGGGCATTGGTGGCGACCCCATCAACGGCCTCAAGCACATCGACGTGATGAAGGCCTTCAACGACGATCCCGACACCGACGCCGTGATCATGATCGGCGAGATTGGCGGTCCGGACGAGGCCGAAGCCGCCATGTGGTGCAAGGCGAACATGAAGAAGCCCATTGTCGGCTTCATCGCCGGTGTGACCGCCCCGGCCGGCAAGCGCATGGGCCATGCAGGCGCGCTGATCTCCGGCGGTGCCGACACGGCCGATGCCAAGCTCGCCATCATGGAAGAGTGCGGCTTTATCGTCACGCGCAACCCTTCGGAACTGGGCAAGCTGCTCAAGGCCCAACTGAAGTAATTTGGCCAGCGAGTGACTGGCGCCGTGGGCGCCACCGCAAGATAGCGGGAACCGTCAAAAACAGAAGCGCCCGAAACCCTGGTTTCGGGCGCTTTTTGCATCCAGGCTGTCTTGGTTGGATGCAACGGCCAGGCAGCCCAATGCAGTCAAGACGGTGACAAAAATGACACTCTGATGTCTCTCTGTCGCCAGCAGTGTCAGGGGCATGCCGTTGTTGAGTGGTCATGACCTGAAAACATGTGCCGAATGCAGCCCGAACGCCGCATTCTGAGCGGGCGTAAAAATTGCTATTCTCTGGACAGAGCAACCTGTGAGGTGGAGAGTTTTTCGATCATGCAAGCCCATCGCAATCAATGACGCCAGGCATTGCTACGCCTGCCACCGCACCAGTGCTGCCCAGCCAAGCACTCGTCTATGATGCGAGTCGCGATGCAAATGGGCCTGACATGGCAGCTTTCCCGCCAAGCGTGATAAAGCTTCCCGCTGTCCGGAACTCGGTACTTCCACTGTGTTCGGCTGCCTGACGACGCACGCGGCAACCTCCATGATCTACGAATTTTTCGCCCGCACCGACCGCGGACGGGTGCGCAACAACAACGAAGACTCCGTGGCCTTCGACCGCGATGCGCAAATTGCCGTTCTGGCGGATGGCATGGGTGGCTACAACGCCGGCGAAGTGGCCAGCGCAATGGCCACCACCTTCATTCGTACGGAAATGGCGCGCTGGCTCGCACATGCCGGCCAAAACGCGCAGACCACCGGTGTCCGCAAGGCGCTTGAAATCTGCGTCGAAAACGCCAACCACGCCGTTTTGGGTGCCTCTCTCTCCAACCCCCAATATGCAGGCATGGGCACCACACTGGTCGTGGGTGTGTTTCGGAGTGAGCGACTTATTCTGGGACACATCGGCGACTCGCGCTGCTATCGCCTACGCGATGGGGTGTTGCAGCAAATCACGCGCGACCACTCCTGGCTGCAGGAACAAGTGGACGCCGGCTTGATGACCCCCCAGCAAGCCGCTGTGTCGACCAATGGCAATCTGGTTACCCGTGCCCTGGGGGTCGAACCCCATGTGCAAATGGAAGTGAACGAATTCCAGGTGGCGCCGAACGATTTGTTCCTCCTGTGCTCCGACGGCCTGACCGACATGGTGCCCGACGCCGATGTGGCGGACATGGTGCGCGCATCCTTGTCGCTGGAAGAAAAAACCAACCTGCTCGTCGATACCGCCAACGCACAGGGCGGGCGCGACAACATCAGTGTGCTGCTGGTGCAAACGGCGGCAGCGGGCGGCAAAAAACGAGGCTTCATGTCCCGATTGATCCGGGCTTCATGATGCCGCTCAACCCCACAACAATTCAACAAACCAGGAGTGGATCATGCCCAGAATGATCGTTTCGATCGACAGCGTCGTCATCAAAGAGGTCGAGTTGACCAAGGAGCGCACCACGCTGGGCCGGCGCCCCTACAACGACATCGTCATCGACAACCTTGCCGTCAGCGGTAAGCACGCCGTCATCCACATGACCGACGATGGGGTGGAAATCGAAGACGTGGGCAGCACCAACGGCACCTATGTCAACGCCAAGGCCGTCACACGCCAAGAGCTGCGCAACGGCGACATAGTCGAAGTGGGCAAATACAAGATCCGCTTCCTGCAAGAGGCCGAGGGCGAGAACTTCGAAAAAACCATGCTCGTCAAGCCCGGCATGGTTTCGCCGTCCATGGTGGCGCCCCGCGCTGCCGCCGCAGCAACCCCGCAAGCGGCCGTGCCGTTGTCGGCGGTCATTCGTGTGATGTCTGGCGCGGCGGCCGGGCGCGAGGTGGCGCTGCTGAAAGTGGTCACCACCATCGGCAAGCCCGGTGTGGCTGTGGCCTCCATCACCAAACGCCACCAGGGCCATGTGCTGGCGCACGTCGAAGGGCCCGACAGGCCCCTGCTCAACGGCACTCCCATGGGAGAGGCCCCCGTGTCCCTCAAGCATGGCGACCGCATCACCCTGGCAGGCACCGAGATGCAGTTCGAGCAAGGCTGATTCCCCGCAGGTATTTGCCGTGTGGGAGGGATGTTCGGGGTGTTACCCTTCGGGGTCTCAGCGGGCGGCATCGGCATAGCCCGCTTCAACTCCTGACAAGGCGGTGGCATGAAGGTTCGCGTGTTGGGATGCTCGGGTGCCATTGCGCAAGGTTGCCGCACCACGTCTTTTCTGATCGAAGGGCGCGTCCTCATCGACGCAGGCACCGGCGTGGGCGACCTCACCCTCGAAGAAATGCGCCAGATCGACCATGTGGCAGCCCTGCCCCTGATGCTGGACGCCGTGTCGTCCCTGCGCAGCACCCCGGTGCAAGTGCACGCACTGTCCGCCACCATCGCCGCGCTGCAGGCCCATGTTTTTAACAACGTCATCTGGCCGGATTTCAGCCGCATCCCCAGTGCCGCAGCGCTTTTCCTTATCCACAAAGAGCTCGAAACCGCGCAAGCGTTGCACCTTGTCGGGCTGGACATCGAGGTGCTGCCCGCCATCCACACCGTGCCCGCCGTGGGCTACGCCGTGCGCGGGCGCAGCGGCTGGTGGGCCTACAGCGGCGACACCGGGCCCAACCCCGCCTTCTGGCAACGCATCAACCAGCTGCCCGTGGCCATGCTGGTCATAGAAACCGCATTCAGCAACCACGAAAGCGCCCTGGCGCAGCGCAGCCAGCACCTGGCACCCCACACCCTGGCGCAAGAACTTGCGCAACTCAACCCCGGCAGGCCGTGCCCCATCTACATCACCCACACCAAGCCGTCCGAAACGCAATTGATTGTGGAACAAGTTCGCCGTTTCGACGCCATCACGCACCCGAGCAGTGGTGAGCCGCATGACATTTCGTGGCTGCAGGCGGGGCAAGAGTTTGAGGTGTAGGTTGCATTCATTCACTCTTGCGCTGTTTCTTGGGGCCGCTGTTTGCGCACACTGAAAATGGTGGTTATCATTGGTGTTTACCATTTTCTGGAGGTGCACCGTGGAAACCGCTCGTCTCTTTCAGTCAGGCCGCAGCCAAGCGGTGAGGCTACCCAAGGAATTCCGGTTCACCGGCACCGATGTCGGAGTGCGTCACTTTGGCAACGGTGTGTTGCTGCTGCCGCTGGACAACCCCTGGGACACCTTCGAAGCAGCCTTGTCTGCTTTTGATCCCGACTTCGTTTTGGTGCGCGAACAACCGCCAGAGCAGGCGCGTCCCGAGATTTCTGCATGATCCTGCTTGATACCAACATTTGCATCTACATCATCAACGCCAAACCGCCTGAGGTGCTGGCACGTTTCAGGCAATACCGCCTTGGCGAGGTTGGCCTGTGCAGCGTGGTGGCTGCAGAGCTGGCTTATGGGGTGGCCAAAAGCCGCTCAGCGCGCAACAAGGCGGCACTGGAGATGTTTCTGGCGCCGCTGGAAATACTGCCCTTCGACACCAAAGCACTCTGGGCATATGGCGACTTGCGTGCAAATCTTGAGCGCCAAGGCCAGCCGATCGGTGCCCTGGACACCATGATTGCAGCCCACGCCCTCAGCTTGGACGCACCCCTGGTCACGCACAACACGCGCGAGTTCGAGCGGGTGCCCGGCCTGCGGCTGGAGAACTGGGTGCAGTCGCCATAGGCCCTTGCGCAGTGGACGCCGCAGGTAGCAAAAATTGGAGTCTGACCCCGATTGCTCACTATCCCGGCAGTAAATCTTGATTCGGCAACAGGCTGCAATATACTGTTGCCATACACCTAGTGGAGGGCCGCGGCAATGACCATCAGCACCGTCTTTATCAACAACCGGACGCAAGCCGTCAGACTCCCGATCGACCTGCGCCTGCCCGACGGCGTGCGCAAAGTGGAAGTGCGCGCCAAAGGCAACGAACGCATCATTTCCCCAGTGGGGCAGTCATGGGACAGCTTCTTTTTGAACGGCCCCGCAGTGAGTGATGACTTCATGCCAGAGCGCGCCAGCCAGCACCAGTCCGAGCGGGAATCGCTTTGATGCTGCGCTACCTGCTCGACACCAATATCGTCATCTATGTCTTGAAGCGTCGCCCTGTAGAGTTGCTTTCCGTTTTCAATCAGAACGCCAGCCGCATGGCGATATCTGCGATCACCTTGTCTGAGCTTTATCACGGGGCCGAAAAAAGCAGCAAGGTCAGCGAAAACCTGGCGGCCATCGAAGACTTTTGCAGCCGGCTTGAAGTGTTGCCCTATGCCAGCAAGGCAGCCCAGCACTATGGCGCCATCCGTGCCGGGCTGGAAAAACTCGGTCAACCCATTGGCGTGAATGACCTGCACATTGCAGCCCATGCGCGCAGCGAAGGGCTCGTTATGGTGACCAACAACGTGGGGGAGTTCGCAAGGGTGCCCGCACTGCAAGTGGAAAACTGGGTTGATACAAACCAGTGAGTGAGCCCATTCAGGCAACTGCCAGCAGCAAGCAAAGAATCTTTCAAAACATAGCCGCCAGTGTTTTGTGAACGTGGGCTTGAAACCAATTTTGCCCAAAATTTGAATCTGACCCCGAATTTTCCCAAGCCGTCCGAAACGCAATTGATTGTGGAGCAAGTTCGCCGCTTCGACGCCATCACGCACCCGGGCAGTGGTGAGCCGCATGACATTTCGTGGTTGCAGGCGGGGCAAGCGTTTGAGGTGTAGGGAGCCTTCATTCACTCTTGCGCTGTTTCTTGGCGCCGCTGTTTGCGCACACTGAAAATGGTGGTTATCATTGATATTCACCAATCTCTGGAGGTGCACCGTGGAAACCGCTCGTCTCTTTCAGTCAGGCCGCAGCCAAGCGGTGAGGCTACCCAAGGAATTCCGGTTCACCGGCACCGATGTCGGAGTGCGGCACTTCGGCAACGGTGTGTTGCTGCTGCCGCTGGACAACCCCTGGGACACCCTCGAAGCAGCCCTGTCGGCTTTCGAGCCCGGCTTTGTGCTTGCGCGCGAACAGCCACCACAGCAGGTGCGCCCCGAGATTTCTGCATGATCCTGCTGGACACCAACATTTGCATCTACATCATCAACGCCAAACCGCCTGAGGTGCTGGCACGTTTCAGGCAATACCGCCTTGGCGAGGTAGGCCTGTGCAGCGTGGTGGCGGCAGAGCTGGCTTATGGGGTGGCCAAAAGCCGCTCAGCTCGCAACAAGGCGGCACTGGAGATGTTTCTGGCGCCGCTGGAAATACTGCCCTTCGACACCAAAGCACTCTGGGCATATGGCGACTTGCGTGCAAATCTTGAGCGCCAAGGCCAGCCGATCGGTGCCCTGGACACCATGATTGCAGCCCACGCCCTCAGCTTGGACGCACCCCTGGTCACGCACAACACGCGCGAGTTCGAGCGGGTGCCCGGCCTGCGGCTGGAGAACTGGGTGCAGTCGCCATAGGCCTTGCGCAGTGGGCGCCGCAGGTAGCAAAAATTGGAGTCTGACCCCGATTGCTCCAGACTGGGATGGGGCAACCCATTTCGACACCAAATAACAAGGCCACACCACCATGCAAGTGCGCGTGCTCGGTTGTTCTGGCGCCATCGCGCGGGACTGCCGCACCACCTCTTTCCTGATTGACGGGCGCATCCTCATCGACGCAGGTACGGGTGTGGGCGACCTCACCCTGGATGAAATGCAGGCGGTGGACGACGTCTTCCTCACCCATTCGCACCTGGATCATATCGCCGCGCTCCCCATGATGCTGGATGCGGTGGCCTCGCGCCGTGCCGAGCCGCTGCGCCTGCATGCGTTGCCCGACACCATTGCCGCGCTGCAGCAGCACATCTTCAATGACGTCATCTGGCCCGACTTCAGCCGCATCCCCAGCCAGACCCGCCCCTTTGTGCGCTACCTGCCCTTGCAGGTAGGGCAGGGCCTCCAAGTGACAGGCATCGACATAGAGGTTCTGCCGGCGCGACATACCGTGCCGGCCGTGGGTTACGCAGTGCGGGGTGATACAGGGTGGTGGGTGTTCAGCGGTGACACCGGCGGCAACTGCCCGGAGTTCTGGCAACGTGTGAACCGGCTACCGCTGGCCGCCCTGGTCATAGAAACCGCCTTCAGCAACCGCGAAGGTTCCCTCGCGCGACTGGCCCAGCACCTGGCTCCCCACAACTTGGCCGAGGAACTGGCGCAACTGGCGCCAGGCCAGCGCTGCCCCATCTACATTACCCACACCAAGCCCTCAGAGACGGATCTCATCATGCAGGAGATCCGCCAGTTTGACGCCGACACCCCCCAGGGTTTTGCGGCGCCGCATGACATTCGGTGGCTGCAAGCGGGGGATGTGCTGCAGGTTTGACATGTTGGGGTGACAGAAATGTCAATAGTGTTACCGGGGTACTGTGGCATGGGCACTTCCCGGGGGAAGCGCCCTCCGTCGCCAAGCTGGCACGCCATATGCTTAGTTGGTAGCGTCAATCGACTTTTCTCAACTCTCCAAGGAGTATTTCATGAAGCGTACTATGCAAAAGGGTTTCACCCTGATTGAATTGATGATCGTTGTGGCGATCATCGGTATCTTGGCTGCTGTGGCTCTGCCGGCCTACCAGGACTACCTGACCCGTGGCCAGGTGTCTGAAGCGGTTACCCTGACTGGTGGTCTGAAGAGCCCGCTGGCTGAATACGGTGCCGACAAGAACGCATGGCCGACCTTGGTGGGCCCGACCGCTACCGCCGGTTCTGGTCAGTTGAACGCCGCCTTGGTGGGCAAGTACAGCACGGTGTCCACGAGCGTCGGTGGCACCTATCCTGCCGGTACTGTGTCGGCGACCATGACCACTGGTAAAGCAAGTGGTGGTGTGCTCACCCTTTCGACCGGCAACGGTGGCAGCTCATGGGCCTGTGGCAACACGACCGTGGATGGCACGACCGGCTCCGGTACCACGATTGCAACCAAGTATCTGCCCAACGCCTGCAAGCCCTGATCTGGGTGATGTGGAACAAGGGGCTTCGGCCCCTTTGTTTTTCTTGTTAAACATGTTGTCTGGGGCACAGCCATGGCCAAGAAATCAATGACCGGATTCACACTGATCGAACTGATGATCGTGGTAGCGATCATTGGTATTCTGGCTGCGGTGGCTCTGCCAGCTTATCAGGACTATCCCACGCGCGCCCAAGTAAGCGAGGCAGTGACACTGACTGGCGGTCTCAAGGATCCTCTGGCGGAATGGGGGACCGATCGCAGCACTTGGCCTACCCTGGTGGGTGCAGGCGTCAGTGCCGGGTCAACCCAGATCAATGCGACATTGGTGGGCAAGTACGCGACCCTTTCGAGCTCTATCGGGGGGACATTCCCCACGGGTACGATCAGTGCGACGATGACCACAGGCAAGGCCAGTGGTGGTGTTCTGACCTTCAGTACCGGCAACGGCGGTGTTTCTTGGGCTTGTGGTAACACAACCGTTGACGGTCACACCGGCTCCGGTACCACGATTGAAACCAAGTATCTGCCCAACGCCTGCAAGCCGTAATTCGACTGAAGAAAGCCAGTTTCATTCCGGTATAGTCATCAAGGCCCTTCGGGGTCTTTCTTTATTGGCCTGAGTGGGGCGCCACATGGGTGAAATCACGTCAAACAAGAAGAGTTGGTCAAATGTCGCCGCAGCTTGAAGTCATCGCACGCCATCGTCTTCTGCCCGTAATGGGGCTTGCAGTGCTCGTGCTTCTTCTATACGGGCAGACGCTGGGGTTCTCCTATGTCTGGGACGACGGGATCATTTTTCTGGACAAGAACGACCTGATGGTCAAGCCGTTGAGCTGGGGCTTGCTGTCTCAGCCTGTGCTGGAGGGGACCTCATACCTCAGGCCTGTGGTGTTTTTGACCTGGTTCACTGAATTTCATCTTTTCGGGCAAAGACCTGCGCTGTCTCATGCAGTGAATGTGGGGCTCTTTCTGCTGAATGTCATTCTGCTCTTTCAAGTCGCATTGACCCTATTTCAGCGAAACGGACTGAGTCGCCCAATGCTCAGGGCGGTGGCGGCGGCAGCCATCTATGCCGTGCACCCTGCGCTTATCGAGGTGGTTGCCTGGGTGTCTGGCCGATTTGATCTGTTGTGTACCACCTTCATATTGCTGGCAATCAAACTATACCTTGCAGATCGCATGAGCGTGAGGGTTCGGATTCCCCTCATGTGTGCTTTGATGCTTCTGGCGGTATTGACCAAGGAACTGGGTGTTGTGTTGCCAGCCTTGCTTTTGTGCATTGGGCTTGCACTGCGCAATCCAGACACTAACACGGCAGGCGCTAACGGACTTCGTGCGGTCAGCTCATGGTTCAAGCAGGAGCGATCTCTGTGTATGGCTTTGGGTTTGACCATGGTAGTCTATTTTGTGATTCGCAAACTTTCGATGGATGCTGTCTATCATGCGCCCATATCGCTGGACTACTGGATTACTGCAGTATTTGAGTTGATGATGCCCTTGGAGGCTCTGCGCGAATATGTGCTCATCGCCTTGCTCCCTTTTGACAGAATAAGCATCTTCTACCCTTTGGCTGGTTTTGATCTTGGTGCTGCCGCCCGTTTGCCATTGAATATGCTGAGCCTGCTGACGGTTTGCATGGTCGTTTATCTTGGGTTTTGGCGACTCAGGCTCTGGGCTTTGATGTTGATTGCCGCTCTGATATCGATCAGTCTTGTCATTCATCTGATTCCAATGACGATCGCCGACAACTTGGTCCAGACACGGTTCCTCGCGCTTCCGCTGGCTTTTGCCGCGCTGGCTATTGCTTCGGTGAATCTTCACGGTACCAACGGACAGGTACCCTTGTTTTCCGGTCTGCGACAGAGGATGGTTGTTGGCGGGATTTCAGTTCTTTGGTTGTTGGGGGCTGCATTGGTCAGTTACACAACCATTCCTATGTGGAGCAATTCATTGTCGCTTTGGACATGGGTCCATAAGCAGCATGCCGATATTGCCTCGGTAAGCTACAATTACGCACAGGCCGCCTTGGCAGGCAATAGGCTTGATCTCGCTGAAGCAGAAATGAAACGTTTGATCGATCGCGATGGTGGCTTGGATGTGCCGCATCAGATCTTGTACGGGAATTTTCTTTTTCGCAAAGGAGATCCGGAGGCACAAAAATACATCCAAGGTGTCCTGTATGCCATTCCCGATTTTCGGGGTATGGAAAATGGATTCAGAAAAATTCAAGAGTACGGCCTGACCCACACCCAAATTGGTGGTGCCCTGATGGATTACGCAAATTCACAAATTGTGTTCTTGGGGGATCTGCAAGCTGCATTGCGCTACAACGAATTATCGGCTTGGTACTATAGAGAGGGTGAGCGGGTCCCCGTCAAATTACAGCGGGCTGTAATTTTTTATCTCATGGGTCGATTTGATGAGGCGGATCGCTTGAGGCTTGAAGTCGAGGGGACTTACTATCATAATTCCACTTCATACCTTGCTGGGGCGTTTCACTTGGTTCGCACCTATTGCGATCGATGGGAAAAGGCCGCCGAATCTGGCGGGGTCTGTGAGAATTTGGAGCGGCGGGTGCTTCCGCAAGCGTTCAAGATATCTCCCTGACGGCTGAATTTTTGACTTGCATTGTCATGTCACTCTGGCAAAGAAAGTTTTACGCCGCATCCCTTCATTTCCTTGTGACGGCTTTGATAGCGGCGCTGGCAGGATATCTTGTCTTTCTTGTTTGGTATCCATGGCCCTATTACCAGATGCTTGGAGGGACAGAGTTATTTGTCCTTGTTGTGCTCAGTGACCTTGCTCTCGGACCTTTGCTGACCCTTGTGGTCTTCACGCCGAAGAAGCCGCTTAAAGTCCTGCTGGGTGACTATGCGGTGATCGGTACGCTGCAGCTGGCGGCTCTAATGTACGGGTTGCATACCGTTGCGGCGGTTCGTCCCGTCTTTCTGGTTTTCGCTGTGGATGGATTTGAGGTGGTCCTCGCCAGCGATCTCTCGGATGAAGACCTGGAGCAGGCAATCGAGCCTGTGTGGCGCACAAGAGGTTGGGGTGGGCCTCGCCAGGTGTGGGCTGAACTGCCTACCGACGGCAAGGAGCGCACGGCGCTCGTGTTCTCGTCCTTGGCGGGGAAAGATCTTCAGATGTTCCCAAAATACTATCGCCCCATGACCGAGGCCCGAGAAGAGATCCTTGCGCGTGGGGGCGACATCGCTCAGCTTGCTGCCAAGTGGCCGAGCAGACGTGCAGAAATCGACTCAGCCATTGAGAGTTCCGGCCGCTCTCAAGCAGATTTGGTCTGGTATCCGGTCAGGCACTTCAGAGGTTTCTGGACTGTACTCGTGGAAAGATCTGGTCTTGCACCGGTCGCTTGGATTCCGATGGATCCATATTAAGATCCGGAATATCTCGATTTGGGTCGGATAGATCGGGTTGAGTCAATCAGGTTTTGCCTACAAATAACAGTGGGATGTAGCGTGGATATTTTTTTTCCATTGGATGATGCCTATATTGTTCAGCATGTCGTTGATGGGCTCATCTTGGGCGCCGAATCTCGCTACGCTGACTCAACCCCAATGACTGGAGCGACAAGTCCACTATTTGTTCTTCTGGTATATGCATTGGCACACATTTTTGAAGTGACGCAGGCTCAGCTGACCGTTGTTATCGGAAGTCTGGTTGCGTATCTGTGGGGCGTATATCGCTTTGCGAGAGTGTCCGGGCTAAGCGCCTTGTTGTCAGCACTCATTACATTTTTTGCATTGCTCTTTGGGCATAGTTTCTATCAATTGTTGAACGGTCTGGAGACCGGGCTTGCGATGGCAGTTGTGATATGGACCTGCTATCTCTTCAGGGATGGCTATCCGTATTACAGATGGTCTTTTGTGATATTGGGTCTGATGCCATTTGTCAGGCCTGAGTTGGGTGTTTTGGGTTTGGTGGTCTTTGCGTATGCACTGTATGGGGTGAGGGGTGCTGCGAACTCCAACCGGCTTGCTCTTCTGGGGTTGGGCTATGCAATCACAGGGGCTGCAGTGGTTATGCTTTTTCTTTTTTGGACTTCGGGTTCGTTGATCCCAAATACACTGGGAGCGAAGGTTTATTTCTTTGCAGAAGGCTGTCTTCCATTTTTCACAAAACTTTCTGTAGTGGCGAGCGCATTCACGTCTTATGCAGCCTTTGCTGGCATGGGTGTATTGGGGGTGTTTGGTTTGGCTGTATCACGCCTGAAGTGGGTGGCTATTGCTTTTTTTGTCATGTTTTTTGTTGCCTATGTCCTGAGGTTTCCTGGGGCTCTGTTTCATAATCATTACAGGTATGTTCATTTGTTGTTTCCACTGATTGTGGTTGGATGGATTTCTCTGTTGTCTTCCAATAAGGGATGGCTTGCGAAAGGTTCTTTTGCATTATTTTTGGTTGCGCTCTCTTGGTCTGCACTTGGTTTTTCAAGGGTTATTGCCGATTACCAAGAGGGTATGCGTATTTCGAGGGTGGAGTTGAAGGGGGTGGCCGATTGGGTGGCTGAGCATGTGCCTGAATTAGATTCGGTGCTTGTTCATGACGCCGGATTTATTTCATTGGTGGGAAAACAGCCTTTGGTTGACTTGGTGGGCTTGAAATCACCGTCTAGCGTAGAAGCTCATCGAAAGTACACGTGGCCACGATGCGGACGTGCGCCTGAGGCTATTGATGAAATTGCATCGAAGACTGGTGCGAGTTATTTTGTTGTGCTGGATGATTGGGATCGAATTTTTAGACTTACCGATTCACTTCGCTACATGGGGTGGCATGTGGAACGTGCTGATTCTCAACGAGGTGCGACAAAATATCATGTGTATCAAATAACGGTGATACCAACAAAGACTCTGGCTCCTATTAATAGAAGATCGGGTGATTCAAAAAAGTAACTTGTATACCCAAAAATCTTCGTCCACGGCATTAAAAAATGCACCGAATTGTCGATGGAATTTTCTACCAACCATCCCGATCTTATGACTAGCCATTCGTCAAAGTTAAATTTTCGATAATAAGCGATGTATAGCATTCCCATCACCCCCAAGATTGAGGTGATCTTTATTGCAATGGATGCTATCAAATGGGCGGGAGATATTTTTGTTTGATGGGGGATGGCTCATGCGTATACATTGTTATACGGTGGCTAAATTTTTGTCTTATTGAAAATAAACCCGGGCAGGTGCCGAATGATCATCATGATGAGCCACCATTTTTTCGGTGCATACACCACGGGTTTGCCAGCGGCAATGCCATCCACCATCTGTTTCGCCACGCTTTCCACCGGTGCCAGCTTGGCCCCTTGCCCTTTGAGGTGCGCCGTCATGGGGGTGTCGGTGGGGCCGGGTTTGATTAGCACCACTTTGACCGCGCTATCGGCAAAACGGTGTTGCAAGCCTTGGGCGTAGCGCGTCACCATGCCTTTGGCAGCGCCATAGACGTAATTGGATTGGCGCCCCCGGTCGCCGGCCACCGAGCCAATCAGCGCAATGGTGCCGTGCTGGGCTTGCTCCATGTGCTTGGCAAAGGCTTCAGCGTAGAGCACGGGCGAGATGCCATTGATGTCCAGTGCTTCGTGGCAGGCTTGCAGGTCGTTTTGGCATTGCGCCTGCTCGGGCAGCGCGCCGTGGGCAATCAGCGCGATGTCGAGCGGGCTAGAGGCACACATGCCCGCCACCACCTCGTCGATGGCAGCAGGGTCTGAAAACGAAGCCTGCACGACATGGATGTGCGCTTGCGGGCTACGCACCTGCAAGTCGGCAGCCACCCGCTGGGTGCGGGGCAGGTCGCGGCCTACCAAAATCAGTTCTGCGGTGGGTTGCTGTGCCAGCCACAGCCGGGCGCAATGCTCGGCCATGGTTGAAGTCGCGCCGATGATGGCGATTTTTTTGGGGGGCATTCAACTTCCCATTAAGCGGCGCGAAAGGCCCGAGCTGATGCCGGGGTCGCGGTAGGGTAAAAATTCTGGCAGGCGGGGGTAGCCTGCCTCGAACAGCTCACGTGGCATCCGCGCGTCTTTGGCCAGGTAGATGCGACCTTGGGCTTCGCGCACGATGGCGTCTAGGCGCTCAAACAAGCGGTGTGTGCGCGCGCCGTGGTTGGGAAAATCTAAGGCCAGCGTCACGCCGGGCTGTGCAAAGCTCAGCATTCCTACGGGCTGGCGGTTGCCGAAAGTTTTAAGCACCGCCAAAAAGGAGCCGTCGCCCGAGCGGGCAATTTCGCGCAGCATGGCCTGGATGGCATCGCGCCCCACGGCGCGCGGCACCACACTTTGGTACTGAAAGAAGCCGCGCGGCCCGTACATGCGGTTCCATTCGAGCAGGTTGTCCAGCGGATAAAAAAACGCTTCGTAATGTGTAATGGCCCGGCCTGCACGCCATTTCTTCAGGTGGTAATAGGCCATGTTAAAGGGGCGCAACGACAAGCGATTGACCAGCGAAACCGGTGACACCAGCGGCATGGTGCGTTGCTGGGCCGTAGGCAGGGGGCGCGGCGCGGTGACGATGGGGTTGCCGCGCATAAACACGCCACGCCCGCCACCGCCAGAAATGCAGTCGATCCACGAAACGGTGTGCTCCCAATGCGCTTCAGAAGCATCGGCCAGCTGGAAAAACTCGTCTAAGTTGGCATAGGCCAGCGTTTCGGTGTCCAACCAGGGGCCGGGCGTGCGGCGCAGTTGCAGCTCGGCTTGGGTGATGATGCCGGTCAAGCCCACGCCGCCCACGGTGGCTGCAAACCAATCACTGCGCTCGTGTGGGCCGCATTCGATGGTTTCGCCGTTGGTGCGCAGCAGCGTCAGGCGCAGCACATGGTCGCCGAAGCTGCCCAGCACATGGTGGTTTTTGCCGTGGACATCGTTGGCAATTGCGCCACCGACCGTCACCAGCTGGGTGCCGGGTGTTACTGGCAGCATCCAGCCGCGCGGTACAGCGAGGCGCTGGATGTCGCGCAGCAGCACACCCGCTTCGCATACCAAACGCCCGTTGTCCTCGTTGAAGGCGATGAAATGGTCTAGCCCGCCGGTCAGCCACAGGGTGCCACCGGGGTTCAGGCAGGCATCACCGTAACTGCGGCCCATGCCGTGGGCTAGGCCTGGGTTGCTGCTGTGGCGCAGTGCTTGTTGGAGTGCTGGCAGGTCGCGTGCACTGAAGACGTGGTGCGGCTCGGCGCTGAGTCGCCCCCAGGAGGAGACGGCTTTCACGAAGGCTCCGTATGGAAAACGTAGCGCTTGTCGAGGTGGTATTTCGCCACATAGCCAATCGCCAAACCAATCACCCCGCCCAAGTAGCGCATTTCGCGCGTGGCAAAGAGGTGGTGAAAACCAAATTCGAAGCCCCAAAAAATCACCGTGGTGGCCAAGCCCATGGCGGTGTAGAGGGCAAAAGTGCGTGTGTCATGGGCCACGTTGGCCGCACGAAAGCGAAAAATATAGCGTTTATCCAAGAGGTATTTGATCGCCAGGCCCACCCCTGTACCCATCGCGACTGATGCCACAATGGCGCCCGTGCCGTGGTAAGCGCGCACCACCAAGTCCTGAGCCCCGATGTTCGCCGCGGTGGCAATCAATGCGTAAATTGCGTACTTAGCAGCCAGCTTGGTTGAAGCAAACATTCAGGGTTATCAACGAGATTAAAAACAATGAATCGTACCGTAACCGCCCACTCCCCATGGGCGCAGCTGCGCGGGCTGATCAAGCTTATGCGGCCTAAACAGTGGGTGAAAAACGGTTTTGTGCTGGCACCGCTGGTGTTTTCCGGCGAGTTTCTTGATCTCGATGCAATCGGTCACGCGCTGTGGGCCATGCTGCTGTTTTGCGCGGCTTCGTCGGCCACCTATGTCATCAACGATATGCACGACATTGAGCGTGACCGTCGCCATCCGAAAAAATCCCAATCGCGCCCGCTGGCGGCGGGAATTGTGTCTGTGCCTGCGGCCTTGTTCTTGCTCGCTGGCCTGTATGCCGTGCTGCTGGGTGCCTGGTTTGTGGTGCCCAAGGTGCTGGGTGTGATTGCTGCCTATCTTGTGCTCAACCTGGCCTATACCTTTGTGCTCAAGCACCAGCCTGTGGTGGACATCTTCACCATTGCGATTGGCTTTGTGTTGCGGGTGTATGCCGGGGCTGTGGCGCTGAGTGTGCCGGTGTCTTCCTGGATGTTCATCACCACGCTGTGCTTGGCGCTGTACCTGGCCGCCGTTAAGCGGCGCCAAGAATTAAGCCAAAGCGGCAGCGAGGGGCGCAAAGTGCTGGAGAAATACTCTGTCGCTCTGGTCGATCGCTACGCGGAAATGTCGGCCACGGGGGCGTTGTTGTTCTACAGCATGTTTGTGATGTCGGCCAAGCCAGCATTGGTCATTACCGTGCCGCTGGTGTTGTTCGGCTTGTTTCGCTATTGGTTTGTGGTGGAGGCGCTGGATGGTGGCGAGTCGCCCACCGATGCCCTGCTGGCGGATTGGCAGTTGCTGCTTACGGTGGTGCTGTGGGTGCTGACGTGTGTTTGGGCGCTGTGGCCAGTGCAGGGGTGAATATGGATTTGTCGTATGCGCTAACGCCCTTTTTGGCCTGGCTGGTGGCAGGGGTGCTGAAGTTTGTGGTCAACAGCTTGCGCGCTGGCAAGCTGGCGTTTGGTTTGATCGGCTACGGTGGCTTGCCTAGCAACCACAGTGCCATCGTCAGCAGCACAGCTGCGCTGATTGCCTTGAAAGAAGGGCTGGCGCACCCGGCTTTTGCTGTCGCCGTGACTCTGGCCTTCATCGTTATGCTGGACGCCAGCAGTTTGCGCCGTCAGGTTGGTAAGCACGCGCAGGTTATCAACGCTTTGGCAGCCAACTCACCCGAGCGCCCGCCGCTGCGTGAACGCATGGGCCATACGCCTCTGGAAATAGCGGCTGGCATCGCCGTGGGTATCGCGGTTGCTGCTGCAGTGCATGAGTTGCTCACTTGGTTAGCAGCACGACCCTAGAGCAGGTCATGAACTTTTGGAGGGCAAGAGTTCTTCAGGCAGTAAATTCATGCCCTGCCCCGCGTAGCCTGCAGCAACTGCCCGTGGGCGGCCCGACGCTGCTGTCGCTGCGCCCTTGCAGGGCAGTGAGACGGTCGAATCGGTCATGCTGGCCACCAACGGCATCCCCCAAGCGGCCCAGCCTGCGCTGTGGCAACCCTACGACGCCGCCCGCGCCGACATCCTGCGCGAGTCGCACCCGGCAGAGCAGCTGGCGCAGCGCTTTCCTGCCCAAGCCGACGCCATAGCCCGCGCCATCGCCCGCACCGGTCGCCCGCTGCAAGCGCTGCGCACCTTGCCCCTGCTGTCGCGCAAAACCGCGTGGACAGTGCTGATTGACGCGCAAACGGCCCAGCCGGTGGGCTTTGTGGCGGTGGATTCGTTTTAAGGGTTAAATAAGCCTCTAGCCCTTATGCAGCAAGCGCGAGCAGCTATGAATTTTGATAGATTCAAACGGGATTTGGCATACGACATCTTGATCGCCGCCAAAGAAATAGCCCCTCAACATTAAGTCGGCGATTGAAATTTCAGCCCGTTTTTCAGCGCGGCATCGATGCGCTGGTGGATGGGCACTAGAGCCAGCTTATGTTTCAAGCGCTACCATTGCGCACTTTGTTGCCACTGGCTGCCAGCGCCTTTGTTTAAGGCAATGCTGATTAAGGTCCACCGTTGTCGCTTCTCAAACGTTATCCGCAGATGAAGCAGCAGACCCTGGCAATGGCCGCAGATCAAAACAACGGATTCGAGCAGTCGCGCAAGCCCACCCGACGTGAAGAGTTCTTGCGGACCATGGAGACAATAGTGCCATGGGCCGCCCTGTGCCAGGTGATAGAGCCGCACTACCCCAAGGCCGGCAACGGCCGTCCGCCCATTGGGTTGGAGCGCATGCTGCGCATCCACTTCCTGCAGCACTGGTTCAACCTGGCCGATCTGGCGTGCGAGGAGGCTCTGTATGACAGTGCCAGTCTGCGCCGCTTTGTGGGGATTGACCTGGGCCGCGAACGCGTGCCCGACGCCACCACGCTGCTGAAGTTTCGCAAACTGCTCAATGAGCAAAAACTGGGTGAAGCCCTGTTTGCCCAGGTAGGCCAGCAATTGCA
>QLTU01000005.1 GCA_003268905.1 Acidovorax defluvii
CGTCCGTCTTGCCATGCCAGCCTCCAAAAGGAATCGCTGGGTTGGCATGATCGCACATGATCACATTTACGTAAATGTTTTAACGGAACGATGTAATAGTTCTGGGTTTCCTTGTAGGCCGGGATCCGGTTGCCCGCCCTTTGCACCGCGCCCTCGCCTGCGTTGTAGGCAGCCAGGGCCAGGTCCAGACGGCCGGGAAACAGATCGAGCAGATAGCGCAGGTAGCGGGTGCCGGCAGACACATTCAAGGCCGGGTCCAACAGCTTCTGCGCCACCGTCCGGCGGGTGTCCGCCGCCACGCCAAACCGCCCTGCCGTCGCAGGCATGACCTGCATCAGGCCGATAGCTCCTTTGGGTGACACGGCACCAGCGTCAAATCCCGATTCGGTGGCAATCAGGGCCTGCAGCAACTCGTAGTCCACCCCCTGGCGGCTGGCCGAGGCCCGCAAATGGTGCTTGACGCGCTTGTAATCGGGCGAAATGTCAAAAAATGCCAGCAAGCGCGCCGCGGGAGGTTGCGCCTGCCCAGGGCGCTGATCGCTTGCAGGCGCATCGCGCGAGGAGTCGAATTGCGTTCCGCGGAAAAACAGCTCATAGCGCGCATCCACCTGCTCTGCGGCAAAGTGGGTCACACCACGCGGGTCCACAAAGGCCCACAGGTCGGCATGCGCTGACTGCTGCGCTATCAATAGCAGCAAAGGCACAGCCAGCAAGCGCAAGAGGCCTAAAAGGCGATAAATGGTGAGCATGTGAAACACCGACAAGGGGCGGTCAGGCATCTGCGGTCAGATGTCCACTTCCACCGCGTCGCCATGCAGCTCCATCAACTCGCGCCGGGATGCCGCCTCGCCCTTGCCCATGAGCTTGGTGATGAGCACCTCGGTGGCGGCAAAGTCGGTGCCGCCCAACTGCACGGGCAACAGGCGCCGGGTGTCGGGGTTGAGCGTGGTCTCCCACAGCTGCTCGGCGTTCATCTCGCCCAGGCCCTTGAAGCGGCTGATCTGGCATTTTTCGCGCGGCACGCCGTCTTTCGCGCATTTGTCGAGGATGGCGGTGAGCTCGCCCTCGTCCAGCGCATACATCTTGGCCGCAGGCTTCTTGCCGCGCGCGGGCACATCTACACGAAACAGCGGCGGGCGCGCCACATAGATGTGGCCGGTTTCGATGAGCTTGGGGAAGTGGCGAAAAAACAGCGTGAGCAGCAGCACCTGGATGTGGGAGCCGTCCACATCGGCATCACTGAGGATGCAGACCTTGCCATAGCGCAGGCCCGACAGGTCGGGTGAGTCGTTGGGGCCGTGCGGGTCCACCCCCATGGCCACCGAAATGTCGTGGATTTCGTTGTTGGCAAACAGCCGGTCGCGGTCTACCTCCCAGGTGTTGAGCACCTTGCCGCGCAGGGGCAGCACTGCCTGGTTCTCCTTGTCGCGGCCCATCTTGGCGCTGCCACCGGCCGAATCGCCCTCGACAAGGAACACTTCGTTGTAGGCGATGTCGCGGCTTTCGCAATCGGTGAGCTTTCCGGGCAGCACGGCCACACCCGAGCCCTTGCGCTTTTCGACCTTCTGGCCGGCCTTCTGGCGCGTCTGTGCGGCCTTGATGGCCAGTTCGGCCAGCTTTTTGCCGTAGTCCACATGCTGGTTGAGCCAGAGCTCGAGCGCGGGGCGCACGAAGCCGCTGACCAGCCGCACCGCGTCGCGCGAGTTCAGGCGCTCCTTGATCTGGCCCTGGAACTGCGGGTCGAGCACCTTGGCTGAGAGCACATAGCTGGCGCGCGCAAACACGTCTTCGGGCATCAGCTTCACGCCCTTGGGCAGAAGCGAATGCAGCTCGATGAAGCTCTTGACGGCGTTGAACAGGCCATCGCGCAGGCCGCTTTCGTGCGTGCCGCCCGCGCTGGTGGGGATCAGGTTGACATAGCTTTCGCGCACGGGCTGGCCGTCTTCGGTGAAGGCCACACACCACGAGGCGCCCTCGCCTTCGGCAAAGCTGTCGTTGCTGCTGTCGGCAAAGCCCTCGCCTTCAAACAGCGGTATCACCGGGTCGCCGTTGAGCGTTTGCTGCAGGTAGTCGCGCAGGCCGCCCTTGTATTGCCAGGTCTGGGTGTCGCGTGTTTTTTCGTTGATCAGCGAGACCGACACGCCCGGCATCAGCACCGCCTTGCTGCGCAGCAGGTGGGTGAGGTCGCCCAGCGGCAAGGCGCTCGATTCGAAGTATTTGGCGTCGGGCCAAACTCGCACCGTGGTGCCCTGCTTGCGCTCACCGGCCTCCAGGGGGCGCGCCACCAGGGGCTCGATCACATCGCCCGCCGAGAACACCAGCCGGGCCGATTGCCCCTCGCGGTAGCTGGTGGCTTCCAGCCGGGTGGCCAGCGCGTTGGTCACGCTCACGCCCACACCGTGCAGGCCGCCCGAGAAGCTGTAGGCCCCGCCCTTGCCCTTGTCGAACTTGCCGCCCGCGTGCAGACGGGTGAACACCAGTTCGATCACCGGGGCCTTTTCCTCGGGGTGCAGGCCGAAGGGAATGCCGCGCCCGTCGTCTTCGATACTGACCGAGCCGTCGGCATGGAGCGTGACCTTTATTTTCTTGCCGTAGCCCGCCAGTGCCTCGTCGGCGGCGTTGTCCAGCACTTCCTGAATGACGTGCAGCGGGTTGTCGGTGCGGGTGTACATGCCCGGGCGCTGCTTGACGGGCTCCAGGCCCTTGAGCACACGGATGGAACCCTCGGAATATTCGCTGGCGGACACTGATGACGGTTTGGCAGACATGGGGCGGATTGTAGTGCCGCAGCGCTGTTGGGACTGGATAAATACCCAGCCTGCAGCACGATGGCGAGCCGCGCGTCGTGCAGGCGTCAGGCAAATGCACGCCGGATTGGCTACATTCCTTGAATGCACACGAATCCCCAAAAATTGTCCATGTTCCAGGTGCTGGCGTGCGGTGCCGCCATCGTGACCTTGTCCATGGGCATCCGCCACGGCTTCGGGCTGTGGTTGCAACCCATCACCCAGGAGATGGGCTGGACACGCCAGTCGTTTGCCCTGGCGATTGCCATCCAGAATCTCTCGTGGGGCGTGATCGGCATTTTTGTCGGCATGGTGGCCGACCGGTTTGGCGCGTTTCGCGTGCTGATAGGCGGCGCAGTGCTCTATGGCCTTGGGCTGGCTGGCATGGCGCTGTCACCTACGCCCACCCTGTTTGCACTCACGGCGGGTGTGCTGATTGGCGCGGCCCAGGCCGGAACCACCTATGCCGTGATCTACGGCGTGCTGGGCCGACAGATTGCGCCCGAACGACGCTCGTGGGCTATGGGTGTGGCGGCGGCGGCCGGCTCGTTTGGCCAATTTCTGATGGTGCCGGTAGAGGGCTGGCTGATCAGCAGTTTGGGCTGGCAACAGGCGCTGCTGGCGCTGTCGCTGATGGTGCTGCTGATTGTTCCGCTGGCCTTCGGACTGCGCGAGCCCGGGTTCCACGCATCCACCCCCGCCCGGCGCGACCAGACCATTGTGCAGGCATTGGGTGAGGCGTTTCGCTACCCCAGCTTTCTGCTGCTGACGGCGGGGTATTTTGTGTGCGGGTTCCAGGTGGTGTTCATTGGCGTGCACATGCCCAGCTACCTGCGCGACCACGGGCTCTCGCCCCAGGTGGCCAGCTATGCGCTGGCACTGATCGGGCTGTTCAACGTGTTTGGCACCTACATTGCGGGCACGCTGGGTCAGCGCATGCCCAAGCGCAACATCCTTGCCTTCATCTACTTTGCGCGGGCCGTGGTGATTTCGATTTTTCTGCTGGTACCGCTTTCGCCGCTGTCGGTGTACGTGTTTTCTGCCGTCATGGGGGCGCTGTGGCTGTCCACCGTGCCCCCCACCAATGCCACGATTGCGCAGATCTTTGGCGTGCAGCACCTGTCGATGCTGGGCGGTTTTGTCTTCTTCAGCCACCAGGTGGGCAGCTTCATGGGGGTGTGGCTGGGCGGCTATCTGTATGACCGCACGGGCAGCTACGATGTGGTGTGGTACATCGCGATCGGGCTCGGTATTTTTGCGGGGCTGGTGAATCTGCCCGTCAAGGAAGCCCCCATCCAGCGCGGCACGCCACAGCCCGCCTGAAAAACGACCAGTAACCCAACACCCTTGACGGCCCCATGCACATCCCCACACCGCGCCTCACATCCCGCTTTGCCCGGCTGCTGGGCTGGGTGGCCGCCTTGCTGATCTTGCTGGCGGTGTTTGCGATGTACACCGTGCCGGGGTTCATGGTCATGCTGGCAGACCAGATGTGGGCATGTTTTTGATATTTTTAAACCTTTTTAGCCTATAGAGCTTATACAGCAAGCGCTAGCAGCTACTATTTTTATAGCGATTATTCTCCTCAATGCACGGTACTGAAGCACCATCCGACTGGGTTCGCCGCTGGTCAAACCTGGCGCCGCCAGGCAGCACCGCGCTGGACGTGGCCTGTGGCGCGGGCAGGCACCTGCGCTGGATGCACCAGCACGGCCACCCCACCGTGGGCGTAGACCGCTCGGCCGATGCCGTGGCGGCGTGCGCGGCCTGGGGTGAAATTCACTGTTCCGACATTGAAGACGGCCCCTGGCCTTTCGCTGGCCGACAGTTTGGCGCGGTGATCGTCACCAACTACCTCTGGCGCCCGCTGCTGCCCCTTCTGGTGGACAGCGTGGCCCCTGGCGGTGTGCTGATTTATGAAACCTTTGCAAGCGGCAATGAAACCGTTGGACGCCCTGCGCGGGCCGATTTTTTGCTGCAACCCGGCGAGTTGCTTGCCGCCAGTGCGACCCTTCGCACCGTTGCGTACGAAGACGGCTTTGTGGACGCGCCCGCACGTTTCGTGCAGCGCATTGCGGCCGTGCGCGAAACCGCGCACCCACGCCAGCCCGTTCGATACCGTCTGGACCTTCCGGTCTAGTTAGAATGCCCTTTTACCGTTTTCACTTGCGGACATGACCTCTTCTTCCGTCCCCCTTACCGGCAGCATCGTCGCCCTCGTCACCCCCATGCACGAGGACGGTAGCGTGGACTACCCCGCCCTGCGCAAACTGATTGACTGGCACATCACCGAAGGCACCGACTGCATCGGCGTGGTCGGCACCACGGGCGAATCGCCCACGGTCAACGTCGAAGAGCATTGCGAGATCATCCGCGTGTCCGTGGAGCAGGCCGCCAAGCGCGTGCCCATCATGGCGGGCTGTGGCGCCAACTCCACGGCAGAGGCGATCGAGCTGGCCAAGTTTGCCCGCGGCGTAGGGGCCGACAGCCAGCTGCAGGTCGTGCCCTACTACAACAAGCCCACGCAAGAGGGCCAGTACCAGCACTTCAAGGCAATTGCCGAGGCCACGGGCGACCTGCCCATGGTGCTCTACAACGTGCCTGGCCGCTCGGTGGCAGACATGCTGCACGACACCGTGCTGCGCCTGGCGCAGGTGCCCGGCATCATCGGTATCAAAGAGGCCACCGGCAACATCGAGCGCGCCCAGTGGCTGATCCGCGATTTGCCCAAGGACTTCGCCGTGTATTCAGGCGATGACCCCACCGCCGTGGCCCTGATGCTCTGCGGTGGTCACGGCAACATCAGCGTGACCGCCAACGTGGCACCCCGCCTGATGCACGAACTGTGTGTTGCGGCGCTTGCCGGAAATGTGCGGCGCGCCATGGACATCCAGTTTCAGCTGATGCCGGTGCACAAGAACCTGTTCATTGAAGCCAACCCGATTCCCGTCAAGTGGGCCATGGCCCGCATGGGTCTGTGCGCAGGCACCATGCGCCTGCCCATGACACCCCTGAGCCAGGGCCACGAAGCCACCGTGGAAGCAGCCCTGCGCGCCAGCGGCCTGCTTTAACCCGACCGCCCTGACACCCGAGACACTCTGAGGATTTCCGCGTGAATCACACTGCACGATTGGGCCTGCTGGGCCTTGCCATGGCGCTTTCCGCCTGCTCCGTTCTGGAAAACGACAAGATCGACTACAAAAGCGCCACCCAGGGGGCCACACTGGAGGTGCCCCCCGACCTGACGCAACTGTCCCGAGAAAACCGCTATGCGGTACCCGGCAGCGCGGTATCTGCCGCAGCCTACCAGGCTGGCCAGAACACCAAATCGTCTACAACCTCCAGCGCAGCAGCCACAAAAATCGGCGATGTCCGCATCGAACGCAACGGCGCCCAGCGCTGGCTGGTGATCGACCGACCGGCCGACCAGTTGTGGGACCCGGTGCGGGAGTACTGGCTGGAGAACGGTTTCAACCTGGTTGTCGACCAGGCTGACCTGGGCATTCTGGAGACCGACTGGGCGGAAAATCGCGCCAAGCTGCCGCAGGACGTGATTCGCGCCACCCTCGGCAAGGTTTTTGATTCGCTGTATTCCACGGGCGAGCGCGACAAGTTCCGCACGCGCCTGGAGCGCAATGCCGCCGGCGGCACCGAGATTTACGTCACCCACCGCGGCATGGTGGAGGTTTACACCAGCACGTCCAAGGACAGCACCGTCTGGCAGCCCCGCGCCGCCGACCCCGAACTCGAAACCGAATTCCTGCGCCGTCTGATGGTCAAGCTCGGTGTGCCCCAAGAGCAATCCCAGGCCGTGGTGGCAGCGCCGGCCTTGAAGGCCGCGAGCGTGCGCATGACCTCGGTCAACAACGTCCCGGTCGTGCAGATGGACGAAGGTTTTGATCGCGCGTGGCGCCGTGTGGGCCTGGCCCTTGACCGCACGGGCTTCACCGTCGAAGACCGCAACCGCAATGACGGCCTGTATTTTGTGCGTTACGTGGCTCCCGGAACCGACAAGAAGGAGCCAGGCTTCTTCAGCAAGCTGCTGGGCGGATCTGCCGCCACTCCCCCGCTGAAGTACCGCGTGGTGGTGCGCAGCCAGGGTGAAGCCACCACGGTTTCCGTGCTGAATGAGGCCGGTGCGCCCGAATCGTCTGCCAACGCCGAACGTATCCTGCGCGTGCTGGCAGACGACCTGAAATAAGCACGCCTGCCGATGCTGCGCTTTCGCAGCTTGGGCAGCGGCAGCTCAGGCAACGCCACCGTGGTGGAAGCGGGCGACGGATTGCAGGTGCGCCGCCTGTTGGTGGACTGCGGTTTCGGCATCCGGCAACTTGCCACCCGGCTGGGTGCGGCGGGGTTGGGCATCGACCAGATCGATGCCATTTTCATCACGCATGAACACGCAGACCATGTCGGCTGTGCCCATACCGTGGCAATGCGGCACCGCATTCCCGTCTTTATGAGCCGCGGCACCCATGTGGCGATAGGTGCGCCAGATTTTGACGGGCTGCTGCAGATGGCCCACGACATGGTTCCCATCGATCTCGGCACGGTGTGCGCAGTGCCCTTTACCGTGCCGCACGATGCGCGGGAACCGCTGCAATTGCGCTGCACCGATGGCGCTTCTCACCTTGGCCTGCTTACCGACCTGGGCCACGCGAGCCCCCATGTGCTGCAGCAATTGCAGGGTTGCCACGCGCTGCTGCTGGAGGCCAACCACGACCCGGACATGCTCGCAGCATCCGGCTATCCCGCTTTTCTGAAGCGACGCATTGCGGGTGTGCATGGGCATCTGGCCAACCACGACGCTGCCGGCATCCTGGCGGCCGTTCGGCACACGGGTCTGAATCGCGTGGTCGCGGCACACCTCAGCGCGCAGAACAACCAGCCCCGGCTGGCGCAGCAAGCGCTGGCACACTCCCTGGACTGGCCCGCTGAGGGTGTGGACATTGCCTCGCCCACTAAAGGAACGGACTGGATCAACGTGGTGTAGTCGCCGCGACTACGCAGCGCATCCCCTTGGCAAAAGACTCAGCGGCAAATTGCCGCGCAAGAGCTACCCAGCCTCTGCAGACACCGCAACACAATGGGCAGCAACAAAAAAGCCCCGCACCTGTGAACAGGTCGGGGCCCTTGGTTTCAGAGGCTCCAGCAAGGCTGGCAGGCCCTGAAATCCGTGCTGGCTTTACTTCGCAGCGGAAGCAGCGCTGGTGGCAGCCGTTGCAGCAGCGTCTACAGCAGCCTTGGCATCGGTTGCAGCGGTTGCAGCAGCGTCAACAGCGGTCTGTGCGCCAGTTGCGGCAGTTGCAGCAGCATCGGCAGCAGCCTTGGCGGAGTCTGCAGCAGAAGCAGCGGCTTCGGCAGCAGGCGCAGCAGCGTCAGAAGCAGGCGCAGCGGCGGCAGGTGCCTCCACGGGAGCTGGCGCAGGAGCAGCAACAGGCTCTTCCTTCTTGCCACAAGCGGCGAGGGCAGCAGCAGCGATCAGGGTAGCCAGAACGAGCGATTTCTTCATTTCAATTTTCCTAGTTGGACAGACAAAAAACCGGAGTAGCCACCACGACCAGCCTGTGCAGCCGTTGACGCGTTGGCCGAATGCATGGGCGTGCGTTTCTGCGCAATCAACAATTATATTGGGATTTCGTCAATCCCGAATAACGCTGAATTCCCACATGAAACGCAATTCATTTTTCATGCATTGAGCACTATCAACGTTACAACCCCAATGTGGTTGACGGGAATCCGGGTGAACTTTTGCTTCGCAACCATTCATTGAGTGATTCCCGCAATAAAACGCGGCGTTCCGGCTCAAAGCCGGCAACCCCCACACAGCGTACGGGATCGAGGCGGTGCATCACCCAGGCTGGCGACCAAAAGGCACTGGGGAGGTCAAGCGGGTCTGCCGAAGGGCTGCGTCGACAGCTGATGATGTGATCCCATGTGCCGCGCCAGCGCACAAAACGCGGATGCCGCCGTATCACCTCGTCAAACGTGCAAGCCAGCATGGTGAACCGACGGCCACTGTGGGCCCACTGCTGCAACGACTCAATGACAGCAAGCTCTCCCAGCGGCCAGTCATGGAAGTTGGAATCACTCACAATAATCTCTGACCATCCGTCACGCGCCGCTGTGGCCAACCCATCACGCACAAGCTGCATGAACGCCTCGCGACCACTGAACCGCCCAGAAGGCAAATCAGGCAATGAAGGGGCTGGGGTTACCGCATCGGTCATGGGGTTTCCTGTGGGTCTTTGCAGGCATGGGCCCAGCCAGCGTCGCACCACGCAGACAGCAGCTCCAGGGCATCGTCAGTGGCACGCGCCAGATCACGGCTGTTCAAGCGGCGTTGATCCGCCAGGCGCCGCATCAACGTGGCGTCGCGGCCTGCCGCGCGATAGCTGTCGCCATTGATGAACACGTGGTGCGCGTCGTACATCATGCGGGTACGCCGGTCCAGTGCCAAACCCTCCAGCATCACACCTGCGTCATTCGGCTCAAACCATACGCTGGGCTTAGGCTCGGTCAGGTACTCACCCAGCGCGCGTTCGAGCACCAGGGGCTCGCTCAATGCGCGTTTCAAGGCATCCCGGGCAAATTCGTGCAACCGCTCGGGAATGGCAGCGGGCAGCTCCACTGCATCCTGGCCCGCATCGCGGTACAAAACCGGGACAGCTTCCTCGTCCGCATCTTCTGACACCCGCAGCAGAAGCTCGTTGGCCAGTTCGGCACGCGCCGGAACCCGAAAACCGATCGAGTAGGTCATGCACTCCCCTTCGGCGATACCGTCGTGGGCATATCCGGGCGGAAGGTACAGCATGTCCCCGGGCTCGAGCACATACTCTTGCTCGGGTTCGAACTGCGCCAGCACTTTCAGCGGAATATCGTCCCGCAGGCTCAGGTTTTTTTGGCGACCAATCCGCCAGCGGCGGCGACCATGGGCCTGCAGCAGAAATACATCGTAGCTATCAAAATGCGGGCCGACGCCTCCGCCATCACTGGCATAGCTGATCATGAGGTCATCAAGGCGCGCATCCGGAACAAAACGGAATTGCTGCATGAGGGCGTGCACCTGGTCGTTGTGCAGATCCACACCCTGCACCAGCAGCGTCCAGTTGGGCTGCTGGAGGGCAGGCAATGACCGGCGCGAAAAGGGGCCGTGGCGCAACTTCCAGACATCCTTGACCTGCTGCACCAGCCGGGACTCCACGCCCTCCTGCGCAGCCAGCGCAAACAGCTCGGACCGCAACACCGGCGGTGTGAATTGCGCGATGGCCTGGCGCACCAGCAAAGGCTTTTTTTGCCAGTGCCGACGCATGAATTGCGCGGGGCTCAGGCCGCCGAGCAGGGAGAGGGGTTGCTGGATATCCATGAGAACCTGTCCGCCCATTTGCAGGGCCGTTGATCAAACTGCGACAATTCTCCTATGGAAATTACCCAACAATGCGTGGTCGCTCTGACCTGGACCCTGAAAGACACCCTGGGCGAAGAACTGGACGTGCTCGACGACCCGGTGGAATTCCTGGTGGGCGGCGAAGACCTGCTGCACCGCATCGAGGAAGCACTGCAAGGCCATGGCCCAGGTGCAACGCTGGCACTGCACCTGGAGCCCGAGGATGCTTTTGGCGACTTCAACGACCAACTGCTTTTTTTGGAGCCCCGCGAACTGTTCCCGCCTGAGATTGAGGAGGGCATGACGTTTGATGGGAGCGCACTGCCCGAGGGCGTCAACCCCACTGCGCCCCGCAGCGGTCTTTACACCGTGACAGAAATCTACCCAGAGCATCTGGTGCTGGACGGAAACCATCCACTTGCCGGAATCGCCCTGCGATTGCAACTCACTGTGCAAGGCGTTCGCGAAGCCACAGAGGAGGAAATCGGCAAAGGCACGGCGGGTACGGGCTTTTTTCGCATACAGCCCCAGGCACCAGGCAACTCGCTGCTGCACTGAAATGGCGGCCCTTGCGGGCCACCACGTCGCGCTGGCTGCTTACTGGCGGGAAATCTGACCGTTGTACAAACGCACCCGGTCGCCCGTACGCAGGTCGCCCGGATTGCTTACGTCGTAAGAGCGATAGCCGCCCTGGTCAAGCTGAATCGAAATGCGATAGCCCTGCACCTCGCCGCCGCTGTTGTTGTTGCGCCCTTCGATGGCATTGCCTGCAAGCGCTCCGCCAATGACACCCACGGCAGTTGCGGCAGTGCGGCCCGATCCGCCACCCACCTGGTTGCCCAATACTCCACCCACCACGGCACCCAGGACTGCGCCTGCACCGGTGGTTTGCCCCTGGCTTCGACCCTGCAACACCTCAATATTGGCAACACGGCCGTATTCCGTGCCCATGGCATTGTTCGAATAAACCGGTGCATTGCTTTGGTAGCCGCCTGACGTGTAACCGCCCGATGGATACTGGCTCGGATAGGTCTGCTGTGGCGCACATGCGGCCAAGGCTCCGAACATAAAGACAGAGCCCACCAAGGTGGCGGTACGTGTGATCTGGCGCATATCAGTTCTCCTTGAAATATCTCTATGAGGGCAGCGTCTTGGCGAAGCCATTCACCACCCGATTCAAAACAATTGAAGCATGGGCCCGAGGCACACTTGGACGGCGAAGCACGACGGTGCAGGTCGGCATTGGGCTCTGTGCCGCGTAGGAATGCGCTGACACAAGGACACGGGCATGAAACAGTGCAGGGACGAGAAAACCCCTCACCCCTCACCCCTTGCCCGTGGACCCGTAGCCGCCTTCGCCCCTCTCGGTGGCCTCGAACTCGGTCACCACGTTGAACTGCGCCTGCGTCACGGGAACAATGACCAACTGGGCCAGCCGCTCCATGGGCCCCAGCGTGAAAGGCACCGTGCTGCGATTCCAGGCACTCACCATGAGCTGTCCCTGGTAATCGCTGTCGATCAGGCCCACCAGATTACCCAGAACAATGCCGTGCTTGTGCCCCAGCCCCGAGCGGGGCAGGATGAGCGCAGCGTATCCGGGGTCTTTGATAAAAACGGCAATGCCCGTAGGCACCAGGTGCCAGGCATTGGGTGCCAGCACCAAGGGCGCATCGATGCAGGCCCGCAGGTCCAGGCCCGCGCTACCGGGGGTGGCATAAGTCGGCAACTGATTCGCCATGCGCGAATCAAGAATTTTGACGTCAATCTTCACTTCTTGCTTTCTGCTTTGCCCTGCGGGGCCCGTGCCCGCAAGCGCTGTCGCCAGGACTCTACGCCCTGATTTTCGGCGTTGCGGGGAAGTGAGAGCAGTCCGGGGAGTATCTGCACTACCCTGCCCAATCCCCACCACAACACCGCCATGAACATCAAAACCGGAAGTGAGCCCCGGCCAAAACCCAGCCAGGCGATGGCGTGGATTCCTATCGCCACCAATAGCACGACCCGTGCGCCACGAAGCCTGCCCCCAAGCTGCCCGGCCATCACAGCCAGGTCAGGGGGAGGTGCTTGCACGGGTGGTCTGGGTGCGCTATCACCACGCTGGGGCGCCTCCTGCAGACGGGTCGGCCCGGCAGGCCCTGCCGCATTTGTGTTCGGGGGGCGCGCCGCAGCCGGCGCATTGGCACCCAACCGATCCACATAGCGGGCGAAATCACCATCGGGAGGCGTATCCCAGTCGGGGCGGACAGGCGGAATCACCGTGGAAATCCTTTGCGGTCAGGCCTGCAAAGCAGGCAGGCGCTGGGCAATCTCTGCAACCAGCTGCTGGGCCAGGATGCGCTTGGATGCCCGGGGCAACTCGCGATGCCCCTGCGCGTCCACCAGCAGCAGGGCGTTGTCGTCCTGCCCGAAGGTTGCAGGGCCAAGATTGCCCACCAGCAATGGCACGCCCTTGCGCTGGCGCTTGGCCGTAGCGTGGGCCAGCAGATCGTGGCTTTCTGCCGCAAAGCCCACACAGAACAGGTCGCCCACCAGCGCGTGCTGCGACTGCGCCACGGTGGCCAGGATGTCCGGGTTTTCGACAAAACCCAGCACTGGCGTCTGGCCAGAGCCATCCTTCTTGATCTTCTGCTCCGACTGCGTGGCCGGACGCCAGTCGGCTACCGCCGCAGTCGCTATAAAAACAGAAGCTCTCTGCGCTTTCTGCATAACGGCTTCAAGCATATTTTGTGCAGACTGCACGTTGATGCGATGCACACCGCGCGGCGTTGCCAGATGCACCGGGCCCGCCACCAGCGTGACCTCGGCGCCAGCCTCGCGGGCCGCGCGCGCAATGGCAAAACCCATCTTTCCGCTGGAATGGTTGGTGATGCCACGCACCGGGTCAATGGCCTCGAACGTAGGGCCCGCAGTGACCAGCACCTTCTGGCCCGCCAGCACCTTGGGCGTGAAAAAGGCAATCACTTCTTCCAGCAACTCCTCCGGCTCCAGCATGCGGCCGTCACCGGTTTCGCCGCAGGCCTGGTCGCCGTTGCCCACGGCCAGCACCGTGGCGCCGTCCTGGGCCACCTGGGCCAGGTTGCGCTGCGTGGCCGGGTGCGCCCACATTTCGCGGTTCATGGCCGGTGCCAGCAGCAAGGGCACACGCTCCTGTGGTCGCGCCAGGCACAGCAGGCTCAACAATTCATCCGCCCGCCCCTGCGCCAGGCGCGCCACAAAGTCGGCGCTGCAGGGCGCAACCAGGATGGCATCGGCCTCGCGGCTAAGGTTGATGTGGGGCATGTTGTTGGGCTCGCGCGCGTCCCATTGCGAGCCATGCACCGGCCTGCCCGACAGGGCCTGCATGGTGACCGGCGTGATGAATTGCATGGCTGCCTCGGTCATCACCACCTGCACGGTGGCCCCCTCCTTGATGAGCTGGCGGCACAGATCGGCCGCCTTGTAGCAAGCCACGCCTCCACTCAGACCCAGAACAATGTGTTTGCCAGCAAGCTCATTCATGGCGCGAATTTAGCAGACAGAAGCAGGCCCCGCCGCGGCCGCTTGCCGGGGGGCCATCTATAATCCCAATTTCCCACCACCAAAAAAGACATGACCAAATTTGTCTTCGTCACCGGCGGTGTGGTGTCTTCCCTAGGCAAGGGAATCGCCTCAGCCTCCCTTGCCGCGATCCTCGAATCGCGGGGACTCAAAGTCACCCTCATCAAGCTTGACCCCTACATCAACGTAGATCCGGGCACCATGTCGCCGTTTCAGCACGGCGAGGTTTTTGTGACCGATGACGGCGCAGAAACCGACCTCGACCTGGGCCACTATGAGCGTTTCATTGAAACGCGCATGAAGAAAACCAACAACTTCACCACGGGCAAGATTTACCAGTCCGTGCTGGAAAAAGAGCGCCGCGGCGACTACCTGGGCAAGACCGTTCAGGTCATTCCCCACGTCACCAACGAAATCCAGGAATTCATCAAGCGCGGTGCCGGCATCGGCACGCCCGATGCCGTGGATGTGGCCATTGTCGAAATCGGCGGCACGGTGGGAGACATCGAGTCGCTGCCGTTCCTGGAGGCCGTGCGCCAGATGAGCCTGCGCATGGGCCCCAACAACGCGGCGTTTGTGCACCTGACCTATGTGCCCTGGATTGCTGCGGCTGGCGAGCTCAAGACCAAGCCCACCCAGCACACCGTGCAGAAGCTGCGCGAAATCGGCATCCAGGCCGACGCCCTGCTGTGCCGCGCCGACCGGCGCATCCCGGAAGAAGAGCGCGATAAAATCTCGCTGTTCACCAACGTGCCCGAATGGGGCGTTATCAGCATGTGGGACGTGGACACCATCTACAAGGTGCCCCGCATGCTGCACGAGCAAGGCCTGGACGGCCTCATTTGCGACAAGCTGCGCCTGAACACCCCCCCCACCAACCTCAAGCGCTGGGACGACCTGGTTCATGAGACCGAGCACCCCCAGGGCGAAGTGCGCATCGCCATGGTGGGCAAGTACGTGGAGCTGTCCGACAGCTACAAGTCCGTCAACGAGGCCCTGCGCCACGCCGGCATGCGCAACCATGTGCGTGTGCGCATCGACCACCTCGACTCCGAAGCCATCGAAGGCCAGGAAGCCGACAAGCTGGCCCAGTACGACGCCATTCTGGTGCCTGGCGGCTTTGGCTCGCGCGGTGTGGAAGGCAAGATCTGCACGGCCAAGTTCGCCCGGGTGCACAAGGTGCCCTACCTCGGCATTTGCCTGGGGATGCAGGTCGCCACCATCGAATACGCCCGCCATGTGGCAGGCCTGCCTGGTGCCAACTCCACGGAATTCGATCCGTCCTGCAAGCACCCGGTGATCGCTCTGATCACCGAGTGGAAGGATGCCGACGGCACCATCAAGACACGCGACGCGAACTCCGATCTGGGCGGCACCATGCGCCTGGGCGCGCAAAGCTCTGACGTGCAGCCAGGCACGCTGGCGCACAGCATCTATGGCGACGTGGTCACCGAGCGCCACCGCCATCGCTATGAAGCCAACGTCAACTACCTCGACCAGCTGCGCAAGGCGGGCCTGGTGATTTCGGCGCTGACGCAGCGCGAGCACCTGACGGAAATCGTCGAGCTGCCGCAAAACGTGCACCCCTGGTACATCGGCGTGCAGTTTCACCCCGAGTTCAAGTCCACGCCCTGGAACGGCCACCCGCTGTTCAACGCCTTCATCAAGGCGGCCGTAGAACACCAGGCCGCCAAGGCCGCAGCGTAAGCAAGGAGCATCGCCATGAAACTCTGCGGCTTCGACGTCGGCCTGGAACACCGCTTCTTCCTGATCGCGGGTACCTGCTCCATTGAAAGCCTGCAGATGTCGCTGGACGTCGCAGGCCAGCTCAAGGAGACCTGCACGGCACTGGGCGTTCCCCTGATTTACAAGGGGTCGTTTGACAAGGCCAACCGCTCGTCTGGCACCAGCCAGCGCGGCGTGGGGATGGAAGCGGGCCTCAAGATCCTTGATGAAGTGCGCCGCCAACTGCAGCTGCCCATCCTGACCGATGTGCACGAGGCCTCCCAGGTGGCCGAGGTGGCCAGCGTGGTGGACGTACTGCAGACGCCGGCCTTCCTCTGCCGCCAGACCGACTTCATCCGTGCCGTGGCACAGAGCGGCAAGCCGGTGAACATCAAGAAGGGCCAGTTCCTCGCGCCCTGGGACATGAAGAACGTCATCGACAAGGCCCGTGCCGCTGCGCAGGAGGTGGGCCTGTCTCAAGACCGCTTCCTGGCCTGCGAACGCGGCGTGAGCTTTGGCTACAACAACCTCGTGGCCGACATGACCAGTCTGGCCGAGATGCGCAACTCCGGTGCGCCCGTGGTGTTCGACGTGACCCACTCGGTGCAAAAGCCCGGTGGCTTGGGTGCCGTGAGCGGTGGCGCGCGCGACATGGTGCCCGTGCTGGCCCGTGCCGGTGTGGCAGTGGGTGTGGCGGGCCTGTTCATGGAAACCCACCCCAAGCCCGCCGAGGCGTGGTCGGACGGCCCCAACGCCGTGCCGCTCAAGCACATGAAGGCGCTGCTGGAGACCTTGGTGGCGCTGGACGATGTCACCAAGAAAAACGGATTCCTCGAAAACAACTTTGGAGCCTGAGACATGAGCAGTGGTTACGTCATCGCATCCGTCACCGTCACCAACCCCACGCAGTACGAGGAGTACCGCAAGTGGAGCACCGTGGCCATGCAGGCCCACGGCGCTGAAGTGTGCGTGCGCGGCGGCAAGGTTGAAGTGCTGGAAGGCGACTGGAACCCCGGCCGCACTGTGATTCTCAAGTTTCCGAGCTTTGACGCGGCCCGCGCTTTCTACGACACACCCGAGTACCAGAAAGCCAAGGCAGCGCGCGAAGGCGCGGCGGTCATGCGCATGGTGTGTGTCGAAGGCGTCTGAACGCGCATTCGATATTCGCTCATTAATTAATAGCTGCTAGCGCTTATCCAGCAAGCGCTAGAGCCCGATTTGATTTAAAACTTCTGCAAAAGGAAAACCATGAGTGCCATCGTTGACATCGTAGGTCGCGAGATTCTGGACAGCCGCGGCAACCCCACCGTCGAGTGCGACGTTCTGCTCGAATCGGGCGTGATGGGCCGCGCCGCCGTGCCTAGCGGAGCGTCCACCGGTAGCCGTGAAGCCATTGAGCTGCGCGACGGCGACAAGAACCGTTACCTGGGCAAGGGCGTGCTCAAGGCCGTCGAGCACATCAACACCGAAATCTCCGAAGCCGTGCTGGGCCTGGACGCGTCGGAACAAGCCTTCCTGGACAAGACCCTGATCGACCTCGACGGCACCGATAACAAGAGCCGCCTGGGCGCCAACGCCATGCTGGCCGTCTCCATGGCCGTGGCCCGCGCCGCCGCCGAAGAGTCCGGCCTGCCCCTGTACCGCTACCTGGGCGGCATGGGCGGCATGCAGCTGCCCGTGCCGATGATGAACGTCATCAACGGTGGCGCGCACGCCAACAACAGCCTCGATCTGCAAGAGTTCATGATCATCCCTGTGGGCGCCCCCACTTTCCGCGAAGCCGTGCGCTGGGGTGCCGAGGTGTTCCATGCGCTCAAAAAGATCATCCACGACAAGGGCATGAGCACCGCCGTGGGCGACGAGGGCGGCTTTGCGCCCAGCGTTGAAAACCATGAAGCCGCCATCCAGCTGATCTTGCAGGCCATCGAAGCCGCAGGCTACACCGCCGGCGAGCAGATCGCCCTGGGCCTCGATTGCGCCGCCAGCGAGTTCTACAAGGACGGCATGTATGTGCTGGAGGGCGAAGGCGGCCTCAAGCTCACCGCCCAGCAATGGACGGACATGCTGGCATCGTGGTGCGACAAGTACCCCATCATCAGCATCGAAGACGGCATGCACGAAGGCGACTGGGATGGTTGGAAGATCCTGACCGAGCGCCTGGGCAAGAACGTGCAGCTGGTGGGCGACGACCTGTTTGTCACCAACACCAAGATCCTGAAGGAAGGCATCGACAAGGGCATTGCCAATTCGATCCTCATCAAGATCAACCAGATCGGCACGCTGACCGAAACCTTCGCCGCCATCGAAATGGCCAAGCGCGCGGGCTACACGGCCGTGATCTCGCACCGCTCGGGCGAAACCGAAGACAGCACTATTGCCGACATCGCCGTGGGCACCAACGCAGGCCAGATCAAGACCGGCTCGCTGTCGCGCTCGGACCGTATCGCCAAGTACAACCAGCTGCTGCGCATCGAGGAAGACCTGGGCGAGATTGCCCACTACCCGGGCCGCGCGGCGTTCTACAACCTGCGCTAAACCATGCCAGCTGCCCGGTCCTGCTGCGATCGCTCAGGCGCCCCCCGGCGCCCTAGGGCGGCGCCAGCACGACCGGACGCAACGCAGGCCCCGGCAAGGCGTACCATTTAGGCCATGGGTTTTCGTCTTGTGCCCGTTGTCCTGCTGGCCCTGCTGGCAGTCCTTCATGCCCAGCTCTGGCTGGGCCGGGGAAGCATTCCCCGTGTCCAGGAGATGCAGCGTCAGCTCGATGAGCAGATCGCCGCAAACGACCGGGCCCGGCAGGCCAATGAGCGCCTGAACTCCGAGGTGCACGACCTCAAGGAGGGCTTGGACATGGTGGAAGAAAAGGCACGCAGCGAGCTGGGCATGGTCAAGCCCAACGAGGTTTACGTGCACTACATGCCCCGCTGAGCTGCCGGGCTGCATCCTTCATCGCCACCGTGCCTGCACAGCAGATCATTGCCCTGCTGGGTGCACCCGGCACCGGCGCCCCCGCATTGGCCGAGGCCCTTCAGCACCGACTGGCAGACTCCGCCATGACGGCACAGGTGATTGCCGTGGCAGACGCTTCACAGCTGCCCACCGCGATACGCCACACCCTGCACAGCGCCGCCATCACCTTGCTGATGGGGCTGGACCTGCCCTGCGCCGCACCCGAACAAGCCCGGCGCGAGGCCTGCGATGCACACCTGCGCGCCTTGCTGGCGGATGCTGCCGTGCGCTACCACGTGGTGTATGGCCAAGGTCCCGAGCGGGTCGAAAACGCGCTAAACGCTATTAATTCAATAGCTGTTAAGCCTTATGCGATAAGCGCAAACGACGTGTCGGATGCTAAACCCATGCGCCTGCGCGCCTGGGACTGCGAGAAATGCAGCGACCCCGAATGCGAGCATCGCCTGTTCAGCGCCCTCACCGGCCGGGGCGCTGCCGACCGTTGAGGGGTGAATTATTGAATGGCAGGCGGCACAGGCTGCTGGCTGATCATGGGAGAGACAAAAATCTGTGCCGCATCCACTGCGTCAAACCGGTATTGCTGTCCACAAAATTCGCAGCCCACCTCAATGTCGTCGCGTTCGGACAGAATGCTCTCGATCTCGTCCCTGCCCAGGCTGCGCAACATGTTGCCCACGCGCTCGCGGCTACAGCTGCACGCAAAACGCGGGCCGTTCCCCCCTTGCTGCGGCTCGAAGCGCAGCAGCTTTTCTTCCCAGAAAAGGCGGCGCAGGATGGTGTCCACGTCCAACGTCAGCAGCTCTTCGCGGGTCAGGCTTGATGCCAGGTGGGCAATGCGGTTGTAGTCCTCGTTGCGGCCGATCTGGTCTTCGTTTTCGCGGTGCGTCAGGCCCGCAGCCAGGTTGCCCTCGCCCTTGAGGGGCATGCGCTGGATCAGCAGGCCGGCCGCCACGGTGTCGTTGGCAGCCAGCAACAGCACCGTATCAAGCTGCTCGGACTGCAGCATGTAGTGCTGCAGCACATCCGACAGGCGCTCCAGCTTTTCATGGTGGTCGCCGTGCAGTGGCACCACGCCCTGATAGGGTTGCTGGCCCGGGTGGCGGTCCTTGGGGTCGAGCGTGATGGCACAGCGCCCGCCGCCGGCCACATTGAGCATCTGGCTCAGCCGCGCATCGTCGGCCACAGGGCCGTTCACCGTGGCGGTGGCACGCAGGCTCAGGTCGGATTGCACCTCGGCCACCGCCAGCTTGACCGGCCCGTCACCAAAAATCTGCAGCACCAGCGCGCCGTTGAACTTGATGTTCGACTGCATCAGCACGCCGGCTGCGGCCATTTCGCCGAGCAGTTCGCTCACGGGTGCAGGGTAGGCGCCAGTGGCGGAGTTGCTCGCGCGCACGCGCAGGATCTCGGTCCATGCCTCGGTCAGGCGCACCAGCATGCCGCGCACGGGCATGCCATCGAAAAGAAACTTGTGGAGTTCAGACACGCAGGGATTCCAGAAAAAAGTCGGGCTCGGTGGGCGGGCTTCAGGCCAGCTTGCGCAGGCCGCTTTGAAAGCGGCGCGCGTTGTCCATGTAGTGCCGGGCGCTCTGGCGCAGGCCTTCGATGTGCTCGGGGCTCAGTTCACGCACGGCCTTGGCAGGGCTACCGATGATCATGGAGCCATCGGGAAACTCTTTGCCCTCGGTCACCAACGCGCCCGCGCCCACCAGGCAGTTCTTGCCGATTCTGGCGCCGTTGAGCACGATGGCGCCAATGCCGATAAGCGTTTCGTCGCCAATGGTGCAACCGTGCAGCATGACCTGGTGGCCCACCGTCACGCGCTCACCGATTACCAGCGGCTGGCCGAAGTCGGCGTGCAGCACGCTCGCATCCTGGATATTGGTGCCTGCGCCGATGGTGATGGCCTCGGTGTCGCCGCGCACCACCGTGCCAAACCACACGCTGGCGTTCTCGCCCAGCACCACGTTGCCGATCACCTGCGCGGTGTCGGCCACCCAGGCCGAGGCCGCCACGCGCGGGGCCACGCCATCGAGTTCGTAAATCGCCATGCAACACACTCCGTAAAAAATGGATCTGCCGGTTGGTTACAAAGCATCTGCTCTGGCCCTCCAACCAACTCCAGGCAGGGCCTAGAATTGTAAGGATGGAGCTTCGCCAACGTGCACTGCAGGTCTTGTGCCTCTCAGACCCAGAACAAAAAGCGGCCGCAACGCTTGACCTTCAAGCGCATTCGGCTATGCTTTCAATAGCAGAACAAGCCCCTGCAGCCCCGCCAGATGCCGCCGCCCTGCCCGGCCACCCCGAGCGCCCCGCCCTGCTGCGCCACACCGAGGTCGCGCGCCGCTCCCCGGCCACCGCACAGGGCCGTGCCATCCTCATCCACGCCATTGCGCACATTGAGTTCAACGCCATCAACCTGGCCCTTGATGCGGTCTGGCGTTTTGATGGCATGCCGCCGGCCTATTACCTCGACTGGCTGCGCGTGGCGGCCGAAGAGGCCCAGCACTTCAGGCTGCTGCGCGACCACCTGCGCCGCCAGGGCCACGACTATGGTGATTTCCCGGCCCACCAGGGTCTGTGGACCATGTGCGAGAAAACGCAGCACGACATCGTCGCCCGCATGGCCCTGGTGCCCCGCACCATGGAAGCGCGCGGCCTGGACGCCACGCCGCAGATCCAGCGCAAGCTGCGCCAGGTGGGCACCCCCGATGCACTGGCTGCCGTGGACATCCTGGACACCATCCTGCGTGACGAGGTGGGCCACGTGGCCATTGGCAACCACTGGTACCGCTGGCTGTGCGCGCGCCAGGGGCTGGACCCCGAAAGCCTTTATGACCAGCTCGTGCGCCAATACGATGCGCCCCGGCTCAAGCCCCCGTTCAACGAGGCCGCACGCCGCAGCGCCGGCTTTACCGAAGCCGAATTGCTGTGGCTGCAGCAGGGGTGATCCAGGCGCCCTAAACGCCGAACCTTTCTACAATCCGCCAACGCCGCGTCCGGCATTCTTGGCACGCTGAAACCAACACCCCCCACCCCATGTCCACACATCCTGCCAACGGTGCCAACTCACCGCCGCCCCCCAACCAGTCGTCTGTTGCCATGATTGCGCGGCAGGCGATCGTGAACGCGCAGCACATGGTGGTGGGCTATGAGCTGTTCAACCGCTCACGCACAGGCGCAGGGCATACGTCCGCCACCGATGTCATTTTGGTGTTCACCGCGCTCTCCCATGCCGGAACCGAAGAGCTGGTGGGCAAGAAGCTCATCTTCGTCAACTGCACCCATGAAAGCCTGGCGGGTGGTCACCTCGAACTGTTGGACCCCGACAAGGTCGTGCTCGAAATCCCCCCCTTGGGCCATGCCGCCAGCGCCGAGGTGGTGGCCCGCCTGCCCATTCTGGCGGGGTTGCGCGAACGCGGCTTTCACCTGGCGTTCAACCACACCGTGCTCGAATCCGCCTACGCGCCCTGGTTGCCGCTGGCAGACTACATCAAGCTGGATCTGTCGGTGCTCGCCCCCGACCAGCTGGCCGTGCTGATCAGCTATGCCGGCCGGCATTCGCAGGCCGAGCTGATTGCCGAGAAAGTGGAAACCGCGCAGCAATACGACATGGTTTCCAGCCAGGGCATTGATCTGTTCCAGGGCTACTGGTTCGCCCGCCCCGCGCTCGTCGAGGCCAAGCTGCTCCCGGCCTCGCAGGCCAGCATCATCCAGCTCATCAACCTGGTGCGCAAGCAGGCCAGCACGGACGACATCGAGGAAGTGCTCAAAAAAGACGCGGGACTGGCCTTCAACCTCATGCGGCTCATCAACTCCTCGGGCTTTGGCCTGAGCCGCGAGATCACATCCTTCCGCCAGGCAGTGATGCTCATGGGCCTGAAAAAATTGTTCCGCTGGGCGGCCCTGCTGCTGACCGCCTCGCGCTCCAGTGGCACGCCGTCACCGGTGGGCCACACCGCCGTGGTGCGTGGGCGGCTGATGGAACTGCTGGCCCTGGAAACCCTGCCCCCTGAAGAGGCCGATCTGGCGTTTGTGGCGGGCATTTTCTCGCTGCTGGACGTGATGCTGAACATGCCCATCGAATCAGCGCTCGGCCTGCTGAGCGTGCCCGATGAGGTCGCGGACGCCCTGCTGCGGCGCGAAGGCTTCCTGGGCGACCTGCTCACGCTCGCCGAGGCCTGCGAATCCAGCGATGACGCCGTGTTTGACCGTGCAGCGGGCACCCTGCACCTGTCCAGCCAGCAAATCAACTTTGCCCATCTGCAGGCACTGGCCTGGGCGGACCAGCTCACGGACTGACCTTGCGGGCAGAGCCTCCGGTCTAGAATGGACCGGCCCCCCCGCAACACCCTTACCAGCGTATCCATGTCGAGCACCAACGAACAAGATATTCCGCAAGCCGAAGTGGCTGCCCCAGACGGCACAGAGACCGACAATCTGGCCATCATTGCACGCCAAGCCATCGTGGACGCCAACCGGGCAGTCTATGGTTACGAGCTGTTCGACCGCTCCACGGCGTCGGACTCACATACCGCTGCCAGTGATGCCGCACTGCTGTTCAATGCCCTGTCGTATGCCGGCACCGAAGCACTGGTGGGCAAGAAGACCGTATTCATCAACTGCACGCATGAAAGCCTCGCCGGCGGGCACCTGGAACTCATCCACCCCGACAAGGTGGTGCTCGAAGTGCCCCCACTCGCCGACAGCGCCACGGCCGAGGAAATTGAAGCCCGGGTGGCCACACTGGACGCCTTGCGCACCCGGGGTTTCCGGCTGGCGTTCGATCAACATGTGCTCAAGCGCAGCTATGTGTCGTGGTTGCCGCTGGCGGGCTTTATCAAGCTCGACATGCAGGCCTTCAAGCCCGAGTTGGCGGGCCCGCTGGTCAAATTTGCCGGCATGCACAGCCAGGCCACGCTGGTAGCGGAGAAGGTGGAAACCCCCGAGCAATACCAGCTGATGGCGGACCTGGGGGTCAAGCTGTTCCAGGGCTACTGGTTCGCCAAACCCTCGCTGGTGAAGGCCACCACCATACGCCCGTCGCAGGCCACCATCATCCAGCTCATCAACCTGGTGCGCAAACAGGCCAGCACGGCCGAGATCGAAGACCTGCTCAAGAAAGACCCCACGCTGTCTTTCAACCTGCTGCGTTTCATCAACTCGTCGGGCTTTGGCCTGTCGTGCGAAGTCACGTCGTTCCGCCATGCCGTGATGATCCTGGGCCTCAAGAAGCTGTTCCGCTGGGCCGCCTTGCTCATGACCACGTCGCGCGCAGGCGGTCCCCCGCCGGCCGTGGGAACCACTGCGGTGGTGCGTGGTCGCCTGATGGAGTTGCTGGCCGCCGAGTTGCTGCCACCCGAGGAATGCGACAACGCCTTTGTGGTGGGCGTTTTCTCACTGCTGGATGTAATGCTGGGCGTGCCCCTGGAAAAAGCCCTGGAATCGGTGGCCTTGCCCCAACCCGTGACGGACGCACTGCTGCACGGCACCGGCGTTTTTGCGCCATTTCTCGAACTCACACGCGCCTGCGAAAGCGGCGACGAGGCCGCATTTGCCAAGGCCGCCGAGTCCTTGCACCTGTCCAACCGCCAGGTCAACTGGGCGCACCTGCAAGCCCTCACCTGGGCGGAAACGCTGAACGAAGACTAATCCGGTCACCGTGCCGCCCACTTCCAAAGGGGCGGCACGCGCGGCGTGAAAGGCCCCGCTCCGAGGGGAAAAAAAGAAGCAGCTTTCGGCTGCCCGCCCCCCAGAGTCAGTTGGCCTTGATGCCCGCGCTGCGGATGATGCGGGCGTTGTTCTCGGATTCCAGCGCAATCTGGCGGGCAAATTCGGCCGCCGTGCCGCCCGTGGGCACGTTGTCGGTGGCATCGAGCTTGCTGCGGATATCGGGCAGTGCCAGTGCCTTGTTCAGCTCGGCATTGAGCCGCTCCAGCACCGCAGCTGGGGTCTGAGCTGGCGCGTAAATGCCAAACAGCGATGACATGTTGGCAGCAGGCAGGCCCAGCTCCGCCAGCGTGGGCACGTCGGGCAGGCTGGCCAGCCGCGCAGGGGCACCAACGGCCAGTGGCTTGAGCTTGCCCGCTTTCACATGCTGCTGCACCGCAGGGCCTGCATTGGTGGAAAGCACTTCAAACTGCCCGCCGAGGGCATCGTTCATCTGCTGGCCGCCCCCCTTGTAGGGCACATGGGTGATCTGCACCTGTGCGCTGGCCATGATCTGCTCGAGCATGATGTGGCCCAGCGACGCCGGGCCCGAGGTGGTCCAGCGGATCTCCCCCGGCTTGGCGCGCGCGGTGGCCAGCAGATCGCGAAAATCCTTCGCCTTGCTGGCCGGGGTGCCCAGCAACAGCACGGGCGAATACATGACACTGACTACGGGCGCAATGTCTTTTTGCGGGTCAAACGGCGATTTGCCCAGATGGGGGTTGAGTGCCAACGGGCTGATGGCGGCAAAGCCCAGGGTATAGCCATCGGGCGCTGCCTTGGCCACGGCATCCACGCCGATGCTGCCACTGGCGCCCGCCTTGTTCTCAATGACCACCGGGGTCCCCAGCTGCACCGCCAGCTTGTCTGCCAGCGCACGCGCCACCGTGTCGCTCACCCCACCTGCGGGGTAAGCGACGACTATGCGGATGGGCTTGGAGGGCCAGGCGGCCGGTTGGGATTGGGCATGGGCCAGTGGTGGCACCAGGGCGCTCAGGCACAGCGCGGCCAGCAGGCTGCGACGGCTTTTGAAGGGCATGACGGCTTTCGATGTTCAGGGAAAGCTGCCGATTTTGGCGCAGATCGCCCGGGCCTGCCTGCACCGTTCAACCGTTATCCCCGCTGCCACCCCGTTACCGCCGTCACCCCCGGGGGTGGTGGCGTGAATGCAGCGCTTTCAGGCGCTCGCGCGCCACATGGGTGTAGATGGTGGTGGTGGAAATATCGACATGTCCCAGCAACAGCTGCACCACCCGCAGGTCGGCCCCATGGTTGAGCAGATGCGTGGCAAAGGCGTGGCGCAGCGTGTGCGGGGACAGCGGCGCGGTAATGCCCGCCACCGCCGCCCACTTTTTGACGATCATCCAGAACATCACGCGTGTCATGCCGGCGCCCCGCTGGGTGACAAAAAGGTCCTCGGTCTGCTGGCCGCCCAGAATCATGCCGCGCGACTCCTGCAGGTAGCGCTCGATCCACAGTCGTGCCTCCTCTCCAAACGGCACCAGACGCTCCTTGCTGCCCTTGCCCATCACCCGCAATACGCCTTCATTCAGGCCAAGCTGAAAGGTCTTGAGCGTGACCAGCTCGGTCACGCGCAGGCCGCTGGCATACATCAGCTCCAGCATGGTGCGATCGCGCAGGCCCAGCGGCGTGCCCACGTCGGGCGCATTGAGCAGCGCCTCCACCTGTGCCTGCGACAGGGTTTTGGGCACGCGCAGCGGCTGGCGTGCCGCCTCCAGCCGCACGGTGGGGTCGGCGCTGATGCGGCGCTCACGCAGCGCCCAGTGAAAATACCGCCGCAGCACCGTCAGGCGCCGGTTGGCCGATGTGGCCCGCGTCTGGGCATGGCGCTCAGCAAAATAGGCCTGCAGGTGGTGCTCGGCCGTGTCATCCAGTGCCAGTGCGGGTTGCTGGCCAGCCAGCCAGGTGCCATACAGCGTGAGGTCGCGCCGGTAGGCGGCCAGCGTGTTGCGGGCCAGGCCGTCCTCCAGCCAAAGGGCGTCCACAAAGGTATCGATGGCGGTCAGGCTGGCAGCAAGCATCTAAAAACGATAGCACGTAAAAAAGCCGCCCGGACTGCGGGCGGCTGGCGTGGCAAGCCGCCGGATTATTCCAGCGTCAGCTTCTGCTTGGCCACCACGTCTTTGTACACCGCGTACTCGGCCTTGATCTGCGCGGCAAACTGGTCGGGGGTGTTGCCCACGATGATCGAGCCTGTTTCTTCAATGCGCTTTTTCACGGCCGGATCCTGCAGCGCCTTGCGCACTGCTGCGTTGACCTTGTCCACCACCTCCTTGGGCAGGCCCTTGGGCCCGACGATGCCGTAGTAGGCCATGCGGTTCACTGGCTCCAGGCCCAGTTCCTTGAAGGTGGGCACATTGGGCAGCGCCGCCACGCGCTCGGGTGCAGCCACCACGATGGGCACCAGGCGGTTTTCCTTGATGAAGGGCAGTGCTGAAGGCAGGTTGTCAAAAATCATGGGAACCTGGCCGGCCACGGTGTCGTTCAGGGCGGGGCCTGCACCACGGTAGGGAATGTGGGTCACGAAGGTACCGGAGAGGTTCTTGTACAGCTCCATCTGCAGGTGGCCAATGCCGCCGGTGCCGGACGATGCATACGAGTATTTGCCAGGGGCCTTCTTGACTTCGGCCACGAACGACTTGTAGTCCTTGGCCGGGAAGCTGGGGTGCACCGCAATGATGTTGGGTGTGGCGGCGATGTTGATGATGGGCGTGAAATCCGTCAGCGGGTTATAGGGCGTCTTCGGATTGATGGCCGGGTTGGCCGCCGTGGTGGACACAGTGGCCACACCCAGCGTGTAACCATCGGGTGCCGACTTGGCCGTTTCGTTGGCGCCCACGATGCCGCCGCCACCCGATTTGTTTTCCACGATCACGCTTTGGCCCAGCGCGCGGCCCAGCGGGTCGGCAATCACACGGGCAATGATGTCGGTGGTGCCACCGGGTGCAAACGGCACTTGCAGCTTGATGACCTTGGTGGGATAGCCCTGGGCCGCGGCGCTGCCAGCAGCGGCTGCAAGGGTGAGAGCAAGCCATTGACGACGGTGCATTCAGTTCTCCTTTGTGTGAATAAAAGACCAACCTATCGTATGCGCAACGCATGGCGCTCAGACCTATGGATTCCCCATAGGGGCCAACCCGCACACAACGGCCCCCTCGGGTATTCTCGGCACCGTGAATTACGCCCAGCTCCTCCTCCCCGATTTCACCCTCATCCTCTTCGGCTACCTGGTTTGTCGCTACACCGCACTCAACCGCTCGGTGTGGCAGCCGGTGGAAAGCCTGGTGTACTACCTGCTGTTTCCGGTGCTGCTGTTCCAGTCCATCGTGAGGAGCCCGGTGGACATCGGCGCCGCGTCGGGCCTGATTGGCGCGGGCCTGCTTTCTGGTCTGGCGGGCATTGCGCTGGCCTACAGCCTGCCGTACTGGCCGTGGCTGGGCAAGCGCATCGACGCCCGCGACCACGCAGCCAGCGCGCAGGTGGCGTTTCGCTTCAACTCCTTCATCGGTCTGGCACTGGCCGAGCGGCTGGCCGGCGCGCAGGGCCTGCTGCTGATTGCCGTGCTGATCGGTGTCTGCGTGCCCTTGTTCAACGTGGCCGCCGTATGGCCCATGGCACGCCACGGGCAGCATGGCTTTGCGCGCGAACTGCTGCGCAACCCGCTCATCATTGCCACTGCCTCGGGGCTGGTGGCCAACCTGCTGGGCTTTCGCATTCCCGAGTGGCTGGAGCCCACGGTGAGCCGCATCAGCGCGGCCTCGCTGGCACTGGGCCTGATGGCGGCGGGCGCGGGCATGCAGTTCGGCCTGCTCACGCGCAGCAAAACGCTCAGCACCGCCGTGCTGGCCATTCGCCACCTGGCGCAGCCGCTCATCGCATTTGCCATGGCGCAGCTGTTTGCACTCAACCCGGTGCAGACCACTGTGCTGCTGGCGTTCTCGGCCTTGCCCACGGCCTCCACCTGCTATGTGCTGGCGGCGCGCATGGGCTACAACGGGCCGTATGTGGCGGGGCTGGTGACACTGTCCACGCTGCTGGGCGTCGTCAGCCTGCCTTTTGCGCTGGGGTTTTTGCGATGAAGACTCAACCACTCCCACCCGAAGCGTGCGGCCTCTCCCGCCCCTCGCACACTTCACGCCCCTCGCGTCGGCGCGTGCTGGCGGCCGGCCTGGTGAGCGCGCTGCTGGCACCGCTTGCCGCCTGTGGCCGCAAAGCGCCGCGCGCCCAGCCCATTGCGCCCGGGGCCACGGTGCTGGCCCTGGGCGATTCGCTGACCTCGGGGGTGGGCGCATCACCCGATGCCGCTTACCCCGCCGTGCTGCAGCGCCTGACAGGCTGGAAAGTCATCAATGGCGGCGTCTCAGGCGACACCGCAGCACAGGCGCTGGAGCGACTGCCCGCGCTGCTGCAAACGCACAGCCCCGCGCTGGTGATCGTGAGCATTGGCGGCAACGATTTTTTGCGCCGCCAGAGCGCATCGGTCACACGCACCCACGTGCGCCAGATCTGCGAGCAGGCCCGCGCCAGTGGCGCGCAGTTGCTGCTGGTGGCCGTGCCCGAGCTGTCGCTGATGGCGGCGGCAGGCCGGTTGAGCGATCACGCCATGTACGAAGAGATTGCCAGCGCACTGAAGATTCCGCTGCACAGCAAAGGCTGGGCTGATGTGCTGGCCAGCGAGCACCTGCGCGCCGACAGCGTGCATGCCAATGCGGCGGGCTATGCACAGTTTGTGCAGGGGCTGGTGGTCACGCTCAAAGCCGCAGGGCTGCTGGGAACGGGTTGATAACTCCTGTTTTTATAGCTGCTAGCGCTTATCCATAAAGGGCTAGAGGCACTTTTCACTCAAAATCAAGCGCCCACGCCACATGTTCGCGCACCAGTTCGCTGGGGTCTTGCGCCCGTGACTGCAGCGCCGCGCGCACGGCCCCGTCACCCGTGGCACGCAGCGCGTTGCCCAGCGCCACGGCCACGTTGCGCAGCCAGCGCTCATGCCCAATGCGGCGGATGGGGCCGCCCTCGGTCATGCGCAAGAAGGTGGCCTCGTCCCAGGCAAACAGATGCACCAGCTGCTGGCCCGCCAGGCCCTTGCGCTCGTCAAAATCCGGCAGGCGGCTGACCTGCGCAAACTTGTTCCAGGGGCAGATCAGCTGGCAGTCGTCGCAGCCATAGATGCGGTTGGCCAACAACGGGCGCAGCTCTATCGGTATTGGCCCCGCGTGCTCGATGGTGAGGTACGAGATGCAGCGCCGCGCATCCAGCCGGTGCGGCGCAATGATGGCCTGCGTGGGGCACACGTCGATGCAGGCGCTGCAGCTGCCGCAGTGCGCAGTGACGGGCTCACTCGGCGCCAGCGCCATGTCCACGTAAATCTCGCCCAAAAAATACATCGAGCCCGCTTCTCGGTTGAGCACCAGCGTGTGCTTGCCGCGCCAGCCCTGGCCGCTGCGCGCGGCGAGTTCGGCCTCCAGCACCGGCGCCGAATCGGTGAACACGCGGTGACCAAAAGGGCCCACGGCCTCTGCGATGCGGTCGCTCAGCTTTTGCAGTCGCGCACGCAGCACCTTGTGATAGTCGCGCCCCCGGGCATACACCGACACAATGCCTTCTTGCGGGCGCGCGAGGCGGGCAAACTCCACGGCCTGCCAGCCGCCATGCGCCTGCATGGACATGTCGCGCGGCAGGTAGTCCATGCGCGCGGTGATCACGCTCACGGTGCCCGGCACCAGCTCGGCCGGGCGGGCGCGCTTGAGGCCATGCGCAGCCATGTAATGCATGTCGCCATGGAACCCTTGCGCCAGCCACTGCATCAATCCGGGCTCGGACGCAGACAAATCCACGCCCGCCACGCCAATTTGGGAAAATCCCAGCTCACGGGCCCACTCCCGCACTTGAGGAACGAGTTGACTGTTGCACCACATATCGGCCGGATTGTAGAAACTTCCGCCCCACAAGCCCCTGCCGACGGCGCGCGCGTGCTGAACTGGCGCAGCGAAGACGACACGGCGGCATGGGCCTGCACGCTGGCCGCGCAGCCCTTGCTGGCCAATGCCTTCCTCACGCTGCATGGCGATCTGGGGGCCGGCAAGACCACGCTGGTGCGCCACCTGCTGCGCGTGCTGGGCGTGCAGGGCCGCATCAAAAGCCCCACCTATGCCGTGGTTGAGCCACACGAGGCGCCGGGGCTCGCCCCTCACGCCACGACGGTGTGGCACTTCGACTTCTACCGCTTTGACGACCCGCGCGAATGGGAAGACGCTGGTTTCAGGGACATTTTTGCCAGCCCGGGCCTCAAGGTGGCAGAATGGCCAGAAAAGGCTGCGGCGCTTACTCCGCTTGCCGACCTTGCTATATACATTGAAGCAACTGACGAAACCGAAAGGAAGGTCACGCTGCTGGCCCACACGCCCCTGGGCCGCAGCCTGCTGCAAGGAATGAACGCATGACACCCGACCCCGGCCCGCTGCACCCGTCCCTGCCGTCCGCCCCGTCGCGCCGCACGCTGCTGCAGGCTGGCAGCCTGGTGCTGCTGCTGGGCACACAGCAAATTGCGCGGGGCGCCACCATTTTGGCGGTGCGCGTGTGGCCGGCGCCCGAGTATTCGCGCGTCACCATCGAATCCGACGGTCAACTCACCACCAAGCAGTTTTTCGTTACCACCCCGCCCCGCCTGGCGCTGGACATTGAAGGCATCGACCTGAGCCCCGAACTGCGCGAGCTGGTGGCCAAGGTCAAACCCGACGACCCCAACATTGCCGGCATCCGCGCGGGCCAGAACACGCCGGGGGTGGTGCGTCTGGTGATTGATCTCAAGCAGGCTGCGCTGCCCCAGGTGTTTACGCTCCCGCCCGTGGCCGCCTACGGCCACCGGCTGGTGGTGGACCTGTACCCCGCAGAACCCGTGGACCCGCTGGAAGCCCTGATTGCCGAACGCCTGCGGGATGCGCCCTCTGCAGCAACGTCCCCCACCGCATCCAAAGAGCCTGCAACGCCCGTCGTCCCCCGCTCCCGCGCACCGCAGCCCGCCACAGCCACAGCCCCCGCCGAGCCCGACCCGCTGGGCGAGCTGATGGCCCAGCGCGCCACGCGTGCGCTGCCGCCCGAGGCACCGCCGCCCCCTGCTGCCCCAGTGGCGGTGGCCACTGCCGCAGCCCCGGCGCAGGCCAGCGCGCGCGGCACTGCTAGCCCCCGTGCCAGCGCCACGCAGACCGACCGCATCATCATCGTGGCGCTGGACCCTGGCCATGGTGGCGAAGACCCTGGCGCTATCGGCCCGGCGGGCACCCGCGAAAAAGACGTGGTGCTGCGCGTGGCCCACCTGCTGCGCGACCGCATCAACGCCACCACCGTGGGCGGCAACCCCATGCGCGCCTACCTCACGCGCGACGGTGACTATTTCGTGCCCTTGGGCACCCGTGTCGAGAAGGCGCGGCGCGTGCAGGCCGACCTGTTTGTCAGCATCCATGCCGACGCATTCACCACGCCCGCCGCACGCGGCGCCAGCGTGTTTGCGCTGAGCCAGGGCGGTGCCTCCAGCACTGCGGCGCGCTGGCTGGCGAACAAGGAGAACCAGGCCGATCTGGTGGGGGGGCTGAACGTGCAGTCCAAAGACCGGCATGTGCAGCGCGCCCTGCTCGACATGAGCACCACGGCGCAAATCAACGACAGCCTGCGCCTGGGCACGGTGCTGCTGGGCGAGATCCGCCATGTGGGCAAGCTGCACAAACCCCGGGTGGAACAGGCCGGGTTTGCCGTGCTCAAGGCCCCCGACATTCCCAGCGTGCTGGTGGAAACCGCCTTCATCAGCAACCCCGAAGAAGAAGCGCGCCTGCGCAGCAACGCCTACCAGGTGCAGCTGGCAGATGCACTGATGCGCGGCATCTCGCGGTATTTCGCCAAAAACCCGCCGCTCGCCCGCAGCCGGTCGGTGTAAGGGCGTTTTTGCCATGTAATTTCGGCCACTTCACCCCGCTGAACAGGAGACACCCCATGGCACTTACCCACACCCCTTCTGGCCAGGTCGTCAGTGTCCTTCCGCTGGGTGACCGGCTGGCACAGGCCACCTCCAGCGCCATCCTCAAGGCGGGCCAGCTCGAAGTCATGCGCGTGGTGCTGCCCGCCGGCAAGAGCATGCGCGAGCACCAGACCCCCGGTGAGATCACCGTGCAATGCCTGGAAGGCACGGTGCATTTTCAGTCTGGCGGCGCCACGCATTTGCTGCGCGCGGGCGATCTGGTGCACCTGCAGCCACGGGCACTGCACGCACTGACGGCGGTACAAGACGCCTCGCTGCTGGTCACCATCTGCCTGGTTGCGGGCTGACCGGGCCTGGGGGCCCGAGCCGCCGACACACGGGCTGCAGGCCGCAGGCGGCCATGGGCTGGCCAATGTGGCCACCCCGCGCATGCCTTGTCCTACACGCTCTGGCCGGAGGCTCCTACACCGCCGCCACGGGCAGGGCGCGATAGTGGGCCCATGCCCTTGTGGCGGCCCTGACTGCACCTCCAGTCCCGGCTTGGCCACCCATCTTTAAAGGAACCACTCCATGAATACCCGTCTTGTCCTTGCTTCCACCTTTTGTGCCGCCGCCCTTGCCCTGGGTGGATGCGCCTCCAATCCCACCAACACCCAGATCGGCACCGGCGTTGGCGCCGTGGTCGGGGGTGTTGCCGGAAACGCCGTGCTGGGCGGCACGCTGGGCACAGTGGGCGGCGCCGCAGCCGGCGCCCTCATCGGCCACGAACTCGGCGAAGACCGCGACCAGCGCAAGCCCAATCGTTGATCCAACGCCAAAAATAAGAGTGCCTGACGCGGGTTTATTCCGCGCCAGGCACTCTTATTTTTGTGGGGCAGTCAGGCCACGGTGGCCTTGCGGCCAGCTCGCCAGGCGCCAAAAATAGCGATCAGTCCGGGTATGAAAATCATGGCCCAGATGATCTTGTCCAGGTTTTCTTTCACCCAGGCAAAGTTGCCAAAAAAGTAGCCGGCAGAGCAGATTCCCAGCACCCACAGCAGGGCTCCGCCCACGTTGAAGGCAGTGAACTTGCCGCGCGACATTTCTGCCACGCCCGCCACAAAGGGCGCGAAAGTGCGAATGAAGGGCATGAAGCGCGCGATCACGATGGTGATGCCGCCATAGCGTTCATAAAAATCATGGGCCTGGTTGAACGCACGGCGGTTGAACCAGCGCGAATCCTCCCATTGAAAAACCTTGGGCCCGAAATAGCGCCCGATGGAGTAGTTGCACTGGTCCCCCAAAATGGCCGCCACCAACAGCACGGTGCAGGCCAGCGGAAAATTCAGCAGCCCTGCCCCGCACAGCGCACCCACGATGAACAGCAGCGAGTCGCCCGGCAAAAAAGGCATGACCACCAGCCCGGTCTCCACGAACACGATCAGAAACAACAGCGCATACACCCAGGCGCCATAGCTGGTGACAAAGGCTTCGAGGTATTTGTCGACATGCAGGATGAAGTCGATCAGAAAGGTCACTAATTCCATGGGGGGTTCCGGCAACACAAAGGCAGCGCGCATTATCCCCACCGCCCGGCGCCGCCCGCCCGATGCCCCTGCAAGGCCCCGCCCTAAAATCGCCCGGGTGAACGACACCTTGCACCCCCCACCGCCCCGCCGCCCCATCCGCGACCTGCCCGACGAGCTCATCAGCCAGATCGCCGCCGGCGAAGTGGTGGAACGCCCCGCCTCGGTGGTGCGCGAGCTGGTGGACAACGCCCTGGACTCGGGCGCCACGCAGATCACCGTGCGCCTGCTGGCGGGCGGCGTGCGCCTGATTGCGGTGGAAGACGATGGCTGTGGCATTGCGCACGACGAACTGCCCATTGCCCTGCGCCGCCACGCCACCAGCAAGATCACCAGCCTGCACGACCTGGAAACCGTGGCCACCATGGGGTTTCGGGGCGAAGCGCTGGCCGCCATCGGCTCGGTCTCTGAAATGGCGCTGCTGTCGCGCCCCGCGCACCAGACCAGCGCCTTCCTGCTCGACGCCCGCAGCGGCGAGCTGCGTCCGACAGCGCGCGGCACCGGCACCACGGTGGAGGTGAAAGAACTGTTCTTTTCCACCCCGGCGCGCCGCAAGTTCTTGAAAACCGATGCCACCGAGCTGGCCCACTGCGTCGAATCGGTGCGCCGCCACGCGCTGGCGCGGCCCGATGTGGGCTTTGCCATCTGGCACGAGGGCAAACTGGTCGAGCAGTGGCGCGCCACCCTGGTGCCAGGCGATGCCAACGTGCAGGGCGCTTTGGCGCGCCGGCTGGCCGACGTGCTGGGCGACGACTTCGTGGCGCAATCGGTGGACGTGCGCCACACCGAGGGGCGCGTCACCGTCACCGGCCGCGCAGGCCTGCCCGACGCGGCGCGCTCGCGCGCCGACCAGCAATACTGCTATGTCAACGGCCGCTTTGTGCGCGACAAGGTGCTCACGCACGCCGCGCGCAGCGCCTACGAAGACGTGCTGCACGGCCACAAGCAACCCGTGTATGCGCTGTATGTCGAGATCGACCCCGCACGCGTGGATGTCAACGTGCACCCCACCAAGATCGAGGTGCGCTTTCGCGACAGCCGCGAGGTACACCAGGCCGTGCGCCACGCGGTAGAGAACGCGCTGGCCGCCCCCCGCGCCGCAGCGCTCGCCGCCGGGACCGCTGCCGCCCCCGAAACAGCTACCGCCCCCGGTGGCGCTGACGATTTCAAGCCAAAACAGCCGCTAGCGCATATGTGGCAAACGCAAGCAGCTATCAAATTTGAAGAACGTGGCCACCATGTGGCTGACCTGCAGGCCCTGTGGGGGCCCAGGAAAGAAACGGTTCCTGCTGGCAATGCAGGCGTTGCCTTCATCAACCCGGGCCCGGTGGCGCCAGGCACGGGCCCGGGCGCGGCGAGCGGCACAGCGCAGCCCGCCTATCGCGCACCGACTGTGGCGGATGCGGCTGGGTCTGCGGGCCGCGATAGCGACGAAGCCACCTGGCCGCTGGGCCGCGCGGTGGCCCAGCTCCACGGCGTGTACATACTGGCCGAGAACGCAAAGGGCCTGGTGGTGGTGGACATGCACGCCGCCCACGAACGCATCGTCTATGAGCGCCTGAAGGCCCAGGTGGACAGCGGCGCCCGCATAGCCAGCCAGCCGCTGCTGATTCCTGCCACCTTTGCCGCCACGCCCGAAGAAGTAGCTACCGCCGAAGCGTCGGCCGAGGTGCTGGCCACGCTGGGCCTGGAGGTGGTGCCCTTCTCGCCCAAGACCTTGGCCGTGCGCGCCGTGCCCACCACCCTGGCCACAGCGTCAGGGTTTGGCGACCCGGTGGAGCTGGCCCGCAGCGTGCTGGCCGAGCTCGCCGCCCATGACGCCAGCACCGTGGTGCAGCGCGCGCGCAATGACATCCTGGGCACCATGGCTTGCCACGGCGCCGTGCGGGCCAACCGCAAGCTCACCATCGACGAGATGAACGCGCTGCTGCGGCAGATGGAAACCACCGACCGGTCGGACCAGTGCAACCATGGCCGCCCCACCTGGCGGCAGCTGTCGATGCGCGAGCTGGACGCCCTGTTTTTGCGGGGCCGGTAAGCACGGCGGCTTCAGCCTGCCTTCAGGTCGCTGCGGCACCATGCGGAGCGCTAGCCCCGCTCTGCGGTGGCTGGTCCGATCACGACCTCGGGAGACCCCTTTGCGCATACTGCTGATTGAAGACGATGCCCCGCTGGCAGGGGCGCTGATGGCCTTCCTGAACGCCCGCGGCTTCGTGTGCGAATGCGCTGGCAGCCTGGCCAGTGCTCGTGCCCTGCTGCCCGCGGCGCACTGGGCGGCCGTGCTGCTCGACTGGCAACTGCCAGACGGCGAAGGTCTGGCGCTGCTGCCGCTGCTTCGCCGCACCTTGCCCGACAGCGCGGTGATCATGCTCACCGCCCGCGACCAGATAACCGACCGCATCCGGGGGCTCGACGCCGGAGCGGACGACTATCTGGTCAAGCCCTACGACCCCGACGAACTGCTGGCACGGCTGCGCGCCGTCGAACGCCGGCGCAGCGGGGTGGGCAGCGCCACGCTGCAGCTACAGGGGCTGTCGATCGACCTTGCCCGCATGGTGGTCACCCTCGACGGCCAACCGGTGGAAATCACGGCCAAGGAATGGGCCCTGTTGCGCGTGATGGCCCTGCGGCCCGACCGCATCCACACCCGCGAGAGCCTGCAGGACGCGCTGTACGGCCTGGATGCCGACGCCAGCAGCAACACGCTCGAGGTCTTCATCAGCAACCTGCGCCGCAAGATCGGGCGCGACCGCATCCAGACGCTGCGCGGTCTGGGCTACAAGCTCAACACCAGCGCCTGACCTCCATGGCAGCGGCCCGCCCCCACCACAGCCTCTCTCGCGCGCTCACGCGGGCACTGCTGCCATGGATCGCCATGCTGTGGGTGACCGCCGCCGGCGCCGTGGGCTGGTACCTGCAGCACGAGCTGAGCGAACAGCTCGACGCCGGCCTGGTGGAAAGCGCCGAGCGCCTGCTGGACCTGGCCGCGCACGACGCGCGCAACCACCGCAACCCCTCGGAACGCGACGGCACGCTCTACCGCCTTGAGGTCCCGCACAGCAACCTGAGCGGTGCCCACCACGACGTGCTCATGTACCAGGTGGTCAACGGCCACAACGAGCTGCTGCTGCGCTCGGCGGACGCGCCGCTCACCCCTCTGGCCGTGCCGCTGAGCACGGGTTTCTTCGACACGCCCGTGCTGCGCACCTACACGCTCGCCCATCCTTCGCTGCCGATGTTCATCCATGTGGGCGACCCGTTGGCACACCGTAGCGCCGCACGCACCCAGGTCCTGCTCGGGCTGCTGGTGCCGCTGCTGGTCATCCTGCCCCTGCTGGGGCTGCTGATCCGCGCCGTCACGCAGCGCGCGCTGGCGCCCGCAGGCACGCTGGCGGCCGAGTTGCAGCTGCGCGACGGCAACCACCTGGCCGCCTTGCCCGGCCAGGGCCTGCCCGACGAGCTGCAGACCATTGTGGACAGCGCCAACCACCTGCTCGCCCGCCTGTCCTACGCGCTCGATACCGAGCGCGCCCTGGCCGCCAATGCCGCTCACGAATTGCGCACCCCGCTGGCCGCCGTGCGCCTGAACCTGCAGACCGCCCTGGTGCACGTACCCACGGGGGCGGCCTACACCGACATCCAGGGCGCACTGCAGTCGCTCGACCGCCTCAGCCGCCGCTGCGAGAAGCTGCTGCAGCTTTCGCGCGCAGGCTCGGGGGCAGCACTGGCGCAGGACCGCGTCAACCTCGCACAGGTCGCCGCCGCCGTGGCACAGGAGTTCTGGGCAGACGCGGCCCTGCTGCAGCGCCTGCAGCTCGTGCTGCCCGAAGACGACGACGTGTGGGTGCGCGGCGACTTCGACGCCCTCGCCATCGCCCTGCGCAACCTGGTGGAGAACGCCGTGCGCTACGCGCCCCAGGGCCCCATCGTGCTGGAGGTGGCGCTACCGGCCACCTGCAGCGTGCGCGACAGCGGGCCAGGCCTCACCACAGAGCAGCTCGGGCTGTTGCAGCAGCGCCATTACCGCGAAGGGCACACTGCCAGCGCGCTGTACACGCCTGGTTATGGCCTGGGGCTGTCCATCGTGACCACCATCGTGGCGCGCCAGGGCGGCACCTGCACACTGCACTCGCCCCCACCCGGTCATGGCACGGGACTGCAAGTGGATTTGCACCTGCGCGCCGACCGCTGACCGCCGGGAACGCCCTTCTCCATTCCGAAGGTGGACAGACGGCCAGGCGGCTGACGGCAGGAGTTCATGCTCCCTTCAGGTAGGCACGGTATCGTTCATCCGAACTCGCTGCCCCAGCGACGAAAGGTTGACATCCCATGCCCCTGCACTCCCGCTCACACGCGCCCACACGCCCCATTTTTCGCAACCCACTCAGCGCAGCCATTTTGTGCTTTTGCGCCTCTCTGAGCGTGGCGGCAGGCCCTGCGGCCAGCCCCTCGGCCCCTGCCAGCCACCCGGCGATCGCCTGGACCGCCGCACAGGCTCAAGCGGCTGGCGTGGCCACGCAGGTGGTGGGCAGCAGTGGCGCGGGTGCCGCTGCCGGCCTGGTGCTGCAAGGCACCGTGGAACTGCCCCCGCAGGCCACAGAGCTGCTCAGCACCCCCGTGGCCGGCGTGGTGCAGCAGGTGCTGGTGGGCGCTGGCCAGAAGGTCAGGGCCGGCGAAGCCGTGGCCCGCCTGTTGAGCCCCGAGCTGGTGGCATGGCAGCGCGATCTGCTCCAGGCCCAGGCCCAGGCGCGGCTGGCGGCCAGCAAGCTCGAACGCGACGAAAAACTGCACGCTGAGGGCATCATTGCCGGGTTGCGTGTACAGGAAAGCCGCACCCAGAACGAACTGGCCCAACTGGCTCTGCGCGAGCGCCGTCAGGCCCTGCAAATGGCTGGCGCCAGCACCACCAGCACCACGCTGCAGCCGGGCCTGACCCTGCGTGCCAGTGCGGCGGGCACGGTGCTGGAAGTCACCGCCACCCCCGGCCAGCGCCTGGATGCCGGGATGCCCGTGGCCAAGGTGGCGCGCGGCGGCCAATGGTCCATTGCCCTGCAGGCCACACCCGATCAGGCCCACAACCTGCGCACGGGCGACCTTCTTGCCGTGCAGGGCTGCAAGGCACCCGCACGCCTGGTCGCCATCGTGCCGCAGGTGAGCGCGGGCAACCAGGCCGTGCAGATGCGGGCCGACTTCACCGCGGCCGAAGACTGCCTGCGCGCCAATCAGTTCGTGCAGGTCACCGTGGCCGGGCGCACCGACACCCAGGCGGCAGGCAACCTCAGCCTGCCGGCCCAAGCCGTGGTACGCCACGAGGGGAAGGCCTATGTGTTCGTGCAAACCCCCCAGGGGTTTGTGCCCACGGCGGTGGTGCTGGGCACCGAGGGGGCGGGCCAGACGCTGGTGCGCTCGGGCGTGAAGGCGGGTGACGTGGTCGCCGTGCAAGGCCTGGCCGCGCTCAAGGGAGCGTGGCAGGGCATGGGCGGCGGAGCCCAATGATGCTGTCACGCCTGATTGCCTTTTCACTCTCGCAACGCCTGCTGATGGGCATCCTGTCGCTGGCGCTGCTGGCCGCCGGTGTCATGGCCTTGCGCAACCTGCCAATCGACGCGTTTCCCGACGTATCGACCACCCAGGTCAAGATCATCCTCAAGGCCCCCGGCATGACTCCCGCCGAGGTCGAGGCACGCATCGTGGCCCCCATCGAGCAAGAACTGCTGGGCATCCCCCACCAGGTCATGCTGCGCTCGCAAAGCAAATACGCCATCGCCGACATCACGCTCGACTTCGCCGACGGCACCGATATCTACTGGGCCCGCCAGCAGGTGAGCGAACGCCTGTCGGGCGTGATGGGCGACCTGCCCGCAGGTCTGGCGGGTGGATTGGCACCCATCACCACGCCGCTGGGCGAAATGTTCATGTTCACGGTCGATGGCAATGCCAGCCTGGCCGAGCGGCGCAAGCTGCTCGATACCGTGATCCGCCCGCGCCTGCGCGGCATTCCGGGCGTGGCCGATGTGAACACCCTGGGCGGCGTGGTGCAGACGTTTGAGGTGGTACCCGATGTGGCGGCGCTGGCAGCGCGCCGGGTGTCGCTGCAGCAGCTGCAGGACGCCCTCAGCGCCAACAACCGTAACGACGGCGCAGGCCGCCTGTCCAGTGGCGAAGAATCCCTGCTGGTGCGCAGCGATGGCAGCATCCGCAGCCTGGACGATGTGCGCGCCATTGCGGTGATCCAGCGCAACGGCGAAGCGGTGCGCGTGGGTGATGTGGCCACGGTGCAACTGGGCGCGCTGACGCGTTATGGCAGCGTTACCCAGGACGGCAAGGGCGAGGCCGTGGAGGGACTGGTGCTGGGCCTGCGCGGCGCCAACGCGCAAAAACTGGTGCGCGATGTCAAGGCCAAGATCGCCGAACTGGAACCCACCCTGCCCCCGGGCGTAAAGATCGTGCCGTTTTACGACCGGGGCAACCTGGTCGAACGCGCCGTCTCTACGGTCACCAAGGCCCTGGGCGAAGCGATTGTGCTGGTGCTGGTGCTGCTGCTGCTGTTTCTGGGCAACCTGCGCGCGGCGCTGGTGGTGGCCCTGATCCTGCCCTTGTCGGCCCTGGCCACCTTCGTGCTGATGCAGCAATGGGGGCTGTCGGCCAACCTGATGTCGCTCGGCGGCCTGGCCATTGCCATCGGCATGCTGGTGGATGCAGCCGTGGTGGTGGTGGAGAACATCGAGGCACGGCAGGCCGAACCCGGCATTTCGCGCCTGCACAACCTTTACCGCGCAACGCAGGAAGTGGCCACGCCGGTGAGTGCGGGTGTAGTGGTGATCATGATCGTGTTCCTGCCGCTGCTGACCCTGCAGGGGCTGGAGGGCAAGCTGTTTGGCCCGGTCGCGCTGACCATTGTGTTTGCGCTGGGCGCCTCGCTATTGCTGTCGTTCACCGTGATCCCGGTGCTGGCATCGGTGGCCCTGCGAACGGGTCACCATGCCGCACCCTGGCTGGTGCGCAAGCTCGAAGCGGGCTATGCCCCGCTGCTCGATGCCGCGCTGCGCCACTCCCGCGTGGTGGTGGTGGCCTCGGTCCTGGCACTTGCAGGCGCGCTGGCGCTGTTTCCGCTGATCGGCAAATCGTTCATGCCGTCGCTGGACGAAGGCGACATCATCATGCAGGTGGAAAAGCTCCCCTCCATTCACCTGGCGCAGTCGGTGGCCACCGATCTGGCACTGCAGCGGCGCATCTTGGAAGCGGTTCCTGAGGTCAAGAACATCGTTGCGCGGGTCGGTTCCGATGAACTCGGCCTCGACCCCATGGGGCTCAACGAAACAGACAGCTTTCTGGTGCTGCAGCCCCGCGAGCAATGGCGCTTCAAGACCAAGGAAGAACTCATCGACGCCATCCGGCAGGCTGGCGAGGCGATTCCGGGCGTGAACCTGAGCTTCACCCAGCCCATTGAAATGCGCACCTCGGAGATGCTGTCGGGCGTGCGAGGCGACCTGGCGGTCAAGATCTTTGGCCCCGACACCCAAGAGCTGGCGCGCCTGGCCGGTGAAATCGTCCAGACTCTGCAAGCGCTGCCGGGCAGCGAGGATGTGATCACCGCGCAAAACGGCGGCGTGCAGTACTACCGCATCGACATCGACCGCCAGGCGGCAGGACGCCTGGGCATGACGGTGGACCAGATCCAGAACGACCTGCGCGCCCTGGTCGAAGGACAGAAAGTGGGCGTGGTGATGCAGCAGGCGCGCCGTGTGCCGCTGGTGTTGCGTGGCAGCGAGGACCTGCGCATCTCACCCCAGCAGTTTGCCCAGCTGCGCCTTCCGACGCCCGATGGACAGGCCGTGGCGCTGAGCCAGCTGGCCCGGCTGGAGGTGACCGATGGCCCGGTCAAGATTGAGCGCGAGCAGTCGTCACGCATGTCGGTCGTGCGCGCCAATGTGCGGGGCCGGGATCTGGTGGGTTTCGTGGCCGATGCCCAGGCAGCCGTGGCCCAGAAGGTGCCCCTGCCTGCGGGCTACCGCATCACCTGGGGCGGCCAGTTCGAAAACCAGCAGCGCGCTGCTGCCCGCCTGGGGCTGGTGGTGCCCGTGGCACTGGCCCTGATTGTGGGCGTGCTGTTTGCCACACTGGGCAGCCTGCGCCAGGCCGTGCTGGTGTTTGCCAATATCCCGCTCGCTTTGGTGGGCGGCGTCGTGGCGCTGGTCATTTCGGGTGAATACCTGTCGGTGCCGGCATCGGTGGGCTTCATTGCGCTGATGGGTATCGCCGTGCTCAACGGACTGGTGATGGTGACTTGCTTCAACCAGCTGTCGGCACGCGGCATGCCCATCCAGGAAGTAGTGCGCCAGGGCGCTCTGCGCCGCCTGCGCCCGGTGCTCATGACGGCCAGCATCACGGCCCTAGGGCTGATTCCGCTGCTGCTAGCCACCGGTCCGGGCTCGGAGATCCAGCGCCCGCTGGCGATTGTGGTGATTGGCGGGCTCGTCAGCTCCACACTGCTCACGCTGGTGCTGCTGCCCATTCTGTACCGCCGTTTCTCGGCCCCCCAACCCCAGCTGGCCTCATGAATACGCCTACCCTCACTCCCACCCCGCCATCCCGCAGTACGCCCGATTGCCTGCTCACATTGGCCGTGCCCAAGGCCCTCGAAGAGGAGATCCTCGACGCACTCCTGTCGCTGCCCACACTGGCACCCGGTTTCACGGTCGTGCCCGGGCAAGGCATCGGCCGGCATGTGGAGCTGGCATCGACCATGGAACAGGTGCAGGGCCGTGCCCGCCGCGTGTTGGTGCAAGTGGCCATGGAGCAGGCCCAGGTACAGCCCCTGATCGACACCCTGCGGGCGGCATTGCCCAGCCCCCAGGTCGCCTACTGGGTGGTTCCGTTATTGACTTTTGGAAGATTTGGAGACCTGCCATGACGCGATTGCAACCTCGTTCCCCGCTCGCCATGCTGCGGCGCACCGCTGCGGCGGTGTGCCTGGCCTGGGCCGGCGCCGCAGGGCTGAGCGTGGCGATGGCCCAGACGCCTCCCGCGCTCACCCTGCCGCCCGTGCTGCCACCCGCAGAGACGGTGATGCAGGTGCTATCGCAACTGCCTCAGGTGCGCGTGGCCAGCGCGGGCGTTCCCCTGGCCCAGGCGCGAAACCAGCGCCTGGAAGCGGGGCCCCACGACTGGGTGGCCAAGGCGGGCACCAACCGGCGCACCGAACGCCAGGGCCCCAGTTTTTCCGAAGCCGATGTGGCCCTGGAGACTGGGCTACGCTGGCCCGCCAAGGCCGCCGCAGACCGGCAACTGGGCGCCACCGAAATCCAGTTGGGCGAGCTAGCCCTGGCCGACGCCTGGCACGAGGCCGCGCGCGGCCTGATGGCGGCATGGTTTGATGCTCTGCGCGACATGCGCACCGCCTCCGTACTTCAGGACCAGGCCCGGCTGGTCACCCAGCAAATGGCCAGTACCGAGCGGCGCGTGGCGGCTGGCGAGGCCGCCACACTGGAGCTGCTGGCAGCCCAGGCCGAAGCCGCCCGGATAGACGCCCTGGCTGCACGGGCGCAAGGGCAACTGCAGGTGCGGCTGCAGACACTGGAGCGCCTGTACCCGGGCCTGTCAAAACCCGTGGACATGGCCCCCACCGGCAGCCCAGCCGGGACGACCACCTCGGCCGCCGCAGATTTCACGGCCGCCGAGTGGGCCTCCAAAATTCTGGACGACAACCACGAGCTGGAACTGGCACAGGCCAAAGCGCAACAGGCCCGCCAGCAGGCACAACGCACCGCGCTGGAACGGCATGGCGACCCCACCGTAGGCGTGCGGGCCAGCCGCGAGCGCGGCGGGCAGGAGCGCGTGCTGGGCGTTTACGTGTCGATCCCCCTGGGCAGCGCCGGGCGCAGGGCCGATGCACAGGCAGCACTGGCACAGGCCGAAATGGCCGAACAGGAGCTGGCGCAAAAGCGGGTGCGCATAGAAGCCGAAGCCTGGCGCACCGCCAGTGAACTGGAGCAGACCCGCCACACTCGGGTGCAACTGCAACGCGCACAGCGGCAAATCGAGCGCAGCGCCCAGCTGCAGGCACGCGCCTACACGCTGGGCGAGAGCCCGCTGGCGGATCTGCTGCTGGCACGGCGCAACGCACTCGAAGCCCAACTGGCCGCCGATTCGGCAGCGCTGGATGAAATGCAGTCCCATGCCCGGCTGCTGCTGGATTCGCACAGCCTCTGGAGGGCGCCCGGTGCCCACGGACACTGACATCGCCCGCATGCCATCGGCAAGCGGGCGACCATGTCACAACCGCCCCGATGCTGACGGGCACCTGCGGCGAGTCAGGTGGACGTTATTTTTGTGAACAAACCGCAGCAGGCGCTTTATTCATAAGCACTGAATGCTTTTATTTTCATAGCAATCCAGCGGCGCACGGCTGCGCTCAGCCCTGCGGACAATCGGACAACGACCTGATCAACGGTTGCGTGCCGCGACGGCGTGGTCCGCAAAGTCGCTAAATACGCCATCCACGCCCAGCTGGTAGAACAGCTGGTATTCGGCCTTGGGGTCACCCTTGAAATCCGATGCCAGGCGCTTGGCCTCGCTGCGGAAGGTGTAGGCATGCACGAACAGGCCGGCGGCGTGGGCGTTCTTCACCACCTCTGTGGGCGCCATCATCACGCGGTCGCGTTCGTCGATCTTGCCGTCACCATTGAGGTCTTCCGGCTTGCCATCGTGGTTGGCGTCCACCTGCCTGGAAGGGATGAGATGTGGCTTCCATGGGCCTACGCCGTCGGCATAGGTCTTCACTTCCTTCAGCCCCGCGGGGGTGAGCAGGCTGGCAAAGGTGCGTGCATCGCCCGCCACGGCCAAGTCATAAGACCGGTGACGTCTTCGTGGTGATGCCCTACCTGACCAGGATGGTCAGCCGCCTGTCTTCCAGCTTCAGGCCCAGATTGACGTGGTGGGTGGCCGATCACCAACGGCCCGTCGCCGCTGAGCGTGGGGTCATTCGACTCACCGCTGCCGCTGCACGCCACCAGCGCGGCGGCCACTGGCGGCAGCAGAACGGCGGCATTTGCGGCTTGTTGTTGATGCATGTCGTCCAGCCCTCTCGTAGGTTGTTGAAGCGGACCGCTGTGGTACGGCATGGAGACAAACGCCTGACGTACACGCACCAAAATCGACCATCAGAACGCACCAAAAACTGGCAACACACGCAAGCAATGCCCCAACACCGTGCGCTGCCATGCATGAGCGCATGTGTTTTTGACATAATCCGATGCTGCAACGCCGCATTCTTCGTTTTTTGCACAGAAAGCCCTTTTCCATGAAGTACGACTCCGTAGACAGCTTCCTTGCGCAGGTCGCGCAGCGCAACCCTGGTCAACCTGAATTTCTGCAGGCTGTCACCGAAGTCATGGAAAGCCTGTGGCCCTTCATCGAAAAGCACCCCCGCTATGCCGAGCACGGCCTGCTGGAGCGGCTCGTGGAGCCAGAGCGCACCTTGATGTTCCGCGTGTCGTGGGTGGACGACCACGGCAGCGTGCAGGTCAACCGCGGCTACCGCATCCAGCACAGCATGGCCATTGGCCCCTACAAGGGCGGCCTGCGCTTTCATCCCTCGGTCAACCTGTCGGTGCTGAAGTTCCTGGGGTTCGAACAAACTTTCAAGAACGCGCTGACCACGCTGCCCATGGGTGGCGGCAAGGGCGGCTCTGATTTCGACCCCAAGGCCAAGAGCCCCGGCGAAGTGATGCGTTTTTGCCAGGCTTTCGTGTCGGAACTGTTCCGCCATGTCGGCGCCGACACCGACGTGCCGGCCGGTGACATCGGCGTGGGCGGCCGCGAAGTGGGCTACATGGCCGGCATGTACAAGAAGCTCAGCAACCGCGCCGACTGCGTGTTCACGGGCAAGGGCCTGTCGTTTGGCGGCTCGCTGATCCGCCCTGAGGCCACCGGCTACGGCACGGTGTATTTTGCGCAGGAGATGCTCAAGACCCGTGGCCAGTCGTTCGACGGCAAAACGGTGTCGGTGTCCGGCTCGGGCAACGTGGCGCAGTACGCCGTGGAAAAGGCCATGGCCCTGGGTGCCAAGGTGGTGTCGGTGTCCGACTCCAGCGGCACGGTGTACGACAAGGACGGTTTCACGGCCGAAAAGCTGGCCATCCTGATGGAAGTGAAGAACCACAAGTACGGCCGTGTCAACGACTATGCCCAGCTGGTGGGTGCCGAGTTCCAGGCCGGCAAGACGCCATGGCATATCCCCGTGGACGTGGCCCTGCCTTGCGCCACGCAAAACGAACTCAACGCCGACGATGCCGCCACGTTGATCAAGAACGGCGTGCTGTGCGTGGCAGAAGGCGCCAACATGCCCTCCACCATCGAAGCCGCCAAAGCGTTTGAAGCCGCTGGCGTGCTGTACGCGCCCGGCAAGGCATCGAATGCCGGTGGCGTGGCCACCTCGGGCCTGGAAATGAGCCAGAACGCTGCCCGCCTGTCGTGGCCCGCCGAAGAAGTGGACGCCCGCCTGCTGCAAATCATGCAAGGCATCCATGCCGCCTGCCTGAAGTATGGCCAGCGCGCCGATGGCTCCATCAGCTACATCGACGGCGCCAACATCGCCGGCTTTGTGAAGGTGGCCGACGCCATGCTGGCACAGGGTGTGGTGTAAGCCACCCACGCGCATTCGCGCACCAGCATCAAGGGGCTTCGGCCCCTTTTTTTTGGCTGCGGCAGCTTGCAGGCTATGCTTGATGCTTGATACAAATTGCCACAAGTCACGGGATTCACAGTGGAAATATTCAGCTTTCTGAACGCCATGGTCGAGAAGGGTGGCTCCGACCTATTCTTCAGCGTGGGCGCGCCCGTCAACCTCAAGATCGAAGGCGTCACCCACCCCCTGAAAATGCCCGCACTGCAACCCGGCCGGGTCAAGCAGCTGGCCTATTCGGTCATGAACGAAAAGCAGATCAGCGAGTTCGAGGCCAGGATGGAGATGAACCTGTCCATCTCGGCTGAAAACCTGGGGCGCTTTCGGGTGAATGTGTTCGTGCAGCGTGGCGAAACCGGCATGGTGATTCGCTACATCAAGAACAAGATTCCGCCGCTGGCCGCGCTGGGCCTGCCGCCGATCCTTGAAAAACTCGTGCTGCTCAAGCGCGGGCTGGTACTGGTGACCGGGGCCACCGGCTCGGGCAAGTCCACCACGCTGGCCTCGATGATCAACTACCGCAATGAAAACGTGACGGGGCACATTCTCACCATCGAGGACCCGCTGGAGTTTTTGCATGCCCACAAGCGCTCGGTGGTGGACCAGCGCGAAGTCGGCATCGACACCCTGTCGTATGAAGATGCGCTCAAGAACGCGCTGCGCGAGGCGCCCGACGTGATCATGATCGGCGAGATCCGCGACCGCCAGACCATGAAACAGGCCATTTCCTACGCAGAGACCGGCCACCTGTGCCTGTCCACGTTGCACGCCAACAATGCCAACCAGGCGATGGAACGGGTCATCAACTTCTTCCCCGAAGACGCACACCACCAGTTGCTCATCGACCTGAGCCTGAACCTCGCGGGCGTGGTGTCGCAGCGGCTCATTCCGGGCCTGCACGAAAAGCTGGTGCCGGCCGTCGAGGTGATGCTCAATTCGCCCTATATCGCCGACCTGATCGCCAAGGGCGAGTTTTCGGGCATCAAGGAGACCATGGGGCGCAGCACCGAACTGGGCATGTGCACCTTCGACCAGGCGCTGTACGCGCTCTACACCGAGGGCCGGATTTCGCTGGAGGAAGCCCTGCACAATGCCGATTCCCGCACCGATCTGGCCCTGCGTGTGCGGCTGGCAGCCGGCGTGAGCGCATCGGATGCGGGGGAACTGTCCATCGACACGTCCACGCCCCTGCAGTCGGCGTCCCGCCTGTCTTGAGCGGCCTCCAACACGGGTTGTGCCCGGGGCCTGGCAAGGCTTTGACTGCTGCCGGCATCTGCTACCCTCCAGCGCATGTCTGACGCTTCCAACGCCCCGGCACACACGGGTGCTGCGGCCATGCCAGCCTGGCTGGTCATTGGCCTGCTGGCACTGCTGCTGGGCCTGCAGCCGGTCACCACCGATCTTTATCTGCCCGCGCTGCCCACGCTCAAGGCACAACTGCTGGCCAGCATGGCGCAATCGCAACTCACGCTCACGGCGTTGCTGTTGGCGTTTGGCTGCTCGCAACTGGTATGGGGGCCGCTGTCGGACCGCTGGGGGCGCCGCCCCATCCTGCTAGCGGGGCTGGTGGCCTATGTGCTGGCCGCGCTGGGCTGCGCGCTGGCGCAGTCCATGGAAGCGCTGATCTTCTGGCGCACCGTACAGGGCGCTGCCATGGGCGCCGGCGTGATGGGTGCGCGCGCCGTAGTGCGCGACCTGTATGCCCCGGTGCAAGGGGCCCACGCCATGTCGCGCGCCCTCACGGGCCTGGGCATCATTGCGTGCCTGAGCCCGCCGCTGGGCGGCCTGCTGGCCGGGCACCTGGGCTGGCGCGCCACGATGGTGGCGCTCTGCTGCTTTGGCGCCATGGCGCTGCTGCTCGTCCTGCTGCGTTTTGAAGAAACCCTGGCCCGCCCCAACCCGCAGGCCCTGCGCCCTGCGCACCTGGCGCGCACCTGGGTGCAGATCCTGCGCCACCCAAGCTTTTTGGCCTACTCGGCCACCACGACCTTCACCTATGCGGGCCTGTTCACGTACCTGGCGGCCTCGTCGTTCACCTTCATCCAGGTGCTGGACTGGAGCCCCACGGCCTATGGGCTGCTGCTGTCGTGCAACGCAGCGATGTACATCACCGGCACGGTGCTGTGCCGGCGCCTGCTGGTGCGCTGGGGGCTGCGCCGCAGCATCGCGCTGGCGGGCCTGCTCAGCGCCGCAGGGGGCACGCTGATGGGTGTATTCGCGCTTGCTGGCGTACAAAACGGCTGGGCCTATGCCCTGCCGTTTCTGCTCTACCAGATCGCGCATGGCATCCACATGCCCTGCAGCCAGAGCGGCGCCGTGGGCCCCTTTCCGCATGCCGCCGGCACGGCCGCCGCACTGAACGGCTTTGTCATGATGCTGGTGGCGTTTGGTGTGGGCCAATGGCTGGGCCAGCGCATGGACGGCACGGTGCTGCCGCTCGCCTTGGGCGTGTGGTTCTGGGGCGTGTGCGCCGCCCTGGCCGCCTGGACACTGGTGCAGAAATTCGGGGAGCCGGCCAAGGCATGACCACACCACTGCCCACCATCGCCATTGCCGGGCCCACGGCCTCGGGCAAAACGGCCGGCGCGCTGGCGCTGGCGGCTGTGCTGGCACCGCGCCTGCCGGTAGAGATCATCAGCGTCGATTCGGCCCTGGTGTACCGGGGCATGGACATTGGCACTGCCAAGCCCACGCGCGCCGAGCTGGCCGCCGTGCCGCACCACCTGATCGACATCCGCGACCCGCTGCAGGCCTACAGCGCCGCCGAGTTCGTGCAGGACGCGGAGCGACTCATCGCAGAAATCCGCGCGCGCGGCGCCCTGCCGCTGCTGGTGGGCGGCACCATGCTGTATTTCAAGGCGCTGGAGGGCGGCATCGACGAGATGCCCCCCGCCGACCCTGCCGTGCGTGCGCGGCTGGAGGCCCAGGCCGCCGAACAAGGCTGGCCTGCCCTGCACGCCGAACTGGCCCGCGTGGACCCCGTCACCGCCGCCCGACTGGCGCCCGCCGACAGCCAGCGCATCCAGCGTGCGCTGGAGGTGTGGCATGTTTCGGGCCAACCCATCTCCCACTTTCACACTACAAAAAAGAGAGCTACTAGCGCAGACTCCATAAGCGCTACTGCCATTTTTTCTTTGGAACCCGAAGACCGCGCCTGGCTGCACGAGCGCATTGCACGGCGCTTTGACGCCATGCTGGCGGAAGGCTTTGTGGACGAAGTGCGCCAGTTGCGTGCGCGCGGCGACTTGCACCCCGACCTGCCGTCGATGCGCTGCGTGGGCTACCGCCAGGCCTGGGAAGCGCTCGATGCCCAGGCAGCGGCCGGCCCCGAAGCACCGCTGGACCTGGCCGGGCTGCGCGAGCGCGGCATTGCCGCCACCCGCCAGTTGGCCAAGCGCCAGATCACCTGGCTGCGCAGCATGCCGCACCGCCACACCATTGCCTGCGACCAGCCCGATGCCACCGCCCGCCTGGTGCAGGCCGTGCTGCACCGCCTGGAGCGCACGGAGCACGCCGCGCCATGAGCAGCGTGCTGCACGTTGAGGATCTGGCCAAACACTACGGCGGCACGCCGGTGTTTGCCAACGTGCAATTCACGGTGCAGCCGGGGGAGTTTGTGGCCATCGTGGGCGACTCGGGCGTGGGCAAATCCACCCTGCTCAACTGCCTGGCGGGGCTGGACCACTGGGATGCGGGGCGCATCGTGCATGGCGACACCGACTTGGCGCCGCTGGATGAAACGCAGCGCGCCCTGTGGCGGCGCGCCCATGTGGGGTTTGTGTTTCAGGCCTTTCATGTGCTGCCCCACCTCAGCGTGGCGCAGAACGTAGCCTTGCCGCTCATGCTGCTGGGCCGCACCGAACCCGATCGGGTGCAGCACATGCTGGCAGCCGTGGGCCTGGCCGACCTGGGCGAGCGCCTGCCCCAGCAACTGAGCGGTGGCCAACTGCAGCGCGTGGCCATTGCGCGCGCCTTGGTGCACCGCCCCGGGTTGCTGCTGGCCGATGAACCCACCGGCAACCTGGACCCCGGAACGGCCGCGCGTGTGATGGACCTGCTGCTCGCGCAGACGCGCGAACACGATGCTTCGCTGGTGCTGGTCACGCACTCCGACGCCGCCGCCGCGCGCGCCGACCGGGTGCTGCGCCTCACAGCCGACGGTATCGCCAACTGAGCACGGCACCAGCCATGCCGAGCGACAGACAGTCGCCGGCCCCCACTTATTCGATGGAGAGCCGCTGCGCGTTGCCGCCCTGCTTTTTGGGCAGCGTGAGCGTCAGCACGCCGTTGTCGTATTTGGCCTTGGCCTGCGCGGCATCCACATCGACGGGCAACTGAAAACTGCGCGCCACCGAGCCGAAATAGCGCTCGGCACGCAGCACCTTCTCGCCCTCTGTCTTCTGGTCATGCTGGCGCACCTCGGCGCGCAGGCTGACCACATTGCCGTCGATCGAGACATGAATGTCCTCCTTGGGCACACCGGGCACTTCGGCCTGCACGGTGTAGCCGCCATCGGTTTCCTTCACATCCACCTTGATCTGCGAGGGCGTCGGTACACCGTCGCCATGCAGTGGACGCACATAAAAGCCGGGGGCGATGTCCTTGAAGAAGTCATCGAACAAACTGCCACGTGTAACCAGAGAATTCATGGTGAAGCTCCTGAACGTAAGGGTTGGACAACCGGGCCGGCAAGGAAGAGCACCAGCCCCAAGTCCAACATACGAACAGCCTTGCCCGATTTCAAGAGCCGCTGCGGTTGCGTTTGATCTGTCTCAATGGCCTGCCGTGTCTGTGCTGGGCCGTCACAATCGGGTCATGCTTGCACTGCTTCGCACCTTCTCCTGGCAAGAGCTGCGCCACCATCCCTGGCGCAGCGCCGCCGCAGTGGCCGCCGTGATGCTGGGCGTAGCGCTGGCCTTTGCCGTGCATGTGATCAACACCTCGGCCCTCGATGAGTTTTCGCAGGCCGTGCGCGCCGTGAACGGCCAGCCCGATCTGGAGCTGCGCGCCATGCAGGGCCCGTTGCCCGAAGCGCTTTATGCGCAGCTGGCCAACCACCCGCAGGTGGCGCGTGCCAGCCCCTGGCTGGAGCTGTCCACCATGGCCCAGGTGGATGCCCCACCGACCACACAGCCCGCCACGCCACCAGCCACCGCACCAGCGGTGGCACCCGCGCCCGCACCCACCCGCGTGGTGCTGCGGGTGGTGGGGGCCGATGCGCTGCTGCTGCCTGCCGTGGCGCCCGCACTCATGCCCCGCGCCTTTGCCACCAGCGAGCGGCTGGCCATGCTGGCGCCGGCCACGGTGTTTCTCAACGCGGCGGCCTTGCAGGCCCTGGGCCTGGCGATAGATGGCAGTGGCCCGGCACAGCTGCAGCTGCAGGCCGGCCCGCACGGATCGCACACGGTGCGCATGGCGGGCACCGTGGCAGCGGGTGGCGCGCCCCTGGCCGTGATGGACATCGGCGCGGCGCAGGACCTGTGGGGGCAAGGGGGTCGCCTCACCCGCATTGATCTGCAACTGCAACCGGGCGCCGACCGCACGGCATTTGCGCAGGCGCTGCCATCCCTGCCGGGCTGGCCCGCCAACGCCGTGCTGGCCGAGCCTGGCGATGCCGTGCAGCGCATCGGCAACCTGTCGCGCGCCTACCGCGTCAACCTGACGGTGCTGGCGCTGGTGGCGCTGTTCACGGGGGCATTTCTGGTGTTTTCGGTGCTGGCGCTCAGCGTGGCGCAGCGCGCGCCCCAGTTTGCGTTGCTGGCGGTGCTGGGCGCCACGCCGCGCCAACGCCTGGCGCTGGTGCTGGCCGAGTCGGCCCTGCTGGGGCTGGTGGGCAGTGCCGCCGGCATTGCGCTGGGCACGGCGCTGGCGGCCACCGCGCTGCAACTGCTGGGGGGCGACCTGGGGGGTGGCTACTTTGCCGGCGTGCAACCGGCGCTGCACTGGAGCGGCCCGGCTGCGCTGCTCTACGGCGCACTGGGTGTTGTCGCCGCGCTGGTGGGGGGCTGGTGGCCCGCGCGTGCCGCCCGCAATCTGCCGCCGGCGCAAACGCTCAAGGGTCTGGGCGCCACGGCTGGCCCAGGGGCAGGCGCTACTACGGGTATCATTTTGATAGCTGCTGGCGCTTTACTGGCAAGCGCTCCACCCATATTTGGCATTGCATTGGCCGCCTACGTCGCAATTGGCTTGCTGCTGGTGGGCGGCATTGCGCTGCTGCCCTGGGGCATGGCCTGGCTGTTGCACCGCCTGCGCCCGTTGGCGGCCAGCCATCTGCTGCTGATGCTGCCCCTGGAGCGCGCGCGCCGGATGCGCGGCACGGCCGCCATTGCGGTGGGCGGCGTAGTGGCCAGCTTGAGCCTGGCCGTGGCGCTGACGGTGATGGTGGCCAGCTTTCGCGGCTCGGTCACCCAATGGCTCGATGCGGTGCTGCCATCTCCGCTGTATGTGCGCTCGGCCCTGAGTGCGGCAGGGGGCGAATCGGCCCTGCTGCCGCCGGGGTTCGACGAAGCCGTGGCGCAGTTGCCCGGCGTGGACCGCGTGCAACCGCTGCGCATCGGCCCCCTGCAACTGGACGCCGCACGCCCCGCCCTCACGCTGATGAGTCGCCCGCTGGGCAGCGACCCCGCGCGCGCGCTGCCGCTGGTGGCTGCGGCGCTGCCCGTGCCGGAAGGCCGCATGGGGGTTTACATCAGCGAGGCGGTGGTGGACCTGTATGGCCTGCAGCCCGGCATGGAGTGGCCCGCACTTTCAAGGTCTTTTAGCCCTCTGAAGCATGATGGGCGAGCGCAAGCAGCTCTATTTTTTATAGCAGGCGTATGGCGCGACTATGCCCGCCAGTCGGGCACCGTGGCCATGGACCGGGCCGACTACCTGCGCCTGACGGGCGACACACGCGCCAGCGATCTGGCACTGTGGCCGCGCGACGGCACCGACCTGGCGCAGTTGCAGCAGGCGATCCGCGCGCTGGTCGGGCCCGATGCTGGCACAGAGGCCCCCACGGAGGCAGGCGCAGCAGGGCTGGAATTCGTCTCGTCCGGTGCCATCCGCGAGCGCTCGCTGCGCATCTTCGACCGCAGCTTTGCCGTCACCTACTGGCTGCAGGCGGTGGCCATTGGCATTGGCCTGTTTGGTGTTGCGGCCAGCTTCAGCGCGCAAGTGCTGGCACGGCGCAAGGAGTTCGGTTTGCTGGCCCACCTGGGCCTCACACGCCGCCAGATTCTGGCCGTGGTAGCCGGCGAAGGCGCGGCATGGACCGGCGTGGGCGCAGCCGTGGGGGTGCTGCTGGGCCTGGCCGTGGCATTTGTGCTGGTGCACGTGGTCAACCCGCAAAGCTTTCACTGGACCATGGACTTGCGCATACCCGCAGCCCGCCTGCTGGCACTGTGCGCCGTGGTGGTGGCCTCAGGCACCCTCACGGCCTGGCTGGCGGGCCGGGCGGCAGCCGGACAGGATGCGGTGCTGGCCGTCAAGGAAGACTGGTAGGTCCGGCCGGATGCCCGCTAAACCCCACAACCGGCCCGCAAGCATTGAAAGACAATTCACGCCATGACCGCGCAGCCCCCATTTTTTGAACCCCACGGCGGGGCCTGCGGCGCTGGCCACGGCACCCCGCCCCACCAGCGCCGGTATGCCAGTCAAGCCTGACATGCCCGTCGCGCAACTGCCCGTGCTCCTCACACCGCCGCCCGGGCGCTTTGCCCTGTGCACGCGCCGCCAATGGCTGGCGCTGACCCTGGGGGCGGGCACGGCCAATGCGCTGGCGCTGCCCGCGCGAGCCCTTCAATTTCCGCGCGACCATGGCAGCCACCCGGATCTGCACACCGAATGGTGGTACCTCACGGGCCATGTGCAGGCCGAGGGCAGGCTGTGGGGGTTTCAGGTGACGTTTTTCCGCTCGCGGGTGGATGCCACGCAAGACATGCAGTCGGCCTTTGCGGCCAGGCAGCTGCTGTTCGCCCACGCGGCACTGACCGACATCCAGGGCCAGCGCTTGCACCACGACCAGCGCATAGCCCGCGCGGGCTTTGGCGTGGCGCAGGCCAGCGAGTCCGACACGGCCGTCAAGCTGCGCGACTGGTCGCTTGCCAGAACCGCCCTGCCCGACGGCACCCCGCGTGCAGCGCCCGGCAGCGCTGGACAAAGCCCCATCACCAGCGGCAGCCGCTATCTCGCACGGGTCGAGGGCGACGGCTTCGGGCTCGACTTGCGCTGCGACACGGCCCAGCCGCCACTGCTGCAGGGCCGGCAGGGCCTGTCCCGCAAAGGCCCTGAGGCTGCCCAGGCCAGCTATTACTACAGCCAGCCACAGCTGGCCGTGAGCGGCGCCATTGTGCTGAACGGGCGCCGTATGGTCATTGAAAGCAGCACCACCGACAACGGCACCAACCGCGCCTGGCTGGACCATGAATGGAGCGATGCGCTGATGCACCCCGACGCCGTGGGCTGGGACTGGATAGGCATGAACCTCTACGACGGCAGCGCGCTCACGGCGTTTCGCTTGCGGCGCGCCGATGGCTCAACGCTGTGGACGGGTGGCTCGTTCCGCCCGGTGCGCCAGGAGACCCAGGTGTTTGCCAACAACACCGTGGTGTTTGCCGCAGAACGCCACTGGAGCAGCCCCTTGAGCGGCGCCCGCTACCCGGTGCAATGGCTGGTGACAACCCCCGCTGGCCAGTTTGGTGTGCGTGCGCTGCTGGACGACCAGGAGCTCGACAGCAGCAGCTCTACCGGGGCGATTTACTGGGAAGGCCTGTCGGAGTTGCGCAATGGCGCAGGCGAAGCCGTTGGCCGGGGCTATCTGGAAATGACGGGATACAAAAAGCCGCTGCGCTTGTGACGCAGCGGCCTTCACAAAGCCCGCAAGAAAACGGGAAACTCAGCCCTTGTTGCCCGCCTTGCGGCGAACCAGCCGGGCAATGATTTCACCCATGATGCCGCGGCGGAATGCCAGCACGCAGATCACAAAAATCAGGCCCGTCACCATGGTGACCGACTCACCCAGCGTGTTGAACCATTCCACGCTGGTCAGCGTGGCCAGGAAGCTGCCGATTTCACCCAGCTTGTTCTCCAGCAACACCACCACGGCCGAGCCCACCAACGGCCCCGACAGCGTGCCAAGGCCACCCACCAGCGTCATCAGCACGACGTGGCCCGATGCCGACCAGTGCACATCGCTGAGCGTGGCAAACCCCAGCACCAGGGTTTTGAGCGAGCCTGCCAGCCCCGACAGCGCAGCCGACAGCACAAACGCCAGCAGCTTGAAGCGGTTGGTGTCGTAGCCCAGCGAAATGGCACGCGGCTCGTTTTCCTTGATGGCCTTGAGCACCTGACCATAGGGCGAGTGCACGGTGCGCACGATCAGCAAAAACGCCGCCACCACCACGACCAGCACCACGTAGTACATGGCCAGGTCATTTTGCAGATCCAACACGCCAAACAGCTTGCCGCGTGGCACGCCTTGCAGCCCGTCTTCACCACCGGTAAAGGGCATCTGCAGGCAGATGAAGAACAGCATCTGCGCCAGCGCCAGCGTGATCATCGTGGAGTAGATGCCTGTGCGGCGAATGGCAAAGAAACCCACCACCAGGCCCAGCAACGCGCCGCTGGCCGTGCCCAGCAGCAGGCCGATTTCGGGGGTAAAGCCCCACACCTTCATGGACTGGCCTGCCACATAGGCCGAGCCCCCCAAAAAGGCAGCATGGCCAAAAGACAGCATGCCGGTGTAGCCAAGCAGCAGGTTGAAGGCGGAGGCAAACAGCGCGAAGCACATCAGCTTCATCACGAACACCGGGTAGGCGCCCAGCAACGGCGCCACCAGCAGGCCGATGAACAACAGGCCGTAGCCAATAGCGGTAAGGTTCTTGGAATTCATGTGAACAGCCCCTTATTTTTCTTTGCCGAACAGGCCGGCGGGGCGAATCAGGAGAACGATGACCATGATGACAAACACCACGGTCGAGGATGCTTCGGGATAGAACACCTTGGTGAATCCTTCGACGATGCCCAGGCCCAGCCCGGTCAGGATGGAGCCCATGATGGAGCCCATGCCACCGATCACGACCACGGCAAACACCACGATGATGAGGTTTTGCCCCATCAGCGGAGACACCTGGTACACCGGCGCTGCCAGCACACCGGCAAAGGCCGCCAAACCGGCACCAAACGCATAGGTCAGCGTGATCATCAGCGGCACGTTGACGCCAAACGCCTCCACCAGGCGCGGGTTCTCGGTGCCCGCACGCAGGTAGGCGCCCAACTTGGTCTTTTCGATCACATACCACGTGGCAATGCACACCGTGATGGAAGCCACAACCACCCAGGCACGGTAGTTGGGCATGATCATGAAGCCCAGACTGGTGGCACCTTCGAGCAACTCAGGCGTGTCGTAACCCAGGCCCGATACGCCATAGATCGAGCGAAAGATGCCCTCGATCAGCAGCGTCAGGCCCAGTGTGAGCAGCAGGCCATAAAGATGGTCCAGCTTGTAGATCCAGCGCAGCAGCAGCCGCTCGATCAAAACCCCGAACACCCCCACCACGAGCGGCGCCAGCACCAGCATCAACCAGTAGTTGATGCCAAAGTAGTTCATGGCCATCCAGGTAATCACGGCCCCCATCATGAACAGCGCACCGTGCGCAAAGTTGATGACGTTGAGCAGGCCGAAAATCACGGCCAGCCCAAGGCTGAGGATTGCGTAAAACGAGCCATTGACCAGCCCCAACAGGAGCTGACTCAATAGACCCGGCAATGAGACACCAAAAATTTCCATGGCAGACGGCAGGTGGGGAGAGTTCAGGTTAAAGGGTTATTTCCAGAGCGCGCACTTGCTGTCGGCCTTGGCGGTGAACACCTGGTCGCCCGGGATCTTCTTGACGATGTTCAGGTAGTCCCAGGGCTTCTTGGATTCAGCCAGCGACTTCACCTGTACCAGGTACATCTCGTGAACCATGCGGCCGTCCGGGCGAATCACACCACCCTTGGCGTAGAAGTCATTGATGGGCGTCTTCTTCAGGTATTCCATGACCTTGTCGGCATCCGTGCTCTTGACGGCAGCAACCGCCTTCAGGTAGGTCATCGTGGCAGAGTAGTCAGCCGCCTGCACGTCGGTAGGCATGCGTTTCATCTTGGCAAAGTACTGGTTGGCAAATTTGCGCGAATCGTCGTCCTTGTCCCAGTACCAGCTCGTGGTGTGCAGCAGGCCTTCGGTGTTCTTGAGGCCCAGGCTGTGGATGTCGCTCAGGAAAACCAGCAGACCCGCGGTCTTCATGGTCTTATTGATGCCAAATTCCTTGGCGGCCTTGATGGCGTTGATGGTGTCGCCGCCCGCGTTGGCCAGCCCCAGGATCTGAGCTTTGGAGTTTTGTGCCTGAAGCAGGAACGAGGAGAAGTCGGATGCGTTGAGCGGGTGGCGCACGGCACCCGCCACGGTGCCGCCCTTGGCCTTGACCACTGCGGAGGTGTCGTTTTCCAGCGAATGACCGAACGCGTAGTCGGCGGTCAGGAAGAACCAGCTCTTGCCGCCGCTGTCCACCACGGCACCGCCCGTGCCCTTGGCCAGCGCGACCGTGTCGTAGGCGTAATGCACGGTGTAAGGAGTGCATTGCTCATTGGTCAATGCAGAGCTGCCGGCGCCGTTGTTGAAATAGACGCGCTTCTTTTCCTGGGCCACTTTGGCAGTCGCCAGTGCGGTGCCGGAATTGGTGCCACCGAACACCATCGTCACGCCTTGCGTATCGATCCATTCACGGGCTTTGGAGGCGGCGATATCGGCCTTGTTCTGGTGGTCGGCCGTGAGCAACTCGATCGGCTGCCCCAGCACCTTGCCACCGAAGTCATCGATGGCCATCTGGATGGCGGTGGCGCCGCCCTTGCCTTCGACGTCCGAATACAGGCTGGACATGTCGGTGATGAAGCCGATCTTGACCTTTTCCTGCGCCTGGACGGCCGAAGTGGCCAGACCGGCTGCGCCCAGCATCAATGCCAGTGCTTTGAGTTTGTATTTCATGAGTGTCTCCTGTTGTGGTGAGGGGGATTGCAAAAACACGGGAGGTGGCGGCCTGACCGGTCAGACGCCGAGAAGGTCGGTGAGCACCGGCATCTTTTCTTCGAGCTCGCTGGCGCCGAATTTTTCGACGATGCGGCCATGCTCCATCACATAAAAACGGTCAGCCAGCGGCGCAGCAAAGCGGAAGTTTTGCTCGACCATGACCACCGTGTAGCCGCGTTCGCGCAGCATGATGATCATGCGGGCCAGCGCCTGCACGATGACGGGCGCCAGGCCTTCGGAAATTTCGTCGAGCAGCAGCAACTTGGCGCCGGTGCGCAGGATTCGCGCCACGGCCAGCATCTGCTGCTCGCCGCCCGACAGGCGCGTGCCCTGGCTGTGGCGGCGTTCGGCCAGGTTGGGGAACATGGCATAAATTTCATCAATCGACATGCCCTGCGTGCCCGTCTTGAGAACCGGCGGAAGCAGCAGGTTTTCTTCGCACGACAGGCTGGAGAAAATGCCCCGTTCTTCAGGGCAGTAGCCCACGCCCAGGTGCGCAATGCGGTGCGTTGGCATGTGGATGGTCTCCACACCATTGATCTTCACAGAGCCCTTGCGGGCGCCGGTGAGGCCCATGACAGCCCGCATGGTGGTGGTGCGACCAGCGCCGTTGCGCCCGAGCAAGGTCACGACTTCGCCGGGCCGCACCATGATGTCCACGCCATGCAGCACATGCGACTCGCCGTACCAGGCTTCCAGATGGCTGATTTCCAGCGCAGGGGTGTTGGAGGCAGTGGTGGCCATTTCAGTGGGCTCCCTGCAGTTGGCCGTCGGTCGTGCCCATGTAGGCTTCCATCACTTGGGGGTTATTCGAAACTTCGGCGTAAGGCCCTTCTGCCAGCACGGCACCACGCTGCAGCACGGTGATGCAATCGGCAATGGTGGACACCACTTTCATGTTGTGCTCGACCATCAGGATGGTCCGGCCAGCCGAGACCTTCTTGATGAGTTGCGTGACACGGTCCACGTCCTCGTGACCCATGCCCTGCGTGGGTTCATCGAGCAGCATGAGCTCTGGCTCCATGGCCAGCGTGGTGGCGATTTCGAGGGCGCGCTTGCGGCCATAGGGCAGGTTCACCGTGAGTTCGTCGGCCAGGTCTTCCAGGCCCACTTCGGTGAGCAGCTCCATGGCGCGGGCATCGAGCTGGCGCAGGCTGCGCTCGCTGCGCCAGAAATGAAAGGCGGTGCCCAGCTTGCGCTGCAGCCCAATGCGCACGTTCTCCATCAGCGTCAGGTGCGGAAACACCGCCGATATCTGGAACGAACGGATCACGCCGCGGCGCGCAATCTCCGCGGGCTTTTCGCGCGTGATGTCCTGCCCGTTAAAACGGATCAGACCCGAGGTGGGCTCCAGAAATTTGGTGAGCAGGTTAAAGCAGGTGGTCTTGCCGGCGCCATTGGGTCCAATCAGGGCGTGGATGGAGCCACGGCGCACCGACAGGGTCACGTTGCTGACCGCGGTGAAGCCTTTGAACTCTTTGGTCAGGCTTTGTGTTTCAAGAATGACGTCGCTCATTGCGCCTTGATCGCTCCATGGGGATGCTGAGGAAAGAGCCTTGCCGCAAGGTCTCGGAAGATGCGTTTTGTTGAGTTGCATCGTAAGTCCCGGCATGGGCACGCAGGTACTGGGACAAATGCCTATGTATAAATGCCTACGTAAGAACGCCCACCCCACCGCGCCAACACGCGCTTGCGCAACGGGCGTCGCAATGGTCCGTGCGGAGCATTCAAGCGGGCGATGGCGCAGCTTCAGGTCACCAAATGGCGTGCGCCTGCGGCTTCGTTTTTTGTCGGGTGGACGGGGTGCATCCGGCACCACCGGCCGCGGCCGCCGCTATGCACCACCCGAGCTGCCACCACCGTGTAAAAGCACAGGGCCCAAAAGGCACGCGTGCCCACTGTGCACCACCCTTCGGGGCAGCCTACACTGCCCTGATGGCAACATCTTCTCCCCTGCGCGCGCGCGGCGCTCCGCGCTCTCTGTCTGGCCTGCTTCCTTTTTTGCGGCCCTACCGCGCCCAGATTGGTCTGTCGCTGATTTTTCTGGTGCTGGCGGCGGGGGCCACGTTGGCGTTTCCGCTGGCATTGCGCAATCTGATCGATGGAGGCCTGATGGCATCCGACCATGGCGACCAGACGATGGCGCTGCGCGGGCATTTTCTGGCGCTGTTTGGCGTCGCCATCGCCCTCGGCATTTTTTCAGCGGCACGCTTTTACATGGTGAGCTGGCTGGGCGAACGAATCACCGCTGACCTGCGCAATGCCGTCTACAGCCATGTGCTGCGGCAAAGCCCGCAGTTCTTTGAAACCACGCAGACCGGCGAAGTTTTGTCGCGACTGACAGCCGACACCACGCTGGTGCAGACGGTGGTCGGTTCATCACTCTCCATGGGGCTGCGCAACGCCGTCATGGGAGTGGGCGCACTGGTGATGCTGGTGTGGACCAACCCGTACGTGATGGCGGTTGTCCTATTGGTGTTGGTACTGGTGGTTTTGCCCAGCATGTGGATAGGGCGGCGCGTACGGCGCCTCTCGCGCGACAGCCAGGACCGCGTGGCCGACTCCAGCGCCATCGCGGCCGAGGTGCTCAATGCCGTTCCGGTGGTGCAAAGCTACACGGCCGAAGCGCGTGAGTCGGCTCGCTTTGGCAAAGCCACCGAAAACGCCTTCCTGACCGCCATCCGGCGCACACGTGCGCGCGCTTTTCTTGTGGCATTCATCATCATTGCCAACGCCGGCCTGCTGCTGTGGGGCCTCTACCGGGGAACCCAGGCTGTGCTGGAGGGACAAATGACAGCAGGCCACCTGGGGCAGACCGTGGTGTATGTCATCTTGCTGGCTGGCGCAGTGGCGGTGCTCGGCGAGGTCTATGGCGACCTGCTGCGCGCCGCAGGCGCGACAGAACGCCTGATGGAACTGATAGCGAGTGAGTCCCCCGTGGCAGAGTCTCGGGCGCCCCAACCGCTGCCCACGGGAAACCAAGGCCTCCGGGTGGACTTTGAAACGGTTGATTTTCATTACCCGTCACGGCCCGACCAACCGGCATTGCAAGGCTTCACGCTGCACCTGCAACCGGGAGAAACGGTAGCGCTGGTCGGGGCCAGCGGTGCAGGAAAAACCACCGTTTTTCAACTGCTCCAACGCTTCTACGACGTAGACCAGCGTGCCAATGGCGCGTTGCAAGGCCGCATTGCTCTCAACGGCGTCGACATCCGGCAGTTGGCACTGGAGGAGTTGCGCGCCAACATTGGTACCGTGCCCCAGGACGCCGTGATCTTTTCGGCTTCTGCTTTCGACAATATCCGGTATGGGTGCCCCAATGCATCGACCGATGAGGTGATCGCTGCTGCCAAGGCGGCCTTCGCCCACGACTTCATTGAAGCCCTGCCGGAGGGATACTCCACCTTTCTGGGAGAGCGGGGCGTGCGCCTTTCTGGCGGACAACGCCAGCGCATCTCCATTGCGCGCGCGATGCTGAAAAATCCTCCCCTGCTGCTACTGGATGAAGCCACAAGCGCGCTCGACGCGGAAAGCGAACGCATGGTGCAAGCCGCACTGGAGATGGCCATGCAGCGACACACCGGCCAGCGCACGACACTGGTGATTGCACACCGTCTCGCCACAGTTCAAAACGCTGACCGGATCGTGGTGCTGGAAAATGGACGCATCGTCGAACAGGGTACCCACGCCGTTCTGCTGACGCAGGGCGGTATCTATGCGCGTCTTGCTGCACTGCAATTCACCGTATGACCGAACTCCGTAGTGACAGCAGTAAGATCGATGCGAAAGGGCCAGCGCAGCCGCACGGCGTGGCCTTATTGCAAGGTTTCTTTGGCTGCCTCTGGCAACAGGAGCGGCAGAACCGCAATGCCTTCGTCGAGCAACTGCAGGGTCTCGTCGGGTGACGCCTGGCCCCGAATCGCCCGCTCTTCAACCTCTCCGCGGTGGATGCGCCTGGCTTCTTGCGCAAATTGTGGACCTACGTCTTCTGTGGTGGCCATGATCTTGCGCGCCAGCAACAACCATGCCGCCTGACGATCAGCGCCAGACGCGTCGACAGTGCTGCTTGCCACCGACGAATCCGCAACGACGGGTGTGGCAGTGGATTGCCGAGCACCCAGATTCAGCCTGGGCGCACTCAGTCTTTTGGAAATGTGGACGTCAGCGCACAACGGGCACTGCACGAGCGAATCGCGCAGCTGCCCCTGAAAATCTTCTTCCGAGGCGAACCACCCCTCAAATACGTGGCCCTGCTGACAATGCAGGTCAAGCACCTTCATGAAGGCAGTCTCTTTGAACCGTGGTCAATCGTGGCGACGCAGCAGATAGCGGTAAACAAAACCCGGAAATGCCAGCGTAAGAAACAAGGTTCCAGTAACGGCATAGAACTCCCACCCCTGTGGTGCAATCTGCCCGGCACGCCGTTCCAGCAGAAGGGCAATGCCGCCGACCAGAAAGTACAGCACCACCAGCTCAACAAGACGAACAATCAACGCCTTCTTGGTCTGGGCCAAGGGCCCGACCACCATCATCCGGTGGTTGATAAACGGCAGGTTGGCCGCGATGAACGCGGCCACGATGACAAGCCAGATCGATCCAGTTTGAGACACAGAAGTACTTTGATTGGGTTCAGGTGGCCAGGGCACGCACGATGGCATCTGCACACAGGGCCATCAAACCACCGGGCAACAAGCCGAGCACCAGCACCAGTGCACCGTTGACAGTCAACACCACGCGAACATCCAGGGGCGCAGACACGCTGGTTGCCGTCAGAGGGGCATCAAAATACATGACCTTCACGACGCGCAGGTAGTAGAAAGCGCCAATCAACGACATGAGGACAGCAAACACCGCCAACGCAATGTAAAGCCCCTGTCCGGACGCCACCAAGGCCTGCAAGACAGACAGCTTGGCATAGAAACCCACCAGCGGTGGAATGCCGGCCATGGAGAATAGGCAGACAGCCATCACGCCCGCATACAGGGGGCTGCGCTGATTGAGACCCGCCAGATCTGCGATTTCTTCGCTCTCAAAGCCTTCACGGGCCAGCAGCAAAATCACGCCGAACGCTGCCAGGGTTGTAAGGACATAGCTCACCACGTAGAACATGGCGGAGCTGTAGGCGCTCTCAACGGCAGCGGCATCCACATTGCCGTTGATGACACCCGACAACAGGCCCAGCAAGACAAAACCCATCTGAGAAATGGTGGAGTAAGCCAGCATGCGCTTCAGATTGGTCTGGGCAATGGCTGCAAGGTTACCCACCAGCAGCGAGCCAATGGCCAGCACTGCCAGCATCTGCTGCCAATCGATGGCCAGTGGTAACAAACCGTCCACCAAAAGCCGAATGGTGATTGCAAACGCAGCAAGCTTGGGTGCGCCACCAATCATCAGCGTGACTGCAGTGGGGGCACCTTGATAGACATCGGGAATCCACATGTGGAAAGGCACCACGCCCAGCTTGAAAGCCAGACCTGCCACCACGAAGACCAATCCAAACACCAGCACCTGGTGGCGGATCTGGCCAGAATTGACGGCCTTGAACACTTGCCCGATATCCAGGGATCCCGTGGCACCGTAAAGCATCGACAAACCATAAAGCAGGAACCCGCTTGCCATGGCCCCCAGCACAAAATACTTCATGGCAGCTTCCGTTGCCATGGCGTTGTCGCGACGCAATGCCACCAGCGTGTAGCTGGACAGGGTGAGCAGTTCCAGGCCCAGGTAAATCACGAGGAAGTTGTTACCGGAGATCATGATGAACATGCCCAGCAAAGCCAACATCGACAGGGTGAACAACTCGCCACCGCGCAGCATTCCACGATCGGCGGCATAAGGACGGCCGTAAACCAGCGTCACCATCACTGCCACAGTGGCGAAGCACTTGAGCCAGTTGCCCATCGCATCACTGACCACCATGTTGCCGAAACCATAGAACGTGTTTCCACTGCTGGCGTACACACCCTGCAGAACAGCAACCACTGCCAGCGTGAGCATGGTGAGCACATAGGTGCCGGTACGGCGAGGACTGTGAACCCCCAGGTCCACAAGCATGATCACGCAGGCCATGGCCAACAGCACGATCTCGGGGTAAATGGCAAGCCAGCTGATGTTGTCAATCATCTCGAATCTCTCAGTTCAGTCTGGTCAGTTCAGCTTGGACAGGGCCACGTGCTTGAGCAACTCCGCCACGGAGGTGTCCATCACGTCGGTGAAGGGGCGTGGATAAAGGCCCATGGCCAGAACAGCCACAGCCAGCAATGCCATCACCAGAAATTCACGGCTGTTGATGTCTTGCAATGCCTTGACATGGTCGTTACCCACGGGACCCAGATAAACCCGTTTGAACATCCAAAGCGTATAGGCGGCACCAAAAATCAGTGCTGTGGCAGCTGCAACACCAATCCAGAAGTTGGCCTTCACTGCGCCAAGGATCACCATCCACTCGCCCACAAACCCGGCGGTTCCTGGAAGCCCGCAGTTGGCCATGGCAAACAGCAAGGCAAATGCCGTGAAGTTGGGCATGGTATTGACCACGCCGCCATAGGCGGAGATTTCTCGCGAGTGCACTCGGTCGTAAAGAACACCGATCGAAAGGAACATGGCACCGGAAACAAAGCCGTGCGCGATCATCTGCACCAGACCACCCGAAACACCCAGATCGTTGAAGATGAAAAAGCCGAGCGTCACAAAACCCATGTGTGCAACGGACGAATAAGCCACCAGCTTCTTCATGTCTTTCTGAACCATGGCCACCAGGCCGACATAAATCACGGCCACCAGCGACAACGCGATCATCAACCACGCCCATTCCCGGGAAGCATCCGGGGCAATCGGCATCGAGAAGCGCAGGAAACCGTAGGCGCCCAGCTTGAGCATGATGGCCGCCAAGACAGCAGAACCGCCTGTGGGGGCTTCCACGTGCACATCAGGCAACCAGGTGTGCACAGGCCACATAGGGACTTTCACGGCAAAGGCCGCAAAGAATGCGAAGAAAAGCATCGTCTGCGCCGTGGAGCTGAGGGGCAACTTGTGCCACGCCGCAATATCAAAACTGCCACCCGACTGGTTGTACAGAAAGATGAGCGCAATCAGCATCAGCAGCGAGCCGAGCAGCGTGTACAAGAAAAACTTGAAGGCCGCGTAAATCTTGTTAGGCCCGCCCCAGATACCAATGATCAGGTACATCGGAATCAGGGTTGCCTCAAAAAACACATAGAACAGCAGGCCGTCGAGTGCGCAGAACACACCAATCATCAATCCTGAAAGGATCAGAAAGGCACCCATGTATTGGTTGACCCGCTCAGTAATCGACTCCCAGGAAGCGATCACCACAATGACCGTGATGAAGGCGGTGAGGGGCACAAACCAGAAGGAAAGGCCGTCCACACCCAGGTGGTAATGGACGTTAAAACGTTCAATCCACGTGGTCTTCTCTACAAACTGCATGGCAGCAGTGCCCAGCTTGAAGCCGTCATACAGAGGCAGCGTTACCAACAAGCCGATGACAGCGCCAATCAGGGCGATCCAGCGGACAGCACGGGAATGTTCATCCCGACCCACCGCCAGCAGCAGAACACCAAAAACGATTGGCGTCCAGATTGCAAGACTCAACAAACCCATTTTGTTCTTTTCCTTATTTGATGAGCTGCACCAGGGCATCGCCCCAGACGAACCACGTCATCAGGGCGAACACGCCGAGAATCATTACCAGCGCGTAATGGAACACGAAGCCGGACTGAATCCAGCGCACTGCGCCGGAAATGACGCGCACCAGCTTCCAGGAGCCGTTGACCAGTGCACCGTCGATGATGGCCTGATCGCCGCCCTTCCAAAGACCGACACCCAGTGCTCGCGCACCGCGCGCCAGGATGTTTTCGTTGATCCAGTCCAAGTAGTATTTGTTTTCCAGCAGTGTGTAGATGGGCTGCACGCGCGCCTTGATGGCGGCTGGCAACGCCGGATTGACCAAGTACATGTAGTACGAAGCCGCCACGCCGGCCAGAGCCAGCCAGAAAGGAGCAGTCTGCAGGCCGTGCAGTGCCATGGCCGCGGGGCCGTGGAAGATCTCGGCAAGCTTGGCCATCGCCGGGTGCCTGTCAGCGTTCACAAAGATCACGTCCTTGAAGAAGTCACCAAACAGCATGGGCTTTATAAACATGAAGCCGACGACGACCGACGGGATGGCCAGCAGAACCAGCGGCACCGTGACCACCCACGGCGACTCGTGAGGCTCGTGGTGGTGGTGGTGGTCGTCGTGCCCATGGTGGTCCCCATGATGGGCATCCGGGTTCTGGTCAAAGCGCTCCTTGCCGTGGAAGACAAGGAAGTACATCCGGAATGAATAGAACGCCGTGATGAAGACACCGGCCAGCACGGCAAAGTGCGCGAAGCCAGCGGCGGGCAGATTGCTGAAATGCACGGCTTCAATGATGCTGTCCTTGGAGTAGAAGCCCGAGAACAGCGGCGTGCCTATGAGTGCCAGCGAACCCAGCAGCGAAGTGATCCAGGTGATCGGCATGTACTTGCGCACGCCCCCCATCCAGCGGATGTCCTGGTTGTGGTGAAGACCCATGATGACGGAGCCCGCGGCAAGGAACAGCAGCGCCTTGAAGAATGCGTGCATCATCAGGTGGAAAACGGCGGCTGAATACGCCGAAGCGCCCAGGGCGACGGTCATATAGCCCAGCTGGGACAGCGTGGAATAGGCCACCACGCGCTTGATGTCGTTCTGGATGATGCCGAGGAAGCCCATGAACAGCGCCGTGATGGCACCGATCACCAAAATGAAATTCAGGGCCGTATCGGACAGCTCGAACAGCGGCGACATGCGTGCCACCATGAAGATGCCTGCCGTCACCATCGTGGCGGCGTGGATCAGGGCGGAAATGGGCGTGGGGCCTTCCATTGAGTCGGGCAGCCACACATGCAGCGGAAACTGTGCGCTCTTGCCCATCGCACCGATGAAGAGGCAAATGCAGATCACAGTGATCAGCATCCAGTCGGTACCCGGAAACGCCAGGCCACCCAGCTCCCCCGACTTGGCGAACACTTCGCCGTAGTTCAGCGTGCCAGCATAGGCCGCAATCAGGCCAATGCCCAGGATGAACCCGAAGTCACCCACGCGATTGACCAGAAAGGCCTTCATGTTGGCGAAGATGGCAGAGGGCTTATTGAACCAGAAGCCGATCAGCAGATAGGAAACCAGGCCCACCGCTTCCCAGCCAAAGAATAGCTGCAGCAAGTTGTTGCTCATGACGAGCATGAGCATGGAGAACGTGAACAGCGAGATGTAGGCAAAGAAACGGTTGTAGCCGTCATCCTCTTCCATGTAGCCAATGGTGTAGATGTGCACCATGAGCGACACAAAAGTGACTACCACCATCATCATGGCTGTAAGGCTGTCCACCAGGAAGCCCACCTCCATCTTGAGGCCTCCTACGACCATCCAGGTGTACAGCGTCTCATTGAAGCGCGCACCATCCAGTGCCACGCTCTTGAGCGTCATGGCAGACAGGATGAATGCAACCAACACGCCCAGGATGGTCAGCGTGTGGCTGAGGCGACGACCAATCCAGTTGCCGCCAAACGTGGTACCAAATATACCGGCCAGCAATGCGCCTGCCAGCGGTGCCAATGGAACCGCCAAAAGCGTTGAAGCAGAGAGGGTTTGACTCATTCTTGAGAACCTTGGGAATGTGGGCGACTCAACCCTTGAGGGTGTTGAGATCTTCCGCGTTGATGCTGGAGTTATTGCGGAACAGCAGCACCAGAATGGCCAGACCAATGGCCGACTCGGCAGCCGCCACTGTCAGGATGAAGAACACGAAAACCTGACCGTGCATATCGCCAAGATAGTGCGAGAACGCCACGAAATTCATGTTGACCGCCAACAGCATCAACTCAATCGCCATCAGCAAGACAATCAGATTCTTGCGATTCAGGAAAATACCGATCACTGCAAGGGCGAACAGCATGGCGCCCAGTGAAAGAAAATGGCCCAGCGTCAATGTCATGCTTTTTTCTCCTCGCCCGCAGGCTCGCTGGCGACTTCTGGGCCAGGCTTCTGGGTTGCCGTCAGCTTGACCACTTGCAGACGATCACGCGCCCGCACCCTGACCTGCATCGAGGGGTCGATCGCCTTGGTGTCCTTGCGTTGGCGCAGCGTCAAAGCAATGGCGGCAACCATGGCCACGAGCAAAATGACAGCGGCGATTTCCACGGGATACAAATATTCCGTGTAGAGTAATTTGCCAAGCGCCTTGGCGTTGGAGTAAGGGACCACCTGCCCCGCGGCATCCAGCACCACCGCTGCAGCCTTGGGTTCGTCCATACCACGGAACCCTCCAATGACCACCGCTGCCATTTCCAGGGCGATCAAGGCACCGACAAAGGCGGCCAGTGGAAAATGCTTCCAAAACCCCTTGCGGATCGTGTCGATGTGGATGTCGAGCATCATCACTACGAACAGGAACAGCACCATGACTGCGCCCAGATACACAAGGACCAGCACGATGGCAAGAAACTCCGCCTTGAGCAGCAACCAGATTGCCGCAGCCTGCGAGAAGGCAAGGATGAGGTGCAGCACCGCATGCACTGGATTGCGCGCAGTAATCACCCGGAAGGCTGCAAACAGCAGCACTACCGAGAAGAGATAGAAAAAACCAGTCTTGGCGTCCATGAATCGGGTCTTTGTATAAAGTCTGGCCTAAGGGATTCGCAGCAGTAGCGCGTTAACGGTACTTGGCGTCAGCGGCCTTGGCCGCAGCAATTTCACCCTCGTAGCGGTCACCCACCGCCAAAAGCATGTCTTTGGTGAAATACAGGTCGCCGCGCTTCTCGCCGTGGTATTCGAGGATGTGCGTCTCAACAATCGAATCCACCGGGCAACTCTCTTCGCAAAAGCCGCAGAAGATGCACTTGGTCAGATCAATGTCGTAGCGCGTGGTGCGGCGTGACCCATCGTCACGGACATCGGATTCGATGGTGATGGCCATCGCAGGGCAAACGGCTTCGCACAGCTTGCAGGCAATGCAACGCTCTTCACCGTTGTCATAGCGACGCAACGCGTGCAACCCCCGAAACCGTGGTGACAAGGGCGTCTTTTCCTCAGGGAACTGCACCGTCACCTTACGGCGAAAGGCATAGCGCCCAGTCAGGGCCATGCCCTTGAGCAGCTCCACGAGCATGAAGCTCTTGAGAAAGTCTTTGAACGAAAAAGGTGCAGCAGCAGCAACAGCAGTCATTTGTGTCCCCGCTTATTTCCAGATATTCCAAGGCGAGAGCAACCACCCGCCAACAATGAGCAACCACACCAGCGTGACCGGAATAAAGATCTTCCAGCCCAGACGCATGATCTGGTCGTAACGGAAGCGGGGGAAAGTCGCCCGGATCCAGATAAACATCGACACCACCACAAAGGTTTTGAGGCCCAGCCAGATCCCGCCCGGAATCCAGTTGAACAATGCGCTGTCGATTGGCGAGAGCCAGCCCCCCAGGAACATCAGCGCAGCCAGGATGGACACCAGCCACATGCTGGCGTATTCGGCAAGGAAAAAGATGGCAAACCCCATGCCGGAGTACTCCACCATGTGCCCGGCAACAATCTCGGCTTCGCCCTCGACAACGTCGAAGGGATGGCGGTTGGTTTCTGCCACACCAGAAATCAGGTACACGAGGAAAATCGGCAGCAATGGCAACCAGTTCCAAGACAGAAAGACCAGTCCCTTGTCGGCTGCCATGCCACGCCCCTGCCCCATCACGATCTCCGTGAGGTTCATGCTGCCAGACACCATGATTACCACCAGGAAGCAGAACCCCATGGCAATTTCGTAGCTGACCATCTGCGCGGAAGCTCGCAAGGCGCCCAGAAATGCGTACTTGGAGTTGGATGCCCATCCAGCGATGATCACGCCGTAGACTTCAATGGACGTGATGGCCATCACCAGCAGCAAACCCGCGTTCACATTGGCCAATGCAACATCCGGGCCAAAAGGAATCGCAACCCAGGCCGCCAATGCGGGCATGATCGCCATGACCGGCCCCAGCACAAACAAGCCCTTGCTGGCAGCGGTAGGCTGGATGATTTCCTTGGTCAGCAGCTTGAGTGCATCCGCAATAGGCTGCAGCAAGCCCATGGGGCCGACACGATTCGGACCATGGCGAACCTGCATGAAACCCAGCAACTTACGCTCCCAAAGTGTCAGGTAGGCAACAGCCCCCATCAACGGCGCCAGAATGACCACTATTTTCAAAAGAATCCAGAGAACCGGCCAGACGATGGCTGTCCACCAGCCGTAGCTCAACAGATTCAGACCTGCGTTGTGGATAGCATCAATCATGCCGCGGCTCCTTCCTGCGTGCGACGGGCATCCGCCGTCAGTTGCAATGAAGTGGCCCGACGCACGATTCCATCCAGCTGGTAGATGGATGCCACTGCCGGCTCACCGGTCGCAGGACTTGCCGCCTGTGGCAGCAAAGCTTGGGCGTTACTCAGCTGTACGGACGAAACTTCAGCGATGCCACCCGCCGGTGTGTTGGTTGCCCGGGCCAGTACATCCTGAGATGTCTCGAAATCAAAGCCCGGAACATTCAAAAGGTTGGCGAGCACTCGCAACACCTTCCAGGCAGGCCGGGTTTCACCCAACGGCCGGACGACCGCATGGAAACTCTGCAACCGGCCTTCGGCGTTCACAAAACTGCCCGAAGTTTCAGTAAACGGGGCAATTGGCAGCAGGACGTCGCTGAAAGCCATGTTGGCCTTGAAGGGACTCAGGGTGACAACCATGTCGGTATTGGCAAGCGCCTGACAGGCCGCCTCACCGCCAGCAGAGTCAAAGGCAGGTTCCGTGTTCAAAAGAATGGCGGCCTTGAGGCTCCCTGCGAGCATCTGACCTGCATTGTGGCCGCCATTGACGGGCACTGCGCCAGCGTACTGTGCACCGACCGTGTTGGCAGCCTCGGTCAGATAGCCCACCGTGGCACCCGTGTGCTCTCCGATCCACTGCGCCAGTGCCAGCAAACGGCTGGCATGCGCATGGTGGGCCGCTGCGTTACCGAGCAATATTGCCTTGCGCTCGCCGCCCAGCAGCGAGCGAGCAATAGCCAAGGCAGAATCGCCCACCTGAACCGTGTCGTCAGGAGCCTGCACGCCCTTTTCCTGGGCGACCGCTGCGGCTACGCCGGCCAGCGCCTGCTCCCAAGCGCCAGACGCCAGCACCAAAGAGTGCGTGACAGGCATGGCCCAGTCAAAAAATTCTGAATTGATAGCGCTGACAGCACAGCCATGGCGCGCTGCCTGACGAATCCGCTGTGCAAACAGCGGGTGGTCCTTGCGCAGATTGGAGCCCACCACCAGCACACGCTGCAAGTTGGACAAAGACGCAATCGACGTTCCCAGCCAGCGAATCCCGGAGGGAGCGGGGAATTCGGCATTGCGAAGTCGATAGTCAATGTTTTCACTACCTAGCCCACGCACCAGTGCGCCGGCCAGATAGATTTCTTCAAGAGTGCTGTGCGGACTGACCAAAGCACCAATGGCGCCAGCACCGTGGTCGTTGCGAACGCATCGCAACCCATTGGCAACATACTCCAGTGCCGTCTGCCAGTCCACTTCGCGCCATGTTCCGCCCTGCTTGAGCATGGGCTGGGTCAGGCGCTCGTCGCTGTTGAGTGCTTCATACGAAAAACGGTCGCGGTCTGCAATCCAGCATTCGTTGACTGCCTCATTTTCAAAAGGCACGACACGCATGACCTTGTGATTCTTGACCTGGACAATCAGATTGGCGCCTGTGGAGTCGTGCGGGCTGACCGACTTGCGGCGTGAGAGCTCCCAGGTGCGGGCGCTGTAGCGGAACGGCTTGCTGGTCAACGCACCTACCGGGCAGATGTCGATCATGTTGCCCGAGAGCTCGGAGTCGATCGTTTCCCCCGTCACGGTGGTGATCTCGGCGTGCTCGCCGCGATGAATCATGCCCAGTTCCATCACGCCGGCCACTTCCTGGCCAAAGCGCACGCAACGTGTGCAGTGGATACAACGCGACATCTCTTGCATAGAGATCAGCGGGCCCACATCTTTAACTGGTACTACGCGCTTTTCTTCTTCGTAGCGGGACGACGATGCTCCGTAGCCCACCGCCAGATCCTGCAACTGACACTCGCCCCCCTGGTCACAGATGGGGCAATCCAGCGGATGGTTGATGAGCAAAAATTCCATGACCGACTTTTGCGCCTGAATGGCCTTGTCGGTCTTGGTTCGCACCACCATACCCTGCGTGACTGGCGTGGCACACGCGGGCATGGGCTTGGGCGCCTTTTCAACGTCCACCAGGCACATGCGGCAACTGGCCGCAATCGAGAGCTTCTTGTGGTAGCAGAAGTGGGGTATGTAGGTGCCGGCCTTTTCGGCAGCATGCATCACCATGGAACCCTCGGTGACTTCTACCTTCTGACCGTCCAGTTCAATTTCAACCATATGCTTTTCTCGCGATCAGGCAGAGGGTGCAGCCTGAGGGGTCTTGTTCCGGATCAACGCTTCGAACTCGGGACGGAAGTGCTTGATCATGGCGCGTACGGGCATCGCTGCCGCGTCGCCCAGGGCGCAGATGGTGCGCCCCATGATGTTGCTGGCAACGGAATCCAGCACATCCATGTCGGCGGGACGCCCGTCGCCGCGGTGAATGCGGTCCACCAAGCGCCAGAGCCAACCCGTACCTTCCCGGCAAGGGGTGCACTGCCCACACGACTCATGCATGTAGAAATATGACAGGCGCTTGAGCGACTCCACCATGCAGCGCGAGTCGTCCATTACGATCACCGCCCCAGAACCCAGCATGGAACCGGCCTTGGCAATCGAGTCGTAGTCCATGGTGCATTCCATGATGATGGATGCCGGCAAAACGGGAGACGAAGAACCACCAGGAATCACCGCCTTGAGCTGGCGACCCGTGCGCACACCGCCAGCCAGCTCAAGCAGCTTGGCAAACGGCGTGCCCATGGGCACCTCGTAGTTGCCGGGCCGTTCCACATCGCCACTGACCGAAAAGATCTTGGTGCCACCGTTGTTGGGCTTGCCGCACGCCAGGTAGGCAGCTCCGCCGTTGCGAATGATCCAGGGCACCGCAGCGAACGTCTCGGTGTTGTTGATGGTCGTAGGCTTGCCGTAAAGGCCAAAACTGGCCGGAAACGGCGGCTTGAATCGTGGCTGGCCTTTCTTGCCTTCCAGGGATTCGAGCAGGGCGGTTTCCTCGCCGCAGATGTAGGCACCAAAACCGTGGTGCGCATGCAGCTGAAAGCTGAAGCTGCTGCCCAGAATGCCATTGCCCAGGTAGCCTGCAGCACGTGCCTCTTCCAGAGCCGCCTCAAAGCGCTCGTACGTCTGGAAGATTTCGCCGTGAATGTAGTTGTAGCCCACGCTGATACCCATCGCGTAAGCAGCAATGATCATGCCCTCAATCACGATGTGCGGGTTGTACATCAGGATGTCGCGATCCTTGCATGTACCCGGCTCACCCTCGTCAGAGTTGCACACGAGGTATTTTTGCCCCGGGAACTGCCGGGGCATGAAGCTCCACTTCAATCCCGTGGGAAACCCTGCACCGCCGCGCCCCCGAAGTCCGGACTCCTTGACGGTCGCAATCACCTGATCCTGCGTCAGACCTTCGCCGCCATTCGCGCCCAAAATGGTGCGCAGGGCTTGGTATCCGCCACGGGCTTCATAGTCCTTGATGCCCCAGTTGGAACCATTCAGGTCGGCATAAATCTGTGGCGCGATATGCCGGCCATGGAAGCAGGTTTCGACACCTGCGGCCTGAAATTGTGCAAGTACCTGGGCAGCTGTAGTCATTGCTTTGCCTCCGCCGCGCGCAGGTTGTCCACCAGCTGGTCGAGCTTGTCGTTGCCCATGAAGCTGCACATGCTGCGATCGTTCACCAGCATCACGGGTGCATCGGCACAGGCGCCAAGGCACTCGCACTGCTGCAGGGTGAACATGCCGTCTGGCGTCGTTTCGCCCATGGAAATACCCAGCTTGTGCTCAAGATGCTCCAGCGCCTTGCCACCATCACGCAAGAGGCATGGCAGGTTGGTACAAACGTTCAGCTTGTATTTGCCCACCGCTTGCTGGTTGTACATGTTGTAGAACGTGGTGACTTCGTGCACGGCGATCTGCGGCATACCAAGATATTCGGCAATGCCGGCTTCGCTGGCCTCGCTCACGTATCCCTGTTCCTGCTGCACGATGGCAAGGCAGGCCATCACGGCAGATTGCTTCTGCTCCGCCGGGTACTTGGCTACTTCGCGCGCAAATCGCGCTTTGGTCGCTTCGGTAATCATCGATCAATCTCTCCGAACACGATATCCATGGTGCCGATGATGGCAACCACGTCGGCCAGCATGTGGCCACGGGCCATTTCGTCCAGCGTGGCCAGATGCGCGAAGCCAGGGGCACGGATCTTCAGTCGATACGGCTTGTTGGCTCCGTCGCTCACCAGATAGATACCGAACTCTCCCTTGGGATGCTCGACCGCAGCATAGGCCTCGCCTTCGGGAACATGGAAGCCCTCGGTGAACAACTTGAAGTGGTGGATCAGCTCTTCCATGTTGGACTTCATGGACTCGCGATCGGGGGGGGCGATCTTGTGGTTGTCCGTGATCACCGGGCCCGGATTGACGCGCAGCCAGTCGACGCACTGCTTGATGATGCGATTGGACTCGCGCATTTCCTGCATGCGGACCAGATACCGGTCGTAGCAGTCGCCGGTTTTGCCAACCGGAACATCAAAGTCCATTCGGTCGTACACATCGTACGGCTGGGTCTTGCGCAAGTCCCACGCAATGCCCGAGCCCCGCAGCATGGGCCCGGTCATACCCAGGTTCAGCGCGCGCTCGGGTGGGACCACACCAATGCCCACGGTGCGCTGCTTCCAGATGCGGTTATCGGTGAGCAGGGTTTCATACTCATCCATACAGCCCGGAAAGCGCTGCGTGAAGTCGTCAATGAAATCCAGCAACGAACCTTTGCGGTTGTGGTTCATCGCCTCAAGCGCCTTGGCATTCTTGATCTTGCTGACCTTGTACTGAGGCATGCTGTCCGGCAGATCGCGGTACACACCACCAGGACGGAAGTAGGCCGCATGCATGCGCGCGCCCGACACTGCTTCGTACATGTCGAACAGGTCTTCGCGCTCGCGGAAGGTGTAGATCAGGATGGTGGAGCTGCCGCAGTCGTTGCCGTGCGAACCGAGCCACATGAGGTGATTGAGCAGGCGCGTGATTTCAGCAAACATCACCCGGATGTATTGCGCACGCAGCGGCACCTCGATGCCCAGCAGCTTTTCAATTGCCAGGCAATAGGCATGCTCGTTGCACATCATCGAGACGTAATCGAGCCGGTCCATATAGGGAAGCGACTGGATATAGGTCTTGTGCTCGGCCAGCTTTTCGGTGGCGCGATGAAGCAGACCAACGTGCGGGTCGGCGCGCTGCACCACTTCGCCGTCCAGTTCCAGCACCAAGCGCAACACACCGTGCGCGGCCGGGTGCTGCGGACCAAAGTTCAGGGAATAGTTCTTGATTTCCGCCATGATGGATCACATGAGTCGCCCAGCGGCTCAGTGCAGGCCTCCGTACTTATCTTCGCGAATGATGCGGGGCGTGATTTCTCGCGGCTCGATGGAAACTGGCTCATAAACCACGCGCCGCTGCTCGGCGTCGTAGCGCATCTCCACATGTCCGGACAGCGGGAAATCCTTGCGGAAGGGATGACCAATAAACCCGTAGTCGGTCAGGATGCGGCGCAAATCGTTGTGACCATCGAAAACGATACCAAACAGGTCGAACGCCTCGCGCTCAAACCAGTTGGCCGAATTCCACAACTCGGTGACCGAGGCCACCACCGGAAAATCATCGTCCGGGCAAAACACCTTGACGCGCACGCGCTGGTTGAGACTGACAGACAGCAGATGCGACACCACACAATAGCGCGCACCTTCGTTCACGGCATCTGCATAGGCCGAGTAATCCACCCCGCAAAGGTCGATCAGCTGCTCAAAACGGCAGCCATCGGCATCGCGCAACACACGCATGGCCTCCAGGTAGTCAGCAGCGGCAACCACCACGGTCACCTCGTCCAGAGCCACCGTGATCTGCCGCACCTTGGCACCCAGCGCCGCAGCAATGTTGTCTTTGAGTTTTTCAGGCCGAATGGCAACTGCAGTCATCATCAACCCTTCAGACACGAGCAATGGTGTTGGTGCGGCGAATCTTCTGCTGCAACTGGATGATCCCGTAGATCAACGCTTCGGCCGTGGGTGGGCAGCCAGGCACATACACATCGACCGGCACGATACGGTCGCAGCCACGCACCACGGAATAACTGTAGTGGTAGTAACCACCGCCATTGGCGCACGACCCCATCGACAGCACCCACCGGGGTTCCGACATCTGGTCATATACCTTGCGCAGGGCAGGAGCCATCTTGTTGCACAGGGTGCCCGCCACAATCATCAGATCGGACTGGCGCGGGCTGGCGCGAAACACCTCGGCGCCAAAACGACCAATGTCGTAGCGCGCAGCGGCCGCGTGCATCATCTCGACCGCACAGCACGCCAAACCAAAGGTCATGGGCCACAGGGATCCGGTCTTGGCCCAGTTCACCACAGAGTCGTAACTCGTGGTGATGAAGCCTTCCTTCATCACGCCTTCAATCATTGCATCAGTCCTTGTTGCAGCCCGTTCATTCCCAATTCAGGGCGCCTTTTTTCCACTCGTAGGCAAAACCCACGACAAGGATGGCGAGAAAGATCACCACGGCCACAAAGCCGGTCACCCCCACCTCCTGCAGCGAGACAGCCCAAGGGAAAAGAAAGGCGATTTCCAGATCGAACAGAATGAAAAGAATGGCCACGAGGTAATAGCGCACATCGAACTTCATGCGCGCATCTTCGAAGGCTTCAAACCCACATTCGTAAGGGGAATTTTTTGCGGCGTCCGGGCGATTGGGGCCCAGCACATATCCTAGAACCAGCGGCACTATACCTACAGCAATGCCAACCAGGATAAACAAGAGGACGGGGAGGTACTGTTCGAGATTCATCTGGAGGATGTGCTCACCGCTGTGGCCTAGCCTGCAAGAACCCTGGCCGGGTCATGCAGGCTGGCCTATGTTTTGGTGCCGTCGGCGAGACTCGAACTCGCACAGCTTTCGCCACTACCCCCTCAAGATAGCGTGTCTACCAATTTCACCACGACGGCTGTTTTTTTATCTGGATGGCATGAGGAACCTTGCGGTTTTGGCTTCCCAGACAATCCGGGATTGTACTCCGGAAAAACCCTTCCCCAGAGCCTGAAACCCAATTTAGTGCAGATTATTTCGTCGGGATCTGGCCGGCACCCGAAGCAGCAGCCGCAGGTGCGGGCACCGCTGCATTAGAACCAGCATCCGCAGGCCCATTTACCGGCGTAGCGGGAGCCACAGCGGCTGGCGTTTCCAGCACGCTGCCCGAACCGGTGGGACGCGCGTTGCCAAAATAGGCCAGCGCCAGAGTTGCCACAAAAAACACCGTTGCCAGCACGCCCGTGGTGCGCGAAAGAAAGTTGGCACTGCCACTGGCGCCAAACAGGCTACCCGAACTGCCACTGCCAAACGCAGCTCCCATGTCTGCGCCCTTCCCATGCTGAACCAGGATCAGGCCAATCATGCCCAGAGCCGTCAGCATCTGCACACCCAAAATCACATTTACAAGCACGCTCATTCTCTGTTTACTCCTAATTTGATAGCTTGAAGCGCATGCCCTTATTGGGCTGCGGCAATAATTTGCAAAAAGTCTTGGGCTTTCAAGGCCGCGCCGCCAACCAAGCCACCGTCGATGTCCGGTTGTGCCAGCAGTTGCGCGGCGTTGGCCGCGTTCATGCTGCCGCCATACAGCAGGCGAATCCGGTCTGCGTGTTCACTGGCTGCTGCCAGCTGGGCACGCAAAACGGCATGCACTTGCTGGGCCTGCTCTGGCGACGCCGTGCGCCCTGTTCCAATCGCCCAGACGGGTTCATAAGCCACCACGATTTCGCTGATGCAATGGCCATTGAGGTGTATCACCGCCGCCAACTGGCGCTTGACGACCACCTCGGTTTGTCCGGCTTCGCGCTCGGCCAGGGTTTCGCCCACACATACGATGGGCGTGATGCCCTGCGCCAGCGCCCGTTGCGCCTTGACGGCCACCACGGTATCGCTCTCGCCGTGGTACTGGCGCCGCTCCGAGTGCCCCACCAGCACATACCGCACGCCAAACTCCTTGAGCATGGCCGCCGATGTCTCGCCCGTGTAGGCGCCCATCTCATGCACCGAGACGTCCTGTGCGGCCAGCGCCAGCGCAGACCCCGCCGCGATGCCCGCCACCTGGGCCAGATACGGTGCCGGCACGGCCACCGCCACATCACAGGCGGGTTGCCCCATGCCGGCGACAAGGGCCCGCACCAGTGCCTCGTTGGCAGCCAGGCTGCCATTCATCTTCCAGTTTCCAGCGATGAGTTTCTTTTTCATGATGACCACGTCAAAACAATCTTGCCTGTGTGCTGGTTGGATTCCATCAGCGCATGGGCCTGCGCCGCATCCGCCGCCGCAAAAGTGCGATAGATGACGGGGCGAACCGTGCCCGCCGCAATCAGGGGCCAGACATGCTCGCGCAGCGCGCGCGCAATGGCTCCCTTGAACGCCACCGGGCGTGGACGCAGGGTGGAGCCCGTAATGGTCAGCCGGCGCCGCAGCACCAGGCCCGCATTGAAGGCGCTCTTGACCCCGCCCTGCACGGCGATGATGACCAGGCGGCCATCTTCGGCCAGGCACTCCACCTCGCGCGCCACATAGTCGCCGGCAACCATGTCGAGCACCACATCCACGCCTTTGCCGGCAGTGATGCGTTTTGCTTCCTCGACAAAGTCCTGGGTCTTGTAGTTGATGGCGTGGTGCGCGCCCAGTGCCAGGCAGGCTGCACATTTTTCATCGCTGCCCGCCGTCACGATCACCGTGGCACCCATAGCGCGCGCCAACTGAATGGCGGTAACGCCAATGCCGCTGGTGCCGCCCTGCACCAGCAGGGTTTCACCTGCCTGCAGGCGACCCCGGTCAAACACATTGCTCCACACCGTGAAGAAGGTTTCGGGCAGAGATGCCGCCTCAATGTCGGAAAGCCCCGCGGGCACTGGAAGGCACTGCTCGACAGGCGCCACGCACCACTCGGCGTAGCCGCCACCAGCCACCAGCGCGCAAACGCGGTCGCCCACCTGCAAGCCGGCGCGCAACAGGGCCGCCGCATCGCCGCTTTCGACAACACCCGCCACCTCCAGCCCCGGCAGATCGGTGGCGCCAGGTGGAGGCGCGTAATGCCCCAGGCGTTGCAGCACATCGGGCCGATTGATACCGCTCGCACTGACGCGAATCAGCAACTCGCCCTCCCCCGCCTGGGGCTTGGGGCGCTCGCCCAGGCGCAGCACATCGGCGGCGCCAAAGGCAGTGATTTCTACAGCGCGCATACAGGAATCCTTCGCACGTCAATCTGAATGATTTTGGCCGCTAGCGCTTGATGGATAAGCGCCAGCAGCTCTCATATCAATAGCAGATCAATCAACCGTTCAACTGGCCTGCGTTGCCTTCGGTCGGCATCGCTTGCTGCTGCTGTTGCTGCTGATCGGCGGACTGGCGATCACGACCGCCGTCACGGCGCTCGCCACCGCGATCGCCACCACGGTCACCACGCTCAGCCGGTGCTGGACGATCGCTGCCGCCAGCGGGACGCTCGGCCAGGACCTTCATGGACAGCTTGACGCGGCCCTTTTCGTCAGTTTCCATGACCTTGACCTTGACGATCTGGCCTTCGGTCAGGTAGTCGCCCACGCGCTCGACACGCTCGTGCGCGATCTGGCTGATGTGCAGCAGGCCGTCCTTGCCGGGCAGCAGGTTGATGAGGGCGCCGAAGTCCAGGATCTTGGTGACCGGGCCTTCGTAGATCTTGCCGATTTCGACTTCGGCCGTGATCTGCTCGATGCGGCGCTTGGCTTCGTCGGCCTTGGCGTTGTCGGTGGCGGCGATGGTGATGGTGCCGTCTTCCTCGATGTTGATCTGGCAACCGGTTTCTTCGGTCAGCGCACGGATCACGGCGCCGCCCTTGCCGATCACGTCACGGATCTTTTCGGGGTTGATCTTCATGGTGTAGAGCTTGGGCGCGAAGTTGCTCACTTCGGTCTTGGCTTCGCCCATGGCTTCCTGCATCTTGCCCAGGATATGAATGCGCGCTTCCTTGGCCTGTGCCAGGGCGACCTGCATGATTTCCTTGGTGATGCCCTGGATCTTGATGTCCATCTGCAGCGCCGTGATGCCGGCGGTGGTGCCCGCCACCTTGAAGTCCATGTCGCCCAGGTGATCTTCATCGCCCAGGATGTCGGTCAGCACGGCAAAACGGTTGTCTTCCTTGATCAGGCCCATGGCGATACCGGCCACATGCGCCTTCATAGGCACCCCAGCGTCCATCATCGACAGGCAGCCGCCGCAGACCGAAGCCATCGACGACGAGCCATTGGATTCGGTGATTTCCGACACCACGCGCATGGTGTAGGGGAATTCTTCCTTGGTTGGCAACACCGCCACCAGAGCACGCTTGGCCAGACGGCCGTGGCCGATTTCGCGGCGCTTGGTGCTGCCCATGCGACCCACTTCGCCCGTGGCAAAGGGAGGCATGTTGTAGTGCATCATGAAGCGGTCTTCATACTCGCCTGCCAGCGCATCAATGCGCTGTGCATCGCGCTCGGTGCCCAGCGTGGTCACCACCAGTGCCTGGGTTTCACCACGAGTGAACAGGCTGGAGCCGTGCGCGCGGGGCAGCACGCTGCTGCGGATTTCGATGGGGCGCACGGTGCGCGTGTCGCGGCCGTCGATGCGGGGCTCACCGGCCAGGATCTGGCTGCGCACAATGCGTGCCTCGATGTCGAACAGCATGCCTTCGACCTTGACGCTGTCGAATGCAACGCCGTCTTCCTTCAGGTCGGCCATGACCACGGCATAGGCTTCGCGGCAAGCGTGCGTGCGGGCCTGCTTGTTGCGGATCTGGTAGGCAGCGCGCAGCTTGTCTTCGGCCAGGGCCGTCACCTTGGCGATGAGCGGCTCGTCCTTGGCGGGCGCCTTCCAGTCCCACATGGGCTTGCCGGCTTCACGCACCAGATCATGAATGGCATTGATGGCCACATTGCCCTGCTGGTGACCAAACACCACGGCACCCAGCATGACTTCTTCGGACAGTTGCTGCGCCTCGGATTCGACCATCAGCACAGCCGCTTCGGTGCCGGCCACGACCAGGTCCATCTGCGAGCTCTTGCGCGCCGTCTGGCCGGGGTTGAGCACATATTCGCCGTTGATATAGCCCACGCGCGCAGCGCCAATCGGGCCACTGAACGGAATGCCCGAGATGGCCAGCGCAGCGCTGGTGGCAATCAGGGCGGCAATGTCGGCATCGACTTCAGGGTTCAGCGACACCGTGTGGATGACCACATGCACGTCGTTGTAGAAACCTTCGGGGAACAGCGGGCGGATCGGGCGGTCGATCAGGCGGCTGGTGAGGGTTTCGTGCTCGCTGGGCTTGGCTTCGCGCTTGAAAAAGCTGCCGGGGATCTTGCCCGCAGCGTAGGTCTTCTCGATGTAATCCACCGTCAGCGGGAAGAAGTCTTGCCCCGCCTTGGCCACCTTGGACGCCACCACCGTAGCCAGCACCACGGTGTCGTCGATGTTCACCAGCACGGCGCCGCCGGCCTGGCGGGCGATTTCGCCCGTTTCCATGATGACGGTCTTGTCACCCCATTGGAAAGTCTTGGTGATTTTGTTGAAAATGCTCATGTTCAGCTCCTGTTTTAATAGCTGGCAGCGCTCTGCCAGATTGGCTTGGAGGGCAATTCAGAACACGATGCCATTCCAGTGAACTTGCCTGCCACCAGTGTGGGATCAAGGCCATTGGAATGACACAGCTTCGCTCTGTTTTGCGGCTCCGAAGTAAAAAACGCCTGAGCTAGCGGACTAACCCAGGCGTTTTGACATGCAAATCAGATTACTTGCGCAGACCCAGCTTGGCGATCAGCGCGGTGTAACGGTCGGCGTCCTTGGCCTTGAGGTAGTCCAGCAGCTTGCGACGACGGCTCACCATGCGCAGCAGGCCGCGGCGACCGTGGTGGTCCTTGGCGTGCGTCTTGAAGTGAGGGGTCAGTTCGTTGATGCGGGCCGTCAGCAGGGCCACTTGCACTTCTGGGCTGCCCGTGTCGTTGGCAGCGCGTGCATTGGCCTTGACAACTTCGGCCTTGATAGAGGATGCGATCATTGATTTTTCCTTGATGGAGACCGGCAGCAATGCCGCAGGTCAATAGTTTTTACTTGCGCCAGCGGCTGGAACGGCCATTGGCGTGCGTCTTGCACCGTGCAAAACCCGCAAATTATAACCCGAGCCAGTTTTTTAGCCGCCCCACCCCCTGCACCAGGCGCTGCGGGTCTTTGGAGGCAAAGCACCAGCGCAGCCAGCCCTGCGCCTCATCGCCAAAGGCATTGCCGGGCGCCAGGCCCAGCCCCGCCTCAGCCACCAGGCGTTTGGCGGTGGTCAGCGAATCACCATGCCCCGGCAGGCGAAAGAAGGCATACATGCCACCGCGCGCACTGGCCACCTCTACGCCGGGCAGCGCCTGCAACAGCGGCACCAGGGTGTCGCGGCACTGCTTCAAGTGCGCCACCACGCGCGGCGTGATCTCGTCAGCGTGTTGCAATGCGGCAATGCCCGCTCGCTGCGTGAACACGCTGGCGCACGAGGTATTGAACTCGACCAGCTTGCCCATGTGGTGCGTCATGGAGGGCGGCATCACCAGCCAGCCCAGGCGCCAGCCCGTCATCAAAAAGCTCTTGGAAAAGCTGTGCACCACCACCAGGCGGTCCTCGGGCTCGGCCAGGTCCAGAAAACTGGGGGCGCAGCCATTGGCCGTGGGCTCGTAATACAGGCGTTCATACACTTCGTCGGCCAGGATCCAAGTGCCCGTGGCGCGGCAATGCGCCAGGATGGCTTGCTGCTCCTCTTGCGTCAGGGTCCAGCCCGTGGGGTTGTTGGGCGCATTCACCACCAGCAGCTTGGTGGCCGGCGTGATGGCGGCCAGCAACTCGGCCATGTCCAGCGCCCAGGCACCGCCCGGCTGGGGGCGCAGCGCAACGCAACGCAATTTGGCGCCCATGATCAAGGGCTGCGCCGTCAGGTTGGGCCACACGGGCGTGATGGCCACCACCTCGTCGCCCGCATCCACCAGCGCCTGCACCGCCAGCATCAGCGCATTGACGCCGCCCGAAGTGATGGCAATGCGGTCGGCGCCCACCGGCCGGTGCAGCCGGCTTGTGTAGGCCGCCACTTCAGCGCGCAATTCAGGCAAGCCCAGGTTGTGGGCATAAAACGTTTCGCCCCGCTGCAACGAATCGATGGCCGCCTGGCGCACCACATCGGGCGTGCCCTCGTCACTCTCGCCAAACCAGAAGGCCAGCACATCGCTGCGCCCCATGCCAGCGTTGGCGACTTCACGGATACGGGATTCTTCGAGGTTCAGGAGGGCTTGGCGCATGGTGGTGTGGCAAATGAGCCAAAATAACAGATAACCATCCTATAGGACGGAAGACATTTCAGCGATGGCTGCCTATGATGATTCACGCCGATACAGGGCGCCAAAAACGCATGTACCCGGCACACACCACAAGCCACCCACCTTACCCGCACAGAAGGCCATCAATGCAGCCCATCCTCCAAAGCCCCAAGCAATACGGAATTCATCTGCACCTGTCTGGCGCGCTTTTGAGTGTGTGCCTGTCCCTCGCCGCACTGGCCGCGCCCATGAGCGCACACAGCGCTGACACCAAGCCCAAGCCCGCACGCCAGGCCACCGAGCACCCGGCAAAAAAGAAAGGCGCCACCAAGGTCAAGCACCAGCGCAGTTCGTCGGAAGAATCAACGGCTGAACGCGACCGGCGCCTGTATCGCGAATGCCGCGGCGCACCCAACGCGGGCGCGTGTCTGGGGTATGCGCGCCAGTAACGTGCGACGGGCATGCCGCAGCAAACGTGCGCCGGACGTTGACCAAAAACTGATCAGAATCGATCCCGTCCCGCAACGCGCGCAAGCAGTCGCACATCTGAGCCCACCCTGTCCAGAGCCGTGAAATCCAGGGCCAGCGCCTGCGAGAGTTCAGTCAACGGCCCCCACTGCAGCATGCCGTACCCCTCGCCCAACAATTTGGGTGCCAGATACACCAGCAGTTCATCCACCAACCCCTCGCGCACCAGTGAGCCATTGAGCTTGTAGCCCGCCTCTACATGCAGCTCGTTGATCTCGCGGCATCCGAGGTCCCTCACCATCGCAGCCAGATCGACCTTGCCCCGGCCATTGGGCATAAAAACCACGGTGGCGCCACGCGCCTCCAGCGCATGCATTTTGGAGTCATTTTCGATCGAAGTGTATATATAAACAGCACGATCAGCTACAAAAAGAGAAGCATCCAGCGGCACCTGCAAAGCACTGTCCACCAGCACCAGGGCCGGCTGCCGGTCCGTCTGCACCTCGCGCGCATCCAGCCGGGGGTCATCCGCCAGCACTGTACCGATACCTGTCAGCACCGCGCACGCCCGTGCCCGCCACGCATGCCCATCGGCACGCGCGTCCGGACCCGTAATCCACTGGCTGGCACCGCTGGGCAGCGCCGTGACCCCATCCAGCGATGCCGCCACCTTCATCCGCACCCAAGGCGTCTTGCGCACCATGCGGCTGAAGAAACCCAGATTAAGCTCGCGCGATCCTTCAGCCCCCGGCCCAACCTCGACCTGCACACCGGCAGCGCGCAAGCGTGCAAAGCCCCTGCCCGATACCAGGGGATTGGGATCGGCAATAGACGCCACCACTTTAACGATGCCTGCGTTTACCAATGCATCGCAGCACGGCCCCGTGCGTCCTTGGTGGGAGCAAGGCTCTAGCGTGACGTAGGCCGTGGCACCTATTACCGAGTAGCCATGCTCATGCGCGTCGCGCAAAGCCATGATTTCGGCATGGGGGCCACCGGCGCGCTGCGTGGAGCCCTGACCAACAATGGCCCCCGACGGGTCAACAATGACGCACCCCACACGCGGATTTGGCGAGGTTCGATACAGGCCCTCTAAGGCCAGCCGCAACGCCGCGGCAGTGAAATTCGACATAAACACCCTCAGGCACAAACCTGCCCAGCCCAACAATGGCAAAAAGCTTAACACCGGGTTCAGCATTCTTTTGGGCCCAGCGGTTCATTGGCAAGCACGAACGGCATCTATGCTGCGGCGTCAGTTCGTAAGATAAGGGGCATGACAAACCGACTTTCTATTGCCTGTTCCTCCCAACAGGGCAGGCGCAACCCTCGCACCTTCAGTCGCACCTCAAAAGGCTTCAGTTTGATCGAAGTCTTGGTAGCGATTGTCATTTTGGCCTTCGGAATGCTGGGTACCGTGGGGATGCAGGCCTTCGCACTCCGCGCAAACCGGGACGCACGCCTTCAAGCCCAAGCCACCTTACTGGCGCGCGAACTGGCAGAAATGATGCGCGGCAACAAGGAAATTGCGGTCAAGACTACCAGTACAGACAACCCCTATCTGGTCAGTGCAATGACGATAGCGACCCCTGTCTATTGCATGAGTATTGCAAACGCCGCCACCGGCTGCACCACCACCACCGATGTGGCAAGCGCAGAAATGACCGACTGGCTCGCACGGGTTGCAGCGGAACTACCCGACGCAAGGGTTACCGTCTGCTTTGACGGAGCCCCCTTTGACACCAATGGCCTCCCCCAATGGACATGCAACGCCACGGGCGCCGACGAAATCGTCTATATCAAAATCGGATGGACCCGCGCAGGCACCGACAGGAGCCAAACGGGAAGTGCTGCCCTGGAGAGAGCCAGCGACACAGGCAGTCGTCCATATGTGATTTTCCCTGTCACCGGTGGGAACGCAGCATGAGAACGCACGCCACCCCATTGGCCCGACCGACCCAGTATGGTTATACGCTGTTGCAGCGCGGCATGACCCTGATCGAGCTGCTAGTGGCCATGACACTCGGCCTCTTGATCGCGCTGGCTGCGGCAGCCGCGCTCCTGGTGTCGCGCCAGGGCTTCACGGCCGTGGATGCATCCTCGCAACTGCGGGACAACGGCCGCTTCCTCCAGAGCATCGCCCAAAGACTGGGTGTGCAGGCTGGCTATAAAGACCTCACGTTTGCGACCAACACCGCAGCGCAATCAAATAGCCCGGCTGGCGTAGGCCCCGAGGGCATCCGCCCCTATGTCTTTGGCCTGAACAATGCATCACGCACCTCCACCAACACATGGGATCAAGGGACGGCACGCACATCTACCCAACTCGGCTATGGCAGCGACATTCTGGTATTGCGCTACCAAACCTCCGCAGCCAATCCCACCGCGACCACATCTGATGAAACGATCATCGACTGTGCAGGCGTTGCGCCCACAACAGCGCCAACGGGGGCAGATGACACGATAGTGAGCATTCTGCATGTAGGGGTAGGCGTTGACGGAGAGCCGTCACTGATGTGCTCCCGCTCCAACACCGGGGACGCCCCCTACGATACCCAGCCTCTGGTGCAGGGCGTGGAAAACTTCCAGGTGCTCTATGGCGTCGATGGCGTGGCCCCTGGCAATACGGTGGTGCCTATTGCTGCAGCGCCCGACTCGATTCCCGAACGCTATTTGCGGGCCGATCAACTGACCGTAGCAGGTAACGACATTGCCACCTACGCCAACTGGCGCCGGGTACGCAGCATACGCATCGGCGTTGTGCTGCGGGGTGCACCTGGCTCTGCGGTGGACCGAACCAGCCAGACCTTCTATCCACTGGGTGTTTCAAAGGGCTCGACTGCGGGTACGCCGGGCTCTGCATTTGCAAACAACTCGAACGACCCTGGCACCGTATTTACCCCTACAACAGACGGCCGCCTGCGCCAGGCCATGACCTTTACCGTGCATTTACGTAATTACCAGGGGGAATAAAAAAATGACGACACCCACCTCAGCATGTCCCCCCAGGACTTTAATACCAAGCGATTTTCAAAAACAGCACGGCCTTTCCCTCATCATCGTCATGCTGATACTGATTGTCGTATCAGTACTGGGAATTGGTGGCATCCAGATTGCCATGATGGGGGAACGCGGAACCCGCAATGACAGGGATATGCAAATCGCTTGGCAAGGTGCCGAAGCGGGTCTGATTGACGCCGAGTTTGATATCGAGGGCCAGCCCGCAAGCTCCTCCAACAAGAGAAATGCTATTTTCAAACGCGGGGAAGTGGACATCCCAAAGTTTATTGTCAATTGCGGTGATTCAGGTCAAAGCATTGGCCTTTGCCAATTGAATGACATTGGAGCAAAACCTGCGTGGTTGGCCGTTGATTTCACTGCCACAGGCAGTGGCGCCAAAACAGTAGCGCTGGGCACATATACGGGCCGTGTTTTTCCATCAGGGGCAAAAGGCATTCAGCCCGCCAACGCTCCTCGATACGTAATTGAGCTCACTCAAGATCCAAGCAAATCCAGAACGGATCCTAATTCTTATGTGTACCGCGTCACCTCCATGGGTTTTGGCCCCAATGCCGAAACACAAGCCGTTCTGCAAATGATTTACCGCAATTGAGGGAATGCCATGTTTAACTCCACCTTCAACGTTAGTGCCCCCAGCATATTTCGACGGGCCGTTCATAGTCTACGAAAACTGGTTCCGCAAAGCCCACGAGGTTATTTGGCATGGAGCCTTGTCCCGATTGCCATTGCGACTTCTTTGGTCGCGGTGGGAAGTGGCACCCCCCCAGCCATTCCACCAGTCACCCTAGCCACAGAGCCCTTGTACGCCGCCATGGTGGTGGACAAACCCGCCATAGCTCTGGCGCTCTCGGTGGAGTTCCCTACTGTCGGGGCACAATATGTTGAACAACCCAACACCACCGATGACAGTTCATACAGCTTTGAGAAGGAATATTTAGGATATTATGATGCAGAAGCCTGCTACATCTACAATAATAGCCCGACGGAAACCCCTCCATCCGGCTTTTCCTCGCCAGATCTGAAGCGTTTCGATCGCAGCAATTCGGCAATCAATCGCAAATGTACCGGCGAAACATTCAGCGGTAATTTTTTGAATTGGGCATCCAGTTCGGCTGTCGATATGTTGCGCCTAGCCCTTTCTGGCGGGGACCGATATATTGATACACCATCACTTACCATCTTGCAGCGAGCAGTCTTGCCCGACTCATCGGTTTCAACAAACTTCTGGAACGGCACCAACTTCCCATCCAAAAATTTGACAAGGGCGGGTAAAAATTCTGCCAACGATTTTTGGGGTGCCATTCCACAGTCAATGCGTGCCACAGCGGGCACTAGTAACATTGCCATTGCGAATGATAAGAATAAAATATACTTTCGTGTTGGCACCAAAAGCGGAAACACTAATGCTAGCGCCACCAACTACACCTTAGGTTCCACTGGCGCCATAAAAAGCAACACAGACGGATTTTTTTATGCGCGCGTCAAAGTTTGCGAATCAGATACATCGGGGGCACTGCTGGACAATAGAGACTACGAATTGTGCAAGCAATACCCAGCAGGAAATTACAAGCCCACAGGCGCCATCCAAAAGTACAGCAACCAGTTGCGTCTTGCAGCATTCGGATACATGCCGCAAACCAAAAATAACAGCGCTGGCGGCGCGACGTTTGGCGGAGTTCTTCGGGCACCAATGAAATATGTTGGAGCAAAAACCTATAATATTAACGGACAAGACAACACCTCCAGCACCGGCAATCCAAATGCCGAGTGGAATTCCAATACTGGCGAATTTATAAAAAATCCCGATTCAGACACAGAATTTGGAAATAGCGGCGTCATCAATTACCTCAATAAATTTGGACGAACTGGAACAACCCAGGGACTCTACAAATATTACGACCCACTTGGCGAACTTTATTACGAAACCCTGCGATATTTACAGGGATTGCCTCCCACTTCAGCTGCAATCTCAGGCGTCACCACGGCGATGAAAGACGGTTTTCCGGTCTACACAACATGGAACGATCCTTATGGTGGAGGGCGCACCCCAAGCTCCGATTATTCCTGCTTAAAAAGCAACATTGTCGTCATCGGGGATGTAAACATTGACAGTAGTGGCTCAAGTCGCTACCCAAGCACAAGTGCCACAAATAATGTACCAGACATAACTGGATGGCTAAACACCGTTAACAATTTTGAAAAGGGTGCCTCCTCCAACTATGTCGACGGCCAAGGCGTAACCCGTTCCACAGGAAATCCAAACACACCCAACAACAGCATGCCATCGGACAAAATGATTGGCTTGTCATATTGGGCGCATACACACGATATCCGCGGAACCAACTGGACTGGCGAAGGTGGCCCGACTGGAAAGCAGCGCCCAGGCCTTCGGGTAAAAACATTTACTTTTGACGTTAATGAGTTTGCCGAGCAAAAACCCGATAATGTTCGTCGCAATCAGAATGAATTATTCATGACGGCAAAGTACGGCGGTTTTCAATCCGATCCAAGCAACGCTGAAAAAAAACCCTACAACACTTTTGGCAATCCATTCAAAAGGCAAGATGGAACTAACGACAACGATGTATGGCGAGATCCAAATCGGCTTGGACCAAATGGCGCGTCGGGTGGTATTGGCGAAGCCAGCACCTACTATCTACAAAGCGATGCGCGTGGCGTGCTTTCTGCTTTTGACGAAATCTTCAGCCGTGCATCTACCAGTTCGCGCAGCGTGGCTGGTGGCGGTTTGAGTACGGGCAGCAAGGTGACCAGTGGCTCGTTGTCGTATTCAGCGAAATTCGACACCAGCAACTGGAACGGCGATGTGGTGGCCGAGCCCATCAGTCAGAACGCCACGACCAAAGATCTGGTGATCGGAAGCGCCTTGTGGAGCGCGGCGCAGCGGCTCGACAACATGACTTCACCCTCGGCCAATCGCAAGATTTTTGTTGGCAGAGCGGGGGCAACAACCACCCCTACGGCGACTGCTTTTACCTGGGCCGCCATAGATGCCACTTTGCAAGCAGACCTGAACAAGGCCAGTCCATCAGCTGCCACAGATACGTTGGGCTCTGACCGACTGACCTATCTTCGCGGAGATAAAACCAAGGAAGGCGCGCCCTTCAGAGTGCGTAGTTCATTGCTGGGGGATATTGTCAGTTCCAACGTCGTGTATTCAGGCGCACTTTCCAAGGCATTCACCGGCACGGGGTATGCGGCGTTCCGCTCAGCATATGGCTCACGCACGGCGGCCGTGTTTGCGGGCGCCAACGACGGCATGCTCCATGCCTTCAATGCAGCCACTGGCGATGAACTGTTTGCCTTCATACCCAGTTGGTTGGGTCGCAATCTGTCGGCGCTGGCAGACCCTGCCTACATCAACAATCACCAGAACTATGTGGACGCCCCCGCCGCAGTAGGGGAAGCCCAGGTAGCCAACACAGGTGCGGCCACGGACTGGAAAACCGTACTGGTTTCTGGTACGGGCGGAGGCGGCTCGGGTGTCTTTGCACTGGATGTCTCTGACCCCTCCAACTTTGGTGCGTCCAACGTGATGTGGGAGTTCACGCGAGCCGACGACGAAGACATGGGCCAGGTGATCGGCGAGCCGAAGATCCTGAAGATCAAGACCAGCGGGACCAGCGCCACGGCAACCTACCGCTGGTTTGCCGTGGTGGGCAGTGGCGTGAACAACTATGTGCCAGACAGCGCCAACCGGTTCAGCGCCACGGGCAAACCCGCCCTGTTCCTGCTGGCGCTCGACAAACCCGCAGGCACGGCCTGGGCGCTGGGTACCAACTACTTCAAAGTGTCCGTGCCCACCGATGCCACGATCGCTGCAACCCAGGCCGCAGGCCTTGCCAACTTCAGCGCCTTGTTCGGCGCCCAGGGCGAAATGACGGACATCTACATGGGCGACCTTCATGGGTCACTCTGGAGGCTGCAATTCAGCGGCAAGCCCACGGCGGACTGGAACATGGACACGCTGTCGTTCTTCAACAAGGGCACCGCCACCAGTCCTATTCCTTATCCGCTGTATATCGCCCGCACGGGTGATGCAACGCCGAAAATTCAGCCCATCGTTGCTGCCCCCACGCCTTTTGTCGGTCCCAAGGTGGGCGGCGTGGAGTCGTTTTACGTGGCAATTGGCACCGGCAAGTACCTGGAATCGGGTGACAACATATCCACCACGCAACAGAGCTTCTATGTCGTTTACGACAACGGCTCCACAGCGGCAGATAGCAGCCCCATAGCGAGCGCAATTTCGGGCCGTGGCAGATTGGCTGCCGGGACAGTAAACACCACAACCAGAACAGTGACCGTGAACGCCTTCAAATGGGGACGCCCCGCGTCGAACACGGACACTACACAGCGCGCCGGTTGGTATTTCGATTTACCTGATTCTGGCGAACGGATTGACCAAGCGGCGCTGAACGTGGGCTCCTTGTATGCAGCAGTCAACTCAAAAATCCCGGGCTCCACTGCTGCAGGCGCGGGGTCGTGCACCAACACACTAGGCGGCGGCAATCAATACTTCCTGAATATCAACAATGGCTCAGGAACTTATACGCCATCCACCATGGGCTTGCTTGGCCAACCAGTAATGCTCACCAGCGATGACGAAACTGTGGTGAGCAAAAGCGACAGCACAGGCAAGCGTATTCGCACGGTGACCCATCGCCGTTTTAGTGCAGCACAAGGTGGCATTGACACCAGTGCCGCTCCCGTGACTACAAAGGAAACCATTGGACGTCTGAGCTGGCGCCAAATATTCAATTACCAAGACATGAAAAACAAATAAGAATGAAGTTTTATGATAATTTTTAAAAAATCTTCCCAAGGCTTCACTCTCATTGAACTCATGATTGTGGTGGCGATTATCGGAATACTAGCGGCCGTCGCGTATCCAGCGTACACCGACTCGATTCTGAAAGGTCGCCGTGCCCAAGGCCGAACAGCCGTGGCGGAATTGATGCAGCAGCAAGAGCGCTATATCACGCAGCGCAACTGCTATCTTGGCTTTACTACCAATTCATCGGGTGTGGCAACAGCAACTGCACCTTCGCCCAGTACGGCTTGTGGTGGAGTCACAGCGACATCTGTGCCATTCAAGACCTTCTCTGGGGATGATCTGGCCAACTCGCACTATCTGGTCAGTGCTGACACCTGCCCTAATGGTGGGAGCACGCTCTCGATTGCGGACTGTGTTCGAGTGACGGCAACCCCCATCAAGGCGGATCCACAAGTAGGCGCCTTGCAGTTGACAAGTACCGGCACCAAAACCTGTACCGGCACAGCCGCCTCCACCAATTCCAAACTTTGCTGGCCATGATGAACAAAACCGCTGCCCATCGCAGAAACGGTGGTTTTACACTTATTGAATTGATGGTCACCATTGCGCTGGCGGCGGCGCTTATGACAATTTCAGCCCCGAGCTTTGTTCAATATCAACGCAATTCCGAACTGACTTCGCTGACCAACTCACTATTGGCGGCCATCAATGCAGCCAAGGGAGAGGCTATGAAAACCGGCAGGAACGCTTTTGTCATTCCGCTTGGTACTGGATGGAATAGTGGATGGGTGGTTTATGTCGACATGAATAGGGACAACACCTACACAGAAGGCACAGACATCACGGTACAAAAACAGGATGCTGTAAAAAGCTACTTCAATATTACAGGCAACAGCATTGCCGCTGGTTCGACCCCCTATATCAAGTTTGACAACACGGGATATTCCACAGATACCGGTGCTGCACCAGTAGCACTTACTCTTTCAATCGCTCGAAACGACACCCCCAGCGCAAACGCGGCAGAGGAATCGCGGCGTGTTGTTGTTGCGCGCACAGGAAGGGTTAGAACTTGCAAACCCAGTACAGATACGACTTGCACAAGTTCGGCAACCTATTAGCAGGCTGCTGAAATACTGTAGGGAATCTCTAAAAACCGATGTTTTGACGCCAACTTGGCTGAGACAGGTTTAAAGATTCAGTCATACTGATTTTTTGAGCAATCTTGTCCGTTTTTGGAGCATTCCCGCCCCATTCCTCACGCATTGCCCCCTCGTAGGCTCACTTCGCTCGTTGATGGACAGGCCTTGTAGAACGCATCCTGGCGCAGTAGCTGGTCATCTACGGCCTGGAACAAGGCTGTGACGCCGTCAACGCCCAGGCGCTGCTGTCAGTGCCAGATCGTGTTGCGATCGGGCACGTTGGCTCAGGGGCTGTCCAAGTACTTCGCTTCGGAGGAGCGTGTGGGGCCAGACATCCGCATCATGGCCAAGGCGCGCCGAAACGCCGCTTTTTAATTAGGGGCGGCACAGTGCCTGCGCCGCCCACCCTTTTCACCCGCAAACCAGCTGACTGCCCTGCCCTTGCGCCCGCACTTGCATGCCGCCAATGGCAGCCGCTGCGGCAAAGCCGGCGTGCTGAAACGTGTCCAGCACGTGGTGCAGCGCCTCTGGGCTGCAGCTCACCAGCAGGCCGCCGCTGGTTTGGGGGTCGGTCAGCAGGTGGCGCTGCCATTCGGGCGCACCGGGGGCCCAGGCCACATCGGCACCGTAGGCGGCCCAGTTGCGTGCCGAGGCACCAGTCACCACGCCATCCAACGCAAACTTCGCAGCGGCCTCAATGAAAGGCACCTGGGCCAAATTGACCCGGGCCGACAACCCCGAGCCCCGGCACACCTCCAACAAATGGCCGGCCAGGCCGAAGCCGGTGACGTCGGTCATGGCGTGCACACCCTCCAGCGCGCCCAGCGCAATGCCCACGCGGTTGAGTTGCGTGGTGTAGCGCAGCATGTCGGCATAACCCGCAGCGTCCAAAATGCCTTTTTTGAGCGCGGCCGACAAAATGCCCACGCCCAGCGGCTTGCCCAGCACCAGCACATCGCCTGCCTGCGCGTCGGCGTTGCGGCGCACGCGCTGGGGGTGCACAAGGCCCAGGCCCACCAGGCCGTAGATGGGCTCGAGCACGTCGATCGAATGTCCCCCCGCAATGGGGATGCCGGCTTCGCGGCACACGGCGGCGCCGCCTTCGAGCACGCGGCCAATCACTTCGGGTGGCAGCTGGGCAATGGGCATGCCCACCAGTGCCAGCGCCATGATGGGCGTGCCGCCCATGGCATAGATGTCTGACAGCGCATTGGTGGCGGCAATGCGGCCAAAGTCGTACGGGTCGTCGACGATGGGGGTGAAAAAATCGGTGGTGGCCACCAGCGCTTGGCTGTCGTTGAGGCGGTAAACCGCCGCGTCGTCGCTGGTTTCTGTGCCCACCAGCAGCTCGGGCGGCACGATGCCCTGCGGTGCGCGTGCCAAAATCTCTTGCAGCAGGCCCGGCGCTATCTTGCAACCGCAACCGCCGCCGTGCGAGAACTGGGTAAGACGAATGGGTTTTGAATCAACAGTCATGGTGCGCGCCATTGTGCCAGCCGCCTGCGGCGCGGCGCGGGGCAAGCCATGAGCCACCGCAGCCCCGTGCGCGTGGCAGACCGCCACGCGTTTCACACCCTCATTGATGCGCGGTCGCCCGCCGAATACGCGCTGGACCATATTCCCGGCGCCATCAACTGCCCCGTGCTCGACGACGACGAGCGCCGCATTGTCGGCACCATCTACAAGCAGCAGGGCGCCTTTGAGGCGCGGCGCGTGGGTGGCGCCATGGTGGCCGCCAACCTGGCGCGGCATTTGCGCACGCAGTTTGCCGACCAGCCCGCCAGCTGGAAACCGCTGATCTACTGCTGGCGCGGCGGCATGCGCAGCGGCTCGATGGTGACCTGGCTGCGCCTGGTGGGCTGGGATGCCCAGCAACTGGCCGGTGGCTATAAGTCGTGGCGCCGCCACGTCATCGACCGGCTGGCCGAGCTGGCGCCGCAGCTGCCCCTGCGCGTGATTTGCGGCCCCACCGGCAGCGCCAAAACGCGCGTGCTGCAAGCACTGGCTGCGCGCGGCGCACAGGTGCTTGACCTGGAAGCCTGCGCGCGCCACCGCGGCTCAGTGCTGGGCGCCTGGCCGGGGGTGGCGCAGCCTTCGCAAACTGCCTTTGAAACCGCCCTGCTGCATGCGCTGGAGCCCCTGGATTTGCAGCGCACCATCTATGTCGAGGCCGAGAGCAGCAAAATCGGCCGCGTGGCGGTGCCCCAGCCCCTGGTGCAGCGCCTGCGCGCCAGCCCCTGCATCGAGGTAGCAGCCACCCTGCCGGCGCGCCTGGATTTCTTGCTGCGCGACTATGCCAACCTGGGCGACAACCCCGACCTGCTGGCCCAGCAACTGGGCGTGCTCAAAGAGTTGCACGGAAAGCAGGTGGTTGCACGCTGGCAAGACTGGGCACAGGCAGGTGCGTTGCCCCCCCTGTTCGCCGAGCTGGTGGCACTGCACTACGACCCGCTGTATGCCCGATCGCAAAGCACGCACCTGCACCAGTGGGCTGCGCGGCACAGCCTGGCCAGCGACGATCTTTCTGAGGCCGGCATTGATGCCCTGGCCGCCCAGGTGCTGGCGCTGGGCTGAGGGCCCCCTCTGCACCGGGCAGGGCTTCGTGCTTAGATAACTATCAAAACAATAGCTGCTTGCGCTTACTGCATAAGCGCTAGAGGCATATTTGACCCAATTTTCTCGGATTCACACGACAACGGTGCCTGATATTGGTGCGCGCTGGCCACGCACCAGTATGGTTTTCATGGTCCAAATTTTGCTTAATTTTGGTGCAAATCTGGCGCCGACGTCTTGAGCGCACGAGAACCGATCAATTCTGAGCACGAGGAAGTTATGAATGCACTCCCACAGGGCAGCGATGCCCTGTTTATTTTGCTGGGCGCCATCATGGTGTTGGCCATGCACGCGGGGTTTGCGTTTTTGGAGCTGGGCACCGTGCGCAAAAAGAACCAGGTGAATGCGCTGGTCAAAATTTTGGTGGATTTTTCGGTTTCCACGGTGGTGTATTTTGTGGTGGGCTACAGCGTGGCGTATGGCACCCATTTCTTTGTGGGTGCAGAAACCTTGGCCCAGCAAAACGGCTATGCGCTCGTGAAGTTCTTCTTTCTGCTTACCTTCGCTGCGGCCATTCCGGCCATTGTGTCGGGCGGCATTGCAGAGCGTGCCAAGTTCTGGCCCCAACTGCTGGCAACGGCTGCCATCGTGGGCTTTGTCTATCCATTTTTTGAAGGCACCGCCTGGAACGGGCACTTTGGCATCCAGGCTGCCATTACCGCCCTGACAGGTGCCGCTTTTCACGACTTTGCCGGGTCTGTGGTGGTGCACGCCATGGGGGGCTGGATTGCCCTGCCTGCGGTGCTGCTGCTGGGGTCGCGCTCCAACCGCTACCGCAAGGACGGCGCCATCTCGGCACACCCCCCTTCCAACATCCCGTTTCTGGCGCTGGGGGCGTGGGTGCTGGTGGTGGGCTGGTTTGGTTTCAATGTGATGAGCGCGCAGACGGTCGACAAGCTCTCGGGGCTGGTGGCGGTCAACTCGCTGATGGCCATGGTGGGCGGCACGCTGGCTGCGCTGGTGCTCGGAAAAAACGACCCCGGCTTTGTGCACAACGGCCCGCTGGCCGGGCTGGTGGCGGTGTGTGCGGGCTCGGACCTGATGCACCCGCTGGGCGCGCTGGTGGTGGGCGCGGTGGCGGGCAGCATCTTTGTGGTGATGTTCACCCTGACCCAGAACCGCTGGAAGATCGACGACGTGCTGGGCGTGTGGCCCCTGCACGGGCTGTGCGGCACCTGGGGCGGCATCGCAGCGGGCATTTTTGGCAGCAAGGCGCTGGGTGGGCTGGGCGGCGTGAGCCTGTGGGCCCAGCTGATGGGCACGGCCATGGGCGTGCTGTGGGCGCTGTTGGGGGGCGCGCTGGTGTATGGCGTGCTCAAGGCCACGGTGGGCCTGCGCCTGTCGCAGGAAGAAGAGTTTGATGGTGCCGACCTGTCGATCCACAAGATCAGCGCAACGCCCGACCGCGAAGTGAGCTGGTAAGAACCTGTTCTGGGATCGTCGAATTGCCCTGCCTGGACGGTTGTTGATTTTTTCACACGGCAAGAGGCCAGTTCCTCGGCACGGCGTGCCATCTGACACCCGCCCGGCGTGCGGCCCGCTACGCTGTGGCGCATGATGTGCACAGCGAGCCCACACACTGGGCCGGCACGCCATCGCGCTGGCAAAGTCCTCGACCACCCAAATCACCACAGCTGCCCAAAAGCCTCCGATGAGCCCGCCCATGACCCCAGCCCTTGTTTCCGCCCCCCGTAGCGTGCTGCCACTGCGGCATCTGCCAGTGCTGTGGGTAGCCCTGCTGGTTGCCGTGCTGGGTGGCTGTGCCGAGTTGCCCAAGAATGTGCAGCGCCCCGTTTCAACGGCGCTGGAAACCACCGCAGGCACCGCGCTGGCCACCCAGGTGCAAGAGCGCCGCGCGGCGGCGAGTGGGCGCTTTGAATCCGGCTTTTTGCTGCTCTCCGGCCCCCAGGCGGCCTATGGCAGCCGCCTGGCACTGGTCGAGGCGGCCCAAAAAACGCTGGACCTGCAGTACTACGCCATTCATGCCGATGCCAGCACCGAACGCCTGCTGCGCAGCGTGGTGGCCGCAGCCCGGCGCGGCGTGCGCGTGCGCGTGCTGCTGGACGACTTCAACACCTCCGGCGCGGACGCGCAGGTGATGCGCCTGGCCTTTGAGCCCAACATCGAAATGCGCATGTTCAACCCGGTGGCCGGTTCCCGTGACTCGTCTTTGTGGCGCATGGTCATTGCCCTGAGCGATTTTTCGCGGGTGCAGCAGCGCATGCACAACAAGCTGTTCATTGCCGACAACGCCATGGGCATCGCCGGCGGGCGCAACCTGGGCGATGCCTATTTCGGCCACGACACTTCGGGCAACTTTGTGGACCTGGACGTGCTGGCGGCTGGCCCCATCGTCAAAGACCTGTCGCGCAGCTTTGATAGCTACTGGAACAACGAGCGCGCCTACCCGGTGCAGTCGCTCATCACGCGCAAAGAGCTCGATGCCCTGCGCGCTTCTGCTGCATCGGTCGAAGAGGTGGAGGAGACGCCCACCGAATCTTCCAGCCCCCCCGAGGCCGCCCCCAGCCCTGTGACAACGGCATCAGCATCAGCATCAGCATCAGCATCAGCATCAGCATCAGCATCAGCATCAGCATCAGCATCAGCAGCGGCAACGGCAACGGCAACGGCATCGCCCCCGAACGCCACGACCGCGCTGGATGCCCTGGAGGCCCAGCGCAGCCGCGTGTGGGACCGCAAGCCGCTCAATCTGGCCGCCGCACGCTTTGTGTGGGCCCCGGCCGTAGTGCTGGTGGACAAGCCCGCCAAGATTCCGGCAGATTCCGCCGCCACCACGGAGCCGCTGGCACCACAGCCCGGAACACCGTCGCCGCGTGATGCGGTGACGGCAGTGGCTGGGCAGCGCAACGCCCTGGCCCCCGCGGCCCCCGCGGCCCCCGTGCACCCCGTACATGTGGCATCGGTCACGCCGGCACCCAAAACGCCCACGGCATCAATCACCGCGTCCCCCGTGGGCACCTCCACGGCCCCTACGTCAGGCACGCCTCAGGCGCCATCGGCGGCCGAGCTTGAATACCTGGAAAGCCAGGAAGACACCGTGGTGGATGGCCTGTTGCAGCTGATGGACCAGGCCCGGCGCGATTTGCTCATTGTTTCGCCCTATTTCGTTCCCGGCCCCGAGATCACGGCCGCCTTTGCCGCCGCGCGTGCCCGGAACGTGCGGGTGCGGGTGCTGACCAATTCGCTGGCATCGAATGACGCACCCATTGCCCATGTAGGCTACGCACGCCACCGCAAGACGCTGCTGGCGATGGGCGTCGAACTGTACGAAATGCACAGCGAGGCCACCGGCGTGCGCAAGGCGTTGAGCGCCACGGGCAGTGGCAGCAGTGGCGGCAGTGACGGCATCGGTGCCACGGGGTCCACGGGCTCTTCGCGCGCGATGCTCCACTCCAAGCTGGTGATCATGGACCACCGGCTGCTGGCCGTTGGCTCGATGAATCTGGACATGCGTTCGCAAAAACAAAACACCGAGATCGCGCTGCTGATCCGCAGCATGGATCTGTCCCGCAGGGCCGGTGCCAGCATCGAACTGGCGCTGCGCGATGCCGCCTGGCATGTGGAACTGGACGCCCGTGGCGGCCTTGTCTGGCGGGCGCCGCAGGGCAGCGACCTGCAGGACGCCACCAGCGAGCCCGGCGCAAGCGTGCCGCTGCAGTTGCTGTTGCTGCTGCTGGGGCCGCTGGCGCCCGATCATCTGCTGTAGAGCCTGCCCCGCACGGGTGGCCGCGCCCGCCTCAAGGCTGCAGGGCAGCCAGCCAGGCCGTGATGGCGCGCTGATCGGTCATGGTGCGCACGTGCTGGTAGGCCAACTCGGCCTCTGGATAGCGGCGGCGCAGCAGGTTGAGCCATTGCTTGAGGCGGCCGGCGCGCTGGCGCGGCTCCAGGTCGTTGCACACCAATTGCCAGAACGCTGCCAGCTGCGGCAGCAATGCCGGCCACTGCACCGGGTCGGTGCCGGGCAGGCCCTGGTCGGCAGCACGGATGGCACGGGCCAGCCCGGGGTCGGCCACCATGCCGCGGCCCAGCATAAGGGCGTCGCAGCCCGACACTTCGCGGCAGCGCTGGGCGTCGGCCACGGTCCAGATCTCGCCATTGGCCACCACGGGTATACGCACCGCCGCCCGGATTGCCGGGATCTGCTCCCAATAGGCGGGCGGGCGGTAGCCATCGGCCTTGGTGCGCGCATGCACCACCAGTTCGCTGGCACCGCCAGCCTCCATGGCCTGCGCGCACTCGCGCGCCAGGCTGGCGTCGTTAAAGCCCAGGCGCATCTTGGCCGACACGGGCAGGTGGGCGGGAACAGCGCGGCGCACGGCGGCCACCAGCGTGGCAATGCGCTCGGGCTCTTGCAGCAGCGCCGCCCCGCCGCCGTGGCGGTTGACCACCTTGGCGGGGCAACCAAAGTTCAGGTCGATGCCCTCGGGCCCCAGCGCCGCCAGGCTGGCCGCGTTCTCGGCCATGCACACCGGGTCGGAGCCCAGCAGCTGCGCGCGCACGGGCACGCCGGCCAGCGTGCGCCCGCCATGGTGCAGTTCGGGCAGGTAGCGCAGAAACACCCTTTCGGGCAACAAGGTGCCGGTGACGCGGATGAACTCGGACACGCAGCGGTCCACGCCGCCCACGCGGGTGAGCACATCGCGCAGCACAAAATCCAGAAGCCCCTCCATGGGGGCGAGCAGCAAGGTCATGGTGCAGCACACCCGCCCGACTTGCGGAGGGATGCTCAGAGAAAATTCGAAGAAAAACGGGCTGTAGCGCTTATGTATAAAGCGCCACAAGCTATAATTATTATAGCAACTTACGCCGTTGTCGGCGGCCCCGTCGGCAGCCGACATTGTGCGACAGGCTGACGGAGTGCTCTGCCTGCGGTGCCGCCCGCTGCACGGGTCATCACAGCGTCATCGCACGGTGCTGCAATGCACGCCATACCCTTCGCAACCCATGCCCCCATGTTGCTCCACCGAACCGACAAAGCCCGCCGTGAACTCTCGCCAGGCGTTCGCACCCTGAGCCTGCGCGAACGCTCGTTGCTGTTGCTGGCAGACGGCAAACCCCTGGCCGATCTGCAGGCCATGTACCACGGCATCGGTGCGCAAATGGTGGAGCAGCTGGTGCGCGAGGGCTACCTCACCCACTTGGCCACCACGCGGGCGGCAGACACCGCCGCCCCCGCGCCAGAAACGCCCCCCGAACCCACCGAGGCCCTGCGCTCACTGGCGGGCACCCGCATGTACCTGTTCGATCTGTGTGAACGCCTGTTTGCCCACCGCGACCCGGATCTGGCCCGCTTTTATCACGCTGCCTTGCGCGAAGCACGCGACCGCCACAGCATGCGGGAGGTGGGCGAAGCGCTGATCGCCGAGGTGTCCAAGGTGGCCGGAGATGAACGGGCCCAAGGCATTCGCGAACGCCTGGAGCAATTGCAGCCGCCCGAACGCGCGCTGTCAGCCGCCATGAGCGACTGAGCCCATCGCGCAGCCCCTTCATCCCATCGAACGGGATCGAATCAGGCCGCAGCCAAGCGCCACAGCGAGGTGACTTCCGCCGCACGGGCAGCGTGCAGGGCATCGCCCGCATCGGCCGCCTTGGCGTGGTGCGGGCGAATGTCCTCACGGCCCAGCACCTTGAGGCCGGCCTCGGCAATCCAGCCCAAGAGCTGTTCGCGGCTGCGCAAACCCAGGTGCTCGGCCAGGTCCGACAAGATCAGCCAGCCCTCGCCTGCGGGCTCCAGGTGGGCTGCGAGCCCTGTCAGAAAGCCGCGCAACATGCGGCTGCCCTCGTCATACACCGCGTGCTCGATGGGCGAGCTGGGGCGGGCCGGCACCCAGGGCGGATTGCACACCACCAGCGGCGCGCGCCCCTCGGGAAACAGGTCTGCCGACTGCAGCTGCACCTGCGCCAGCACGCCCAGGCGCTGCAGGTTGTCGCGGGCGCAGGCCAGCGCACGCGGGTCTTGCTCGGTGGCCACCACGCGCTGCACGCCCCGGCGCACCAGCAGGGCCGACAGCACGCCCGTGCCCACGCCGATGTCAAAGGCCAGCGCCTTCGATGGCAGCGCAGCCGCTGCCACCAGGTCCACATATTCGCCACGCACGGGCGAAAACACCCCGTAATACGGATGGATGCGGTTGTTGGGCGCGGCGCCCAGCGCGGGCACTTCCACGCCCTTCTTGCGCCACTCGTGCGCCCCCACCAGACCCAGCAGTTCACGCAGCGAGGCCACCGAGCGTTCGCCCGTGGCCGCGCCCCAGGCTTCGGTGCAGGCCTGGCGCAGGTCGGGCGCACGGCGCAGGTCAATGGCGTAATCGCCTTCCAGCGCAATCAGCAGGGACGACAGCACGCGTGCGCGCTGCGCCTGCGCCTGGCGGTGCAGGTGAAACGCTTCGGCCGCCGTGGCCTCTGCCATTTTTTGTGCTGCCTTGGCCGCCGCCTTGGCCGGCTTGCGGTCCACCCGCCGCATGAGGGCCTGCAGCAGCATGCGGGCGTTCTGAAAGTCGCCCTGCCACAGCAGACCGGTGCCTTCGCAGGCCAGCCGGTAGGCCGTGTCGGCGGGCAGCGTGTCATCGGCCACCACCACGCGGCGCGGCGCAGTGGCCCCGCTTTCGGAGCGCCAAAGGGCTTCGTGGGCTTGGCCCGAGTCGCTCCAGGAGATCATGCAATAGCCTTAATTGATGGGGCGTTTGAGGCGCACTTCTTCGATCTTCACGCCGCCTACCACGGCCGTCTTGGCAGTGGAGAGCTCGCGCTTGAAACCGGCCATTTCGTGGAACCGGATGGCGCGTTCGTTGCGCAAGGGAACCCACGCGGTCACGTTGGTGCAGCCTTCTTCGTGCAGGCCGTCACGGGCGGCGTCCCACAGGGCCAAGCCTACGCCCTGGTTCCAATGCGTGGGTGCGGCGTAGATGGCCCAGATTTCACCGGTGGTGGGGCGGGATTTTTCATCGCGCGAGCGGTCATAGCCGACGAAACCCACAATCTTTTCGCCATCAATGGCGACTTGCACCTGGGGCTCGCAATATTCAATGGCTTCGCGCCAGTAGGCCTGGCGCTTTTCTACCGACATGGATTTCAACTGCTCGTCTGGCACCAGACCTTTGTAAGCCTCTTGGGCGGATACGGTGTGGATCTGGGCAATGGCTTTGGCATCGCGAAGCGTGGCGGGACGAACCTGGATACTGGACATGGAAAAACCGAACGAAAACAGGGAGTGAAAAAACAAAAAGGATCGGCATTGTCGCCGCAAACGCTTTTTCGCCCTGTGCTGCTGGTTAATCCGGGGGCTCGCAACGCCCCCCCACCATCACCCTCAGGCCCTGCTGAGCGCGGCGTTCGATGCCGTGTCCAGGCCCTGCGCCCGGGCGCGTTTGTTGCGCGGGCGCGGCACCTTCACCGCAGGCGGCACACCGTTGATGGCGCCCATGCACAGCACCAGCGCCACACTGTGCGATGCGTCCTCGCGCTCATCCGGCGCATAGGGGCGATAGCTGCCATTGCCAGCGCCGTGGCCGCGCTGCACAGAGTGAAACACCACGCGCGCGCCCTCCCGGTTGCTGCCCGAGCACAGCACGCGCAAACGCGCGTCGCGGTCGAGCGCCAGGCCCGTGTGGCCGGGCCGGTTGATGAGGTCGGTGCGCACAGCGCGCCACGTCTGCCCGTCGTCCAGCGAAAATTGCCAGGTGCCTGCCTGCGTATCCAGGTATTCAATGACCACACCCGCCGATGCCCGCATGTCGGCGCAGTTTTCCTGCAGCAGTTGGGCCACGGTATTGCCCCCCCACACCGGCCGCCAGCAGCTGCCACGGGGCGTTGATCGACGATGCGCTGACCGAGAACGGAAGAGCGGGCGACAGAATGGGAAACACTGGCACTCATGCGTAAACCTCTTTGTGGATAAGCTGGACAGGATCGGATGCGCCACGCGGTCCAGCCACAGACCATCACAACGCCTGGGTCACAGTCTAGAAACCGCACGCCCGTGCGTCCATCGCACAAATGGACTAGTCGCGCACCCCGGCGTTGTGCGCAATACTCGCCCCATGCCTGCCAGTCTGCTGCTTGTTGACGAGCACACCCTGTTTCGCACCGGGCTGCGCCTGATCGTGCAGGACCACCCCGGCGTGGATGCCATCTTCGAAGCCGGCACCGTGGCCGAAGCCTGCGCGCTGCGGCCAGAGACCGTGGACCTGGTGCTGCTGGACATCCAGATGCCCGGCATGAGCGGCCTGGACGGCCTGCGCCTCTTGCGCCAGGCATTCCCCCGGGCGCGCATCGTGCTGGTGTCTGCCAGCGTGGCGCCCGACGCTGTTTACGAGGCGCGCACGCGCGGTGCCGACGGTTTTCTGCCCAAGTCGGCCAGTGGCGCCGACATTCTGGAGGCCATCAGCTGCGCGCTGTCGGGCGCGCCCTGCTTTCCCGCCCACAGCGGCAACACCACCACCACACGCGCACCGGCAGCGCCCACGCTGAACGCACGCCAGCTCGATGTGCTGTTCCTGCTGTGCACCGGCAAGCCCAACAAGGTGATTGCCCGCGATCTGGGGCTGAGCGAAAACACCGTGCGCGTGCATGTGGCCGCCATCTTTGCGCAGCTGGGCGTCAACAGCCGCAGCGCTGCCTTGCTGGCGGCACAGCGGCTGGGCCTGTCGTTGCCGCCGCTGCATGATGCCGCCTGAAACGCCAGGGACCGGTGCGCTCTGGCCCTGGCCGTCGCTGCGCTGGGAGCGCGACGAGGTGCTGCGCGAGCAGGTCGCACTGCTGCGCCAGAACTTTCCCATGACCCTGGCGGCCTCCCTGGCCACGGCACTGGGCACGATGTGGGTGATGGACGGCGCGGTCGACCCGCAGGCGCTGACGGCCTGGCTGATCTCGCATGTGCTGGTCGTGATGGGGGTCTATCTCTCGCTGCGCAGCATGGACCCGACGACCGATCCCGCCCGCTGGTCGGCCTACAAGCTGATGGTCTGCATGGCCGGCATGGGACTGAGCTGGGGCGGCCTGGGCCTGGTCGTGATGCACTGGGGCAACGCCAGCAGCGTGGTCTACGCCATTGGCATCGTCAGCACGGCGTCGTCCGGCGCCCTGGGGCTGGGAGCGCCGCTGTACCGCGCCTACCTTGTCTACCTGAGCTGCGCCATTGGCAGCGTGCTGCTGGCCATTGCCCTGGCCGGCGGGCCGGTGCTGTGGCCCGCGCTGTTCCTTGTACTGGTGTATTTCAGCCTGACCTGCATGCAGGCCAGCACGGCCGATACAGCCACCCGCCGCAGCATTGCCCTGAAATTGGAAAACCAGCGCCTGGTGGGAGAGCTGCGCGCCGAGTCCCAGCGCGCCCAGGCGGCGCAGCAGATCGCCGAAAAAGCCGATCGCGACAAGTCGCGTTTCCTGGCGGCGGCCAGCCACGACCTGCGCCAGCCGCTGCACGCCATGGGGCTGTTTCTGGAGAGCCTGCAGCGCAGCCCGCTGAACGCCCACCAGCAGACGGTGCTGGACCATGCCCACGCCGCATCCAGCGCAGCAGCCGAAATGCTCACCACCTTGCTCGACTACTCGCGGCTGGAGGCTGGCGTGGTCAAGGTGCGCCCGGCGGCATTCGCCGTGCAGCCCCTGCTCACGGCGCTGGAGCAGGAATTTGGCGTGCAGGCCGACAACGCACGCCTGGTGTACCGCACCCGCGAGACCTCACTGGCCGCGCATGCCGACCGATCACTGGTGGGCCTGGTGATGCGCAACTTCATCTCCAATGCGCTGCGCTACACCGCCCGGGGCGGCGTGCTGATTGCGTGCCGCCGGCGCGGCCAGCGGGTGGCACTGGAGGTGTGGGACACAGGAATCGGCATTCCCCAGAGCCAGTGGGACGACATCTTTCAGGAGTTCCTGCAGCTCGACAACCCGGAACGCGACCGGCGCAAGGGCCTGGGCCTGGGCCTGGCCATCGTGCACCGGCTGGTGCACGAAATGGGAACCACGGTCGAGCTGCACTCCAAACCGGGCCGGGGCTCGGTGTTTCGCCTGTGGATGGATGCGTGGGATGGCGCACTCGAAGATGAAGCCGCACCGCTCGGCGATGACCACAGCCTGGAGGGCCTGCATGTGCTGGCCATTGACGACGACGAGGCGGTGCTTCTTGGAATGCAGTCGCTGCTGCAAAGCTGGGGTTGCCACTGCACCGTGGCCGGCTCGGGCGCCGAAGCACTGAAGCACCTGGGCGACGACACCCCCGATCTCATCATCACCGACTTCCGGCTGCGCCATGAGGAAACCGGCAAGCAGGTGCTGCAGGCACTGCGCACGCACCTGGGCACTGCAGTGCCGGCCATCATCATGACGGGGGACACCTCGCCCCAGCGCCTGCGCGATGCGCAAAGCACATCGGCCCTGCTGCTGCACAAGCCGGTTTCCACCGGCCAGCTGCGCGAAGCCATGGTGCAGCTCATCACCCAGCCGCAGCCCACCAACGCGGCCGGCTCCGCGATGCAGCCGGTCGACGACAACGCGGCTACAACCAGCGGCGCAGCAGGCCCATGATCTTGTCGAAGCGCGCGCCGTAAGGCGGGTAGAACACCGAGCCCATGGCCCAGCGGGACTGCACCAGCACCGCCTTCTGGTGGCAAAAGCGCAGAAAACCCTGCTCGCCGTGGTAGGCGCCCCAGCCGCTTTCGCCCACACCGCCAAAGGGCAGGTTGTCGTGGGCGATGTGCATCAGCGTGTCGTTCACCGTGACGCCACCGCTCACGGTGCGGCGCAGCACATCGTCACGCACCGCATCGCTGCGGCCAAACCAGTACAGCGCCAGCGGGCGGGGCCCCGCGTTGATGTGGGCCACGGCATCGTCCAGCCGCTCGTACGAAATCACGGGCAGGATGGGGCCAAAAATCTCCTCCTGCATCAGCGCCATGGCGGGCGTGGCGCCAAACACCAGCGAGGGCAGCATCTGGCGGCTGGCCCCGTCGCCCAGCGTGCCCACGGTGGCCGCCACGGGCTTGCCGCTGGCGGGGTCGATGGTGTGTACCTCGGCACCTTGCGTCTGGGCCTGCTGCAGCATGGTGCGCAGCCGCGCATAGTGGCGCGGGGTGATGATGGAGGCGTAATCGGGGTTGCCCTCGATGCTGGGAAACAACCGCGCCACCGCGGCCTGGTAGGCCTGGGAGAACTCGGCCTCGCGCCCGCGCGGCAGCAGCACGTAGTCGGGGGCAATGCAGGTCTGGCCTGCATTGAGCAGCTTGCCGTGGGCAATTTTGAGCGCGGCGTCCTGCATGTCGCAATCGGCATCCACGATGCACGGTGACTTGCCCCCCAGCTCCAGCGTGGTGGGCGTGAGGTGCTGCGCCGCTGCCTGCGCCACCTTGCGCCCCACTGCGGTGGAGCCGGTGAACACCAGGTGGTCGAACGGCAGCGATGCCACCAGCGCTGCCGTGGCCGCGTCGCCCTGCACCACGCAAAACTCATCGGCTGCAAAAAACTGCGCCACCAACAGGGCCAGCTGGGCCGATGTGTGGGGTGTGAGCTCGCTGGGCTTGAGCATGACGCGGTTGCCCGCCGCCAGCGCCGTGATGGCGGGGGCCAGCGCCAGTTGCACGGGGTAGTTCCAGGGGGAAATGACGCCCACCACGCCCAGCGGCTGGCGCGCGATCCAGCCATGCGCAGGCTGCAAAAAGAGGGGCGTACGCACCTTCTGGGGCTTCATCCAGCGCGCCAGATGGCTCAGGGTGTACGACAGCAGCGTGCGCAGCACAAAAAAATCGGCCACCTCGGTCAGGCGCGGTGAACGCATGCCAAAGTCGGCCTGCACGGCGGCGGCCAGCACGGGCCCATGCTCATCGAGCATCTTTTGCACGCGCAGCAGGCGCTCGCGACGCACCAGCAGGGGCACGTCAATGTGTGCCCGGCTGGCCTGGTGCTGAAGGTCAAAATGGGCGCGAATGTCGTCAGGTGTCATGGCCGCCATCATAGAAGACAGCCCGATGCCCCGGAGTCAAGCCCCTGCAACGCCCCCACGTCGGCGTCAGAAGCCACGAACCACAAAGCGCAGGCACCCGGCGCGGCTGCCAGCAGGCTCTTTCGCGCTACTGCTCTTCGCGAGGCTCGCGGGGTGCGCGGGGTGCGCGGGGTGCGCGGGGTTCCACATCCACCACCTCGTCGGCCCCGGGCAGCACGCCCGCGCGGCGCGAGGGGGTGTCGGCAGCGGGCGCAGGGCGCGCAGCCGACCACCGCTCGGTGGAGCGGTAAACCGTGCTCCAGCCCGTGCGCGGATCAACCCGCATGGTCCAGGGCATCACGGGCCGACCGGTGAGGCGCGCCCACAACGCGCGCAGCCCCCACACCAGCGCCAGCACCAGCACGGCGGCCAGCAAACTCAAAAATATCACCAGCCCGGCAACCACCACCACGGCCCGGATGAGCCAGCGGGTCAGGCCCGCCAAAAAATCATTCAAACAACCTCCTCGGTTCTCAGCCTTTGGGCGATAGGCAGGGATGTCCACTACCCACTGTCAACCACCAAAATTTATGCCAAATGTGCCGCTAGCGCTTATCCATAAAGCGCTAGCAGCTATCATTTTTGACAATTAAAATTGCCTGCCGCTCAGACCGGCGCGGATGCTCCAAAGTGGAACACCCCCGGCTCCAGCACCGGATCCACACTGACCTCGATGCGGCTCTTGGGCGGGAAGCGCCCTTCGAGCAGCAACTTCGACAGCGGGTTCTCGATGCGCTGCTGGATGGCGCGCTTGAGCGGCCGCGCACCAAACACCGGATCGAACCCCACCTTGGCCAGCTCGGCCAGCGCGGCGTCGGACACCTGCATTTCCAGGTCCATCTTGGCCAGCCGGGTTTGCAGCAGCTGCAGCTGGATCTTGGCGATCGAGGCAATGTGCGCGGCGTCGAGCGCATGGAACACCACGGTCTCGTCGATGCGGTTCAAGAACTCGGGGCGGAAGTGGTTCTTCAGCTCGCCCCACACGGCTTCCTTGATGTCGTCCGAGTCCTGCCCCACCATCGCCTGGATCAGGTGCGAGCCGATGTTGCTCGTCATCACGATCACCGTGTTCTTGAAGTCCACGGTGCGGCCTTGGCCGTCGGTCAGGCGGCCGTCGTCCAGCACCTGCAGCAGCACGTTGAACACGTCGGGGTGGGCCTTTTCCACCTCGTCGAGCAGCAGCACGCTGTAGGGCTTGCGGCGCACGGCTTCGGTCAGGTAGCCGCCCTCTTCATAGCCCACATAGCCCGGAGGCGCGCCAATCAGGCGGGCAACGCTGTGCTTTTCCATGAACTCGCTCATGTCGATGCGGATCAGGTGCTCTTCGCTGTCGAACAGGAAGCCCGCCAGCGCCTTGCACAGCTCGGTCTTGCCCACGCCCGTGGGGCCGAGGAACAGGAAACTGCCCGTGGGGCGGTTCGGATCACTCAGGCCCGAGCGCGAGCGGCGGATGGCATTGGCCACGGCGGCAATCGCCTCCTCTTGGCCCACCACGCGCTCGTGCAGCTTGGTTTCCATCTGCAAGAGCTTGTCTTTTTCGCCCTGCATCATCTTGGCCACGGGGATGCCCGTGGCGCGGCTCACCACCTCGGCGATTTCTTCGGCGCCCACCTGGGTGCGCAGCAGGCGGTTGGGGGCAGACACGCCATCGGTGCCGGCCTCCTGGGCCTGGGCTTCCTTGAGCTGGCGCTCGAGTTCGGGCAGACGGCCGTATTGCAGCTCTGACACCTTGGTCAGGTCGCCCTTGCGGGTGAATTCGACAATCTGCAGCTTGATGCGCTCGATCTCCTCGCGCACATGGGCCGAGCCCTGCGCCCGCGCCTTTTCGCTGGTCCAGATTTCTTCTAGGTCGGCAATTTCCTTTTGTAGACGCTCAATCTCTTCTTCGATCAATCCAAAGCGCTTTTGTGAGGCCTCGTCCTTCTCGCGGCGCACGGCCTCACGCTCGATCTGCAGCTGGATCAGGCGGCGGTAGAGCTTGTCTATAGCTTCGGGCTTGGAGTCGATTTCGATCTTGATCTTGGCCGCGGCCTCGTCGATCAGGTCGATCGCCTTGTCGGGCAGGAAGCGGTCGGTGATATAGCGGTGCGAGAGCTCGGCAGCGGCCACGATGGCAGGGTCGGTGATCTCCACGCCGTGGTGCGCCTCGTATTTTTCCTGCAGGCCGCGCAGGATGGCGATGGTGGCCTCCACGGTGGGCTCGCCCACCAGAATTTTCTGGAAACGGCGCTCCAGTGCGGCGTCCTTCTCGATGTACTTGCGGTATTCGTCGAGCGTGGTGGCACCCACGCAGTGCAGCTCGCCACGCGCCAGCGCAGGTTTCAGCATGTTGCCGGCGTCCATGGCGCCCTCGGCCTTGCCCGCGCCCACCATGGTGTGCAACTCGTCGATGAAGACGATGGTTTGCCCTTCGTCCTGTGCCAGCTCGTTCAGCACGGTTTTCAGGCGCTCTTCGAACTCGCCGCGAAACTTGGCGCCGGCCAGCAGCGCCGCCATATCGAGCGAGAGCACGCGCTTGCCCTTGAGGCTCTCGGGCACCTCACCGGCCACAATGCGCTGGGCCAGGCCCTCCACAATGGCCGTCTTGCCCACGCCGGGCTCGCCAATCAGCACCGGGTTGTTCTTGGTGCGACGCTGCAGCACCTGGATGGCACGGCGGATCTCGTCATCACGGCCAATCACCGGGTCGAGCTTGCCCATGCGGGCGCGCTCGGTGAGGTCGATGCAGTATTTCTTCAGGGCCTCGCGCTGGCCCTCGCCCTCGGCGCTGTCCATCTTCTGGCCACCGCGCACGGCGTCAATGGCGGCTTCAAGGCTCTTGCGCGTGAGGCCGTTGTCCTTGGCGATCTTTGCGGCATCACCCTTGCTGTCGATCACTGCCAGCAGAAACAACTCGCTGGCGATGAACTGGTCGCCGCGCTTGATGGCTTCTTTTTCAGTGGCTTGCAGCACGCGGCCCAGCTCGGGCCCGCCCTGCACCTGATCCTGGCCTTGCACGGAAGGCAGGCGTTTGACGGCGGCCTCGGCCGCCGCCAGCAGGCCAGGCACATTGGCGCCCGCGCGCTGCAACAGCGCCTTGGGGCCGTCGTCCTGCTGGAGCATGGCCACCAGCAGGTGGACGGGCTCGATGTAGGCGTTGTCATGGCCCAGCGCAATGCTCTGGGCGTCGCTCAGGGCTTCCTGAAACTTGGTGGTGAATTTGTCGAGACGCATGGTCCATATCCTCCGAATTGCAGAGCACTTGAGGCAGTGTGTGCCTGATTTCAAGACAGCACGCAGGCCAGAACTTGTGCCAGGTCAACCAACCCAAGGGCGCTGGCACCCCCTTGTAAACCCATTTTTCCATGGCCACCGGCGCTTGACCAGCGGGGAACAGGAACTGCGGATCCGGTTCGCCAAGGCGGCGTGCAAATCCACCCGTCGGCATTGCGCGGGGCCATGGATGCCGTTTATTTGAAACGGCACCCCATTGCCCGGCCCAAAAAAAAGCGCAGGCGGAAAACCGCCTGCGCCTGTCGCGTCACGCCAAGGTCTTACTTGGCGGGCACAACAATCACGGTGTCGCCCGTTTTGCCATCAGCGCCCGCTTCGCCCTTGGCACCGTCGTAACCGGTGGCACCCGTGGCGCCAGACGCACCGGTGGCGCCGGTAGCACCGGTGGGGCCTGGAACACCCACCGTGGAGCCGGTAGCGCCGGTGGCACCCGTGGCACCCGCAGGGCCTGCCGGGCCCGGAACCACCACCACCGGTGCAGCGACCGGCGGGGTTACAACGGTTTTTTCGCAAGCGGCCAGACCGAAAGTGGCAATCAGGGCGGCAAGCAGTAGGGAATTTTTCATGGAAACCTTGTAGGGAGGGGATAGACGCACATGACGATGAAACTGCGCGCGGAGTTTCTTTCTTGCCAAGACCTTCAACAGTCATTGACAAGCTGTGGCGCAAATCTACAGAAAATGCCCACGCGGCCCTGTAGGACGAACCGACGCCTGCGTGTCATTGTTCAGGCCGATTCAGCCCGCCTCCAGGCTGGATGGGTGTCCGGTCGGGTAAAAGCTGTTTTCCCGTCCCAACGCCAGCGCTGCGCCCCACGGCGCCCCAATCACCGTGCGCTGGCCACCGGACGGCCGAATGTGGCGACGCGGCCGCACCAGCGGCGTGGCTGTGCTCGCGGGTCCGCAGGGCGACGCCAGCGCCAGCACTTAGCGGTCGACGGCCCCTCAGGCGTTGCGTGCGTCGATGCCCCAGCGCGCAAGGGCGGCATCGTCGCTCACGCGCGCATCCACCCAGCGGGCTCCCTGCGCGGTTTCTTCCTTTTTCCAGAACGGCGCCTGGGTCTTGAGGTAGTCCATCAAAAACTCGCATGCCTGAAAGCTCTGGCCCCGGTGGGCGCTGGTCACGGCCACCAGCACGATCTGGTCGAGCGGCTGCAGCAGCCCCACGCGGTGGATGATGCGGGCGCCAAAAATATCAAAGCGCCGCATGGCCTCGTCCACCATCGCCTCGATGGATTTTTCGGTCATGCCGGGGTAGTGCTCCAGTTCCATGGAGGCCACGGCATCGCTGTCTTGCGCCGCCCGGCCGCCCGAAGGCGCAAGCGCCCCTTCGGAGGGCAGCGAAGACACGGACGTACCGAGCGTGGGGACCACGGTACGGTCACGCACGGTGCCGACAAAGCTGCACACCGCACCCACGCCCTTGTTCTCGTGGCGCAGCGCGGCAATTTCGGTGGAGACGTCAAAGTCCTCGGTCTGGATGGAAACGCGGGGCAAGGTCATGGCAAAAAGCTCTCTACAGGGCGAAATGACGGCAGGGGACGGGGCGCGGCCCACCCCTCAAGGCGAGCGGTGCAGGCGTGGCGCTGCCAGCAGCGCGCACTCTTCTTCCACCACCTTGTTCAGTTGCGTCAGCGCGGGCGATGGGGGCAGCTGGGCCAGCAAGGCTTGCAGGCGGGTGACATCACCGACGGTCGGGGCCACCTTGATCTGCGCGATGGCGGCGGTCAGGTTGCCGCCCCGAACCAGCGCCAGCACCTTGGCGGGCCATTCACTTTTGTTGCGTGCCATAAATTGTGAAATAGGTTTGTCTGTACGATTCGCCCGCACTGTACCCGCACTGCACAACCACCCCTTCTTCGCCCATGGCCACACAAACGATTCAGACACCTCTGTACAAGCTCTATCCGTCGCCACGCAACCTGCACCGCGATATCTTCGAGCACCAGGTTTTCGTGCCCTACCCCTACGCCATCATTGACCTGGATGTCATGGAGCTTTCGGGCAAGACCACGCTGTTTGCGGCCTGTCGGCTTTCCGACATGAAGATGGGGCAGTTGGTCACCTTCGATCTGGCACCCGATCAGGCCAAGTTTGAGCGTCTGTTCACACCCGACTGAACCACGCCCATGCACGACGACAACCAGATTTTCGTTCCGCCGTCTTTCATGGCCGTGTTCACCGATGCCCGTGGGCGGCTCACTGAAAAGGCCGACGCCGTGCGCACGCGCTACGAGCTGTGCGAAGACCTGGCCGGCCACTTGGTGGAACATGCGCAGACGCTCTACCACGTGCAGGCCCCTTCAGAGGCCGAGATTTTGCGGCGCATCCATGCCGGGCTGTGCACGGCCGAATCGGGTGTATCAACGGCCGAGGCGACCTGGATCGTCACGCGGCTGGCCGAACTACTGGTGTGGCCATGCCCCGACCTGGTTGTACCGCCGCCAGAGCAGCCTGCCGCGCCCGAGGTGCCCTGAACTCGAACTACCCTGAACCTGCAGGTGCTGCCCGTTGCTGCCCGGCAGCCCGGTTGCGTGCCCGGCGCTTACCTGTCAGCCACCGGTGACCGGCGGAAAGAAGGCAACCTCTGCCCCGTCGGCCAGCGCGGCCGATTCATCGCTCAGCGTCTGGTTGAGCGCCATGCGCACGGCCTTGCCGCGCGCCAGGCTGTCGGCATGGGGGCCACCGCGCGCAATGAGCTCGTCGCGCAGCGCGCCCAGGGTGGCGGCAGTGGTTTGCACCGGCTCTAGCCCGGTGCCGATCGCCTCGCGGATGGAGGCGAAATAGCGCACGGTAATCTTCATGACAGCAGCTCCGAAAACGCAATGAACCGCACGGTGTCACCCGCTGCAATGGTCTGGCCGGCCGGGTTGTCCACCACACCGTCGCCCCAGGCGGCCGAGGTGAGCACCCCCGAACTCTGGTTGTTGAACAGGTCCAGCCCGCCCGTGGCGTTGTGCCGCACACGCAAAAATTCGCGGCGTTTATCGGCCTTGGGCCAGGTGAAACCAGCGCGGGCAGCTATGGTTTGAGGAGCAACAACAGAGGCTCCCTGCAGCCGCAGCACAAAGGGCCGCACCAGCAACGCAAAGGTCAGAAAGCTCGACACCGGGTTGCCTGGCAGGCCGATGAAGTGCGCTGCCTCCCCATCGCGTGGAATCTGGCCGTAGGCAAACGGCTTGCCGGGTTTCATGGCGATCTGCCACAAATCGAGCGTGCCCAGCGCCTGAACGGCGGGCTTGATGTGGTCTTCCTCGCCCACCGACACACCGCCGCTGGTCAGGATCAGGTCGTGGGCGCTGCTTGCCGCGCGCAGGGCCTCGATGGTGGCTTCGCGCCGGTCGGGCACGATGCCGAAGTCGGTGACCTCGCAGCCCAGGCGCTGCAGCATGGCGCGCAGAAAAAAGCGGTTGCTGTTGTAGATGGCGCCGGGGCGCATCTGCTCGGGCGGCACATCGCCGGGCATGACCAGTTCGTCGCCGGTGGAAAACAGCGCCACGCGCGGGCGGCGCGCCACCTGCAGCTGGTGCAGGCCAATGCTGGCGGCCAGGCCCAGCTCGGCAGGCGTGAGGCGCGTGCCGGCGGGCAACACCACGGCGCCGCGCGTGATGTCTTCACCGGCACGGCGAATCCACTGGCCCGGCTGCGGCACGGCGTTGATGCGCACGCGGCCATCGCCCTGCGCCTCGCAGTCTTCCTGCATCAGGATGGCATCGGCACCTGCAGGCACGGGGGCGCCGGTGAAGATGCGCGCTGCCGTGCCCGGCTGCAGGGGCTCGCCCGCGCTGCCCGCTGCAATGCGCTGTGATACGGGCAGCAGGGCACCCGCAGCCGCCACATCGGCGCAGCGCACGGCATAGCCGTCCATCGAGCTGTTGTCCTGCGGCGGCACATGCAGCGCCGAGATGCAGTCCTGGGCCAGCACGCGGCCATCGGCATCAAAGGTGGTGACGGTGTCGACGCCTGTCAGCGGCGTGGCGTGGCCCAGCAACTCGGCCAGCGCTTCATCCAGCGGTTTGAGGGGTTTCATTGGGGGGCGCATGGCAACAGGTCTCCGTGCAGGTCCCATTGGTAGTCGAAGCGGTCGGCGTGCTGCAGCAGCCAGTCGACCACCTGCGCGGGCGCATTGAGGTCGAGCACGGGCAGCTGGGTGGGCACCGGCAGGCCGTGCGGGGCATCGGTGGCAACAGCGACCACAAAGTCGTCTTCGGGGTAGCGCACGGGCTTGGCCGCGCGTCCGGGCTCTGGCATGCGCCACACTTCGATCTTGAGCAGATCACTGTCTTTGAAGCCCTCCACCAGCACCCAGTCCACGCCCTGGTAAAGCTCGGCCAGCAGATGGTGCACGCTGAGCGTGGCGGGCTGCTCGAACTCGCGCACCAGCATGAGGCGCTTGTCGGAGGCGGCCACCACTTCGAAGGCACCGGCTTCGCGATGGCGGTAAGTGTCCTTGCCGGGGTGATCGATGTCGAAACTGTGGTGGGCGTGTTTGACCACCGAAACGCGCAGCCCCCTGAGCCGCAACTCGGGGATCAACTGCTCGACCAGCGTGGTCTTGCCGCTGCCGGAGAAGCCGGCAAAGCCTACAACCTTCATCCAATGCTCCTGTGAATAGCTATGCTATTTATAGCTGCCAGCGCTTATCAGAAAAGCGCTAGGGGCATTTTTTATTCAAAATCTTGCTGTGCCGCACTTCCGACAGGCAATCACTGGCAGTGCTGTTCGATGTAGGCCTTGACCTGCTGCACATCGGCGGGCATGACCCGCACGCGTTTGGGCAAGGCCTCGATGCCGGCAAAGCGGTCGGGCCGCTCGGGCGCATGACCGAGGGCCTCTTGAATGGTTTCGGCAAACTTGATGGGCAGAGCCGTTTCCAGCACGATCATCGGCACCGCCGGGTCGCCCCGGTGCTCGCGCGCCACCTTCACGCCATCGGCGGTGTGGGTGTCGATGGTCACGCCAAAGCGGCTGTAGGTATCGCGGATCGTGGCCAGGCGGTCTGCATGGGTGCTCTTGCCGCTTTCAAAGCCGTATTTGGCTGCAGCGTCGGCAAACAACGGCTCCGCGCTCAGGTCGAAGCGGCCATAGGTCTGCAAGGCGGCGCTGAACAAGGCCTTGGTGCGTTGGCCATTGCGCCCCAGCAGGTCGAACACAAAGCGCTCGAAGTTGCTGGCCTTGCTGATGTCCATCGAGGGGCTCGATGTTTCGTGTGTGTCGGCGCTGCCGCGCACGCGGTACACACCGGTGCGAAAGAACTCGTCGAGCACGTCGTTCTCGTTGGTGGCCACCACCAGCTTGTCGATCGGCAGGCCCATCATGCGCGCCACATGGCCGGCGCAGATGTTGCCGAAGTTGCCGCTGGGCACGGTGAAGCTGACCTTCTGGTCGTTGGGATTCGCCGACGGGCCGCCCCTAGGCGAATCAGCCCCCTCGGGGGGCAGCGAGGACACGCCAGTGCCGAGCGTGGGGGCCGGGTGTTCAGTGGCTTGGATGTAGCCCGCAAAGTAGTACACCACCTGCGCCAAGAGGCGCGCCCAGTTGATGGAGTTGACGGTGCCGATCTTGTACTTGCGTTTGAATTCGAGGTCGTTGCTGACGGCCTTGACGATGTCCTGGCAGTCGTCAAACACGCCTTCGATGGCGATGTTGTGGATGTTTTCGTCCTGCAGGCTGAACATTTGCGCCTGCTGGAAGGGGCTCATGCGGCCGTGCGGGCTGGTCATGAACACGCGGATGCCCTTCTTGCCGCGCATGGCGTATTCGGCCGCGCTGCCGGTGTCGCCACTGGTGGCCCCAAGAATGTTCAGCTCGGCACCACGGCGGCCCAGCTCGTACTCGAACAGGTTGCCCAAGAGCTGCATGGCCATGTCCTTAAAGGCCAGCGTGGGGCCGTTGGACAGGGCTTCGAGCCACAGGCTGTTTTCGAGGTGGCGCAGGGGCACGATCTCGCCCGTGCCGAATACTTCCGCGGTGTACGTCTTGGCGCACAGGGCCTTGAGGTCGGCGGCAGGAATGTCGTCGATATAGAGCGACAGGATCTGAAACGCCAGCTCGGCGTAGCCCTGCTCGTGGTAGGCCTTGCGCAGTTGGGTCAACTTGGCGTCGTCGATCTGCGGGTAGTGCTCGGGCAGGTACAGGCCGCCGTCGGGCGCCAGGCCTTCGAGCAGGATGTCGCAAAAGTGTTTGCGGTCCGGGTGGCCGCGCGTGGAAAGGTACAGCATGGCGTTCGTCCTGCGTGTTGGGCTTAGTTCAGCTCTTCCTTGCGGATACGGGTGATGGGCGCCAGCACCGTAGGAAGCTGCTGCATCTGGGCGATGGCATCGTTCATGGTGCCTTCGCGCGTGTCGTGCGTGAGGATGATCAGATCGGTTTGCGTGGAACCTTCGCCCCCCACCTCGTCCGCTTCGCGCTGCAGCACCGCGTCGATGCTGATGCCCGCATTGGCCAGGATGCCGGTGACCTTGGCCAGCACGCCGGCCTGGTCGGCCACGCGCAGGCGCAGGTAATAGCTGGTGACCACTTCGCTCATGGGCAGCACGGGCAGCTCGTTCATGGCCTGGTCAAGGGTGTGCGGCTGGAAGGCCAGGTGCGGCACGCGGTTGAGCGGGTCCACCGTGTGCAGGCGCGTGATGTCCACCAGATCGGCGATCACGGCGCTGGCGGTGGGCTCGGAGCCCGCGCCCTTGCCGTAGTACAGCGTGGCGCCCACGGCGTCGCCCTGCACCACCACGGCGTTCATGGCACCTTCCACGTTGGCAATCAGACGCTTGGACGGCACCAGGCTCGGGTGGACGCGCAGCTCGATGCCCCCGGCGGATTTGCCGGCGGCGTCGGTTCTTTCCACCCGCTTGGTGATGCCCAGAAGCTTGATGCGGTAGCCCAGCTGCTCGGCGTATTTGATGTCGGTGGCGCTGAGCTGGGTGATGCCTTCCACATAGGCCTTGTCGAACTGCACCGGGATGCCAAAGGCGATGGCACTCATGATGGTGACCTTGTGCGCGGCGTCCACGCCTTCGATGTCGAAGGTGGGGTCGGCCTCAGCGTAGCCCAGGCGCTGCGCCTCTTTCAGCACCACGTCGAAGTCCAGACCCTTGCTGCGCATCTCGGACAAGATGAAGTTGGTGGTGCCGTTGATGATGCCCGCCAGCCACTGGATGCGGTTGGCCGTGAGGCCCTCGCGCAGCGCCTTGATGATAGGGATGCCACCGGCCACGGCCGCTTCAAAAGCCACCATCACGCCCTTGGCCGATGCTGCGGCAAAGATCTCGGTGCCATGCACGGCCAGCAGCGCCTTGTTGGCGGTGACCACATGCTTGCCTGCGGCAATGGCTTCGAGCACCAGTGCCTTGGCAATGCCGTAGCCGCCAATCAGCTCGATGACGATGTCGATGTCGGGGTTGGCGATGACGGCGCGTGCGTCGCTCACCACCTGCACGCCCTCACCCACCACTTTCCTGGCGCGCTCCACGTCGAGGTCGGCCACCATGGTGATCTCGATGCCCCGGCCCGCACGGCGGCGGATTTCTTCCTGGTTGCGTTGCAGCACGTTGAAGACGCCGCTGCCGACGGTGCCAATGCCCAGCAGGCCTACTTGGATCGGTTTCATGGGGAATTTACCAGTCAAAATGCGCCGCAGCGCTTTATCTATAAGCGCAAGCAGCTATCAAAAAAAAGAGTTTTATTCGGTGCCGCACCGCTTGCGGTACTGCTCGAGAAAGCGCGCCACGCGGCCAATGGCCTCGCGCAGGTCGTCCTCATGGGGCAGGAACACGATGCGGAAATGATCGGGCCATGCCCAGTTGAAGCCCGTGCCCTGCACCAGCATCACCTTGGTCTCCTGCAGCAGCTCCAGAAAGAACTGCTGGTCGTCCTTGATCGGATAAATCACCGGATCTAGGCGCGGAAACATGTACAGCGCCGCCTGCGGCTTCACGCAGGTCACCCCGGGAATGGCGGTGATGAGCTGGTAGGCCAGGTCGCGCTGCTTGCGCAGGCGGCCGCCCTCGCCCACCAGCTCGTTGATGCTCTGGTAACCACCCAGCGCGGTCTGCACAGCCCACTGACCGGGCACGTTGGCGCACAGGCGCATGTTCGAGAGCATGTTCAGGCCCTCGATGTAGTCGCGTGCGGGCTTCTTGTCGCCCGACACCACCAGCCAGCCGGCGCGGTAGCCGCAGGAGCGGTAGCTCTTGGACAGCGAGTTGAAGGTGAGTGTGAGCACGTCCTCACTCAGGCTGCCCAGCGCGGTGTGGCGTGCGCCGTCGTACAACACCTTGTCGTACACCTCATCGGCAAAGATCACCAGCCCATGCTCGCGGGCGATGGCAACGATGCCCTTGAGCAGATCGTCCGAATACAGCGCGCCCGTGGGGTTGTTGGGGTTGATCACGACAATGCCCTTGGTTTTGGGCGTGACCTTGGAACGGATGTCATCGAGGTCGGGCATCCAGCCATTGGCCTCGTCGCACAGGTAATGCACGGGCGTGCCGCCCGACAGGCTGGCCGCCGCCGTCCACAGCGGGTAGTCGGGCGAGGGCAGCAGCAGCTCGTCGCCGGTGTCAAGCAGCGCATTGGTGGCCATGACGATGAGCTCGCTTGCGCCGTTGCCCAGATAAATGTCGTCGAGCGTGACGCCCTTGATGCCCTGCTTTTGCGTCTCGTGCATCACGGCTTTGCGCGCCGCGAAAATGCCTTTGCTGTCCGAGTAGCCCGCCGAGTTGGGCAGGTTGCGGATCATGTCCTGCTGGATCTCTTCGGGCGCATCAAAGCCAAACACCGCCAGGTTGCCGATGTTGAGCTTGATGATCTTGTGGCCGTCTTCCTCCATCTGCCGGGCCGCGTCCATGATGGGGCCCCGGATGTCGTAGCAGACGTTGGCGAGCTTGGCGGATTTGTGGACGGTTTTCATGGACTGACTTTGAAATGCGGTGGGGTCAGAGACCTGCCAGCGCCCCGGGCGCTCTGGCGAAACTTATAATTTGACCACAGATCGACGGCACCCCGAGGCCCAAACGCCCGGGAATGCTGCTCCTGCAAAGCCCCAGCCCGTGGCCTGCGCCAACCCACCCAGCCTTCGCATGAAATTCCAGCCCGAACCCTCCTCCGCACAGACCATCCGTGCCTACGGCCCCGGCTGGATCGGCATAGATGCAGAAAAGATCACCACCAGCATCATCCTGGGCTCGGGCGGCCTGCGCATGGTCTGGCCGTGCGCCCGGTTTGAAGACCTTACGCCAGATCATTTCGCCCAGCTGGCCACCCTGGAGGCGGAGCTGATCATCTTTGGCAGTGGCGTGCGCAACCGATTCCCGCCGCCGGCCTGGCTGCAGCCACTGATGGCCCGGCGCATGGGCCTTGAAACCATGGACACCCCTGCGGCCTGCCGCACCTACAACATCCTCGCCAGCGAAGGCCGCAACGTGGTGGCGGCGCTTGTACTGGAAACACCGGTGGCCTAGAACGCGTTCGCGATCCTGGACAGAGCCCGCAAGTTGGCCTCAGGGCGTTTTCAGGGTAAAATCACCGGTTGCGGTCGGGGGCACCACCAAAATCAATAACACCCAGCTCCCCCGGCTTATCAACGACTACATCCTGAGAGATTGAAGTGATATGGCGATCGTTGTCAACAAACCCCTCCCTGAATTTGAAGCCAACGCGACCGGTGGTATCAAGGTCTCCAACACCTCCCACCTCGGCCAGGTTGTTGTTTTGTACTTCTATCCCAAGGACAACACGCCTGGATGCACCACGGAAGCCATGCAGTTCCGGGACAAGTACAAAGATTTTGCAAAAATTGGCGCTGCCGTTTTCGGCGTGTCGCGCGACAACATGAAGTCGCACGACGAGTTCAAGGAGAAGCTGGAGCTGCCCTTCGAGCTCATCGCCGACACCGAAGAAAAAATGTGCCACATGTTCGGCGTGGTCAAGAACAAGATCATGTACGGCAAGAAGGTCAAGGGCATTGAGCGCAGCACCTTCCTGATCGGACCCGACGGCATTTTGCAAAATGAATGGCGAGGTCTCAAGGTGCCAGGCCATGTGGACGAAGTGCTCAAGGCCGTCAAGTCCATCAAGGCCTTGAAAAAGGCCGCCTGAAACCCTGCGTTGCATGGCCCCTCACGCGGATCGCAAAGCTGCTGCGCAATCCGACACAGTGAATGGGCATAATGGTTCGATGCACCTGAAAACAGCCACGCTTTTTTCCTCCCCCAAAGCCGCCTTGGTCTCCAGGCGGCTTTTTGCTTTCTGAACACCCTACTCTGCCCAAGGCCCTGCCAACATGCCCCTGCCTCCCGCCCCCAGCCGGCGCGCTGCCATCCTCGCGCCAGAAGCCTACGAAGCAAGTGCGCGCACCCGTCCCGTTAATAAAACGCACCCCGAGGTGGAGACAAGGGTTGAACCTGCCAGCCGCAGCGGTCGCAAAACCGAACGCAGCCAGGCTGCTGCCGCGGAACTGGCACCAGCGCCCGCAATGATTCAGGTGGAAACCAAATCGCGCGCACCAGCCCCTTCCCAAGAGCCCGCCGCTGCCCCCGCACCAGTGGCGCGCCGCGCCACCAGTACCCGCAGCAGCACCGGCACCAGCAAACCTGCTCCCGGCGCGCCGGCAGCACCCGTTGCAGCGCGCAGCAAAAAGGCAGCGCCACAGGGGCCAGCCAAGTTGTTTGTGCTGGACACCAACGTTCTGCTGCACGACCCGACCAGCCTGTTCCGCTTCGAAGAACACGACATCTTCCTGCCGATGATCGTGCTGGAAGAACTCGACGGCCACAAGAAAGGCATGACCGAAGTGGCGCGCAATGGCCGCCAGACCAGCCGCACACTGGATGCACTGGCTGGTGTCCATGGCGCCGACATCGCGCACGGGCTCAAGCTCGACTCCACGGGCCAGCGTGCTGCCGGTGGGCACCTGTTCTTTCAGACGGTTCCGCTCGACTACAGCCTGCCCACCAGCCTGCCACAAGGCAAGGCCGACAATCAAATTCTGGGTGTGGTGGAGGCCCTGCGCAAGCTGCATGCACCGCGCGAGGTGGTGCTGGTGTCCAAAGACATCAACATGCGCGTCAAGGCGCGCGCCCTGGGCCTGAACGCCGAGGATTACCAGAACGACAAAACGCTGGAAGACGGCGACCTGCTCTACTCCGGCGTGTTGGCCCTGCCCACCGATTTCTGGGTCAAGAGCGGCAAAAACGTGGAAAGCTGGCAAAGCGGCGCGCACACCTACTACCGCATTGGCGGCCCCATCGTGCCGCAACTGATGATCAACCAGTTTGTCTACTTTGAGGCCCCGGGCGAGCCCAGCCTGTTTGCCCGGGTCAGCGAAATCCGTGAGAAGACGGCGGTGCTGCAGACGCTCAAGGACTATGGTTCGGTCAAGCACGCGGTGTGGGGCGTGACCACGCGCAACCGCGAGCAGAACTACGCCATGAACCTGCTCATGGACCCCGAGGTTGACTTCGTGACGCTGACTGGCACGGCCGGCACCGGCAAAACCCTGCTGGCGCTGGCCGCCGGCCTCACACAGGTGCTGGACGACCGCCGCTATACCGAGATCATCATGACCCGCGCCACCGTGAGCGTGGGCGAGGACATCGGCTTTTTGCCCGGCACCGAGGAAGAAAAGATGGGCCCCTGGATGGGAGCACTGGACGACAACCTCGAATTTCTGGCCAAAGGCGACGGCGGCAACGCAGGCGAATGGGGCCGTGCAGCCACCAACGAACTCATCCGCAGCCGCATCAAGATCAAGAGCATGAACTTCATGCGCGGCCGCACCTTCCTGAACAAATACGTGATCATCGACGAGGCGCAAAACCTGACACCCAAGCAGATGAAAACGCTGATCACCCGCGCCGGCCCGGGCACCAAGATCATCTGCATGGGCAACCTGGCGCAGATCGACACACCCTACCTCACCGAAGGATCGTCGGGCCTGACTTTTGCCGTGGACCGCTTCAAGGGCTGGCCGCACAGCGGCCACATCACGCTGGCGCGCGGCGAGCGCTCGCGCCTGGCAGACTTTGCCAGCGAGGTGCTTTAAAAATGGCCGTAGGCTGGGTTGCGGCCCTCAAGCTGGTGCCCTGGGGCGACGTCCTGGAGGCGACACCCCAGATTTTGCAGGCGGCCAAAAAGCTGCTGGGCAGCACACGCCAAGGCACGGCAGATGCGGCTGCCGGCACGCTGGCGGGTGCGGGCGATGCAGCCACACCCCCGGTCGCCCTTCAGCTGCAGCAATTGCGCGAGCGGGTGGCGCGCCTGGAGCAGGAACAGCAGGAATCTGCCGTCCTGATCCAGTCCCTGGCAGAACAGAATGCCCAGGTGGTACAGGCGGTGGAAGTGCTGCGCCTGCGCAACCAGCGCCTCACGGCGGCCATCGCGCTGCTGGGGGCGGTGTGCGCCGGGCTCATCGTGTGGGCACTGCGGCAGTAGCGCCGGCGGCCAACGCAAAAAAGCTATTATTTTGATAGCTACTAGCGCTTGTAAATCAAGCGCTAGCCGCTATTTTTACTAGAAATCGTCGCCCGAACCCATTGCCAGGCTCTCAAAGCGCGTCTGCGACTTCTGGAAGTACAGCTTCACGGTGCCAGTGGGACCGTTACGCTGCTTGCCGATGATGACCTCGGCCACGTTCGGCTCTTTGCTGTCCTTGTTGTAGTAGTCGTCGCGGTAGATGAACATGATGATGTCGGCATCCTGCTCGATGGCGCCCGATTCGCGCAGGTCACTCATCATGGGGCGCTTGTCGGTGCGCTGCTCTACCGAGCGGTTGAGCTGCGACAGCGCAATCACCGGACACTGCAGCTCCTTGGCCAGCATCTTCAGGCCCCGCGATATTTCGCCCAGCTCGGTGGCCCGGTTTTCGCCCTGAGAACCGCTAGAGCCACTCATCAGCTGCAAATAGTCCACCACGATCAGGCCCAGCTTGCCGCACTGGCGCGCCAGGCGCCGAGCATTGGCGCGCAGCTCACTGGGCGTAAGACCCGGTGTTTCGTCGATGTGCAGCGACACCGTGCGCAACTTTTCGATGGCTTCGGTCAGGCGCGGCCATTCTTCATCACTGAGCTTGCCGGTGCGCAGGTTGCCCTGGTTGATGCGGCCAATCGAGCCGACGATACGCACGGCCAACTGGGCAGCGCCCATTTCCATCGAGAAGATAGCCACGGGCAGGCCTTCGTTCAGCGCCACATGCTCCGCAATGTTCACCGCAAACGCCGTTTTACCCATGGACGGGCGCGCAGCCAGCACCACCATGTCGCCGGCCTGCAGGCCCGAGGTCATGCGGTCAAGATCGATGAACCCGGTGGGCACGCCGGTGATGTCGTTGGGGTTGTCGGCCATCTCCTGCACGCGGTCGAGAAGGTCCACCACCAGGGTGTCCATGGCCTGAAAGCCCTGCTTCATGCGCGAGCCTTCTTCACCGATGTTGAAGATTTTTTGCTCGGCCTCGTCGAGGATCTTGTCCACCGGCTTGCCCTGCGGGTTGAAGGCGTTGGTGGCGATTTCGTCGCTGGCCGTGACCAGCTTGCGCAGAATGGCCCGCTCGCGCACGATCTCGGCGTAGCGGCGGATGTTGCTGGCGCTGGGCACATACTGCGCCAGGTTGTTCAGATATCCCAGCCCCCCAATTTCCTCGGCCTTGCCCAGCCCCTGAAGCTGCTCATACACCGTGATCACGTCGGCAGGCTTGCTGGCATTGATCAGGCCGCCGATGGCGGCGTAGATCAGCTTGTGCTCGTAGCGATAGAAATCGCCGTCTTTGAGCAGATCGCCCACGCGGTCCCAGGCGTTGTTGTCCAGCAGCAGCCCGCCGAGCACGCTCGACTCTGCCTCGATCGAGTGCGGAGGCACGCGCAGCTGGGCAATCTCGCGGTCCGGCATGGGCGGTGCGAAACCGTGGTCATCGAGCGGGGGGAAAACAGCAGACATGGGGTTCCTTGGGGCAAGCCTTTAATGCTAGCGCAGAGCGGCCTGACGGGATGGGGACAAGCCTGTGGATAACCACGGGGAAGGCTGTGGGTTGCCCTGTATGGTTGCACCGCACCAAAAACAAAAGCCGCCCGAGGGCGGCTTTTGTGCATCGTCACGAAATGACGATCAGGCGACGATCAGGCGCTTTCGCCGTAGACCGACACGTTGACTTCAACAACCACGTCGGTGTGCAGAGCCACGCTCACCGATGTGTCGCTCACCACCTTGATGGGGCCGTTAGGCAGGCGAATCTGGGCCTTGGCGACCTTGTAGCCTTGCTTGTTCAGCTCTTCGGCGATGTCGTGGTTGGTCACGGAACCAAACAGACGGCCATCCACACCGGCCTTTTGCGTCAGCTTGACGGTGGTGCCAACCAGCTTTTCGCCTTGGGCCTGGGCTTCTGCCAGCTTGGCAGCAGCCGCCTTTTCGAGTTCGGCGCGCTTGGCTTCGAACTCGGCCTTGGCCGATTCGGTGGCGCGGCGTGCGCGGCCCGAAGGGATCAGGAAGTTGCGGGCATAGCCGTCTTTGACCTTGACGATTTCGCCGAGGTTGCCGAGGTTCACAACCTTGTCGAGCAGAATGATTTGCATGGGTTGTGCTCCTTAGATCTTGTGCTGGTCGCTGTAAGGCACCAGGGCCAGGAAGCGGGCGCGCTTGATGGCGGTATTCAGCTGACGCTGGAAGATGGCGCGCGTGCCGGTCAGGCGTGCGGGGATGATCTTGCCGTTTTCGGCGATGAAATCGCGCAGCGTGTCGACATCTTTGTAGTCGATTTCTTCAACACCCGTCACCGTGAAGCGGCAAAAGCGCTTGCGCTTGAACAGCAGGGACTGGGTGTTGCGCTTTGGGCGCTTGTCTTTGTTGAACTTCTTGAACGTGGCCATTGCGGACCCCTTGCAAATTAATTTTGTTGAATATCCTGGATGTGGAGCACTGCATTCTTGCCATTGCGTGGCGTGGCCAGAAACCCACTGAAAGTCCAGAGACTTCCGATGTTCTGCCTTGCCAGACGCTCAGCCATTGCACCAAAGGCAACGGCTTTCATGGCGGCCTTGACTTCGCGGGGGTGGCCTGCCTCGTCTTGCTGCGACTCGTGTTCGAGACGCAGCGCAATGGCAGGCAATCCGGCGGGCGTGTAGCGCAGGGCCTCAGCCTCTGCGATACAAGCGGTCAAGACAACGCGGTTCTCCACTCCTCAGGCTGAACTGTCAATCAGCGATCGCCAGAACGCTCGCCACGGTCACCGCGGTCACCGCCACGGTCGCCAGCAGCTGCGTATTCAGCTTGGCTGACCTTGCGGGCTTCTTCGCGCTCGACAGTCTTCATCATCGAAGAGGGGCCGGTATCGGCCTTCTTCTTCTGCACCGTCAGGTGGCGCAGCACGGCGTCGTTGAACTTGAAGGCGTGCTCCAGTTCAGCCATCACGGCCTGGTCGGCTTCAATGTTGACGCACAGGTAGTGGGCCTTGGCCAGCTTGTTGATCAGGTACGCCAGTTGACGGCGGCCCCAGTCTTCAACGCGGTGCACCTTGCCACCGCCAGCGGTGATCATGCCCTTGTAGCGCTCCAGCATGGCTGGAACTTGTTCGCTTTGATCCGGATGGATCAACAAAATGATTTCGTAATGACGCATGCATACTCCTTCTGGGTAAGACCACCCGTTGCGTCCCAATCTCGTCGATCTTGTCGAGATTGCGCGGTGTGGCAAGGCAAAGCCGGTGATTATAGCCCGCATCTTTGCGGCTTGTACACTCCCGGCCTGACCACTGCCGCGTGGCGTGCCATTTCGCGCGACCAAAACGGCGCCTGGCTTCCACAGCCCTTGAAATACGGCCCGCCCGCCCCATTCTTTTCGCGTATCCGTTCGTTTCAAAAAATTCCGATATGTCCGATAACAGCCAGCAATCCCCCAACCAAAGCACTCCCGCCCCCGAAGAAGTCGAAGCCGCCATGGCAGCCCACGCTTCTGACGAAATGGCCCGCCTGCAGGGCGAACTGGCCGAAATCAAGGCAAAAAGCGCTGAACTGGCGGACCAGTTCCTGCGCGCCAAGGCCGAGGCGGAAAACGCCCGTCGCCGCGCAGAAGACGAGGTGTCCAAAGCCCGCAAATTCGGCATCGAAAGCTTTGCCGAAAGCCTGCTTCCCGTGGCAGACAGTCTGGACGCAGCACTGGCCATCCAGAACGCGACGGCCCAGCAACTGCGCGAGGGCTCCGACGCCACGCTGCGCCAGTTGACTGCTGCGCTGGAGCGCAACAAGGTGCTGGCCATCAACCCGGCCGCCGGCGACAAGTTCGACCCCCACCAGCACCAGGCCATCAGCGTGGTGCCTGCCGACCAAGAGGCGAACACGGTGGTGTCCGTGCTGCAAAAGGGCTACTTGATCTCGGAGCGCGTGCTGCGCCCCGCGCTGGTGACGGTCACCGCCCCCAAATAAATTTCTGGAAAACAACTTGAACCCGTTCAAGTTATCCACAAGTTACTAGCTATCCAATCATTCAAACATCGCGGAGAAGAACATGGGAAAAATCATCGGTATCGATCTGGGCACCACCAACAGCTGCGTGTCCGTCATGGAAGGCAACACCACGCGCGTGATCGAAAACTCGGAAGGTGCCCGCACCACGCCGTCGATCGTTGCGTACCAGGAAGATGGTGAAGTGCTGGTGGGCGCCTCGGCCAAGCGCCAGGCTGTGACCAATCCCAAGAACACGCTGTACGCCATCAAGCGCCTGATCGGCCGCAAGTTCACCGAAAAAGAAGTGCAAAAGGACATCGACCTGATGCCCTACAAGATCACGGCGGCCGACAACGGCGACGCCTGGGTCGAAGTGCGCGGCAACAAGATCTCTGCCCAGCAGGTCAGCGCCGACATTCTGCGCAAGATGAAGAAGACTGCCGAAGATTACCTGGGCGAGCCCGTGACCGAAGCCGTGATCACCGTGCCCGCCTACTTCAACGACGCCCAGCGCCAGGCCACCAAGGACGCCGGCCGCATTGCCGGTCTGGATGTCAAGCGCATCATCAACGAGCCCACCGCCGCGGCACTGGCCTTTGGCCTGGACAAACAGGAAAAGGGCGACCGCAAGATCGCCGTGTATGACCTGGGTGGCGGCACGTTCGACGTGTCCATCATCGAAATCGCCGATGTGGACGGTGAAAAGCAGTTTGAAGTGCTGTCGACCAACGGCGACACCTTCCTGGGCGGCGAAGACTTCGACCAGCGCATCATCGACTACATCATTGCCGAGTTCAAGAAAGAGCAAGGCGTTGATCTGTCCAAGGACGTGCTGGCCCTGCAACGCCTGAAGGAAGCCGCCGAAAAGGCCAAGATCGAGCTGTCCAACAGCGCGCAAACCGACATCAACCTGCCCTACATCACGGCCGACGCCTCGGGTCCGAAACACCTGAACATCAAGCTCACGCGCGCCAAGCTCGAAGCCCTGGTGGAAGAGCTCATCGAGCGCACCATTGCCCCTTGCCGCACCGCCATGAAGGACGCCGGCATCAGTGTGTCCGACATCAACGACGTGATCCTGGTCGGCGGCATGACGCGCATGCCCAAGGTGCAGGAAAAGGTCAAGGAATACTTCGGCAAAGAGCCCCGTAAGGACGTGAACCCCGACGAAGCCGTGGCCGTGGGCGCGGCCATCCAGGGCCAGGTGCTGTCGGGCGACCGCAAGGACGTGCTGCTGCTGGACGTGACGCCGCTGTCGCTGGGCATTGAAACCCTGGGCGGCGTGATGACCAAGATGATCACGAAGAACACGACCATCCCGACGAAGTTCGCGCAGACCTTCTCGACGGCCGACGACAACCAGCCCGCCGTGACCATCAAGGTCTTCCAGGGCGAGCGTGAAATGGCTTCTGGCAACAAGCTGCTGGGCGAGTTCAACCTTGAAGGCATTCCACCCGCATCGCGCGGAACGCCCCAGATTGAAGTGTCGTTCGACATCGACGCCAACGGCATCCTGCACGTGGGCGCCAAGGACAAGGGCACGGGCAAGGAAAACAAGATCACCATCAAGGCCAACTCGGGCCTGTCGGAAGAAGAGATCCAGCAGATGGTGAAGGACGCCGAGCTCAATGCCGCCGACGACAAGAAAAAGCTGGAGCTGATCCAGGCCCGCAACCAGGGCGAAGCCGCTGTGCACAGCGTGAACAAGAGCCTGGCCGAGCATGGCGACAAGCTGGATGCGGGCGAAAAAGACGCCATCACCGCCGCAGTCAAGGCCCTGGAAGAAGTCCTCAAGGGCGAAGACAAGGACGCCATCGATGCCAAGACCACGGCACTGATGACCGCCAGCCAGAAGCTGGGCGAGAAGATGTACGCCGAATCCCAGGCTGCACAGGCGGCGCAGGCAGCCGGTGGTGCGGATGCGGCAGGTGCATCGGCTTCGTCTGGCAAGCCCGCAGACGACGACAACGTGGTCGATGCAGAGGTCAAGGAAGTCAAGAAGGGCTAAAGCAGCCCCGTTGCTGACCCGAGCCGCCGCGCTGGGCCCCTTTTCAGGGTGCCTGCGCGGCGTTCCTCTTCCAACCAGGCTGATTCATCCATGTCCAAAAGAGACTATTACGAGGTCCTCGGCGTTCCCAAAAACGCTTCCGAGGACGAAATCAAGAAGGCTTATCGCAAGTTGGCGATGAAGCACCACCCTGACCGCAATCAGGGGGATACCGCCAAGGGCGCCGAAGAAAAGTTCAAAGAGGCCAAAGAGGCCTACGAGATGCTTTCGGACGCACAAAAGCGCGCCGCCTACGACCAGTATGGCCACGCCGGCGTGGACCCGAACATGCGCGGTCCTGGCGGGCCCGGTGCGGAAGGTTTTGGTGGCTTTGCCGAGGCCTTTGGCGACATCTTTGGCGACATGTTCGGCCAGCAGGGTGGGCGCGGGCGTGGCGCGGGGGGCCGTCAGGTGTACCGCGGCAGCGACCTCAGCTACGCCATGGAAATCACCCTCGAAGAGGCCGCGCGCGGCAAGGATGCGCAGATCCGCATTCCCTCGTGGGAAAGCTGCGACACCTGCCACGGCAGCGGCGCCAAACCCGGCACCAGTGCCAAGACCTGCACCACCTGCACAGGCAGCGGCACGGTGCAGATGCGCCAGGGCTTCTTCAGTGTGCAGCAGACCTGCCCGCACTGCCGGGGCACGGGCAAGATCATTCCCGAGCCCTGCACCACCTGCTCCGGCCAGGGCAAGCTCAAGAAGCAAAAGACGCTGGAAGTGAAGATTCCGGCGGGCATCGACGACGGCATGCGCATCCGCAGCACCGGCAACGGCGAACCGGGCACCAACGGCGGGCCACCGGGCGACTTGTACATCGAGATCCGCCTGAAGAAACACGACATCTTCGAGCGCGACGGTGACGACCTGCATTGCCAGGTGCCCGTGAGCTTCATCACGGCGGCGCTGGGCGGCGAGATCGAAGTGCCCACGCTGGCCGGCAAGGCCGCCATCGACATCCCCGAAGGCACGCAGGCCGGCAAGCAGTTTCGCCTGCGCGGCAAGGGCATCAAGGGCGTGCGCGCCAGCTACCCCGGTGACCTGTATTGCCACATCGCGGTGGAGACGCCCGTCAAGCTCACCGAGCACCAGCGCAAGCTGCTGCGTGAGCTGGAAGACTCGCTGAAAAAAGGCGGCGGCCGCCACTCGCCCAGCGGCGAAAGCTGGACCGACCGGTTGAAAAACTTCTTCAGCTAAACACCGCACAGCAGCGCTGCCCGTTGCACCCAAGGCTGCCCCGCTTAGCGCCGGGCAGCCTTTTTTATTGCCCCGGCCCATGCGCCCACGGTGCCCTCGTGCGCCACATGCGCCACCTGCACACGCAGGTCTCAGCCCATTTTTACCAGCGCCCCCTGACCTGCATCACGCGGCCGCCCGCTCCCACCCACGGCAGCGGCCCCCCTGCGCGCTACGATGGCAGCCATTGGCACGCATGGAGAACTGCAATGGAAGTCAACATCACCTTTCTGGGCGGCGCCAGCACCGTCACTGGCTCGAAATACCTGGTGCGCCACAACGGCCACAGCATGCTGGTCGATTGCGGCCTGTTCCAGGGCTACAAGCAACTGCGCCAGCGCAACTGGCAGCCGCTGCCCGTCACGCCGCACCAGATTGACGCGGTGGTATTGAGCCACGCGCACCTGGACCACAGCGGTTACCTGCCCCTGCTGGCTCGCGATGGCTACACCAAATCCATCCACTGCACCCCGGGCACGCGTGACCTGTGCGCCATCCTGCTGCCCGACAGCGGCCATCTGCAGGAAGAAGACGCCGCCTTTTTGAACCGCCACCAGCTCTCGCAGCACGCACCGGCGCTGCCGCTCTACACGCGGCTCGATGCGCAGCACTGCATGAAGCAGTTCCGCACCCATGCGTTCCACAAGGCGTTTGAGCCGATTCCCGGCTGGCGCGTCACTTTTACGCCGGCCGGGCATATCCTGGGCGCGGCCAGCGTGCTGCTGGAAGTGGGCGGGCGGCGCATTCTGTTCTCGGGCGACCTGGGCCGTCCTGACGACCTGGTCATGAACCCGCCCGAGGCGCCGCCCCAGGCCGACACCGTGCTGGTCGAATCCACCTACGGCGACCGCCAGCACGGGCAGGAGGACATCCTGCAAGAGCTGGGCCCCGCCCTGCAACGCCTGTCCCAGCGCGGCGGCGTCGCCGTGGTGCCGGTGTTTGCCGTGGGCCGGGCGCAGGCCGTGCTGCATGCCATCAACCTGCTCAAGAAACAGGGCACCATCGCCCGCTCGCTGCCAGTTTTTCTGGACAGCCCCATGGCCGTGAGCACCACCGGTCTGTTTGCGCACCACACAGGCGAGCACCGGCTCACCGCGCACGAGGCAGACGCCCTCTCGCACACGGCCACCATGGTGCAGACCACCGACGAATCGAAGGCCCTGGCACGGCGCCACGGCCCCATGGTGATCCTGTCGGCCAGCGGCATGGCCACGGGCGGGCGCGTGCTGCACCACCTTGCGCTGTATGCGGGCGACCACCGCAACATGATCATCATCACCGGCTACCAGGCGCCGGGCACGCGCGGCGCGCGCATTGCCAGCGGCGAAAAGACCACCCGCATCCACGGGCAGGATGTGGATGTGCGCGCCGAAGTGGTGCAGCTCACCTCTGCCTCGGCCCACGCCGACGCCAACCAGACCCTGGCCTGGCTGCGCAGCATGGGGCATGCGCCCGACCGGGTGTATGTGGTGCACGGTGAGATGGGCGCGGCCGACATGCTGCGCCAGCGCATCGAACATGAACTGCGCTGGCGTGCCGCTGTGCCCGAGCACGGCAGCACCCTGACCGCCTGAGGGGGCACAAAGCCAGGCGCTTCAGGCAGCATGCTTCAAAAAAAAGAGCGCTTTGCGCTCGTCTTTATTGGCTTTCAATCACAAAAGCAGCTGAAATGCTTTAAAAGCAAGCGCAAGCAGCTCACTTTTTTGACAAACTAAGCCCTTGCGCGATGAAAACCATCGCGTTTGGCGATGGCAAACACCAAAAATTGGGACGAAAATCGCAAGTCTTCTCAAAACAAGAAGACTGCACACCGCCCCCATGAAAAGCTCCGAGCGCAGTTTTGCGCGCCGCATTGATCTCACCTCGCTGCAATTGTTTGTGGCAGTGTGCGAGCTCGGCAGCATTGGCCGCGCGGCCGAGCGCGAGTTCATTGCGGCATCGGCCGTGAGCAAGCGGCTGTCCGACCTGGAAACCGCTGTGGACACCGCCCTGCTCTACCGCCATAGCCGGGGCGTCACGCTCACGCCGGCGGGCGAAAGCCTGCTGCACCATGCGCGCACGGTGCTGTTTGGCCTGGAGCGCATGCAGGGCGAGCTGAGCGAATACGCCGAAGGCGTGCGCGGCCATGTGCGCATGCACGCCAACATCTCGGCCATCGTGCAGTTTCTGCCCGAAGACCTGGGCGCTTTTGCGCGCGCGCACAGCCAGGTGAAGATCGACCTGCAAGAACACCTCTCCAGCGATGTGCTGCACGCCGTGCAGGAAGGCGCGGCCGATCTGGGCATCTGCAACACCGGCGGGCCCGGCGCCGCCGACCTGCAAAGCCGCCCCTATCGGACCGATCATTTGGTGCTGGTTGTGCCTGCAGCGCACGCCCTGTCTGCGCAAGCAGCTATCAATTTTGAAGAGGTGCTGGACTGGGACATCGTCGGCCTGCACGCCAACAGCAGCATCAGCCTGGCCATGCGCGCTGCCGCCGCTGCCGCTGGACGCCCGCTGCGCCAGCGCATCCAGGTCACCGGGCTCGATGCCATGTGCCGCATGATCGACAACGGCTTGGGCGTGGGCCTGCTGCCCGACCGGGCCTTTGCCCTCATGCACGGCGTGGGCCGCCTGCAAGCCATTCCCCTGACCGACCCCTGGGCCCAGCGCGAGCTGCGTGTGGTGGCCCGCGACTTCGATGCCCTGCCCGTGACGGCACGGCTGCTGGTGGAGCACCTGATTCGCCCGGCTGCCGGCACTTTCACGCCCACCTAAAATCCAACTTATCCACCCCCACGAAAAGAGACCGCCATGGGACGCACCCTGTACGACAAGATCTGGGACGAGCACGTCGTCCACACCGAAGAAGATGGCACGTCCATCCTCTACATCGACCGCCATCTGGTGCACGAAGTGACCAGCCCCCAGGCCTTCGAGGGCCTGCGCGAGGCGGGCCGCAAGGTCTGGCGCATGAGCTCCATCGTGGCCACGGCCGACCACAACACGCCCACCACCGGCTGGGAAAACGGCTACGACGGCATCACCGATCCGATCAGCAAAGAACAGATCACTACGCTGAACGACAACATGGCGCAGATCACGCCGGCCGCGTTCTTCCCCTTCATGCACAAGCGCCAGGGCATCGTGCACGTGATCGGCCCGGAAAACGGCGCCACCCTGCCCGGCATGACGGTGGTGTGCGGCGACAGCCACACCAGCACCCACGGCGCGTTTGGCGCACTGGCCCACGGCATCGGCACGTCGGAAGTCGAGCATGTGATGGCCACGCAAACCCTGCTGGCCAAGAAGGCCAAGAACATGCTGGTGCAGGTGGACGGCACGCTGGCCAAAGGCGTGACGCCCAAGGACGTGGTGCTGGCCATCATCGGCAAGATCGGCACGGCCGGCGGCACGGGCTACACCATTGAATTTGCAGGCTCCGTCTTCCGTGCCATGAGCATGGAAGGCCGCATGACCGTGTGCAACATGGCCATCGAAGGCGGCGCGCGCGCGGGCCTGGTGGCGGTGGACGAAAAGACCATTGAATACGTCAAGGGCCGCCCGCTGTCGCCCACGGGTGTCGAATGGGACCAGGCCGTGGCGTACTGGAAGACGCTGCATTCCGACCCCGACGCGAAGTTCGACACCGTGGTCAAGCTTGACGCCGCAGACATCGTGCCGCAGGTGACCTGGGGCACATCGCCCGAGATGGTGCTGGGCATTGACGCCCGCGTGCCCGACCCCGACAAGGAAAAAGACGCCAACAAGCGCGGCGCCATCGAGCGCGCGCTGACCTACATGGGCCTGCAGCCCGGCAAAGCCATCAACGACATCACCATCGACAAGGTGTTCATCGGCTCGTGCACCAACAGCCGCATCGAGGACATGCGCGAAGCCGCCGCCGTGGTCAAGAACCTGGGCCGCAAGGTGGCCAGCAACGTGAAGCTGGCCATGGTGGTGCCGGGCTCAGGCCTGGTCAAGGAACAGGCCGAGCGCGAAGGCCTGGACCAGATCTTCAAGGCCGCAGGCTTTGAATGGCGCGAACCTGGCTGCAGCATGTGCCTGGCCATGAACGCCGACCGCCTGGAGCCCGGCGAACGCTGCGCATCCACCAGCAACCGCAACTTCGAAGGCCGCCAGGGCGCTGGCGGCCGCACCCACCTCGTGAGCCCCGCCATGGCCGCTGCTGCTGCAGTGCACGGCCATTTTGTTGACATTCGCCAATTTGCCTGAAGGAGACCGCCATGAAGAAGATTGCCACCCTCATCGCCCTGTCCGCCGCTTTCGTGCTGGCGGGCTGCAACACCGTCAAGGGCGTGGGCCAGGACGTTCAACGGGCCGGAGGCGCACTCGAGCGCGCCGCCAAGTAAAAGAACGCCATGCAGAAATTCACCAAGCTCCAAGGCCTTGTGGCCCCGATGGACCGCGAGAACGTCGACACCGACGCCATCATCCCCAAACAGTTCCTCAAGTCGATCAAGAAGACCGGCTTTGGCGTGAACCTGTTTGACGAATGGCGCTACCTGGACCACGGCGAGCCCGGCATTCCGGAATCGCAACGCAAGCCCAACCCCGACTTCGTGCTGAACCAGCCGCGCTATGCAGGCGCCTCCACCCTGCTGGCACGCAAGAACTTCGGCTGCGGCTCGAGCCGCGAGCACGCGCCCTGGGCGCTGGACCAGTACGGCTTTCGCGCCATCATCGCGCCCAGCTTTGCCGACATCTTTTTCAACAACTGCTTCAAGAACGGCCTCTTGCCCATCGTGCTGCCCGCGGCCACGGTGGCCCAGCTGTTCGATGAAGTGCACGCCTTCCCCGGCTACCAGCTCACCATCGACCTGGAACGCCAGGTGATTGTTAGACCGCAGGGCGAGGAGATCCCGTTCGAGGTACAGGCCTTCCGCAAATACTGCCTGCTCAACGGTTTTGACGACATCGGCCTGACCCTGCGCCAGTCCGACAAGATCCGCGCCTTTGAAGCCCAGCGCCTGGCGACCAAGCCGTGGCTGGCGCACACCATGGTGTCGTAAGGCACCGCAGGCGTCAAAATACCAGACAAATTGGCCTCTAGCTCTTACTGGATAAGCGCTAGCAGCTATCAAAATCAAAGCAAACTTCATGAAAATCGCAGTTCTGCCGGGTGACGGCATTGGCACCGAAATCGTCTCCGAAGCCGTCAAGGTTTTGGAAGCGCTGGAGCTCCCGTTCGAGATGGAATCCGCCCTCGTAGGCGGCGCCGCCTACGAGGCCCATGGCCACCCGCTGCCCGAATCCACCCTGAAGCTCGCCATGGATGCCGACGCCGTGCTGTTCGGCGCCGTGGGCGACTGGAAATACGACAAGCTCGACCGGCCCCTGCGCCCCGAGCAAGCCATCCTGGGCCTGCGCAAGAACCTGGGCCTGTTCGCCAACTTCCGCCCCGCCATCTGCTATGAGCAACTGGTGGGCGCATCCAGCCTCAAGCCCGAGCTGATTGCGGGCCTCGATATCCTCATCATCCGTGAGCTCACGGGCGACATCTATTTCGGCCAGCCCCGCGGCCGCCGCACGGCCACCGACGGCCACTTCCCCGGCGCCGAGGAAGCGTTTGACACGATGCGCTACAGCCGTCCCGAGATCGAGCGCATCGCCCATGTCGCCTTCCAGGCCGCCCGCAAGCGGAGCAAGAAAGTCACCAGCGTGGACAAGGCCAACGTGCTCGAAACCTTCCAGTTCTGGAAGGATGTGATGACCGAAGTGGGTCAGCAGTACCCCGATGTGGAACTGCAGCACATGTATGTGGACAACGCCGCCATGCAGCTGGTGAAGGCGCCCAAGGCGTTTGACGTGGTGGTCACCGGCAACATGTTCGGCGACATCCTCTCCGACGAAGCCTCCATGCTCACCGGCTCGATCGGCATGCTGCCCTCGGCCAGCCTGAACAGCAAAGGCCAGGGCCTGTACGAACCCAGCCACGGCAGCGCCCCCGACATCGCGGGCAAGGGCGTGGCCAACCCGCTGGCCACCATCCTCTCGGCTGCCATGATGCTGCGCTTCAGCCTGAACCAGGAAGCCGCCGCCCAGCGCATCGAAGCCGCCGTGCAAAAGGTGCTGGCGCAAGGGTTGCGCACGCCCGACATCTACAGCGAAGGCACCACCAAGGTGGGCACCGCGCAGATGGGCGATGCGGTCGTCCAAGCATTGAAAGGATAAATGATGCACGCGCCCTACGGAAGCAACCCCAGATTTATCTCTCTTCTGCTGTTAGTCGCAAGCCTGCAAGGCGTAGCAGCGTATGGACAGTCCTCAGAGCAGTTGGACAAGCTTTTAGAACTGAAAAACTCGTTGTGTGGAGGTTTTGCCAAGGAGGCTGTAATAGTGGCCGAAGGTGCCAGTAAAGGTCTCTCATATGACGAGGCAGTCAGACAACCAGGGGTTATGTCTTGGATGCTACAAGACGCGAAACCCGTATTCCAAGCTGCGTATCACGGTCTTTCTGGCCTGCCTCCAGCGGACATCCGAGCGCAAAGCTACTTGCTTTGCAGCAAAAATGCCGAAAAAGAGATAAAACGACTCCGCTAAAGGCACCTGGCCTTATAATTCATCCCCATGTTTGCCGCCCGCCCGTTCGCCCTGAACACCGCTTCTGCCGCCCTGGCAGGCGTGGCTGTGCGCGCAATCACCACCAAAACCACGACCATTAAGGACTGACCCAGCTCCGGTATCGTCGTGCGCCCTCCCTGGCCCAGACGAGCCGGGGCAGAAGTCAGTCCCGGTCGGGCACTGTTTCTTACACTGAAAAGGGGCGTTGAAATGAGCAAGTTGGTAGGGTTGGTCGGCTGGCGCGGCATGGTCGGCTCGGTCCTGATAGACCGCATGGAACAAGAGAAGGACTTCGATCTGATCGAGCCCATGTTCTTCTCCACCTCGAACGCAGGCGGCAAGGCCCCTGCCCAGGCCAAGAACGAAACGGCCCTGCAGGACGCGTTCAACATCGAGGCCTTGAAGCGCTGCGAGATCATCATCACCGCCCAGGGCGGCGACTACACCAACGAGGTGTACCCCAAGCTGCGCGCTGCGGGCTGGAACGGCCACTGGATCGACGCGGCTTCCTCCCTGCGCATGGAAAAGAACGCCGTCATCGTGCTCGACCCGGTGAACATGCCCGTCATCAAGAACGCGCTCGCCAACGGCGGCAAGGACTGGATCGGCGGCAACTGCACCGTGAGCTGCATGCTGATGGGTGTGGGCGCGCTGTACAAGGCGGGCCTCGTGGAGTGGATGAGCACCCAGACCTACCAGGCCGCTTCGGGCGGCGGTGCCCAGCACATGCGCGAGTTGCTCACCCAGTACGGCACGCTGAACGCCGAAGTGCGTTCGCTGCTCGACGATCCCAAGAGCGCCATCCTGGAAATCGACCGCAAGGTCATCGCCAAGCAGCGCAGCCTGTCAGCCGCTGAAACTGCCAACTTCGGCGTACCGCTGGGCGGCTCGCTGATCCCCTGGATCGACAAGGACCTGGGCAACGGCGTGTCCAAGGAAGAGTGGAAGGGCATGGCCGAGACCAACAAGATTCTGGGCATGGGTGAAGGCTTTGACTCTGCCGCCATACCGGTCGATGGCTTCTGCGTGCGCGTGGGCGCCATGCGCTGCCACAGCCAGGCCCTGACCTTCAAGCTCAAGAAGGACGTGCCCGTGGCCGACATCGAGGCCATGATCGCTGCCGACAACCAGTGGGTGAAAGTGGTGCCCAACACGCGCGAGGCCACCATCAAGGACCTGACCCCCGTCGCCGTGACCGGCACCATGACCATTCCCGTGGGCCGCATCCGCAAGCTGGCCATGGGCCCTGAGTACGTGGGTGCCTTCACCATCGGCGACCAGCTGCTGTGGGGCGCCGCTGAACCCCTGCGCCGCATGCTGCGGATTCTGCTGGACGCCTGATCTGCCCAGCCCCCAGGCGCGCGCAGCACACGCTGTAGCGCGCTTTTTTATGCCTGGTCGACGGAAACACCCGGTTACGCGGCGTTGGCATTTGGCAACATCTTAATCCCCAAACACAAGGCGACGACACCTCGCTCAAAGCTTCCACACCACGTCAGCTTGTCAGTGCAAAACATTGCTGCTATGGTGCTTTTTACACATTTTCACGCGCCGGGGCGGGACCAGACCATGAGAAGAACAACACCGCTCGACCGAGCAGCACAAACACACTTGATGGCACACATGCATCGTTGGAAATTTTCTGTCCTGGCGGCTGCGGCCGTCGCATTGACCGGTTTCCATGCCGACGATGCTTACGCCCTGGCTCTGGGTCGCATTACGGTGCAGTCCGCTCTCGGCGAGCCATTGCGCGCCGAAATCGACCTGCCCCAGATCACACCGGCAGAGGCCGACACCCTGCGCGCCACAACAGCGTCACCCGAAGTCTTTCGGGCCCAGGGCATGGAGTTCAACCCGGCTGTGAACGACCTGCGGGTGCAACTGCAGCGGCGGCCTGATGGCACTGCCGTATTGCGCCTGTCCAGCGACCGCCCCGTCAACGACCCGTTCGTGGACTTGGTGCTCGACGCCACATGGGGCAGCGGTCATATCGTGCGCAGCTACACCATGCTGTTTGACCCACCGGCATTGCGCCGCGCGGCGCCCACGGTTACCGCAGCACCACAAATTTCAGTCCCTTCGGCAAAAGCCCAGGCTGGCGCTGCCCCGCGCGTGTCGGCGGCACCGGCTAGCACGCCTCCCCGCAATACCCCTGCCGCCAGCCCGCGCACCGCTCCTGCCGATGGCGTCACCGTACAGCCGGGCGATACGGCTGGCCGCCTGGCCAACGCCTACCGCCCTGCCAGCGTGTCGCTGGACCAGATGCTGGTGGCACTGATGCGCGCCAACCCTGACGCCTTCATCCAGGGCAACGTCAACCGGGTCAAGGCCGGCGCCGTGCTGCAAATGCCTGACGAGGCCACTGCATTGGCCACGCCAGTGGGCGAAGCACGCCAGGTTATGGCGGCACAAAGCCGCGATTTCAACGCTTTCCGCCGCAAGCTCGCGGCAGCAGCCCCCACCGCCGAAGTGGCGGCTGCAGAGCGCTCTGCCAGCGGCACAGTGCGAGCGCGCGTCGAAGACAAGAAACCCGCTACGGCTGCACCCGACAAACTCACCCTGTCCAAGGGCGCCATCACGGGCCAGAAGGCGGCAGAAGACCAACTGGCCAAGGACAAGCAAGCCAGCGAAGCATCCGCCCGCATGGCCGAACTGTCCAAGAACATTGATGAGCTGAACAAGATCAGCGCTGCGTCTGCGCCCGTCGGCGCGCCTGCAGCCCCGGCCTCCGCGCCAGGCGCTGTGGCAGTGGCAACACCAGCAGGGATGCCTGCCCAGCCTGCCGCTTCCGAGCCAGTTGCCGTGGCGGCATCGCCCACGGCGAGCGCCCCCGCAGTACCGGAAGCAGCGGCCTCCGATCCAGTCGTTCCTGCTGAAGCAGCGGCACCAGCCTCTGCCCCTGTCACGGCACCAGCTCCCACGCCTGCCCCGCCGCCAGCGCCAGCCCCTGAGCCAAGCTTCCTGTCGGACCTGATGGAAGACCCCCTGGTGCCGGCCGGAGGGCTTCTCGCCTTGATCGCACTGGGCGGTTACGGCGCTTACCGTGTCGTACAACGGCGCCGTGCCAATGCCGGTGTTGACAGCTCCTTCATGGACAGCCGCGCTCAGCCCGACTCTTTCTTTGGCGCCAGCGGCGGCCAGAAAGTGGACACCGCCAAGAGCGAGATGACCACAGGCTCATCCATGGCCTACTCCCCCAGCCAGCTCGACGCTGGCGGTGACGTGGACCCTGTGGCCGAAGCCGACGTGTACCTGGCGTATGGACGCGATCTGCAGGCCGAGGAGATCCTCAAGGATGCCATTCGCCACAACCCGGCCCGCGTATCGGTACATGTCAAGCTGGCCGAGATCTATGCCAAGCGGCAGGACCGCAAGGCACTGGAGGTCGTGGCCGGTGACGTTTTCAAGCTCACCCAGGGCGAAGGCCCGGACTGGACCCGCGTAGCTGAACTGGGCCGCGACCTGGCTCAGGAAAACCCGCTGTACCAGCCTGGCGGACGTCCTGGTGCGCTCCTGAGCGATGCCACCGCCGCATCCACTGCCGGTTTGGCGGGCAGCGCCATGGCAGCAGCAACCACGCTGCCCCCGGACCTGGATCTCGACCTGGATCTGGATTTGCCTGAAGACGCACTGAGCGAGGCGCCAGCCGCCCCCGGTGGTTTTGCCGCAGCAGCGGCCACTGCCACCGCAGCAAATGCAGCGGATGCCGGCTACAACACCGGCAACGTCGAATCGGAAGCGCTTCCGCAACTGGATCTGCCCCCATCGCTGCCCACCGAGCAGTCTGCCCTGGCAGCAGCCCCTGACATCGGGTTGCCTGCAGTGGCAGACCTGGATTTTCCGAGCGCCGATGACCTCACAATGCTCCCGTCTGGTGCCATGCCCCTGACAGCCAGCACCAGTTCAGCGCCCCTGGAAACCGCTCCCATGGAGTTTGACCTGGGTGACTTGACGCTGGATTTGGGCGCTCCAGCCAAGCCTGCGGCGCTGCCTCCTGCAGCGGCGCTGACCTCCACAGACATCGGCGTCGAGGCCGCCGCGGATGACCCATTGGCCACCAAACTGGCACTGGCGCAAGAGTTCAATGCCATTGGCGACACCGATGGGGCCCGCACCCTGGTCGAAGAAGTGGTCGCCGAGTCGTCGGGAGCGCTCAAGGCCCGCGCCCAGCGAATGCTGGCCGACCTGGGCTGATGCAGCCGGACAACCCGCCCGCACCGCAAGACACTGCCCCTGCCCACCTCTCCAGGGTGGCCATGGGGGTCAGCTACAACGGCCAGCGCTACAGCGGCTGGCAAAGCCAGCTGTCTGGCAATACGATCCAGGATCATCTTGAAGCGGCCTTGGGCCGCTTTGCTGCGCACCGGGTCAGCACCTTGTGCGCGGGCCGCACCGACGCGGGGGTGCACGGTCTCATGCAGGTTGTGCACTTCGACACGCCACTCCAACGCCCAGCGTCGTCCTGGGTGCGAGGCACCAACACCTTTTTGCCAGCGGATATTGCGGTGCAATGGGCGCAGCCGGTGCCCGATGGCTTTCACGCACGCGCAAGCGCCATTGCGCGGCGCTATGCCTATGTGCTGCTGCAGTCGCCCGTGCGGCCCAGCGTGGATGCGGGCCGTGTGGGCTGGGTTTTCTACCCACTCGACCATGCTGCGATGCTGCAGGCAGCGCAACAGCTGTTGGGCGAACACGATTTCACCTCGTTCCGGGCTTCGGCTTGCCAGGCCAAGTCACCCGTCAAGACGCTGCAGCGCATCGAGATCACCCGCACGCCATCCAGCATGGCCGCGCCGCCAGAAGGCTTCGCGCCCTGTTACTGGCGCTTCGAATTTGAAGCCAACGCTTTTTTGCACCACATGATTCGCAACATCATGGGGTGCCTGATTGCCGTGGGGCAGGGAAAAAAACCACCGCAATGGATCGGCGAAGTGCTGGCTGCGCGCTCACGCGACGCTGCGGCACCCACCTTTTCGCCCGACGGCCTGTATTTTCAGGGCCCGGTCTACGAACCCCATTGGGGCCTGCCCAACCGCACGGCTGCGTATGATTGGCTGCCCTGAGCACCATCATCACCATGAGCAGCCCGTCGTCCGAAAAGCCACTTCCCCTCCCCTGCATTCGCACCCGCATCAAGATTTGCGGCCTGACACGCGAACAGGATGTTGACGCTGCCGTTGCCGCAGGCGCGGATGCCATCGGTTTCGTGCTGTATGCGCCCAGCCCTCGTGCCGTTACGCCGCAAAGGGCTGCCGAACTGGCCGCGCGCCTGCCGCCGTTTGTCACCCCGGTGTTGTTGTTTGTCAACGAGTCCGCTTCAAATATCATAGCTGCTAGCGCTTTGCTGGCGGGCGCTACCATTCAATTTCACGGTGACGAAACGCCGGCGGAATGTCTGGCCGCCACCTTGGATGGCGCCCGGCCGTTCCTTCGCGCCGCGCGCATTCCCCTTGGCGACGGTGCGGCACGGTTCGACCTCGTAAAATACGCCCATGATTACTCGAAAGCCCAAGCCATTCTGCTCGACGCCCATGTCGACGGTTACGGCGGCGGCGGCAAGGCATTCAATTGGTCACTCCTTCCACCAAGCGTAGCCTCTCATCTCGTTTTGTCTGGTGGACTCACGCCTGCAAACGTGACCGATGGCATTCTGCAAGTACGCCCGCGTTGCACCACGCTGGCCGTTGATGTCAGCTCCGGCGTCGAGGCCGATGGCCCCGATGGCCACCCCCAGCGGGGCATCAAGGACGCCGACAAGATCCATCGCTTCGTAGCCGCCGTGCGTGCGGCCGATGCACAACTTGCAAAGAATCCCCATGAATTCCTACCAGCACCCTGATCCCTCGGGCCACTTCGGCCCCTACGGCGGCAGCTTTGTCAGCGAAACCCTGACCCACGCCATCCAGGAACTGCGCGAGACCTACGCCCGCTACCAGAACGACCCCGCGTTTCTGGCCGAGTTTCACTACGAACTCAAACACTTCGTTGGCCGCCCTTCGCCGGTCTACCACGCTGCCCGCACCAGTCGCGAAATGGGCGGCGCGCAGATTTATCTCAAGCGCGAAGACCTCAACCACACCGGCGCCCACAAGATCAACAACGTGATCGGCCAGGCCATGCTGGCCAAGCGCATGGGCAAGCCGCGCATCATTGCCGAAACCGGTGCCGGCCAGCACGGTGTGGCCACGGCCACCATCTGTGCGCGCTATGGACTGGAATGCGTGGTGTACATGGGCGCCGAGGATGTGAAGCGCCAAAGCCCCAACGTGTACCGCATGAAACTGCTGGGCGCCACCGTGGTGCCCGTGGAATCGGGCAGCAAAACCCTGAAAGACGCGTTGAATGAAGCCATGCGCGACTGGGTGGCCAATGTGGACAACACTTTTTACATCATCGGCACGGTGGCGGGCCCTCACCCCTACCCCATGATGGTGCGCGACTTCCAGAGCGTGATCGGCAAGGAATGCATCGAGCAAATGCCCGAAATGCTGGCCGCCCAGAAGGCCGCCACCGAGCAACCCGATGTGGTGGTGGCCTGCGTGGGTGGCGGCAGCAACGCCATGGGAATTTTTCATCCCTACATTCCGTTTGAAAAGACCCGCCTGATCGGCGTGGAGGCGGCCGGCGAAGGACTGGAATCGGGCAAGCACTCGGCATCACTGCAAAAGGGCAGCGCGGGCGTGCTGCATGGCAACCGCACCTTCATCCTGCAGGACGCCAATGGCCAGATCACTGAAACCCACAGCGTCAGCGCGGGCCTCGACTACCCTGGCGTGGGCCCCGAGCACGCATGGCTGCAGGAAATCGGTCGTGCCGAGTATGTGGGCATCACCGACAAGGAAGCGCTCGACGCCTTCCACTACCTGTGCCGCACCGAAGGCATCATCCCTGCGCTCGAATCGAGCCACGCCGTGGCCTACGCCATGAAACTGGCCAAAACCATGCGCGCAGACCAGTCTATCCTGGTCAACCTCTCGGGCCGTGGCGACAAGGACATTGGCACCGTGGCCGACCTCAGTGGCGCCGATTTTTATTGCCGCCCCAGCTGCCAGGGGCAGTCCGTCAAGGGCGGCGAGCAACCCGTCAAGGTGGTCAAATGAGCCGCATCGAATCCACATTTTCCGCACTCAAGGCGCAGGGCCGCACGGCGCTGATTCCCTATGTGACCGCGGGCTTCCCGTTTGCCGATATCACCCCCGCGCTCATGCACGGCATGGTGGATGCCGGGGCCGACGTGATCGAGCTGGGTGTGCCGTTTTCCGACCCCATGGCCGACGGCCCTGTCATCCAGAAAGCGGGTGAAAAAGCTTTGGGTCTGGGTATCGGCATGGTTCAGGTGCTGGACCATGTGCGCGAGTTCCGCAAACGCAACAGCACCACGCCCGTGGTGCTGATGGGCTATGCCAACCCCGTGGAGCGCTACGACCAGATTCACAGCCAGGGCGCCTTTGTGCGCGATGCGGCCGCGGCAGGCGTTGATGGCGTGCTCATCGTGGACTACCCACCCGAAGAATGCGAAGCCTTTGCCGCCAGCCTGCGCGCGCATGGCATGGACCTGATCTTTTTGCTCGCCCCCACCAGCACCGACGAACGCATGGCGCAGGTGGCGCGGGTGGCCAGCGGCTACGTGTATTACGTGTCGCTCAAGGGCGTTACGGGTTCGGGCGCGCTGGACACCACTGCAGTCGAACAGATGCTGCCCCGCATCCGCCAGCATGTGCACATCCCCGTGGGCGTGGGCTTCGGCATCCGTGATGCGGCCACCGCCCAGGCGATTGGCAAGGTGGCCGATGCGGTGGTGATCGGCAGCCGCATCATCCAGCTGATTGAAGACCAAGAACACGCCAAAGTGGTGCCCATTACCATCGACTTCCTGCGTGGCGTGCGCAAAGCGCTCGACGCATAATGCAGCCCGGCGCGCGCCTCCTCCAGGAGGCAGCGCGCTACAGATTCACTCCGGCCTGCCCACGAATGCCCACCGACTCCGGGCCGAGGCCGTGCCACCGAAGAGGAGAACACCATGTCCTGGCTCGAAAAACTTCTGCCCTCCAAAATCCAGCAAACCGACCCCACCGAGCGCCGCCAGGTGCCCGAAGGTCTGTGGATCAAGTGCCCGAGCTGCGAAACCGTGCTCTACAAGGCCGACCTGGAGCTAAACCAGAACGTCTGCCCACACTGCAGCCATCACCACCGCATCGGCGCGCGGGCGCGGCTGAACGCCTTCCTCGACCCGGAAGGCCGCTACGAAATCGGCCAGGAAGTGCTGCCCGTGGATGCGCTCAAGTTCAAGGACAGCCGCAAGTACCCCGAGCGCCTGAAGGAAGCCCTGGAAAACACGGGCGAGACCGACGCCCTCATCGTCATGGGCGGTGCGGTCAAAAGCATCAACCTGGTGGCAGCCTGCTTCGAATTTGACTTCATGGGCGGCAGCATGGGCAGCGTGGTGGGCGAGCGCTTTGTGCGCGGCGTCGAAACCGCTATCGATCAGAAGGTACCCTTCCTGTGCTTTACCGCCACCGGCGGCGCGCGCATGCAAGAGGGGCTGCTGTCGCTCATGCAGATGGCCAAGACCAATGCCGCACTCACCCGCCTGGCCAAAAAAGGCCTGCCCTTCATCAGCGTGCTGACCGACCCCACCATGGGCGGTGTAAGCGCTGGTTTTGCCTTTGTGGGCGACATCGTCATCGCCGAACCCAAGGCCCTGATCGGCTTTGCCGGCCCGCGCGTGATCGAATCGACCGTGCGCGTGACGCTGCCAGAGGGCTTTCAGCGCGCCGAATTTCTGCAGACCAAGGGCGCCGTGGATTTCATCTGCGACCGCCGCGAACTGCGCAACACCGTGGCCAGCAGCCTGGCCATGCTGCAGCGTCTGCCTGCCGACGCCGTCATGTAACGCCGTGCGACCGGTGGTCGGTGGTCGATGCATTGCTATTAAATAAATAGCATATAGCGCTTACTATATAAGGGCAAAGTGCCGATTTGGCACATAATCGACCTCATCCTTGCAGCACGCCTGCTTGCAGGTGCCCCAGGATGATCATGGCAACCTGCAGCAACACCAGCACGGCCAGCGGCGATAAATCCACCCCACCGACCAGCGGAATAATGCGCTGAAACGGCCGCAGAACCGGTGCACACAAACGTGCCACCACGTCGGCAATCGGCGAGCGGGTCGACATCCATGACATGACCGCATGGACTATCAGCAAACCAATTAGCCCCGAGATGGCCACCCGCACCAGACCAAAAAGCGCCAGCCAGGGCAGCCACGCCCAGGCGGCACCGGCACCTAGAATCAGCCACAGCAAAAAATACTGAACCAATTGCAACAACGCAGCTGCAACCAGACTGGAAAGGTCCCAGCGGCCCACCGGCACAATCACACGCCGCAGCGGCAACACCAGCCAATCCGTGAGCGCAAACACCAGCCCGCCAATCGGATTGGAGAACAGCACCCGCTGCCACTGCATGTATAGACGCAGCAGACACGCCCCGGTCAACAGGCCACCAACGACATCGAGCAGGAAAGAGGCGATCTGGTAGAGCATGGATGAGACAAATTGGAGTGGACCGGGTACGAAAGCAGACTGCGCCATGGGATGATAGCGACCGAAGAGCTTCGCCCATGACACAACCCCTCACCCTGTCATCCCTTCCGCTGTTTCCGCTCAATTCCGTGCTGTTTCCAGACGGAGTGCTGGCGTTGCGCGTGTTCGAGGTGCGCTACCTCGACATGGTGCGCAAATGCCACCATGCTGGCGCTCCGTTTGGTGTGGTGGCACTCACACAGGGCCACGAGGTGCGACAGGCCGGCGCGCCCGATGAGCAATTTCACGATATTGGAACCCTGGCAGTCATCGAAAAACTCGACAACCCCCAACCCGGGCTGATCACCCTGCTGTGCCGCGGCAGCCAGCGTTTTCGCATCACAGAGCGCAGGCATCTGCCGCACGGCCTGTGGATTGCCGATGTGGAGCAACTGATCGCAGACCTTCCCGTGTCCATTCCTGAGGACCTTCTGACCACCGCGACCACCCTGGCCCAGGTGCTGGCATCCTTGCGCGAACGCGACACCAACCCAGGTACGACTCTGCCCCCCTCCCCCACTCAACTGAACGACTGCGGCTGGGTCGCCAACCGCTGGTGCGAACTGCTGCCCATTCCCCTGGAACTCAAGCAGCGGCTGATGGAACTCGACAACCCCTTGGTTCGACTGGAACTGGTGGGGGATGTGCTGGAACGCACAGGAATTTCGCCTTCCTAGCCGAATGCCCCACAACCGCTATTTATTGCACCGCGTTCTGGAATGGCCGCGCTCCGTCAAGCGGCTGTTTGTCGTGGTTATGGACGTCTGCATGGGCATTCTGGCCATGTGGCTCGCTTTCAGTTTGCGGCTGGACACTTTGCATTGGCCCGAAGGCCTGCAATGGCCGGTTTATGCCATGGCACCTCTGCTGGCCTTCCCAATTCTGATGAAACAGGGGCTGTACCGCGCCATATTTCGCTATACGGGTATCACGGCACTACTAACGACAGGCAAAGCGGTGGCAATCTACGGGGCCATTCTTTTGGCCATATTGCTCAGTGTGCAATGGGAGGGCGTGCCCCGAAGCGTGGGGATTTTGCAACCGCTGATTCTGTTGCTGATGATTGGCACCAGTCGTGCTCTGGGTTGGCTATGGCTCAGGGGGCGACCTGACTCGGCACCAAATCGTTTGCTGATTTACGGCGCCGGAAGCGCAGGCGCGCAGACGGCCGCCGGCCTTGGAGGAACCCACCAGTACCAACTGCAAGGGTTTGTCGACGACGACGCTGCCAAAGTTGGGCGCAGCATCAACGGCACCCGCGTCCATGCGCCCCACGAGTTGCCCCAACTCATTGATCGCCTTGGCATCACCGATGTATTGCTGGCCCTGCCCAGCGCAACACGCCAGCGCCGGCGCGAGATTATTGAAAGCCTGCGCGAGTTACCGGTGCGCATTCGCACCTTGCCCGGGCTAACCGACTTGGCCAGTGGCCGGGTCACCATCACCGAGTTTCAGGACCTGGACATTGAAGACCTGCTGGGCCGCGAACCCGTAGTGGCCAACCCCGAACTGCTGCGCCGCAACCTGGCAGGCAAGGTGATCTTGGTCACTGGCGCAGGTGGCAGCATAGGCAGCGAGTTGTGTCGCCAAATTGCGACAGAAAACCCCGACCGGCTGCTGCTGGTGGACCACAGCGAGTTCGCGCTCTACAACATCCACCAAGAACTGCAAGCTCTCGTTCAACAGGGCATCACCCAATGCACTCTGGTGCCGCTGCTGGCCAGCGTAACCAATGCCAACCGCATCGCAGAGATTTGCAGCATTTATCGCCCTGCATCCATCTACCACGCAGCCGCTTACAAACATGTGCCCATGGTAGAGGCCAACATGGGCGAAGGCATTTGCAATAACGTCTTTGGCACGCTGAACATGGTGCGTGCAGCCTTGGAGCACCAGGTGGATCACTTCGTACTCATATCTACCGACAAGGCCGTGCGCCCCACCAATGTGATGGGCGCGAGCAAGCGCGTGGCAGAAATGATCCTACAAGCCATCACGGCGGCAAGCCATACCCCCTTTCCCCATCGGCAACCCATAGCGCAAGATTCATGGAGTTGTCCAACGCGGTTTTCGATGGTGCGATTCGGCAATGTGCTGGGTTCGAGCGGCAGCGTGATCCCGCTGTTCCGGCGCCAGATTGCCGCTGGCGGCCCGGTAACGGTCACGCATCCTGAAGTGACCCGCTACTTCATGACCATCCCTGAAGCCGCGCAACTGGTGCTACAAGCCGGCGCCATGGCCGAAGGCGGCGACCTGTTCTTGCTCGATATGGGCGAGCCCATCCGCATCGTGGACCTGGCACGGCGCATGGTGACGCTGTCTGGCCTGACAGTGCGTGACGTGCAGCACCCGGGCGCTGACATCGCCATCGAGTTCACCGGCCTGCGCCCTGGCGAAAAACTCTACGAAGAATTGCTTATTGGTGACAATCCGTTGCCCACCGCGCATCCGCGTATCCTGCGAGCACGCGAGGAGTATCTGCCGTGGCATGAGTTACACGCCTTGCTGAAATCGCTGCACACCGCCGCTAACAACGGCAATGAAGCGGCCATAGAGCATTGGCTCACCCAACTTGTACAAGGCTACAGGCGCGAAGCGCCCGCGAAAATGGCGCAGGCGCTCGGCCTGAACGAAGGCGACGAATTCGACCACCACCTTGCGGGCACCAAGGCATTCGAGGCCAGCAAGAAGCTTGACATTCAAGCGCTGGGTGCTCGCTCACACCAGTTTCGTGGGCACAGACCCGATGATTTTCATTCCGGCCACCTTCAAACAAACGAACGGGACGATGCACAGTGAGCAAGCTCAAGATGCAGTGGGAAGAAGTTGACGCCGTTGTGAATACAGTGAAGGCCACTTGCGATGGGCGGCTCTTAACGCTGGTGTCGCATAAAAAAACTATTGATACAAGAGCAACATTCAATGAGGTGTCAATAAAGTGGTTGCAAGGCCCGCAGACATCCCCTATGGGGTACCGCCCCAACACCAGCTCACCGACTGCACCGTGGATGAGCGCTTGCTGCTAGGCAAGAAGGGACGAATGCGCCGCGACACACTCACCTATGCCGGGGCCATCGCTGTTGATCGCCTTCTCGGACTGATTCTTCTGCCAATACTCACCCAGCTGCTCAGCCGGGACGACTACGGCGCTTGGTCGCAGACTGGCGTAACCGCCGGTCTGCTGATCACCGTGGTTCTCTATGCCTTTCCAACGGTCATCGTTCGCCACCACGCAGCCGACACAGGCCCCAACGCCCGTCGACGCGCCTTCGATCGCATCGGATTGCTGTGCGTATGCTTCAGTTTGCTGTGGACTCTTGCGGTTTTGAGCGCCCCATCCGCGGTGGCTCATTTAATTTATGGTGATAAAAGTTACTTAGCCCTTGTACCAGCCTTGCTAGTCTGGATGTTCGCTGAGGCAGCCATTGAATTCGCGATCGCTTGGTGGCGTGTGCTCGGTCGCATAGACGTTATTGCCGGTGTACTGGTTCTCCGTAGCACCTGTCGCGTGAGCCTTGCCATCCTGATGGCAAACTTCAGTGGCCTGCCGTTGTCTGGCTGGCTGTTGTTCTACAGCCTTGCGCTGGCAGTATTGGCCACCTGTGTGCTGCTAGCCAGTCGCCGTGCCGTACGCTATGGCATCAATCGCGAGTGCCTGCATGTGCCACCACCACTTCGTTCTCAGATACTGGAGGCTACACCGCTGGTAGCGCTGTCGATTCTGAGCGCGCTCAGTGGCAACATCGATCGTTATCTGCTAGTCGCATGGCTCAGCCTCGACACCGTGGCCGTTTATGCTGCTGCGGCGTCACTAGCAGCTGTGCCCTTCATGATCCACAGCGTTCTCGGCTTCACTCTGTTTCCAGCCATGTCGCGGCAATGGGCTCTCGGGCAGCGAGCAAAGGCCACGCAATTGATGAACCAATCACTACTTGTATATTGCTTCCTCTCAGTACCGATAGCCTTGGCGGTGGCCGGGTTCGGCCCTTGGGTACTGCCTTGGATTGCAACGATCGACTACCAAGTTGAGCCGGTCGTTTTCATTGGCCTGTCAGTCTCGGTGCTTGCACTTGGAGTGCAACAAATCCTCGTTTACGGCCTGCTGCTCGATGGTCGCGGGCGCCAGATGCTTCTACTCGCAACCTTAGCGGTTGGTCTCAATCTCGCTTTGGCACTACTGCTAGTGCCTGAGTTAGGCATGCGTGGCGCAGCCCTCGCAGCAGCTCTGGCTAATCTCGGCTTGGTGACAATGACGACCCGAGCCGTGAGCGCCATACTCGATTGGCGCTTTCCCTGGCGTCAAACAACACGCATTGCTACTCACACGTTTCTCTGCGCCTTACCAGTTCTGGGTTTGGCCGCACTCGATCTCTGGGCTTTTTCTAGCGTACTAACCATGCTGCTCATGGTCGGGCCAACATACCTCGCCCTAGACTGGTGGGCCAAAGATTCATTGCTGCGCCGCCTCATATCAACTTGAGATTTTTATGCCTCCAGCGCACGATTTCAATCAACAGTTCACGCTAAGTCAGCGCAGCTACTTGGCGGGCCTGGATTTTTACACTTGGGCCCGACACTTCTTCGTGCTGAGAGATCTCGTCGCCCGCGTACAAGGCGACGTCTTTGAGGTCGGCACAGGAGACGGCGTGATTCGCCGCTGCATTGAGCCCTTCGTTGCCAGCTACACCGTGCTCGATCTCAATCCGGCACTCCAGCCGGAAGTGCATGGCGACCTTCGTCAGCACCAACCAAGCCTGAAAGGCCGTTTCGATGCCGCGACCGCTACCGAAGTCCTGGAGCATCTACCAATAGCCGAATTGCCGGGTTGCTTGCGCAACCTACAGGACTACCTGCGACCCGAAGGACTTCTCTTCCTCACACTGCCGCACCGCAAGGGCCACATGCTGATTGTCACGCCGCGACAGCGCCTGCTCAAGCTGCGCTTTCCGGTAGGCCTAACCAGTCTCAGCGAAGCCTACAACCGCTTCATACGCCGCCGAATCTGGATCGATCCAAATCACTGCTGGGAAATTGGCGACGGGCAAATTTACCGCTCGCAAATCAAAGCACTTCTGCATGAGCAGGGTTGGAGAACCGAGCACTTCGAACCGCTGCCCTATTGCGATTATTGGCTGCTTCGCAAGCCATCCGCTTGAGCAGAAAACCATGAAAATCCTTCAGATTACCTACTATTACCCCCCCATGGGCGGTGCAGGTGTGCAACGCGCGCTAAAGTTCAGCAAATACCTTCCCCGGCATGGCGTAACTCCAATTGTTCTTGCCTGCGATGACCCGCACTATGTGCGTGACGAAACACTTTTGGGCGAAGTACCTGAGGGGCTAGAAGTACACCGCATAAAGTTTTCTCCGTGGCTTGCGCGAATCGCAGCACGGCGCCGGATAGGCAACCCAGGTAGCTCGACCCGAAATTCGATAAAACCTCTCGGCATTGCGACACAGGTTCGCACGGCATTACGCAATGCTGTGCTGCGCAACGCGCGAACTTTGCAGATTCCTGACGATGCCGCACCATGGGCACGTCAGGCCCTGCGAAAAGCACGACAGGTAATACACGACCATGCTGCGCGTGGTGAACCCATCCAACTGATCATGAGCAGTTCTCCCCCTACTTCAACCCACGTTGTGGGCGAACGTTTGGCACGTGAATTTGGTTTGCCATGGGTGATCGATTTTCGTGATTTGTGGACAGAAAATCCGACCTACGATTTACCATCATGGCGACGCGCCTGGGATCAGCGTACTGAGCAACGTTGGCTCACGCGAGCCACTGGCGTGGTCACGGTCACCCCAAGTTGGCGAGAAATGCTGGCATCACGTCTTCCTCCCGAAGCGGCTGTGGCATTCATCCCAAATGGGTACGACGAGGCTGACTTTACCGAGTTGCCGCAACCCGTGCATGACCCTGAATTTTTTACAATTGTGCATACGGGTACATTCTATGGACCGCGCGATCCCGATGTGCTTCTTGAAGGCATTGCGCGTTACCTGACAAATTTACCATCGGAATTTAAGGCTAATACCCGGTCTTTGCGTTTTCGTTTAATAGGTAATATGGGCTCCCGTTTTTTGCACGCGCTCCAAAAATTTGAAAACCGCTTTCCCGGTGTAGTACAGACTGTCCCTTATGTGCCGCATGCACAGGCTTTGACAGAGCTTGCTTCCGCAGACGCTCTACTCCTCGTTGTAGGTGGACAAGGCAACGCTGCACGCGGCTGGTTACCGGGAAAAATATTCGAGTATTTACGAATCGGCAAGCCCGTATTGACTTTAGGCGACCCAGAGGGTGACGCCGCTGCATTAATACGTCGTCACGCCAATGGTGTGGTTATAAAAAGTGATGATGCTGAGGGTTTAGCGCATGCGCTCGGCGCACTCGTGTCGGGCCAGTTAGACAATTTTTTAATGAATGACGAACAACGTCAGTCAGCGGATATTTTTGAACGCTTTGAACTCGCACGCCAGTTGGCTGCATTCATTCGTGAATGCCAATCTCGTCATTTGCATACCAGTCAGAATAAAAATAATGAGTGAAATTGAGCGCATTCAGCGCCGCTACCGTGAACGCGATGCTGACCAAAGACTAAGTGGCTTTTGGAAGCTATCCAATCCAGTTGCCGTTCATCTGATGCAAGAGCGTGAACGAGCTATTTTGCTTGGCTTGAAGCGAACAGGCCTGCAACTGGAAGACGCGAGTCTTCTTGATGTCGGCTGTGGTCGAGGCCAGGAATTTGCAAGCTTCATACGCTGGGGTGCACGATCCCAACATATGTTCGGGGTAGATGTAAGCGAGCACCGAATTAAAGAGGCACGCGCTCTAGGCCTTGCCCAAGTAGAGCTAATTACCGGCACCGCTTTACCCTTCTCTAGCGCAAGCTTCGATCTCGTCGTTCAGAACGTGGTTTTCAGCTCCATCATTGAGGACGAAACTCGGCGCGCACTTGCATCAGAAATGCTACGCGTGCTGCGACCTGGAGGCTGGCTTTTATGGTATGACGCCGCGTCTTCTGGCGCGCGCGATAAGCACTTCCGCGACGTGCCTCTGATCGAGGTGGAGGCGTTGTTCCCGGGCCTGCGATGGGACTGGTGCCGCCTTACCACCCATTTAGGCCTTCTACGCCGGATTCATGCCACATTCGGTGAACGGGGCATGCGCGCCTTTGATCTACTCGGCCTATGCAAAACTCACCGGCTTGGTTGGGGGCAGATGCGTTGAACTCTTGGCACATCTGCCTTTTCGGCGACGCCAACAGCCCCCACACCCGTCGCTGGGCGCTGGAGATGCGCGCACGCGGCTGGCGCGTTTCGCTCGTCACCGCGCGGCCGGAGCCGCTCGACGGCGTGGAGCAGCGCATCCTGCCGCCCATGCGGCGCCAGGCCGACTGGCTGCTGCGCGTGGCCGACGCCCAGCACCATGTGCGCGAGCTGGCGCCCGACATCGTGCACGCGCACTACCTCACCTCCTACGGCTACCTGGCCGCACGCTGCAACCGCCACCCGCTGGTGATGACGGCCTGGGGCAGCGACCTGCTCGTCACGCCCCACACCCGCCCCTGGATGCGCTGGCTCACAGGCTGGATCCTGCGCCGTGCCGACCTCATCACCGGCGACTCGGCCAGCCTGGTCGAAGCCGCACGGCAATATCGGCCGCGCGCCCCGGTGCACGAGATCCACTGGGGCGTGGACCGCGCACGCTTCGCCCCCGCGCCCTGGGAGCACAAAGACGGCCTGCACATCGTGAGCCTGCGCGCCTGGGAACCCAACTACCAGATCGCCACGCTGATCGAGGCCTTCGCGCTGGCACGCCAGCAGCTGCCCGGCGTGCCGCTGCAGCTGCACCTGCTGGGCGGCGGCTCGCTCGAACCCGCGCTGCGCGCCCAAGTGCAGGCGCTGGGACTGGCGCCCAGCGTGGCATTTCATGGCCGCCTGGACGATGCGGGCATGGCCGCCGTGCTGGCACGCTGCAAGATCTCGGTGACCGTGCCCGCGAGCGATGCCACCTCGGTGGCCATGCTGGAGAGTATGGCCTGCGGCCTGGCCGTGGTGGCCAGCGATCTACCCGCCAACCGGCAGTGGATCACCCCCGAACTGCTGGTGCCTGTGCGCGATGCGCAGGCACTGGCCCAGGTGCTGCAACGGCTTGCCAGCGACGACGCACAGGCACGCCAGGCGGGCGAACGCAATGCCGAACGCATCGCACTGGACGGTGACCGCAAAGCGCAGATGGACCGTATGGACTGGCTGTACCAGGAGCTTCTGCCATGACCGACCCCACCCTCCGCCTGCTCAGCGTCATCGCCCCTTGCCGCAACGAGGCCGCCTTCATCGACGCCTTCTGCGACTCGGTGCTGCGCCAGCAGTTGCCCGAGGGCTGGCGCACGGAAGTGCTGATCGCCGATGGTCTAAGCGACGACGGCACGCGCGAGCGCCTGCAGGAGCGCTGCACGCAGGACGCGCGGCTGGTGCTGGTGGACAACCCGGGCCGCATCGTCTCCACCGGGCTCAATGCCTGTATCGCGCGCGCCCAGGGCGAAGTGATTGCCCGGCTCGACATCCACACCCAGTTCGCGCCGGACTACCTGGCGCGCTGCATCGACACGCTCGAACGCAGCGGCGCCGACAACGTGGGTGGCCCCTGGGTCGCGCAGGGCACCGGCCCCATGGGCGCTGCCATCGCGGCGGCCTTCCAGTGCCGCTGGGTGGTGGGCGGTGCGCGCTCACGCGACCAGGGCTACGAGGGCGCGGTCGACACCGTGTACCTGGGCTGCTGGCGGCGCGAGGCGTTCGCGCGCTTCGGTCTGTTCGACGAGGCGCTGGTGCGCAACCAGGACGACGAGCACAACCTGCGCCTGCGCTTGGGCGGCGGCCGCATCTGGCAGAGCGGCACGATCCGCTCGGTCTACCACCCGCGCGGATCGCTGCGCCACCTCTTCGCCCAGCAACAGCAGTACGGCTACTGGCGGCCCTTCGTGGTGCGCAAGCACGGGCAGCCGGGCTCGCTGCGCCAGCTGGTGCCCGCGCTGTTCGTTGCCGCGCTTGCGCTCTGCGCACTGCTGCTGCCCTGGACGCCTTGGCCAGCCGCAGCGCTGCTGGCGCTGTATGGCGCCTATCTGGCGGTGGCGAGCGTGGCGGCAGCACGCGCCGCCGGGTCCTGGAGCCTGCTGCCACGCCTGCCCACCGTGATTGCGGCCTTCCAGCTGGGCTACGGCTGGGGCACCTGGCAAGGCTTGTGGGACGTGCTGCGCAAGCGACAGCCTGCGCAGCGCTTTGCGAGGATCACGCGATGAACACGCCCGAGACCCGCGCCGTGCAGGCACGTTACGCACGGCGCAACAGCGGTGCCGACGCGCAGCGCTACAGCCTGTACGCCAACGCTGCCGCCCTGCAGGCGCAGCAGGAGCGCCTGCGCGCCATGGCATGCCTGTGGCGCCTGCATGGCTGGGCCAGCCTGGCCGATCGCCCGCTGCTCGAAGTGGGCTGCGGCAGCGGCGGCAACCTGCTGGATCTGCTGCGCCTGGGCGCCACGCCTACGCAGTTGACCGGCATCGAGTTGCTGCCCGAGCGCGCCGCCGCCGCGCGCGCCCTGCTGCCAAATGGTGTGCAGCTCATCGAAGGCGACGCCTGCGCGGCACCGGTCGCAGACGCTAGCCAGCAGGCCGTGCTGGCCTTCACTGTCTTCAGCTCGCTGCTCGACCCCGCCTACCGCCAGCAGTTCGCGCGCACGCTGTGGCGATGGGTGGCGCCGGGTGGCGGTGTGCTGGTCTATGACTTTGTGGTGAACAACCCGCACAATCCCGATGTGCGCAAAGTCCCGCCCGCCGAGCTGCGCACCTTGTTTCCCGACGCTAGGCTGCACGCGCTGCGGCTCACCCTGGCGCCGCCCCTCGCACGGCGCCTGCCAGCGGTACTGATCGCCCCCGCCGCGCGGCTGGCGCCCTTTTTACGCACGCACCGCCTGACCTGGGCGGTCAAACCCTAGTGAACGCTGTCCCATGAAAATCACCGTCGTCGGAACCGGATACGTGGGCCTGGTGACGGGCGCCTGCCTCGCGGAGATGGGCAACCACGTGGTCTGCCTGGACCTCGACCCAGGGCGCATTGCCACCCTGCTGCGCGGCGAGCTGCCCATCCACGAGCCCGGCCTGCTCGATATCGTGCTGCACAACACCCGCAGCGGGCGGCTGGCCTTCACCAGGGATGTGGACCATGCCGTCGCCCACGGCCGCGTGCAGTTCATCGCTGTGGGCACGCCTGCGGACGAAGATGGCTCGGCCGACCTGCAGCATGTGCTTGCCGCAGCGCGCGCCATTGCCGAACGCATGCAGGAGCCCCGGCTCATCGTCAATAAGAGCACCGTGCCCGTAGGCACGGCGGACCGCGTGCGCGAGCTTGTTGCGCAGGTGCTGCGGGCGCGCGGCCTGCCGACGCTGGCGTTCTCGGTGGCGTCTAACCCCGAGTTCCTCAAGGAAGGCTCGGCCGTGCAGGATTTCATGCGCCCGGACCGCGTGGTCGTGGGCGCAGACGACCCCCAGACAGCACAGACGCTGCACCAGCTCTACGCGCCCTTTATGCGCAACGTCGACCGCCTGATCGTGATGAACGTGCGCAGCGCCGAATTCACCAAATACGCGGCCAACGCCATGCTGGCCACGCGTATCAGCTTCATGAACGAGCTGGCGCTGCTGGCCGAAAAACTGGGGGCCGACATCGAGCAGGTGCGCACCGGCATCGGCACCGACCCGCGCATCGGCACGCATTTCCTCTATGCCGGCACGGGCTACGGCGGCTCGTGTTTTCCCAAGGATGTGCAGGCCCTTGTGCACACGGCCCGCGAGGCAGGGCAAGAGCTGAGCATTCTGCAGGCCGTGCAGGCCGTAAACGAGCGGCAGAAGCAGGTGCTGGTGGACAAAATCGTGGCGCGCTTCGGGGCTGACCTGCGCGGTCGGCGGTTCGCCCTGTGGGGCCTGGCCTTCAAGCCGGGCACGGATGACATGCGCGAGGCACCCAGCCGGACCATCATCGAGCGCTTGCTGGCCCTGGGCGCCGAGGTCGCCACCTATGACCCGGTGGCACTGGCACAAGCACGCATCGCACTGGGCGAACGTACGGGCCTGCGCCTACTGGACCAAGCCCATGCCGTGCTCGAAGGCGCGGACGCGCTCGTCATCGTGACCGAGTGGAAGGAATTCCGAAGCCCCGACTTCGCCTACCTGGCTGCCACACTGCGCCAGCCGGTCATCTTCGATGGCCGCAACCTCTTTGAACCGGCTGATATGCACGCCCTGGGCTTTGAATACCACGCCATCGGCCGTAGCGCCCCCTGAACCACCACAATGTCCGACACTGCAATTCCTTTCCTCCCCTTTGCCCGCCCCGACATCACCGACGCCGAGATTGCCGCCGTCACCGAGGCACTGCGCTCAGGTTGGGTCACCACCGGCCCACAGGCCCGCGAATTCGAGCAGGCCTTCACCGACTACCTTGGCAGCAATGGCCTGCAGTCCATCGCAGTCAACTCCGCCACGGCCGGCCTGCACCTGGCGCTGGAGGCGCTGGGCATTGGCCCGGGCGACGAGGTGATCGCGCCCACGCTGACCTTTACCGCCACGGTGGAGGTGGTGCGCTACCTGGGCGCCGACCCCGTGCTGGTAGACGTGGACCCGGTGACGCTGAACATCGACCCCCAGGCCGTGCGCGCCGCTATCACGCCGCGTACCAAAGCCATCATGCCGGTGCACTACGGCGGGCGGGCCTGCGATATGGGCGCCATCCTGTCCATCGCCCGCGGCCATGGCCTCAAGGTGGTGGAAGACGCCGCGCACGCCCTGCCCACCACCTGGCAGGGCACGCTGGTCGGGCAGTTAGCGTCCGACGTGACGGTGTTCAGCTTCTACGCCAACAAGACCATCACCACCGGCGAAGGCGGCATGGCCGTGACGCGCCACCCCGAGTTGGCCGAGCGCATGCGCGTGATGCGCCTGCACGGCATGAGCCGCGACGCTTTCGACCGCTTCACTTCAAAGACCCCGGCGTGGTACTACGAGGTGGTGGCGCCGGGCTTCAAGTACAACCTGACCGACGTTGCTGCCGCCATGGGCGTGGTCCAGCTGCAGCGCCTGCCGCAATTCGTGCGGCGCCGTCAGCACCTGGCAGCGCGCTACCAGGCGCAGCTGGCCCCCTTGCCCCTGGTGCTGCCTGCAGACGCGCCGGCGGGCGATGTGCATGCCTGGCATTTGTACGTTGTGCGGTTGGCGCCGGTCGCGCGCATAGGCAGAGACGAACTCATTCAGGCCCTGTCGGAACGTGGCATTGGCACCAGCGTGCACTATGTGCCGCTGCACCGCCACCCTTACTGGCGCGACCGCTACGGACTCACGCCAGAGCAGTTTCCGCAGGCCGATGCCGCCTACCAGGCCATGCTCAGCCTGCCGCTATTCACCGCCATGAGCGATGCCGACCAGGATCGGGTGATTGCCGCGCTGCACGAGTTGCTGGGCTGAACCTTCCATGTCCAAGCGCCTATTCGACATCGCCTTTGCCGGGTTGGCACTGCTGCTGCTGTGCCCGGTGCTGCTGGCGGTGGCGCTGTGGGTGAGACTCGATTCGCCAGGCCCGGTGTTCTTCCGGCAGCAGCGTGTGGGGCAAGGTGGACGGCCGTTTAGCATCTACAAATTCCGCACCATGCACACCGGTGCCGAGGCGGTGGGCCCGCAAATTACGGTGGGCCAAGACGCCCGCATCACCCGCGCGGGCACTTGGCTGCGCCGCAGCAAGCTGGACGAGCTGCCGCAGTTCCTCAACGTGCTGCGCGGCGACATGAGCGTGGTCGGCCCGCGCCCCGAGGTGCCACGCTATGTGGCACAGTACCCCGCAGAGATGCGCCAGTCAGTGCTGTCCGTGCGCCCCGGCATCACCGACCTGGCATCTATTGCGTTCCGCAACGAAAGCGAGCTACTGGCCTGCAGCCCCGACCCCGAACGCACCTATGTAGAGCAGATCTTGCCCACAAAGCTGCGCTATGCAACCCAGTACGTGCACACGCATAGCCTTTGGCTGGATCTGCAGATCATTGCGTGGACGGTGCTGGCCGTGCTGGGCCTGCATTCCGCGCGGCACCAAAACCCTGCCGATAACCCATAAAATCCACGGTTTGGCTGCCACCAGCCCCACATTCCACGTCCCGTAGCCACGGCACCTATGTCAGAACAAAACCACGCCCCCGCCCCTCACGACGAAAACCAGCTCATGGCCGAGCGCCGCGACAAGCTGCGCGCACTGCGCGAGGCACATGCCCAGGGCGCGGGCGTCACGTTCCCCAACGATTTCAAACCGGCGCACCACGCTGCCACGTTGCAGGACCAGCACGCCAGCAAGGACGCACAGTCGCTTGAAACCCACGCTGTTCATGTGAGCGTGGCGGGGCGCATGATGCTCAAGCGGGTGATGGGCAAGGCCAGTTTTGCCACCGTGCAGGATGGTTCGCTGGGCGAAACCGGGGGGCGCATCCAGCTCTACATCACGCGTGACGCGCTGGGTGAAGACCTTTATGCGGCCTTCAAGCACTGGGATCTGGGCGACATCATCGGTGCCGAGGGCACGTTGATGAAGACCAAGACCGGCGAGCTGTCGGTCAAGGTGACCACCCTGCGGCTGCTGACCAAAAGTCTGCGCCCCATGCCCGACAAGTTTCATGGCGTGGCCGACCAGGAGGTCAAGTACCGCCAGCGGTACATCGACCTGATGACCGATGAGGCTGCACGAAAGCGCTTCGTGGCGCGTAGCCGGGCTGTCAGTGGCATCCGCGATTTCATGGTGCAGCACGGCTTTCTGGAGGTCGAGACGCCCATGCTGCACCCCATTCCGGGCGGCGCCAACGCGAAGCCGTTTGTCACGCACCACAACGCGCTCGAACAAGAGATGTACCTGCGCATCGCGCCGGAGCTGTTCCTCAAGCGCCTGCTGGTGGGTGGTTTCGAGCGGGTGTTCGAGATCAACCGCAACTTCCGCAACGAAGGCATCTCGGTGCGCCACAACCCCGAGTTCACGATGATGGAGTTCTATGCGGCCTACTGGAACTACCAGGACCTCATGGGCTTTACCGAGCAACTCGTGCGCGATGCTGCGCTCAAGGCCGCCGGCACGCTGCAACTGTCGTACCAGGGCCGCGAGGTGGACCTGAGCCAGCCATTTGCCCGCCTGACCATTCGCGAAGCCATCTTTCAGCATACCGAAGCCGGTGCGCATGTGGACGATGCGGCATGGCTCACCAGCGCCCTCAAGAAGCTGGGCATGTCGGAACAAAAGAACCAGCTTTCGGGGCGCACCCTGGCCAGCCTGCAGGTGCTGTATTTCGAAGAGACGGTGGAAGACAAGCTGTGGCAACCCACCTTCATCATGGAGCACCCCACCGAGATCTCGCCGCTGGCCCGCGCCAACGACGCGCGCCCCGAAGTCACCGAGCGCTTTGAGCTCTACATCACCGGCCGCGAATTCGGCAACGGTTTCAGTGAGCTGAACGACGCCGAAGACCAGGCCGCGCGCTTTCATGCCCAGGTGGCCGCCAAGGACAGTGGCGACGACGAGGCCATGTATTACGACCACGACTTTGTGCGCGCACTCGAATATGGCATGCCTCCCGCCGGCGGCTGCGGCATCGGCATTGACCGCCTGATGATGCTGCTGACCGACAGCCCCAGCATCCGCGACGTGATCCTGTTCCCGGCCCTGCGGCGCGAGTCTTGACCGCCTGGTGCCGTTCAGGCGTGGGCGCCCGCCCGCATCCCGGCAGATGAAGGCAGGCGACCCCGCGGTGCAAAAAAGCCCACCAGACAATGTGGGCCACAAGGAAACACCGTGACAGCCCCCACGCCCCTGCCGCACCCTTCGCCCGCGGCCCCACCCATCGGGGCCGCATTGGCGGACCACCCGTTTTCCGTGCTGATCGTGGGAGACGTGGGCTCGGTGCGTGCTGCGCTGTGCGTCGCACCCACGCTGCACGGCGGCATCAGGACCTGCGTGCCCGATGACAGCACCAACGCAGAGAGCGTGGTCATGCGGGCCGACCAAGTGCTTCATGCCGCCAAGGTGCAAGGCCGCAACCGCTGCTTCAGTTTTAAGATGCCGATGGACACGGTGGAGCAGTTGAACGGCTGACTGCCGCTGTGCCGCCTTTTTTGACACCATAGTCCCCATGGCCATTTCCCGAATGCAACTCTTGAAAGCCCGCCTGCCCGAATGGGTGCAGAACTGGCTTGAAGTCATCATCCCCGGCTCGCAAATCCTGCTGATCCTGGTTGTGGCATGGCTGTTGCAGCGCACGCTGCGCCGCCTGGTGCGCCGCGCCAGTGCGCACTACCAGCTACCCGATGAATTGCTGGTGCCCATCAACGGCCTGATCCGTTGGCTCATCATTGCCAGCGCGCTGTTGCTGGTGCTTGAACGCATGGGCGTCTCGGCCACGGTGCTATGGACGGCTTTCACGGGCTTCGCCACCGTGGGCGCGGTGGCATTTTTTGCCGCCTGGAGCGTGCTGTCCAACCTGTTTTGTGCGCTGCTCATCTTCACGGTGCGGCCTTTTCGCATTGGGGACTACATCGAGGTGCTGGACACCGCAGACAAGCCCGGCGCCAAGGGCCGCGTGGTGGATATCAATCTGCTTTACACCACGCTGGAGGACCATGGCGCAGCGGTGGGCCACACGGCGTGGCTGCAGATTCCAAACGCACTGATCTTTCAGCGCGTGGTGCGCCGCTTTCAGCATTACCCGCCACCCGCAGAGGCTGCGCCACCAACGGAGCCGACCGCGCCGGTGCAAGCCGTGGCCGCACCCCTGCAGCCGAGTGCCCTACCCGTCAGCACCGCACCGGGGCCATAGAGCAGACCTGCGACAAAAGTCAGGGCAGCAGATCCAGCGCCTGCAGATAGGCGGGCTGGTACATCAGCTCATCCCACGCCTGCGGCAGGGTTTCGGGCAGCAGCGCCAGGCGACGCGATTCGCTGTCCACGCTGGGCTGCCAGCGGCCCTGTGAAAGGGCAGCGTCGAGGCCGTCGATGAGTTCGTCCACAGCCTCGCCGTTGCCCACGCTCTGGTTGCACAGCAGCACCAGGTCGCAGCCTGCAGCGAGCGCCGCGATGGCGGCGTCGGTGTAGCTGACCACCTGGCCGTCAAGGCGGCGCGCGCCTTCCATGCTGAGGTCGTCACTGAAGATGGCGCCATCAAAACGCATCTGGCGGCGCAGGATGTCCTGCAGCCACCGCTGCGAAAAGCCCGCCGGGCGGCTATCGACCTTGGGGTAGATCACATGCGCCGGCATCACGCTGGTGAGCGTGCTGCTGAGCCAGGGATACGGCGCGGCGTCGTCGGCCAAAATGGCCTTGAGGCTGCGGTTATCGACCGGCACTTCGGTGTGCGAGTCGGCCTTCACAAAGCCATGCCCCGGAAAATGCTTGCCGCAGTTGGCCATGCCCGCCTGCAGCAGGCCGTGCATGAGGCTCTTGGCCAGCAGGGCCACCACGCGCGGGTCGCGGTGGAAGGATCGGTCGCCGATGACGCCGCTTCGGGAAGTGCCGGGCCGCCCCAAGCTGCCCGAGCCCCCGTGGGGGGCAGCCAGCGCTTGCGCTGGCGTGGGGGCCTCATCCGTCCAGTCGAGGTCCAGCACGGGCGTGAAGCTGAAGTCCACGCCACAGGCGCGCAGCTCGGTGCCCAGCACGTAGCCCGCCGCCGTGGCGGCGTTGGTGGCGCGCAGCGCGCCACTGCCGGGCACGGCCTTGGCACCCTTGCCGTCATCCATCCACATGTCACCCAGCGCCCGCATGGGCGGCAGGTGGGTGAAGCCATCGGTGCGAAAACGCTGCACGCGGCCGCCTTCATGGTCCACACAGATCAGCAGGTCATCGCGCACGGCCTTGATGGCGGCTGTGAGCTGCAGCAGCTGTGCGCGGTTGCTCCAGTTGCGGGCGAACAGGATCACGCCGCCCGTCAGCGGGTGGGCCAGACGGCGGCGATCGGCGGCGGTCAGCTCTGTGCCTGCCACGTCGAGGATGAGGGGTGCGTGTTCGGTCATCGGGCTTCCAATCGTGAAATTGCTATTTAAACAATAGCTGGTTGCGCTTATTCAACAAGCGCTAAATGGCTATTTGGCTTGAATTTTCTCCACCACGCAAAAGCTGGCGGCGTAGTCGGTTTCGTCGGTCACACTCAGATGCGCCGTGAGGCCTTTGGCCTCGAACCATTCCTTGAGCGCACCGTGCAGCACGATCACCGGCTGGCCGCTGGGCAGAGACCCCACCTCACACGCGCGCCAGGTCATGGGCATGTGCATGCCCAGCCCGATGGCCTTGCTGAAGGCTTCCTTGGCGGAAAAGCGCGTAGCCAGGTAGCGCACGCCGCGCTCGGGCCACCGCGCGCTGCGCGCACGCCAGGTGGCCAGCTCGCCATCGGCCAGCACCTTTTCGGCAAACCGCTCGCCGTGGCGCTCCAGACTGGCCGCGATGCGGCGCACGTCGCAGATGTCGGTGCCAATGCCATAGATCATGGTTTTGAATGAAATATGCCTCTAGCGCTTGATAAATAAGCGCTAGAAGCTATCAAATCAGGAGTTTTCTCTGCTGCAAAGCCGGCATCGATACACGCTTGGTAGGCCTGCACGGTGGCTGCATAGCCCAGCTCCAGTGCATCGGCAATCAAGGCGTGACCGATGGAGACTTCGAGCACGCCGGGCACCTCGCGCACAAAGGCGGCGAGGTTGTCGCGGTTGAGATCATGCCCGGCATTCACGCCCAGGCCGGCATCCAGCGCCGCCTGGGCGGCGGCGGCGTAGCGCTTCAGCTCCTCGGCTTGCTGCGGCGTGCCCCAGGCTGCGGCGTAGGGCTCGGTGTACAGCTCCACCCGGTCGGCGCCCACGTCCCGGGCAGCGGCCATCTGCTCAGGCACCGGGTCCATGAACAGGCTCACACGCACGCCCAGCTGCTTGCACTCGGCAATCAGCGGCGCCAAGCGCTCGGCATCCTGCGGAAAGCTCCAGCCGTGGTCGCTGGTGAACTGATCTTCGCTGTCGGGCACAAAGGTGACCTGCTGCGGCCCCATGCCCTGGCCCGCAAGCTCACGGATGAAGTCCATCAGGTTCTGCGACGGGTTGCCTTCGATGTTGTATTCGCGGTCGGTCCAGGCGCGCATCAGCGCCGCCAGTTCGAACACGTCCTGGCGGCGAATATGCCGCTCATCGGGCCGGGGGTGCACCGTGATGCCCTGGGCACCCGCCTGCAGGCACTGCTGGGCCGCGCGCGTGACGCTGGGAATGCCCAGGTGGCGCGTGTTGCGCACCAGGGCCACCTTGTTGACATTGACCGACAAGGCGGTGCGGTGCGGGGTGTGTTCAGACATGTTCATAAGGACTGCAGGTCGATCATGAGCTGGCGGGTGCGCAGCGTGGGGCTCCCGCAATGGTATTGCAGCAGGGCGCGCAACTGGGGCTTGAGTTCGGCGGCCACCGGGGCACAGGCGCGCAAGGTGGCGGTGTAGCTGGCCACGTCATCGAGCGCGCGCTGCAAAGCCTGCCACTGGCTGCCGAGCAGGCCGGCGCGGTCTGACGTGGACGCGGCGCGCAAGCCGCCCTCGGGCACCAGCGTGTAGCGCGTGTCAGCCTGCAACGGCGCAAGAGTCATGGTCTGCGCATCCAGGCTGGGCAGCAGGCCGATCTCACGCAGCAGCAGCAACTCGAAACTGCGCAGCACGGGCTCCAGGGCATCGCCATGCTCGCTGGCCAGCACCCGCACGACCCCCGCATAGGCATCGAACAGCGCAGGGTGCGGATCGGCGCGCGCCAGCAGGCGCAGCAACAGCTCGTTGAGGTACATGCCCGACAGCAGTGCGTCACCCGTGGGCATCACATGGCCGCCCACCCACTCGGCACCCTTGAGCGTGTGAATGTCGGCCGTGCCATCACCGGCGAGCGTGTAGGTCACGAGCAAGGGCTGCAGCGGCAGCAGCACCGGGCGAAAGTTGGAGCTGGGCTTCTTGGCGCCCTTGGCCACCAGGGCCACGCGCCCCTGGCGTCGGCAAAACACTTCCAGAATCAGGCTGGACTCGCTCCAGTCGTAGCTGTGCAGCACATAGGCAGGCTCATCGGAAACGCGGCGCGCGGGCATGGATTGCTATGTTATCAATAGCTGAGAGCGCTTATCCATCAAGCGCTGGAGGCCAATTCTCTTCAGATCAAAGATCCACCGCACTCGAACGCCCGGCGCACTGCCCAAAGGCGTCACGGCGCTCGTTGATCAGAAGGCCGCGGAGCAGGCCATGCCAGCGGATGTCGCGGAAAGGGCTTTGCCCGGCCGCTGACGTCGTCCCCTTGAGGGGAAGGCGCCGCAGGCGACTCAGGGGGAACTCACTCATAGCCGAACGAGCGCACGCGCGCTTCATCGTCTGCCCAGCCAGAGCGCACCTTGACCCACAGCTCCAGGAACACTTTGGCATCCATGAGCTTTTCCAGCTCCTGGCGGGCTTCGGTGCCGATGCGCTTCAAACGCTCGCCCTTGTCGCCAATCACCATCATCTTGTGGTTGTCGCGCTCGACCACGATGGTGGCGGCAATCTTGACCATGCGTTTGTGCGCCTTGCTGGCTTCTTCATCGAACTTGTCGATGACCACCGTAGAGGTGTAAGGCAGCTCATCGCCCGTGAAGCGAAACAGCTTTTCGCGCACAGTCTCGGAAGCGAGAAACTTCTCGCTGCGGTCGGTCAGCTCGTCTTCGGCATACCACCAGGCTTGCTCGGGCAAGTATTTGGCGCAGATGCCAAACAGCCGCTCGATGTCGCCCTTGTTCTTGGCCGACATGGGCACGAATTCAGCAAACGGGTGGCGCTCCTGCATGCTCTTGAGCCAGGGCGCCAGTTCGGCGCGGCGGTGCACCATGTCGAGCTTGTTGGCCACCAGCAGCGTGGGAATGCCAGGCTTGAACAGCGAGAGCACCTTGGCATCGGCCAGCGTGAAGTTGCCGGCCTCGACGACAAACAGGATCAGGTCCACATCGCCGATCGCACCCATCACTGTCTTGTTCAGCGACTTGTTGAGCGCCGTGGCGTGGCGGGTCTGGAATCCGGGGGTGTCGACAAAAATGAACTGCGTCTGCTCGCGCGTGCGGATGCCCGTGATGCGGTGCCGCGTGGTCTGCGCCTTGCGCGAGGTGATGCTGATCTTCTGGCCCACCAGCGCATTGAGCAGCGTGGACTTGCCCACATTGGGCTTGCCCACGATGGCGATCACGCCACAGCGCTGGCCCGGCACGGCCGCCGGTGCGCCCGCGGCGGCCAGCATGGCTTCGAGGTCATTTTGCACCGGAGCGCTTTCAGTGCCTGCGTCATCAGCTACATCTTTAGTAGCATCGTTCATATGTTTTTCGCTTTCAGTGTGGCCAGCATGGCGGCGGCGGCGGCCTGTTCGCCGGCACGGCGCGAACCGCCAATGCCACGTTCGGCCAGGCCCAGTTCGGTGATCACGCATTCCACGTCAAAGGTCTGGCGGTGCGCCGCCCCTACCGTGGCCACCACGCTGTATTGCGGCAGCTTCATTTTGCGACCCTGGAGCCACTCCTGCAACGCGGTCTTGGGGTCTTTGGCAGCGGCCTGCATCTGAGGGTTGATCTCCACCCCCTGAAACAGACGGTGCACCAGCGCTTCGGCACTGGTGTAACCGGCATCGAGGTAAACGGCGCCAATCAGGGCTTCAAGGGCATCGGCAAGAATGGAGGGCCGTTGCTGGCCGCCAGATTTGGACTCGCCCTCGCCCAGGCGCAACACGTCAGACACTTGCAGACGCAGTGCCAGCTGGTGCAACGTATCCTGCTTGACCAGGTTGGCACGCACACGCGAGAGATCGCCCTCGGGCAAATCGCTCAGCCGCTGGTAAAGCAAGCTGGCCACAGCCAGATTGAGCACCGAATCGCCCAGAAACTCCAGGCGTTCATTGTGGTCTGCCGAAAAACTGCGGTGCGTGATGGCACGCTGCAGCAATGACGCGTTGGAAAAGGTGTGCTGCAGACGGGTCTGCAGCGCTAGTAGAGCCGGCTGCACCTAGTTGGTCTGCGCTTCAAAGCGATACACCAGATAGGCAGGGCCTGCCAGTGCAATCTCGCGTGCGTACTTGAAAGACACCACCACCTTGTCGCCACTCTTGGTCACTTCAAGGTCGGAGCCCTTGATGGACGTGATGTCATCAATCGCCGCAGCGCGGTCGAAGGCCGCACGCACACCAGGCACCGTGCTTTCAAACTTGGCTTTTTCGATGGCTTTCTTGGCAGAGGTGTATTCCAGAAAGATCGGAATGGACTGCCCGCCAATGGCAAAGGCCGCCACGGCAAACAAACCAACAAAGATCAACCCAAAGAACGACAGGCCGCGCTGGCGCGACCGGCTGGCTGTGCGATGCATGCTCATACTTTTACCCCTCGTTGTTGTGTGTCTGCGCTCTTCAATGAAAAGCACCAATCCGCTTGAGATTGCCAAAATTCATCCAGACAAAGAACGCCTTGCCCACGATGTTGGCCTCGGGAACAAACCCCCAATAGCGCGAATCCAGCGAATTATCGCGGTTGTCGCCCATCATGAAATAGTGTCCCTCTGGCACCTTGCAAACGACGCCTTCGACACTGTAGCGGCAGTTATCGCGGTAGGCAAAGTTGGTGGCACCCTGCACAAAAGCAGGCGCCTCGGGGGTGTTCAGCAGCCGGTGCGGCTGGGTACCCAGCTGCTCTTCGTACTGCTTGAAATACCGCATGCTGTCTTTGTCAAAAAAATCTGGTTCAGCCGTGGTGTCAACCGGCTTTCCGTTCACGGTGAGGCGCTTGTTGAGGTAGGCCACTTCGTCGCCAGGCACGCCCACCACGCGCTTGATGTAGTCAAGGCTGGGCTGCGGTGGATAGCGAAACACCATCACATCACCCCGAGCAGGTTGGTTGCCCTCAATGATTTTGGTGTTGATGACCGGCAGCCGCACACCGTAGGTGAACTTGTTGACCAAAATGAGGTCGCCCACCAGCAAGGTGGGGATCATGGAGCCCGAAGGAATCTTGAAAGGTTCAAACAAAAACGAGCGCAGGAAAAACACCGCAGCGATCACGGGGAACAACCCCGCGGTCCAATCCAGCCACCAGGGCTGCATCAGGATGCGGCCCTTGGCCTCCTGCACGTCCACATCCACCTTCTGGATGCCCATGCGGTCGAGTTCGGCGCGGCGTTGTACGGCCGCATCCTCGATGGCCTGCGCCGCCCGGCGCCTGCGCGGCAGAAAAACCATGCGCTCTGCCAGCCAGTAGGCCCCGGTAACCACGGTGGCCAAAAACAGCAGCAACGCAAAGTTGCCCTCGATGGCGCCCATGTACCAGGCGCCGACGTAGCCCGCAAAGGCAGCGAGCACCAGAGAAGTCAGGATCTGCATGAACTGCATCAATCTTCCACCTGCAAAATGGCCAGAAATGCCTCTTGGGGCACCTCGACCGAGCCAATCTGTTTCATGCGTTTTTTGCCTGCCTTCTGCTTTTCGAGAAGCTTGCGCTTGCGGCTGACGTCACCGCCGTAGCATTTTGCCAGCACGTTCTTGCGCAGTGCCTTGATGGTTTCGCGCGCAATGATGTTGGCGCCGATGGCCGCCTGAATGGCCACGTCATACATCTGGCGGCTGATGATTTCGCGCATTTTGGCCACCACGGCACGGCCGCGGTACTGCGACTGCGAGCGGTGCACGATGATGGACAGCGCGTCCACCTTTTCGCCATTGAGAAGAATGTCGACCTTCACCACATCGGAAGCACGGTACTCCTTGAACTCATAGTCCATGGAGGCATAGCCGCGCGACACCGACTTGAGCTTGTCGAAGAAGTCGAGCACGATCTCGCCCAGCGGCATTTCATAGGTGAGCATGACCTGGCGCCCGTGGTACGCCATGTTCATCTGCACACCGCGCTTCTGGTTGGCCAGCGTCATCACCGGGCCCACGTAGTCCTGGGGCATGTAGAGGTGCACCGTGACGATGGGCTCGCGGATTTCCTCCAGCCGCCCCTGGTCCGGCATCTTGGACGGGTTCTCGACCATGATCACCTCGCCATCGGCCCGGACCACCTGGTACACCACGCTGGGCGCGGTGGTGATGAGGTCCTGGTCGAACTCGCGCTCCAGTCGCTCCTGCACGATTTCCATGTGCAGCAAACCGAGGAAGCCGCAACGGAAACCAAAGCCCAGCGCCTGGCTGACTTCGGGCTCGTAATGCAACGATGCGTCATTGAGCTTGAGCTTTTCGAGGGCGTCGCGCAGCGAGTCGTATTCGCTGGCCTCGGTGGGGTAAAGCCCGGCAAACACCTGGGGCTGGATTTCCTTGAAACCGGGCAGCGCTTCGGTGGCGGGGCCCGCGTTGTTGGGCAGCTTCTTTTCGAGCGTGATGGTGTCGCCCACCTTGGCCGCCTGCAGCTCCTTGATGCCCGCAATGATGTAGCCCACCTGACCGGCATCGAGCGAATTGCGTGGCTCGTTGGCCGGTGTGAACACACCCAGGTTGTCGGCGTTGTAAACAGCGCCCGAGGCCATCATCTTGATGCGCTCGCCCTTGAGCAGGCGGCCATCGACCACGCGCACCAGCATCACCACGCCCACATAGCTGTCGAACCAGCTGTCGATGATCATCGCGCGCAGGGGGCCCGTGGCGTTGCCCCTGGGCGCTGGCACCTTCGCGACAATGGCTTCGAGAATTTCGTCAATGCCCATGCCGGTCTTGGCCGAACAGGGAATGGCGTCGGTCGCGTCGATACCGATCACATCTTCGATTTCCGCCTTGGCATTGTCGGGATCAGCGTTCGGAAGATCCATCTTGTTGAGCACGGGAACCACTTCCACACCGAGGTCCAGCGCGGTGTAGCAATTGGCCACCGTCTGCGCCTCAACACCTTGCGATGCGTCCACCACCAGCAGCGCACCCTCGCAGGCCGACAACGAGCGGCTCACTTCATAAGAGAAGTCCACGTGGCCCGGTGTGTCGATCAGATTGAGGTTATAGACCTGCCCGTCCTGGGCCTTGTATTGCAGGGCAGCAGTCTGTGCCTTGATGGTTATCCCACGCTCTTTCTCGATGTCCATCGAGTCAAGCACCTGCGCCTCCATGTCGCGGTCCGCAAGTCCGCCACACCGCTGGATCAAGCGATCGGCCAACGTCGATTTGCCATGGTCGATGTGCGCAATGATGGAAAAATTTCTGATGTGTTTCATCAACGGGAAGCGTCAAGTAATTGAATTGAAACGGCGCGGACAAGAAAAAAGGGCGCGTCGAATGGCGACGCGCCCTGAACCAACAATCATTGGCAACTGCGAAGGTTGGAGCCTCATTGTAGGCAAAAAGCCTGAACCCATGAGCCATCAACCCCACATGTGAAGCGCGTTGCTGCAGTGCAACAAGCATTTTATACACAACTTATTCACAAGCAGCATCCGAGCAACATGGGACAACTTGTGGGCTAGCTGCGGATCTGTGGTGCAGGGGCCATGCCCATTTCACAATATGATCCCAGCGCCGACTCATATGTCGATATGTGTTGAACGCAGGGCCGCATTCTATCCAATCTGATCGATGCGCAGTTTTCCGGGTGAGCGAAAACCAACCCTCATCTTCCGAAATTAATTTGGCCGCAATTGCTCTCGGAGGCGATCCAGACGAAAGAAACCCCGGATATACACCCGGGATTTCCCTGCGCGCCCTCAGGGCGCCCCCTCAGTGCCAGCTTATTTGGAAGGGCGAATCAAGGCATATTGGGCCCACTCACCCCGACGGTACAAAACATTGATCGGCTTGTTCTTGTCCACCTTGGCCAGCGCCGCCTCGAAATCCTTGACCCCGCCAATTTCGGTGTTGGCGATGGAAAGGATGACGTCACCCTCGCGCAGGCCGGCACGTGCAGCGGCATCGGTGGCCGAATTCACCACCACCCCACCCCGGATGTTCAGCTCTTTCTTTTGCGCATCGGTCAGCGCGCTCACCGATAACCCGATCAACTGTGCAGCAGCCGAGGCTTTTGGTTTTTCTTCCCGCTCCGCAGCCTTGCGCACCGGCTTGTCGCCCTCGATCTCCGCGATGGTGAGGCTCAGGTCCTTGGCGGTGCCGCGGCGGAACACCGTGACCGTGCTTTTCGTTCCGGGCTTGGTGTTGCCCACGAGGCGCGGAAGATCTGCCAGCTTGTCGATCGCCTTGCCATCAAAACGGGTGATGATGTCGCCCGCCTCGATGCCTGCCTTTTCAGCGGGCGACCCGGACTCCACGCTCGTGACCAGTGCGCCCGATGCCTTGCCAAGGCCAATGGATTCGGCGACATCTTTGGAGACCTGACCAATCTGGACACCGATGCGCCCGCGGGTCACGCGGCCAGACGCACGCAGTTGCTCACTGACCCGAATGGCCTCGTCCATGGGAATCGCAAACGAGATGCCCATGAAGCCGCCAGACCGCGAATAGATCTGGCTGTTGATCCCCACCACCTCGCCGCGCATATTGATCAATGGCCCGCCAGAGTTGCCGGGATTGATGGCCACGTCGGTCTGGATGAATGGCAGATAGTCCCCCGTATCGCGTTGCTTGGCGCTCACGATACCGGCGGTGACCGTGCTCTCCAGGCCAAACGGCGAACCGATGGCCATCACCCATTCACCCACCTTCAGGCGGCTGACGTCTCCCACCTTCACAGCGGGGAGTCCTGTCGCTTCAATTTTGACCACAGCCACGTCGGTGCGCTTGTCGGTCCCCACGATCTTGGCCTTGAACTCCCGCTTGTCCGTCAGGGTGACGATGACCTCGTCAGCGCCGTCCACGACGTGCGCATTGGTCATCACGTAACCGTCGGCCGTCAGGATGAATCCCGATCCCACGCCCCGAGGCTGCTCCTCGTCGGGCTGGGGCCGCTGAGGCCTTTGTTGCCGTGGCATGTTGGGCATGGGCACACCAAAACGCCGAAGAAACTCAAGCATGTCTTCATCCATGCCGTTGGTGTTGGTACGGGCCGACACCTTCTCGGAGGTGCGAATGTTCACCACCGATGGCCCCACCTGCTCCACCAGTTCGGTGAAGTCCGGCAAGCCACGCGACACGGCAGTTTGCGCATGGGCTGCACCATGGGGGACAACCACCAGACTCGCTGCTCCCATCAGCACGCCTGCGAGTGCATACGAGTGCAGTTTTTTCCAATCGATCCTGAGCATCATCGACCTTTCTTGAATTGTGGCAATGGTTACGAACAGATGTTGTATGCCTGTGAAGGCAACAGGAGTCACTTGGTTCCCCGAAGCACACACTCCGTTGTACCGCACGCAACAGATGGCGCGATCCAGCACACCGTGCGTGCACGTGGGCGCCCTGCCCAAGTGGCTCGCATCAGACGCAGGGATTGCAGTGGCACCGCGCTGTGAGCAACAGGTCAGGCGCCAGTCAGGCGTCCGGCGGCGATAAAGCTTTGACACGGCGTCCAGGATTGCTGGCAGCTACCGGACCAGTCTGGACGCATCCCGTGTCTTCACGGCGAGCAGCTTTAGATCCAGCAGGAAGGCGCGCGTTACCTCATTGCGCCGGAAGATGGCACAAGGCGCGCCATGTGTCGCCTCTACGCGCTTGATTTGCGGGGATCCGCTGCCAGCATGCACGGCTTTGGCACACGCCATTACCTCACAGAACCGGCGGCACGACAAACTTGTCCAGGCAACTGCGTTGGCCGGAGCACTTTGCTCGCGTTCGCTTCATTCGGCGAACTGAATCGCCCCTCAACGCATCAGCGGGCAGGGGCCTCAAAAGTGGCATTGCGCAGAAAACCTGCGGGCATCTGCAATGCGGACGTGCTTCCAAACTGTTTGTGGGCGGCTAAAAGCTCATCGAGGCGCGGGTCGCGAATCATGACCTGTTGGCCATCGTTGACCGAAACGCTTGCCACGGCAGCTGCCGACTGGGAAGGCGCAGGCGCGGCAGCCAATTGGGCACCAGAAGTCGCCCCGCCCTGCAACCCCGCCAAAGAACTCCAGCCAATGGCGGCTACGGCGGCCAATGACGCAAATCCGGCAGCCATCTTCCATAGGAAAACCGATAAATTTGCGGCAACCGCCGTCTCGGGCATAGCAACCTGTTGCACCTCCGGCATGGCTTCGGACAGACGCCCGTACAGGGGCTCTTGCGCCAGTTGCTCGCGAAGCCGCATCACCATGGACTGATTGCCCGGCTGGTGTCGGGCCAGTTCGGGAGCACGCAAGACATCACCCACCAGATGATAAATCTGCCAGGTGGATTGACCCTCGTCCTGAGTCGCGAATTGCAGGGCCTGCGCCAGTTCCTCGCCCTGCAGTTCCCCGTCGGCCAAGGCCGACAATTGTTCGCGTTTCATCAAGTCTGTGTTCATTGCGTCACCTGCCAAACGTCATCCCGGCCCCAATGGCCGCATCCATGTTCCGCCTCCGAAGAAACGTCCATCACCAGCGCTTGCCCGACTGGTTTTCCAGCAGCGGGCGCACACGCGCAGAAATCGCCTCTCGGGCACGGAAAATCCGCGACCGTACCGTTCCGATGGGGCATTCCATCGCCGCGGCAATTTCTTCGTAGGTCAATCCTTCTATCTCACGCAAGGTCACCGCTTGGCGTAAATCCTCCGGCAATGCCTCCATGGCCGCATTCACGGCCTCGGCAATTTCACGTGCGGCAAGAATGGTTTCGGGTGTTTCTTCGGAAGTTAGTTCATGTCCAAGGCGGGAAGTTTCATCTTCGTCATCACCGCCACGCAGAGCGTTTTCCGAAATGACGGGATTGCGCTTCATGTCCATGAGCGCCTTTTTCGCCGTGTTGACGGCGATCCGGTACAGCCAGGTATAAAACTGTGCCTCGCCACGAAACTGGTGCAGCGCCCGGTAAGCACGGATAAAAGTTTCCTGCGCAATATCCGGTACGAGGTCCGTGTCCCGCACCATGCGCCCAATCAGACGTTCGATGCGCCGCTGGTATTTGATGACCAGCAATTCGTAAGCGCGCTGGTCGCCCGCAACCGTGCGCTCCACCAGTTGGAGGTCGCTGTCTGTGGGAGCTGCAGGGGAAGTTACGGTCATTATCACTTTGAATTCACGCTGGCGGGCGTCTGGCCGCAGCGGGTTCGTCGGCCGGGGTGGCCTCGGGCTTGGGGCGCGAATATACCGCACGCCGCAGATCGCCCCATCGTTCAGGAGCGCCCTGGCGCTCCAGCCATAACCAGGTGCGGCGCCCACCTGGTTCATCCAGACAAACCCACAGGTGACTTTGCAGATCCAACCTTACCCACAGGGCGCCCTTCAGGGGATGCGCCGGGTCGCCAGTTGGGCCGGCCTCCAGGTGCCAGCGAACACCATCCCACTGCAGCACCCCATCCAGCCGCTGGCGCCAGAAATGCACAACCGCACCCGCAGCACACAGCCAGACGCCCAGGGCTACGGACAATCGCGCCGCCGAATCGCCGGCCCCTTGCAAAAGCCAGAACCACAATCCGGCACCACCCGCACCCCACAGGAAAAGCATTCCCCACAGCAACACGAAACCCTGTCCGACGGGATATCGGACAGGTGGAGCAGAAAAATAATGGGAGCCGCGGCGCATGATCAGCGTCGCCAAGGTAATTGCCGACAGCTGGACGATCCAAGCGCGCGGAGCGAAGCAGGGCAAAAAACCGTTTCAGGCTTGTCACCAACAAGGGCTGGCGACAGCAACCGCATCAAATCCGCTTGAAGACCAGCGTGCCGTTGGTGCCGCCAAAGCCAAAGTTGTTCTTGACGGCGATGTCGATCGGTATGTCCCGCGCCGTATTGGCACAAAAATCCAGATCGCACTCGGGATCCTGGTTGAAGATATTGATCGTCGGCGGTACCTTTTGGTGGTGCAACGCCAGTACGGTGAACACGCTTTCAATTCCACCGGCACCACCGAGCAGATGGCCTGTCATGGACTTGGTGGAGCTGATCACGGTCTTGTAGGCATGATCGCCCAAGGCCGCCTTGATGGCGTTGGTTTCGTTGAGGTCGCCCAGCGGAGTGGACGTGCCATGGGCGTTGAGGTAATCCACCTGATCGGCGTTGATGCCGGCATTGTGCATGGCGTGCAGCATGGCGCGGCGTGGGCCATCCATGCTCGGAGCCGTCATGTGGCCGGCATCGGCACTCATGCCAAAACCGCTCAGTTCGGCATAGATCTTTGCACCGCGCGCCTTGGCGTGTTCGTACTCTTCGAGCACCATCACGCCCGCACCCTCGCCCAGCACAAAACCGTCGCGGTCTTTGTCCCAGGGGCGGGAAGCGGTTTTGGGGTCGTCGTTGCGTGTGGAAAGTGCACGCATGGCGGCAAAGCCACCCACGCCCAGGGGCGACACGGTGGACTCGGTGCCGCCCGCCACAGCCACATCGGCATCGCCGTATTCAATCATGCGACCTGCCTGCCCAATGCAGTGCAGCCCGGTGGTGCACGCAGTCACCACCGAGAGGTTGGGCCCCTTGAAGCCAAACCGCATCGAAACGTGCCCAGCCACCATGTTGATGATGGAAGCGGGCACGAAAAAAGGAGTGATGCGCCGAGGACCCCGTGCGGTCAACTCGGCGTGGGTGTTCTCGATCAGCGGCAAGCCGCCGATACCAGAACCGATCACGCAGGCAATGCGCGTTGCCAGTTCGTCGTGCAGGGCCTCACCCGTGGGCAAGCCTGCATCCTGCACAGCCTGGGCCGCCGCAGCGATGCCGAAATGGATGAAGGCGTCCATCGCGCGCGCATCCTTGGCGCTGATGTAGGACTCCAGATCGAATCCCTTGACCTCGCCTGCAATCCTGCAGGAAAAGTTCGACGTGTCGAACTTGGTGATGAGATCAATGCCGGACTTACCGGCCAGGACATTGGCCCAGGAATCCGCCACCGTGTTACCCACGGGACTGACACATCCCAGGCCGGTCACGACAACGCGACGACGGCTCATGCGTAAAAACCTTCTGCTGATCGCTCAAGACAGGCGCTGGACGCCCGCTCAGGCTTTCTGGTGGGTGTTGGCGTAGTCGATGGCGTTTTGCACCGTCGTAATCTTCTCTGCGTCTTCGTCAGGAATTTCGATGCCAAACTCGTCTTCGAGGGCCATCACCAATTCGACGGTGTCCAGCGAATCAGCGCCGAGGTCGGCCACAAAGGCTTTTTCGTTGGTGACCTGGGACTCTTCAACGCCAAGTTGTTCGGCAATGATTTTTTTGACGCGTGCTTCGATATCGCTCATGGTTTCCCTCTGGGGGTTGTGAATGAATCCGCGATTCTAGCCGCTTGAGGAAACCCCTCAACACGACCCGTCGCACGGATGAACCGACGTTAACTCTCAACAATTACATGTACATGCCGCCATTGACGTGCAATTCCTGCCCCGTCACATAGCCCGCCTCACGCGATGCCAGGTAGGCCACCGCATGGGCAATGTCGGCAGGCTTGCCCAGATGGCCCAGGGCGATCTGGGATTGCAGCGCCTTTTGCTGCTCTTCGGGCAGATTTGCCGTCATGTCGGTTTCAATGAATCCCGGCGCCACGCAATTGACCGTGATGCTGCGGCTGCCCAGTTCGCGGGCCAGCGCGCGCGTCATGCCAGCCACGCCAGCCTTGGCGGCTGCATAGTTGGCCTGCCCGGCATTGCCCGATGCGCCCACCACGCTGGTGATGCTGATGATGCGCCCAAAGCGCTGCTTCATCATGGGACGAATGGCGGCACGGCTCACCCGGAAAACAGCCTTGAGATTGGTGTCCAGCACGGCATCCCAGTCTTCGTCTTTCATGCGCATGGCCAACGTGTCGCGCGTGATGCCGGCATTGTTCACCAGCACATGCAGGCCGCCTTGCTGCTTGACAATGGAATCCATCAGCGCCTCGATGGCCGCGCCATCGTTGACATTCAGGTTGGCGCCCCGGCAGCCCGGGTAGGCTGACAGGGCCTTGCTGATGCGCTCTGCGCCCTCGTCCGTGGTGGCGGTGCCGACCACCTGGTAACCACGCACTGCGAGCTCCAGGGCAATCGCGGCACCGATGCCGCGCGATGCGCCGGTGACCAGCGCCACCTGGGCTGGGGATACAGAATGCGTCATGCCAACAACTCCCGGGTTTCGGCCAGCGTGGCCGGATCAAACAGTGCTGCGCCGACCAGTTCAGGGTCGATGCGTTTGGTCAGGCCCGCAAGCACCTTGCCGGGGCCACATTCAATGATATGGGTGATGCCACGGCCTTTCAGCGCCTGCACACACTCAACCCAGCGCACAGCACCAAAGGCCTGCCGGTACAGCGCGTCGCGAATAGCGTCGACATCCTGCTGCACGGCCACATCCACGTTGTTGAGCACCGGAATCTGGGGCACAGCCAGCACCACATCGGACAGCGCCATGCGCAGCTTTTCGGCGGCAGGCTTCATCAGGCTGGAATGAAATGGTGCCGACACGGGCAGCGGCAGCGCGCGCTTGGCACCCGCCGCCTTGAGCAGCTCGCAGGCCTTGTCCACACCCGCCTTGGTGCCAGCGATCACGGTCTGGATCGGGTCGTTGAAATTCACGGCCTCGACCACTTCGGTCGATCCCGTACCAAAGGATGCAGCCGCCTCGGCGCAACCAGCAATCACCCGGGACGCCTCCATGCCCAGAATGGCTGCCATGGCCCCCGTACCCACCGGCACGGCCTCTTGCATGGCTGCGGCGCGCAAGCGCACCAGCGGCGCTGCCTGTGCCAGTGTCAGCACGCCGGCGGCCACCAGCGCTGAATACTCGCCCAGCGAATGCCCGGCCACGGCCAGCGGCATGGCCCCTCCTTCGGACAGCCACACGCGCCACGCAGCGACCCCAGCCACCAACATGACGGGCTGGGTGTTGGTCGTCAGGGCCAGCGCCTCCTTGGGCCCTTCCTTGATCAGCAGGGCGAGGTTCTCACCCAGGGCATCGGATGCCTCCTGAAGCGTCTGGGCCACGACCGGGTGATCGCCCCATGCGTCCAGCATGCCAACAGATTGCGAGCCCTGTCCGGGAAAGACAAATGCAAAGGATTTCATAAAACTACAGTATTTATAAGAAATATGCCTTTAGCCCTTATACAGCAAGCGCTAAAAGCTATAATTTCAGGAGCACCGCACCCCAGGTAAAGCCCCCGCCCACCCCTTCCAGCAGCAGGGTTTCACCCTTCTTGACCTGCCCGGTGCGCACGGCATGGTCCAGCGCCAACGGAATCGAGGCTGCCGACGTGTTGCCGTGCTGGTCCACTGTGACCACCACCTTGTCCATGGACAGCTTCAACTTCTTGGCCGTGCTCTGCATGATGCGGATGTTGGCCTGATGCGGAATCAGCCAGTCGATGTCGGCATCGGTCAGGTTGGCTTTTGCCAGCGTGGCGCGTGCCGCTTTTTCGAGCACACCCACCGCCAGCTTGAATACAGCCTGGCCATCCATCTTGAGCAGGGGATCGCCCAGCACCTCGCCACCCGATACATTACCCGGCACACACAGGATGCCCACATACTGGCCGTCGGCGTGCAGGTCGCTGGCCAGGATACCGGGCGTGTCAGACGCCTCCAGCACCACCGCGCCTGCTCCGTCACCAAACAGCACGCAGGTCGTGCGGTCCTTGAAATCCAGGATGCGGCTGAAAACCTCGGCCCCCACCACCAGCGCACGCTTGGCGGCGCCGGTCTGGATCATGGCGTCTGCCACCGTGAGGGCGTAGACAAAGCCACTGCACACCGCCTGCACGTCAAAAGCAGGACAACCATTGGCGCCCAGCTTGTTTTGCAATATGCAGGCCACCGAGGGAAACACCATGTCGGGCGTGGAGGTGGCCACGATGATCAGATCGATGTCTTGCGGCTCGCAGCCGGCGGCCTCCAGCGCCTTCCTGGCCGCCTCCAGACCCAGATCGCCGCTGGTCACATCGGGCGCAGCGAAGTGGCGCGCCCGTATACCGGTGCGCTCCACGATCCATTCGTCAGAGGTCTGGATTCCGCTCTGCGCCAGCTCGGCCACCAGATCGGCGTTGGTCACCCGGCGGGGAGGCAGATAACTGCCGGTGCCGGTAATGCGGGAATAGCGTCTCATCAATGTGTTGTCGCCACAGCGCCGGGCGTTGGCTGGGCATTGCCAGGCGCCAGCAGGGGCGCCGCATGCGCAATCCGGGTCCGGACACGATCGAGCAGGTTGTTGCGGGCTGCATCATACGCCCGGTTCAATGCCTGCTCGAAAGCCATGGTGTCGGCCGAACCGTGGCTCTTGAACACCAGCCCCCGCAGGCCCAACAGCGCCGCGCCGTTGTATCGACGGTAATCTATGCGCTTCATGAGCGCTTTTAGCACCGGATAGGCAAAGATGGCGGCAATTTTTGTCAGGATATTGCGCGAGAACTCTTGCTTGAGTCCACCCACCACCATGGTCGCCACGCCCTCACTGGCTTTCAGCGCCACATTGCCCACGAAACCGTCACACACCACGATGTCCACGGTTCCCTTGAAAATGTCATTGCCTTCCACATTGCCATAAAAATTCAGATCGCCCGAATTGGCAGCAGATCGAAGCAGTTCGCCAGCTTTTTTGATCACTTCACTGCCCTTGATGATTTCTTCGCCAATGTTGAGCAAACCCACCGTGGGCTCCTCGACACCCTTGAGCACCGACACCAGCGCAGAACCCATGACGGCAAACTGCAAAAGGTGCTCGGCAGAGCAGTCCACATTGGCCCCCAGGTCGAGCACCGTGGTGGCACCACCCTGGGCATTGGGCATCTGGGTGGCAATGGCCGGGCGGTCAATGCCATCGAGCGTCTTGAGGATATAGCGGGCAATGGCCATCAAGGCACCCGTGTTGCCGGCGGAAACCGCAGCAGCAGCCGTGCCATCCTTTACCTGCTGAATGGCAACGCGCATGGACGAATCCTTCTTGCGGCGCAGGGCAATCTCCACGGGGTCATCCATGGCAACCACCTCGGTGGCCAACACCACGGTAGCGCGCTCGTGCGAGAACGATTCAAAACTGTCCTTCAGACCGACCAGCAGCAGATGGGCATCGGGATGATTGTCGAGGAACTGGCGGCACGCCGCGAGCGTGACGCGGGGGCCGTGGTCGCCCCCCATGCAGTCAACAGCCAGTGTGATCATGGGCGACTTGTCCGGCCGGCAGTGCGGGCCGAAAGATAAATGCAACGGTCAAAACAAAGGCCCGAGCTACAGATGCAGTAGCAGCGGGCCTTGTGGAGAGGGCTAAAGTCAGGCTTCAGACTTGTTCTTCAGCACCTGGCGGCCACGGTAGAAGCCGTTGGGGCTGATGTGGTGGCGCAGATGCGTTTCACCGGTGGTGGGTTCCACAGCAATGCCCGGCACGTTCAGGGCATTGTGCGAGCGGTGCATGCCGCGCTTGGAAGGGGACTTTTTGTTTTGCTGAACGGCCATGATGGCTCCTGGTCTTGAATAGGGTTGGTAAAAACGCGATCAGCCCAAAAAAGACCCGAGGGGATTCGCGTGAAGCCCACGATTATATCCCAAACACCAATTACTGTCCCTTTTCTTCTTTGCGCAGGCCAGCCAACGCGGCAAAGGGGTTGGGTTTTTCTGCACTCGCCGCCTCAAAATCGTCGTCGCTGGAGGCCAGCGGCACGGCCGTGGGGCACTCATCGTGGCGCGGAACCACAGGAAGGGCCATCAGCAACTCATCCTCGATCAACTCGCGCAAATCGAATTCACGGCTCAGGGCCAGCAGATCTTCCTCACTCTCGTCGTCCAGCGCCTCGGCCGTGGCTTCGTCGGCCACGAAACGAAACGAGCGCTCCACGGCCAATGGCACATCCACCGGCGTCAGGCAGCGCTGGCATTCCATGGGAAACGTGGCCTGCACCTTCATGTGCAGCCACACCTGACCGCTGTCACCGAGTTCCGTGCGCAGCTCGCCCGTGGCCGTCCAGTCCACCCGCAAATCGGGATGCAGGCCCTTGGCCTCCTGGGACAACCGCTCGTATTTCAGCAGCGAGTCGTGCCCGGACAGGTGTCCGCTTACCTGAGCGAAGGCCTTGACATCGAGCCGGTCGGGAGAGAATTCCTTGGTCATGGCGGCAGTGTAAGAGAATCGCCCGATGCAACAATCCCCCACCCCGCAACGCCCATTGGTATTGGGCTCTACTTCGCGTTACCGCCACGAACTCCTGGCCCGTCTGAACCTGCCTTTCGTCGTAGCAGCTCCCGAGGTTGACGAAACCCCGCTGGCCGAAGAAACACCGCGCGACCTGGCTTTGCGCCTGGCCGTGGCCAAGGCCCGCGCAGTGGCCCGCCAGCACCCACAGGCGGTGGTGATCGGCTCGGACCAGGTGGCCGACCTGGGTGGTCACCCGCTGGGCAAACCGGGCACGCACGAGCGTGCGACGGCCCAGTTGCGCCAGATGCGCGGCCAGACCGTGATTTTCCAGACGGCGGTGGCCGTGGTCTGTGAGGCCACGGGGTTCGAACAGGTGGATCTGGCGCCCGTGGAGGTGCGCTTTCGCGCACTGTCCGACGATGAGATCGAGCGCTATCTGCGTGCCGAAGAGCCCTACGATTGCGCGGGCAGCGCCAAAAGTGAAGGCCTGGGCATTGCGTTGCTCGACGCCATCCTGAGCGACGACCCCACTGCCCTGATTGGCCTGCCGCTGATCCGCACCTGCCGCATGCTGCGCGCCGCCGGGATGGTCTTGCCATGAGCACGCGCCCCACCACCCCGTCCGACGCGCCCAGCTTCACCGCCACCAACGGCACGCTGTACCTGGTGCCCGCACCGCTCGACTTCGGCTGCGACACCCAGGCGCCGCTGCAAGACGCCTTACCCGATGGCACGTTGAAAACGGCGGCCCGCCTTACGCACTGGATTTGCGAGAACGCCAAGAGCACACGCGCCTACCTCAAGCGCATCGAGCCCCTGCATCCGCTGGCCGCTTCGCTGCAGCAGCAAACCATCACCGAGCTGCCGCGCGAGGTCCACAAGAAAGGCGACCATGGTGAAAAGGGGTCGGCGCCGTTTGATGCCCGCCCGCTGCTGGCCGCCGCACTGGTGGGGCACGACATGGGACTGATCAGCGAAGCGGGCATGCCTGCCGTGGCAGACCCCGGCTCATCGGTGGTGCGCGCAGCACACGATCTGGGCATTCCGGTGGTGCCACTGGTGGGCCCCGTCTCACTGCTGCTGGCGCTGGCGGCCAGCGGCCTCAACGGCCAGAATTTCGCCTTTACCGGCTACCTGCCAGTGGATGCGCAAGACCGCAGCCAGCGCATCCGCGAGCTGGAATCGCTGGCGCTCAAGACCGGGCAAACCCAGCTCTTCATCGAAACCCCCTATCGCAACGCAGCGCTGTGGCAGGCGCTGGTGCAGACCCTGCAGCCCCACACGCGGCTGGCCATGGCAGGAGGGCTGACATTGCCCCAGGCCCAGATCCACAGCCAGCTGGTGCGCCAGTGGCGCCAAGTGCCATGCCCCACCGACAACCGCACACCGGTGGTATTCGCCCTGGGGCGTTAGGCACGTTAGGCATTGCGATTGAAAATTTGCTATCTATTTAATAGCTATTAGCGCTTACTGGATAAGCGTTAAGGGCATATTTCTTCAAAATATTGCCCCTTCGCTGCCCCAACCAAGCCGGGGCCAATGCGTTCAACGCAATTGCACCGTGGCGGGGGTTGCCAGGGCCTTGGCGGCGCCCACGCCCATCGCTGCGCCAAAACGCTTGACCAGGCGTTCGGCCACGTTTTCACGGCGCGTGTAGTCAATGATGTCTTCGGCCTTGACCACTTCGCGTGCCACAAAGTCAAGACTGCCCAGCTTGTCGGCCAGGCCCATTTCAATGGCCTGCTGGCCCGTCCAGAACAGGCCGCTGAAGGTTTCCGGCGTGGGTTTGAGGCGATCACCCCGCCCGGCCTTCACCACGCCAATGAACTGCTGGTGGATCTGGTCCAGCATGGTCTGGGCGTATTCACGCTGCGTTTGCGTCTGTGGACTGAAAGGATCGAGAAATCCCTTGTTCTCGCCCGCAGTGAGCAGGCGGCGTTCCACACCCAGCTTTTCCATGGTGCCCGTGAAGCCGAAGCCGTCCATCAGGACGCCAATGCTGCCCACGATGCTGGCCTTGTCCACAAAAATCTCGTCGGCTGCCGCCGCAATGTAATAGGCGGCCGAAGCGCAGGTTTCTTCCACCACCGCATACACAGGCTTGCCGTGTTTGGCCTTCAGGCGCAGGATTTCATCGTTGATCATGCCGGCCTGCACCGGGCTGCCGCCGGGTGAGTTGATCAGCAGCACCAGTGCCTGCGAGCCTTCGTCTTCGAGGGCGCTGCGCATGGCGGCCACCACCAGCTCGGCGCTGGCTTCGGCGCCTGCGGCGATTTCACCCTTGATATCCACCACCGCGGTGTGGGGCGCCAACTTGCTGGCGCCACTGGTGCTCTGGTCCAGGGCCGCCCAGGCCACCAGCACGGCCACCAGCAACCAGGTCAGGCGAAAGAATATCTTCCAGCGCCGTGCACTGCGCTGCTCGTGGAGGGCGGCAAACGCCAGCTTTTCCAGCGTAGCCCGCTCCCAGGCGGGCTCCAGCGCCGCCTTGGGGCGAGCTGCCGAGGCCGCTCCTGATTCAGTAGCTGCTTGCGCCCACAGGTCGGGCGGTACAGACGGTTTTGTGCCAGAACCAGAACCGCCGGGTTGTTGCGAATCACTCATCTCACACCTCCCACCGGGACATGCCAACGCGGGCCGGTGCACCCACAGCGGGGGTGCAGCGCATGAACAAAAGAGCGAGGGTGTAATGCATCTAGAACTCGACGGGTTGCAGGTTGTGGGCAGTATGCCAGTGCACCACCCCGTCCACTTCGGACAGGGCAATTTTCACCAGCCCGCCGCGGCATGGGCCGCCCACGCAGGCGCCGGTGTCTGGCCGATAGGTCGCACCGTGCGTGGCGCAAAGCAGCCACTGGCCGGTGTCGTCAAAAAAGCGGTCGGGCTGGTAGTCCATCTCCATGGCCACATGGGAGCACCGGTTCAGGAAGGCGTGGGGCCGCCCCTCGAAGCGGATGGCAAAGGCCCGGCAGGTCTGCCCGGCATACACCACGTCAAAAGGCACGGCCAGGTGGCGCTCCTGCAGGTCGGCACTGTTGCACAGCGCGATGGCGATGGAATCGGCGATAGTCATGGGCAAGCGGGCACGGGTGATGCGATGGCGCGCAAGTCAGGCATGGGACAGCAGCCAGTCGTGCAATTCGCGCACCGAATGGGCCACATGCAGCGGGTTCAGCACGTCAAAGGCAGCAGGCTCGTGGGCGCCGTAGCTCACGCCCACGCTGGCACACCCCGCCGACAGCGCCATTTGCAGATCGTGGGTGGTGTCGCCAATCATGAGCAGGCGCTCGGGCGGCACATCAAATTCGGCCATCAACTCCTGCAGCATCAGGGGATGGGGTTTGCCGGCCGTCTCGTCGGCGGTGCGCGAGCCGTCGAAAACGCCCTTGAGCTGCACCGAATGCAGCGCCTCGTCCAGCCCCCGCCGGCTTTTGCCGGTGGCCACGGCCAGCAGATGGCCTTGCGCCCGCAGGTCACCCAGCAGGGGCAGCACGCCGTCGAACAGGCTCAGGTCGTCCTGGTGCTGCAGGTAGTGGAAACGGTAGCGGTTGCCCAGCTCGGGGTATTTTTCGGGCGGCACATCGGGCGCAGCATGGGCCAGGGCCTGGGTGAGTGCCATGCCGATCACGTAGTAAGCGGCTTCGTCGGTGGGCACGGCGCCGCCCACGTCGCGCACGGCCTCCTGGATGCAGCGCACGATGATGGCCGTGGAGTCGAACAGCGTGCCGTCCCAGTCAAAGGCGATCAGGTCAAAGCGGCGTGGGCGGGATGTCGCAGGCATGGGGCAATCAGGCGGTTGGAACGAAGTCGGCAAGCTCCGGCGGCAGTTCGGCGTTCAGCAGCACGCGTTCGCCGGTGGCCGGGTGCGTGAACTGTAACCGCCACGCATGAAGAAACATGCGCCGCATCCCCAGCTTGTGCAGGCGTTTGTTGAGGTCGAAATCACCGTATTTGTCGTCCCCCACGATCGCGTGCCCCTGGCTGGCCAGGTGCACACGGATCTGGTGGGTGCGGCCGGTCTTGATGGTCACCTCCAACAGGCTCATGGCGGGCAGGCCTTGCGCCGGTCGGGCCGGCAGCACCTGTCGCACCTTGACCAGTGTGACCGAACGCATGCCGTCGGGGTCGTCGGCGGTGGTCACCCGCACGCGGCGTTCGCCGTCGGCCTGCAGGTATTTGTGCAGCGGCAGGTCGATCACCTTCTTGTTGGAGGCCCAGGCCCCGGTCACCAGCGCGAGATAGGTTTTGCCGGTTTCGCGTTCACGGAACTGGTCTTGCAGGTGAGTGAGTGCTGACCTTTTTTTTGCCACCAGCAGGATGCCCGATGTTTCGCGGTCCAGCCGGTGCACCAGCTCCAGAAACCGGGCCTGGGGCCGCGCCTGGCGCAGTTGCTCGATCACGCCAAAGCTCACGCCGCTGCCACCATGCACCGCCACGCCAGCGGGCTTGTCCAGGGCAATCAGGTGTTCGTCTTCGAGCAGGATGGGGAACTCGCGCGCCGGAGCAGGCCGCTCGGCCTTTTCAGCCACCTTGTCGGAGATGCGCACGGGCGGCAGGCGCACCACGTCGCCCGCCTCCACGCGGGTGTCGGCGTTGACCCGGCCCTTGTTGATGCGCACCTCGCCACTGCGGATGATGCGATAGACATGGGTTTTGGGCACGCCTTTGAGCTGGCGTATCAGAAAGTTGTCGAGGCGCTGGCCCGAAGAGTCTTCGTCGACCTCCACCAGGCGCGCTGCGGGAGCGGGAGCGGCGGGGGTGCGGTCGGATGACGGTTTGCCCCCTATAATGTGTTTCACCTGCGCGTCAATGTGTAAGTGGTTGATTTGTCTGGAGTTTAGTCCACACAGCCCTTGCATTTGCGCAGGCAGGTCGATGCCAGCGGGCGTCGTACCGGCAGATTGCAGGCCAGATGCCTGCAGTGGCCTGTACGCCGTGCGGCGGGCTGACAAATTGAAACACTGATACGGAATCCCCCAAGCTGGCAGATTCGCCCCACCAGGGCGCAATCTGCCAGCGGATCGAAGCGAGCATGTGGTTGCTGATGGCATTGATATTGACTCTCTGGCGGTGGCGCTTGCCCCCGCTTTTGGGCGTCATATTGCCTATAGCGCGCACCCTGCCTGCGCATACAGCTATTATTTCAATAGCAAAACTGCGCACACTCCCACTCGCCCCCATCCACCCGCCCTTGCCGCCCCCGTTGAGCTAGCGCTCGACGGCACTGCGTCATCCCCGGCAATTCCCTTCGTTTCAATGCGTCAGTCCAGGCATTCACAGCTCCGGTAGAGCTTGTTTTTGGTTTGGAACTGCGGGTGGCAGCCCGCGCAGCCCTGTTGGCTGCGCCGCTGCCCTCCGCAAAACACGCAAAGGAATCGCATCATGAAGCGGATGCTCATCAACGCCACGCAGCCCGAAGAACGGCGCCTGGCCATCGTCGACGGACAAAAGCTCCTCGACTACGAAATCGAAATCGAGGGGCGCGAGCAACGCAAGGGCAATATCTACAAGGCCGTCGTCACGCGCGTCGAGCCTTCGCTGGAAGCCTGCTTTGTGGATTACGGCGAAGACCGCCATGGCTTTCTGCCGTTCAAGGAAATTTCGCGCAGCTACTTCGCCCCGGGTGTCTCGCCCAACCAGGCACGCATCAATGACGTGATCAAGGAAGGCCAGGAACTGCTGGTCCAGGTCGAAAAAGAAGAGCGCGGCAACAAGGGCGCTGCCCTGACCACCTTTGTCTCGCTGGCCGGCCGCTACGTGGTGCTGATGCCCAACAACCCCCGTGGCGGTGGCGTTTCGCGCCGCATCGAGGGCGAGGACCGCGCCGAGCTGAAAGAGGCGATGGACCAGCTGGAATACCCGAACGGCATGTCCATCATTGCCCGCACCGCTGGCATCGGCCGCAGCGCCCCCGAGCTGCAGTGGGACCTGAACTACTTGCTCAAGCTCTGGACCGCAATTGACGGCGCAGGCAAGGGCGGCAAGGGCGCCTTCCTGATTTACCAGGAATCGAGCCTGGTGATCCGCGCCATCCGCGACTACTTCAACAACGACATCGGTGACATCCTCATCGACACCGACGACATCTACGAACAGGCGCAACAGTTCATGGCGCACGTCATGCCCGAGCATGCCGCCCGTGTGAAGCGCTACCGCGACGATGCTGCCCTGTTCAGCCGCTTCCAGATCGAGCACCAGATCGAGTCGGCCTACGCCCGCACCGTGCAACTGCCCTCGGGCGGCGCCATCGTGATCGACCACACCGAAGCGCTGGTCAGCGTGGACGTGAACTCGGCCCGCGCCATCAAGGGCGGTGACATCGAGGAAACCGCCACGCGCACCAACCTGGAAGCCGCCGACGAAGTGGCCCGCCAGATGCGCCTGCGCGACCTGGGCGGCCTGATCGTGATCGACTTCATCGACATGGAGGAGAGCAAGAACCGCCGCGAAGTGGAAAACCGCCTGCGCGACGCACTGCGCCAGGACCGCGCCCGCGTGCAGTTCGGCACCATCAGCAAGTTCGGCCTCATGGAAATGAGCCGCCAGCGCCTCAAGCCCGCCCTGAGCGAAGGTTCGTCCATCCCCTGCCCCCGTTGCGGCGGCTCGGGCCACATCCGTGACACCGAATCGTCGGCCCTGCAGATCCTGCGGATCATTCAGGAAGAGTCGATGAAGGACAACACGGCCGCCGTGCACTGCCAGGTGCCGGTGGAAGTGGCTTCGTTCCTGCTGAACGAAAAGCGCACCGAGATCGCCAAGATCGAACTCAAGCAGCGCGTCGCCGTGCTGATGGTTCCCAACAAGACGCTGGAAACCCCCAACTACCGCCTGGAACGACTCAAGCACGACGACCCGCGCCTGGACCACATCGAAGCCAGTTACAAGCTCGCAGAAGAAGTGGAAGACCCCACGGCCGTGACGCGCCGCTCGCAAGAGCCCACCAACAAGCAGACCCCGGTGATCAAGGGTGTGCTGCCAGATGCGCCCGCGCCCATCGCAGAACCGCGCGAGCCGCGCCCCGAAGGCGCCGTGCGCCCACCGCGCGCGGGCCAGCGCCCGGCCGCTGCTGCGGCACCGCGCGCCCCTGTCGCGGCCCAGGAACAAGGCTTCTTCGGCTGGCTCAAGAGCCTGTTTGGCATGGGTGACGCCCCGGCATCCGCTCCGGTGGCAGCCCCCGCACCGGCCGCTGCGCCCGCCGAAGCCGGCACACGCAGCGAACCCCGCCGCGACGGCCGCAATGGCGAAGGCCGTGGCCGCCGTGGTGAACGCGGCGCAGGCCGCGACGGCAACCGCGAAGGCGGTGCCCGTGATGGCAACCGCGAAGCTGCCGGCGAAGGCCGTGGCCGCCGTGGTGAACGCTCGGCTGAGGGCCGCGCCCCGCGCGACGGCGAAGGCCGTCCTCCCCGTGGCGAAGGCGAAGGCCGCAACGGACGTGAAGGTCGCGAAGGCCGTGAAGGTGGCCGTGGCCGCCGCGACGAGCCCCGCAACAACGCTGCTGGTGCCGACGCAGACAATGCCGCCGCCCAGACCGCCATCCAGGCGCAGGTGACGGGCCCGAACGGCAATGGCGCCGAAACGGCTGGCACCCAGCCCCGTGGCGAACGCGGCCCCCGCCGTGAACGCGGTGGCCAGGGTCGTCGTGAACGCGGCGAACGCGCACCCCGCGCGGCAGAGTCCCGGGAAGACACCGGCGCCCCCACGCCCGACTTCGCGGACACCGCCCCGCTGGCATCGCTGCCCGATCTGGGCCTGACCGGCAACGACGCCGCACCGGCCAGCGACGAGCGCCGCGAGCGCCGCTCACGCGACCGCTATGGCCGCGACCGTCGCGAACGCGGCCCCCGCGACACGGCGGACACCGCTGCGCCCGCCATGATGGATCTCGACATCTCGGCCCCTGCTACCGGCCCGGCCGCGCAAGCCCAGGACGAGCCGGCACGCCGCAGCTACTTTGATGCAGCCCCGGCACAGGCACCTGCAGTCCCTGCGCCAACGCTTGCGTCCACGCCAGCGCCCGTGCCCACACCGGTGCAAGCCCGTGCTGCAGCCACTGCGGAAACTGCTGCACCCACGCCAGCACCTGCTGTCGTACCGGCACCGGCGCCCCTGGCTGCCGCGCCAGCGCCCGCACCGGTGGCGGCGGCAAAGCCCACACCCACGGTGGCCCCGGCTTCTGCCGCAGCGCCTGCCCCCCAAGGCATGCCACGCGTCCAGGGCTTCACGCTGCCGCTCGATGCGCTGCACCAGGTGGCCGCTGCGTCGGGCCTGCAATGGGTGAACTCGGATGCTGAAAAAATCGCCGCCGTACAGGCAGCGATTGCCGCCGAGCCACAACCCATCCGCGTGCCGCGCGAGCGCCCGCCCGCCGTGGTGCTGGACGAAGGCCCGCTGGTGCTGGTGGAAACCCGCCGCGACCTCTCTGCCATGACGCTGCCGTTTGAGCAACCCCCAACGGCTTGATGCCCTGACAGGTCTGCCGCCCCCCCGGGCCGCAGTCACCACCAAAGAAGGCGGCCTGGGCCGCCTTCTTTCATTGCAGCCCGCAAATACCCGTGGGGGCCAGCAGCAACCCGGCACCGGGTACCATTTTGGGTCGCTGTGGCCACCGCACGCATGCAGCACCCCGCATCGCCAGCGCCTGCAGTGTCCCGGCCACCGCCTGCCTTGCCCTCCGAGATCCACAGACCTTCCGCCACCATGCTGTTCCTGCTGTCTCCCGCCAAATCGCTCGACTACGACACGCCTTTGCCTGAGGGGCTGCCGCACACCGTGCCGCAGTTCGTGCCGCAGTCGGCGCAGCTGATCGAGGTGCTGCGCCAGAAATCCCCCCAGGACATCGCCTCGCTGATGGGTCTGAGCGACAAGCTCGCCGCCCTGAACGTGGCGCGCTACGAGGTGTGGCAACCGAAATTCACCGCCAGCAACGCACGCCAGGCCGTGCTGGCCTTCAACGGTGATGTGTATGAAGGCCTGCAGGCTCGCACGCTGACCGCGCCCGACCTGGACTGGGCGCAAAACCATGTGGCCATCCTCAGCGGCCTGTATGGCGTGCTGCGGCCGCTCGATCGCATGCAGCCCTACCGGCTGGAAATGGGCACGCGCCTGGCCACCGATGCGGGCAGCAACCTCTACCAGTTCTGGGGCAGCCAGATTGCCGAGCACCTCAACACCCGCTTGCGTGCCGACACCACACCCGTGGTGGTCAACCTGGCTTCGCAGGAGTATTTCAAGGCCGTGGACCGCAAGGCCCTCAAGGCGCGCGTCATCGACTGCGTGTTCGAGGACTGGAAAGCGGGCGCCTACAAGATCATCAGCTTTCATGCCAAGCGCGCGCGGGGCCTCATGGCGCGCCATGCCATCACGCACCGCATTGCCACGCCCCACCAGCTCGAAGGGTTTGACCTGGAGGGCTATGCCTTTGCCCCCGCCGCCTCCGAGCCCGAGCGCCTGGTGTTCCGGCGCAAGGCGGCCTGAGCAGCATCATGGCGACGCGTTCTGACCAGCGCACCCCGGCAGGGGCAAGCACGGCGCAACCGGCCCGCCAATCCATCACCCCCGAGCTGCGCGACTGGATTGCCGAGCAGGCCAGCGCCGGCTGCTCGCCCGCCGCCCTGCGGCAATCCCTGTGCGCAGCGGGCTGGGACGACGACGTGGCCGCGCAGGCGCTGGCCGATGCGCTGCAAGCACCCACCAGCAACAGCCCCGAGGCCCACCACAGTGCACCGCCCCTGGCCGTGCCCGCACCGCTGCTGGCAGATTCGCCCCCGTTTCTGGATGCGGGCGACCGGCAGGTCGGCGTGCTGCTCACCCTTGCGCAGCCCCGCCTGGTGGTGTTTGCCAACCTGCTTGCGCCCGAGGAATGCGACGCCCTGATCGCCGCCGCCGCCCCGCGCATGGCGCGCTCGCTCACGGTGGCCACCCAGACGGGCGGCGACGAAATCAACGACGACCGCACCAGCGACGGCATGTTTTTTCAGCGGGGCGAGAGCCCGCTGATCCAGCGTATCGAAGAACGCATTGCCCGCCTGCTGAACTGGCCCATCGAAAATGGCGAAGGCCTGCAGGTGCTGCACTACGGCCCCGGCGCCGAATACAAGCCGCATTACGACTACTTTGACCCCGCCGAGCCCGGCACCCCCACCATCGTGCGGCGCGGCGGGCAGCGCGTGGGCACGCTGGTGATGTACCTGAACACGCCCGAAAAAGGCGGCGGCACCATCTTCCCCGATGTGCAGGTCGAGGTGGCACCGCAGCGCGGCAACGCCGTGTTCTTCAGCTACGAGCGCCCCGATCCGTCCACGCGCACACTGCATGGCGGCGCGCCGGTCATTGCGGGCGACAAGTGGATTGCCACCAAATGGCTGCGCGAGCGCGAATTTATATAAAAACAGGCTCTAGCGCTTTCCCGATAAGCGCAAGCAGCTATTAATTTAATAGTAAAAGGACCCACCATGACCACGCCGGAACAATCGCAGCTGGGCAAAACATCGGCGTATGCCGATCAATACGACGCCTCGCTGCTGTTTCCCATCCCGCGCGCGGGCAAGCGCGCCGAGATCGGCATTGCGGGCGCAGCACCCTTTTTTGGGGCCGACCTGTGGACGGCTTTCGAGCTGTCGTGGCTGAACTTGCGCGGCAAGCCGCAGGTGGCGCTGGCGCACATCACCGTGCCCTGCGAAACACCCAACATTGTCGAGAGCAAGTCCTTCAAGCTTTACCTCAACAGCTTCAACAACACGCGCTTTGCCGATGCGGCTGAAGTGCAGGCACGCATCCGCACCGACATCAGCGAAGCCGTGTGGCGCGGTGCCGACCGCGCCGCCACCGTGGGCGTGAAACTGCTGCTGCCCGAACTGTTTGACCGCGAGCCCGTGCACGAACTCGATGGCCTGAGTCTGGACCGGCTGGACGTGGAATGCACGCGCTACCAGCCCGCACCCGAATTGCTGACCGCGGCCTCTGGCGAAGCGCCCGTGTCCGAGGTGCTGACCAGCAACCTGCTCAAGAGCAATTGCCTGGTGACCGGCCAGCCCGACTGGGGCAGCGTGCAGATTGCCTACAGCGGCCCGCAGATCGACCAGGAGGGGTTGCTGCAATACATCGTGAGCTTTCGCAACCACAACGAATTCCACGAGCAGTGCGTGGAGCGCATCTTCATGGACATCTGGACCCGCTGCCAGCCCATCAAGCTCACGGTATATGCCCGCTACACGCGCCGGGGCGGCCTCGACATCAACCCGCTGCGCACCAGCCATCCGCAGCAGTTGCCGGCCAACACGCGCACGGCGCGGCAGTAAACGCGCACGATCGTGACCGCAGGCTGCGCCAGCCTGCCCCAGGCGGACGCACCCACAGCCACATCACAGCCCACAGCCGCATCAGCGGATGCGGAACACTTGCACCGAGCGCGACAAGGCCACCGAGTTGCCCTTGAGCGCCTCGGCCGAGGCGGCGGTCTGCTCGACCAGCGCTGCGTTTTGCTGGGTCACGGTCTCCAGTTGCGCGACAGCCTCGTTCACCTGGCCGATGCCGATCGACTGCTCTGCGGTGGCCTGGCTGATCTGGCGCACCAGATCGCTCACGCGGGACACCGACGACACCACACCGGCAATCGTCTGGCCCGCCTCGGCCATCTGGCGCGAGCCATCGGCCACCTGGGACACCGAGGTGCCGATCAGCGCACGGATTTCCTTGGCCGCCCCCGCACTGCGCTGCGCCAGGGCGCGCACCTCGCCGGCCACCACCGCAAAACCACGGCCCTGCTCGCCCGCGCGCGCCGCCTCGACGGCGGCGTTGAGCGCCAGCAGATTGGTCTGAAACGCAATGCCCTCGATCACCGAGACAATCTCGCCCACCTTGCGCGACGACTGTTCGATGGCGTGCATGGCCTGCCCCACCTGCTGCACGGCCAGGCCGCCCGCCCGTGCCACTTCGGCACTCTGGTTGCTGCCCCTGGCCACCGCACTCGATGTGTCGGCAGTCTGCCGCACGGTGCTGGACAGCTCTTGCATCGCAGCGGCGGTTTCCTGCAGATTGGCGGCCTGTGCCTCGGTGCGACGGTAAAGGTCATGCCCGCCCTGCGCAATCTCCTCGGTGGACCGCAGAAACCCGGCAATCTCGTTGCGCACATCACCCACCACGGCACGCAGGTTGACCTGGATCTGCTGCAGGCCACGCACCAGGGGCGCCAGCGACGGTGCGCACTGCGCACTGTCCAGCGTGGTGACCAGGTTGCAGCCGGCAATGTCGCCCGCAAACCGCTCGACCGAGCGCATGCCGCCCACGATGCGGCCGTGAAACCACGCCAGCACGCCTGCGCATCCCACCCCCATCAGTGCCAGCTGGGCACCCCAGGCCAGGACACCCTGCCAGCCCAGCCAGAGCGGCAGCATTCCCAGCAGCACGACACCCAGCAGCATCAGCGCCAGCGACTGCGTGGCCGACAGCTGCTGCAGCCGCTGCAGCGCACCGCGCATTCCGGGGTAAACCACTTGGCCGTGGTGCAAACGAATGGTCTCGCGCTGCGCGGCCAGGTCACTGCGTAGCCGCGCATACAGGGCTTCGGCCTGCTGCACCTCGGCGCGGCCCGGCTTGGTGCGCACCGACAGATAGCCTCCCGCTTGCCGCCCTCCATGATGGGCGTCACGTTGGCCCGCACCCAGTAGAAGCCGCCGTCCTTGCGCCGGTTCTTCACCAGCCCGGTCCAGGTGTGTCCGCGCCCGACGGTGGACCACATGTCCTTGAACGCCTGGGGCGGCATGTCGGGATGGCGGATCAGGTTGTGGGGCTGGCCTACCAGTTCGTCATGGCTGTAACCGCTGGCCTCGATAAAGGCGGGATTGCAGTGCACGATGATGCCCTTGGTGTCGGTGGACGACACCAGCATGCTCTCTTCAGGGAAATCAAACTCGTGTTGGGTTACCGGCAAATTCACACGCATGCATTGATTCCTTGTGCTGCCCTGCACCAAAAAGTGGCAGGAAAGCCCCTGATGTTAACGCGTGATACAAGTCAACAAAAATTTCACCCCCAGAGCGGCGTCAAAACAGCGGCACGGTGTGCGGATCAGGGTGGCGTGCGGTGCCAGGCCCAGCGCAAGGCGGCTCGCCCGCCGAGGCCAGGTGGTCCGACAGGCGCACCAGCGCCCCCACACGCACGCCCAGCAGCCGCAAGCGTCGGTCCAGCGGCACCCGCTTCAGGCACAGCCCCGCCGTGTGGCGGATGGTGGCCGCATCGTCAGTGGGCGCTGGCAAGGTGTGGTCCCGCGTGGCGGTCTTGAAGTCGTCATAGCGCAGCTTGATGCCAATGGTTTTGCCCACATAGCCCTTGCGCTGCAGGTCCTGGGCCACGCGCTGGCACAGGTCGGTGAAGATGCGGCCGAGTTCTGCCTTGTCGCGCACCGCGTGCAGGTCGCGCTCAAAGGTGGTCTCGCGGCTCATGCTCACGGGTTCGCTCTCGGTCACCACGGGGCTGTCGTCCCGGCCCCAGGCCACGCGGTGCATCCACGCACCGGTGGATTTGCCAAAGTGGCCCATCAGCCACTGCGGGTCTTGCGCGGCCAGCTCGCCAATGGTGTGCACCCCCAGCGCCGCCAGTTTCTCGCCCGCCTTGGGGCCAATGCCGTTGATCTTGCGCACGTTGAGCGGCCAGATGGTGGCCTGCAGGTCGGACTCGTACACGATGGAGATGCCATTGGGCTTGTTGAACTCGCTGGCCATCTTGGCCAGCAGGCGGTTGGGCGCCACGCCAATCGAGCAGGTCAGGCCCGTGCGGTCAAAAATGCTTTTCTGGATGAGCCGCGCCAGTACCCTGCCCCCTTCGCGCTGGCCGCCGGGCACATCGGTGAAATCGATATACACCTCGTCCACCCCCCGGTCCTGCATCACCGGGGCGATCTCGGTAATGGTGCTCTTGAACAGCCGTGAAAACCTGCGCACCTCGTCAAAGTCCACCGGCAGCACAATGGCCTGCGGGCAAAGCCGGGCGGCTTTCATCATGCCCATGGCCGAGCCCACGCCAAACTGCCGCGCGGCATAGGTGGCGGTGGTGATCACGCCCCGGCCCACGTAGTCCTTGAGCAAGGGAAAATCGGCCACAGGAATAAAGCGCGGCTCGCGTGGGCCCGAGCCATCAGGGCTTTGCAGCAGCAGATCGTCCACCGTGCGCCGCCCGCCGCCAATCACCACGGGCAGGCCCTTGAGCTGCGGATAGCGCAGCAACTCCACAGACGCAAAGAAAGCGTCCATGTCCAGGTGCGCAATGCGGCGCAGTGGTGCGGGGCGGTCAGCGGCGGGCGCAGAAAAAGCAGGAGCGGCTTCGGTCACAGCCGCTATTTTGCGCGGTGCCCTCAGCACCCGCCGGGTTCAGGCTTTCGCTAGCGCCGCCCGCCGAATCCCCTGCAGCGTCCCCGTGGGCGTGATCGCCTCAGGGTCGATCAGACAGTGCAGCACGCTGGGCAAGCCGCTGACGCGGGCGCGGGCAAGAGCCGGAGCAAAGTCTTCCGTATGCTCCACGCGCTCGCCGTGGCCGCCAAAGGCCTGGGCGTAGGCCTGGAAGTCGGGGTTTTTCAGGGCCGTGGCGCTGATGCGGCCGGGGTATTCGCGCTCCTGGTGCATGCGGATGGTTCCGTACATGGCATTGTCGAGCAGCACCACGATGAGGGGCAGGCCGTATTGCACGGCGGTGGCGAACTCCTGGCCGTGCATCAGAAAGTCGCCGTCGCCTGCAAACACCACCACTTCACGCTGTGGCCACAGGCGCTTGGCACCCACGGCCGCGGGCAGGCCGTAGCCCATGGACCCGCTGGTGGGCGCCAGCTGGCTGGCATAGCTGGTGAAAGGCCAGAAGCGGTGCACCCAGGTGGCGAAGTTGCCGGCGCCGTTGCAAAAGATGGTGTCGGCCGGCAGTGTGGCGCGCAGGTGCTGCATCACCTCGCCCATTTGCAGCGCGCCAGGGATGCGGATGGGCGCCGGGTCGCTCCAGGCCAGGTAATCGGCGTGCGCAGCCTTGGTGTGGGCTTTTAATGGCACGTTTGCCTGGGGACGCACGGCATTCAGCGCGGCAGCAAAGGCCTGCGGCGTGGCGTGAATGGCCTGCGCGGGGCGATAAAGCTTGCCCAGCTCGTCGGCATCGGCGTGCACATGCACCAAGGGTTGCGCGGGTGTGGGGATGTCGAACAGCTCGTAGCCCTGCGAAGGCACTTCGGACAAACGCCCACCCACCACCAGCACCAGGTCGGACGCCTTGATGCGTGCCAACAGCTTGGGGTTCACGCCCAGGCCGAGGTCGCCGCCGTAGCAGGCGTGCGTGGCCGGGAACAGCATTTGCCGGCGAAACGAGCAATACACCGGAATGGACCACGCCTGGGCAAACGCCGTGAACTCTTGCACTGCCTGCGCAGACCAACGGCTGCCGCCCACAATCGCCACGGGCTGCTGTGCCGCCTGCAAGCGTTGCTGCAACTCGGCCATCTGCGCCGCACCGGGGTGTGTTTCGGTGACCTGGTAAGGCAAGGCATCGGCCACCGTGGCGGCTTGCACCAGCATGTCTTCGGGCAGCGCCACCACCACGGGGCCGGGGCGGCCCGAGGTGGCAACGTGGAAGGCGCGCGAGACCAGCTCGGGCATGCGCGCCGGGTCGTCGATCTGCACCACCCACTTGGCCATGGTGCCAAACACGGCGCGGTAGTCGAGCTCCTGAAACGCCTCGCGCCCCATGGCACCGCGTGCCACCTGGCCCACAAACAGGATGAGCGGGGTGGAATCCTGGTGCGCAATGTGGATGCCAGCGGCCGCGTTGGTGGCGCCCGGCCCGCGCGTCACAAAGCAGATGCCCGGCTGCCCCGTGAGCTTGCCCTGCGCCTCGGCCATCATGGCCGCGCCGCCCTCCTGGCGGCACACGGTAACGGCGATGTGGGCATCGTGCAGCGCATCGAGCACGGCCAGGTAGCTTTCGCCGGGCACGCAAAACAGTTGCTGCACGCCGTGGATGAGGAGCTGATCGACCAGTATCTGGCCGCCGGTGCGGGAGGTTGTCATGGGCAGGGATGATAAAAACAGCTCAGGCGAGCGGGTAGGTGCCCGGCAGCAAAATGCCCCGGTCCACCGTGTTGATGTTGGTGTGGCCGCAGAACGCCATGGTGATGTCCAGCTCTTTCTGGATGATCTGCAGCGCCCGGGTCACGCCCGCCTCGCCATAGGCACCCAGGCCATACAAGAAACTGCGGCCAATCAGCGTGCCGCGCGCGCCCAGGGCACGGGCCTTGAGCACGTCCTGGCCGCTGCGGATGCCGCCGTCCATCCACACCTCGATGTCCTTGCCCACCGCCTCGGCGATGGCGGGCAGTGCGGCAATGGACGAAGGCGCGCCATCGAGCTGGCGGCCGCCGTGGTTGCTGACGATGAGCGCATCGGCACCGCTGTTGACCGCCAGGCGCGCGTCTTCGGCGTCCATGATGCCCTTCAGGATCAGCTTGCCGCCCCAGCGCTTTTTGATCCACTCCACATCGCCCCAGTTGAGCTGCGGGTCAAACTGCTCAGCCGTCCACGATGCCAGCGACGACATGTCGCCCACGCCCTTGGCATGACCCACGATGTTGCCAAACGTGCGGCGTTTGGTGCCCAGCATGCCCAGGCACCAGTGCGGCTTGGTGGCCAGGTTGATGAGGTTGGCCAGCGTGGGTTTGGGGGGTGACGAGAGGCCGTTTTTGATGTCCTTGTGGCGCTGGCCCAGGATCTGCAAATCCAGCGTGAGCTGCAGCGCCGAGCAGCCAGCAGCCTTGGCGCGGTCGATCAGGCGCTCGATGTAGTCGCGGTCGCGCATCACATACAGCTGAAACCAGAAGCCGGGGCCGGCGTGCTGGGCCACGTCTTCGATGGAGCAGATGCTCATGGTCGACAGCGTGAACGGAATGCCAAACGCCTTGGCCGCACGCGCGCCCAGAATTTCGCCATCGGCATGCTGCATGCCCGTCAGGCCCGTGGGCGCAATGGCCACCGGCATGGCCACGTCCTGGCCGACCATGGTGGTGCGGGTGCTGCGGCCCTCCATGTTCACGGCCACACGCTGGCGCAGCTTGATGCCCTGAAAATCGGCGGTGTTGGAGCGGTAGGTGCCCTCGGTGTACGAGCCCGAATCGGCATAGTCATAGAACATGCGTGGCACACGGCGCTTGGCAACCACACGCAGGTCTTCGATGCAGGTAACTGTGGACAGATTGGGCACTTGGGCACTCCGGGTAACAAAGGGTTTGACTGCGCATGGTAGGTGGCTGCGCACGGCGGGGCCATCAAAATTATTTGCGCGGCCTTGCAACAAATTTCGCGCCCAACCACCAACGGCACGGGGCCCCAGCAAAAAATACAAGCAAAAACCGACTCTAGCCCTTATGCATCAAGCGCTAGAAGCTATTATTTCAGGAGCCTTCTACTGCCTGAACATCGCCTTGCGTCACCAGCACGGGCTGGGCATCGGCCCCCGCGTACAGGCGAAACTGCCGCCGTCCTGCGGTTTTGGCGGCATACATGGCCGCGTCGGCATGGCGCGACAGCTCATCGAAGTCCTGCCCATGCTCTGGAAACAGGGCGATGCCGCCACTCAACCCCACCGACAGCACCTGGTCATTGATCACATACGCCGGGCTGCAGGCCGCCATGATCTTGTTGGCCACATGGCAGGCCTGCTCTACGGTGTCGATGCTTGGCAGCATCACCACAAACTCGTCGCCCCCCTGGCGGCACACCGTGTCGGACACGCGCACGGCGCCCGTGAGGCGCTTGGCCAGCTGCACCAGCAGCTTGTCGCCCATGTCGTGGCCCAGCGTGTCGTTGATTTGCTTGAAGCCGTCGAGATCGATGTACATGACGGCCACAGACTTGCCGTCGCGCCGCGCATGGGCCAGCGCCTGGCGGGCCCGGTCTTGCAGCAGCAGGCGGTTGGGCAGATCGGTCAGCGCATCGTATTGCGCCAGGTGCGCCATGCGCTCGGCCATGGCCACGCTTTCGGTCACATCGCGCAGCACGGCCACGGCGCCGGTGATGTGGCCGTGGCGGTCGGTGATGGGGCTGGCCGTTTCCTCCACATCAAAGCGCTGGCCACTGGTGCGGTGCAGCAGCACGCCGCGCGTGGGCTCCACGGCTTTTTTCTGCGCAAGGGCCTGGCGCAGCGGGCTGGTCTGGGGCGCCTGTCCGTCAGGGGTGACCAGGCGCATCACCTCGTCCACATCGCGGCCCGCGGCGTCAAACCCCTGCCAGCCGGTCAGGCGCTGCGCCACGGGATTCAGGTAGGTGACCACGCCCTGTGCATCGGTGCAGACTACGGCATCGCCAATCGACTTGAGTGTCAGGCGCATGCGCTCCTTTTCCTCGAACAGCGCTTCTTCCATGCGCTTGCGCTCGGTGATGTCGGTCACCTGCACAAAAATGCCACGCACCTCGTCGCCATCCATATCGGGCACATAAGAGGCGATGGCGTAGCGCTCCGTGCCCGCGGGGTCCACGATGGTGCGCTCGAAAATCTGTGCATGCCCCTGCAGCGCGTGCCCCAGGTGAGGCAGGGTCTTCTGGTAAAGCTCTTCACCCAGCAGCTCGCGGATATGCTTGCCGCGCATTTCGTCGGGCGCCTTGCCAAACCATTCCACATAGGCGTGGTTGGCAAAGCGGTTGTGCAGGTCGCGATCCCAGTAACCGATCATGGACGGCAGGTTGTTCAGGATGGTGCGCAGGTCGTGCTCGGCCTGTTGCAGCTGGGCGCCCACCTCCTGGCGGCGGCCCAACTCGCGTGCAAAAAGCACCGCCAGCCCCACGCAGGCGGCCATCAGCACCAGGGCAAAGCTGCCTGAAAGCCAGGCGCTGCGGTACCAGCCGGCCAAAATGGAATCGACCGACTGGGCCACGTTCACCATCAGGGGGTAGTCGCCCACATGCCGGAAGGCGTAAAGCCGCTCTACCTTGTCGAGCGCCGCACGGCCGGTGAAGGTGCCGCTGCGGGCCGCCTGCAGATTGCGCATGGTGGGCGTGCCTGCCAGGCTGCGGCCCAGCACGTCCTCGCTGTAGGGGTAACGCGCGACAAGAACGCCATCGGCCCGGAACAGGTTCAGGGCCCCGCCAGCGCCCACATTCAGCTCTTCAAATAAACCCTGAAAATGCGCCAGCCGGATGGTGCCCACCACCACCCCGGCCAGCCGGCCTTGGGAATCATAGAAAGCGCGGCTCACGGGCAGGCTGAGCAGGCCGCTCAGGCGCGCACGCACCGGCGCGCCCACATACAGGCCCGTGTGGGCACCGCTCTCAAACACCTTGAAGTAATCGCGATCGGCAAAGTTGGCGTTGCGGGGCACCGCGTGTTCGGAATCCATCACCACATTGCCAGCCGGGTCCAGCACCAAAATGGAGCCGACGCCTTGCACGCGCAGCGAGTTGTCGAACAGTGCAAGGTTGCGCATGGCCAACGGCAGGGCCATCACGCGCGGGTCGGTCATGCCCTCCACCACCCCCTGCAGCGACTGGTCAAACGCCTCCATCGTGCGGGCGATGCTGCGGTCGAGCGCGCGCACCAGGTTGGTGTTGGTGCGCTCGGCGTTGTTCCATGCCTCTTCGCGCAGCGTCCAGATGCTGCGGGCAAAAAGCCCGCCAATGCCCAAGGACAGCAGCAGGGCCAGCAAGATCAGACGGGAAGTGGCAGGTAGGCGCACAAACAACAAGGGAAATAGATTTTTACAATTGTAAGCACTGGCTTGGTGCAGACCCGACACCCGGCACAAGGCGCGCTGCGCGGGCCCGCTTACCGCCCGGGTGCGGCGCCGGGCAACACCCCGGCCCCTCGCACCTCGATGCGCACCTCGTCCAGCACGGTGCCCGCTGCATCGGTGATTTGTATCACATGGCGCCCTGGCCACGGCAGCCACGCCACCTGCGGCCCACGCCCCAGCGGCTTGCCGTCCATGCGCCAATAAAGACCCTGCCCGCTGGCCCGCAGGTGCAGGCGCTGGCGCGCGGGCGGAATATCGGGGTCGAGCGCCACCACGGTGCCGGGCGCAGGCGCGGTGATGCGGGCGCCCGTGGTGATGACTGTGGCTGCCGTGGCTGCTGAGGCCGTTGTGGCGCTACCCACGGATGATTTTTGGTCTTTTTGGCCTCTAGCCCTTTCTGCATAAGCGCTATAAGCTATTGAATCAATAGCAAACAAAGCCTGTTGCGTGCCCGGCACAAACCATTCGTCGCGCGCGGCCTCCAGCGGCGGACTGCCCGCAGGGGCCAGCGGTGCCGGGCCAAACCGTACCGGCGCCCTCACCAGCCCCACCGGTGGCCGGGGCGCCGGGCCCGGCTCGCGTGCGTGCAAAAAGCCCATCATCGCGGCCCAGATGGGCGCCGCACCGCTGGTGCCGCTCACGTCGTGCATGGCAGCGCCGCTGGCGTTGCCCACCCACACGCCCACGGTGTAGCGCTCAGACCAGCCCACGGCCCAGTTGTCGCGCATGTCCTTGCTGGTGCCGGTTTTTACGGCGCTCCAAAAGCGCGTGGCCAGCACGCTGTCGGTGCCAAAGGTGCGCGCACGCGCATTGCCGTCCGACAGGATGTCGCCCACGATGAAAGCCGCCCGCGCATCCAGTGCGGGGGTGAAGAGCGGCTTGGCATCGGCCGCCACCGCCACCGCGCTGGCACGCCCGCCGTTGGCCAGTGTGCGAAAGGCATTGGTCAGGTGCAGCAGCGGCACCTCGGGGCTGCCCAGCGCCAGGCTGTAGCCAAAATAATCACCGCTTTCGCGCAGCGGCAGGCCCACGGCAGTCAGCTGGCGATGAAACGCATCGGGCGTGACCATGACCAGCGCGCGCACCGCCGGCACATTCAGCGACGCCGCCAGCGCCGTGCGCACCGACACCCAGCCCTTGAACTGCCGGTCGTAGTTCTGCGGGATATACAGGCCGCTGGCCGTGGTGATTTGCGCGGGCGAGTCATGCACCAGCGAGGCTGCCGTGAGCCGCTGCTCGGCAATCGCCTGGGCATACAAAAATGGCTTGAGTGTGGAGCCCGGCTGGCGCAGCGCCAGCACGCCATCGACCTCGCTGGCCTGGCTCAGCGCCCCCGAAGACCCCACCCAGGCCAGCACCGCGCCCGTGGCGTTGTCCAGCACCAGCACGGCGCCGTCTTCGACATTGCGGCCACGCAACTCGCGCAGGTGCTGCTGCAGGCTCTGCACGGCAAAGCGCTGCAGCGGGGCGCGCAGCGTGCTCGGCACGCGCTCGGGGGACACACCGTCCTTGAACCGCTGGCGCAGCAGATGGCGTGCAAAGTGCGGCGCCACGCCCTCGCTGGCATCAAACGCGCGGCGCTGCAGCGCGGCGGTGGTGAAGAATTCGAGCGCATCGCAATCAACCGGCAACCCCGCCGCCGGTGCTGCCCCCTTGGCACGCCGCTGCAACGGGCTGGTGCTGACGCTGGCTTGCATGTCGCGCAGCACGCCACAAGCCCGCTGCGCCACCAGCGCGGGCCGAGCATTGGGCGCGCGCACCAGCGCCGCCGCCACAGCCGCCTCGCGGTCGTCCAGCCCGTGGGCGGCCTTGCCAAACAGCGTGCGGCTCAGCGCATCAATGCCCACCAGCTCGCTGCGAAACGGTACGAGGTTGAGGTAGGCCTCCAAAATCTGGTCCTTGCGCCAGCGGCGGTCCAGCACCTGCGCGGCCACGGTTTGCCCCAGCTTTTGCACCACGGTGCGGCCGCCGGGGCCCTGGCGCCAGTCCCCGTCGAGCAAACCCGCCAGCTGCATGGTGATGGTGCTGGCCCCGCGCGTGCGCTGGTTCCACAGGTTGCCCCAGGCAGCGGCCGAGGCGGCGCGCCAGTCCACGCCGCTGTGCTCAAAAAATCGTTTGTCCTCGCTGAGCACCAGCGCCTGGCGCAGCGCGGGCGACACATCGGCCAGCGGCACCCACTGGCCGCGCCGCACCGTCGCATCGGTGCGCAGGCGATGCAGCACCTCGCCCTCGCGCGAGAGGATCAAGGTGTCCGACGGGCGGAAATCTTCGCGTACCTCGTCAAAAGCGGGCAAGGCGCTTGCTGGGCTTGCGCAGATAGCTATAAAAAATGAAGCAAAACCTGGCAGTATCCCGCGCAGCCGCTGCCGTATTTCCATCGCCTGCAAGGGGGCCGGAGCCGGATCTCAGCGGCGCCCGCCCAGCAGGCCACCACCGATCTTGATCAGATCGCCCAGGCCGACCTGGCCGTCGCCGTCCTGGTCCAGCAGGCTTCCCAGCAGGTCGCCGCCCACGCCACCCTGCTGGCGCACCTGGGCCTGCTCGCGGCCCAATACCGCGCCCAGCCCCCCGGCATCCATGCCACCGGCCTGCGCGCGCTGCGCCAGAAACGCCATCACGATGGGCGCGAGGATTTGCAGCAGCTGCCCGGCGTTGGCTCCCAGGCCCGTGGCCTGGCCCAGACCCGCTTCGGCGCGCTGCTGGTTGCCCCCCAAAATGTGGCCCAGAATGCTGGCGCCATCGGCTGCGCCCCCTGCGCCGCCGCCTCCCATGCCCCCGAGCACCGAGCCCAGCAGGTCGCCCAGCCCGCCACTGCCTGCGGCGCGGCCCACATGGTCGCGCTGCAGGGCGCCAAACAGGTCGGCTGCGCCCTGGGGCTGCGCCGCGTTGCGCCCCAGTGCACCCAGCAGCATCGACAGCGCCGCCGATACCGCGCTCTGCGCCTGCGAGGGGTTGGTGCCCAACTGGTCGGCAATTTGCTGCAGCGGCGCGCCCTGCAACTGCGACAGCAATTCTTCGGTGAGAGAGGCGGGTGCGTTCATGGTGTGCTTTCAGAAGGAAATGCGGGCCGTTAGGTTAACTGATGGCGGCGCCTGCGGGCCGACGCAGCATCCCCTGTCGTTCCGCGCGGTGTGTTGTGAAGATTCTGTGACAATGGGCGCTTTTTTGCTGCTTCCAGCCAACGCGGCGTTGCCGCACCTCTGCCATTCATGACTGTCGCCCATACTTTTGCCGTCCCGCCCGCTGCGGACACCCTCGGCGTGGCCCGCACGCGCCGCGTGTTGTGGGTTGCCTGCGTGCTCTGGACCCTGCTGGGCTACCCAATAGCTCTCTGGTTGCCCGTGACCGCGGGGTGGGAGAACGGGGTGCTTGAAAACCTGCAGCTGGCGCAGCTGCTGGCTGGCGCCGGGCTGGCATGGTGGTTTGCGCGCACCGACCATGCGGCATTGGGTTACGCCGCCGTCGCGGTGTGGCTGGTACTGGCCGCCCGCGAACTCAGCTGGGGTGCCACGCTGTGGGCTGCGCCGCTGGGGATGGGCTGGTCGGGGCCAATCTATTCGTCTTCCGTGCTCTGGTACAAGCCCTTTGTGTACCCCGCCATCGGGGCCGTGCTGGTGGTGGCGGGGGTGGCGCTGGTGCGCTCCGGGGCACCTTCCATGTTGTACAAACTGGCGCGTTCGACCCCGTTTGTCTGGGTAGAGCTCATGCTGGCAGCGGCTGCTGCCATTGCGGCTTCGTATTTCGAGGGTCAGCTGCCCCGCGATGCCGCCGATCCGGGCCTGGGAACGGTGGCCCTGGTGCTTGAGGAGTGGCTGGAGTGCGCGGCTTACGGCGCGCTGCTGGCTGCGCAGTGGCACCTGTTCAGCCTGCTGCGCCTGCACGCCAGGCCCCAGGACTGCGGCCACGGCGCTTAGGGACAGAGCTGCGCGCCTGCGCAGCGGTGCCCGCTCACTTCACCGGCTCCACCCTCACCCGCGCGTTCGGCGCCTCGCCAAACATTTCCGGCGCATACAGTGCCTCCACGCGGCTTGGGGGCAACGCAAAATCGCCGGCGTTGTTCAGACGCACGGTGTATTCCATCTTCACCACCCCCTTGGGCAGAAACTCGTAGTAGCTGCGAAAGGATTCGAAGCTGCGCTCCTCGAAAGCGGGCCAGCCGCTGCCGCTCTTCTTCTCGCCCTGCGTGGCGATCTCGGAATCGCGGCCCAGGCCACTGCCCAGGATGGTTGCGCCGCCCGGGATGGGATCGGTGATGGCCACCCAGGTCATGTTGGCGCTGGCGTTGACCGTGAGCGTCACGCGCAGCACGTCGCCGCGCGTGTACTGGCCTGCCGGCAGCGATGGGTTGGCCTGCTCCACCGGCGTGATGGTCTTGGTGATGGCATAACCCGCTGCAAACGGCGCCTTGAGCGCTATGGCGGCCACGGACTGCAGGGTGAGCCACGGCTTGCCCGGGCCCTGGTGTGCCACCGCCAGGCCCTCCTTGCCACCGGCTTTGCCCCAGGGCAGGAACATGTCGTTGTTCTGGAGGTTGCCCGGCGATGCGGGTGCACCGAACCAAGTGGTCTGGTGCGCGGCGCCCATGGCATCCGCTGCCTTCACGCGCTCAACCTTGCTCCAGTCCACGCTGGCGTTGTTGGCGGCCATCGTTGCCCTGGTCATCCCCGACACCGGCGTGGCCTCGAACCTGGCGCTGAATTTTTCCAGCGCCAGCCCGCCCCACAGGTTGGCCGTGGTGGTGTGCCAGGCACCCGCTTGCTGGCGGCTGATGAAGCCGTTGGCCAAGCGGCCCATGTCGTCTTTCCAGGCCGGGTCGTCCATCACGGCCAGCATCAGGCGCGCGGTGTTGACATCACCGTTTTGCATCAGCCACCACCAGTAGTCGTCTTGCTCGGTGCTGAAGATGAGTTTGGTGCCCTGAAACGACAGGCGCGCACGCAGGATCTGCATGGCCTCGGCCAGACGCTGGTCGCGCTGGGGTACATCGGCCACACGCTTCAACACATTCACCCAGTCGATCACCGTGTGCGTGGGCCACTGGTTGGGCGCAATGGTGATGCTGCTGACCATGCGGCCCTGCGCCTTGCCGTAGCGAGACAACGCCTCGATGGCCGCGAGCTTGCGCATGTCGAGGTCTTTGCGCGGGCTCCAGAAGTTGCGCTCGACGCGGCCTTCCACAAACGCGATCAGGCCACGCTCCATGGGTGCACGGGCCACATCGGGCAGTGCAAACGCGGGGTTGATGCTGGCTGCCTCATGCGCGGTGGCCAGCAGGTAAGCGGTGAGCGTGTCGCTGCCCCGGTTGCTGTCGCCATCGCGCGGCGGGAAGTAGTTGGCCAGGCCGTCGCCATCAAGGTAGGTGGGCAGTTGCGCCACCACGGTTTGCCACAGCGCGCCGTCGCGCAGGCCCACGGCTTTGCTGGTCTTTTGCTCCAGGCAGGCAAAGGGGTAGCGCGCCCACCAGTCGCGCACGCCGGGCAGGCCTTCGGCCAGCTTGGGCTGCAGCGAAATCTTCAGGCCGCCCCGGCCCGGCAAGGCGTCGGCGGGCGGATTCACATCCAGGTTGAAGCTGCCCTCCACCTGCACCAGAGTGGCCTGCTGCACCGTGAGCGGCACGGCCGGGATCAGCTTCTGGCTGACCTTGAGGGCGTCGCGCGCGCCGCTGACCTGGTCTTTGGCTTCGATCTCCCACAGGATGGCCTGGGCGCGGGTCTGCGCCAGTTGCGCTGGTGCCGTCACGCTCCACGCCACCTCGCGCGCCTCTCCGGGCGGGATATCGATGCTTTGCGGCTTCAAATCGAGCAGCGTGGCGCGCGGTGCCACCTCCACCTTCATCGCCGCCTTGGTGGTGTTGCGCAGCGTGATCTGGGCACGGAACTGGTCGTCCTCGCGCACCAGCGGCGGCAGGCCGCTGATGATCTGCAGGTCTTGCGTGGCGCGGATGCTCGTGCTGCCCGTGCCGAACAGGCCAGTGGATGCATCGGCCACCGCCACGATCTTGAAGGTAGTCAATGCATCGTTGAGCGGCACCGTCACCTTGGCCTGGCCGTTGGCATCAAGCTTGATGGCAGGCTCCCACAACAGCAAGGTGTCGAGCAGCTCGCGCGTCTGCGCCCTGCCCCCGCCACCGCCCGCGGGCACGGCCTTTTTGCCATAGTGGCGGCGGCCGATGATCTCCATCTGTGCGGTGGAGGTTTCTACGCCCCAGCTGCGCCGCTGCAGGATGGCTTCGAGCAGGTTCCAGCTGGTGTTGGGCATCAGCTCCAGCAGGGCCTGGTCCACGGCGGCCAGCGCCACCTCAGCGTGGGCGGCGGGCTTGCCCCCGGGCAGCTTGGCCGTGATGGTGACCTGCGCCTTGCCCCGCACGGCGTAGGTCTCCTTGTCGGCCGTCACCTTCACGTCGATCTGGTGGGCCTGCGTGCCCACGCGGATCTCGGCCAGGCCGAGGCGGAACGCGGGCTTGGACAAATCCACCAGCGCCGTGGGCGCCTGGTATTCCTTGCCCTCGTACCAGAACGACGTCCACCATTCGCGCGGTGCCTTGAAGCCCCAGGTGAAGAAGCTGTACCACGGCACCTCGCGCAGGCGGCCGCGCAGGGCCAGCACGCTCACGTACACGTTGGGCCCCCAGTCGGGCTGCACTTTCAGGCTCACCGTGGGGTCCTGGCCGTTGAGCTGCACCACCTGCGTGTCGATGATGCCCTCGCGCTCCACCGCCACCAGGGCCGTGGCAAAGCGAAACGGCATGCGCACCTGGAACCTGGCGGTCTCGCCGATCTGGTAGCTTTTCTTCTCGGGCAACAGATCGATGCGGTCGTGGTCCTCGCCGCCAAACCACAACTCGCCCTGGCGCGTGACCCACACCGACGATGCCGCCTCGCTGGTGTTGCCATCGCGGTCGGTGGCCGTTACCACCAGCTCCACCTCGCCGGCCTCGTCGAGCCTGGCCTCGCACAGCAGCAGGCCGCGGCTGTCGCTCTTGCCGGTGCACACGGTGCCCAGGTCCTTGGTTTCGGTGTGGTTGTCGTAGCTGTAAAAGCCTCCCACCATGCGCTTGCGCGTGGTGGTGGTGATGCGCGCAATGGCCTGCACCTGCAAGCTGGTGTCGGGGGCGGCCTTGCCATCGTGCTGCAGCGCCAGCGCCTGGAAGCGGATCTTCTGGCGGGCCGACACCCAGCCCTCGGTCTTGATGCCGGCCACCACAGCGGCGGGCCACAGCGTCTGGGTGCTGCGAATCGTCTGCACTTCGCCATTGGGGTCGGCGTAGGTGGCTTCGAGCAGCAGCTCCTGCGGCTGGCGCGCCTGGGGCACGTTGTCGATGGTGAGCTTGCCCGCGCCACTGCGGTCCAGCGTGAGCGGCAGCTTGTCGGCAATCACGCGCGCATCCTGGCTGGCCGTGGCCTCCTCGTCGTCACTGCGGGCACTCCCTTGCTCGCGCTTGCGCGGGGGGCTGAAGCTGAACGCCTCGTAGTCGCTGTAGTGCAGGGCTTTGCCGCGCACCAGGGCCGACACGCGCACCGGCAGGTTGGCCGCTCCGCCACCGGCCACGTAGCTGATCTGCACATCGGTGGGCACCGAGCGCACATGCACCAGGGCCTTCTTGTCGCTGGGCGTGATGCGGCCCTGCAGCACGGGCAGGCGGAACTCTTCCACCCGAAATTCGCCCGAGCCGAAGCCGCGGCCGGTGCTGGCATCGTTGCGCAGCTCCACCTGGTACACCCCCAGCTTGGCCGCTGGCGGCACGGCAAAGCTGCTCTGGGCGCTCAGGCCGCCCGTGGCGGTATTGCGCCATGCCAGCGGCTGGGTAAATTGCTGGCCGCTGCCCACATGGGTGATGACCAGCGTGTCGGGCCGCGCGGTGGGCAAGGCAAAGCCCTGGCGTGTTTCAGAACGCAGCACATGCTTCATCGACACCGTTTCGCCCGCACGCAGCAGCGTGCGGTCAAAAATGGTGTGGGCGCGCTCGTCGGGGCGGGCATCGGTGCTGGTGGGCACGTTAAAGCGCCAGGGCTCAATGCCACGCTGCCAGTCGCTCCAGGTAAAGGCCATGTCCTCCACGCCGTCGGCGCCTGTCTGGCGCGCACTCACAAAATAGGCGCTGCCGCCTTCGCCATAGTCGCCCCCGTCGTTGCAGCGGCTGGGGTCGGACGACAGGCCTTCGATGCGGGCAATGCCCTGCGCGTCCGTCAAGGCGTTGGCCAGTTCGTTGCCGCGGCAGTCGGATACACGCACCGTGGCGCCTGGCACGGGTTGGCCCTTGTCGAGCGTGGTGACCCAGGCGAGCGCATTTTCGCGGCCCAGCTTGAAATGCACGCCCAGATTGGTGACCAGTGCCGAAGTGCGCACAAACATCGTGCGCGCATCGCCATGGCGTTCATCGAGCAGCGAGGCGCCCAGCTTTTGCGAGGCGATCTCCACCACATGGAAGCCCGGAGCCAGCGGAATGCCCACTACCTCGAACGGGCGCGGGTCATTGCTGGCGGGCTTGGGCAGGTCCAGCGTCTTGACCCCGCCCTTGCCAGCCAGCAGCGACAGCATGCGCGACTGCACGTAGTCCTTGTCGATGTCTTTGTCCAGCACCGGGGGCAGCGGGCCGGTGATGTCCTTGCGCGCCTCTTTGCGGTCCACCACATGGCTGTTGTAGCGGTGCACCTTTTTGAACCAGGCAATGATGTCGGCATCGGTGCGGGGCTTGAGGGTGCTGACCTTGCCTGCGGGGGCCTTGGGGTTGGCCGTGCCCGGCTGCAGCGCCTGCACACGCAGGGCTGCCTCGACATTGCGCAGCGTGACGGGCAGCAGCGCGGGGGGCTTGTCGGCGGCCGGGCCTTCGGCAAAGCGCTCCACCACACCAAACGGCGCCGCCGCAAACTTGGCCAGCGGCGGCATGCCGCCCGTGGCCACCTTCAGCGGAAAGTTGTCGGCGTTGCGCAGCGTACGGCCCGAGGCGTCCTTGAAATTCTTGGGCAGCTCCAGCGTGAAGGCCGCGTTTTCGGCCAGGGGCGCGGCAAACTGCACGCTGTTCACCAGGGCATCGGCCTGCGGGCCTTCGGCGCCACCGTCCAGGCGCGGCTGCAGGGTTTCGGTGGGCGATTTCAGGCGGATGGCGGCTGCCAGCTTGCGCGGCACGGGCGCATTGAAGGCCAGTTGCAGCGGCCGAATCGGCAGGCAGGCGGCCTGGGCGTTCTCGCGCTCGCAACTGAACTCGGCGGCAAAAGGCTGGCGCACCTTGTAGTCAAAGCGCTTTTCCACCGCGTTGGGCACGCCACTGGGCGTGGCCACGCCTTTGCCAAACACCAGCTGCAGCCGCGAGCCCGAGGTGAGGCGCCGGTTGCAGGCCAGCGAAACAAATTGCAGCGGATCCTTGAGCGCGCGCTGCTCCAGCCCCAGCGATTTCAGCATTTCGCTGCGCTGGTCGCCCTCGATCAGCCGCACCGGCACGCGCTCGCCCACCCCTTCCACGGCGCACCACACGTTGGCCTGCACGCTGGCCAGCGTGGCCGGTCCGTTCAGTTGCAGCACAAAAAACTGTTCTTCGTCGATCTCTTCGTAGGTGCCGGGCCGCACGCTCCGGACAAACGGGCCACCACTATTAAATTGATAGCTAATTGCGCCCGTCAATAAAGCGCCAGAGGCCGATTTGAACCCTGATTTTGTAGTGGCGGTGCAGCGCACACCGGGCGGCAGGTCGTTGTCAAAGTCGAAGACCCATTCGCGCTCGCTGGTCCAGCGGCCCGTGCCCTGGGTGGCGGCGGCATCGCTGCAACTGAGGTTCAGGGGGGCCGGCGCCTTGGGGTCGCCAAAGCGGACGGCCGCCGCGTCGAACTTGACCACCATCTGGCGCACGCGCGCCACCTCGCCCTGCGGCGAAAAGTGGGAGATCTGCAGGGCGTGCGCGCCCCACGCCATCAGCGCCAGGCTGGCAGCCACCATCCATTTTTTTGCGTTCACGCGTTCCCCTCCGAAGGTAGGGGCAAGGGTAACAAAACGGCACGACAGACCATGTGGCGTTGCATGCGCTTACGTGTTGCCCGCGCGGCCCGCCGCCGGTGGCGTTTCGATAAACGGCGACGACGGATCCATGGGGCGGCGTCCTACGCCACATGACTTTGCGCGGCACAAAGATAAGCGCCTGTCCAGAACCCCTTGTCCAGCACCCTCACAGGAGCACCCATGGCCCGAACCCCCACCCCGCGCAGCGCGGCCACCAGGTCGCCCGCAGCCAAACCGTCTTCCACCCAGGCCGACAGCTTCCGCGGCAACGCAGGCGAGTTGCAGCAGCAGGCCAAGGGCACCCACCCGGTGCTGACCACGCAACAGGGCATTCCCGTGGCAGACAACCAGAACTCGCTGCGCTCTGCGCCCCGCGGCCCCACGCTGCTCGAAGACTTCGTCCTGCGCGAGAAGATCACGCACTTTGACCACGAGCGCATCCCCGAGCGCATCGTGCATGCGCGCGGCTCGGCGGCGCACGGCTTTTTTGAGCTGACGCATTCGCTCAAGCAATACACCACCGCCAAGGTGCTGACCGAAGTGGGCGTGCAAACGCCCGTGTTCACGCGCTTTTCCACCGTGGCCGGTGGCGCGGGCTCGGTGGACACGCCGCGTGACGTGCGTGGCTTTGCCGTGAAGTTCTACACGCCCGAAGGCAACTGGGACCTGGTGGGCAACAACATCCCCGTGTTCTTTATTCAGGACGCGATGAAGTTCCCCGACCTGGTGCACGCCGTGAAGATGGAGCCCGACCGGGGCTTTCCGCAAGCCGCCAGCGCACACGACACGTTCTGGGATTTCGTCTCGCTGATGCCCGAAACCCTGCACACGGTGATGTGGGCCATGAGTGACCGCACCCTGCCACGCAGCCTGCGCATGATGGAAGGCTTTGGCGTGCACAGCTTTCGCCTGCTGAACGCGGCGGGCGAAAGCACGTTTGTGAAGTTCCACTGGCGCCCCAAGCTGGGCATCCAGTCCACCGTGTGGGACGAGGCCGTCAAGCTGCAATCGGCCGACAACGACTTTCACCGCCGCGACCTGTTCGAGTCCATCGAGGCGGGCGACTTCCCCGAGTGGGAGCTGTCGGTGCAGCTCTTTACCGATGAGGATGCGCAAGACTTTCCGTTCGACCACCTCGACCCGACCAAGCTCATCCCCGAAGAGCTGATCCCGCTGCAACCTGTTGGCCGCATGGTGCTCAACCGCTGGCCCGACAACTTTTTTGCCGAGACCGAGCAGGTGGCCTTTTGCCCCGCCAACGTGCCCCCCGGCATCGACTTCAGCAACGACCCGCTGCTGCAGGGCCGCCTGTTCTCGTACCTCGACACCCAGCTGTCGCGCTTGGGCGGGCCCAACTTTGCGCAGATCCCCATCAACGCACCCAAGTGCCCTTTCCATGACAACCAGCGCGATGGCCACATGCAGATGCAGGTGCCCAAGGGCCGCGTGAACTACGAGCCCAGCAGCCTGCAGGCCGACAGCCCGCGCGCCTCGCAGGCGCTGGGCTTTCGTCACTTTGCCCAGGCCGATGATGGTGTGAAAGGCCGCGTGCGCGCCGAGAGTTTTGCCGACCATTACAGCCAGGCGCGCATGTTTTACCGCAGCCAGAGTCCGCTGGAGCAGGCCCACCTGGCGTCGGCCACGGTGTTCGAGCTGTCCAAGGTGGGCACGCCCCATGTGCGGGAGGCCGTGGTGGGCCACCTGCAGCATGTGGACCCCGAACTCGCCCAGCGCGTGGCCGACGGCCTGGGCATGCAAACCCTGCCACCTGCGCCGCCCGCAGCAGAACCCGTGCAGGACCTGCCGCTGTCGCCCGCACTGCGCATCATCGACCGCATGAAACCCACGCTGCAGGGGCGCTGCGTCGGCATCCTGGTGGCCGATGGGTCCAACGGCACCTCGGTGGCCAACCTTCGCAAGGCGCTGGAAAAGGCCGGCGCCACGGTGAAGATCGTGGCGCCCAAGGTGGGCGGTGCGGTGCTGAAAGGCGGCACCCTGCTGCCCGCCGACGGCCAGCTCGCTGGAACGCCTTCCGTGGTTTTTGACGCCGTGGCCTCGGTGCTGTCGCCCGACATGGGCGCCGTGCTGGCCAAGGAGGCCGCGGCCGTGGACTGGTTCCGCGATGCCTTTGGTCACCTCAAGGCCATTGCCGCCTGCAAGGGCACACAGGCCATCCTGCAGGCCGGTGGCATCGAACCCGATGCAGGCGTGGTGGACCCGGCCGATGTGCAGGGCTTCATCGCCGCCGCCCAGACCCGCCAGTGGGACCGCGAGCCCCAGGTGCGCACGCTGGCCTGAACCAGGCCGCATCCGTTTACCCCCACCACAGCAACCCAAGGAGATCCCATGTCCAAAGCCCGCTACGACAGCCAGCAACTCAACGACCTGGTCATCCAGATGATGGAAACCGAACTGGGCGGGGAGCAGGTGTACCGCACCGCTATCGCCTGCGCCATCAACCCCGACCTGAAAGAGGAATGGGAGGAATATCTGCAAGAGACGCTCACCCACCAGAAGGTGGTGCGCAGCCTGTGCGAGACACTGGGTCTAAACCCCGACACGCAAACGCCCACACGCCAGGTGGTCAAGCACATCGGCGAATCGTTGGTGAAGGCCATGCAGATGGCCAAAAAGGGCGCGGACCCGGCGGCGGCACAGCTCGTGGCTGCCGAATGCGTGGTGCACGCCGAAACCAAGGACCACGCCAACTGGGAGCTGCTGGGCAAGGTGGCTGAAGTGGCCACCGGCGACCTGGGCAAGGCCCTGAAAGCCGCGCACGAAGCAGTCGAAAAGCAGGAAGACCACCACCTGTACCACACCAAGGGCTGGAGCCGCGAGCTCGCCATCGAGGCGCTGGGCATGCCCGCCGTGCTGCCGCCGCCCGAAGAAGTGAAAAAGGTGGAAACCGCCATTGGCGCATCGCGCGCCGAGCAGCAGCGCGAAGCCATGCTGTGACGCCAGAGCAAATGCCCGCTGTTGTGCACGCCGGTATGCCCGCTGCCATGGTGGCGGGCATACGCTATAACAACAATAGCTGCTAGCGCTTATCCATCAAGCGCTAGCAGCTATTTTTACTTAAATCTGCGAACCTCGTGCTGCCCCCCGCCCCGACAGGCTTACTGCGGCACAAACCCGCTGGTCTTGATGATGCGGCGCCAGGCTTCGGTGTAGGCGTGCTCGCGCGTGGCCAGTTGCTGCGGTGTCATGAAGCCCACGGTGAGGCCCATGGCGGTGAGGTGGTGGCGCACCTCGGGCTCGGCCACCACCTTGGCCAGCGCCACCGAGAACTGTGTGATGAATTTTTGCGAGGTGCCGTCCGGGGCATAGAAGCCGTAATACGGCAGGTCTTCAAACCCCTTGAGACCCAGCTCGTCGAACGTGGGCACCTGGGGCATGGCCGCCTGGCGCTTGGTACCCAGCACCGCCACCACGCGCAGCTTGCCGGCCTTGTGGTTTTCCATGAAGTCCTGCACCGAGCCCACGCCCGCACTGATCTGGTTGCCCAGCATGTCGGCCATCATGGGCGCAGCGCCTCGGTAGGGAGCCGACACCAGATCAAGCTGGAATTTTTCACCCACCACCTTCACCAAAAACTCGGGGGTGGACGCAGGCGCCGGAATGCCCACGGCGCCCTTGCCACCGCCCTGCGTGCGCACCCACTGCACATAGTCGCCAAAGCCCGTGGCCGGGGTGCCGCCCGACACGGCAAAAGCATTCACAAAGGTAGCAAAGCCGCCCACGGGCACAAAGTCGTGGTCGGGCTGGTAGCCGGGGTTCTTCACTACCAGCGGCAGGATGGAGATGGTGTGGTCGTGTGTGAGAAACACCGTGGTGCCGTCGGGCGGCGATGCCTTGAGCACCTGTGCGGCAATCTGTCCGCCAGCGCCGGGCCGGTTGTCCACCACCACCGCCACGCCCAGGGCGTCCGCAAGGCGCTCGGACAGCGTGCGCGCAATCGCATCCGTGCCGCCACCGGGCGGAAAACCCACCAGGATGCGCAGGGGTTTGGGCTGGGCCATGGCGGCAGACACGGCCAGGCCGGCTGCCAGAACGGCCATGCCGCGCAGGGCACGTGAAACAACGGTGCGACGCAAGGACATATCCAACTCCTCATGAGAAAACCGGGCGGAGAACGCGAAACCAATGCCGGCACGCAGGCGGCAAACCGGTAAGGCAAGGCGGTCACGCCCTGCCCCAGGCACACTCGAATGCTATTGAATAAAGAGCGGCTTGCGCAATCCCGGTATGCGCAAAAGCCCTATTTCATTCAAACCCCGTCAGGCCGCCAGACGCGCCTGGTGGCGCGCAATCTGCGCGCGCACCTGCGCGGGCGCCGTGCCGCCCAGCGTGTTGCGCGCGTTGAGCGAGCCGCGCAGGCTCAAGGCTTCGTACACGTCTTTTTCGATCTGCGGGTGAAAGCCCTGCAGCACGGCCAGCGGCAGCTCCGACAGGTCACACGCATGGGTGGTGGCTGCCTTCACGGCATGGGCCACGGTTTCGTGCGCGTCACGGAAGGGCAGGCCCTTCTTCACGAGGTAGTCGGCCAGGTCGGTGGCGGTGGCGTAGCCGCGCAGTGCCGCCTGCTCCATGGCGGGCGCGTTGACGGTGATGCCGCCTTCTTTTTTGCCCGTGGCGGGGTTGATCTGGCCGCCCACCATTTCGGCAAAGATACGCAGCGTGTCCTTGAGCGTATCGACCGTGTCAAACAGCGGCTCTTTGTCTTCCTGGTTGTCCTTGTTGTAGGCCAGGGGCTGGCCCTTCATCAGGGTGATCAGGCCCATCAGGTGGCCGACCACGCGGCCGGTCTTGCCGCGCGCCAGTTCCGGCACGTCGGGGTTCTTCTTCTGCGGCATGATCGAACTGCCGGTGGTGAAGCGGTCGGCGATCTTGATGAAACCGAAGTTCTGGCTCATCCAGATGATGAGTTCTTCAGACAGACGGCTGACGTGCACCATGCACAGGCTGGCGGCGGCGGTGAACTCGATGGCGAAGTCGCGGTCGCTCACGGCGTCCAGGCTGTTCTGGCACACCACGGGGTGGCCGCTGGCGTCCACCATGCCCAGCGTTTTTGCCACGCGCTCGCGGTCCAGCGGGTAGGTGGTGCCGGCCAGCGCTGCTGACCCGAGCGGCAGCACGTTGGTGCGGCGGCGTACGTCGGCCATGCGGTCGGCGTCGCGGGCAAACATTTCCACATAGGCCAGCATGTGGTGACCAAAACTCACGGGCTGGGCGACTTGCAGGTGGGTAAAGCCGGGCAGGATCACCTCGACGTTCTGCGCCGCCACATCGACCAGCGACACCTGCAGTTCCTTGAGCAGGTCGCCAATCAGGTCAATCTCGCCGCGCAGCCACAGGCGCACATCGGTGGCCACCTGGTCGTTGCGGCTGCGGCCGGTGTGCAGGCGCTTGCCGGCGTCGCCCACCAGCTGGGTCAGGCGCGCCTCGATGTTCAGGTGCACGTCTTCCAGGTCGAGCTTCCATTCAAAGGCGCCGGACTCGATCTCAGAGGTGATTTGCGCCATGCCACGCTGGATGGAGGCGTGGTCGGAGGCAGAGATGATGCCCTGCGCGGCCAGCATTTCGGCGTGCGCCAGGCTGCCCGCGATGTCGGCCTGCCACAGGCGCTTGTCAAAAAACACGCTGGAGGTGTAGCGCTTGACCAGGTCGCTCATGGGCTCGGAAAACAGTGCGGACCACGCCTGCGCCTTGGTGTCGAGCTGGTTGTGGGAGGGGGTCGTGGCTTGGCTGGTGGGCATGGCAGGGCAATAATCGGGTGGAACTGACACCCGGAACACCCGGATGCCTCAATGCAAAACAAGCAAATTTTATCGACCCAGCCCCTGGAGCTGGAAACGGCGCCCGCAAGGCCCCGCCCACGCGCTCCCGTGCAGCGGGCGCTGGTGTTCGATGCCTGCCATGTGGGCGTGGTGCTGCGCGCCGTGCTGTTTGTGGAAATCGTGCTGGGCGTGGGCGCCATGTATGGCGCCAGCACGCTGCTGGAGTGGCTTGCGCGCGTGTCGCTGCTGACCGGGGGCGCCCTGCCCGCCACGCTGGTCTGGCTGATTGCCGCCTGCAGCCTCAAGACCCTGCTGCAGCGCCTCGGAACCAATGGCCAGTTTGCGGCGGGTGTGGTGCTGGGCGCCCTTGCCGGTTTGTATGCCTGCGCCATGCTGACCCTGGTGGGCGTGGCCGAGCAGCCGCCCTGGCTGGCCAGCGCGGCCAGCGGCGCGCTGCTGTCGGCGGCGCTGGTGGCGGCCCTGGTGATGCGCGCACGCGGGCGCACCCCGGCAGCCACCACGGCGCGCCTGACCGAATTGCAGTCGCGCATCCGCCCCCACTTTCTGTTCAACACGCTCAACAGCGCCATTGCCCTGGTGCGCGAAGAGCCTGCCAAGGCCGAATCGCTGCTCGAAGACCTGAGCGACCTGTTCCGCCACGCGCTGGTGGAGCAGGGCGAAGCCGTCACGCTGGCCGAAGAGATCACGCTGGCGCGCCGCTACCTGGCCATCGAAGAAGTGCGCTTTGGCAAGCGCCTGCAGGTGCAGTGGAGCCTGGACCCGCGCACCAACAACGCCCGCCTGCCCCCGCTGCTGCTGCAGCCGCTGGTGGAAAACGCCGTCAAGCACGGCGTGGAGCCCAGCGCGCGCGGCGGCAAGCTGCGCGTGCTGACCGAGCTGCGCGGCAGCCGCGTGGTGGTGCGCATCACCAACACCCTGCCCTCCAAGGAAGGCAACAACGGCCAGGGCGACGAGCCCGCCACCAAGGGCCACGGCATTGCGCTGGCCAACGTGCGTGCCCGGCTGGCGCTGCTGCATGATGTGCAGGGCGAGTTCAGCGCGGGTGTGCAGGATGGCCTGTACCAGGTGCGCATCACCCTGCCGGCCCCCAGCGCACCAAAGCCAGCCGCCCCTGTGCACGCACCCCGAACCGCCACCCCCCGCCGCTCCCGCCCATGAACATCCTCATCGTTGACGACGAAGCCCTGGCCCGCAGCCGACTGCGCACCTTGCTGGGCGATTGCCAGGACACCGTGCGCACCACGGTGGCCGAAGCCGCCAACACGGGCGAGGCCCTGGCGCAGCTCACCCCCACGGGCGGGCGGGCCTTCGACCTGCTGCTGCTGGACATCCACATGCCCGGCCAGGACGGCCTGTGCCTGGCCCACGCCGTGCAGGCCCTGCCCCACCCGCCTGCCGTGGTGTTTGTGACCGCCCATGCCGACCATGCCGTGAGCGCCTTTGAACTCGACGCCGTGGACTACCTCACCAAGCCCGTGCGGCGCGAGCGCCTGTTGCAGGCCCTGACCAAGGCCCAGCGCAGCCACCGGCGGGGCGCACCCGCCGTCGCCACCGGCGCGCACAGTGCCGCCAGCGCCGCCGACGGCGAAACCCTGGTCATCCAGGACCGCGGCCGCACCGAGCGCCTGCCCCTGGCCGAGGTGCTGTATTTCAAGGCCGAGCAGAAGTACGTGACCGTGCGCACCGCCACGCGCAGCTACATCATGGACGGCTCACTGAGCGAGCTGGAAGCCAAGTTCGCCCCGCGCTTTTTGCGCATCCACCGCAACGCCCTGGTGGCACGCCGCGCCGTGCGCGCACTCGAAAAGCACTACGACCCCGACGAAGGTGAAGGCTGGGCCGTGCGCCTGCAGGGGCTGACCGAGCTGCTGATGGTGTCGCGCCGGCAGGTGGCGGCAGTGCGCGAGGAGCTGGCGGGATAGACAGCCCCCCCTGAGTCGCTGCGCGCCTTCCCCCCAGGGGAAGGCCGCCCGTGCGGCGGGGCGGCCCTTGCATGGCGGCTACAGGTTGGGCCGCCTCCATTTCATGGGTGGCCTCAAACCATTGGCCTCATACGGATTTGCCTTGAACCGGATACATGGGCGGGGAGCTGCAGGCAGTGCTTTGGCACGACAAGGCGACCCAGCGACGTCATGCGGTGGAACGCAAACCCGTATCAGTGGACATGCGCCGCGCCGCTCACCAGCATCACAAGGCCCATGCCCACCAGGAGCCAGACGATCTGGGCCATGGTCTCGCGCGCCGAGAGGCGCTTTTGCAGTTGCGGAATCAGATCGGCCAGGGCCACATAGACAAAGCTGCTGGAGGCCACGGCCAGAAAGTACGGCAGCCAGTCGTGCAGCTGCCCCACCAGAAAATACCCCACCAGCCCACCCAGGGCCGTTACGGCCCCGGCCAGCGAGACCTTGACCAGCGCCATGCGCCGGTTCGGGCTGGTCTGGCGCAGCACCACCAGGTCGCCCATGTGGTGGGGCACCTCGTGCGCCAGCACCGAAAACGCGGCAATCACCCCCAGCCGCAGGTCGGCCATGAAGGCCGAGGCAATCAGGATGCCGTCGCCAAAGCAATGCACGCTGTCGCCGGTCAGCACCGCCCAGCCACCGGCCTTGGGGCCATGGTGGTGAGAGTGGGCATGGGCATGAGCGGCGGCGTGGTCGTGCGCGTGCGGGTGGGTATGTGTATGTGCGCGCCCCTGCTGCACTTGCGCAGCGTGGTCATGCCCGGTCGCGCCGTGCCCGGCGGCGGATGGCAGCCCGTGGCTGTGTTCGTGGCTGTGTTCGTGGCCGTGGTGCCAGAGCTCGGCCTTGTCGAGCAAAAAGAAAAACACCAGGCCCACCAGCAGCGTGGCAAACAGGTCGTGGGCATCGACATGGCTTTCAAACGCCTCGGGCAACAGGTGCATGAAGGCGGTGGCCAGCAGGGCGCCTGCCGCCAGGCTGAGCAGGCGCTGCGGCCCCACACTGGCGCCGCCCCCCTTGAGCCCCACCCCCATCAGCAGCGCTGCCAGCCAGACGCTGCCGATACCCGCAGCCAGGGTGGCCAGAATGATTGCTATTAAAGTCATAGCTATATGCGCTTGTTAGATATGCCTTGGCGGCATGTTTTAACGCGGATTCAAGTACGAAGTGCGCGAGTCTCAAGTCTAAGCGGAGTGATCTCCAGCCCATAGAACACCTCATGCGGAGTACGCCAGCCCAGGCAC